>NZ_LRAC01000155.1 GCF_001517085.1 Paenibacillus sp. DMB5
CCCGTAACCCCGTAACCCCTAACTCAAGCCCCTCAGTAACTTCCACTTTTTCTAACGGACACCAGCGCCTTTATTGGAAATCGGCCTGTTTAATCAGGCTAACGGACCGTAATGCCTTTATTTCCAGCTTGAAAGTGCTTTTTAAGCGGAAAGACGGGAAATAAGGTCACTGGTGTCCGTTAGCCTGCAGAAACAGGCCTTTTGCTGAAAATAAGCGTATCTGAGTCCGTTAGCCCGAACGCTGGTAATAATATTACTTGGAGTAGCAACAACATATTTCGTAAAGAACAGTCGACGAGCCAGCCGAGCCAGCCGAGCCCTACGTTACATGAGTGTACTGCAGCAGGTGAACTTGCAGGTTATTGCCAGTAATGGCGGGAACCTGTCGGCGGATGGGCTAGATTAGGATAAGCCGCCGCATTGGATGAATTGATAAAAACACCTCCAGGAGAATAGGCTCTGTCGTTAGACGGAGATTCTGGAGGTGTTTTTGTATTTACGGAAATAACGGTTACTGGGAGCCCGCCCCAGCCACATCATCAGCCTTCACACAATCAATCGCCACAACAATCGCAATCATGATGGCCTCCATTTGCTCATTCAAAATATGAATCTTGTAGCTATCGCCCCAGGTGAACCATTCTTTGTTGACCTCACCAATGACTGAACCGTGCTGCAGGACCTGGAAGTCCATGTCCCACCAGTTTCCGCGTACCTCAATGCCGGCTGAATCTATGGTATAGCGCGCTTTTAGCAAAGAAAATTCCTTCTTGATCGTCAGTATCTCCCGGCCGTTCACCTCCACAAAGAACTTCGGCAGCAAGCTGAACACCTTTTTCGTAATCAGTGCGACCTCCTCTCCGCGGGCATTCATAATGGAGAACGTTTTGGGAATCTGCATAAAGCTGCCCTCTACCAGATAGACATCCTGCTCCTGCTGGTTCTTAACTGTAAATTTCCCGCTTAGACTGAATACCTTCTGCTTCATATACAGCTCTTTCATAATGAACCTCCTTCGCGGTACTCGCGCGGTGATTTGCCATGCCAGCGCTTGAACTGGCGGCTAAAGTGGGCGATATCCCGGTAGCCGAGAATCGCCGAGATGTGGCTTACCGGCAGACGCGGATCGTCCAGCAGCACCTTGGCCTCATGCAGCATCTGCCGGGATAAGAATTCTCTCGGGGAGAGGCCGAACACCTGCCGGAATACCCGGTAGCAGTGCGAGGAGCTGATGCCCAGCTCTGCCGCGATATCATCGACGCCAAGCGTCCGGTCTTCCTGTGCATCCTGCTTGAACTGCTGATAGACAAGACCTTGCAGGCGGCTGCGGATCTGGTGGGCAAGCTCGACCTTTTCGTAGCTGGCAGAAGCCTGCAGGTTGGCCTCAACAGAGAAGGCCTCCCACAGCTGGCCGAATAGTTCAAACACGGCAGACTGCAGCATCATCCGCTGGGACATTGTGATGTCCCCGTGAATCTGGCGGGAGATATCGACCAGCCGGGTGAGTGAGGGCGTTAGCTTATGGGCAATCGTGCTGTCAGCCTTGAACAATACATGATGCAGCCGGCTCAAGAGCGAGATTAGAATTTTATCGTCGATATCAAAATGGATACAAAAATACGTGAACGGCCGCCCGTTGCCGCTCTGGCTGGAGTGCGAGTCTCCCGGCCGCAAAAGAACCAGATCCCCGGCACGCTGCGTATAGCTACGGCTGTTGACGATGATCCGCTGTTCCCCGTCCAGCACATAGTTGAACTCATACTGCGGGTGGGCATGAATTGGATAACTCCACGCACCGCTTACCGTCCGCAGATGCATGCCGAACAAGTTCAGCGTTGTTTTGACGTCGGGGATAATGATTTCACTAATGTTCTGGCCGAGTTCAGGCGGCAAAAAAGCCGAAGCCATAGGCGGTTCCTCCCGGTACACAAGTTCTCTGTCAATTTTAGTATAGCGGAGTTTAGCTTGATTTGGGTAAAATTCTGCCTGATTTGGCAATGTTCCCGGCATAGAGCCCCGTGATAGGATGAGAATGGGCAATCTATAAACTGCCAAACTCGCATGCTGCGTACCAGGAAGGAGCCATTATGACAAAGTCTAATCCATTCTATAATGTCCAGCATTCACCTATCGGGGCATTTGCAAGCTTCACACTCGGTTTTAAAGGTAAAAACGGAGGGCTCGGGCTGGAGCTGGGCAAACCGGCTGACCAGAATATGTACATCGGATTTCAGTCTGCGGACGGTGAAAGCTATGAGGTGCTGCCCTTTTTTGAGCAGGTGGCAGATGCCGGAGCCAGATATGATATAGAAAAAGCGGATGAGACCGCAAAAATTAAATTGAAAGCGTTTCAAAATGAGGGAATCAGCCGGACGCTGGGAACAGCAAGCGATACGTGGCAGGCTGGAGACCTGACCTTCAAGGTGTATTCTCCCGTCCGGTCGGTACCTGATCCGTCCAAGGCTGATGAAGAATCGCTGAAGGCAGCGCTGCTGCCGGCGGTTTTTGCTGAGCTTACGCTCGACAACACCCGGGGGACCTTTGCCCGCAGAGGCTTTTTCGGCTACGAAGGCAGCGATCCGTACAGCTCCATGCGCAGGCTGGGAGATACGAGCGGAGGCGCTTTTCAGGGGATCGGACAAGGCCGGCTGACGGCTATTGCCTGTGCGGAGGAAGGCGTGCTGTCTGCGCTCGGATTCACCATGGAAAAGATTCTGGAGGCCAAGCTTGAGCATAATCTATCCTTTGGACTGGGCGGAACGGGTGCCGTACTGATGGACGTTCCGGCTGGCGAAAAGCGGACGTACCGGTTTGCGGTTTGCTTTTACCGCGGCGGTCTTGTGACTACAGGAATTGATGCCTGCTATGCGTATACCCGCTTTTTCCGGAATATCGAGGAGGTGGCCGGTTATGCACTGGAGCATTTCGGCGAACTGACCGCTGCCTGTACGGACGCTGATGCCTGGATTCACTCGGCCGGGCTTAGCGCAGACCAGAGCTTTATGCTGTCGCATGCGATTCACAGCTATTACGGAAGCACTCAGCTGCTGCATGACGGCGAGAAATATCTGTGGATTGTCAACGAAGGTGAATACCGCATGATGAATACGCTGGATCTGACGGCGGATCAGCTGTTTTTTGAGCTGGTGATGAATCCGTGGACGGTACGAAATGAGCTGGAATTGTTCGCGGACCGCTACAGCTATGAGGATAAGGTTGTATTTCCGGGCGAAACCAGGGAATATCCGGGAGGAATCAGCTTCACCCACGATGTCGGCGTAGCCAATGTGTTCTCGCGTCCGCAGTATTCCGCATATGAGCTGGCGGGGCTGGATGACTGCTTTTCCTATATGAGTCATGAGGAGCTGGTGAACTGGCTGGTCTCGGCGCTCGTCTATATTGAACAGACCGGGGACCGTGAATTCGCGGACAACATGCTGCCGGTGCTCCGGGCCTGCTTCGAGAGCATGCTGAACCGTGATCACCCGGACAAGGAGCAGCGCAACGGCCTGATGGGTCTGGACAGCAACCGGACGCAGGGCGGAGCCGAAATTACCACTTACGACAGTCTGGACACCTCGCTGGGACAGTCACGCAATAACATTTATATGGCGGGCAAATGCTGGGCGGCCTATGTGGCGCTGGAGAGGTTTTTCGGGCAGGAGGGACTGGCGGAGCTGGCGGCGGAAGCGGGACAGCAGGCGGATAAATGTGCTGCTTCCATTGCAGCAGAGTTGAACAGCGAAGGGTACATTCCGGCTGTCATTCACGAAAACAACGATTCGCGCATCATTCCGGCGATTGAAGGGCTGATCTTCCCGCTTTTCACCGGCTGTGAGGAGGCGCTTGATCCGGACGGCCGGTTTGCCGGGTACCTCAGTGCGCTGAACACGCATCTGCAGACGGTGCTGGTTCCGGGCGTCTGCCTGTTCGACGATGGAGGCTGGAAGCTGTCCTCTACCAGCAATAACTCCTGGCTCAGCAAAATTTATCTCTCACAGTTTATTGCCCGCGAGATTCTGCATCTGCCTTGGGAGGAGAGCGGCCATGCGGCGGATGCCGCCCATGTGGGCTGGCTGCTCCATCCCGAGCTGTCCTACTGGTGCTGGAGCGACCAGATTCTGGGCGGCCTGATCGGCGGCAGCAAATATTACCCTCGCGGCGTTACCGCCATCCTCTGGCTGCTGGAAGGCATTGGCAGCCGGTCGCTGACGGAGCTGGCTCGGCAGGCCGGCGCTAAATAGCTGACTATGCAACTAAGAGCAGGGAGGTTCTATAACTGCAGTTTGTGCAACAAAAAGCAGGGGAAATCCGCATGTGGACGAAATAGCTGCATTTGGTACAGCTAATCGGCTGATATAAACAGTAACATTATTCAGGCAACAATCAGGAGGGGATTTCCGGATGAATGAAGCAAACAGGATCAGCAAGCGGACACAGGATCATGGCTATAATGCCTGGTTAAGCTATCCCGAGCTTTCGCAGGGCAGCCTGCAGGAGCAATATGTGAAATGGTGCCAAGCGGTGAGCGTTACAGAGACGGACGACACGGTTCAGGCTGCGCTGGCGGAATGGAAGCAGGGCGTTGCTTCGATGCTGGGCATCCAGGTGCAATTGGAAGCCGCTCCTGCGAATACCGCAGCAAATGCCCCGGAGCATTCTGCCGGGGCCGGCGCAGACCCTGTCGTTGCCTTCGGCACCTTTAGTGGCGGCAACGCAATGATCGATAGTGTGTTTGCAGAGGCCGACATCCGCAAGGCTGGCCGCGAAGGCTTCGCCATCCGCACCAGCGTAGAGCATAACTGCATTGCTGTTGGTGCCTCCGCGCCTGCCGGGGTGCTGTATGGAGTATTCCATCTGCTGCGGCTCATGGGCACGCTTCAGCCCATCGAGGCACTTGATGAGGCTGTGAATCCGGTCAATAGCCTGCGGATGATTAACCATTGGGATAATTTTGACGGCAGTGTGGAGCGGGGCTATGCCGGCAGATCATTCTTCTATGATAATAACCGGTTTGTCGGGGATATGGAGCGGGTACGCGATTATGCGCGCCTGATGTCCTCAGCGGGGATCAATGCCATTGCAATCAACAATGTGAATGTGCATGCACTGGAGACGCTGTTCATCTCGGAGTATCTGCCGCAGGTGGCTGAAATCGCGGACCAGTTCCGGGTGTATGGCATTGGGCTGTTCCTGAGTGTGAATTTTGCCGGGCCAATGCAGGAAGGCGGGGCGGGTACCGCCGATCCGCTAGATCCGGGCGTACGCCGGTGGTGGCAGGAGAAGGCTGCTGAAATCTATCGGGTGATCCCGGATTTCGGCGGCTTTGTGGTCAAGGCGGATTCGGAGAACCGTCCGGGGCCGTTCACCTACGGCCGCGACCATGCCGACGGGGCCAACATGCTGGCTGAAGCGCTGGAGCCGTTCGGCGGCATCGTCATCTGGCGCTGCTTCGTGTACAACTGCAAGCAGGACTGGCGTGACCGCAAGACAGACCGTGCGCGGGCAGCCTATGACCACTTCAAGCCGCTGGACGGCAGATTCAAGGATAATGTCATCCTGCAGATCAAAAACGGGCCGATGGATTTCCAGGTCAGAGAGCCGGTCTCCCCGCTGTTCGGTGCACTGGAGCATACTAATCAGATCATTGAATTCCAGATCGCCCAGGAGTATACCGGCCAGCAGCGCCATGTCTGCTACCTGGTTCCCCAGTGGAAGGAGGTGCTGGAATTCCAGACCCTTGCCAAAGGGGAGGCTTCTCCGGTGAAGCGCATCGTGGACGGCTCGCTGTGGGGCAACCGGCACAGCGGGATTGCAGCGGTGTCCAACACCGGCAATGATATCAACTGGACCGGCCATCTGCTGGCCCAGGCCAACCTGTACGGCTACGGCCGCCTGGCCTGGAATCCCGAGCTCAGCGCTGAAGCAATCGCAGCGGAATGGATTGCCCTGACCTTTGGTGGCAATCAGGAGGTAGCGGATGTAATCAGCAGAATTTTGCTGGATTCTTGGGAAATCTATGAATCTTATACTGCACCGCTCGGAGTGGGCTGGATGATCAATCCGGAGCATCATTACGGGCCGAATGTGGACGGTTATGAATATTCGCAATGGGGCACCTATCATTATGCCGACAACCGCGGGATCGGGGTCGACCGGACGGTGAAGACGGGAACCGGGTACAGCGCCCAGTACATCGGCAGCAATGCTGCCCGCTATGAGTCGCTTGAGGAATGCCCGGATGAGCTGCTGCTGTTCTTCCACCATGTACCGTACACCCATGTGCTCCATTCCGGCAAAACCGTGATCCAGCACATTTACGATACGCATTTTGAAGGAGCCCAGCGGGCGGAAGGACTGTTATCCTCCTGGCAGACCCTGAAGGACAAGGTAAGAGAGGATCTGTATGTGCAGGTAGAGCAGCGTCTTACTGGGCAAGCCGCGCATGCGAAGGAATGGCGGGACCAGATCAACACGTATTTTTACCGGAAAAGCGGGATAGAAGATCAGGCGTCACGCACCATCTACTAAGAGGATATGACCATGACGATTACCTTCGGAACCATTATTGACTGGCTGACGGCCGGAATTCCCGTGCCGGAGCAGACGGTAGACAGGCTGGAAACAGGAACACCGGAGACAGAGGTGCGGGGAATTGTAACCGCATTTACCGCCTCGCAACATGTGATAGAACAGGCAGCTGGACTTGGAGCCAACCTGATCGTCTCCCATGAAGGAATCTATTACAGCCATCACGATCAGCGCGAACGGCTTAGTCAGGACGCTGTTTACCTCCGGAAGTCGGCGCTGCTTGCCGGACAGGAAACTGGTATTTACCGCTTCCACGATTATGTTCACCGCTATACGCCGGACGGGATAACCGAAGGGCTGATTGCAGCGCTGGACTGGCAGGCGTATGTGACGGAGCACCGCCCGGCGGTGTCCCTTCTGACGGTCCCGCCGATGACGGCCAGAGAGGCCGCTGAGCATGTGAAAAGTAAGCTGCAGATTGCCTATGTGCGTGCAGCAGGAGATCTTTCGGCGGCCTGCAGCAAAATTGGCATCCTGGTCGGCTACCGGGGCGGGGGCCAGCTGGCGATTCCCCTGTACGGGGAAGAGGGGCTGGATCTGATTATTGCCGGAGAAGGCCCCGAATGGGAAGCGCCGGAATATGTCAGGGATGCCGATCAGCAGGGGCGCAGCAAGGCGCTGATCATGCTCGGCCACGCCGAGAGTGAGGCGCCGGGCATGAAGCTGCTGGCAGAGCGGCTGGCGGCGCAGTTTCCGGCGGTGCCGGTGCATTTTATCCGGGAACGTCCGGTGTTTGAAGTGATTTAACGCCTGAACCTCCTTGCTGCCAAGGAGGTTTTTGGTTTTGCCGGCGTGTCCTGACAGCGGGACATTGCAAGCTTTTTTATGATAATGACAATCCATTATGCATATTGAACATTGCTCCGGGCGCTGGTTATAGCTTACATTGAAGGTGCATGAAATCGCATGAAGTCGCACAGGGCGGTAACCGGCCCATATTTTACAGTGGAGGTCATCATGTTGATCAAAAGTTGGAGAGAAGGAAGGGCGAGGCATTCAGCCATTTGTTTACTGGGCATTGCCCTGCTTGCCGGAGGATGCGGAGGCTCTAATAATGAAAGCGCTTTGAAGACGCCTTCGGGCAATCCGTCTGCGGAATCCGCTGATTTTTCCTATCCGATGGCGGGGGATATCACACTCACCTTTATGAATGAACAGCTGGGCGGGACGCCGGAGCGTCTGCCGATCGATGACGAGTATGAGCTCAGGACAGGGATCCGGATCAGGCAGCTCGGAGGCACGCGATGACCGACCAGAAATTCAGTCTGCTGCTGGCATCGGGTGAGCTGCCGGATATTTTTCTCAATACCTGGCTGCAGTTTCCCGGCGGTCCCGATAAAGCGGTGGAGCAGGGCTATATTCTCAAGCTGAATGAACTGATCGGCCAATATGCGCCCAACCTGAAACGAACGCTTGCAGAGCACCCTGAAATTGACAAAATGATCAAAACCGACGCCGGAACCTATTACGCCTTCCCGTTCATCCGTTCAGAAAACGGCAGGGTGTACGGCGGGCCGATCATCCGCCAGGACTGGCTGGACGAGCTGGGGCTTGGCATTCCGGAGACGATTGACGAGTGGCATACGGTGTTGACCGCTTTTAAAGAACAGAAACAGGCGGCCGCCCCGCTGACGCTCCGGACCTTGTTCCTGGGTGAGCGGACCGGCGGATTTGCCGGCGCCTTTGGGGTGATGGGCAATTTCTACGTCAATGACGGGCACGTGGTTTACGGCTATCTGGAGCCTGGCTATAAGGAGTACCTGAAAACGATGTCCCAGTGGTATAAGGAAGGGCTGATCGACAAGGATTTTGCCTCCATCGATGCGGCGACTGTGGATAAGAAAATGACCTCCGGCGAGAGCGGAGCGACAATCGGCTGGCAATTTTACATTGAGAGCTACAATTCGGCAGCACAGGCCGCCGGGAAACAGGCTGATTTTGCAGCCGCCCCGTATCCTGCAGCCGCCAAGGGGGAAACGCCGGAGTTCGGCCAGCTCGACAATGCCTATGCCGGAACCTACTCCGCGGCTATTTCGGCTAATACGAAGCATGTGGAGGCGGCGATGCGCTGGCTTGATTATGCTTTTACCGGGGAGGGGAGTATGCTGAATACCTTTGGCATTGAAGGAACTACGTATACTTTGGCGGGCGGCGAGCCGGTGTACACGGACTTTGTGGCGAATAACCCGGACGGTATTTCCAGTGACAAGGTAATGCTCAAGTACTCGCACAGCACGAACTTCCCGATGATTCAGCAGGATAATCATCTGCCGGTGAAGTTTGCCCAGACCACAGCGGCCCTGGACATCTGGAAGAATACGAACCACGAGCGCCATCTGCTCCCGCCGGTTACGCCGACAGGCGAGGAATCCGATGAGCTGGGCAGCATTATGAACGACATCAATACCCTGGTGAAGGAAGCGGAGCTCAAAATCATCCTCGGCACCGAACCGGTGGATAACTACGACAAATATGTGCAGCAGATGCGGGATATGGGGATTGAGCGGGCACTGGACATCCAGCAGGCAGCCTATGAACGTTATCTGAAGCGCTGAGACCGGGCGAGTATCCGGAGAAAAGAATACAGGAGGAGAGTACAGGATGAACACTGCACGCAAATGGAACGGGGGCTGGCAGTTCAGCAAGCAGCAGCTGGGCTCTGAGCTGACAAAAGTAATGGCAGAGGCGGCCTGGATGCCCGTTACCCTGCCGCATGACTGGCTGATCTACGATACGAATGCGCTCTATGAGAACGGGGAGGGCTGGTACAGCAAGACGCTTACGCTGGATAAAATACCGCCGGAGCGTTGCTGCTCTCTTCGGTTTGAAGGCGTATACATGGATTCTACGCTGTATGTGAACGGACAGGAGGCGGGAGACTGGAAGTATGGGTATTCCACCTTTGAGTTTGACATTACGCCTTATCTGCAGGAAGGTGATAATACCATTGTGATGCGGGTCGTCCATGAATCACCGGGCTCCCGCTGGTATTCAGGTGCAGGCATCTACCGTTCGGTATGGCTGCGTGAATATCCGCTGAGCCATATTGCAGCTGACGGAATCTACATTGCCGCGCGGCCGGCGGACGGCGGGAACTGGACGGTGGATGTGGATACAGAGCTGGAGCTGGCAGATACTGCCGACAGGCCGGGAGACAACGGGCAGATTCATGCAGCCGGCAGGGAAAAGGCAGCGTACACGCTTTGCCATACGGTGCTGGACGGGGACGGTAATGCTGTGGCCCGGGAGGAGTCCGCAGTGCTGATGACGGACGGCGGCGGGACTGTGCATGCCCACAGCAGGCTGGCAGTGGAGCAGCCGGTGCTCTGGGATATTGCCAGCCCGAGCCTGTACTGGCTAAAGACAGAACTGCTGGCCGGCGGGGCCGTTATCCAGGAGGAACGCGAGCGGTTCGGCTTCCGGACAGTGGAGCTGGATAGTGACAAGGGATTTTTCCTGAACGGACACTCCTTTAAGCTGAACGGGGTGTGCCAGCACCATGATCTGGGTGCGCTGGGTGCAGCGGTTAATACGGCTGCGCTGCGGAGGCAGATCGTGCTGTTGCAGGAGATGGGTGTGAACGCCATCCGCACTGCCCATAATATGCCTGCGGTTGAGCTGATGGAGCTGGCGGATGAAATGGGCGTGCTCATTGTTTCGGAGGCGTTTGACATGTGGGAGCGCAGCAAGACGCCTTATGACTATGCCCGTTTCTTCCCGGAATGGTGGAGGAAGGATATTGCCAGCTGGGTCAGGCGCGACCGGAACCGTCCGAGCCTGATCATGTGGAGTATTGGCAACGAAATCTATGATACTCATGCCGGTGAGCGGGGCCAGGAGGTTACCCGGATGCTGCAGGATGAGGTGCTGCTGCATGACCCGCGCGGCAACGGATTTGTGACGATCGGCTCGAACTATATGCCGTGGGAAAATGCACAGAAATGTGCAGACATCGTCAAGGTTGCCGGATATAACTACGGCGAGAAATATTATGATGCGCACCATGCGGAGCATCCCGACTGGATTATCTACGGCAGCGAGACCTGTTCGACGGTGCAGAGCCGGGGAGTCTATCATTTTCCGCTGGAGCAGCCGGTGCTTGCCGACGATGACCTGCAGTGTTCAGCGCTTGGCAACAGCTCGACCAGCTGGGGCGCGAAGAATACAGAAACCTGCATCACCGGAGACCGGGACGCCAAGTATTCCCTGGGACAGTTCCTCTGGACCGGATTCGACTATATCGGGGAACCGACCCCGTACCATACCAAGAACTCTTACTTCGGACAGCTGGACACCGCCGGGTTCCCGAAGGATTCCTATTATATTTATCAGGCGGAATGGACGGATTACCGCACCGCTCCGATGATTCATATCTTCCCGTACTGGGATTTCTCGGAGGGGCAGCTGATCGATGTCCGTGTCTGCTCCAACGCCCCGCGGATTGAGCTGTTTCTGGATGACGTATCGCAGGGAACCTATGATATTGACCATATAAACGGCCACCAGCTTGCAGGGAACTGGAAGCTGCCGTATAAGGCAGGGGTTCTCCGGGCCGATGCCTATGATGAGCAGGGGAATGTGATAGCCTCGGAGCAGCGTGCTTCCTTCGGCGATGCTGCCTCCCTTGTGCTGACAGCAGACAAGCAGGAGCTTGCTGCTGACGGGCAGGATCTGATCTTCGTTACGATCACTGCCGCGGATGCAGCGGGTCTCCCTGTGGAGAATGCCAACAACCGGGTGCAGCTGAGCATCGAAGGACCGGGACGGCTGGTCGGCCTGGATAACGGGGACAGCACCGATTACGATGCCTACAAAGGCTCAAGCCGCCGGATGTTCACCGGTAAGCTGCTGGCGATTATTGCCGGCACACTGGAGCCGGGGGCGATTACACTGCGCGCGGAATCGGCAGGTATTGCCGGTGCTGAAATCGTGCTGCAGTCCGTGCCTGCGGCTAAGGCCGAAGGAGCGGAGGAGCCGGTGCTATACGCGGACTGCCCGCTTGAAGCCGGCCGGATCGCCGGGGATACCGATACCGGCGGCGGAGCCTTGCCTGAAGTGCCGGTGCGGAAGCTGGAGATCCTCTGCCCGGAGGGCACAGTGCTAACCCCGGATAAGTCCGGCTTGCCCATCCTCGTGAAGCTGCATCCGGAGAACGCCACTTATCATGATGTGGAATGGCGCATCACCAATGCGGCTGGAGTAGATTCCAATATCGCTACGCTTGAGGTTAAGGAACAGGAAGTGCTGATTACCCCTCTCGGGGACGGAGACGTCTTTGTGCGGTGCGGAGTGCGCAACGGGGCAGAGGGCATCCGGATCTATTCACAGATGGAGATCAAGCTTAGCGGCTTCGGCCAGGCTTATCTGAATCCGTATGAATTCATCTCCGCCGCCTACCACAGCAGCGCCAGCTATAACCTGACCAACGGCAATGAACGCGGCGTAGCGACAGCACGCGAAGGGGAGAGTCTGATCTGCTTCGAGCGGATTGACTTTGGCAGCTACGGTGCTGATGAATTGACGATGCCGATATTCGCTCTCGACAGCGAGGAATATCCAATAGAGATTTGGGAAGGGATACCTGGCCAGTCCGGTGCAGTATTGCTGGACACAGTACTGTACCAGAAGCCGTCCCGCTGGAATGTATATCAGGAGGAGACCTACAAGCTGTCCCGGCAGCTGCGCGGCATTACAACGATCTCCTTCATCCTGCGGAAAAAGATTCACCTCAAAGGCATCTCGTTTGCCCGCCGGCACAAAGCGTTTGCCCGCCTTGGCGCTTTGGAGAACAGCCGCGTTTACGGCGATACCTTCTCCGTCACAGAGCGTTCGATTGAGGGGATCGGCAACAACGTGTCCCTGGTCTACGAGGATATGGATTTCGGTAAGCAGGGGGCAGTGCGGCTCCAGATTTGCGGCCGGTCCGGGCTTGCTAACAATACCGTGCACCTGCTGTTCAGCGGCCCGGAAGGAGACTTCAAGCAGCTCGTTGAATTTCCGGGAGCGGACAGCTATACGGTGCGGGAATTTGCGCTTGAGCCTGTACACGGCGCACAGACGGTAACGTTCCTGTTCCTGCCGGGCAGTAACTTTGACCTGCAGTGGTTCCGGTTTCTGCCGGGTGAAGCTGAGGGGAGCCGGGATTAAGACCGGCGGATAATGCCATGAAAATTGAAACAGCGGCAGCCAGGGATAGGGAAATCATGTCCCGGGCTGCCGCTGTTTTTATGAACTAAAGTTTCATTTTAGTCCAAATAAAATGAAAGACCGCTGTTGAGTGCGTCCCCTCTCAGGTTTAAAAAGAGGCTGCTTTTTTTTCATAGACTCAATGTCAATCAACTAGAACAACAAAGGAATTACGCAGATGCTTTACGTCGCTCATTGGGGGGCGCCCAAACATGCGTACATACTCTCGGCTGAACTGAGATGGGCTCTCGTAGCCAACGCGAAAACCCGCATCAGCGGCTTCTAGTCCCTCTGAGAGCAGCAAACGGCGTGCTGTCTGGAGCCGAATAGCCTTCTGATACTGCAGCGGGCTAATCGCCGTTACCTTTTTAAAGTGCTTGTGCAGAGAAGAAGGGCTCATGTTCGCTTCTTTTGCCAATTCCTCTATTACAAGAGGCTTCGAGTAATCACGTTTAATCAGATGAATTACTTTTGAAATGCCATGCGCATAGCTGCCGGTTACAGCAGATTGCCTGATTAACGATCCCTGCTCACTTTGCAGCAGACGATAAAATATCTCGCGAATAATAAGCGGCGCAAGAAACTCAATATCCCCGGGCGTATCTAGAAGTCTGGTAAGCCGAAGCAAACCGTCGAGCAGCAGAGGATCGGATTGCCCCACCCATATACCCCGCCCTGTCTTCCCCTTCCATTGAATACGGCTTTTATGAATGATCTCCAAAATTACTTCTGGATTAATGGACAATTGAAGACTAAGATACGGGAGCTTAGGCGAGGCCTGAGTGATTTGTCCGATTACAGGTAGATGCACTGATGTGATCATGTATTTAGTCGGATCGTATACATAATTTTCCCCGGCCAGCGCTGCTGTCTTAGATCCCTGTACAACTACATATAGAGAGGGCATATTGACTGTATGCATCGGTTCAGACATTTGACTAGCGCGCCTGAGGCACAGTTCTGGTATTGCCGAGATGTGTGTGCCGTCTGAAGGAGTCTGGCGTTTAATAAGTACAATCAGTTCTTCCAGATAAGCAGAAATTTTAGGGGCATAGGGTTGATCTTGCATCTTCCATCTTTCCTTTCCCGAACCGCTGATGGCTAATTATATCCGCACCGAAGAGGATTAGGCAAGAATCGTACATGATTAATCTACCTGGTTCAAACGATTTTTTCTTACAATACACTTGCAAGACCAATAGATTAAGAAAGAAGGATTGAACTATGAGCTTGGAAGGAAGTATGGAGAACAAAGCCGTCGTCATTACGGGTGCGAGCAGCGGCATTGGAGAAGCAACAGCATTATTACTTGCTGAGCGAGGAGCAAAGGTCGTGCTTGGGGCACGTGGGGTGGCTCGCCTTGAGGCACTAGCATCACGCATCAAGGAAAGGGGAGGTGAAGCTGTTTATGCAAGCACTGACGTGAGACGGCGTGAAGATTTGTCCAGACTCGTTGCGCTGTCCTGCGAACAGTTCGGGAAGATAGATGCGCTTGTCAGCAATGCCGGTGTTATGCCCATTTCCCCTCTCGATGATCTGCGTGTGGATGATTGGGAGCACATGATCGACGTCAACATTAAAGGTGTTCTGTATGGCATTGCAGCAGCGTTACCCATCTTTCGCGAACAGGGCTTCGGACATTTCGTGAACATTGCTTCTACAGCAGGACACAAAACTGTTCCTAATCAGTCGGTCTATTCCGGCACCAAATTCGCCGTACGTGCGATCTCGGAAGGGCTGCGCCAGGAGGCTGGCGATAAGCTGCGCGTAACCATCATTTCCCCCGGAATTGTACAGACCAATTTCACTGAGAGCTTAACAGACCCGGCATTAAGAGAGCAGCTCGCTTCTGTCCGGGATAAACTAGCGATGACTCCGGATGCCATTGCCCGCGCCATTGCATACGCAATCGAACAGCCACACGATATTGATGTGAACGAGATCGTGATCCGTCCGACGGCTCAGTTGTAACATAAATGTCTACTTGGGTTGTGGTACGGATATGGCCTACCCAGTAAATCATACGCCAGTTGCTTGTGATAAGGTTCATCACATTGGATCTTAGGCAATCCTGCCCTTTAACTTAATGGACAGCGGGCTACTTCGTTCTCTTGCTTCCTGTAAGTAGGGGATAGTGTAGTCGACAAAGTTAATACGCCATGAGCTGAGCAGGGTTTTGAGACAAATTAGTGTGTTCCGGATGGCGGATTGTGTATGCGTATCGCCGAAATGAAGGGCAAAAATGCCTTTGATTTTGCCCAAAGCGGGCGTATCGCCGAAATGAAGGGCAAAAATGCCTTTGATTTTGGAAAGCGGGCGTACCGCCGAAATGAAGGGCAGAAATGCCCTTGATTTTGCCCGACGCGGATTGTCCCGCTGACAGGCGTGCAGCACAGCCCCGGGGCCGTCCTAGCCCCGGATATAATCCGCAAAATTCTCCTGCAGATACAAGGAATTAATATCCTCCCGCAGATGGTGGTGGATCAGTGCCTCTAGCTTGTCTGTTTCGCGCTGCGTCATGTATTCCAGAATGTGCTGATGCTCGTTCCAGATTTCCTCCAGCTTTTCTTTGCGCAGCATGTGCAGCCTGCGGTAGCGGACATAATGCACATTGGACTGCTGAATCAGGTTCCACAGGTACTCCCTTCCGGCCAGCCGGAATAAGGCGGCGTGAAATGCATCGTCCAGGTTGAGGAACGGTTCGGTAGCATTCTCTTCACGGATGACGGCCTTCTGCCGGTCCAATATATCCTTCAGCTCATGCACACCTTTCAGGGCAAGATGCTCCGAGAGATATTTGATGATCTCCTTCTCCAGCACACTCCGAAGAAAAATAATCTGCTCCACCGACTCCAGATCGATAAAAGAGACCAGATTCCCCTTTTTGGGATAAATATCGATATACGATTCCAGACTGAGCTGCTTCAGCACATCACGCAGCGGGGTCCGTGAAATCTGGAACCGTTCGGATAGGACAGTCTCACTGAGGATAGCACCCGGTTTTAAGGTCAGGGTGAGGATTTCCTGCTTCAGTGTCTTCATAATTTCTTCTTTGATTGACATGGCTACATTTGCTCCATCGATTGTATTTTAAGAACTAGTATACATCATGCCGAAGGTTAATAAAAGAATACATTCAGGAGTCTTGTGAAAAAAGCCGCAAATTCCGCTATTGTAAGGGCATACATATATGATTTTAATTGGGCATTGACAACTTTATAGAGTATAAATTATGATCAAGTCAAACTTGTATACAAGATTGTTGTTTGTCAGTCTTACCTTTGGCAACTCGCTGTAAGTCTGATTGACACAATGCTTCTTCATTTTCTTTATACATCATAAGGAGGGTTTATTTATGAACATGACATGGAGATGGTACGGCGAAGGGAACGACAATATCACTCTGGACCATATCCGGCAAGTTCCGGGGGTAATGGGCATTGTATGGTCGCTGCATCATAAGGTGGCCGGTGAAGTGTGGGAGATGGAGGAGATCCAGAAGGTTGCGGATCAGATTACGGCCAAGGGCTTCAGCCCCGCTGTAGTTGAGAGTGTTAACGTTCATGATGATATTAAGATCGGCCTGCCGTCACGCGACAAATATATCGACATTTACATTGATACGATCCGCAAGCTGGCCAAAGTCGGCGTAAAAGTCATCTGCTACAACTTTATGCCGGTGTTCGACTGGACGCGAACGGAGCTGTACAAGGAGCTGCCGGACGGATCGAACGCCCTCTTTTATGAAAAGGCTGCCATTACCGATAATCCGCGTGAAATGGTTGACCGTATCCTCAAAGGCGCAGGCGAATTCACGATGCCCGGCTGGGAGCCTGAGCGTCTGGAGAGGCTCGATGATCTGTTCGCGGCTTATGCAGATGTGACAGAAGATAAATTGTTCGATAACCTGGTGTATTTCCTTGAGCGCATCATGCCGGTGTGTGAAGAAGTGGATATCAAAATGGCCATCCACCCCGATGATCCGGCCTGGCCGATCTTTGGACTGCCGCGCATCATCCGCAGCCGCGATACGATCCGCCGGATGCTGGATGCCGTAGACAGCCCTTACAACGGGCTGACCTTCTGTACCGGCTCGCTCGGCACGAATCCGGAGAATGATCTGCCTGCGATGATCCGCGAGTTCCATGACCGGATTTATTTTGCCCATATCCGTAACGTTAAGGTATTCGACAATGGCGACTTTATCGAAGTCTCACACCGCGGCCGCGACGGCAGTGTTGATGTGGCTGAGGTGGTAAAGGCTTATCACGAGAGCGGGTTCACCGGCTATGTGCGTCCGGACCACGGCCGTCACCTCTGGGGAGAAGAGAAGAACTGCCGTCCGGGCTATGGCCTCTACGACAGAGCGATGGGTATTATGTATCTGCTTGGCGTATGGGATAGCCTGGAGAATGTAAAGGAGGCGAAGTAACATGCTGCGCCTGACCCGATCCAGTATCCGGAATGAGGCGGCCTCCTGGGAGGCCGCCGGTGTAGAGCTTCCCAAGTTCGACTATGACGCAGTAGCGAAGAACACGCTGGAGAAGCCGGAATGGGTGCATTTCGGCGCAGGCAACATCTTCCGCGGATTCGTGGCCAATGCCCATCAGAAGCTGCTCGACGGCGGGGCGGCGGACACGGGGATCATTGCGGCGGAGACGTTTGATTTTGAAATGATCGACAAGGTATACAAGCCGTATGACAATCTGACACTGCTGGTGCTGATGAATGCACGCGGCGAGTTCCAGAAGAAAATCATAAGCAGCATTGTGGAAGGCATCACTGCCGACAAAACCCGTGAAGCGGATGACCAGCGGCTGACGGAAATCTTCGAGAACCCGAGCCTGCAGATGGCCAGCTTCACGATTACCGAGAAGGGCTATTCCCTGACGGGACCAAACGGCCAGTATCTCGGCATTGTGGAGAAGGATATCGCCGACGGACCCGGGCAGCCGATCCATGCGATGAGCATCGTGGCTGCCCTTGCATACAAGCGGTATCTGAAGGGCGCATACCCGATGACTTTTGTCAGCATGGATAACTGCTCGCATAACGGCGATAAACTCAAGAACGGGATCGTTACAATTGCCAGGGAATGGGCGGCAAAAGGCTCCGTGGAAGCAGGCTTCGTAGACTATCTGCTGAATGAGCAGCTGATTACCTTCCCGCTGTCGATGATCGACAAAATCACGCCGCGCCCGTCCGAAACCGTTCAGGCTGCACTGCTGGAGCAGGGCATCGGCGAAATGGATGTCATTGTTACCTCCAAGAATACTTACACCGCTCCGTTTGTGAACGCCGAAATCAGCGAATATCTGGTCATAGAAGACAAATTTACGAACGGCCGTCCGGCGCTTGAGCAGGCGGGGATTATTTTTACCGATCGGGATACGGTCAATAATATAGAAACCATGAAGGTAACCACCTGCCTTAACCCGCTGCATACGGCCCTTGCCGTAACCGGCTGCCTGCTCGGCTACACTCTAATCGCTGATGAGATGAAGGACGATACGCTGCGCAAGCTGGTTGAGATTATCGGCTACAAGGAAGGGCTGCCGGTTGTTGTTGATCCGGGTATTATCAGTCCGAAGCAGTTCCTGGATGAGGTGCTGAAGGAGCGCTTCGCCAATCCGTTCATTCCCGATGCGCCGCAGCGGATCGCTACAGATACCTCGCAGAAGGTCGGCATTCGCTTTGGAGAAACGATTAAGTCTTATGTCCGCAGAGAAGACCTGGATCCGGCTGACCTGACGGCCATTCCGCTGGCTATTGCTGTATGGTGCCGTTATCTGCTGGGGGTGGACGATAAAGGCGAGGCCTTTACGCTCAGTCCTGACCCGCTGCTCGAAACATTGCAGGGCCATCTGCAGGGTGTGAAACTGGGCGATACCAGCTCTAATGTGCGTGCTATTCTCGAAGATGAGCAGCTGTTCGGCGTGAAGCTGTATGACATCGGGCTTGGGGACAAGATCGAGGGTATGTTCTACGAGCTGCTGGCCGGACCGGGAGCGGTAAGAAGCACAATTGAGAAATACGTGAAATAAAGGCAGGGGAGCATACGTAATGAAAGGATTAATTCAGGAGGATTTTCTGCTGCAGTCCGAGGAAGCACGAATACTGTACCATGAGTATGCCAAGGCGCTGCCGATCATTGACTATCACTGCCATCTTGATCCCCAGGCCATAGCCGAAAATAAACGCTTCAGCAGTATCACTGATGTCTGGCTGGGCGGGGATCATTATAAATGGCGCGCGCTGAGAACGTTCGGCGTGGAGGAGAAATATATAACCGGTCCGGCTACTGATGAAGAAAAGTTCGCCAAGTGGAGCGAGGTGCTGCCCTATACGGTCGGTAACCCGCTGTACCACTGGTCCGCGCTGGAGCTGAAGCGTTATTTCGGTGTGGAGGAGCAGCTGAATCCGCAGAACTGGCGGGAGATCTATGGCCACTGCAACAAGCTGATTGCCACGGACGGCTTCACGGCTCAGGGGCTGATCACAAGCTCTAACGTGAAATGGATCTGTACCACCGATGATCCGGTTGACGATCTCAAGCATCATACTGAAATAGCGGCGCAAAAAGAGTTCAAAACCGGCGTCACGCCAACCTTCCGTCCGGATAAGGCCTTGTTAATCGGAGCCGAGACGTTTCCGGCTTATCTCGCCAGCCTGGAGCAGGCGGCAGGATACGAGATTACCAGCTATGCCCTGCTGGAACGTGCCTTGCTGGAGCGGATCGAATATTTCGACAAACACGGCTGCATGATCTCGGATCACGGCTTCACCGATTTGCCGTTTGAGGAGGCATTAGCTTCCGAGCTTGAAGCCATCTTCAGCAAGAGGCTGAGCGGACAAAGCCTCAGCAAGCTGGAATGTGACCGGTATGCAACGGCTCTGTTCCTGGCGATGGGACGCAAATACGCGGAGCACGGCTGGACGATGCAGCTGCATATCGGAGCGCTCCGCAATCCGAACACCCGGATGTTCCGGCAGCTCGGGCCGGATACGGGCTTTGATATTATCGGTGACCACAGCTATGCAGAGCGTCTCTACAAGCTGCTGGACGGTCTTGACCGGACAGGCGAGCTGCCGAAGACAATTGTGTATAATTTGAACGGCGCGCAGAATGATGTGCTGGCGGCGATGATCGGGGCTTTTCAGGGTGAAGGCATCAAGGGCAAGGTCCAGTTCGGCTCTGGCTGGTGGTACAACGACCAGAAGGACGGCATGATCAAGCAGCTGACCTCGCTGTCTAATCTCGGCCTGCTGAGCTGCTTTGTAGGGATGCTGACCGATTCCCGTTCCTTCCTGTCCTACACGCGCCATGAGTACTTCCGCCGGATTCTCTGTAACCTGATTGGCGGCTGGGTGGCCAGCGGCGAAGCGCCAAGGGATATTCCCTTCCTGGGCGGCATCGTGCAGGACATCTGCTACAACAATGCCGAGCGCTATTTCGGCTTAGTTGAAAGATTCTAATCTATCAGACTTTTATAGTTAAATTAAGTTCAATTCACGCAGAGCCCGAAATTAACGGGTTCTGCGTTTTTTTCATGTATAATTAGTTTCGTCCAGAAAGAATAGTCATAGGGAGCGGATAGAGAAATGAATGCTGGAGAGTTTCAACGGTATGTGAGAACGTTTAGTGAAGTTAAGGGCTTTGATACGAGCACGATCGAACAACGGATGCTGTATTTAATGACCGAGGTCGGCGAATTATCCAAGGAAGTGCTGTCCGTCTCCTTTCATCCGGATGAAGAACTCAAGGCCAATCTGGGCTATGAGATGTATGATGTGGTATGGAACATTTTTGATCTGGCGAACAAGCTGGGTATTGATCTGGAGCGGGCTTTCCGCGAGAAACGGGAGATTAATGACCGCAGAAGCTGGGATTGATCTGAAGGTACAGCAGGAATATATGGAATGGAAAGGACGAGCAGGAAATGTTGAAAACAGAATACATGGATGTATAGTCTTTTTCACAGCCGATGCCCGGAATTTATCCAGCATAATATCCTGATGCAAAAATGCCGTTTTAAATATCCGGCAACGGGTAAATTGGAAATGTGAAGCGCTATCCTGCATCAGTAGCTGCTGACAAACACACTATAACACCGGTCATGCAGGGGAGCCTCACAAATCCCGCCTCTGTCAGCCGAAAGAGAAAGCAGCGTCAAAGCGCAGGCGATGTCGTCGGATAACTGAATAAGCGGGACAGGCGGTATGCCGGCATTATCCGGTATACCTGTTTTGTTGTAGCGGAATCAGGCCTGCACAGCAGCATTTCCCTACAGCTCCCCAGCCGTCTTTTTACGGAAAAGATAAACCGCGTTGTCCTCAGACGGCGGCACAATCAGCGCTGACAGGCGCTCGTCTAACTCCATTGTAAACTTATCATCGTTATGGTAAGCCTCGAAATCACCGGTAATCTGCGGATTCCGCGTTCCAATCACGATATAGAGCTGCACGGAATCCGCCTTGAATACATGCTTTTCATACGGGTTCTTCGGCACGGGCCAGGAGCACAGCACCACTTTAGGGGTGTATTTTAGCAAGCGCCGTTTTCGCATCAGCCTTCTCCACGTAAGCCGGATAGTCGATATAATGCTTCCAGCTGTAATCATCGGTAGCGATGCAGACCGTACCCGCCTCATTCAGAAAACGTGTCAGCGTTCCATCCCCCGCAGCAATCTCCAGACATTTCCGGGCGCCGATCAACGCTGTCAGCTCCTTGATCAGTTCCTTGGAGTAGAAGCAGTAAATCCCCTTTTTGTTAACGAGCGGCATCAGAAGCTTTTTATCCTTAATGAATCTCCAGAAAAAGCGGAACAGGGGCAGTGACACAGGCTTGCGCTCGAACCCTTTGCGGAACAGCAGCCTTTGCAGGATGGTCCCGTCCCAGCGGTTAAAACGGACATTACCGGCAGGCGTTTTGGCGGACACCGCAATATTCAGCTGCTCCAGCAGATAGACCGCAAACCGCGCCTTGATAATATTCGGCAGAAAAGCATTCACGGTGGCTTCATTCATCCCGCTTTTGCTGATCTTGGTATTGGCTGTCTTGGCGCTGGCCGTGTACCGGTCGATGATGGCCTGTACTATATTCGCCGGGGTGCCCTTTTTCATTTCACCCAGCTCACGCAGGACCTCATCCTTATACTCCGGATATTGTTTCAGCAGTGCTTCGACACTGATTTCATTGGCCATTATTTTTCTGGCGGTTTCAATCGTAAACTTCCTCATTATGTAAGCTCCAGTGCTTCGTTTTTCTTTATTATAAAGAAAACAAGGAGCTGGTCCAAGACCAGCTCCTTGTTAAGCAAAGCAAAAGAATTATTCGCTGCGCAGAGCCACGACAGGGTCTTTCTTCGCCGCGAATTTGGCAGGAATGAAGCCGCCCAGCATGGTCAGGCCGACACTGAGCACAACGAGTCCGAAAGCATGCAGCGGGTTCAGCTGCGCGACATTCGACAGATCAGTAATCGACTTCAGAATGATGTTGACCGGAATGGTCAGCAGATAGGCAATCCCGATCCCGAGCAGCCCGGAGAGCGAGCCGATAATGCAGGTTTCTGCATTGAATACGCGGGTGATATCCTTTTTGCGGGCACCGAGGGCACGCAGTACACCGATTTCTTTTGTACGCTCCAGTACAGAAATATAGGTGATAATACCGATCATGATCAGCGATACAACCAGCGAGATGGAGGCAAAAGCGATCAGCACCATCGTAATTCCGTCCATAATACCGCTGGACAGGCTGGTTACCATGGCTGCAAGATCGGTGTACACGATCATTTCTTCCTTGCCGTGATCGTCATTCCATTTATCGAGATAGGCCACAAGGCTCTCTTTGGCTCCAAAATCCTTCGGATACAGGGAGATTGAGGACGGCGTCGCTACAGCGCCAAGCGCAGCGAGCGCAGCTTCCTGGGAGTTTGCGCTGCCCGGATCCGTACTTGTGCTTGAACCGCCCATGCCCATACCCATGCCCATGCCGCTCATGTCCATTCCGCCGATCTGGGAGAACACTTTGCCGGTTAGCACATTGACCTGATCCTGCTGCTCCTGGGCCTGCACAATGGCTGAGCCCTGTGCATTCTCAATGAACTGCTCCGCCAGGCTGTCGGAGTAAGCGATGCCCGCCGACATGGTGGACATCGGGGAGTCCTGCTGCTTGCGGATAATTCCCGAAATTTTCAGGGTAACGGCGTTAGCGCTGTTGTACATTTCACTCAGGTTGGCAGCGTTACCGTTCAGCTTGAACATGCCGTCTGCTTCCGTATAGAAGTCATCATTATAGATCAGCTTGAACTCACGGCCGACAACATCATCGAAGCTGACATTGGCAGCTTTATAATCTAACCCGAGCGCTTCGATAATACTCTGGTTCATCCGGTTGTATTCATCAACAACCATTACCAGATCGGTCGGTTGCTCAGGCAGGCTTCCGGCAAGCAGATCATAGTAATCCGCCAGATAGCTGCCTTCCGTACCGGCCGGCTTATCCGGGTAGGTGGTGAAGTTCAGGCTGGCTGTATCAACAGGAACGGCGGTTTCGCCGTCTGAACGCAGGATGTTCATGTTCACCTTGCGGCTGTAGGATACGCCATCCAGCAGGGCAGGGTCGATTTTGTCCAGATAGTCCAGATATTCCTGGCTCAGCTCATTCGTATGCAGAACCGTGTTGGCGGTTGGATCATACGGGTACACTTCAGAGGCATCGGTGAATTCGGTCCACTTCTTGTCAGCTTCTTCCGTTTGTGCTCCCGGCGGGTTAGACATATCAATCTGCGCGGCTGTTTCACTAATCGTCACCGGGAAGTTCGATAACGCCCCGGACTCATAGCTGCTGATCTGCTTATCGAACCCGTTCGATAAGGACAGGATCAGTGCAATGCCGATAATGCCGATGCTGGATGCGAAGGCGGTAAGAGCGGTTCTCCACTTTTTGGTCGAGATATTTTTGCCGGACAATTTGAGGGCGGTGAAATAGCTCATCGCCGTCTTTTTCAGCTGATAATTCGCGTTGGTTTTAAGGTCAGCCGGAGGGTTGGTATCGGAAATAACCTTTCCGTCCCTGAACTGCACAATCCGGTCGGCGTAGGCTTCGGCCAGCTCCGGGTTGTGTGTAACCATGACGACGAGCTTGTCTTTGGCGATTTCCTTGATCAGCTCCATAATCTGCTCACTGGTTACGGTATCAAGTGCGCCGGTCGGCTCGTCTGCGAGAATAATATCAGGATCGTTGGCGAGCGCTCTGGCGATGGCGACACGCTGCATCTGTCCGCCGGACAGCTGGCCCGGCTTTTTGTGGATATGATCCTTCAGCCCGACCTTCTCCAGTGCTTCCACTGCCTTGCGGTGCTTGATGTCGGCACTTACGCCGCTCAGGGTCATACCCATTTCCACGTTATCCGTGATGCTCAGGTGGGAGATCAGATTGTAGCTCTGAAAAATAAACCCTACACTGTTGTTGCGGTAAGCATCCCAGTCACTGTCCTTGAACGCTTTGGTTGAGGTTCCGTTAATAACCAGATCCCCGCTGTCATATTGGTCGAGCCCGCCGATGATGTTCAGGCAGGTGGTTTTACCCGAACCGCTGGGGCCGAGAATGGCCACGAACTCGTTTTTCCTGAAATCGAGACTTACATCATTAAGTGCAGTTTGCGTGAAACTGCCGGTGGTATAGCTTTTGGAGATGTTTTTAAGCTGCAGCATACCGTTAATCTCATCCTCTCTTCATCCATGAATCTCTGTCTTTGTGCAAAGCGTAACATACATTTATGAACTGAACATCAACTCGTACCGCCCCGGACAGCAGGAGGGTGGCTGATACATAGTAAGTGATACGCGCTAAAGTTCATAATGGGTTCATATAAATATTGTACAATGTGAACAGGCATTGGAATTGCAGGACGGTTGTAATGACTTCTAAGGGATTGCGGGTGTATTTCACGTTTTCTTATTGAGAGACTAAGCATAGAGGAAATCAAGCGGACGGCGGCGAATGACATTGTATCCGGAATAACCAGATAGTCCTTGTATCCAGGACAATGCTAACACCACTATTTTAAGGAGATTATATATGTCCTATAACAACTCCAATAAAACAATAACTACGGAACGGCTGCTGCTGAGAATGTTCACCTCATCTGATGCAGCGGCGGTAGCCAGGCTGTGCAACAACTATAATATCTACAAAACAACCCTATACCTCCCGTATCCCTACACGATAGATGATGCCCTGAGCTGGATTGACCGCCATGAAGCTAATTTTGAGGCAAGGCTGTCGTATGAATTTGCCGTAACAGACAAGATCAGCGGAGCATTATATGGTGCGATAGCCTTGTCCTACACTGAAAAATCCAATAACGGGGAGCTGGCCTACTGGATTGGCGAAGAATTTTGGGGAAACGGATATGCAACCGAGGCGGCAGAGGCAATGGTGAAGTATGCTTTTGAAGACAGGCTGTACCATAAGGTATTCGCCCGTTACTTCAGTTCCAACATAGCCTCGGGTAAAGTAATGGAGAAAATAGGCATGAGTAAGGAAGGAATCCTGAGGGAACATATAAGAAAAGATGGCGAATACCACGATCTGGTGCATTACGGAATGATCCAGCCGTAGAAAAATGAAGTTGCTCGGGTAAAAAAGGAATCATCGTCTGAATCAGCATATAAACAAAGAAAAGAACGGCATCCGATGCCGTTCTTTTTTGTACATTAGCAGGAGTGAGTTACCTCAGCGATCTTATTTCGCACCTTTATTCTTCAGAATTTCCTGTACCTTGCTGACCATCGCGGTCCCGTCTGTACGGGTGATCGGGTCTTTCGGATTGAAATTGCCGCCTTCGTCCAGGCTGACAATCTTCAGGGAAAGCGCCGTCTGGATCGCCCCGGAGTTCAGAATATCCATTTGATCCTCGTCTGCAATCGCAACCGGAACGAGCTTATACATCGGCAGCTGGCCGCTTGTCTGCAGCGTATTAATCAGCAGGTAGGTGAAGGCTTCTCTGCTCATGCTGGCTTCAGGGGCGATCTTGATCTGCAGATCCGCTTCGGGGCCTACGGCTTCCTTGATCAATTGAACGGCTTCTTCTGCGGTGAGGATTTCGCTCTGGGCAGCCGGTGCAGGATGCGCCTTCAGGTAGGCCAGCGCATTGCTGATCTCAACCGCAGCCTCAGCCCGGGTAATCTGCTGCTTCGGATTCAGCTTGCCGCTGCCGTCCAGCTTCACAACCCCGTAAGCCAATGCGCGCTGGATCGAGCCTGAATACTCTGCTGTGACCTGATCCTGGTCTGCGAATTCCACAGGAGCGATCTTGATCATCGGCAGCCGGCCGCCCAGCTCAATCGCATCAATAAGCTGATGGGTAAAGGCCTCGCGTGTCAGCTTGCGGCCCGGCTGCAGATCAGCCGGCAGGTCCAGGCCGTGGACACCTGCAATAATGAGCGCCTGCGCGTACCAGGCAGAGTCATTGGCGTTGGCGAAATAATCCGAAGCCTTCGGCGCCTTCACAAACCGGATTGTATCCAGATTGAGGCCGGCGGCATTGACGATCATCTGCACGCCTTCCGCTTCAGAGATCGGCAGATGCGGGCCGAACTTTGTCGCGCTGATTCCTTTGATTAGCCCCATATCCTGCAGGGCGATGATTTTTTCTTTATCTGCTACATTATTCAGATCGGTAAAAGCGGCGGCGGAAGCGAATTGTTCCCCGGCAAAGCTGAACGCGATGGCGGCAGCGGCGGATAATGTAACGAGCTTGAATGATTTTTTCATTAGAGTTCACCTCAGGAAGTAGTTTGTGGTATTTGTTTTCATAGACGGACGATGGCACAAAAAGGTTACAACGATTTTTTTTATCCGCCGGAATGAACGATTCGCCCTGGCTGTTCGTATTACAGTTAGTTGTTTAACAGTATGGGAGAGGTGAAGGCATGCTAACCATCAGAGGATTTTCCAAAAGCTATAAGGGCGGCAAGAAGGCCGTACATAATTTGAATCTGACCGTCGAGCAAGGGGATATTTACGGCTTTATCGGACATAACGGGGCAGGCAAAACGACAACGATCCGGGCAGTCGTAGGGGTTATGGATTTTGAAGAGGGTGAGATTGAAATTGACGGCATTTCGATGAAAAAAGACCCTCTGGCCTGCAAGTCGCGGATCGCGTACATTCCCGATAATCCGGACCTGTATGATCATCTTACGGGGATTCAGTACCTGAATTTTATCGGCGATCTGTTTAACGTATCCCGGAAGGACCGTGAGCTGCTCATCGCCAAATACGGCGGCGCTTTTCAGCTGACCCCCCATCTCGGTGATCTGATCTCCGGGTATTCCCACGGCATGAAGCAGAAGCTGGCGATTATCTCAGCGCTTATCCACAAGCCGAAGCTACTGGTGCTGGATGAGCCTTTTGTCGGATTGGACCCGAAGGCGGCTCATATGCTAAAAACGATCATGGCGGAGGTGTGCAGGGAGGGCAGTGCGATTTTCTTTTCCACACATGTGCTGGATACGGCAGAGAAGCTGTGCAACAAGATTGCGATTATCAAGGAAGGCAGGCTGATTACAGAGGGCAGAACTGAGGATGTAAAAGGGGAAAATAGCCTGGAGGACGTATTTATGGAGCTGATTGATCATGGTTAATATCTGGAGACTGACGAAGCTGCAGCTGATCTCGACCTTTGGCCTCAATAAAGCCCTGCATACCAGGGATGCAAAAGAGCGGCGCAAGCTGCTCCTGCTCAGCATCGCCATTCTGCTCGGTGTGCTGATGATTGCCGTTTTTTCGTTCGGTTACAGCTATGCAATGGCAACAGCTTTTGAGCAAATCGGCCGGTTAGATCTGCTCCTGGCTATTATGATGGCAGTCACTTCAGTTGTCGGGTTCTTCACCACGGTATATAAAGCGGGCGGTGTGCTGTTCAGCTATAAGGACTACGATCTGCTGATGTCACTGCCGGTGAAGACGAGCCATGTGGTGGCGAGCCGGGTGCTGCAGCTGTATGTGCTGAATCTGTTTTTTACCGTGATGGTCATGCTGCCGGCGGGAGCAGTCTATGCGTTAAAAGTGCATCCGGAAGCGTATTACTATCTGCTTTTTGTGCCATTGCTGCTCTGTATCCCGTTAATCCCCATTATTGCAGCGACTGTAATCGGCGCACTGATCAGCTGGTTTTCCTCCCGGTTCCGGGCGAGCCGGATGATCAGCATGGTGTTGACTCTGCTGTTCGTGGTTGCGCTTATCCTGGGTTCATTCACACTGGACGGGAACGAGCCGGAGCTGGCTGATCTGGGAACAGGGCTGGCGGATTCGATATTCAAGCTATACCCGCTTACAGAGCTGTATGTGGATGCTGTGAGTGCATACCGGATGGATGCGTTTCTCTTGTTTATTTTGCTGTCCGTGCTCGCATTTGTAGTGTTCTGCGCCGTACTCGGAACCCGCTATAAAGCGATTCATACCGGTCTGACGACCAGCCGGGCAGGCGGGAAATATACGATGCAGCCGCTCAAAGCCTCCACGCCTTTCAGGCCCTGTACCGCAAGGAGCTGCGCCGTTACTTCAGCTCTTCCAATTATGTGCTGAACACCGGGATTGGCATGGTGCTACTGCTCATCATGTCAATCTCCCTGCTGTTCACCAGTCCAGAGCAGCTTGGACAGCTGGCTGACATTCCGCAGCTGCAGCAGTATCTTAATACACTGGCGCCGCTGTTCGTGTCCTTATTCGTAGCTCTTAGCTGCACTACGTCCAGTTCGATTTCCCTGGAGGGCAACAATCTGTGGATTCTGCGGAGCTCTCCAGTGCCCAAGCACATTATTCTGCTCAGCAAGGTAGCGGTGAATCTGACCATTACTGTACCTATAACGGTTGTGAGCTGTGTGCTGCTGATGATCTCGCTGGGCACAGGCTGGGCAGACAGCCTGCTGCTGCTTGCGATCCCTGTCATTTATGCCTGCTATACCGCGTTGATGGGTATTATCGTTAACCTGAAGCTGCCCAAGCTGGAGTGGACGAATGAGGTCCAGGTTGTCAAGCAAAGTGCAGCAGTGCTGGTGGCAATGCTGCTGGGCTTCATAAGCCTGATTATTCCGGCCGGACTGTCGTTTGTGCTGACCAGTGTGGACGGCAGGGTAATTATGCTCGGGGCCGGGGTGATCCTGGCTGGAGTGAGTGCGGGGATGTACAGGTATGTTAAGGCGCAGGGAGAAGGATTATTTCTGAGGTTGTGAGAAGTAAAATGTCGCTTATCCAATAATACAGAGATCAATCATTTAATTCATATAAACAATATAAAAACCGGTTCTGCTGTCCATGGGGGTAGACAGCAGAACCGGTTATTTATAATGCCAGATTAATTGCGGATCAGATAATCAAATGCTCCCAGGGCGGCAGTAGCGCCGGAGCCCATGGAGATGATGATCTGCTTGAAAGGGCTGTTGGTGCAGTCGCCTGCAGCGAACACGCCCGGGATGCTGGTTGCACCATGGTTGTCGACGATGATCTCGCCGAAGCGGGTGCGTTCCAGTGTCTCGGCCAGCCAGTCGGTGTTCGGCACAAGGCCGATCTGGACGAATACACCTTCAAGCTCGACATGCTGCTCCGTACCCGTGTCACGTTCGATAAAGGTAATACCGTTCACCTTGTCGGTGCCCGTAATTTCCTTAGTCTGAACGTTTTTGTGCACGGTTACGTTAGGCAGGCTGTACAAACGCTGCTGGAGTACGGAGTCTGCCTTCAGCTCGGGCATAAATTCCAGAACGGTTACATGGCTGACGATACCCGCCAGGTCAATTGCCGCTTCGATACCGGAGTTGCCGCCGCCGATTACAGCGACATGCTTGCCGGTGAAGAGAGGGCCGTCACAGTGCGGGCAGTACGCCACGCCTTTATTCTTGAACTCGGCTTCGCCGGGAACACCCACATTGCGCCAGCGGGCGCCAGTGGAGAGAATGACCGTCTTGCTCTTCAGCACGGCGCCGTTCTCCAGCTCGATTTCGATGAGCTCCTTCTTCTCCAGGCGCTTGGCGCGCAGAGTCTTCATCACATCGACTTCGTATTCCTTAACATGCTCTTCCAGACTCGCAGCGAGCTTCGGACCTTCGGTGTACTTCGTACCGATGAAGTTCTCAATGCCCATCGTCTCCATGACCTGGCCGCCGAAGCGCTCAGCGACAATACCGGTGCGGATCCCTTTACGGGCGGCATAGATAGCCGCACTCGCGCCGGCAGGACCGCCGCCGACAACCAGCACATCAAACGGTGCCTTGTCGGATAATTCAGAAGCATCTGGTCCCGTACCCAGCTTGGCGAGGATTTCTTCAGCGGTCATCCGGCCGCTGCCAAAGAATTCGCCGTTCAGGTAGACGGACGGTACTGCCATAACATCCTTGCTCTCGACTTCGCTCTTGAAAGCGGCACCGTCGATCATAGTACTGGTTACGCCGCTGTTAAGTACGCTCATCAGGTTAAGCGCCTGCACCACATCCGGACAGTTATGGCAGGTCAGACTGATGTAGGTCTCGAAGTGGTATTCACCCTTGAGGCCCTTGATCTGATCAATGGTCGCCTGCTCCGCCTTCGGAGCTCTGCCGCTTACTTGCAGCAGGGCAAGCACCAGCGAGGTGAACTCGTGGCCGAGCGGAACGCCGGCAAAGGTAACGCCGGTATCTTCACCCGGACGATTCACGCTGAAGCTTGGCGTGCGCGGAAGTGTGGTATGTTCTACTTTGATATTGGCCGACATTTCGGCCAGCTCATTCACCAGGGACAGCGTTTCTTGCGAAACGCTGTCGTCTCCGGCGCTGACCTTCAGCAGTACCTCGCCCTCCATGAGCTGAAGATACTGCGCTAACTGTGCTTTGATATCCGCATCAAGCGCCATGATTCATCCGCTCCTTAGATTTTGCCTACGAGGTCAAGGCTTGGTTTCAGGGTTGTGCCGCCTTCCTGCCATTTGGCCGGGCATACTTCACCTGGATTGTTGCGCACATACTGTGCAGCCTTGATCTTGTTGACCAGGATGCTGGCATCACGTCCGATGCCGTCAGCGTTAATTTCGACAGCCTGGATTACGCCGTCAGGGTCAATGATGAAGGTACCGCGGTCAGCCATGCCGGCTTCTTCAATCAGAACGTCGAAGTTGCGGGAGATGGTGTGGGAAGGGTCACCGATCATGATGTATGTGATTTTGCCGATGGCTTCGGAGCTGTCGTGCCATGCTTTATGTGTAAAGTGGGTATCAGTGGAAACAGAGTACACTTCAACACCCAGGCTCTTCAATGTTTCGTATTCGTTCTGCAGGTCTTCCAGCTCAGTAGGACATACGAAAGTGAAGTCTGCAGGGTAGAAGCAAACTACGCTCCATTTACCTTTAAAATCAGCTTCGGACACATCGATGAAGCTTCCATTGTGGTAGGCGGATGCTTTGAACGGCAGTACTTCTTTTCCAATCAGGGACATATTAATTTTCCTCCTAAAGTTGTGCCTGCATAAATGCGGCATTTTTTTTGAATTGCTATTTATATAGCATTTCTTTATTGATAATTATTATCATCTAGAAATTATTATTTGTCAAGTACGGGTTATTAATTTCACAAGTCGTTCATATAGGGCAAGTACAACAATAATATACACGTGGAAATGGCTTCCCATACATGGGCACAGCGGTACAGAATGGAGTTAGTGTCGGTTAACATAGGTCAATGGGGGAGTATTAGAAAGTATTCGCAGATTCACAAATAAATTACCCTGCTGCCGCGCTGATGAATGTGTAAAAAGTATGAACATTGCCATTCTTAATAAACAGAGGAATTTCATGTGAAATTTCGAACAATCTTTCGCTGAGCTTCGTAATGTAAGATGACAGAGCAGACGGAGGGGGAGAATGATTAGCGACAGACAGCTTATAGAAAGCTACAGATTAGGTCAGCAGGAGGCTCTTGAATGTCTGATCAACAGGTACAGGGATGATTTATTCCGGTTTTGCTATCATCTTTCCCTGGAAAAGCAGGAGGCAGAAGACCTGTTTCAGGAGGTGTGGGTGCGTGTACTCCGTAAGCTGGAGAAGTATGATCCGGAGCGGCCGTTTAAGGCCTGGCTGTTCCAGGTGACCCTTAATATACATAAAGACCGGTACCGGAAATGGAAAAAGCTCCGTGAGCGCCTGGCGCTGGCCTGGACCGACGAAAGCAGCAGGTTTAAGGAAACCGGGGATGCTGTGCCGTTAACAGAAGATTTTTTGATGAAAAAGGAAGAGGTTCTGTACCTTGAGCAATGCCTGCGAACACTGCCCAAGCGATATCTTGCTCCATTAGTATTGTTTTATTATGAAGAATTCAGCTATGAAAGTATCGGAGAAGTGCTGGATGTTCCGCTGGGGACGGTAAAGTCCAGGCTGAATCAGGGAAAAAAGCTGCTTAAAGCAGCGATGGGGGAGCGGAGAGAGTGAACGAGCCAATGGACAATGAGCAGCTGTTAAAAGAATACTTCAACACTCCGGTAGCCGCGCCGCCTTATATAGTCGCCAGTACTACTCGGAAGATTGACGAAAGTCAGCCTCTCGGCTTATTGATGAGTGCAGTTGCAATAAATATGATTGTAACGCTAATTCTCGCGTTTATTCTGCTGGCCGCACCGCTCTTGCTGCTCTGGAAAATAGGGATGCTGCTGGTCTTTACATTGTTTCAGGCCATTGCCGTAGCGCTGCTGGTTTATAACATATCGTCGAGCTCTTTGGAGACCTCGGCGAATTAGATTAAGGAACAATACCATCTCCGGAAAGGAGCATTATGAAAAACCGGATAGGGCTGGAAAAATGGATTTTTTGTTTGCTGACGGCAATTGTTGTATTGGGGTTTGGCGCTTTTTTTGTTGTAATGGCTCCTTCTATAAAAGAAGTATTTGAGGATGATTATGGCTGGCTCACCGTGATTGCAGGGCTTATGCTGCTGTATTTAGCTTTAAATGTGCTGATTGCTGTGTTCATCTATAAGGATGCCTCCAGGAGGAAAATGAATCCCTGGCTGTGGATGCTGGCCGTCATCTATATTCCCAATTTTATCGGACTGCTGCTGTATCTGTTTGCCCGCAGACGGCAGCATACTGCCGCACCGGCTGATCCGGGGAGCAATTTGGTACAGTGTCCTCATTGCGGTAACTTAATTCACCCATAAGGAGTGTCAAGAGTGATGAATAAGAAATGGATTGTTCCGGGAGTGCTGGTACTGATGCTGGCAATGCTGCTTACCGCCTGTGAAAAGAAAATAATGTACGTGGGTTCGGATTTCGGCTCTAAAGTTAAGGCTTCGTATAAGCTGTTCACCGGAACAGATGTGAAGAAGGTTAAGCTGAAAAGCGGGGAGACGCTTGTGGTGGACTATAAGTCTAAGGTGGAAAAAGGGGAGCTGACGATAAAGCTATACGATCCCGATGGCCAGCTGGTCAAGGAACTGGAAACGGGCGGGTCAGGAAGCGAGGAGATTGAAGCAGACAAGGATGGAAAGTATAAGTTTGAAATCACGGGGAAAGGCGCCAAGGGCAGCTATGAAATTAAGTACAGCACTGATTAATACAGGTACAGGTGGGCCTTGAAAATGAAAATAAAACAGCGACTGCCAGGGACAGAACAAAGTCACTGGCAGTCGCTGTTTATATTAAATAATCTTTACCCGTCTATAAATCTTCTGCACCGGCAGGCTGATTTTTACTTGCTGCATTTGGCTTAGTATACAGTTTATTCAGAATGACCGTTTGCACGATAATGAACATGCCGCCAACAGCCCAATATAGCGGTAACGCTGCGGGCATCTGAAAAGAAAATATACCCATCATCACCGGTGACAACCATCCGAGGAACGCCATTTGGTTATTTTGATTTTGCTGAATCTGCGCTGAAGCGGATTGAGACACGCGGAACTGAACGTAGTATACCGCAGCGGCAATAAGCGGCAATATCATATCCGTTGTCCCAAGGTTAAACCACAGAAAATCGTGAGCTGCAATCTCCGGGGTACGACGAATGGCATAATAAAATGCAAGCGTAATCGGCCATTGAAGGAGCATCGGTAAACACCCCATGTTCAGGGGATTAAATTGATGCTTTTGGTACAGCTGCAGCATTTCGGCCTGCTGCTGTTTTTTGCATCCACGCTACTAGCGTTCTTATACTTCTCGTTAAGTGCAGTTAAATCCGGCTGCAGGACGGCCATCTTTTCTTTCATGTCCGTTTGCTTTCTGGCTTGATTCATCATGAGCGGCATGATCGCAAGTCTGACGATGAAGGTCATCAGCACGATCGATAATCCGTAGTTTCCGTGAAGTGCATCCGCAAGGAATTTGATCATGACCGAAAAGGGATAAATCAAAAAGTGATTAAATATCCCTGCTGAATCAGCATTAATCGGGTCTGACGGGGATGCCGCCGAACATCCGCTGAGCACAATGACCGGAAGAACTCCAATTAGCATGACGAGAATGGGCTTGGCCCATTTTTGAAGCAATACAATCTTTTTCATCGTTATCCTCCCTGATTGAATGAATGAAATATCAATGTGGGGAAGGATAATTGTCGTCTTCATCAGGGGCTTTTCTTCGTCTGGCGATACGTATGATCCACCGCTGAATACTGCTTACCTGCGGCAGTCTGACAGCTGCATACCAGGCTGAACCGGCTGCAGCAGTTTCATGATCCCAGTGTATCTTTTGTGCAGAAAAACAGGCGAATGGAAGTAACACTAAGGAAGAGAAGAGGGCAATTGAGAATGCCAATTGGATCAAGTCATAAAAATGCTCCAGTCAGGTTCACCTCCGCATGAGCCGTATGGGAATAATTTGAATAATGATCATACGTCAGAGTAACTGCGTGGTTTCATATGTTATTTATATGTAATAATTAATAACATAAATTAAGGAATTTTAAATTTTAAGCTTGCAAAGTGCTTATTCCTTGCTATAATTATGGATAAATCAGAGGAGTGAATAACCGAACTAGTAAAACCATGTAATATAAAGTAACACAATGTCTTGTTTATATTTTTTTAATCTCAAAAAAGAACAACGTTCCGCAAATAAGAACAATAGAACCAAGAGAGAGGTGGTTGCTGATGGAATCAGAATCTAAGCCAAAAAAGAAGCCCAAGCTGGAGACGGCGCACCGGATGCTGTTGCTGCTCGAATGTTTCACTGATGCCAAGCCGGAATGGGGAGTAACAGAACTGAGCGAGGAGCTGGACTGTTATAAAAGTGTGGTTCACCGCATGCTCTCCACTCTGGAGGAGCGCGGATATGTTACCCAGAATCCAGTGAATAAAAAATATTCCCTTGGTCTAAAGCTGTTCGAACTGGGAATGGTAGTAGCCCGCGGTATGAATCTTCGTACCTTGGCCAAGCCGGAGCTGAAAACGCTGGCTGAACAGACTGGAGAATCCGTGCTGTTGACGGTAGTGGACGGACACTCAGGCGTATGTATTGAGAAGTTCGAGAGTCACGAGTCGATCAAGTCAACCTCCCAGCTCGGAAAGAGAGTGCCGCTCTACGGCGGAGCCCCGACCAAGCTGCTTATGGCCTTTTTACCGGAGCCGGAGCAGGAGGAGATCATTGCCGCCGGCCTCCAAGCATTTTCTCCTTTTACGGAGACCGACCCGGACATCCTCCGCGAAGCCCTCGCTCAAATCCGCAAGCAGGACTACAGCTGGACTTTTCAGGAAGTGGATATGGGCTCGGTAGGCATCGCCTTTCCTGTAAGAAATCATGAGAACCAGGTTGTGGCCTCGATATCCGTGCTTGGCCCCCAGTTCCGGATGGAGGACAAGATGGAGAAATGTCATGAATGTTGCAGACAGGCTGCCCAGACAATTTCCTTGAAGTTAGGCTCCAAGTGGGTTTATGAAGCCCGGATCGCGGAAGTTTAGAACTGCTCCCGGAGGAAGGAGGACATATGGAAAAGGCAAACCGTTTTCTGATGATTTTTGGACGAGGCCGGGAACTGGAGAAGAAGGATGGGGGACTGCGAAAAGGCGGGCTGCTGGACAGGCTGGATCGTCTGAGTGATACTTCGACAGCCTATCTGTATTTAATGCCTACGATGACACTTATTTTGTTAACAGTAATTGTGCCGATGCTATACGCGCTGTTCATCTCATTTAGCAAAGTCGCTTTTACTCAAGGCAGCATGACCTATGATTTTGTCGGACTCAGCAATTACATGCAGCTTCTGCGCGACGCCCGTTTTCCGGATGTGCTCTCCAACACTGTGTTCTTCACTGTCACCAAGGTCGTAACTACGCTGGCTATCGCCTTCGGCATTTCACTGACCATATATTTCGGGGTATGGGGGGCAGGTTTTTTCAAACGGATCTTCCTGATTCCCTGGGCGCTCTCCAATGTAGTCAATTCCCTGATGTGGCAATGGATGTACAGCGGAGATTACGGCATCTTTAACGAGATCCTGCTGAGACTTGGTTTTATTGATGAATATCAAATGTGGCTGGTCAATGTACATACGGCCATGTCGGCCGTTTTATTCGCGGATATATGGAAGAGTGTCCCCTATGTGGCCTTGCTGCTGCTGGCAGCCATGCAATCTATCCCCAGAGAGCTGCACGAAGCGTCCAAAGTGGACGGCGGCGGCCCGATAACCGCTTTCTATCATATCATTTTGCCTCATATCAAACCTGTCATCATGGTTCTGCTCGTCATTGAGACGATGTGGACTTTACGGGTGTTCGACCTGATCTGGCTGCTTACCAAAGGCGGGCCGCAGGACAGCACCATGACCCTTAACGTATTCGCCTATGAACAGGCATTCCGCAACTTCGACCTCGGCTATGGAGCCGCAATCAGCTACTGCATTACGATTTTGACTCTGATATTCACCTTTTTCTATATGAAAACACTGAAAGTAGAGAATTAATCAAGAATCCATGGATACGAGAGGAGATTGCAGGATGAAAAAGGAATGGTGGAAACGGAAGAAATTCCCGGCAATTGCAGGATTGGCATTGGTTACGGTGGTTTCGGGCTGTAGCGGATCAAATGCCGGAGACAACGGCGAAGCAGGCGCAGCGGATGACGATGATAAAGGGGAGATTACCGTTTTGTATGTCGAGACCAGTTCTGGCAGGATCAGGCTAAGGAATTTGAGCAGGTCTCCGGCATTAAAGTCAATTATGAAGTGGTGAACTTTACCGAGCAGCATGACAAGCTGGCCACCGCCTTCGCCGGCGGAAGCACGGAATATGACATTGTGCATGTCCGTGATGATTTTGTAGCAGAATTTGCCCCGAAAGGTTTCCTCACCCCGCTGGATGATCTCATTACAGAAGATATGAAAGCTAACATTTCCGAAAGCTACTTTACTCCGATGATGAATGGCGGACAGATCTATGGATTTCCCCGCTACCTGTGGCCGTGGCAGTTCTATTACAACAAGGCGCTGTTTGCTGAGGCAGGCATAGAGAATCCGCCGGCAACCTGGACCGAGTTTAACGCTGTTGCCGAGAAGCTGAAAGCCAAGGGAATAACGCCTTATGCCGAGCCTTGGGGCGAAACCTTCTCCTATACACCGTTTATTGTTCATCTGCGGTCAGAGGGCGGGGAATTCTGGGATGAGGAACAGGATCTGCCGACCTTTAACAGTCCGGAGGGGGTACGGGCGCTTCAGTTCATGGCAGATATGAATCTGAAAGACAAAATCATCAGTCCGCAATCTGTGCAGTATGACAGTACTGCGCCATTAGCTGATGCTTTTGCACAGGGGACGATTGCCATGATGATGAATGCCCCGCATACCTATCCTTTAGCCAACAATCCGGAAACCTCCAAGATTACAGGACAGGTTGGGGTAGCCCTGGTGCCGGGAGCCGAGCTTAAGACTGCCTCCTATGCCGAGACAGGCGGCCTTGCGATTCCGGCAGGCTCGAAGAACAAGGAGCAGGCGATGGAATACATCAAATTCGTGACTTCTACGGAACAGGAAAAAGCTATGGCAATCGGCATAGGACGGATTCCTGTGGATAATGTGGCGCTGCAGGATGCTGAGGTGCAGGAAGCGAATCCTCATTTTGCTTCTGTAGCGGAGCAAATGGAGTACCCTTACGGAATGTTCAAGCATGAAAAGGCCGCTGCGATTTCCACTGAAGTGTCCAGACATATTTCGGCTGCCGTTGCCGGCCGGGAAACTCCTGAAGAAGCGCTGAAAGCTGCCGAAGCTAACGTGCTGAAGATTATCGGGAAATAACGGGCGCTGCACAGCTAATAACGAGGAGGTACGGAATATGAATCACACGGCAACGCCCAAACGTACCCTCCGGCGTGCTGTTAAAGGCATTCTGGTTCGGGGCATTTCGCTCAGTCTGATGTTATATGTGCTCTTTCCCTTTCTGTGGCTGGTGCTGTCCAGCGTGAAGCTTCCTGTAGAACTGCTGTCGCGCCCGCCTGTCATCATCCCGGAAAAGCTTACGTTGAAATATTATGCCAACCTCTTTGAGAACGGTTCGTTTATGACGGCGGTATGGAACAGTCTGATCGTTGCCGGGTTTACCACCCTGCTGTCACTCGTTCTGGGCGTGTTCGCTTCCTACGTGTTCGCAAGGCTGAAGTTTCCCGGCAGGAAGACTGTATTTCTGACGATACTCGGCTCACAGATGCTGCCGCAGATGGCTTTGCTGATTCCGTTGTTTATATTGATGCGGATGACCGGCTTGCTGTACAGCTTTCAAGGCCTGGTGCTGGCGTACATTACCTTTTCGCTGCCTTATGTCGTATGGATGTATTACTCCTTTCTACAGTCTTTGCCGCATGAAATCGAGGAGGCTTCCCGGATAGACGGCTGTACCCGGCTGCAATCCATCTTCAGGATTATGCTGCCGCTGTCCGCAACGGGCCTTACGGCAACTGGAGTATTTGTCTTCATCGGAGCATGGAATGAATTTCTGCTCGCTTCGGTACTTACCGATTCCGGGAGCAGAACGCTTCCGTCGCGTATTTCCGAATTTATCGGCCAGGACCGCATCGCCTATGAGCTGATGTTCCCGGCCGGGGTAATCTCCTGCATTCCTGTTCTGGTGCTGGTGCTGTATTTTCAGAAATATATCGTTCAAGGCCTGACGGAAGGCGGAGTGAAATAATCAAGTCCTGATGAAAGCACCATATTCTGAACAAGAAAGGGATCCCTTATGAGAGAACCGGCAGATTTATTAATTACAGATTGCAGCCTCATGACACCTGAATTCGATATTCTGGACAACCAGTACGTAGCCATCCGGGACACCCTGATTATCGCGATTGGCAAGGCGGAAGAGATCAAGGACAAGTATGAGCCGAAGGAGGTCCTTGAGGGCAGGGGCAAGCTGCTTATGCCCGGGCTGGTGGATGCCCATACGCATACCTGCCAGCAATTCCTGCGGGGCCGGACTCTTGGCGAATATCCGATGATCTGGTCGCGGATCCTCGTGCCGTTCGAGAGCAGCCTCAGTGAAGAGGATACTTATCTGGGGGCACAGGTAAGCTGTCTGGAGATGCTGAAATCAGGCACAACCTCCTTTGCTGAATCCGGCGGAGTACATATGCACAAGGTGGCCGAAGCGACGATCGAATCGGGACTTAGGGGTGCAATTACCTGTTCGACTATGGACACAGGCCCGTTCATACCTGAGTCCATGCTGGCATCATCGCCTGGGGAGGCCGCTTCACGGATCGAGGAGCTGTACCGCGCCTATAATGGTGCGGGTGAAGGGCGGCTGCGTATCTGGTTTGCACTGCGGCAGGTAATGACAAGTACACCGGCTCTGATCACTTTAATGGCAGATAAGGCCAGAGAGTATAATGCCGGGCTGCATGTTCACCTTGCCGAACACCGGGATGAGGTCAGCTACTGTCTGCAGAATTACCAGAAAAGACCTGCAGAGGTGTTCGACCAGTTCGGCGCACTCGGCCCTAATATGCTGGCAGCGCACAATGTTGTTCTCTCCGATGGCGAGATTGCCCTGATGAAGGAGCGCGGCGTCAAGGTTGTTCACTGTCCGAGAAGCAATTTCGGCAGTCATGGCTTTCCAAAAACACCTACACTGATGCAGCAGGGACTGTCCATCGGAATGGGCAGCGACGGAGCGGCAGGCTCAAGCCTCAGCCTGTTTGATGAAATGCGTGTTTTCCGTTCCGGACTTCATGCCTTCTGGGGATTGCCGATTTTTGATCCGGTCGTTATTCCGGCGCATGAGCTGATCCGGATGGCTACGAGCGGCGGCGCACAGGCACTGCAGATCGAAGATCAGATCGGTACGATTGAGATCGGCAAAAAAGCGGACCTGATCCTGATTGATATCAATCAGCCTCATATCAGTCCGACTCACCGGATGATCCCTACCATTGTGGAATCCGTGAACGGCAGTGATGTCCGCGATTCAATTATCAATGGAGAAGTCGTAATGAAGGATCGTCAGGTCCTGACCATGGATGAAGAGAAGATTCTTTACGAAAGCGGCAGGGCGCTGCCCCGTGTAGCTGTTAGAGCGGGTATATAGGATATCCCGGGTGTAGGATGAGATCATCAACAGGAGTGTGAGAAATGAGTAGCCGTAAAATTCTTATGATAGATACCGATACTGCCGGCGATGATTGTACTGCACTGCTGCTGGCGCTCCGCTGGCCGGATGTGGAAGTCAAAGCGATTACAACTGTAGCGGGAAATGTTCCCCTGGCGCTGTGCACACGCAATGCGCTGACCACACTGGAGATCGCGGAACGCCCGGATGTTAAAGTCTATCCCGGAGCGGCCAAGCCGCTGATGCGGGAGCTGTTCACTGCAGAGCATATTCACGGCTCAGACGGAATGGGCGGAGCTAATTTTCCTGAACCTGCACTTAAGCCCGAGCAGGAGCATGCGGCGCTGGCCATCATCCGTCTGATCAATGAGTACCCCGGAGAAATCGAGATGATTGCACAGGCGCCGCTTACCAACCTGGCCCTGGCCTATTCACTTGATCCTTCTATTGCCGGAAAGCTGAAGCATTTGTGGGTGATGGGCGGGGCGAACAATTTCATGGGCAATGACAGTCCGGCTGCGGAGTTTAATTTTCTCGTGGATCCCGAGGCCGCTCATATTGTTGTTCACGCCGGCTTTAATCTCACGATGGTCGGATGGGATGTATGCCAGCGGAATCCGGTGATGGTGGAGGAGCATTTCCGGAAGATCGAGGCCATGGGCACCGGCTTTGCCGGCTTTTATATGAAGGTGCTGAAGACAGGCATGGAGCTCGGGCTGAAGCGGGGCGGCGGGCGCAGAATCTCCCATCCGGATACGCTTACGGTAGCTATGGCGATTGATAACCGGGTTATGGCACGTTCAAGCCGTTTTTATATTGATGTCGAACATAAAAGTGAGCTGACCAAAGGGTACAGCCTGGTTGATCAGAATGGCATACTGAACAAAGAGCCTAATGCGGAAGTATGTATGGAGGCAGACCTGGAATTGTTCCGTGAGATGGTATTTTCGCTGCTGGAGCAGAAGTAGTCCGAAGGGAGTGGCATCAGTGGAAGAACAAGTCTCTTGGGAATCTGAACAATATATTGTCATTGCAGGCGTTGTTGCCAGGTGCAGGGCCCGCATTTTTGGCGGGCAAAAGTTTTATGTGCAATATCCCTACGATGGCAGTGTCAGGGCTGTTAACCGGGAGTCCGGCGGCACCGCTGATGTAGAGAGCTATGTATTCAGCAGCAAGGAAGCCGCGCAGCAGGCTGTTCTGGGACAGACACTCAATCCCTGTGCACTGACCTGGCAGGCGTTCGGGCTTCCGGCCATATATTTGGCAGGCTTTCACGTATTCCGTCCTGATGCGGTAGAGGAGGGACGGAGGATGCGGGAAAGCTGCCGCAAATACGGGTTTGAAGGGCTTTTTCCGCTGGATAAAGAGAACTATGACAATCTGGGGCAAAGGGATACGGCTGCAATGATCTTTCATGCTAACGATGGCCTGATCCGTGAAGCGGATATTGTTATGGCCAATCTGAACCCCTTTCGCGGCGCTGAACCGGATTCAGGTACGGTATTCGAATGCGGGCTTGGATATGCGCTCGGCAAAAAGCTGTATGGGTATATTGCGGATGGCCGGAGTATGAGTGAACGGCTTGGGGCCTCTATAGATCCCGTTACAGCACTGTATAGTGACGGCATGCATGTGGAGGATTTTGATCTGCCGCTGAATCTGATGCTTGCGGTGCCGCTGAATATTGTCATTGGCGGGCTTGAGGAATGCCTGATCAGAGCGCAAAAGGATTATTATGGGGCAGGCTGAGTTTTCGCTGAAATGAATGCCAGGCTCCGGCGTAAGGGCACAAGCCTGCTTATACAAACCCGGTCTCCTTCAATGCAATCTGAAGGGCCGGGTTTCTATGTCTAATCCTCCGTTATCGAACCGAAGTCAGTGACTATGGTATGGTTCGCTTAGGCTTGCATACACCACCTAATAAAGCAGGGATGTTTTTTTGGTTTTCAGCAAGCCACATCATTTCCTTAGCGAAGCGGGCTGGCGGTACACTATGCTGATTCATATTAGCATGAATCCACCATGTGCTTTCCATATACCACAACAACTGTAATGAATATGTTAAATAGCCCTCTGCCACGTTCTGTTCCTCGCTGTACCCTTCCATAAATGCCGAAGCCAGGGAGATATCTAAATGATCATCTAAGGCACAAGATATAACAGCACGGGCTACATCAAGTTGCGGATAGTCATACTTTAGCCGGTCGAAATCCAGAATGGCACTTAATCCGTTGTCATTAAATAAAAGATTATCTACCCAAAGGTCACGATGTGCCCATCCTGCTTGAAGGAAATCGAGTATGTCCATATCCATTTCTTCTGTTGCCTTTATTTGAGTTTCTATATCAGCAAGCAGCTGAGGTTTACCAGCTTCCCTGGTCTTTTCCCTGACTAAGCTCCAATGTGCTAAACGCTCCTCGCGGCTTGGAGGAATAAATTGCGGACTATTCTTAATGCCAAGTGTCCCGTCATTTAATAGTCGGTGCATTTTTCCTGTTGCCCGGCCTAAATCGTATATTTGGCAGGCATTGGTCTTACCCGGCAGAATTAATATGCCCTGGCAATATTCCATCACCATGAAGAGCTCACCATTATCCGATTCAAGCAAAATACTTTCATTGTGGGATAACAGCCTAGGGCACGCCAGACCTTGGTCATGCAATCTAATCTGCTGAGTGAATGCAAACAATAGCTCCTCAGGGTTAAATAATTTATATCTTTCTTTGTTGTATTGTTTAACTAAAAACTCTCCTGCCTCAGTCGTTACTTTCCATTTTAAGTTTAACCAGCCTCGTTTTATTGAGGTCGTTTCAATTACATTCAAACCAAATAAACGTTGAAAGGTTGTTATTAGGTCATCCAGGATCATTTCCTCTGCTGATATAGCCTCCATATGGGTCAGCTCCGATATTTATAATGTATATGTTAATATTCCTTATGGAGACTTATATAACCTTCTCGGATAAACGCTTCAGAAACAGGAGACACCCGAAGGCCTTGATGGTATTCTGGAATAAATTCTTAAATAACAAGGGGGCTGGGTATCGATGCAAAGGATTATCGGAATGTACAAACAATTTTTGTGGGAGCCTCTGTGGTTTAAAATTCTGATTATAGCTTCCTTGCTTGCTGCAGTGGTATTCAGCAGTTCGTTTTTTGCGGATCACGGGTATTATCAGAGTATTGCCAAAATAGCAGCCGCCATTTTTTTTGGGGCATACGGGATCAGATTCAAGTCTAATACCCGGATTGCCGGTATCTTTTTTGGAGCAGCAGCCCTATGTGTATTTCTGTCCTGGACTTACTTGAACTGAATATTAAGGTTAAGCGGCCTTCGTCCGGTTTTTTGCACGGGATGGGGGCGTTTTTATTTTGCCGATAATAAGGTCTTGAAGTAGATCTGGAAATTTCTCCTTGCATTCTGCCGGAGCCTCTGCTAAATTGATATTAACAAAATGTAATTATCAAATAGTTAATATGTACTCAACTCAGGATATGTAGAGAAAATGGAGGTATGCTTCATGAGCAAAGCTACAGGGAACTGGAAGTGGTTCGAAATCGTCTGGCTGATCGTATTTTCGGCAATAGGGGTACTTTTCACATTACTGTCCAAGGATTCATTCTTTGGCTTTACGGTATTTATCACCGGGGTGCTGTGTGTGGTGCTTACCGCGAAGGGGAAGCTGATGAGCTATGTGTTCGGGATGTATAATACATTCGGTTATGCGTATCTGGCCTATGTTAATGGATTGTTCGGGGAAGTGCTGCTGAATCTGCTGTTTTTTGTCCCGATGAACATTGTCGGCTTCTACATGTGGAGTAAGAATTTTCAGGGCGGTAAGCTGGCGATGCGGCAGCTGGAGGTTAGAGGTATGCTTCTGGTTGGAGCTGTCTGTATCTCCGGGTTCCTGCTGTTAGGCTACGGTCTGTCGTTCATACCCGGGCAGAACTCGCCGTATATTGATGCCCTGACCACTGTATTGTCGGTCGTTGCAACGATCCTGATGGTGCGCAGATTCAAGGAGCAGTGGCTGGTCTATATTGTGCTGAATATGTTCACGGTGCTGCTGTGGGCAATCCGGACATCGGAGGGGAGCAGCGAAGGTCCGCTGATGATCGTCATGTGGAGCGCCTATCTGCTCAACGCGGCTTACGGCTACTATAACTGGAACAAAGGTGCGAAGGAGGCGCTGGCATGAAAACACTTGGACTGACACTGGGCAAATTCGCCCCGCTGCATAAAGGCCATCAGTATATGATCGAAACGGCGCTGCAGGAGGTAGATGAGCTCATTGTGGTGATCTATGAAACGGCGGTATCTCCTATTCCGCTGCACATCCGGGCGGGCTGGATCCGCAAGCTGTACCCGGCGGTCCGGGTGATCGAGGCCTGGGACGGTCCGGACGGCTATTCCGACGACAGGGAGCATGAGATCCGTGAGGAGCAATATATCCTGGGACTGTTAAAAGGAGAGCAGGTAACCCACTTTTATTCCAGCGAGTTCTACGGCAAGCATATGAGCATCGCTCTTGGTGCGGCAGACCGGCGGGTGGATGAAGCCCGTTTAAAAGTACCGGTATCAGCCACAATGGTCCGTTCCGATCCCTATAAGTACCGGGATTATGTCAGTGATCTCGTATACCGGGATTTAATTACGAAGGTCGTCTTTGTGGGAGCAATGTCCACCGGTAAATCCACCATTACCGAAGCGCTGGCCCGGCGGTACCGGACGGCTTATGCCAGTGAATACGGGCGTGATTATTGGGCAGAACATCAGGTGGACCGCCGGATCGGACTTGAGGCTTTTGACGAAATTGCAGCCGGCCATATAGAGCGGGAGGAGCAGGCGCTGCTTGCGGCGGACCGGTATCTGTTTGCCGATACGAATGCGATCACGACCTATATGTATGCGCTGGATTATCACGGGCAGGCCCCGGAGCTGCTGACCCGGCTCGCTCTGGAGAATGCGCAGCGGTATGATCTGTTTTTTCTGTGCGACGACGATATTCCTTACGATGATACGTGGGACCGCAGCGGGGACCAGAAGCGGCATGTGTTTCATAAGCAGATCATTGCTGATCTGCAGGCACGGCGGATTCCGTACATCACGCTAAGGGAAGCCTTGAGGAGCGGATGCGCAAAGTGGATGAGGTGCTGGCGAAATTCACGCCTTATAGCAACTATTTCGGTGGACAGGTATAGTAGTAGTAATAGATGAATGAGGGGGCAGCGGCAGTGGAAATTGTGGATCGTAACGGACTTACGGAGCGCGCGTTTTTGGAGCAATACCGGGCAGGGGATTATGAGCGGCCTTCGGTGGCAGCGGATATGGTGATTTTTGCGGTAGCGGATGCTGACCAGGGTGAAGATAGCGGTTTTCCGGAAAAAGAGCTGCGCCTCCTGCTCATCCGCCGGGGAGGGCATCCCTTTCTCGGGAAATGGGCGCTGCCGGGCGGCTTTGTCCAGCCGGACGAGACGGCAGACCAGGCTGCTGCGCGGGAGCTGAGCGAGGAGACCGGCTTGAACGATGTCTATCTGGAGCAGCTGGGAGTCTTCTCTGATGTCGGGAGGGACCCGCGCACCTGGGTGATAAGCTGCAGCTATATGGCGCTGGTCAGCAGCGGGCGGCTGCAGGTGCAGGCAGGTGATGATGCCCAGGATGCTGCCTGGTTCAAGCTGAGCTACCGCCAGCTGGCGGAGCATAAGGAGCAGCTGGATAAAGGATACGTTCAAGCATGGACGTATGAGCTTAAACTCAGTAACGGAGGGGAAGAGCTGAAGGCTGTTATAAGCCGGACTGTTACGGCCAGGCTGCATTCGAAGTCTGTTGCCTACTCTGTACAATTGAATGACGGCCTCGCCTTTGACCATGCGAAGATCATTGCCTGTGCCATTGAACGGCTGCGGAAGCAGACGCTGGACAGCGATATCGCGCTGCACCTGATGCCGGAGCAGTTTACCTTGCCGGAGCTGCAGCAGGTGTATGAAGGAATATTGGGCGAGAAGCTGCCGGTGGGTGAGTTTGAGCGCAGGGTGGAGGGAATGGTTGTTGAGACGGGGGAGTATTCGCATGATGCGGGACAAGTCTGTTTTCACGTTCGAAAGGAGTTTTAGTCTGAGATAATGGATGACAAAGCCCCTCATCCCAGAGGGGCTGAAAAGCCGAAACCCTCAGTTAAAGCGGAGAATCAGCTCAGGATAAGATCATGTAAACTCTCTAATGTAAATGTTAACCATAAAATATGAGAATAAGGATTTTCCTATGAGTGAATTACTGTTCTTGATTCAAGACTTGTGGTATTATTTACCTCATAACCGACAGACAGTCGGTCTGTTAACAGCTTGAATGTAACTACCACCCCATAAGGAGCCAACCATGAGAATCGTAAAAGAAGCGGAAGCGCGCAGAAATGAAATCCTCGATGCCGCCGATGAGCTGTTCGGGCAGAAGGGGTTCGACGGAACGAGCACCAACGATATTTTAAACAAGGTCGGGATCGCCCGGGGGACGCTGTATCATCATTTCAAATCCAAAGAGGATATTATGGATGCGCTGATTGAGCGCTTCAGCAGCAAGATGCTGGGGGCGGCGCAGGCCATTGCCCTGGACACCACTATTCCCGTGGTCGAACGGATACTCCGTGCCGTTATGGCCATGAACATCAGCAGCGGTAACGGCGGGGAGAGCAGTAAGGAAATTATGGAGCATATCCACCGGCCGCAAAATGCGCTGATGCACCAGAAGATCCAGAAAATCATTGTTAACGGCGTGCCGCCCATCCTGACCCCCATCGTCCGTGAAGGAATCGAGCAGGGGATATTTAATACTCCGTACCCGTATGAGAGCATGGAGATGATCATCATTTATGCGAACACCATTTTTGATGAGGAGATGGTTGAGATGAACGAAGAGGTGCGCATGTCGCGCATTCTGGCCTTTATTGCCAATGTGGAACGGCTGCTCGGGGCGGAGGAAGGAAGCCTGATAAGTGTAATGCAGGCTTTCGGCGGTAACGGGGGAGATGAGCGGGGCAATGAGTAATCCGCAAAAAGCCTTTGGAAAATTTCTGCTGCTGTGGTCAGGACAGCTGATTTCGGCGGTTGGCAGCGGGCTTACGGCGTTCGGACTGGGGGTTTACCTGTACCAGCAGACCGGGCAGGCATCTGCGATGGCCCTGGTCACTCTGCTTGCCTTCATGCCCTCCCTCTTGTTAAGTCCTGTTGCCGGCGTGCTCGCGGACCGCTATGACCGGAGATTATTAATGATGCTGGGCGACAGTCTGTCCGCTACCGGACTCATCTACATTCTGATCTGCCTGCTTAGCGGGGGAGCGGAGCTATGGCAGATCTGCCTGGGAGTGACTGTAAGCTCTGTGTTCTCCTCACTGCTTGATCCGGCCTATAAGGCTACAGTGACAGATTTGCTGACGGAGGAGCAATATACCAGAGCGAGCGGGTTCGTCCAGGTGGCCGGTTCGGCCAAATACCTCATCTCCCCGGCGCTTGCCGGCTATCTGCTTCTGGTGTCGGATGTGAAGCTGCTGCTGGTCATCGACATCTGCACTTTTTTTGTTACCGTTGCTTCAACGCTTGCTGTACGCAGGGGGCTTCCTTCCAAACCGGCAGAGCAGACAGGGTCCTTTATCCGTGAGCTAAAAGAGGGCTGGAACGCAGTTTCCGCAAGCAGAGGCGTGCTTTTACTGGTTATCATGACATCCGTAATGACCTTTTGTCTTGGATTCATCGAGACGCTGTCGATGCCGATGATTCTGGCTTTTGCCGATAGCGCTGCACTGGGTACGCTTGAAACTGTTATTGCACTAGGGATGCTGGCATCCAGTATAGTCATCGGGATTCTCCCGCTCAAAAAAGGCTTTGTGAAGATTCTGGCGCTGTCCCTGTTCTGCGGAGGGCTCTGTATGGCTGTATTCGGACTCCGGGAGAATGTGGTTCTGCTCGGGATTTCCGGATTTGTCTTTTTTGCTACCCTGCCGTTTGCCAATACCAGCCTGGATTATCTGCTTCGTACCAACATCAGCAATGCCGTGCAGGGACGGGCCTGGTCACTGATCGGGTTAGTCTCCAGCTGGGTTTTATAGCTGCATATATGCTGTCCGGGGTACTTGCGGATCATGTGTTTACTCCGCTCCTTAGTGATGGCGGACTGCTTGCGGGCAGTGTGGGCCGGATAACCGGTACAGGAAGCGGACGGGGAATCGGCCTTCTGATCATCCTCGCCGGGCTGCTGCTGAGTGCGGCTGCGGTTATTCTGTATAACCTGAAATCCATTAAAAGGCTGGACTCCGGAGGTGACCTATGTACTACAGGATAATCCGGGGCGACATGCGCGCCGGCAAGCTGATTGCAATGACCACGCTATTGTTCGTTACCGCTGCCGCTATGCTTGTTTCCCTGTCGGCCATTCTGACCGTGAATCTTACGGGGGCTATTGATACGCTGATGACGCAGGCGAAAACGCCGCATTTTCTGCAGATGCATTCAGGAGAGCTGGACCGGGCGCGGTTTACAGCTTTTGCCGGGCAGAACACCAAGGTTGAAGCTTATCAGGTGCTTGAATTTGTAAATGTGGAGAATGCGCAGATTGTCATCGGCGGCAAGTCGCTGGCGGACAATGTCCAGGACAACGGGTTCAGCACACAGAGCGGCAAATTTGACTACCTGCTGGGCCTGGACGGGAAGGTGATCACGCCGGCTGAAGGTGAGCTGTATGTGCCAATCGCCTATTTGAAGGACGGAACCGCGAAGGCCGGAGATACTGCTGTGATTGCCGGAAAAGAACTGACCGTGGCCGGGTTTCTCCGCGATTCCCAGATGAACTCGCTGCTGGCCTCCTCCAAACGATTTCTCGTCAGCGAACATGATTACGCCGCTATTCAATCCTCAGGGATTACGGAGTATCTGATTGAGTTCAGGCTAAAGGAGTTATCCATGCTTGGCGACTTTAAGAATGATTACACCTCGGCAGAACTTGAAGCGAACGGCCCCACGATTACCTATCCTCTTTTCAAAATGCTCAATGCCATGTCCGACGGGCTGATGATTGCCATTATCCTGCTGGTAAGCGTGCTTGTTGTAGCTATTGCCTTTATGTGTATCCGGTTCACATTACTTGCAACTATCGAGCGGGATACCCGTGAAATCGGCGTCATGAAAGCGATTGGACTTCGCGTATCGGACATCAAGAAGCTGTATCTCGCCAAATACGCGGGCATTGCTGCCCTCGGCTGTGTACTGGGATATACCCTTTCGCTCGTGTTCAGGAGCTTGCTGCTGGACAATATCCGGCTGTACATGGGGGGAAACGAAAAAGCGTCTTTGACCCTGCTGCTTGGACTGGCCGGAGTCGTGCTTGTGTTCCTTGCCGTTACCGGCTATGTGAACGGGGTGCTGGGACGTTTTCGCAGAATTTCTGCGGCAGAAGCAGTACGGTTCGGCACTGCGCAGGACAAATCAGGCGGAGCAAAGCAGCTGCGGCTGAGTGCGAACAGGCTGCTGAATACGAATGTTTTTCTCGGAGTCAAGGATGTGCTTGCCAGGAAAAGCCTGTATGCGACCATGCTTGCTGTGATCATCATTGCATCATTCGTTATCACTGTACCCCGGAACCTTTACAACACGATTTCTGCCAAAAGCTTCATCACCTATATGGGTGTAGGCAACAGCGATCTGCGTCTGGACATCCAGCAGACGGACAATATCGCCGCCAAAGCAGCAGAAGTGGCTGCGGTTATGGAGAAGGACCCTTCGATCTCCCGGTATGCCGTGCTTGCAACAGAGAGCTTTACCGCTTTGAGGGAGGACGGCACGGAGGAAAGGCTCAAGATTGAGCTTGGCGACCATTCCATTTTCCCGGTGGAATATGCTAAGGGCAGAGCGCCTGCGGCTGACGATGAAATCGCCCTGTCCGTGATGAACGCGGATGAGCTCGGCAAACATCCTGGCGATGTCATTACGCTGAAGACCGGCGGGCAGACGCTGGAGCTGACGGTATGCGGCATTTACTCGGACGTTACCAATGGCGGAAAGACGGCCAAGGCCGCTTTTGTCAGCCAGTCTGCAGAGGTGATGTGGTCCGTTATTTATGCGGAGCTTGATGATAAGACGCATGTCAGCAGCAAAGCGGGGGAGTATGCGGACCGGTTCTCTTTTGCCAAAGTATCCGGTGTTGATGAGTACGTTACGAAGACCTTCGGCTCGACCATAAGCTCAGTCGGTACGGCCTCCCGCATTGCCGTTGTTATGATGCTGGTGATCAGCGTACTGGTTACGGTGCTGTTCATACGGCTGCTTGTAGCTAAAGACCGGTATCTCATCGCCGTCATGAAGTCGCTCGGGTTTACTGACGGAGACCTCAGGGTGCAGTATTTTGCGCGTGCGGCAGCTGTGCTAGTAATTGGAATTGTACTCGGGACAGCTCTGGCCAACACACTCGGCGAGGGGCTGTCGGGTGCGCTTATCCGCTCGTTCGGCGCAGCCTCGTTCCAGTTCGTGGTCGATCCGCTTGCGGGATACCTGCTCAGTCCGCTGCTGCTGGCCGGCACGGTGCTCATTGCAACTATAATCGGTACAGCGGGTACGGGGCAGATCACCATATCCGGCTATATTAAGGAGTAGATCAGGAACATGAAGAAGATTATAGCAGCTGACCATATCGAAAAGGTCTACGGCCAGGGCGGAGAACGCCGCAAGGTGCTTAACGGAGTATCTGTGAGCATTAACGAGGGGGAGTTCGTGTCGGTGATGGGTCCTTCCGGCTCGGGCAAGTCGACGCTGCTGTTTGCGGTGAGCGGAATGGACACGGTGGACGGCGGGCGGGTGTTTTTTGACGGCAGGGAGCTTGGGGTACTTCAAGAGAATGAGCTTGCTGACCTGCGCCGGAGACGAATGGGCTTTGTGTTCCAGCAGCCGACGCTGCTGAAGAACATGAACCTGCTGGATAATATTATTCTTCCGGCGATGCGTGATCATAGAAAGAACGTGAAGAAGATTACGGAGCGGGCGATAGTCCTTATGAAAAAGACGGGCATTGGAGGCCTTGAAAAGCGGGACATCACCCAGGTATCCGGCGGCCAACTGCAGCGGGCAGGCATTTGCCGGGCGCTGCTGGGCGGTCCGCAGATCCTTTTTGGCGACGAGCCGACCGGAGCGCTGAACCAGGAGGCAGCCGAGGGCATCATGAGCCTGTTTGCCGAAATCAATGAGGCCGGGACTGCGGTAATGCTGGTCACCCATGACGCCAGAATTGCCGCCAGGACGGAGCGCATTCTGTTCATGTGCGACGGACAAATCGTAAGCGAACTGCGGCTGCCGAAGTTCAGGGAAGCGGGGCTCGGGGAGCGGATGGAGCGGGTTGTGACGCGGATGCGGGAGCTGGGGATATAGACAAATGAAAGGACCCTTCATTCTGAAAAAAGAGTGGAGGGTCTTTGGTTTTTATGTGATATATTGGATTTGTTCTATTAGAATCTACATTGCGGAATGGGGCCGTTATATGCCGTTATTTAATGAAAATGGAGAGTGTAGTCTGATCGAAGCTTTGAAAACGTACATACCGGAGGTTGAGGAGCTGTTGAATCCGGGAGTCGATGAAGTGCAAATCATGGAGGCCGAGAAAGAAATCGGGTTCCCGTTTCCGGATGACTTTAGAAAACTGTATATGAAGCATAACGGCGAGGGAGATCAGGTCATGGGCGTCATGGCCGGATTTACCTGGCAGAGTTTGCCGAGTGGTAATAATTGGGGAAATCAGAATCTGAATATCGTCTCCGGTAAACCGGATGCAATAAAAGAGGGAGGATACAGAAAAGGCTGGGTCCCGTTTGCAGATGATGGCGGCGGGTCGGTTCTTATTATGGATTTGGAACCCGGAGTAAAAGGAAGCTATAGTCAGGTAATCTCGTTAGACCGTAATACCAACGTCTCCTACGTTATTGCCGAGAGCTTCGGTGAGTTTGTTGAATCCATCGTCTCCCAGCTCCGAACAGGTGAGCTGGAACCGATGGAAATGGAGGATGTGATCTATGTTCACCGGAAGCGGGGACATTTGTTTGACGATTTGCTGGCGCTGACCCATATGGAGAACGAACAGAACAATCCCATTGCCGTTAGCGGATACTGGGCGGAGCATTTTGCAGATAACCTTGAAGATGGCTGTATTTCTACGGAAACGTTGAACAAACAGAAAATGATCTTTATCCGGCCTGAATTGGCGGAAAAACACGGGACAGTGTCTTTGGAGCTTTTGACGCGTATGCCTAACCTTAAGGAGCTTATTATCCACGCCAAGGAAATTGAAAGCTACGATGTGCTTAAGCGGCTGAATGGATTAACAAAGGTTGTTATGGGCGGTGCTTCGTTCACAGACTCTGATCTGAAATACCTGAGTTATTTGGAGGATTTAAGGGATTTATCACTGACAAGACTCTCATTGAAGGATTTAAGCATACTGAAGGATATCCCGAAATTAAAATCTCTCAGATTATATAAAATAGATTCAATTGACAGCAGCACTATTGGAGCTCTGGTAAACTTGACCGAGTTAAGCCTGGAGGAATTAACAGCTGGGGATTTAAGCTATATCTCCAACCTTACGAAGCTGAAAAAGCTGGAGCTCAAAAAGGTGACGATCCCAGGCTTTGCATTTATGAAGGATCTGAAGAATCTTGCTATTTTCAGAACAGACGGCCGGGCAGAGGATGAATCAGACATGGCCGCCCTGGGAGAGCTGCGCAAGCTTGAGGAGTTTACCTATCCGGTTGGCGATTTATCCATTTTCGCAAATTGCCTGAGTCTGCGGGAAGTCGGTGTAGATGCATCAAGATACAGCGGGCTGGCAGAGCTTGTAAGGTGTAATATTAGAGGAATCAAGGTGTTTGAGGCAAGCTCAGAGGAGCATGCAAAGTCTGTGGTTGCAGCGTTCAGTAAATATTTTAACCTTGGGTCTTACGGGTGGTCGGTAACGTGGGAATGAAGGGCGGCAGAGTGTTAATAGCTGCGTTAAAAGAGGAGGCATTCTTGTGATCGAACTAATCCGGTATGTTATAGAAGATATGAACAAGCAGCTTGAGCGGATTGAGAAGAGCCTGAATCTGTTAAGCGATGAGCTGGTGTGGACAAAAACGAAGGAATCCATGAACAGCATCGGCAACCTCTGTATGCATCTGGCAGGCAATGAATATCAGAATTTTGTCAGTGCCATCGGAAACAAGCCGTTCATCCGGGAGCGGACCCGTGAATTCACAACGGATGGAGGGATCTCCAAGGAAGAGCTGATAAGCCTGCTTCGTAATACGCGTTTACAATCGGAAGAAGTATTATCTGCTGTATCGAACGACGATTTGTCCCGCGAGGTGATTATCCGCTATGAGCAGGAGGACTGGAACCGGATGTACCGGAGTGCTGCAGGGGCCGGCGAAACTTATGATACAAGAACGATTGGCCGTCTGATTGTCCAGGTATCCACACATTACGGCTATCACGCCGGGCAGATTGTGCTGCTTGCCAAAATGCTGCTGGACACAGATGAGCATGTCACGGGCCAATATCATTGGAGGAAGGGGGGAACGATGTGATCAGACTGGAGCCGTTCGAACGCACTGATTTTAAGCAATTAATTGCCTGGATTGATTCACCGGAGTTTATGGTGCAGTGGGGAGGGAAAACGTTCAGCTACCCTTTAACGGATCAACAATTAGAGGATTATATCAACAGCAGTACACTAAGCTACCGGGTGGTGTATGAGAAGAGTAACGAAGTCATCGGACATATCAGTTTAACGCTGGACCCGTCAAATCAATCAGGAAGAATAGGAAAGGTAATCGTAGGAAACAAACATTTACAGGGGCTTGGCATCGGACAGCAGATGATCCGGCAGGTTCTGGATATCGCATTCGGACAGCTGAAGGTACACAGAGTCAGCCTTGGTGTATTTGATTTTAACCATGCGGCCATTGCCTGCTACGAGAAGTCGGGGTTTGTAAAAGAAGGCATGCTCCGGGAAGCGCGCAAAGTCGGCAGCGAGTTCTGGAATCTGTGGGAGATGGGGATTCTGGAGCAAGAATGGCTTAGCAAGAAGATAATCAAATAAATGAGTGAATGCTGTCTCTTGGAGCTCAACAAGCCTTCCATCCTGCCTTTCCGGCAGTGATAGAGGGCTTTTTGTCATTACAGCAAGATTTGAAAAGTGGATCATAAGCGCCTGTGTTACTTTGGATTTAGCAAAGCAATGATTACAGCAGGCAGGAGGGGTCAGGACACTGAATCTATCGGCAATTTTTTGACAGGTGCATAGATGTGGTAGGCGGATTGGAGGTCATGGACATCATCAAACGCCTGGATGAGCTCAATATTTGAGTCCCCGGTTTCCTGACGGGAAATCTTGAGAAACCTGGCATAATCCGTTTTGAGTACATCGCCAATTTCCAGAAGATCACCGGAATATTTGAATCTGGCACAGAATAGCTGTGGTACATCAATGGTGAAATAATAAGGCCCGTCAAGCCGGAGGTCAGCCGTAATGCCGAACAGCACCTTGAACCGGGTGGAATCAGGCTGACAGTTGGAATAGATGACATAGCAAGGTCCTTTTACCGTGGTATCAATAGCCTGCAGCAGCTGTGCCGAGTGCGAGCGGATCTGAGTTTTGTAATCTTCAGCAAGATCCACCTCAAAGGCAATCCCCGTTACCCCGATGGATTCGAACTCCGTCAGGGTGAAGTCGGTGACTACATCTCCGTTGATGTTTTTCAGGGGTCTTTTAACCACCGGGGGAATAGGGACTGGAGAGATGTCTGCTTCTTGCGCTTTTAGAGCGCTGGGAGCGATCCCGAATTGCCGTTTAAAAGCGCGTGTGAAGGAGGACTGGGCTCCAAAATTAAGCTGGTACGCAATATCGGTCAGTGAACATCCGCCGGATTGAATGAGTTCTACGGAAGCGTTCAATCTGCGGGAGAGTATGTAGTTGTTTAAGGAAGAGCCTGTGACAGCCGAAAAAAGCCGGTGAAAATAGTATTTTGACATGTTGAAGCTGTCCGCTACCGACTCTACTGACAAAGGCTGGTCCAGATTGTCCTCAATATGGACTAAAGCACGCTCGATGACTTCATAATGATCCATAGTAACCCCCGCTATATGTTTTGAAATAAAAAACCGCGTAAATTGAAAGTGTACGTACAGGAGGAAGTGCATATGACACAGGACAGAAGAAATGGAATCCTTATCGGAATTTTTTATATTGCAGCTGCCGTCACTTCAATTATCGCCGTAATCTCATATGAGCCGGTATTGTCGGAGCAATGGTTTATGGTTGTAGCAGACGGATTTAAGACAAAGGTTTTGCTCGGAGTTATTAACGATCTTCTGCTTGTGCTGACGGCCGTGGGTACAGCAGTGATGCTGTTTCCTTATCTCCGCCGCTGGAATGAACATCTGGCACTCGCCTATTTATGCTTCCGGTTTATGGAGGCCGTGCTGATTGCGATAGGTGTGGTAAGTATACTGGGTTTATTGCAGCTTAGTGTACATTATGAGGCAGGCAGCCTGAAAAGTGTAGATAATCTTGACGGGCTCGGCTATATGCTGCAGGGCTTTCACCGCTGGACCTCAATGCTGGGCCCCAATTTCATGCTGGGTGTGAATACGGTAATTTACAGCTATCTGCTGTTCAGAACGGGCATCGTCCCAAGACCCTTGGCGCTATTCGGTATGGTCACTGCTGTACTGGTTTTCATCGCCGGGCTGCTGGAAATGTTCGGTGTGGTAGAGCCTATGTCTGCGGTAAAAGGATTGATTGCCCTGCCTGTAGGTGTGTATGAAATGAGTCTGGCAGTATGGCTAATAGTGAAGGGGTTCGGCCGTGGGAAGCTTGAACAGCTAAAGCAGAGGTGAGTGGAACGCGCTTTTGATGAGATAGACGATTATAATCAAACTCTCCCTTGAAGGCAGTCATTCCCTCTATGTAAAATAATGGATGGGGGCTGACTGTAGCTGCCGCCAGGCATGTGTACAAGGAGAGGTGTGTATGAAATTTAACTGGATAAATGCTGAGGAATTTTCCTTTAACAGCTTTCTGCTACTGGACCGCTGGATTATCGGGATGATCTGCCGGAATTACCGGGAGTGGGCCGAATTTGAAAAGAACCTTGGAGCCGCGCTGGCCTACAATCCGGTGGTTGCCTGGTACTTCGTTCAGCGGAGTCCAGAGAGTAAGCCTTATGTTGAGCAGATCATTGCTGCTGCAGCAAAGGGGCTCAGTGCTGATGAGGTGCGCCAGGCCGAAGTTTTTGTCCTTCAGGCGATGGAAACCTCGGTGGTGTACGCTTACCCGGAAATCATGAACCGGAATTGTAATTATATCTATGATTGGGATAAGCAGCATCTGCTTCATTTGGCAGATTTCAGAGACGCTCTGGTGCTGGATGTCGGGAGCGGTACCGGGCGGCTTGCTTTTGCGGCAGCGGAGCAGGCCAGACGGGTCTATGCTAGTGAACCTTCGGACAGGCTGAGAGAGTACATGCGCGACAAAATCAGGCGGGAAAACATCCGCAATGTGAAAGTTCTCGACGGTACGGCAGATAGTCTGCCTTATGAGGATAATACCTTTGATATCGTGATGTCAGGGCATGTCTTAGGCGACAACTATGACCTTGAGCTGGCTGAACTGACCAGAGTCGTCAAAAATGGCGGTGTAATCATCGACTGTATCGGAGACGACGATCTTAAGAGAAAACTCAATGAAGAGCTGTTGCGGCGGGGCTTTGAAGCCTTTTACCATGTCAGCAAATCCGGCGGGGATATCTATACCTACCGCAAGAAAATAACGAAATAGACAACCCGCATGGCGGCGGCGCTAATGACACTAACCTGTCCTGGCGGCCGCTGTTTTATTTTTTCCAATGTAACAACAATGTGAATGCTGCGTAAGCAGACTTTAGGGAGTGTATTAATAATATGATAAGACATAACCATATCCTGTAAATGAAACGGAGACCTGAAGATGAACAATGAACGGAACAACGGCGGGCTGGAAGGTAGTATTCATTCTGTGTCTGCGATGTCGATGAAAGCTGCCGAAGGACTTACAATTCAGGACCTGATCGGTTTGCTTCAATCTGCCCGCCAGTCGGCGGACGGCAAGGTTCCAGGGGCGGAACATCTGGATGAACAGAGGCTTTTGAGGCGATTAAAAATGCTGTCCTGAATGCGGAGAATTTATATATCGCCTATGATGTCCACACGAATTATCCCTATATTGGAGCGAATGATCAGGTATGGGTGTTCTCGGAGGAGAGATTCGCAGCGGAGGCGGCGGATTATTATCTGCAGCAGCTGATCCAGCTCGAAATGAAAAAGGTCGTCAGGGAGGATATTGGTAGAATGCTTGCTGAGCTTCATCTTTTGGGAATTCGTAACCTCCTTGTCGATAACGGACAGCTTACGGTTGTAGTTGCCAGAGACGAGCTTTTGCCGCCGCCGGATTGGAGCGAAACGCCGGAGATCCAGATTCCTGTAAGCAACCCGGGACTTCAGCATGCGATGCTGACTTTCTTCCAGGCCATGTACTCCCGTCAGCACTATGCAGGCAAAAGCCAGATTCTGCGGGCAGCGGAAGCCCGGATGCTGGATGAGCTCGTTCAGGCAAAGTTTCTGGTGCCGATGCAGATTAAAGAGGAACAGCCGTCAGCCCCCGATGAGCAGGGAAAGAAGACATTACAGCAGGGAACGGTTATCCAGTTTGCTTCGCTCGGCGTAGAGGACGGGGAGCCGTGGCTGCCGGTATTCACAGACTGGTCCGAATTTGAAAAAGGCTACGATAAAACCGTCTGGGGCGGCAATGTCGCGACGTATGGGGATATTGTGGCACTGTCTGCGAGCATGGGCGGTGCTGTAATCAACTTCCGCGGTATCGGCTTCCGGCTGGATGAGAAGAACAAGCTGATGGTTGCGGAGTATGTGCGGGAGCGTGATGGCGGGAGGTAGGAGGATAAGCTGATGAAGGAGATAGGAATAGTCCTTTTTTAACTCCTAGAGGCAATCTATTTACTCCGCACAGTGTATACACTTACAGACGATACCATCATAGTCCAGTCTATGTTCACAAAAAGGCAGATCGCTATTCACCAAATAAATAAGGTAGACGTGACTGACCGGCATATCTGCCTTTATCTGAATGATCAAAAAAGAGTGGAGCTCGATCCGTTTATCAGCAATCTGTCTTTGTTTTGAAGTCTGGTCCGGGAGTTGGCTTTACCGCATGGTAAGGGGAGGATGTAGATGTTAGTTATCATACTAAGAATATTAACAGGCTTATTTCTTGTAACAGCGGGTTTCTTGATCCTCCGGCAGAAGAGGATGAAGGTAAACACAAAAACGTTTAGCACTGTAAAGTCTAAAGAGTACACACAAGGAGCCCCGTTCGTATTATTTAAAGCTGCAGGCGGGGTAGTTATCGTCCTTGGACTGCTTATTTGGGTATTTGGCTTTCCGGAGTTTTTTATAACTTGAGGTTATTAACTCGGGTGCATCTATTTGCTGAACAAACTAAGTGGATAAACGACACCTAATCCTGGTCAGAAAGCCTGTTTGAACAATCTAGTTGGAAAAAGGCAACTTAATTTTACGGTTTTCTTGCCAGGAGGGGGTTTGGAGCTGAATTAAGTGACGTATTTCCACCTAATTATTAGAATGTGAGAAAAATAGTGAAATTAAGTGGCGAAAATCCACCTAATCAAATTGCATGCTGTGCACCAGAAGCTTGCGCCCCAGCAATACAGCCTAAAGAACGAATAAACGTTGAAAGAGGGCTCTTTTCACCCTAAAATAGCGTTAAGCACTTATAAAATGTCCGAAGAGGAAGACGCATATGAAAAACAGCCTGCTCAAGTATATGACGGCTTTGACTTCCCTCAGCGAAGCAGAACAACAGGCAATCTTAGACGAGATCGTGATCGGAGAATTTAAAAAGGGAGCCGTGCTTTTTAGACAGGGCGAAGCCACCAGTAACTGCTATTTTATTCTGAAGGGCTGCGTAAGGCAGTATGCGGTGGATGAAGCAGGACGGGAGGTTACCTCAAATTTTTATACGGAAGAAGAGGCCATCGTCAATTTTAATTACCACAAGTTAGAGAAATCCTCCGATTATACCCTGGTGTGCGTTGAGGATTGTGTGATGGTGATTGGCAGTCTGGATACGGAGCAGCAAATGTATGCCAGGTACAGTCAATTGGAAACAATGACCCGCAGAATGGTTGAAGCCAACTTTAGCCGGGTACAAGCGGATTTCGCTGCATTTATCGCTTCATCACCTGAAGAACGCTTCAAGGCGTTATGTATGAAGCGCCCTTCTTTAGTTGGCCGGGTCCCGCAGCATCAGTTGGCGAGTTATCTCGGCATGAGTCCGGAGTCACTGAGCAGAATAAAGAAAAGAATATCTTCCGGCTAATGTTTAGCCGGTTTTCGCCTGTGCTTTTCCTCCTCTAAACAGCAGCCATAGAGCAAAACCGAGTTCCCCGGCTGACATAGGAAGCATAAAGACCTTCTCAACCATTTCTCCGATTCCCTCATAATCAGGAAGCAAGAGCTTGCTTACATGAGTAAGAATATATCCGGCGGAAGCAATCAGCAGCAAAACAGCTGCCCATCCGGGCACGTTAACCGCCTGAAGCGCCAATATTCCCAATATCAGCAGATGTCCGCCAAAAACAATTAAACCAACCGACCACATGGCGTCAAATGCTTTTAAATGGAGCATGATTTGTACGCCCAATTGGGCTGGGGTATAACCCTGCGAATACTCCGTGCTGCTCGTCAGCAGCTGCACAAATATTAAATTCATTACCGCTGTTCCCAGAATAGCCGTGTATACCAGCCTGAGCCATGCACCGAGCAGGGACAAAGGCTGATTTACAGGCTTCAGGAAAAGATAACACGACCAGGCGACGATAATATCGAGGATCAGAATGATGATCCAGCCGGCAAGCTCTGCGCGGAAGAGATTTTTATGCGTCATCAGGTTTTGTAATGTGGCATTTGCATCCCCTTGGGTAAGAAGGGCTGAATGGGCATAGCCGTATGAAAAAGCGGCAACGAAAGCCATGATTAATAATCCTGTCCCCGATATCAAAGCCGCCGCCCGCTGATTCGTTATTCCCCTCACTGCATTACTCATGAAAAATCCCCCTTGCATTGTGATGAGTTCATCTTACACGGGGGGGATGTATTTGTTCATTGACTTAAGTTAAGCGGATGAATGTGCTGCTCCTTCTTATACTCATTCGGCGACAAACCGACCTCCTGCTTGAACAGCTTGGAGAAGTAGGAGTAGTTGGAATAGCCGGTTTTACTGGCAATGGTGTAGACGGACAGGTTGGTTGTTTCCAGCAGATGTCTGGCAGCGGCGATGCGCACCTGAATGACGTAGCTGCCGAGGGAGATGCCGGTTTCGCGCTTGAACAGCCGGGCCAGATAGTCCGGATTGAGGTAGACGATTTCCGCCAGATCGTTGCGGGTGAGGTCGTCCCCGTAGTGCTCATGGATGTACTGCTTGATCTCCTCGGCAATCGATTTGGGCTGGTCGGCGAAGTCGCGGTACTCCATGGCCGTGTTGACCAGGTACTTCAGGTATTCTTCCATATCTTCTATCGAGTGCAGGGAGTGTAGCAGCAGCTTGTCATTGGTTTTGCCGGCGTACAGCTTGTGGGCCTGAATGCCTTTTTGCTTGAGAAAAGAGTACACCAGCTGCACCATGTCCAGCCGGAACAGGCCGAGCACCGAAGTGTCCAGCGACTTGTAGCTTAGCATGGAGCGCAGATAGCGGATCGCCTCCTCCAGAAAAGCGGCCAGCCTGTTCTGGTTCAGCAGCTCTTCAAGCTGGGCCAGATCCGGCGGAGTATACGTGGACTTCGGCTGGCGCAGATCGTTCTCCACGAGATAGGTCTGGTTCCGGCATCTCGTCAGCTCCTCGTCCATATTCAGCAGCTGCTTCAGGATGCTGCCGACCTGCTGCAGCTCATCCGTCAGGCCAATAGTGCAGCAGGCGTCGCATTTCAGATAAGGCACCGCCTTTTGGATAAAAGAAGCTCCGGTTGCCTGCAGCAAGGCATTGTCCAGCGGCGGCTCGTTCCATTTGAGGATGGCGATCCAGTTGTACTCTTTTACTTCCAGAATGCTTTGAACCGTGTAGCCGGGATGCTGCAGCAGCTCATACAGCACGTTCAGCAGCGCGAAATCGAACAGATCCTTCTCTTCCTTACCCATGCTGCCGTTGTGGGGGAAGACATTGAACAGGACAGGCTGAATGAGATCGCCCATCTGATAGGACAGATTCTGCTCCCCGATGGCGCGGATGATTTCCGCCTGCTTCACCGGCGAGGAAGTGCTGCTGCTGACCAGCTTCCGCCAGAAATGCTCCAGGTTTTTGGACTGGTTTTTCTCCCAGAAGTAACCCCCTATAATGGCCTCTTCATTGCTTTGCTGCTCCCTGGCGCGGGCAATGGCTTTCTGGATAATCAGCATCAGCTTGTCGAACTCAATCGGCTTCAGGAAATATTCAAAGCTCTGCAGCTCGATCGCCTTCTGGGCATAGTTGAAATCGGCATAATTGGTCAGAAGAATTGCCTGAATGCTGAGATTCTGTTCCCTGATCCAGGCCAGCAGCTCCAGGCCGCTGCCCTGCGGCATTTCAATGTCGGAGATCAGAATCTGCACGGGATGCTTCTCCAGAATCTCACGCGCCTGGGCCACATTGTTCGCGGTATACACCGTTTCGATGCCGAGCTGCGGCCAGTCGATTTTTTTCTGCAGGGCGGCAATTACGTAGTAATCGTCATCTACCAGCAAAATATTCATAGATCTAACTTCCTTTCTGCTGCAGGCTCCGGAAGATCGGGCAGGTGTAACGTGATGCATGCGCCGCTGCCGGGGATATTGGTGAAAGTAACATCGGCCAGATTGTAATAGAGATACTCCAGCCGTTTCAGTGTGTTCATAATGCCGATATGCGTACCCTTGGTCTGATCGAGCGGCTGTCCGCTTTGCAGCTTCTCCAGTACCTCCGGCGGAAACCCCGGCCCGTTATCCGACAGCTCAATCCGCGTACCGCTTATCTGCTCCTCCAGCTGACAGCGCTGCACAGTGAGCGTGATCTGCATTTCATTTTCCCGGGAGATGGCGTATTTGACGGAATTCTCAATAAAGGTCTGCAGGACAAGCGGCGGAATCTTTACAGTCCTAGCCTCCTCCGGCAGCTCGACCTGATAGCTGAAGGCGTCCCGGTAGCGCTGCTTCTGAATCTCCAGATACATCTGCACATGCTCAATCTCGCTCTCCAGCGGCACGAAGTTCTCCCCGTTCTGGAACAGGTAGCGGAAATACTTCGAGGTGGTCATCGCCATATCCTCAATTTCCTGATACATTTGAATTTGAGCCATGCTATAAATACTGGTCAGGCAATTCAGGAAAAAATGCGGCTTGATCTGCTGCTTCATATAATCCAGCTGAATCTGCTGCTTCTCCAGCTCCTGCTCGTACATGGCGATTTTAAACGTTTTGATCTGCTGGACGAGATCCTTGAACTGGGAATTGGCCTGCTCCAGCTCGATAATTTTGCTTCCCTTGTAGTCCGCCGGCTGGCTTTCTTCATTAATACGGGCCAGATTCTCGGAGAAGCTCTGGATCGGTCCAAGCACCCTCCGGTTAAAAAAGATCATAATGATCGACAGCGCTGAGATCACCATGAAGAACAGCAGAACGATCAGGAGCTGGGCGATCATGATTTTTTCAAAAGCCCCGAATTTGATCACCATGTCCGCGCTGAATGTTGTATTCAGAAACTCGCTGCTGATCGTGGTGCGCGGCTGCCGGAGCAGGGAGAAGCGGCCCTCACCCCGAACCGCCATGCCGCTGTTGGAGACGGGACTGGAGAGCACGGTGCCCTGGTCATCCACGAGCGAAGCATAGCCGCTCTGCCCCAGATTAATCTCACGCAGCGGGCGGATCAGATTGTCTGCGGAGATCAGTCCGATCAGATAGCGGTTGTAGTACGGGACAATGTTAATGACGTAATATTTGCCGTTTACAAGAATCGGCGTCCATTTGGAATAGAACTTTTCGTACACCTCCTTGTCATCAATAAAAGAGATGATCTGCCGCTTCAGCTCCAGATAGTCCGGATAGTTTACGCTGATCGGCGCACAGTTCAGGAAGTAGGACTGATTTTTTAAATAGTAGAAAAAATTATATTCCTGGCCGTAGTTCTTCTGCAGCTCGGTAAATTTCTTGTGCAGGTTCGCGTTGGACTTAAGGAACTCAATGCTGTTGATGCGGTAAGCGTTCATCGTGTTCAGCGTCTCGTCATTGGCCAGCGTCCAGCCCATATAGTGGTTCATGTAGGCAAAATCATGATTGATCCGGTTAATGTACAGCGCTGCCGTATCCTTGAGATAGCGGGTGGACTGCTGCCTGACGATAATAATGGAAGTAATGCTGATGATAAGATCCGCGATAAGGACAATGACGGCTATCAGGATCATAACCCTGACATAATGGCGGATGGGAAGCGGCTTGGGTGCGGCTGTTTTTTTGATCATGACTGGTTACGTACCGGGCCCTTTCTGCGCAATTTCAATGATGAATGCGTTTTATTTAGGTAACATCAACATTATAAAACCTTTGCCCGAAAAAAACATAAGAACAGGGAGGCGTTTTGCCGCAAAGTCCGGAAAGCGCTAACAAAGGTCTGGAAAGTGTTATGAATAGAAGGGCGGTTAGAGAGAGCCGTATACGAATAACAGGCAATTCTGTGCCGGAGGTCCGAATAACGGCCGCAAAGCGTCCGGAATGCCTATCTGCAAACCGCTATGATTAGACATGTAAAGCGAATATGCACACATAAGAAACGGGGGAGTTACACAATGGTCAAACAGGGTAAGAAGGCTTCGGCCAAAAAGCTGACGACCGGTCTCCTGGCAGCCGTAATGGTTGCCGGACTTGCGGGCTGCGGCGGAGGCGACGGGGAGAATAATGCTGCAAACAGTGATACAAGCAGCTTCAACAAGGAAGGCTTGCCGATTGTAAGCGAGCCGGTAACACTGAAGGTATTGACTGTGCGCTGGGGCAGCATGGGCGATACGTTCACGCAGAACCAGTGGCTGAAGGATCTGGAAACGAATACGAATGTAAAAATCGACTGGCAGGTCATGTCCTCCAACGACTGGGGCGAGCAGAAATCGATCATGCTGGCCAGCGGCACGCTGCCGGATGTGGTGATCGGGGATCAGACCTTCTCGGATTCCGATATCGTCAACAACCTGAGCTATTTCCGTCCGCTGGATAACTATATCGACCAGTATATGCCTAACCTCAAGGCTGCCATGGAAGAAACGCCGGATATGAAAAAGATCAGCACGTTCCCGGACGGTAAAATCTACTCTTTGCCGGCCAGACTGCCATCGCGTCCAAAAAGCTCGCGCCAGCCAGTCATTAACAAAACCTGGCTCGATAAGCTCGGCCTGAAGGTTCCTGAGACCATCGACGAGCTGTATAACGTAATGAAGGCGTTCAAGGAGCAGGACCCGAACGGCAACGGCAAGGCTGATGAGATTCCGTATATTGAAGTGAGCAACGACCTGATCAGCCCGTTCGGCATCGCCGACCTCAACAACAACAACATGCTGGTGAAGGACGGCAAAGCGGTATACTATCCGACCTCGGAGGAATACAAGGAAGGCCTGAAATGGGAAAATAAGCTGTACACTGAAGGCTTGCTCGACAAAGAGCTGTTCACCCAGGACGACACGATGAGATCCGCCAAGTTCCAGAACCCGGATGCTCCGGTTGTAGGCTTCTCCTACCAGTGGACACCGGATGCCGTATTCGGCAAATGGGGCGACCAGTACGTAACGATTCCGCCAATCGCCGGACCGGACGGCAAGCGCTACACGATCGGCAATCCGAACGGGATGAACCTGGCCCGCAACGAGTTCCTGATCACCTCCTCCTGCAAAACACCGGAAATCGCCGCACGCTGGGCAGACCAGTTCTACACCGATGAAGCGAGCATCCAGAACTTCTGGGGCGCAATCGGCACGGTTATTCAGAAAAATGATGACGGCACCTATACGCTGATGGACCCTCCAGCCGGAACCAGCGCCGATGCCTGGTACTGGGAGCAGTCGCTGCGTGACTTCGGTCCGAAATATGTCAGCCCGGACTTTGAGCAGAAGATCGTGCTGAGCACAGAATCCGGCGACGGTCTGAAGCTGCAGCTCGATAAGCTGGGCAGTGAGTATGTGACTGAGCCGTTCCCTAACGTAATGTACACCGCCGAGGAGTTCGAAGAGCTGCCGACTCTGACCACCGACATTGATTCCTATGTAAATACCATGCGCGCCCAATTCATCAGCAAGGGCAATATCGATGAGGGCTGGGACGCCTATGTGAAGCAGCTGAACGACATGGGGCTCGACAAGCTGCTCAAGATCCGTACCGAAGCCTACAGCCGTTATACCAGTGTAAAATAATCCGCTTGTTACCCGCCCTGCGCAATCCGTTGCGCGGGGCGGGATTGTCTTAGGGGAGGTGGCCGGCCGGCAACCCTTAATAGAACAGGCTTGCTGATTGAACACAGGAAAGAGTGACACAGCAGGAGTGCTCTTAAGGGCATGAAAGTTGAGAGAGTGGTGTTGGAGAGGAGGCTGATTGCAGTGTCTATGACAGTAACGATGAAAAAGGTGGCCCGCCGGGCAGGCGTCTCCGTGTCTACCGTCTCCAGGGTACTGGCAGGTCATGCCAATGTACGGGCTGAGACCTCCCGCAGGGTCCGGGAGACGATGGAGGAGCTCGGCTATACGCCGAATATTATCGCCCAGAACCTGGTCTCGCGGACGACCCGCTGCATCTGTGTCCTGCTGCCGGACACGGCAGAGATATGGCCGGCCAACCTCTACTGTATGGAGGTGATCCGGGGGATTGTGTCCGGCGCCGGTAAGCTGGGCTACGACATCCAGCTGGCCTCCGGCGATGGGGAACGGGAGGAGCTGCAGGCCGTCTCCCGGCTGCTGAAGGGCGGCCGGGCCGACGGTGCTATCCTGCTCTCAGGGCGCCGGAGCAGCACGGTTGTTGATTATCTGCAGCAGGAGGGCTATCCGTTTGTGCTGGTGGAGGATGAGCCGACGGCGGGCAGCGGGAGTGAGATGGCGGCGGATCTGCATGAAACGGATGCCGGGAGTGCAGGATGGACGAAAGTTGGCGGGGAAGGCGCTGGTGCTGATAGGTACAGTCTGGTTGGAGATGGCGGCAGTGCGAGTGAGGTAAGGCCTGGCTGGAAGGCAGCAGATAATAGAAGCAGCAGTCTGGTGGTAAATGGCGGTGGTGAGGCTGGGGCCGGGAGTGAGGTGGCTGCTGATCTGCATGGAACGGATGCCGGAATCGCCGGACAGACCGAGGTTGGTCGGGAAGCTGCAGGTGGCGAGGGTAGCAGCAGGCTGACAGCAGCAGCTTTTCCTGGCATGCCGGATGAAAGTGTTGCGCGGATGGGTGCCATGGCTTCGGAGCTGCTGATCGGGAGCATCCGGCGGCAGCATCAGCAGCAGTCTCCCGGAGGGGACACAAGCTGGATGGCCCAGTTTGTCCTGCGCCGGCCGGTTCTGAGACGATAATTACTCTGAAATGAGAGCGCGGTGGAATTTAGTTGGATTTTCGTCACTTAAATTCATCCTACTCTGCTGATCGGAACAATTAGATGGATAAACATCACCTAATTTAGTGTATTTACCCTTGGACAGGCGAAATGGGCATATTTAAGTGTCCTTTTTCCAACTAAATCACTAATATCGTTGTTTGGTGAAGAATTAAGTGACGAAAATCCACTTAATTCAATTTAACCCGCCCAAGGATTGGTTACTCAACACACGGTTACACAACAAACTCCCATGTAGCACCAAGCACTCATATAGCATCAAGACTCTCATACAGTACTAAGACTCTCATAAGTACTAAGACTCTCATAAGTACTAAAACTCTCATAAGCACTAAAACTCTCATATAGCACCAACACTCGACCATATAGCACCAAACGACCAAACAGCACCAAACTCCAAACAGCACCAAACAGCCATCTAGCTAACTTAGACATCCGACAGTCAGCTTCAAACCAATTTAACTTAGGAGCAGGAGTGTAACAGACATGGCAAAGCATACAGCAAAATCGCTGCGCAGCAGTGTTGTGTACTCGGTGTACGTCCGCAATCATAGTGAGGAAGGGAGCTTCCGCGCGGTGGAGCGAGATCTCGGGCGCATCCGCAGCCTGGGTGTGGACATTATCTGGCTGCTGCCGGTCCATCCGATCGGTATCGCAGAGCGCAAAGGCGGCTTAGGCAGCCCGTACGCCAATCAGGACTACCGGGAGATCAATCCGGAGCTGGGCACACTGGAGGACTTCAAGTCACTGGTCAGTGCGATCCATGAGCATGGAATGAAATGCATTATCGACGTGGTATATAACCATACCTCGCCGGATTCGGTGCTGGTCAAGGAGCATCCTGAATTTTTCTATAGAACGCCGGAAGGGAAGCTCGGCAATAAAGCCGGGGATTGGGCGGATATTGTGGACCTGGACTATAACTGCCCGGAGCTGTGGGACTACCAGATTGAGACGCTGAAAACGTGGGCGGGCCTCGTCGACGGCTTCCGCTGCGATGTTGCCCCGCTGCTGCCGCTGGCGTTCTGGGCGCGGGCCGTGAACGAAGTCCGCGAGGTCAACCCCGGCTGCCTGTGGCTGGCCGAATCCATCGAGCCGGACTTCATTATGCATCTGCGTTCGCTCGGCCTGACCGGGCTCAGCGATGCGGAAACGCTGCAGGCGTTTGATGCCTGCTATGACTACGATGTCTATCCGTATTACAGCGGTTATCTGGCCGGAGAGATTACGCTTGCCAGCTACGTCGAGAAAATTAACGCCCAAGAGTACCTGTACCCGGATAACTACGTTAAGCTAAGGTTTCTGGAGAATCATGACCGGCCGCGGGCCAAGGCCGTCATTCCGGATGAGCAGAGCCTGATCAACTGGACGGCCTTCCTTTATTTCCAGAAGGGCATGACGCTGATCTACGGCGGACAAGAGACGGCGAACACCGTTTGCCCTGACCTGTTCGACAAGGATACGATCAGCTGGGATACCGGGACCGACCTGTCGTGGCTGTTCGCTGCGCTGTATCCGGTCAAGCAGAAGGAGATCATGTCGGAGGGCATCTGCCATCTGCGCGCAATAGAGGAAGAAGGCATCGTAGTCGGAACGTACACTTGGGGGAGCAGGAAGCTGGCCGGTGTGTTCAGCCTAAAGGGCAGGAAAGCAGAGGTGGACACGGGTCTGCCGGACGGAAGCTACCATAACCTGATCGACGGCAGCGAGATAACGCTCACAGGCGGCGGCAAGCTGTTCTGTGCCGGCCGGCCTGTCATTATTGAGCAGGTGTAAGCCCGCGTAACATGCTGTAAGATATACCGCCGGAAGCAGATGCTGCCCGGCGGTTTTTTTGCATCCGCCAACACTCCAAATAAATACTAGCCTGCTGCCCGCCAAGCCGAAAGTCCGGATAACAGCAGCGAAAGTCCGCATTGCGCATACCGGCCCGCTGCCGGGGAATCCTTGCAGTCCGGAAGCTTTTATACAAATTATAAAAGTCCGGTTAACGCACCCATTAGGTCCGGCAGCCTCCGATACCTTAAAGATATACTTTAGGTACTTAAACAGATAAACACATTCAGGAGGGGATTTCATGAGATCCGGTCAAGCCAGTTCCGGGGGGACGTTCGGGGCGGTGAAAAGAAACTGGGGGCTGTATTTGCTGCTGCTGCCCGCGGTGGTGCTGTCACTGCTGTTTGCGTACAAACCGATGTACGGGATACTTATTGCTTTTAAGGATTACAGCCCGGCTTTGGGGATTACGGAGAGTCCTTGGGCGGGGTTCAAATATTTTGAGAAGTTTTTTAACTCCTATCAGTTCTCGAACACGATTAAGAATACGCTGATTATCAGCCTGTACAGTCTTGTAACCTTTCCGATTCCGATCATACTGGCACTGATGGTGAATCAGATGCGGCCGAACCGGTTCCGGCGCTTTTTCCAGACCGTCTCGTATATGCCGCATTTCATCTCTACCGTGGTTATGGTCGGGCTGATGGTCATTCTGCTGTCGCCAAGCACCGGTCTGGTCGGTAACCTGTTCAGCCTGTTCGGCAAAGAAGCACCTGATCTGCTCGGCTCCTCGTCGCTGTTCAGCAGCGTGTACGTCTGGTCGGATGTGTGGCAGCATGTCGGCTGGGACAGCATTATTTTTATCGCGGCATTGTCTGCAGTTGACCCAAGTCTGTATGAGGCTGCAACCGTGGATGGCGCGAGCCGCTGGCATAAGGTGCGTTATATCGATATTCCGATGCTCATGCCGACGGCGGTTACGCTGCTCATTCTGCGTGTCGGGGGGCTGCTTGGGGTTGGCTTTGAAAAAGTGTACCTGATGCAGAACGACCTCAACGCCACATCCAGCGAAATTCTGTCCACTTATGTATATAAAATCGGTCTGCTCAGCAGCCAGTACAGCTTCTCGTCGGCCGTCAACCTGTTCAACACCGTCATTAACTTCATTCTGCTGATTATCGTCAACCAGATTTCCAAGAAGATCAGCGAAAACAGCCTGTGGTAGAAGGAGGAGTTCACAATGGGAGTACTTACACCTGCAGTTAAAGAGTCAAAGGGGAAAATAAAAAACAACCGCTCCTCCGATACTGTGATGGAAGTTGTGCTGTACGTGATTGCGGTGCTGTTTCTGATTATTCTGATTTATCCGCTCTATTTTATCGTTATCGCTTCCTTCAGTGATCCTTCGGCGGTGGCCGGCGGCCAGGTCTGGCTGTTCCCGAAAGGATTCACACTCGACGGCTACAAGGAGCTGCTGCGCCATAGTAATATCTGGATCGGCTACCGCAATACCATCCTGTATACGATCGTCGGCACGCTTATTGGTCTTGTTGTTAATATCTCGGCAGCCTATGCGCTTTCGCGTAAAGATCTGAAGGGACGCAAATTCCTGTCGCTGTTCTTTATTTTTACGATGTTTTTTAACGGCGGACTGATTCCGACCTTTCTGACGGTCCGTGATTTTCATATGTATGACACGTTTCTGGTCATGGTGCTGCCGTTCTCGGTTGGCGTGTATAACATCATTGTTGCCCGCACGTTCTTCCAGACCAGTATTCCGGGCGATCTGTGGGAGGCGGCGCAGATTGACGGGTGCGGGAATCTCCGGTTTTTTACGGGGATTGTGCTGCCGCTGTCCAAGGCAATTATTGCCGTGCTGGGCTTGTGGATTGCCGTCGGCCACTGGAATTCCTATTTCAACGCCCTGATCTATCTCAAAAATCCAAATCTGCATCCGCTTCAGCTGATCTTACGCAACATCCTCATCACCAACCAGATGCAGTCCGGCATCGGGTCCGGCGAGGCGGCGCAGCTGGCTTTGCGGCTGGCTAATATGATGCGGTACTCCGTCATTATTGTGGCTACGGTTCCAATTATGTGCGTGTATCCGTTCATCCAAAAATACTTTAACCAGGGGGTTATGATCGGCGCGGTGAAGGAGTAGTTCTTACCAGTGCGTCGGTTTTAGCCGGAAATGAGGTCATATTGTTATGGAAAATATTATGCAGGAGCAGCGTCCGCTGCCTGAGCATCTGAAGCTGGCGGTGCGGCCTGTGGCCCGTCCTGAAGCGATAATTGAAGGAGAAGACTTCCGGATCACTGTTCTGACTCCGCAGCTGCTTCGCCTGGAATACCATCCTGCCGGAAGGTTCGAGGACCAGGCGACCCAGACTGTGCTGAACCGGGATTTTCCGGTGCCGGAGTTCCGGCTGATTGATCACGGCAACAGGCTGGAGATTATTACGAAGCGGCTGCATTTGAGCTATGACAAGCAGCCGTTCTCCCGCTACGGGCTTAATGTACGTGTGCGTAACAGTTCAGGCCACCTGATGGGGGTCTGGCATTACGGCGACACACCGCAGAATCTTGGCGGCACGGCCCGGACGCTGGATAATGCGGACGGGGCGATCCCGCTGGAGCCGGGTCTGATGTCACGCGGCGGCTATACAGTAGTAGACGACAGCCGCTCGCTGCTGCTGGAGGCGGATGGTCAGGTTACGCCGCGTGAGGGCGGCGGGCTGGATTTGTATTTTTTCGGGTACGGGCATGACTATCTGGAATGCCTGAAGGATTTTTACCGGCTCAGCGGCCCGGCGCCGCTCCTGCCGCGCTATGCGCTCGGCAACTGGTGGAGCCGCTATTATCCTTACAGCGCAGATGAGTATCTGGCGCTGATGGATCTGTTTGAACAGGAGCAAATCCCCTTCTCCGTCGCGGTGATTGATATGGATTGGCACCTGGTCGATGTCGATCCGCAGTACGGCAGCGGCTGGACGGGCTATACATGGAACCGCAGGCTTTTCCCGGACCCGCAGCAGTTCCTGGCCAGGCTGCATGAGCGGGGCCTGCATGTAACGCTGAATGTTCATCCGGCAGACGGCGTGCGTGCCTTCGAGGACCCTTATCTGGCGATTGCCGCGGAGCTTGGACTGGACCCGGAGAAGGGCGATGCGGTGGAATTTGATATTACCGATCCGAAATTTCTGCAGGCCTATTTCAAATATCTGCACCATCCGCTGGAAGAAGAAGGCGTCGACTTCTGGTGGATCGACTGGCAGCAGGGCGGTGTCACCCGGGTGCCGGGGCTGGATCCGCTGTGGATGCTGAACCACTATCACTATCTGGACAGCGGGCGGCGCGGGAACAGACCGCTGACGTTCTCGCGTTATGCGGGGCTGGGCAGCCACCGTTATCCCGTAGGCTTCTCCGGTGACACCATCGTCACCTGGGAGTCGCTCGCATTCCAGCCGTACTTTACGGCGAGCGCGGCGAATGCTGGGTACGGCTGGTGGAGCCACGACATCGGCGGCCATATGCAGGGCTATCTCGACGATGAGCTGGTGATGCGCTGGGTGCAGTTCGGCGTGTTCTCGCCGGTGCTGCGGCTGCACAGCTCAGCCAGCCCGTTCAACAGCAAGGAGCCGTGGCGGTTTAACCCGGTTGCGGAAGCGGCGATGAAGGAAGCGCTGCGCCTGCGGCACCGGCTGATTCCCTACCTGTACACGATGAACCGCTACGCGAGCGTGGACGGGCTGCCGCTGGTCCGGCCGCTGTACTATCATCATCCGGAGCAGCCGGAGGCTTATGGGGTGCCGAATCAGTACTACTTCGGCACAGAGCTGATGGCCTGCCCGGTCACTTCACCGGTAGAGCGCCGGACAGGTATGGCGGAATTTACCGCGTGGCTGCCGGAGGGCCGCTGGTATGACTTTTTTAGCGGCCGGAGGTATGACGGCGGCCGCAGCATGTCGTTGTACCGGAATCTGGATAGTATTCCGGTGCTGGCGAAGGCAGGGGCGATTGTTCCGCTGGCTGACCTCAGCGGATACACTTCGTCCACGGCGAACCCGCGGGAGCTGGAGGTTAAGGTGTTCGCCGGAGCAGACGGCCGCTTTCACCTGTGGGAGGATACGGAGGAAGCGGCGGGGGCGGTGGACGTTGGGGGTATGTGGCAGCGCCGGGAGGACGGTGGAGTTGCGTCGGGAAACGGAGAGAGCGTTGAGTCTGCAGTGGATGGCATGAAGCACAATACGGCTGCATCGCAGGAACGGGAGGAGAGCTGGTGCGTTACGGAGATGGCTCTAAGCTGGGCGGATACCGCCAGCTTTACGATTCATCCGGCCAGCGGCAACCTGGCTGCCCTGCCTCCGCTGCGCAGCTGGAAGCTCTGCTTTACCGGCGTGGCCGAAACGCAGGTGAAAGTGCTGGCCGGCGGTGCGGAGACGGCAGCGGAAACGGCGTATGACCATTCCACACATACTCTTACGGTAACGATCCCGGAGACTGCGGTATCCACCGCAATTACGGTTGAACTCGGCGGCGCGCGCCTTGCGGCTAACCGGATTGAAGAGGACGTATTCGCCCTGCTGAACCGGGCACAGATTGAGTTCCAGCTGAAGGAGCAGATCTACGGGCTGGTGCGATCCTCCGCCACAGCGGCATCAGCGCTGGCTTCCCTGGCTGCACTCAAGCTGGAGCAGCCGCTGTTCGGGGCGCTGTGTGAGATTTTGACGGCGGGCTTAGGCTGACCGAGCATTACAGATAATAACAGCACTCAGCTTTGTGCGTATGCATTTCTTTTATCGGAGCCGGAATAGTTGTACAATTTGCAGTTACATCCGGGAGGTCAGTCCTCGCGCGATGTAACTGCATTTTGTGCGAATACACTTTTTTTATAACCGTTCTCTCCAGCTTAATTCGTTAATTATTAGGATATTATTAGGTTGTCCGATTATCGGAGAAGGTGATCTGAATGCTGGAGGAATGGGTATGTCTATCGAATTAATACCGGTAACTATTGAGAATTGGTATGATTGCACCCGATTAAAAGTAAAGCAGGAACAAACCGGTGTTTTTCCAGCCCCTGTCGTTTATTGGATAGCAGAGTCCAAATTCGTTCATGACTATGAGCTTCGCGTAATCTGTTTTGAGGCTTTGCCTGTAGGTTTTCTTGTTTATTGCCGAACACCTGACGCAGACGGTAACCATTGGATACCCGCACTCATGATCGATGAGAAGCATCAGGGAAACGGTTTTGCCAAAAAAGCAATGCGAGCATTGATTGAACATATGCGTCACCTTGGATGTCAGAGGCTAATGATCGGGCACAGACCCGATAATCACACTGCAGGGCATCTGTATGAGTCTCTGGGTTTTCATAGAGTAAGCGATGAAATCATTGAAGGTGAAGTGATAAGGCTGCTGGAGCTTAACTAAACCATATCCGCAGCAGGCCGTAATGATAAAATATTTGCAATCAGCCTTTTAAAAAGCATAGAAGAAGCTTGCATTCCTTTCCCATAAAAGCTATTATAGACTCATTAAGTCTGTAATAGAGGTGGAACATGAAATACTCCAAAGCGACGAACTATGCGCTGCATACGATGCTCTTTCTGGTGGCTGCTTCCCCTGATAAGCCTGTGGGCGTGCAGCAGCTGGCTGAACGGCAGCATGTATCGCCGACGTATCTGTCGAAGATTCTGACCAAGCTGGTGAAGGCGGGGCTGATCCAGTCTGTATCCGGTGCGAACGGCGGGTATCAGCTTAAGCAGAAGAAGGATGATATTTCTTTTCTTGATGTGATCCATGCGATTGAAGGGACAGCTTCGCTGTTCGACTGCACGCTGAATCACTCCAGTGAATGCCTGATCCAGCAGGTGATGGTGGAGGCAGAGAACCGGATGGAAGACTATCTGCAGAATAAGAAGCTCTCTGAGCTTGCTGCAAAAGTAACGGTGGATTTATAAGCGCCGTTATTTTTATGGCTTGATTATAGATATAAGAAGTCTATTAAGTCTTTTGTATAATCAGCAGTGTGTTATAGGTATTATCAGCAGTTTACTAAATGAAAAGGGATGATAAGGCATGAATAATCATTTATTTGATGCACAGGTATGGGAGCAGGCATGGAAGGAGGACCCGAAATCCTACATTAATTTGACAAGGAAGGCTGGAGTGGACCCTACCCGTTCATTCGATTCAAAAGCGGCTGCGTTCAATGAAGAGGTGTTCAGTGAAGGCGGCAGACAGCGGGCAGAGCGGATTATCGGCTGGATGGAAGGGCAGGGCGTTGATTTTAACGGATTGACGGTGCTGGATGTCGGTGCGGCTTCGGGCGGGTTCAGTGTGCCGTTTGCCGAGCGCGGAGCGAAGGTAACCGCTGTTGAGCCTAACGCGCTGCTGGCCGATTTGTTTGAAGGCAATAAAGCCCGTGTCAGCCCGGGAAAAGCGGAAATCAACCTGGTACGCGAAGCTTTCGAGGATATTGATCTGGCGGCCAGGGGCTGGGAGCAGGCGTTTGATCTTGTATTTGTCTCGATGTGTCCGGCTGTGTCGGACTGGGCAGGCGCGGAGCGTGTGATCAGCTGTGCAACACAGTACTGTTATATCAGCACTTCAGCCGGCTCCAGGCGGCATAGTCTGCTGAATGAGGTGCTGCCGCAGATTACCGGGGAGACGGCGGCACTTGGCGAAGCCTCCGAAATGGCCTATCTGCTGAATCTGCTCTATCTGAAGGATTATGCATATGAGTCCATTGTGACCAAGGAAATGAAGAGTACAGAATACACTGTAGAAGAGGCGATTGACGAGGTGCTACAGTTGCTTAAACACCACCGGCTGGCAGACCGCGGGGATACCCGGAAAATCGTTTCCGATTATTTGCGAGCTGCGTATCCGGATGGAAAGGTGACTGTGCAGCAGGGCGGCCGTTTCGGCAAGGTGCTGATCCGGCTGCGGGATGAGAATATGTACAGCAGAACTAGATAAGCTACATGTAAAAGAGCTTTGCCGTAGGATTCGGGCAAAGCTCTTTTTTAATTCCCGAAAAACGAAGTACTGAGGTTAAGATTGGTCCGCTGCCGCATCGCATTTAGCCGCCGCTTGCATCCCATGCCTCCAGCAGCGGACCGGCCTTGCCGTAGACCGGATCACTGTCCGGCAGCGGAACCTTGGCGATCTCGGGCAGCGCCGCTGCGAGATCCTCCGCGGTAGCCCGGCGGGTGTTGTAATCCACCCCGCCGGGATAAGCGCCGGCGACGCGGAAGCCGGCGGAGCTGTGCAGCAGCTTGTGCGCCGTGCCGGCCGGCAGCACCAGCACATCTCCGGCCGATACCTCAAGCGTCCGGCCGGCATCCCCGCCTAGCTGCAGGCTGGCGCTGCCGGACATCACACCCAGCACCTCATGCGCGTTGCTATGGTAATGATGGTAGCTGAACACGCCGTCCTGCCAGCTGTTCAGCCAGCCGTTGTCATTAAAGATCTGCTCGGTGCGTTCAGGATGGTCCTGCAGGGCACCTGTATACACAATGACCGGCAGCACCGGGTTATTCGGCAGCAGGCCGTCCTGCGGGAGCAGAAACGTCTCAATGGCTCCGTCCGGAAGCTGCCGGCCGTTATCAGCCTTTGACATGATTATCGCCTCCTGTTCTTCAGATGTCATTACCCTTTACAAGCTGCAGCGCAACGGATTGTTATCTTCGGTCCGGGAAGGGCGCCAGACCGGTCAGCCTGTGCCGCGCAGCACCGCAGCCGCAACAAAAAGCAGCAGCCAGTCACCGGAGTGATCAAGCTGCTGCCTTTTTATTCGAAAAGTCTTATTTTCTTATTCTACCGCCAATTTCTTGGTATCCATGGCTTCCGGTGCGGCTTCTCCTTCAGCAGGCGCTTTGTTCGTGGAACGCAGCGGCAGCTCTTTCAGGAAGAACACGAGCACGAAGGCAAGACACAGGACGATGGTTCCTGTCAGGAATACAGTGGACAGGGTCTGGCCCAGTGCATCACGGATGCTGTCAATCATCTGTACGAAGATTGGCTGAACATCAGCAGGCAGGCTGGCTTGCGTCTGCTCCAGCAGCGGTTTGTTCATCAGCGCCTGCGGATTGGCAAATGCGGTCATCTGCTGGGCAACCGTCGGATCAAGCTTGCTGAAGTCGGCCGCCGACGATGAGGTCAGCGCTTCTTTTAGATGCTTGGTCAGATTGTTCGACATTACAGTACCCATTACCGCGATACCGATTGTACCGCCAAGGTTACGGAACAGCTGAGTGGAGGCCGTTACTGCGCCAAGCTCGGTGTGGGATACGGCATTCTGGGTAGCCAGTGAGAAGACAGGCATCCCGAGCCCGAGGCCCAGACCGAATACGATCATACTAAGCACAGCCATCGGCACGTTATGCATGATTACCATAATGCCCATACCGGCAACCATAATCGGTACACCGATCAGGGCGAAGCGTTTGTATTTTCCCTTTTTGGCAATCATCTGGCCGGTCAGGGCGCTGGCTATTACCATTACGATGGACATCGGCATAGTCACATAACCTGCATACGTCGCGGAAATTCCAAGTACACCCTGTACAAAGAAGGACAGGTAGATCATCGCGCCCATCATACCGAAGTTCATCAGGAAGCCGATCAGGTTGGAGATCGTAACTACACTGTTTTTGAACAGGTGAAGCGGCAGGATCGGGTTTTTGGCTTTGGTCTCAACAAAGATAAAGATAATTGCTGATACTACAGTGGCAGCCAGCAGGCCGAGAATCTGGGCAGAGCCCCAGTCATATTCAGTACCCGCCCAGGAAAAAGCAAGCAGCAGCGGTACAATGGTTGTTGTCATAAACAGGGAGCCAAGGTAGTCGATGCTGGTCGACGCTCCGCGTTGTGCTTTTGGAAACAGGGCCAGGATCATGCCGAATGCGACCACACCAAGCGGGAGGAAGATCCAGAACAGCCAGTGCCAGTCGAGATGGTCAATCAGATAACCGCCGAGTGTCGGTCCAAGTACGCTGGAGAAGCCGAAGACTGCGGTCATCAGGCCCATCCACTTGCCGCGCTCACGCGGAGGGAACAGGTCGCCTACAGCGGTAAAAGCTGAAGACTGGATGATACCGGCGCCAATACCTTGAATACCACGGTAAGTGATGAACTGGAAGACGTTATCGGAGGTACCTGTTAAAAAGGCGCCGACCATAAAGAGCAGAATACCGACCAGCAGGAACGGCTTGCGCCCGAACATGTCAGAGAGTTTGCCGACGAGCACGGTGGCAATCGTCGAGGTCAGCAGGTAAATATTAATGGTCCAGGTATAGTAGTCCATACCGTCAAGAATGGAGATGATGCGCGGCATAGCCGTGCTGGTAATCGTCTGGTTGATCGCGGCAAACAGCATTGCTGCCATAATGGCGATCATAATGGATAGCTTGCGCTTATCTGTTAAATTTTCCATAGTTGGTTTCTTCACCGTCTCTTTTATTTTTTGTCTAATTCCTTAATTAATATCCCGAAAATTCTTCTCAAATGCTCCATATCTTCTTCAGGCAAAATGCTGAAATAAGAATGCATAACCTCACCAAGCTTCGCCTGCGTTGCCTTGATTAAGGCTATTCCTTCGGCGGTCAGCGTGATTTGCATGGCCCGGCGTCTCCGGCGGCCCGCTCCTTCTGAATATAACCTTGAATAAGCAGCTGATCCGTAATTCCGGTAACGGCGGCAGGTGTCAAATCAAGCGCAGCGGCCAGCTGGGAGACCATCATCGGACCTTCCCTGGACAGGGTTTGCAGCGCCTTGGACTGGGTCTGGGTGATTGGAAAGCCTTGTTTGTTCCATTGCTGACCCAGCCCCTTCAGAAAAGTCTTAAAAAGGATGGGGAGTTCGAAATACCTGTCACGCTCCTGATCTGTCAATCCTTCACCTCCCGGACAATCATTTGAAAATACATAAACGGTTTACTAAATTAAAGATTTAATAATTAATCAAGAAATAATTAATCAATAAATAATTAACAACTTAATTATTAAAGCATGAAACAATATATCATCTCTGCAAAAATACGTCAAGAGCCAAACTAATTTTTTGGAGCACACAAAAAAGCTGTACCCGCACCAGCCTGGACTGATGAGAATACAGCTATTATTTAACCTGCCTGAGATTATAATTCGTCCACTTCACGCAGCCAGAGTGCGGCAGAAGCATCACTTGGCATCCGCCAGTCGCCGCGCGGCGAGAGGCTCACGGTACCGACCTTAGGCCCGTCCGGCAGACAGGAGCGCTTGAACTGCTGGGTGAAGAAGCGGGAGATGAACACCTTCAGCCAGGCCTTGAGCTGCTCTTTAGGGTAAGCTTCACCGAAGGCCTGCTGGGCCAGATAGAGCATTTTGCCCGGAGCAGCACCTGTCCGCAGCATATAGTAGAGGAAGAAGTCATGGACAATGTAGGGTCCAAGGATATTTTCGGTCAGCTGCACAATCTCTCCGGTGGCCGACGGCGGCAGGAGCTCAGGGCTGATGCCTGTCTCAATAATACTGTAGAGGAATTTGTTCACCGTCTCATCCGCCTCATGATCGGCATACCAGGCGACCACATACTGGATCAGCGTTTTCGGAATACCGGAGTTCACGCTGTACATCGACATATGGTCACCGTTATACGTACACCATCCAAGGGCAAGCTCGGACAGGTCGCCGGTACCGATGACGATGCCGCCGTTCTTATTGGCCAGATCCATCAGAATCTGCGTGCGCTCACGGGCCTGCACATTCTCATAGGTTAAGTCATGAACATCCTTGTCATGGCCGATATCTTCAAAATGCTGCAGGCAGGCCGCCTTGATGTCAACGACCATCATCGAAGCTCCGAGCGCCTTGATCAGGCCTACCGCATTATCGTAGGTCCGGTTTGTTGTGCCGAAGCCGGGCATCGTTACGGCCAGCACATCGCTTGCCGGACGCCCAGGCGCTCCATTGCACGTACAGCAACGAGCAGGGCCAGCGTGGAATCAAGCCCGCCGGAGATGCCGATGACCGCCTGCTTCGTTCCGATGTGACGGATGCGCTTCATCAGGCCGGAGGTCTGAATCGACAGGATTTCCCGGCAGCGCTCATCCCGCTGCTGCGGATTGCCGGGAACAAATGGGTTGACGGCAATCTTGCGGATCAGCGGACGGTCCTCCTGCTGCGCAGCCGGATCGCTGAACAGGATCTCGCGGTAGTTGCGGCCGCCCTTGCCGGCCCGGAATGTGCCCATAACGGAACGCGAATACTGCAGTCTTGGTACATCAATATCGGCAATGATGAGCTGGCTCTCATGGCTGAACCGTTCCGATTCGGCCAGCGTCTGACCGTTCTCGGCGATCAGCGAATGGCCGCCGAAGACGACATCTGTCGAGGACTCACCGGTATTGCTTCCGGCGTAGACATAAGCTGCCACACAGGAAGCGGACTGGCCGGAGACCAGCTGGCGCCGGTAATCGGCTTTGCCGACCAGCTCGTTGCTGGCGGACGGGTTGAACAGGAGCAGGGCGCCGGCCTGGGCCAGCAGGCTGCTCGGGGGAACCGGTACCCAGAGATCCTCGCAGATTTCTACGCCGAACGACAGATTGCCGTCACTTTCACTGGCAAAAATCAGATCATTGCCGATCGGCACTGTAACACCGCCCAGACGGAGCTCTGTAACCTCCAGCTCCTCGGCGGCTGCGAACCAGCGCGGCTCATAGAATTCGCTGTAGCCCGGCAGGCAGGTCTTCGGCACAATGCCGAGAATCTTGCCCTGCTGAAGGACAGCAGCGCAGTTGAACAGCCGGCCTTTGATGGCAACAGGCAATCCGGCGATAACGATCAGGCTGAGGCCGGCTGTTGCAGCTGTAATTTCATGCAGGGCTGCGATGGCTTCAGTCTGCAGCTTGGGCTGCAGGAACAAGTCTGCACAGGTATACCCTGTAATAGATAGCTCTGGAAGCACCAGGTATTCGACCTGCTGTGCATGAGCCTGTTTGATTACTTCAATAATCTGTGCTGCATTAAACCTGCAGTCTGCGACGCGAAGCTCGGGGGAAGCTGCGGCGACCCGGGCAAATCCGAATTTGTGCATGATTTCACCTATCCTTTGTATGAATGAAGCTGTCTAACCTAATTGTACCCATGATCCTGAGTAACTAACATATGTAAGGGGAGCGGAGCTCCATCGTCTATTTTACATGAAAATTCCTTGGGAGCACATAACAGCACAACTGCTCACGCCAAAAAAAGCACCCGCATGCTGCGGATGCTTACAAGACACTGTCGGGACGGCGAAAGCCTAAACTTCATTATACAGCCGGTGCAGAAGATCCACACTATCCTGTAAAAAGGGCTCCGTTGTGCTCTCCAGCAGTCCCTGGATATGAGGGCGTTTGTATTTCATGTACTGCAGAATAGGCGCAAAATGCAGCTGTCCCTGGCCGACAGGAACGATAACGATTTTGCCGTCCTCAACAGTGAAATCCTTGAGATGGATAACTGCAATCCGGTCGCCAAGCAGCTCCAGCGCCTCTGCAATAACAGCCTCCTGCTGGCGGTAATTATCCGGTGACATCAGGTTGGCGCAGTCCAGAATAATCTGCAGATTATTCGACGGAACCAGCTCGAGCAGCCGCTTCGCCAGCCTGGCGCTATGCAGCGGATGATTCTGGCCTGCTTCAATGCCTACGGTGACGCCGAACCGTTCAGCTTCCGCCACCATCCACTTTACTGACGCAACCACTTCCTGAAAGGCCTCCTCGGTAAAATTGTCCGGCGTATAGCCACTCCCGACGCTGCCCGTTTCTGTGCCGACCAGACTGGCCCCGAAGTCACGGGCCAGACGCAGATGTGTGCTGAAATCCTGCAGCGCCTGCTGCCGTTTGCCGGGATCAGGGTCAATGATGTTGACATAGCAGCCGAGCACGGCAATTTTGATGCCCGACTGGCGGAAGCTTTCCCCGTAATATACAGCCGTTCCTGGACTGAGCGAGGACAGGGAAGGGACACTGGCCGGGAATGATTTGCGCACGGCAAGCTGAATGTGGCTGAACCGGTAGTGCTTCAGCTTCGCGATCAGCTCCGGCAGGGAATGGCCGGGGAAATCATGAGCTCGGATACCGAGATGCAGCGGTATGTTCATTATCGGGCTGCCTCCTTATGCAGGTAAGGATGCAGCTCTGCAAGGGCTGTACACTGCCGGATGGCTACGGCCACAAGCGCAGCGATCCGCTTGGCGCCCTCGGAGCTGAAGTGCGTGTCATCCGTCACACCGTCCGGATAGTTAGGGTGCTGCCCCGGCGGCAGGTGCATCAGCAGATGCTGCGATCCCTGGATGCCAAGCTTGCGGTACAGCTGCTGGGAAGCAGCAAAAATATCAAGCAGCGGTGTCCCCGTCTCCTCAGCGACGGCGCGCATAGCCGCCGGGTAAGCGCCTACGGCCAGCGGATCGGGTTCACCGTCCGCTGTGAACCGGCGGCGGCTGACAGAGGTCAGCAGCACCGGATTGCCGCCGCGGCTGCGCGCGGACTCGATGTAGAGCCGCAGATTGTGCCTGTATTCGTTATCTGGATCAGTATAACGTAACGGGTCCTCCTGCTTTTCATCATTATGCCCGAACTGGATCAGCAGGTAATCGCCCGGCTGGAAATCCCGTTCGATGTCGGCCAGACGGCCTTCCGTAAGAAAGGATTTGGTGCTCCGTCCGTTGATCGCACGGTTATCAATAATGACTTCAGGGCTGAAGTGGGTCTGGAGATATTCGCCCCAGCCGGCCATCGGTTTGGCTTCCGCACCCTTCAGGGCGGCAGTAGAGTCACCGGCAATATAAAGTGTCGGCATATCAGAATTCCTCCTTCTTCGCTACAAAATGGTGTTTGCCCAGCCAGACCTCGCAGAGCTGCAGCCATTGCCGGCATTCAGCATTCCCGGCGGATAGTCCAAGCCCATGGCGTCCTTCTTCAAAGATATGCAGCTCGAACGGAATTCCTGCTTCCGACAGGGCGGAGGCAAATTTCAGGCTGTTTTCCACCGGAACACTGGCATCGTCGGCAGTTGTCCAGATGAAGGCGGGCGGACTATCCGAATTCACCTGCCGGTCAGTCGAATGGGCGGTAACCTCTGCTTCAGCCGGATTTGAACCCAGCATGTTCGTACGGCTGCCCATGTGGGCAAAGGGCTCCTCGAACGTAATGACCGGATAACCCAGAATCAGCAGGTCGGGTTTACGGGCGGGGGCTGCGGTGACTGCAGTTATGGCAGCGAGATGGCCGCCCGCCGAGAAACCGGTGAGGCCGACCTGTCCTGGCCGGACACTCCAATTCTTGGGCGCTTCCCGCACCCATGCCAAGGCGTCCTCGACATCTTTGATAAGTGAAGCCGGTTCGATGTCCTGTGTCCGGTATTTCAGCACTCCGGCATGAATGCCAAGGCTATTCAGCCATAAGGCAACAGGCTCGCCCTCATGCTGAGCCAGATGATGATAGCCTCCGCCGGGCAGAACGAGGATAAACGGTCGCGCCTCCTGAACCGGCAGGGGATAAAGGGAAAGGATGGAGGCGCCGGAATTCTCCGGCACAGCTCCATCCCCGTCAAGACATACATGCAGCATGCTTGCTCCCCCTACCCTTATTCCGCAGCCGGGAAGCCAAAGTATCCGGCAGCATTGTTGTAGGAGATATCCTGAACCAGCTGCCCTAGCAGCGCTGTATCATCCGGTGCTTCGCCGCGCTCTACCAGCTCGCCGAGCAGTCCGCACAGCACTCGGCGGAAATACTCGTGGCGGGTATAGGAGAGGAAGCTGCGGGAGTCGGTCAGCATGCCGACAAAGTTGCCCAGCAGGCTGTTGTCAGCCAGCAGGGTGAGCTGCTCGCGCATACCGTTTCTGGTATCGTTGTACCACCAGCCGGAGCCGAGCTGCATTTTGCCGGCGGTGTCCTTTTGATAACAGCCCATCAGCGCCAGCAGTGCCGGATAGTCCTTCGCATTCAGTGAATAGAGAATGGTCTTCGGCAGACCAGAGCTGCATTCCGCGCGGTCAAGCAGACTGGACAGGCTTTCGGTGATAGACAGATCATTAATGCCGTCATAGCCGGTATCGGGACCGAGCTTCTGGAACATAGGCGTATTGTTGTTCCGGTAGGCGTGAATATGCAGCTGCATCGTCCAGCCTTTATCATGATAGAAGCCGATGAGCTTTGTGAGCAGCTCCGTACGGTAGAGTGTGATCTCTTCGGCTGACAGCTCGGCACCCTCCAGGCGCTTTGCGAAGATAGCTTGTGCGTCAGCATCCGAACCCGCCCGGTAGCGGAGGACATCGAGGGCATGGTCGGACAGGCGGCAGCCACTTTCATGGAAGAAATCCACGCGGTTCTTCAGTGCTTCAAGCAGCTCAGCATAGCTGGTTACCGGCAGTCCGGCAGCCTTTTCCAGTGCAGCAATCCACACCGGAAAGCCCGGAGCATCAATGTTCAGCGCCTTGTCGGGGCGGAAGGTAGGGAACACGCTGAAATCCTTCTCGTTTTCTTTCAGCAGCTGGTGATATTCCAGCGAATCGGCCGGATCATCGGTGGTACAGATAGTCTTGACCCGGGAGCTGCGGATCAGTCCGCGGCGGGTGAATTCCGGCTGCGCCAGCTTGCGGTTAACCTCCTCCCAGATCGCCGGCGCTGTCTGCTCGTTCAGCGGTTCATTGACGCCGAAGAAGCGGCGCAGCTCCAGGTGGGTCCAGCTGTAAAGCGGGTTGCCTACCGCCTTCGGCAGCGTTCTGGCCCAGGCCAGGAATTTGTCGTAATCCGATGCATCGCCGGTAATATGTGATTCCGGTATGCCGTTCGCGCGCATCAGCCGCCATTTGTAATGGTCGCCGTACAGCCAGGCTGCAGTCAGGTTCTTGAACGGCTGGTCTTCGTAGATTTCACGCGGATCAAGATGACAGTGGTAGTCGATGATCGGCATCTTGGCTGCATATTCATGAAAGAGCTGCCGTGCAGGTTCGGTGGTCAATAAAAAATCGTCGTTTAAAAACATGATGACGCTCCCTTTATAAGAAATTTAGGATAAGAGATTATAGCGTAACCCCGGTCTTGAAAATAGCCAACTCGCGCACTTCGTTTTGCTCATTGCGTGTTTTCTGGCCGCTTGCCACGGCAATGATGTAGGAAATGAACTCCTCCAGCACTTCGGCCATCGGCACTTCCAGCAGAGGACCTGCGTTGAAGTCCATCCAGTGGCCTTTTTTGGCGAACAGCTCATTGTTGGTTGCAACTTTAACCGTAGGCACGAAGCTGCCGAACGGTGTACCGCGTCCGGTGGTGAACAGCACCAGCTGGCAGTCGGAAGCAGCAAGAGCAGAAGCGGCCACCAGATCGTTGCCCGGAGCCTGCAGCAGGCTGAGGCCTTTTTTGCGCAGCTTTACGCCATAATCCAGCACGTCAACGACAGGAGAAGTACCGGCTTTTTGGGTGCAGCCGAGTGATTTGTCCTCCAGTGTACTGATGCCGCCTGCTTTGTTGCCCGGCGAAGGATTCTCATATACCGGCTCTCCGTAGGACAGGAAATATTGTTTGAAATTGTTGATCAGGGAGACGATATCCTCGTAGACCTGGCGGCTTTCGGCACGGGCCATCAGCATTTTCTCTGCACCGAACATTTCCGGCACTTCAGTCAGTACCGAGGTGCCGCCCTGGGAAATGATGAAATCGGAGAATGCTCCCAGCAGAGGGTTGGCCGTAATGCCGGAGAAGCCGTCGGACCCGCCGCATTTCAGGCCGATGTTCAGCTCGCTGAGCGGAACCGGCTCACGCTTATCATCCTTTGCTGCATCATACAGCTCTTCAAGCAGCGCCAGTCCGGCTTCAAGCTCATTGCCGACCTCCTGGGCCACCAGGAACTTGACCCGGCTCTCATCATAATCGCCGAGAATACTGCGGAATTCGGAGACGATGTTGTTCTCGCAGCCAAGGCCGAAGACGAGCACACCGCCGGCATTCGGATGATTTACGGCATCCAGCAGGATGCTACGTGTCATGCGGTGGTCATCACCAAGCTGGGAGCAGCCGTAAGGGTGCTTCAGCACGGTGAGGTTGTCGAAGCCACCTAGGTCCGGGTGCTCCGCCTTGAACTCAGACAGCATCTGTTCGGCGATGCCGTTCACGCAGCCGACAGTCGGGATGATGAACAGGTCGTTGCGGATGCCGACCTTGCCGTTCGCGCGGCGGTAGCCCTGGAAGGTCAGGTCGCGTTTCGGATAGGTGACCGGATGAAGGTCTGGCACATATTCATATTCCTCTTCGCCGACCAGATTGGTCTTAATGTTATGCGTGTGAATCCAGTCGCCTGCTGCGATAGGGGCAATCGCGTGCCCGATTGGATAGCCGTATTTGGTGATGACGTCATTTTCGTTAAAATCGGTCAGGGCGATCTTATGTCCCTGGGGAATATCCTGGCCTGCCTGAACGGTCAGCCCGTCGATTTCAAGCTGCTCACCGGCGGTAACCGGACGCAGGGCTACAGCGACTGTATCGCGGGGATTCATTTTCATTAATCGTTTCATGCTGTCTGTCCCTCCTAAAAAAGTTGTTATGATCTCAAGCAGGAGGTATCCTGCCTTATTCTGATTCTTACGGACCGTAGAGCCCTTATTGAACTTGAAAGTGTATATTCCGATGGCTAACGGACCTCAATGCGCTTATTTCTTCATTTGTTGCCTGAAGGTGGAGAAATGACCGCCAATAAAGGCGCTGGTGTCCGTTAGCCTCATAATAAATGAACGTTAGGAACAATAAGAGCATCTCAGTCCGTTAGATGGGGTTTAAGCTTCTGGTTCAGCCAAACCTTTGGTTAATGAGGTATCAAAAGTACATTCAAATCCCGGTTATTTTTAATTCCAGTATTCTATTAGTTCACAGCCTGCTGCAGCACCGCACGGCTGTCGGTGTGGTCAAGCTCCTGCAGCTTCGCGGCAACGCCTTCTGCAAGTCCTGGAACCTGTGTCAGATCCTGGCCCCACAGGCTTTCATCAGCAAGGATCGTCTGCACGAAGCTGTCCGGATTGCTCCAGGCTTTGTCGAAGGCTTCCAGTACCTCAGCACCGTCTTGTCTGGCCACGCGGTCACCGCGGTAGCTGAGCAGCAGAGCGGCAAAAGCCAGTGTCATCAGCTCAGGCAGCTGGCCGCGCTCCTGACGGTAGCGGAGCAGCACCGGCAGCAGCCGGGACTTGAACTTGGAGATGCTGTTCAGTGAGATGGAGGCAAGCTCATGACGGACGAATGGATTTCTGAACCGCTCCAGTACAGCAGCGGAGTAGGAGGACAGCTCCTCGGCAGGCAGGTCGAGCATCGGGATCAGCTCATCGTTCATCAGCTCCTGCACGAAGCGGAAGAAGGTCTCGTCGTTCATTACATCCTCGACGGTTTCCAGACCGGCCATCATAGCCAGCGGAACCATTGCTGTATGCGGGCCGTTCAGCAGGTGAACCTTGCGCTCGCGGTACGGGGTCATATCGTCAGTGACGACTACGTTAAGTCCGGCCTGGGCGAGCGGCAGCTTCTCGGCCAGCCATGCCGGGCCTTCAATAACCCAGAACAGGAACGGCTCGGCGGTAACGATCAGATTGTCTTTGTAGCCCAGCTCCTCTTCCAGCTGGGCAGCCTTGTCACGCGGATAACCAGGCACGATCCGGTCAACCAGACTGCAGCAGAAGGTGTTTTCTTCCACAAGCCATTTATTGAAATCCTCGCCCAGCTGCCATTCTGCAGCGTACTGCTGCACGATTTGCAGCAGCTTCTCGCCGTTGCGGTCAATCAGCTCGCAGGGAATAATGATGAAGCCCTTTTTGCCCAGCTCAAAGCGTTTGTGGAGCAGTGCGGTCAGCTTGGCCGGAAAGCTCTTCGGAGGTGTATCCTTCAGACTGTCGCCGGCGCTGTAGGCAATGCCTGCTTCAGTTGTATTGGAAGTGATGAATTCCAGAGCGTCATCCTCAGCCAGCGCCAGATAGGCAGCGTAATCATCATAAAGGTTGATCACCCGGCTGACGCTCGTGATGATCTCCCGGGAGTTCACCGTCTGCTCCTGCATAATCCCGTTTAACAGCACGGTGTAGAGGTTATCCTGCTCAGCCATCAGTCCGCCGAGCCCCTGGCCGATCGGCTGAACGAGCACGGCGCTGCCGTTAAACAGCCCCTGGTTGTTCATCTGCTGCAGCTGCCAGTCTACAAAGGCGCGCATAAAGTTGCCTTCGCCGAACTGGATCATCCGTTCAGGATAGACGGGCAGGCCGGGCTGGGTGGTTCTGGATAGGCGGGTTGTCATGGTTTTCAACGTCTCCTTTAAATTTAAATAGATAAAGTTTAATTAATGCACACGTGAACATTTTTATCAGGAAGAAACGGATTCACCCTGCTGAATGAGAGGGGATCCGATTCTGCAAGAACAGAGATTGGCAGTTAAGCAGATGAGCCTCAGCGGTCTGCCACCGTATCGCGTACAACCAGCGACGTCTTGACAAACAGCTGCTGGGGCTTGGTGTCCGGCTGCAGCAGCAGCTGGATCAGCATCTTCGTGCCAAGCTCACTGATATCCGCAATCGGCTTGCGTACAGTGGTCAGGGCAGGATTCGTGTAACGCGCAAACATAATATCATCGAACCCGAGCAGGGAAATCTGCTGCGGAACGCTGATCTTATGGGCATAGCAGGCATTCATGGCCCCGATGGCCATATCGTCATTGGAGCAGAAGACGGCGCTTGGTGGCTCCGGAAGGCTGAGCAGCCGGGACATGGCGGCATAACCGCTCTCAATGCTGTAATCGCCCTGCACGAAATAATCTGAATTAAGCGGAATGCGGTGTGCGATCAGACTGTCCATAAAGCCCTGCTTGCGCTCGGTCGAGGACTTGAAGCCGGGTTTGCCTTCAATAATAGCAAGCTCCCGGTGCCCTTGGGATACCACGTAGTCGATGGCTTCCCTGACACCTTCCCGGTCATTAGCCACCACGTTCATAATGCCGGGATCCTCCAGCTGGCGGTTCAGCACGACAAGCGGGATGCCGATGGTTTTGACATGGTAAATAAAAGCATTATCCTCATCGCTCTGACTCATGACGAGAATACCGTCAAAGCGCTGCGGCTGAATGTTGCCGAAATTACGTACCCCGTCAATCCCGTGGACGGTCAGATTGTAGTTCTCGTCCAGCGCATGGCTGATACCCTTGATGGCATCCACCAGGAAGCTTGACGAGGTTCCCTGATCAATACTGGAGAAGAACAGCCCAATGGTGAAGGAACGTTTGGTAACGAGGCTCTTCGCATTGTAATTTGGCACATAGTTCATCTCGGCGGCAATCCGTTCAATCTTGTCGCGGGTGACTTTCTTGATCAGCGGGCTGCCGTTCAGCGCTCTGGACACCGTAGTATGGGAGACGCCTGCAACGCGTGCAATGTCTTTGATTGTTATCATAAGCTCTCCCCGGAAAAAATGAATTGTTAACGATTCCAGTGTATTCCTCAAACCCTGCCAAGTCAAGGAAATATTAAAATGCACACGTTAAAATTTTTGTTGGCACAATGATTAAGAAAGCGCTATAATCAACTTGTTTGTTTTCCGGGTATGAATGGAATTAATCCAGATTGAACAAAAAGGGGAGGATATGACCATGTGGGTAGGAAAAGAGGCCTTTTGCGATTACCGGACAATCCAGGAGGCAGTGGATGAACTTGAGCGCCGGCCCTCTCAGAAGCATGAGACACTGTATATTCTGTCAGGAGTATATGAAGAGGCGGTGCGGATCTACCGTTCGGATCTGACCATTGCCGGGATCGGTGAAGTTGTCATTACGAATAACCGTTACGCCCGGCAGCCCGATGAGACCGGGGAAGAGCAGGGGACGTTTGCCACACCGACCCTGTTCCTGAACGGCAGCAGGCTGGTTATCGAAAATCTGACTGTAGCCAATACCGCCGGACAGGGTCCGGAGATCGGCCAGGCACTGGCCTTGTATGCCCATTGTGATGAGACGGTGTTCCGTAATTGTACTTTCAAGGGGCATCAGGACACGATTTTTACCGGTCCGCTGCCTGCAGCGAACAAGCATGGCGGCCCCTTTGGCGGTATTCCGCTGCGCGAGCGCCATGAACAGTGCCGCCAGCTGTACTCCCGCTGCTATATTGAAGGGACGGTGGATTTTATTTTTGGCGGGGCAACCGCCTATTTCGAGCAATGTGAAATCCGCAGCCTGCGTTCCGCCCATGATGGCGTCGGTTATGTAACGGCAGCATCTACGCCTGAGAACCAGACATACGGCTATGTATTTGAGGAGTGTCTGCTGACAGCCGGTGATGATGTCTCGGGCATCTATCTGGGGCGGCCATGGCGCAGCTATGCGGCAACGGCTTTTGTGAATTGCCGTTTGGGTGCACATATTCACCCTGCCGGCTGGGATAACTGGGGCAACGTGGCCAATGAAGCCACTGTCCGTTACAGCGAATATGCAGCGTCAGGCCTTAGTGAGCTGCGGGGACAGCGTGCACCGTGGGCCTATGTGGCAGGGGCACGAGATGGTGCCCCGGATAAAGCGCAGGTCTTTGCCGGTACGGAGTTCTGGAGATGAGTGCACTAAGCAGGCCGGACACTGTGGAATCGAGGATTTTCCGGAGCGCGGTGCAGCAGGCATGCCTGATTATGAAGAGCTGTTTATGAGCCTGAAACCGTCCGTTTGTGCAGCCAAGAAAGCTTAGCCGACTCTGACACAGAGAGCGGAAAGATTTGAACATTAGCAGCGATCTTGCCGTCGACCTTCGCAAACCATGTAGTATCCGGATCATTCGTCCCGCCGGCGGAGGGCGGCAGCATCCAGGCACTGCATATGCATCGGTATACGCGTATTGCGGATAGCAGGGATACGTAAGTAAAACCCCCGGCCGAAGGTCCGAGGGTTTTACTTCGCCACTGGTTAAAGACCGATCCGAAATTAGGAGGGCCTGAACATGGCGAACGGAAAAGGCTTGCTGGAATGGACCCTGGTGGCCGAATTCCTGATTCCGGGGTGGGGGAACAAATCGTCATTGGTTCCCGCCGCCGCAAAGCTTTCGCGGCAAAGCCCACGGTCTCTCTAAGCTTCCGTATCCTTGCGCCATTCCCTCGGCGTCATTCCCGTCAGCTTGCTGAAGATTTTGCTGAAGTAGCGTCCGTCCTGATAGCCGACCATCTCGGCGACGGAGGAGATTTTATGCTGTCCGCCGGCGAGCAGCAGCTTGGCGTTGTCGATGCGGACCCGCTCCAGATATTCCGAGATGTTCTCGTTAAACACCTGCTTGAAGCGGCGGGAAACATATTCGCGGCTTAGAAAAAACTCGCCTGCTATTTCCTGCAGTGTGAGGTTATCCATGTAATGAAGGTCGATATACCGCTTAATTTCATAAATGGCGTTGTTCTCCTGCAGCCGGGAATCCTTCAGTATGTCCGCGATTTCCGCGAAGGCTTCAGTCCATTCCCTCCGCCATTCTTCAAGAGATAACCGACCGTTCTCATCCAGAGGAAACAGCCCGGGAGATGAAGAAGGTACAGGCTCGCCGGCAGCCGGCGCTTTGTCCTGAAGCAGCCGGGTTCTCAGCAGCCCGTATTCGTACCGCCAGTATTTCAGGTCCTCCCAGGTGACGGCAGGCAGCCGTCCGACCGCCTGAATCCAGTTGGACACCGCACGCCCGATTTGGGAGGCCTCCCCCCGGTGGACCGCCGTCGTGATCTGGCTGGCGTAATCGGCCAGCACGGTTCTCGGGGCAGGCGGCAAGGAGGAGGGCTCGCCGAAATGATAGATCAACGGCGAATCGTCCAGAAACGAGATGCCGCGGGCGGTTTGGAGCGTCTGCTGGAAGCCGGTGTGAACGCCCTGCGGAAAGGACACCCAGCTACTGCAGGCGAAGCGGAAACGCGCCCCGAGCACTTTGAACAGGGCTTCATTCATGGCTTTCAGCTTCGCGTCCGTCTGCCCGAGCTCCCTGGTCAGCAGCAGGACAAGCCCGTAATTGGGGTCCGTATGTTTAAAGGCATAGCCGCTGCGGGACGAGCCGATCACCTCGTTGCAAATATTGCCCATCAGAAAATGCAGCAGGTCGGGATTGCGCCCGAATTTGCCCAGCACGGCGCGCGGAAGCGGATCGGTCAGCAGCATGACGATCCGACATTCCGCCGCCGCGGACCATCCAAACGCAGCGCTCAGCTCGTCCGCGGCTCCCGGATGAGGCCGGGCCGGGAGACGAGGGATGAGAGCGTTTTATCCCAGTACATGGGCAGCGTTTTGTTGATCTCTACATCCTTTTGAATGTTGAGGCTGCGCGCTTCCTCGTCCTTGCGCCAGGCCTCTGCAGCATGGCCGAGCGCTTCGAGCAGCTCGCTGCGGCTGATCGGCTTCAGCAGGTAGTCCATCCCCCCGTGCTTGATTGTATTGCGGATATAAGCGTAGTCGTCATAGCCGCTGATCACGATCCTTTTGGAGGATGGGGCCTTGTCCTCGATCCACTGGAGCAGCGCCATACCGTCCACATTGGGCATTTTCATATCGGTAAAGATGATTTCCGGCCGCTCGCGCTCGATCAGCGCCATGGCCGATTCCCCGTCGCAAGCCTCCAAAACGTCCGTAATGTTATACTCCTCCCAGGCCACAAGAAGCCGGATTGAATCCCTTACGTCAGCTTCATCATCCACGATCAGCACTTTCATGGTGAACCGCTCCTTCCGTCAAAGGGATGCCGAGGTGCACGGAGAAGCCGCGAGGCTTCGCATGCCCGATCGTTACAGCTGCTTTATCGTTATAGAACAGGCGCAGCCTGGAGATGACATTGATTAATCCGATGCTGCCGCCTTCCGTGCCGCCCGGATTTCCATGGGCGATCCAACGCTGCAGCTCCTGCAGGCGCTCCGGGGTTACGCCTGGGCCATTGTCGGTGACCGTGATGCCGAGCATCCCGCCGCCATCCGCTACCGAAATGGAGATTACAGCCTGCTCCGCCGATTCAAAGCCGTGCTTGAAGCAGTTCTCGACAATCGGCTGGAGAATCATTTTAGGAATGGAGGTGCTCAAGTCGGGGTCACCGACGATTTCAATGCTGTAACGGAGCCTGTCCTTGAACCGCTGCTGCTGCAGTTCCAGGTAAGCCTGCACATGGGCGATCTCCTTGGAGAGCGGAACCACGGGCTCATCCGTGTTCATGTTGTAGCGCATCATGAGGCCGAGGGAAGAGGTGAGCTCATAGATCCGGGGTACCTTGTGATGCAGGGCGACGGAGCCGATAGACTGCAGCGTATTAAAAATAAAATGCGGATTAATTTGCGCCTGAAGCGCTTTTAGCTGATTATCCTTGTTGGCCAGCTCCAGCCTCAGCTCCCGCATAATCAGATTATCGATCGTATCGACCATGTTCTTGATCGCGCTCCCCAGCACGCCGACTTCGTCGCTGCGTTCCTGGGCGTCGAACTGGAGCTTTCCGAGCTTGATTTTGCGGATCGATTCGGTCAGCCGCTTGATCGGGGCTGTTACCATTACTGAGACGAACAGCGCAGCGGCAATCGCAATGAACAGAAAGGTCAGCAGCACGAGCATATTGATGCGCAGCACGCTCGAGGCGTTGCTGTACAGGTAGCTGTCGGGAATCTGCTTGGCGACAATCCAGATGCGGCCGATCAGCTCGAATTTCTCGAACACGACGATGCCGTTATAGCCGTCGTCCCCGCTCCAGTCGAAATATCCGGCGCCGGCGAAGCTGTAACGGGCATGCCGCAGCCAGGCGTGATCGGGTTTGGTGCCGAGCTCTTCTTCTCTGGAGGTGTAGATGGCGGTTCCGGTGTCGTCCAGCAGATAAATATTCTCCTCACCTTTTTCGTAGAGCATGTTCATGATGCTGCGGAATCCGTCCAGCTTGAAGTCGACCGACAGTACGCCGACCCGCTCCTTGAGCGGGGCCCGGTATACCGGGCGGTGAATCGTAAAGACAGTGTTGGAGGGACTGTAAGGGAATTCCTCCATGCCGTAGTTGTGGGAGGGGTGAGGCGGTTCCAGAAAGGGATCATTTTTGTCGAGAGGCTGTACGAAATGCCCCGTTAATCCCTCGCCTCCAGGCCCCCGCTTGAGATACCCGTCGATAAGCAGCCACGATTGGTCCGCCAGATCGGAATAAAGGTAAACCTGCTGTATATCCTTAGCGGATTGCTCAATGGCGTGCAGCCCGGAATAAATGTTGTTCTCGATCATAAAATCACTCCGGCCCTCAACTAAAATGTTATACAGGCTGTTCGTCATCCGGATGTTGTTATACGCATAAAGGGAGATGTTGTTCATCCCGTTCAGCTGTCCTATCAGACTGGTAGTTCCCTGGCGGATTGTATTGGAATTTTCGCGGATAGCGTCTTCCTTTAAAGAATGTTTGGTATAAAAATAGGAAATCAGGATCGAAGCCGCAATCGGCAGGAGAATGGCGGCCATCAGAAAGACGCTCAGCTTGTAGCGGATGCTGCTCCGAAAGCTCCGGTATCTCATGATCGGTCCCCTCCGTTTCCCGAATTGGTTAACAGTCTAGCATCGCTTCCGAGGCGGGTCAATAGGCTTCCTGACCGAAGCGTAAAAAGAAAGGGAGGTCACAATCTTACACATTTTTGGTCAACGCCGGCTGTATTCGCCCTCCCGGTGCGCTTAGTATACTGAGTGTGTAAAGCGCTTACACGAAAACACAAAGGGAGGTTATGGTATGAAAAAATGGTCGTCCATCTTTATGGCAGGCTCGTTATCGCTGGCGATGCTGGCCGCAGGGTGCTCGGGCGGCGGCACCAACGCCGGGAGCGCCGTGAATCCTACAGACACAGCGGGGTCCGGCGGCAAGGATGAGATTACGCTATATACCATTCAGTCCACGAACCCCAATTTCCAGGCCTGGCTGGACGAAGCTCAGGAGAAAAGCGGGGTCAAAATCAACTGGGTCGCCGCTCCGACCGATTCGGACACCCGTCAGCAGAAAGTTTCCACGATCCTTTCTTCCGGCGACAGCTCCGTGGACATTCTGGAGGTCAACGATGAAATGGCTACTTCCTTCAAGAACTCCGGCTGGCTGGAGCCGCTGCAGGACACGGTGCTGACCGGGGATATTATGGAGCAGCTGCCGCAAGGCTATATGAAGGATATGCTCACCTCCGCCAAAGGCGATGTGCTCGGCGTGCCAAGCTATACGGGCTATCTTGCGCTGTGGGTCGACCAGAAGAAGCTGGATGCGGCCGGAATGACCTCGATTGAGAACAAAGAGGATTTTATGAATTTCCTGAAGGCTACGACCAAGGACGGGCAGTACGGCTACGGCGGCTCCTGGGAAAAGACATACGTCTTTAATGAAATCGCAACCTTCGTCAATCTGTTTGGAGGCGATTACTACGACTGGACCAACGAGAACAGCCGCGAGGCGGTCAAATTTATGTATGACATGGCCAATACGTGGAAGGTAACGCCGGTCGACCAGATCGCGGATAAATACGAGCAAATGAACCAGAAATTTATCGACGGCAAATACGCCTCGGTATTCATGTGGGGAACAGGAACGGACTATAAGCAGGCGAACCGCTACGGTCCGGACCAGATCCATATGATCAATATGCCGGAATTCGCGAATCGCAGCATCTTTACCGACTCCTGGAGCTATGTTCTGAATTCGGCCTCCAAAAACAAAGAGGCAGCGATCAAGTTCCTTAAATACGCGGCCAGCGAGGACGGTGAGCTGAACGGCTGGAAGAACTTCGACCGTTATCCGGCCAGAGCCGATGTTGCGGCCAATGAAGCGGTGACCGGCGACATCAAGGAGATTTATACCGAGATTCAGGCTACCAACGAGGTGCGCGGCCGTCCGATGCTGCCACAGACGATGGAGTTCATCTCCGAAATGGGCACGCTGTTCCAGAACTATATCCAGGACAAAATTACTTTGGATGAATTCTGCACAAAAGCGCAGGAGGCGGTTGAGCGCTACCGGTAAATCATCCATGATTCACATCCAGCCTCAAAGGTTTCGCCGAAACGGGGGATCAGGCGGACGGTGCTCCTAAGCCCCGCCCCTTTTCTTCCGGCGGCTATGCCGCAGGAAAGGAGCGTTCTCGCATGTACGCCAGCCGAAAATATTTGGCGATAGCCTGGATTCTTGTGCTGCCGGCGCTGATCATCCGGGTATTCACAACCATTTATCCCATTATCGAGACGTTCCGCATCAGTTTGTATGAAGTCAAGCTGCTGCAGGGCATCCGTGAGTTTGTAGGTTTCGATAATTTTATTCAACTGTTTCAGGACTCCAAAGTCATCACGTCCATGGGATTCACCGTCATTTTTGTCGTCGGCTCCATGCTCGGACATATCGTGCTTGGTATTGCGCTGGCGCTGATTCTAAATATGAAGTTCGCAGGGCAAAAAATACTCCGGACAATTGTGCTGCTTCCCTGGGCCATGCCGATGGTTGTCATTGCCATGGCGTCCAAGTGGGCATTCAACAACGATTACGGTCTCATTAACGACTTTGTCCGGTGGTTTAACCCTGATTTTAATCTCGATTGGCTGATCCACACCAATACGGCGCGTTTTGCCGTCATTGCCGTCGACCTGTGGAAAGACCTTCCGTTCTTCGCGATTCTGGTGCTGGCGGGGCTGCAGTTCATTTCTGCGGAAATGTACGAAGCGGCCAAGATTGACGGCGCCGGTCCGATCCGGTCGTTCTTTGGCATTACGCTGCCGATGCTGTCCCGGAATATTTTGGTGCTGAGCATATTCTTCACGATGTGGCGGATCACCTCCTTTGATATCGTTTATGCGATGACAAGCGGCGGACCGGGGGAAAGCACCGCGCTGATCGCCTACCGGGTAACGACCGAGGCGTTTACCAATCTCAATACCGGCTACGCCGCTTCGATCGCGGTCGTGCTGTTTGTCGTTATGGCTCTGCTCAGCTGGCTCAGCATGTCCGCGGCCAAACGCGTAGATTACTAAGGAGCGATGTACGATGACGAACCAAAATCCGAGACCGCTGCCGCTGACCCTGTTCATGTGGGGATTGGCCCTGATCGTCGCTTTCCTGATCCTATTTCCGCTCTGGTGGATTTTTATTTCCTCCATCACGCCGTCCGGCGAGCTGTTTTCCACACCAATCAAATACTGGCCGGACCATCCGACGCTTGCGAGCTACCGTTATCTGATCGAAAACGTCGGGCTGCTTCCTAAAATATGGGACACCGCAATTATAGTCGGGTTGTCCATCCTGATCGGGATGGTCGTTTCCGTCATGGCCGCCTTCAGCTTTGCACGGTTCCGTACCCGGGGCCTTGCGCTCGCCATAGGCTTCCTGCTGGCGTCAATGCTTATTCCGGATGTTGTCACGGCCCGGCCGCTGTACGATTTTCTGCGCAGCGTGCATCTTTACGATACGTATACGGGACTCATTATTCTGTATATCAGCGGCATTCTTCCGTTTACGATTCTGATCCTGCAAAACTATCTGAACGATGTTCCGGTTTCCATCGAGGAGTCGGCCGCCATCGACGGCTGCGGTTTTTTTCAGTCACTGATTTACGTTACCGTTCCGTTGCTCAGACCTGCGCTTGCGACCGTCTGTATCGTTAACTTTATTACCTGCCTCAACAACTTCTTTACGCCGCTGTTCTACTCCAACGGTATCTCGGTGCTGTCCACGGCCATCACACAGCTGCCTCTAAGGGATAATATGTACGCCGTGCCGTGGGATCTGGTCAGCGCGATGGGATGGATCATTATTTTGCCGATTATCCTCTTCGTGGCCATCTTCCAGAGACAGATCATGGAGGGAATTATGGCTGGCGGAGTTAAGGGCTGATTTCAGGCATGAGGCACTGTTCATGGGAATAAAAGCATTGCGGCTGGTGATCCGAGAAGGGGCATTGTTGAAAAAAAGCTGATTACGAGAGGAGCATATCTATTATGGTTGAACATCCGTTTTTAGGAGGGCTGTCGGCGCTTCCCCTGATCAAATCCGGCCGAGCCGGGCCGTTAACGCAGAGAACCCGAAAGGGGAAAAAGGCAAAGGCGGCATGGCGGCCAGCCACCTCGGGCCGTCCCGCAAAGGCTCGCCCTGTATCCGGGACGTGGCGCCGGGCGCAACCGCCGTGCTGGCCGATATCGACGGTCCCGGGATCATCGAACATATCTGGATTACCGTCACCGACCAAACCGAAGCGGGCACTTTTGTATTAAGGGACCTTGTACTGCGCATGTACTGGGATGAGGAAACCGAGCCTTCCGTCGAAAGTCCGCTTGGGGATTTCTTCTGCAACGGCTTCGGGAGAGGCTGCACCGTCAATTCCCAAGCGATCGTCGTGAATCCGACACGCGGCTTTAACTGCTACTTTCCGATGCCGTTCCGGCGCAAAGCGAGAATAGAAATCGAGAATCAGCATGAAGCGGCGATTCCGGCGCTTTTTTATCAGATCGATTACTGCCTGCACGATGAGCTGCCTGAGCAGACCGCCTATTTCCACGCCCAGTGGAGACGGCAGCGGATCACGGACAAGGCGGAGGATTACGTCATTCTGGACAACGTGAAGGGCCGCGGACAGTATGTAGGAACCTATATGGCGCTGACCACGCTGGAGCGGTACTGGTGGGGAGAGGGCGAGATCAAGATGTACATCGACGGGGACGACGAATATCCGACGATCTGTGGTACGGGGACAGAGGATTATTTCGGGGGCGCCTGGAGCTTTGCGACGCAAAGGGACGGAAAGACGGTAGAGAACACCTACTGCACGCCTTACATGGGGTATCCGTATTACTCCAGCCATGACCAGGACGTCCACAACTTGTACCATAACGACGATGCCCCGCCAATGCGCGGGTTCTACCGGTGGCATATACTGGATCCGATCCGGTTTCATGAGGACCTTAAAGTGGCCATTCAGCAGATCGGAGTCTATAAAAAAGGCTTGTTCGAACGACAGGACGATGTGGCCTCAGTCGCGTACTGGTATCAGACGGAGCCGCATCAGCCGTACGGGCCGCTGGCACAGAAGGAAGAGCGCTGGCCAAGATAAAGGGGAGTCGGCATGCTTATGCCGATGGGGGCAACGTGCCGGCTTATGTCCGGGAGACATGAGCGCCGCTGCCCCCTTTTTTTTGTTGTCTGCCCTGCGGATGAACGCTGCCAATGCAGCCAGCCCCGTTTGCTACCGGGAATTTATTTCACGTTTCTTCCCGGAGGTATGGCGCTTATACTGGACATATATAATGCCATCTTGCTGACGAAGGGATAGCGATACGATGATGCCCAAGCGGTTTATATTGACCATTATAGCGCTCCTGCTCCTTGCAGCGGCCGCTGCAGCGTGCGGCGGGAATAACGGAGTTGTGGAAGAGTACGATACGGGGAGAACCGTAACGGGCAATTCCGCGCGGACTCTGAAGATTTTTAATTTCAAAGTCGAAATGGCGGAGCAGCTGAGCGCGCTCACACGGCGGTACCAGGAGGAGACGGGCGTGCGGATCGAGCTTGATACCTGCGGCGGGGGCTGCGATTACAGCGCGGAGCTGAAGACGAGGTTTAATTCCGGCGACAAGCCCGATCTGTTCTTCGTAGCCGGCTTTACCGACCTGGACCTCTGGCAGGAGTATCTGGAGGATCTGACCGGCGAGCCGTGGGCGGACGATATACAGGAGCTGGCCAGACCCGCCATTACGAAGGACGGACGGGTCTACGGGATGCCGCTGGCCATGGAAGGCTGGGGTTTTATTTACAACAAGGAGCTGTTCCGCAAGGCGGGGATCGAATCCAAGCCAGTTACGCTGAGCGGACTGCGGGATGCGGCGCAGCGGCTGGAGGCGGCCGGCATCCGGCCGTTCGAGAACGGCTACGCGGAGTGGTGGGTGCTTGGCAATCATTTGCTGAACACCGCTTTTGCCCTGCAGCCCGCTCCGGCGGATTATATAGAACGGGTCAGCAGCGGCAACGCCAAGTTCACCGGCAACACCGCGTTTGAGGCCTGGCTCGATTTGATCGACCTTACCCTGGAGTACGGCCAGGAGACGCCGCTGCAGACTGACTATTATACCCAGATAGCGCATTTTGCAGACGGGCAGGCGGCAATGATGCAGCAGGGAAGCTGGACGCAGCTGCAGCTGGACAAGCTGGCTCCGGATTTGGACATCGGCTTCCTGCCGATGCCGGTGAACGATAATGCGGAGGAGATGGACAAGCTCCAGATCGGCGTCGCGAATTACTGGGTTGTGCTTAAAAATTCGCGAATGAAGGAGGAGGCCAAGGCTTTTTTGCGCTGGCTGGCGAGCTCGGAGGCCGGCCGGAGATTTATCGTGGACGAGGCCAGGCTAATTCCTGCGCTTAAGAGCATTCCGGCTGCGGATGGCAGATTAGGGCCGCTTGCGGAGGATATCATCGCTTATATGGAGGCCGGGAGGACGCTTCCCTGGCTATGGCAGCGTTATCCCGGATATGAGGCAACTACCTCGCAGATGAGCGTGCAGATGCAGGCTTATATCGGGGAGCAGATCGGGCGGGAGAGGCTGTTGGAGGAATTTCAGCGAATTTGGGATTCGAACAGGAGTAATAAATAATGGCTGATCAGTACACAATGCAGGATCCGACAACCCGATATCCGAAGGCGGGCCCGGAATATAAGCAGCAGCAGACGTAGGGCGGGGCGGCTGTGCACAAACAACCAAAAAAGCGGACGCATGCTTAGTGTGCGTCCGCTTTTTTTTGCCGATTGGAGGAGTGGTTCTTCTTCATCTGATCAATCAGCGCCTGAGTCTCTTCTTCCTGTGGAAGAAGCAGGGAATTAAACTCAGCCAGAGAAATAGTAATATTTAAGTCCTATGCCCGGTTATGCTGAAATTTGGTTATTCCCCGGTCATAATGCGACACTGTGCCGTCAAAGCGTTTGACCCGCACATAATCCTCGGAGAATTTTTCAATTATGCCGTAGCCGACCAGAGAGTACATCCCGTCAGGGTCAAGCTGCAGTGCGGACACAAAGGTCTGTGACATGGCGGCAACAAAAAAATCAATGTTTTTGACAAGCGGCTTTGGCATCGTCCAGGCCCTCCGTATACTTTTCGCTCCAAAAGCGTTTCAACTATTTTACGACAGCAAACGCGTTTTGAAAACAGGTTTAATTTGCAAAACTGATGAAAACAGTTCATTAGCAGAAGGAGGAGTATATATGCTGATTAGAACCGAAAAGGCTGAGGATTACGGGCAGGTGTTCCGGCTGAATGAGCTGGCGTTCGGAAACCGTGAGGATGAGGCTAAGCTGGTTGAAAGGATCAGGGCTTCAGTAGAGTTCATCCCGGAGCTGTCTATTGTGGCTGAAATGAAGGGCACCGTGGTCGGCCATATTCTCCTGAGCGGAGCCAAGGTGCTGGGAGAAACGCATGAGCATCCGGTGATTGTACTGGCGCCGATTGCGGTGCATCCGGATTATCAGAAGCAGGGCATCGGCGGGCTGCTGATTGAAGAGGGGAAAAGACGTGCGGCAAGCCTGGGATTCGGCGCTATTTTGCTGATTGGACATCCGTCTTACTATCCACGGTTCGGTTTTGTGCCTGCTGGTGTGCACGGGCTGGAGCTGCTGCAGTTCCCTGTGCCTGCGGAGGTGTTTCAGGTTTGCGGGCTGAGGGAAGGAGCGCTTGAGCAGCTTCAGGGGGAGCTGAAGTATCCGGCAGCATTTTTTTAAAATCTAACCAGATAGGCTTTATATGGAATTCTACAATCCATGTTTTACGGGAGGGGACTTGAATATGTGTGCAGATTTTGCTGCAAGGTTTGATGCAACTCCGGACACTCCGTTAAGCTTCGGCTTTAAAATCCAGTGGTACGCTATCCGCACTGCGGATACGGCAGAGGTTGCTGAAGCTTTTCAGCTGGACCAGCCGCAGCCGGCAAACTGGCAGACGGGGCTGACAGCCGCATTTCAGGGATACTATTTCATCTCGCCGCCGCTTGCAGGCTGGACCCTTGCTGTAAATGCATTTATGCCGGATCTGGGTGCTGCGGGGGCAGACAATCCGCTCGAGACGATAAAACGGCTCAGCAGCCGGTTTGGCGAGGCTTGTTATTTTGGTTCACACCGTGTTGTCGATTATTATGCCTGGGCCAAGGCTGTGAACGGAGAGCTGATCCGCGCCTACAGCTATGTGGGAGAATCCGATGAGGTCCTTGTTGACGAAGGGGCGCCCACAGCGGAGGAGAGGGATAATGGGCTGATTTTTGCCGGAGCTGATGATGAGTATGAGTATGTTGATGAGTATGATGATAACGACGATGATACCGATTCCGGTGAAGATGATTCGGGAGACGGTGCAGACGGTGAGGAAGAATATGATGAGGAGTCTTATGTTTATGTGCCCGGTGAAGATGACGTGATCAGTATTGCCGGACTCTGGACGATTTCTCCGTTCCTTGAGGATGAAGACTATGGGCGCGGGACCGGTATCGCGGGTTTGCCAAAACGGCAGAATAACGGATGAACAGAGAATAACCGTATAAATAGCCCGGAGTCAAAATCAAACCTGACACCAAGCTGTCCAGTATGCCATGCTATGCTTTCATAACCGGGATTTCAACAACTATTGGAGGGTACGAGACATGGCGGAGCCGTTAAAGGCAATGTACAATGAAGGATTTCTGCGGAGCTTCGGCAGGATACTGCGTGGAGCTTATGACGTATTTGATATAGAAGGCTTTGTCGCTGAGGTGATGAGGGAGCCGTGGGAAGAGCTGGAGCTGAAAGCCCGGATGCGGCGGATTACGGAGACACTGGGAACTTATCTGCGGCCGGCTATGAGAAGGCTCTGGCTGTCCTGTATGCGGTAGACAAGGATTGCACAGGTTTCCCGTACCTGATCTTCCCCGATTTCGTTGAGGTATACGGGCAGGCCGAGGAGCATTGGGCGCTGTCGGTGGCTGCGCTGGAACGGTTTACACAGGGGGCGAGTGCCGAGTTTGCCGTCAGGCCTTTTCTGCTGCGCGACCCGCAGCGGATGATGGAGCAAATGCTCGTCTGGTCTCGGCACAGCAATGAGCATGTGCGCCGGCTTGCCAGCGAAGGCTGCCGTCCGCGTCTGCCGTGGGGGCAGGCGCTGCCGGTATTCAAACGTGACCCTTCCCCCGTGCTGCCGGTGCTGGAGCAGCTGAAAGACGATCCTTCGCTGTATGTGCGCAAAAGTGTGGCCAACAACCTGAATGATATTGCCAAGGATCATCCGGATGTCGTAATCGGCATTGCCCGCCGCTGGATGGGCTCAAGCACCCGCACCGACTGGATCGTGCGGCATGGCTGCCGCTCGCTGATCCGCAAAGCAAACCCGGAGATTATGGCTCTTTTCGGGTATGCAGGGGAGGAGGAGAGCGCGCCGCTAGTGGCTGCAGCCGCCTTGACTGTCGATCCGGCCGTTTTGCGGATTGGCGAGAGCTGTGTGCTGAGCTATGAGCTAAGAGTGCGGGAGGGGGAACCGGTGCGGGTCCGGGTGGAATACGGCATCGATTTTGTGAAGGCCGGCGGCAAAACCTCCCGCAAGCTGTTCCTGCTCTCCGACAAAACGGTTCCGGGAGGAGCAAGGCTGTCTGCCGTCCGGACACACCGCTGGGCAGACCTGACCACCCGCCGCCACTATCCGGGCGGACACCGGATTGCGCTGCTGGTGAACGGCAGGGAGGCTGCCTCCACAGAGCTTATCCTTGAAGCTGCGGTGCCGGAAGAGGGGCCGCTGGAATAAGGGCAAAAATGTCTCTGATTCGAGCAGATGCAGCCAGATCGCCAAAATGAGAGGCAAAAATGCTCTTGATTTGTTCGAAAACAGCCAGATCGCCAAAATGAGAGGCAAAAATGCTCTTGATTTGTTCGAAAACAGCCGGATAGCCGAAATGAGAGACAAAAATGCCTCTGATTCGGGCAGAAGCAGCCGTTTTGCAGAAATGAGAGGCAAAAATACCCTTGATCCGAAACGGACAAGCTTCACTTTTCCTCCATCAGCAACATTATCAGGAATTAGCCGTTTAGTAAGAATAAGGGTAATAACCGGTAACCAGTTACAGAAGGAGTGGAAATAATGCGCCTGCTACTACCAGTCGCTGCCCTGCTGTTACTTTTAGTCCTGACAGGCTGCGCAGAAAATAATAGTCCAAGTGCTGAAAGAGGGGCAGCAAACGCTATAAGTAACGCACCCGCCGCACCCCGCTCATCCAATATGCCAAATGCAACCACCAAATCTGGCACATCCCCCACACCTAATGCACCCGAATCATCCATCCCCCCCCACACCTCCGTTACCGGACAGATGCCGGAAACCATGCCGGCGGATTTTGCATTCTCTGTGCGCTTTGGGATTACGGGTAAAAATGAGATTAACACCTTTAACGGTACGGTGACCAAGGATCTGGTGACTAAGGGAACGGCACAGGCAGAGCTGGTTTTGACAGACAGTGAACTGGCGGATATTTATGCCCGTTTACGCACAATCGACATTTACAGGGAGCTCAAGCTGGAGCCGGATATGAAGAATTGCGAGATGACCCCTTTTGGTGAGGAACACTGGCAGATCAGGCTGGACGGAGAGGAGCGGTCATTTTATTGGGATGAAGAAAACTGCGAAATAACTGCAGATGCTGAGCAGCTGAAGGAGCTGCGGAGTTATATTTTTGAGCTGGTCAAAAGCAAGCCGGCTTACCTGGAGCTTCCGGAAGCAGTCGGCGGCTACGAATAAGCCGGATGAAAATGGCAAACACGACCAAATAGGGCGGCCTGCTCAGGCAGGCGCCCTATTACTGTCCAATAATCATTTATATCAAGCTCAGATCCGCCGGTTAATAAAAGCTAGTCCGTAATATTGCCGGCCATCTTGAGCCGTTTCGCAATCTCTTTGAATTCCTCTGCGGAGATGCCCGGCGCGAATTCTTCTTGAAGTTCAGGAGATTCAGGAATAGGAACGCCTGCAGGTGCGCCTTCAATCACTTCGAGCGGAAGACCGTCTTCAGGATGTGTCCCCTTCCAGATCTGGCCGATCGAGCTGAAGTCCTTGTCGCTCCAGGTGTACAGCTTGGTATGCACGCCTTTTTCCTCGTATTTTTTGGCTTCAGTGAACAGTTTATTGCTCAGAGACGGTACCGGTACAGCTTGGTCACGTTTACGCCTGTGGCAATCTCCAGCGCCTTGGCATAAGCCACGACATGGACGCCGCCGCGTACAAGCAGGAAGCCTACAACCGCGCGGGCAGCCGGATGATCGGTCATTTCATAGACCTTCATCTTATGGGTTCTGGCCCCGCATTCAAGGAAGAAGTTATGCAGCAGATCCTCGACCAGATTGCCGCTGTTGAACACATTGGCCCCGGTCCACGGATTGCCCATGGAATCGAACGGCATGGCACCCTGCGCTCCGGCCAGGAAATGGTAGGACAAGCGGGCATCCTTTACTGATTCAAGGGGATTAGAGTCCGGCTTTTTATAATCGGTTGAGCCTCTGAGACATTTGTTTACGGCATGGGAGACCAGCTCAACATGCCCGAGCTCTTCAGCGGTAATGCTCATCACCAGGTCATAGAACGGCTTCAGCTTGTCCTTGGAACGGAAGTTAAAAGACTGGTAGAGATAGTTGTTGAGCGTGGACATCTCACCGAATTTGCCGCCTAGCAGCTCTTGCACGGCAGCAGCCGCATTCGGGTCGGGCTTCTCGACATCGGGAATCTCAATCATAATTTCATCCATCCGTTTGAACATGGGATTGTTGTCCTCCTTGGGCTTGCAGGATTAGAGTGCTCGCCCTAAATTAAACGCAATCCGCCTCGTTCAAACGTTACCACTGAGGAAACTTTGTAACAAAATGGTTATTATCCTTAAGCTCCAGCTCCGACATGCGTTGCACGTAGCTCTTAAGGCCGCTGTACGGTGCCGTTTGCCACAGCCTGAAACCTTCCGACGAGGTAACAGCAGCAATATCCTTGTCAGCAGTTCCTGAAAAATATATCTCATTCAGCCGTCCCACAACATCTGCCATAGCCTCCAGCTGTTCCTGCTTATAACCGTCATAGCTGCTGTCAGCGGTCAGCCTGGCATAGCTTCTGTCCGCCGACAGCTTCCGGAATGCCTCTTCGCTGTAGGCACTGAAGTTCACCAGGTTGGGGTCAGTGCTGCCTGCCGATTTGGCCCAGAGCTCTACGTTCAGCTTCGCGGTATTGTAGTCTAATGTCCTCGATGCAGGTGAGTAATCCAGAATCCCGTACTGGTGCGGGTAGACAGACAAGGCGCTATTGGCAACGTCATAGATGCCTTTATCACTTTTGCGGATATCCTGGAAATGAATATGTCCGCTGAAGACCGTTGTAATCCCGTTACGGATCAGGGCCGCAGCAGCCTGCTCGTTGTTGTTAAGTGTAAAGCCCTCCTGGAGAAATTCACTGTGATCCAGCAGGCTGTGGTGCATAACCGCCACAATCTGCGCACCGTTCTTGGCAGCCAGTTCACCGCAGCGGTCGATCCAGCGCAGAGTGGAGCCGGTAAGCTGGCCGTCAAGCTGCGGATGCCCCAGCTTTTTATTGCTGCTGTATTGGCTGGTATCCAGCATTAGAAGCCAGAGATCCTCTGAAGGGGCTGCCAGGTAACTAAGAGAGTCATTGTCCCTCAGCAGAGCTTCCCCATAACCGAATTCGCTGTAAATGCTGCGGAAGTTTTTTGGAGTGACGGAATCCGTCCGGATCTGCCGTTCCCCCTCAAAGCGTCTTGCCCAAGGGTTCATCACATCATGATTGCCAGGAATCACATAAATCCGCGTTCCGGTTCGCTGCTCAATTGCCCGCAAATGCCCGGCAAGATCCTGATGGCTGGCTTTTTCCCCGTTATTGGTCAGGTCTCCGCTGATTATGACTGCCGCGGGGCGCCGGATTCCTATATCTAAGTCTAGAGCTTCCAGCATTTCATCACTATAGTTCAGCTGCTTGCCGTCCCCGGCAGCCAGAAAGCTGCGGAAAGCAGGCCCATTATCGGTCAGCCTGGGGGAAAGATAATGAATATCTGTAGTAGTAAGGAGTCTGAGGTTCTGGCCGGACTGAATCCGGAGCACCTGCTGCTCAGTCCTCTGCCCGCTGCATGAGGATAGCAGAAGAAGCAGGGAGAATAGAAGGATTACGTTATACTGCCGGACAGACATTTGATGCACCTCATTTCATATGGAACCGTTAACCGGAATTTAGTCCTACTTATTATTTTACTTTTGTTGATCCGCTCACCATTCCCTGGTCACCCAGTTTGAACGTAGACAGGTACTGCTTGTTCGCAAAATAGATATTCCCTCTGACAGTAGCGCTGATTATAGTGAACCCGTCAGCCTCGACATAGACATCTCCAATATAAATGCCGCCTTCGAGCCGGGTATTCTCACTTTTAACCGTCAACTTGGGAGCAGTCAAAGTGAAGGAATTGGTGATGCTCTGGTCCTCGTCCTGCGTGTAGAGGGCGATTTTGCGGGCAGGCCCGCCGTTATGGACGAATTGTCCGTCAACAACAAGCTCATCGGTAAAGGTAAGATCACGCAGCGCCGCCGCAATCCAGGTGCCGTCCTTGCTGAGTGCATATCTGAAGGCCGACTCGTTATCGACAATGGAAGCCGTTGTGACAGCATCTGCTGTCACGGCTGCGTTTGTACTGCCAGCCGTGTTGTCCACCGCATTGCTGCTGCCTGAATCCGAACACCCCATCAGCAGGGTTAAAGCGAGTACAGCCATTCCAAAAGTAATCTTGTTCATCTGACTAAGCCTCCTGATTGTGTAATAAAGAGTAGGTTGGTGGCGGATAGCTTTAAAATTAATATAGAACGTTTGGTGCGGAATCGAAGTGATTAAACTCACTCTATCCCACAATATTTACCGATCGTTCTATAAATGATAAAATAAGGCCAGAAAGGAGCATGATACATGGCCAGAAGTAAAGAATTTGACGTGGACAACGTTCTTGGCAAAGCGATGACGATTTTTTGGCAGCAGGGCTATGAGAAGACCTCTATGCAGGATCTTGTAACGGGCATGGGCATACATAAGCGCAGCATGTACGATACATTTGGAGACAAGCATACCTTATATATGAAAGTAATGGAGCGATATACGGATACGGTTTCCGGTAAATTGGAGAGCAAGGTAGAAGGGCTGCCTTCCGCCAAGGAAGCCATCCGGCTGCTATTCGAAGCTGTTGCGTTCAAGAAAGGCCCCGAGCCTAAAGGATGCCTGCTTGTGAATACCGCGGTGGAGCTTGCTAATCATGACCCTGAGGCGGCAGCCAAGGTAACGGAAGCCTTTCTGAACACCGAGCAGCTGCTTGAACGCCTGCTTCGGCAGGGTCAGGAAAGCGGTGAGCTTCCGTGCAGCTTTGACCCTGCTGACATGGCCGCCTATCTGCATAATGCACTTGTGGGCCTGCGGGTGCTGGTCAAAACGGACCCGGAAGCCGGGCGGCTGCAGACGATCATCAATATTACACTCAAACCGCTGGATTCATTACCGGTATAGTATGGGCGTGCCGGGTGCCGATTATCCGGTTATCCGCTATTTCCTGAAGGCTCAGCAGCTGTTTCCGGTACGGGCTTCTATCCGGGCAGAGTTTGGATTACAATATTCTTCTGATGAATTTTGGTTGCAGGAGGAGCAGCGAACATGGCAAAACAGAAATTTTATGTGGTCTGGGAGGGCAAGCAGCCGGGTGTGTACGCGACCTGGGCGGAATGTCAGGCCCAGACCGATCATTACACCGGAGCCAAATACAAATCTTATGAGTCAAAGTCCGCCGCGGATGCAGCTTTCAAAGCAGGCTGGAAAGGCAACTGGGGAAGCGGAGCTTCTGGGTCCGGTACGGCAAAAAGTAAACCGTCAGGCTCTTGGAGCCGCAGTACAGCTTCAAGCGCGCCGGAAACGATGGAAATTGATTATGACAGCATCTCGGTAGATGTCGGCACAAGGGGCAACCCGGGACCGGTGGAATACAAGGGCGTGGATACGCAGACCGGGGATATTATCTTCTCCTGCGGGCCGATCCGTAAAGGGACGAACAACCTGGGTGAATTTCTGGCTATTGTACATGCGCTGGCCCTTCTGAAGAAAGAGGGCAGCAGCAAAACGGTTTACAGTGATTCCGTCAATGCGATGAAATGGGTCAAGCAGAAGAAGGTGGCGACCACCCTGGCGCGCGATGCCTCTACAGAGGAGATCTGGACGCTGATTGACAGGGCTGAGCACTGGCTGCGGACAAACACCTATAATAACAAAGTCCTGAAGTGGCAGACAAAGGAATGGGGAGAGATCAAAGCGGATTACGGCCGGAAATAGGGTAATACAGAGTACGGTCTAAATCACAGCAGGAATCGGAAGGGGAACCGGAATGTTCGGAAACGATTGGGATGAAGTGCTGCAGGAGGAAATTCAGAAGCCTTATTTTCAGGAATTGCGTTATGCGTTAGCGGCAGAGTATAAACAGCATTCAGTCTATCCGCCCAAGGAGCTGCTGTTTTCGGCACTCAAGCTGACGCCATACAGTAAGACACGGGTCGTTATATTGGGACAGGACCCCTATCATGGCGCGGGACAGGCCCACGGGCTGAGCTTTTCGGTAAAGCCTGGTGTACGCATACCGCCATCGCTGCGCAATATTTATCAGGAGCTGCATGAGGATACCGGCTCGCCTGTTCCAAATCACGGCTCACTGCTGCATTGGGCAGAGGAGGGTGTGCTGATGCTTAACGCCGTGCTCACTGTCCGGGAAGGCCAGCCTAATTCACACAAAGGATTGGGCTGGGAGACATTTACGGACGCGATTATGGAGAAGCTGAATGAACGGACAGAACCGATGGTGTTTATACTGTGGGGCAGCCATGCCCAGCAAAAGGGAGCCTATATTGACCGGGACCGCCATAAGGTTATCCAGTCTCCGCATCCAAGCCCGTTCTCGGCACACCGCGGATTTTTGGGCAGCAGGCCATTTTCACAGGCGAATCAATATCTGGAATCTCACGGTTTGAAAGGAATAGACTGGTCCATACCGAATCTATAGGTAGCAGGGGCATAGTGAAGGGGTGAGAGCAATGAAGCATTGGGTAGGCAGACCGGTCATCATGTATTGCGGCGAGGCACCTTATACGATCATGAAGGGCGTGCTGCGCAAATGGGACCCTCAGGCTTCGCTGGCCGTCATCGGCCATCAGGAAATTGCTGTGCCTTTTCGTGACATTGTGTACATTAAGGCGCTCGCTCCCAAGGAGCGGGCATTGCCCCCGGTTCTTCACTCCGTCGGCTATGTCATGAGAGAGCGCCAGCAGTTTGACAACGCTGTCTATTTTAAATCGGCGGTTACCGTCTGGAAAGGCGACCAGTTGGTTGCCTTCAATACAGTCATCGTCTCGCACACCAAGGGTGCGGTTACTCTGCAGGACGGACAGAATCTGATGAAGGGCACGCATATCTTTGTGGTCCGCTCCCTTCGGGGATAACCAGCTTTCTGACAGCCTTTAGTGAGCCGCACCGGCGTGCACAAGCAGCAGCAAACACAAAGAGCAGCAAACACAAAGAGCAGCAAACACAAAGAGCAGCATTCTCCTGTAACGGGGGACGCTGCTCTTGTGTTATTTTTACGGCTACATCTGCTCGTCTTTGGGCAGCTGGATCTCCTCGACCCGCTCTGCCACGATAATCTCGTAAATGCGCATAAAAATGATTTTGGCAATCATATAGACCGGCAGGGCAATCAGCACACCGATAATTCCATAGAAATCTCCGCCTACCAGCACAATGACAACTGTAGTCAGCGGGTGCACATCAAGCGATTTGCCGTAAATAATCGGAGAGAGCACATTATCCTGAATCTGCTGGGCGACCAGAATAATGACAAGCGACCAGATCGCCATGGAAGGGGATTCGATGAATCCGACGATAAGGACCGGTATGGAAGCAAGCAGTGATCCGACATAGGGAATGAAGTTAAGCGGAATGGAGATCACAGCAAGCAGCAGTGAATAAGGCAGCCCGATAAACAGGAAGCCGATGTACAGCATAATCCCGAGCACCACATTTAAAATAACCCTGGTGACAATGAAGCCGCTGAGCGCACTGTCAATATCGCTGAGCATATCCTGGCCTTCCTTGCGGTATTTACGCGGGAACAGCCCCAGCAGGATAGGTGACAGCTTATGCCCGTCTTTCAGCATGTAATACAGAATAATCGGCAGGGTGGCTATAACCACTACAATACTGGAAACGACACCGATCAGATTGGACATGGAATTGGTCATCCACGTGATCGTGTTGCTTACATATTCCGAGATTTTATCGGACAGGTCCGTGTTGCCCTGGAAAAACCGTGACAGTGACGGATCATTCCGCAGCTGGTTGAACTGATTCTGCATTCCCTCGACAAGGTAAGGCATGTTATCAATGAAGTTCTGGAACTGCTCACGCAGTGTCGGCCAGATCAGAATCCAGAACAGGACGAACAGGCCGGCGAAGACGAGATAGATCAGCAGGATGGACAATGCACGGTTTAGCTTATGCTTTTCCAGAAATCTGACGAGCGGGCGCAGCAGATAATACATGAATCCTGAGAGCATCATCGGCACCAGCAGCAGATTGATAATGGAGAGCAGCGGCGTGAACAGGAACATCACCTTGGAGCCCAGATAAAGAATTAATAGAAAGGCAATAATGGACAGGCTTGTCCGAAAATATTTGCTTTGCAGCATAGCAGCACCCCCGTAATCTTGACTATGTACAGCTCTACCCGATTCTATCTTTATAACCGAAACGCAAGAGATTGATTCAGCCTGATAGAGTGCAATTAGCCTTGGCCCGGTTTAAGCGTGAAAAGAGCAGGTTAATACGCATTAACAGGAGGGGATGCACATGACTACGCTGGTTATTGGGATATTCGGGCATCCGAGCGATGCCGTGCTGGCAATCGAAGACTTGAAGGATAAGGGTATAAAGGCGAAGCATATCTCAGCTGTAACGAAGCAAAAGAGTATTCTTGAGCGGATCAGCCACGACACGGGAATTGGAAAAATGGAGAGCGGAGCCGGCAATGCAGGCTTGTTCGGGACAGCCCGGGAGGTGGGGGTCGGCCTGGATATGATCAACGACACCGCTGTATCTGCCGGACCGGCGGCACGCAAGCTGGCCGGAGCCGACCTTGAGGGCGATGGTCTTGCCGTCAGCCTGATCGGGATAGGAATACCGGAGGCGGATGCCCTTAAATATGCAGAGCATGCCGAAAATGAGCGTATCATCGTTATTGTAGACATTGAAGAGAATCAGAGCAGGCAGGCAAGCGAAATAATGGAGCGGCATCATGCTATCCCATTAGCCTCCGCTGAATAAACCTGCAGCTACCGGCGCGGCAGACGGGATTTCCGTTTTGCCGCTTTTTTGCGTGATTGGATGAACAGAGCGGGCTCTATATCCACCTGCCCGCCGGTTTCCTTCGTAACCTGCTTAGCCTTGACGAGTGCCAAAAAAGCAAAGAATTCTCCGAGAGCAGCCAGTCCGGCAGCAATAATCTCATAGTCATCAGCAGTCAGTTCCGCAGACTCAACAGGATTTCCCGGACTGCCGGAACCATTGCTGATTTTATTATTGCCGCCGCTGCTGCCATAACCGTTACTGTTATTGGCCATCCCTGTTCACCCGCTTTTTCGCCATATGTATTATAAATATGTCGCTGCCTCCCGGTAGGAAATAGGCAATCGGGAGGTTTTTTCTCATGACTTGTTTTTTCATAAATGAGCAGAAAAAATCACTTTACATCTTATGAAAACGCTGTTAATATCATAAATGAGCACAAACGATCAATAATGAGCAACAATCGTCAGTTGAATGATCATAAAGCGTAAGCAAATATACAGATACTGCATAGCAGGCGGACTACATGCTTACGCTATGCGTACAGGGAGTTGACTGCTGTGCTGTTTGAAGAGGAAAGAAAACGGAGTATTGTACAGTTCGTTGAGCAGCGTACAAGGGCATCGGTGCAGGAGCTCAGCCTCCAGCTCGGCGTCTCTGAATCGACAATCCGGCGGGATCTGAAGGAGCTGGAGGAAGCAAGGCTGCTGAAGCGTACGCATGGCGGGGCGGTATCCCTGCAGAGCGTTAACTTTGAGGCTGCCTTTCCGGACAAGGCAGACCGTCTTCTGGACGAGAAGCAGCGGATTGCCGCCAAGGCAGTCCAGATGATCCAGGAGGGCGATGCCATACTGCTTGACGGAGGAACGACAACACTGCAGATAGCCAAGGCGCTAAAGGGCTTTTCAAATCTGAAGGTGATTACCAATTCGATTATGGCCCTGAATGAGCTTAGGGATTGCCGGAATATCGAAGTGTCGATTACAGGCGGGATGCTGCGGCCGGATACGATGGCCTTTGTCGGTCCGATGACGGAACGGTCGCTGGAGATGGTGCGGGTGGATAAAGCCTTTCTCGGAACGAACGGGCTTGACCTCCAGGAGGGAATTACGACTCCGAATATGCTGGAGGCGGCTACGAAGCGCAAAATGATCGCTGTCGCCAAACAGTCTATTCTGCTGGCAGACCACAGCAAGATCGGCCAGGTCTCCTTCTGCAAGGTGGCTGATCTGCAGGAAATCGACCACTGCATCCTAGATTCCGCAGTGCAAGGCAGCTTCACCCGCGGCCTTGAAGCCATGGATGTCGGCTTCACTATAGTGTGAAGGCAAGTAAACCACAATAATGAGGGATGAACATGATTTACACCGTTACACTCAATCCTTCCATTGATTACATCGTGGAAGTGGAGGATATGAAGCTAGGCAGCCTGAACCGGATGTCCCGGGATCTGAAGCTGCCCGGCGGTAAAGGCATCAACGTATCGCGTGTGCTGAACCAGCTTAAGGTAGACAATACGGCGACCGGCTTTCTCGGCGGTTTCACCGGCCGGTTCATTGAGGACTGGCTGCGGGAGGAAGGAACCTCAAGTAGTTTCGTTCCGGTCGGCGGAGACACACGGATTAATATAAAGCTGAAGTCAGAAGAAGAAACTGAAATTAACGGAGCAGGACCGGAAATCACTGCCGCTGAGGCTGAGGCGCTGGTAAGCAAGCTGCGTAATCTGCAGGCCGGAGATATCGTTATTATGTCCGGCAGCATTCCTCCTTCGCTGGGCGGGGATTTCTATAATAGGCTGATCGGGGTGTGCAAGCAGCAGGGGGCACAGTTCGTGATTGATACCACCGGCCAGGCTCTGCAGCAGGCTCTTGAACACGGTCCTCTGCTCGTCAAGCCCAATCACCACGAGCTTGCCGAACTGTTCGGGGTTACCATCAGCACAAGAGAAGAGGTTATCATGTATGGCCGCAAGCTGCTGGAAGCCGGAGCACAGCATGTGCTGGTCTCGATGGCCGGGGAAGGTGCGCTACTGATTACGGAGCAGGGTGTATATGCTGCAAGTGCGCCGGCAGGCCAGGTCAGAAATTCAGTGGGTGCAGGTGATTCGATGATTGCAGGGTTTGTAGGTACCTTATCCCGTGAAGGGGATGTGCTGGAAGCCTTCCGCACAGGCGTAGCCTCAGGGAGTGCAACGGCATTCTCCGATGACCTGGCCGACGGCGGATTTATCAGCCGGCTGCGCCCGCAGATTCAGATTACACAGCTTTAAGCTAAACAATGGTATTTATAGGAACATAGGGAGCTGATCAATATGAGAATTACAGATTTGATGATAAAAGAAGCAATGATCATGAATCTGCAGGCAACTACCAAGGAGGGGGCGATCGACGAGCTGATCGCCAGCCTGGCAGCCAGCGGAAGAATCAACGACAAGGTGCTGTTCAAGGAAAAGATTCTGGCGCGTGAAGCCCAGTCCAGCACCGGTATCGGCGGAGGAATTGCAATGCCTCATGCCAAAACCTCTGCGGTTAACCAGGCGACAGTGGTGTTTGCCAAGAGCAGTGCAGGCGTAGATTATGAGTCGCTGGATGATGAGCCGGCCAAGCTGTTCTTTATGATTGCAGCGCCTGAAGGCGCAGGCAATATGCACATGCGGACACTCGCAGCTCTGTCCAGGCTGCTCATTGAAAGCGAATTCATCGAAGCGTTGATGAATGCCTCCACTCCGGATGAGGTAGCCGCGTTATTCGACGCCAAGCAGGCGGAGCAGGATGCCAAGGCGGAAGCAGAAAAGACCGCTCCTGCAGCTAAAACGGCGCCTGAGAAGATAATCGTCGGAAATCCGGATTCCTCCGGTTTTGTTGTAGCTGTAACAGCTTGCCCTACAGGGATTGCCCACACCTTCATGGCAGAGGATGCACTGAAGAAGAAGGCCCTGGAGATGGGCGTTAATATCCGCGTTGAGACCAATGGCTCTGAAGGTGCACAGAATGTGCTTACCGCAGACGAAATCCGCCGGGCCAGCGGTGTTATTGTGGCGGCTGACAAGAATGTCGAGATGGCCCGCTTCGCCGGCAAGCCGGTACTGCAAAGACCGGTCAGCGACGGAATCCGCAAGCCCGAGGAGCTGATCAGCAAGGCGCTTAAAGGCGATGCTCCGATCTACCAGGGCAGCGGCGGACGCAGCAGCAATGAAGAAGCTCCTGCTAAATCCGGCAGTGTCGGCAGCAAAATCTATAAAGATCTGATGAACGGCATTTCGCACATGCTTCCGTTCGTAGTCGGCGGCGGTATTCTGCTCGCCATTTCCTTCCTGATCGAGCAGGTGGCCAGCGTAGATAATCCGCTGGTGAAGCTGCTGCAGACGATCGGCGGCGGCGACGGTGCCTTCCACTTCCTGATCCCGATCCTCGCCGGTTTTATCGCGATGAGCATCGGCGACCGTCCGGCGCTGATGCCTGGTATGGTCGGCGGGCTCATGGCCCTGAATTCCAACGCCGGCTTCCTCGGAGGTCTGGCCGCCGGTTTCCTGGCCGGTTATGTCATCATCGGCCTGCGCAAAGCCTTTGCCGGCCTGCCGCGCACTCTTGACGGACTGAAGCCGATTCTGCTGTATCCGGTATTCGGCCTGCTGATCACCGGAGCTGCGATGTTCTATGTGTTTGATCCGGTATTTAGCTCAATCAACACAGCGATGATTGATGCCCTTAACAGATTGGGCACCGGAAATATGGTTATCCTTGGTATTGTTCTTGGGGGAATGATGGCCATTGATATGGGCGGTCCTTTCAACAAAGCGGCTTACACCTTTGCAATCGGCGTATTCACTTCAAGCGGTAACACTAACGGCCTGATGATGGCTGCGGTTATGGCAGGCGGTATGGTACCTCCGCTGGCAATCGCACTGGCAACTACATTGTTCAAGAACAAGTTCACAGAAACTGAACGCAAGTCGGGGATTACGAATTATGTACTGGGACTTTCCTTTATTACTGAAGGCGCAATTCCGTTTGCCGCAGCCGATCCGCTGCGCGTGCTGACCACCTGTATCATCGGCTCCGCTGTTGCCGGCGGACTTACACAGCTCTGGCACATTAACGTGCCTGCACCGCACGGCGGGATTTTCGTCGCCGCACTTTCCAGCAACGCGCTGCTGTTCCTGCTGGCCGTACTGATCGGTGCCGCAATCTCCGGTCTGGCGCTCGGACTCTGGAAGAAGCCGCTGCAGGCGAAATAATAAATAACGATCCGCACAGCAAGCTGCGGGGAATCAGATGCCAGTCTGTTCCCCGCAGTTTTTTTCTTTGTTTGATTGCACTGCAATTTTGAGGTGTAATTCTGTATAATTATTAATATACATAAACAGAAGCTAAAGGAGAGAGCGAAATGATTCTGCACAGAGGGGAAGTCTTGTTCCGTCAGGGAGACAGCTGCGATTATCTTTATAAGGTGAAGAGCGGGCTGTTCAAAGTAACAAGGCTGCATGAGAACGGGAATATGGTGCTGTTCAATCTGCTGTATCCCGGTGAGACCGTCCCCCATCATTCCCTCATTTCGCCTAAGGAGGCGCATGGAACGGCTGTTGCCATGATCAAAAGCGAGATCGAGATCATTCCAGCGGCGGAATGGTACCGGGAGCTCCGCGAGAATCCGGACAAAGTGATGGAGATTGCGCTGCTGCTTCAGGAGAAGGTCCGGTTCATGCAGACCCGGCTGGATCACCTAACCGTCGGCTCTCCGGCTGAGCGCATGGAGCTGCTGAACCGCTGGATGAAAGATTATGCTTACGGCGCACAGCTTACGGATCTGTTAACCCAGGAAGAAATTGGACAGCTGATCGGCGTCCGGCGCGAAACGGTCAACCGCCTGCTGCGGAACCAGGGCTAAATGTAAGTTTTACATGAATAAGGCGTAAAATTTACATGAATCGTGATGTTTTTACTGGAAACCTGTTTAGAGACGGCCTGCCGCGTGGTATAATCTATTCAGAAGTTATCAAATTAAAGAAAGGATCAGGATACCATGTGTCCCCGAAGGACGATTCCCCAAAGGACGATTTGGAAACGTTATGATCTGTCTTATACTTAGCTTCCCTGTAGCAGGTGCGAAACGTTGTTAATGACGAAGCCGCCTCTGACGTGGGAAGGGAGTATTGTATGCGAAGGATAAGCTCCTCTGGTGCAACCCGTCGTAGAGGGTCCGGTGACGTCTAAGCCGCCAACTACGATAAGGGGAGACCTGTATGAGGAATCACAACGACGGCATGAAACTGCCGTTACGACTCACCGTTATTTTGTCCGGAACTTTGCTATTAGCGTTTACTTATTATCACATTAATTATCAGAACCATTTGACCGAGGGCGGGTTTGTAGGTTTGGCACTGCTCGGCAAATATGTACTAGGCATTTCACCATCTGTATCGACTCTACTCTTGGACATACCAGTACTTATAATCGCCATGATTTTTAAAGGAAGATCGTTCGTGGTGAACACGTTCATCTCTGTAGCAGCCTTTACGCTGTTCTACGGACTGATGGAGCGCTATTCCGGATGGGTGATTGACTTGCAGGGTAACCTGCCGCTTGCGGCCTTGTTATCCGGCGTACTGACAGGTCTAGGTGCAGGCTTGGTCCTGCGGGGCGGCGGTGCGAGCGGCGGTGACGACATTTTGTCGCTGCTGATCAGTGAGTGGAAGGGCATAAAGGTAGGTACGGTTTTCATCCTCATGGATGTTATTGTTCTGGCATTGTCACTTATCTATATGCCGGTCAAGGAGACGCTGTATACTGTGATGGCTGTAGTAGTAGCCGGTTATGTCATCACCTTGACTACATCACTGGGCAGACCAAAGCTGAACAAAGTACCGAAGCTTCAGCCCAAACTGAGCAAGCCGCATGATGGTTCAGTAGCGTGACCAGCGCAAAGTTAACCCCGCAGCGCGGGGTTCATAATCAAAGGCCAGCTTATGATGCAATGCATCTGAGCCGGCCTTTATTTGTGTCTCCTAGGACTGAAACCCAAGCAGCGGTTAGCGCGTATATATCTCGTTCATAACATCAGGAAATCACAGAGAAGCGGATACTTAAGCATTATTAACCCTTTAGGAGGCTGCAGGTATGAGTGCGCATGAAATTGATTATGTCATTATGGGCGAGGAAATCCAGTGTGTGGAGGTTCAGCTTGATCCCGGGGAGAGTGTGATCGCCGAAGCGGGCAGCTTTATGATGATGGACCCGGAAATTACGATGGAGACGATTTTTGGTGACGGCTCCGGCTCGCGGCAGGGCAGCGGACTGATGGGCAAGCTGATGGGTGCGGGCAAACGGATCCTGACCGGAGAAAGCCTGTTCATGACTGTCTTCACACACAGCGGTCATTATGGGCGGAAGAATGTAACATTTGCTGCGCCGTATCCGGGCAAGATTATCCCGCTTGATCTACAGAAGTATTCCGGCAAAGTCATTTGCCAGAAGGATTCCTTCCTCTGTGCAGCCAAGGGCGTCTCTGTGGGCATCGAATTTCAGCGCAAGCTGGGCGTAGGCTTCTTCGGCGGCGAAGGCTTCATTATGCAAAAGCTGGAGGGGGACGGCCTTGCATTCGTTCACTCCGGGGGACATGTGCTGGAGCGGACGCTGCAGCCGGGCGAGACGATCAAGCTTGATACAGGCTGTCTTGTGGCGATGACCTCATCCGTGGATTACAATATTGAATTCGTCAAAGGCGTCAAAACCGCCCTGTTCGGCGGTGAAGGCCTATTCTTTGCCACCCTGCGCGGACCGGGCAAGGTATGGGTGCAGTCCCTGCCGTTCAGCCGGATGGCCGACCGCATCCTGTCGGCCGCAGGCGGCTCCGGACGTAAGGAGGAAGGCAGCATTCTCGGCGGCCTGGGCAATCTGCTCGACGGCAGATAAGCAGTGCCTGGTACACTATAAAGAACATAACAGCCGTACCGCCGGGTTGACCGGATGGGCGGCTGTTTGTTTGCGCCAGTGTGGTAATAAACATCAAAATGGCAACTAAGCTTTAAACACAGACAGCAGAAGAAACATCGGACGGCGCACTTCCTCATGCCATGCCGGATTCTGCTCCAGCATCTCCGGGGTCGGCTGCAGCTCAGAAATCTTGGTGAGCGTAAATCCGGACTTTAGCAGCACGTTTAAATAGGTGGACAGTGTACGATGGTATTTTACAACGTCCTCTCCAAGAAATCTGGCTGTACGCGCGCCTTCAAGGTGATAATCATCCACCGGCCAGTGCAGCTTCTCGCCGATCTGGCTATAGTGCCAGTCCTGGGCTGCCAATGCCGTGAACACAGGATGCTCGACAGACAGCACAAACTGTCCGCCAGCCTTCAGGCAATGGTTCACACGCCTGCACAGGTCATCGAACCGCTCCACATAATGAATGGCCAGCGAGCTGATTACCGTATCGAACTCACCCGCACCAAACGAGATATCCTCTATCGGCATTTGGATGTACTGGATCTTAGGATCATGGGTCATTTCCCTGGCCCGGTGCAGCATATTAGCGGACAGGTCAATACCGGTGACGGAGGCCGCACCCTGCTCACGCGCATACCGGCAGTGCCAGCCGAAGCCGCAGCCGAGGTCGAGAACCCTTTTGCCGTCCAAAGCGGGCAGCAGGGAGCGGAAGGCCTGCCATTCACCTGCCGCCTCCAGGCCTCCGACGGACCGCGGCATCGCGCTATATTTTTCAAAGAAAACGGCATCATCATATTTATTCTCTTTCATCTGAGGCCTCCTGACCTATAAAATCTCCACTACAGTATATACCATATTTGACTAGCCAGGCGGGACTGTATATATTATGGGCAAACCCCCTGGCACAGGCCAGGGCTGCAACCGGAGGCCTTTTATGTTCAAAATATTCATTATCGAGGATGATCAGGGTCTGGTGACCCTGCTTCAGGATTACTTACATAAGTTCGGCTATGTGACACAGGCTGTACAGGATTTTGAAGCGGTAAGGACCGAATTTGAACAATATGCGCCGCACCTGGTACTGCTGGATGTCAATCTGCCCAAATTCGACGGTTATTACTGGTGCCGGCAGATTCGCGGTATTTCCACCTGTCCGATTCTGTTCATCTCCGCCCGTGAAGGAAAAATGGATCAGGTAATGGCGCTGGAAAACGGAGCGGATGATTATATTACGAAGCCGTTTGACTATGAAATTGCTCTTGCCAAAATCAAAAGCCATCTCCGCCGCGCCTACGGCTCCTATGCTGCCGGAGGCAATGAGCGCAGCCTGAATGTTTCGGGACTGCTGCTTGATGTGGACCGGCTGCTGCTCTCGCGGGGTAGCGCGAGGATTGAGCTTAGCCATACGGAAGCCAAAATCCTCGATGAGCTGATGCAAAAAGCCGGTACGGTCGTCACGCGCGACCGGCTGCTGGAGAAAATCTGGGATGAGCAGGCATTTGTCGATGACAATACACTGAATGTCTATGTGACACGGGTCCGTAAAAAACTGGCCGTCCTGGAAATCCAGGACGGGCTTCAGACTGTGCGCGGCCAGGGCTACCGGTTATCGGGTGACTGGGGGGAAGCACAGTGAAGCTATTTTTACGGGAGCAGACGCCGTTAATTGTAGTGTATCTGTCGCAGCTGCTGATCATTACGCTGGTCTACCGGCTGGACGGCGGAAGCACAGTGGAGGTGAGCCTGTACGCGATGCTGTTGAGCACCTGCCTTCTGCTGGCTTATCTGGCTTTCCGCTACATCACCAACCGTTCCTTCTATGAACGGCTGCAGACACAGCCGGATTCCCTCGATGCATCGGGCGGCCCGGCCCAGAGCTCGCCGCTTGCGGACAGCCTGCGCAAGCTGCTGACCCGGCAGTTCCGGCTCTATCAGAATGATCTGCACAGCTACCGCCACAAGCTGGAGGAGCATATTCATTTCATCAACCAGTGGGTGCACGGGATGAAGACGCCGCTGTCTGTCATTCATTTAATTATTCAGGATAAGGACGGTCCCCCGTTTACGGCGATCGGCGATGAGCTGGACCGGCTGAAGAAAGGGCTGGATACGGTGCTGTATACCGCCCGGCTCGATACGTTCGAGCATGACTTTTATGTAGAGCAGCTGGAGCTGGCTGCTGTAGTGCGCAGTGTCACTTCCGAGCAGAAAAGGCTGTTTATCCGCAAGCGCGTCTTCCCGGCAATTAACGTAGACAGCGGCATCACCATCACCTCCGACGAGAAGTGGCTCGGATTTGTGCTGACCCAGCTGATTACGAATGCGCTGCGGTATACGGTGGAGGAGGGCAGACTTGTACATTTTCACGGCTATACGGAGGAACAGGGGCGGGTCACGCTTGAAGTCCGTGATGAAGGGGTAGGCATTCCGGCAGGTGACCTGCCGCGGGTGTTTGATCCGTATTTCACCGGTGTCAACGGGCGGACCTTTCAGGAATCTACCGGGATGGGCCTGTATCTGGTTAAGCAGATTTGCGGCAAGCTGGGGCATGAGGTGGAGATTTCCTCCGAGGTGGGCAAGGGGACAGCGGTTCGGATTATTTTCTCCGGGAGCGCGGGGGCTGGTAGTGCAGGATCAGAACCACGACGGTAGAGACAACGGCCAGAGACAGCGTGTTCGTAATCAGAAAGGCCAGGCCGCTCCCCTGTACAGCAAGATTCACGGCATAAGCTTCCATCAGCCCGATGCCCAGCAGCATCAGCAGATAAGCTTTCAGATTAAGGTCAGCGACCGATTTCGTTCTTACAATCTGAATAATCTGCGGAATCCACCCCACAGACAGAATAAAGCCGCCAAGCAGCTGCATCAGCGCGAAGAGCATGGGTATACCTCCAGCTTAAGTGTCTAATACGTTGTATGCCGGCACGGCCGGAAGAGTGATTTTCGCCCAACAATATGAAGAACGATGGATGAACCGGCATAAGAATACCCCGCTATCCTGTTTGGGATAGCGGGGTATTTATCGTGCACGCCGTTAAAGGCTGCAGCAGCCTATTGCTGCTGTCCCAGCCGCGCAAGCTGCTCCAGCAGCTGTGCAGCTTCACTGTGCGGAAATGCCTCCGCCAGCACCTCGCTCACTGTTACCCGGGCGCGGTCCACTTTGCCCTGTCCGATCGCTGTCAGCGAGGTATAGATGCTTCTGCGGTCGCTATCGCATGACTTGCGCTCCAGCGCGCCGCAGCCCTTGGCTTCGAACCGGCTGACCAGCCGGGAGACCGCGCTCTGGCTGAGGCCGACCATGGTCTCAAGCTGCTGCAGCCTCAGTTTCTTCTCTGGAGCCTCGGACAGAAAGAGCAGCAGGTAGAATTCCTTGAGGGACAGCTGATACTTCTCCTGGAGCCTTGCTTCCAGTTCATTGGCAACATTCATCTGTATATGAGTCAGAGACAGCCAGCTGGCTATCAGATCATTCTCCGGATTATTCTTCATCTGAAAAGTCCTCTCCCGGTGCATGCCGGCACATGAAATTAGTTAAAATCCATTATACCATTTCCGCCCTGCGGGTTGCGAGCAAAGAAGTCAGCCGGCCGTAATGCTGCATGAGCCATATACCAGAATGCCCCTCCGGTTTACCCCTTAGTTACTGGTCCGGGGAAAACCGAATGCATACTGCTTCGGAACGCCTGCAGCCTTGCCGAGCTGTACGCCGGCTTCCAGCGTCCAGTAAGGGTTGCGCAGCATTCCCCGGCCTACAGCGATCAGATCCGCTTCTTCGTTGCCGATCACGGCGTTAGCAAGCGCCGGTTCATCCAGCCGGCCAACGGCAATGACGGGAACGGCCAGCTCCTGTTTGAATGCCCGGGCCAGCGGCACCTGGTAAGCAGCATGCGTGCCGGGTCTGCCAGCAGCAGCAATAGCACCTTCGCCGCCTGCGCTGATATGGAAGATATCAGCGCCTGCTTCCTTGTAGGCTGCGCCGATATTCAGGCTTTCTTTGAGGCCGTAGCCGCCCTCAACATATTCCTGTGCCGAGATGCGCATAATGAGCGGCATACCCTCAGGCATTTCCTGTCTGGCGGCAGCGATGACTTCCTTGCCGAACAGGGTAAGATCCTGTCCGTACTCATCTGTTCTGCGGTTGGTCAGCGGTGAATGGAACTGGTGGATCAGGTAGCCGTGGGCGCCGTGCAGCTCAATCACATCAAAGCCGGCTTTAACCGCACGTCTCACGCCGGCCTGGAACTTGCCGACCATGTCCTTCACTTCGGCTGTTGTCAGCTCGCGGGGTGTTTTGGATTTATCGTCGAACGGGATCGGGGAGGAGGATACAGGAACGGCTGCGTCTTCGGCCTTGCGTCCGGCATGGGCAATCTGGATGCCCACTTTGCGCCGTAGGCATGGCAGGCGTCGACAATCCGCGCCAGGGCAGGGATGTGCTCGTCTGACCAGATGCCCAGATCATAATCGGTAATGCGGCCGTCCGGCTCCACATCCGTCATTTCTATAATAATCAGCCCGGTGCCGCCAACGGCCCGGCTTACATAATGGTTATAATGCCAGTCAGTAGCAATACCGTCCCTCTCAGTAACGGAATATTGGCACATAGGAGGCAGAACTACACGGTTCTTCAGCTTTAAATCCTTAAGCTCATAAGGGGTAAACAGATCTATCATTCGGTTATCTCTCCTTGGCAGAGTGCCTGAATTTGGCATGCTTTATGTAACAGAGGCATAACTTTATAAATGCATGCTCATGCATATAAATATAGGAGATGCTGCTGCTGCTGTCAACCCCTGCTTGCTTACAATAATGTAAGGTGACTGTAAGTTTCAGAAATAGTGCCTGGTGTTAACACTTTGTATAATAAAAGCAATCTAAGACAGAAGGAGCGGAAGCACTTGCCCCTGTTAGACGTACACAATTTATCCAAAATATACGAGGGCAAGGTGTCGATCCACGCGCTGAACCACATCCGCTTTGCTGTAGAGAAGGGGGAATTCGTCGGTATTATGGGCCCTTCCGGCAGCGGTAAAACGACGCTGCTCAACGTCATTGCCACCATTGATGAGCCTACCTCGGGTGAAGTGATGATCGGAGGCCGCGATCCGAACACGCTGGACCGCAAGGAGAAGGCGCTGTTCCGGCGCAAGGAGCTGGGCTTCGTCTTCCAGCAGTTCAATCTGCTCGATACGCTCACTGTAGAGGAGAACATCGTGCTTCCGCTCACTCTGGCCGGCATACCGGTGGCTGAAATGGAACGCCGGCTGCAGGAAGTGGCGGCGAGGCTGGAAATCGTGCAGCTGCTGGGCAAGCGCACCTACGAGATCTCCGGCGGCCAGATGCAGCGGGTGGCGATTGCCCGGGCGATGATCCACCGCCCGTCACTGATTCTGGCGGATGAGCCTACAGGGAGCCTCGATTCCAAAACGGCCGGCGAAGTCATGGGGCTGCTGGCTGAGGTGAACGAGGCCGAGGGGGCAACCGTGCTGATGGTTACCCATGATGCTGTGGCGGCCAGCTTCTGCCACCGTGTCATCTTTATCAAAGACGGACGTTTCTACAACGAGATGTACAGGGGAAGCAGCAGGGCGGCTTTTTTCCAAAATATCATCGACATGCTGTCGCTGCTGGGAGGAGCTTCCCATGACCTTTCGCCAGTTCGCTTATAGGAATGTTACACGCAACAAACGCAAGTATGCCGCCTATTTCGTCTGCAGCTCCTTTTCGGTGATGATTTTTTTTCTCTGTGCGCTGTTTGTTTTTCATCCGGCCATTAAAGATGACTTGATTCTAAGCACTGCGGCCAATACGATGCTGGCGGCGGAGGGGATCATCTTTGTTTTCTCCTCGCTGTTCGTTCTGGTATCTGTCGGCTCCTTTCTGCAATCACGCAAGCTGGAGTTCGGCATCCTGCTGATGCATGGAATGACCAAAGGTCAGCTCAACAAAATGGTGTTTCTGGAAAATATGATGATCGGCGGCTCGGCCATCCTGAGCGGTACCCTGCTTGGCATGCTGCTGGGCAAGCTGTTTCTGATGATCGGGGCAGGCTTTCTCGGGATCGGTCCGCTGGAGTTTTATTTCTCCTGGCAGGCGCCTGTGCTGACAATCAGCAGCTTCGTCCTGCTGTTCGTCCTGATCTCTCTCGGGACCTTCGTCCTGATCGGGCAGGATTCCCCCCGCGGCCTGTTCCACGGGGGACGGAGGACGGAACAGGCTCCGCGGATATCCCTTCTGTGGGCTGCCGCCTCTGCACTGCTGCTGCTTGGCGGATACGCCCTTGCGGCCTCGGCTTCGGCCTCCTCGGTGGAGCGGGTCATGTTCCCGGTGGTTGCCATTACGGTTATCGGGACCTATCTGTTTTATACACAGCTAAGCCTGTATATTGCAGGTGTGCTGCGCAGCATACGCCGGTTCTACTGGCACAAGACGAATCTGATTATGCTGTCGGGACTGTCTTACCGCTGGAAGGCCAACGGGCGGATGTTTTTTATGGTGACGATTGTGTCGGCGGTATCCTTTACCTCTGTCGGCGTGTTTGCCTCGATTCATACCCTGTCCAGAGAGCTGAAGCTGGATTATCCGGCGGCTGTAGGCTATGTGGCCAAGGGCGATCAGGGCGGAGACAGGGAGAAGCATGATCTGCAGGGGATCCGCAGCGAGCTGGAGCGCCTCGGATTGCCTTATGAAACCTTAACGCTCCCGGTAAAATATGCGGAGGTAGCTTCCCAGACGGGGCCGGACCTGACGCGCCAGTTACCTCTGATCGCTTACAGCGACTACCTGCAGGCTTTGGAGAAGGCGGGATTCGTCTCCGGCGAACAGCCGCTGCAGGGCAGCGAAGGGCTGGTGATGATCGGCTCGCAGCGTGACCGCAGCTTAACCTCCAGCCGGGCCAAGGCGGTATATACCCTGAAGCAGGGAATGGAGATTGTAGAAGCAGGCTATACCGCGCATGTTCCGATTGCCGAATATCTGCTGCCTGAGCTGGATGGCAGGGACGGCGGGGATTTCAGCGGGATCGTGGTCAGTGACAGTCTGTTCCAGGCCGTTATTCCTGCGTATACAGACCGCTATACAGGCTTCTATGTAGAGGATTTTCCGCAAACCTCAGGGATTGCAAGGTCCCTCAGTGACAAGGGGAAAGTGGCCTATGAGAGCGATGCCCCCTATGCGGTAGTTGTCAGCGGCACGCTGTTTGAAATTCAAAAAATCCTTTACAGCACGATGCTGTTCGCCTCCCTGCTGGTAGGAACCGTCTTCTTCATCGCCGCAGGCAGCTTCTTATATTTCAGGCTGTATACAGATCTGGACCATGACCGTCAGCAGTATTCCACCTTGTCCAAAATGGGGCTGACCGAACAGGAGCTGGATCACACTGTTACGCTGCAGCTGGCACTGATGTTTTTTATCCCGGTTGGAATGGCCATACTGCACAGCCTGTTTGCTTTTATCGCCCTGCAGCAGCTGTTTTACCTGTCCATTGCTGTGGAGACCGGAGCGGTGCTGGCCGGTTATCTGGCGGTGCAGGGACTGTATTTCTTCCTGATCCGCGGACGTTATCTGCGTAACCTCAAAAAAAATTGACTTGAATGCGGAGGACTTTACAATGAAAATCTGGATTACTGACTTTATGGAGCAGTTCGGTTATCTCGGCATTATGCTGATGCTGGCATTCGAGAACATTTTTCCGCCGATCCCTTCTGAAATCATCCTGCCGTTCGGCGGATTTATGACGACAACCTCGGATATGACCATTCCCGGTGTGCTGATTGCCGCTACGGTCGGCTCCCTGCTCGGAGCGGTTGTGCTGTACTGGATCGGCCGGCTGCTCGATGTAAGCAGACTGGAGAAGATTGTCGAACGCTGGGGCGGCTGGCTGCGGATCAGCGCCAAGGATATCCGCCGGGCGGATGCCTGGTTTGACAAATACGGCTACTGGACGGTTCTGTTCTGCCGGATGATTCCGCTGGTGCGCAGCCTGATCTCAATTCCGGCCGGGATGTCGGGAATGAAGTTCGGCCAGTTCATGCTGTTCACCACGATTGGTACGCTGGGCTGGAATACGCTGCTCATTCTGCTTGGTGCTGCTCTGGGTGAGTCATGGGAAGACATCGCCCATTATATAGATGCCTACTCGAACGTTGTCTATGTTGTACTTGCAGCCGGGATTCTTGTGCTGGGAGTGCTGTTCTTCCGCAGACGCCAGGCGGCGGGCAAAGCCCGCAGCTAAGCTGCAGCCTGCAATACAGCAGTTCATTAACTCTGCACAGGCAGAGACATTCATAAGGAGGGAAAGACATGGAGCTGCTAACCATTATAAAAGCAATTATTCTCGGTATCGTTGAAGGCCTGACTGAATTTGCTCCGGTTTCCTCCACGGGCCATATGATCATTGTAGATGACATGTGGCTGAAATCCCAGGAGTTCCTGGGAAAATACACAGCTAATACGTTTAAGGTTGTAATCCAGCTGGGATCGATCCTCGCGGTGGTCATTATTTTCTATAAACGGTTTATTGATCTGCTGGGACTTAAGCGGTTCAGCCGTAAAGAAATGACTTCTGTGCCGGACGGTGTGCCGCAGGTGGAGACAGAAGGCCGCCTGAAGCTGGGGCAGGTCCTTGTCGGCCTGATTCCGGCAGGAGTTTTCGGCCTGCTGTTTGAGGATTACATTGATGAACATCTCTTTTCAACCTCAACGGTGCTGATCGGTCTGGTCGTCGGAGCCATCTTTATGATCATTGCAGACCGCTTTGCGCCCAAAAAACCAAAAACAGAAACGGTCGACCAAATTACATACCGTCAGGCGCTGTCGGTTGGCCTGATTCAGTGTGTCTCGCTCTGGCCGGGCTTCTCCCGCTCCGGCTCGACAATTTCCGGAGGCGTGCTGATCGGAATGAGCCACCGGGCTGCCGCGGACTTTACCTTTATTATGGCAGTGCCGATTATGGCCGGTGCCAGTCTGATCTCCCTCATCAAGAACTGGCAGTACTTTACGCTGGACGCACTGCCGTTCTTCATCGCCGGCTTCATCAGCGCCTTTCTGTTCGCGCTGCTGTCGATGCGCTTCTTCCTGAAGCTGATCAACCGGATCAAGCTGCTGCCGTTCGCAATCTACCGGATTGTACTGGCTGCCGTGGTCTATCTGGTCTGGTTCTAGGCGGTCCGATAGATAGCTTCCATAAACCTAATTTATAGCAGGCTGCCGCAAACGGCGGTTCCTCCCGGGAAGGGAAGGGGCCGCCGTTTTTATGCGGTTTTCCGGCAGTTTTCCAGTATCTCTCTGCGGAAAAGGTGAAAAGCGGAAGATGCAAAAAAGAGGATGGAGCTTTTCTGGAAGGCTGTTGCGGTGTCAGCTATAGAGAATGCGTATAGCCGGGAAACGGCAAAGCTATTGCGGACTATCCCTGCGGTTAGTATGATTGCAGCAGATCAGGTGCCCGGCAGCGGCGAAGACCAGGAGAGACGGGCAACGCTTGCGTTATTAATCCCCGGCATCGTATAACAACGCGATAATACAATTCTGTGAACTAGGAGTGAGTCATTATGCCCAGCACTATAACAACAAGTAGCCTCGGTTACCCGAGAATCGGCAAAAACCGGGAATGGAAGAAGCTGCTCGAAGATTTCTGGAGCGGTAAAATCAGCGAGGACCAGCTGAGGGCCGGCATGGCCGGACTGCAGCTTCAGCATCTGAGAACACAGCAGCAGGCAGGAATTGACCTGATTCCGGTTGGCGATTTCACCTTCTATGATCATGTGCTGGACACGGCTGCCATGTTCGGCATCATCCCGCCGCGTTACGGTTATGATGGCGGAGAAATTTCCCTGGAGCTGTATTTCGCAATGGCCCGCGGCAGCGCCGGAGCTACAGCCTGCGAAATGACCAAATGGTTCAATACGAATTACCACTATATTGTGCCGGAGATCGGTGAGCAGACTCCGGTGCTGACAGCCAATAAGCCGCTTGCCGCTTACCGGTTCGCCAAAGAGCAGGCTGGAATCGATGGCAAGCCGGTTGTACTCGGCCTTTACACGTTCCTGAAGCTGTCCAAGGGCTTCCGGGCTGCAGATATTGCAGCAGTAGCTGATCGCTTCCTGCCGGTATACATCCAGCTGCTGCAGGAGCTGCAGCAGGAGGGCGTAGCCTGGGTGCAGATTGACGAGCCAGCGGTTGTCACCGGGCTAGCTGCAGAAGATATCAGGCTTCTGGAGCGTATCTACGAGACCATTTCCTCCGAGGTGCCTGGACTCAAGCTGCTGCTGCAGACTTACTTTGAGGCTGCGGAGCCGCTGGAAGCGCTGCTGAACCTTCCGGTGGCCGGGCTTGGCCTGGATTTTGTCCATGATGACGGAGCGAACCTCGAATCCATCCGGCGGCTGGGCTGGCCGGAAGACAAGTGGCTCGGCGCCGGCATCATTGACGGGCGCAACATCTGGCGCAGCGATGCTGCTGCCAAGCTGGAGCTGATCCGTGAGCTGCGGGCCTTCGTGCCGGACGGGCGGCTCATTCTGCAGCCGTCCTGCAGCCTGCTGCACGTGCCGGTATCAGTGCAGGGCGAGGACCGGCTGAAGAGCACGGTCAGGAACGCCATCGCCTTCGCGGACGAGAAGCTGGCGGAGCTGAGCCTGATCGCTGCAGCGGCAGCGGACGGGCAGGACAGCTATGCCGCCGAGCTGGCTGAGAACCGCGAGGCCTTGTCCCTGTTCCGCGCACTGCCGGAGCGCAGCCGCGGAGATGTGGCTGAGCAGGTTCGCAGCCTGCAGCAGCTTCCGGACAGCCGCAGCCTCCCGTTTGCCGAGCGGCAGAAGGTCCAGCGCGACAAATGGCAGCTGCCGCTGCTGCCGACAACGACGATCGGCAGCTTTCCGCAGACAGCCGAGGTCCGGCAGGCCCGCCTCAAGTGGCGCAAGGGCGTCTGGAGCCAGGAGCGCTATGACGCATTCGTGCGCAAGCAGATCGAGGATGCCATTGCTTTTCAGGAGGAGCTTGGCCTGGATGTGCTGGTACACGGGGAGTTTGAACGGACGGATATGGTGGAATTTTTCGGCGAGAAGCTGGCCGGTTATCTGTTCACCAAAGGCGGCTGGGTGCAGTCCTACGGCTCCCGCTGTGTGAAGCCGCCGGTTATCTATGCTGACGTCGCATTTGTAGAGCCGATGACCGTCAAGGAAAGTGTCTATGCCCAGTCGCTGACCAAGCTGCCGGTCAAAGGAATGCTGACCGGACCGGTGACGATTCTGAACTGGTCATTCGTCCGGGATGATCTGAGCCGTGAAGCGGTGGCGAATCAGATCGCGCTCGCGCTGCGCCAGGAGGTAGAAGCGCTGGAAGCTGCGGGAATTGAGATGATCCAGGTTGACGAGCCGGCTATCCGTGAAGGGCTGCCGCTGAAGGCGGAGGATCATGAGCATTATTTGAACTGGGCAGTGCGGGCTTTCAGGATTGCCACGAATCCGGTCAAGGATACAACGCAAATCCATACACATATGTGCTACAGCGAATTTAACGATATGATTGATTCTATCTCGGCAATGGATGCGGATGTCATCTCTATAGAAACCTCACGCAGCCACGGCGAGCTGATTGTCAGCTTTGAGGAGCAGGAATATGATAAGGGTATCGGGCTTGGCGTATACGATATCCACAGTCCGCGGGTACCGAATACGCGGGAGATGACCGCCAGTATCGAACGTGCCCTTCGCGTCCTTGACGCCGGACAGTTCTGGATCAATCCGGACTGCGGCCTGAAAACCAGAGGCTGGGAAGAGACTGCTGCGGCGCTGCGCAATATGGTTGAGGCAGCAGAGCAGGTGAGGAAGGCAGTCGGAGTTTAGAAGGACGGCGGTCGCGGAAGGCATAAGCGTCCATAATAAACGCCACCACAATAGCTGTGGTGGCGTAATGGCCGTTGTCAGACTGTTATTTTTGCACAATCGCAAAATAGTTGTTCTCATCGTCGGCGAAGTTAAACACCCGGCCTTCCGGCATATCAACCATCTCTCCGACAGTGATGCGCTTTGCCTGGAATTCTGCATACAGCGAGTCAATATCATCGGTGAACAGCAGAATGGATGGCGTACCCAGGTTAAGCTCCGGCTGCATTTGGGCGATGAGCTGCTTGTTGTGAAGCACGAAGGAGGTCTGAGCGCCTTCGGCTGGCGATATTTCAATCCAGCGCAGGCCTTGTCCGTTGTCCGCTTCCGAAACCTTGATAAACCCGAGCTTTTCTGTCCAAAAGCGCAAAGCCTGATCCTGATCATTTACATATAGCATAACCTGGCCAATTTGCTTGATCATCGTTCACCCTCCGGATTGGTTTATTCGTGAAAGCGTAAACCCATTGTACGGTGTTTCAGGAGGGTTTGCAATCAGACCGAATTACCGGAGTCTTTCGCAAAGGTAAAGATTTTTTTCATGAAAAAACACTTGATAATAATTATCATTCTTGATAAAATGAGAAACAGAAAAGAAGGAACCGTGGAGGGTCCCTTCTGAGAGTATTGCTTATTTGCTTTCGAATGTTTTGCAGTCAGTTTCTTCAGAATGCTTAGGTTCCTTGGAGCTGTGATAAGCAACGAAGATGGTTTCAGCGTTACATTTGTTCTCTTCAGCCCAGTAGGTGCAAGAGTTTACGGCACACAGAACGTCTTTTGCCATGAGGGTCACCTCCCCTTATAGTAGATTATCAATATTGTTAGTGCGAATAGCGCCCTGTTCAGCAAGGTGGAGCTTGTCCGAACAGACCTTACCCTTATTCTAATGAATACAGGGTATTTGGTGTATCTTGTCTTTTCAGAGTCGATAGGCATAATAATTGTAGCAAAAAAAGTGAATTTGCGCAAACGGATCGTCCGGCAGTCGGATGGTCCGTTTTTTATATAGAACACAAATCTATATGTCTGAATTGTTAATTATGGAATCCAAGCCAGAAAAGGATGCGATTTTACTATTTTCACTGCAACCTTCCAGCATTTGGAACGTCAAATGGATAGGCGGATCATCTGAAAAAAGACAGAAGATGAACGGCTGGTTGCATTGCACAAAAGAAGCGGGAAATCCACTACACTTTTGGAGGAATGAGTATGCGCAAATGGGGTCTGCATTACTTGACAGGTTTATTGGTTTTGGCAGTGATACTGGCGGGCTGCGGTTCAGGTGATAACAATTCGGCAAGTGACAATGCAGCGGCGAATATGGGAACAGCCAGTGAAGCTTCAACGGAAGCTGCGCCTGTAGCAGAAGAAACGATGAAGTACGACAGCTCAGCAAATTCGGACCTGAATCAGACTGCTGCCAGGGGCGGTGGGGAAGCTGACTCAGGCGGCAATAACCCGGCCGGTAAGGGCGGGAATTCAGGACAGCAGGCATCCGGCAGCTCAGCGGGGACATCCGGGTTCAGCGGTATTGACGTAGCAGCCGGGCTGAACAAGAAGCTGATTTATAAAGCGAATCTAACCATGGAAGTAGAGGATTACGGGATGGCCCAGTCCGAAGTGCGTAACCTGGTTACGCTGGCAGGCGGATATATCATCGGCTTCACTGAGAATATGTCCGACTACGAAAAGGGCGGAAACTTTGTGATGAAGGTGCCGGCTGCGGGCTTCTCCCCGTTTCTTGACAAGCTTGAGGAGATAAAGAACAAGGGGATTCAGCGGAGCATCGAGGGCCAGGATGTGTCGGAGGAATATGTGGATCTCGAATCACGCCTTAAGGCGAAGCAGCTGATGGAGACCCAGTACATCAATTTTATGTCAAAAGCGACCAAATCCTCGGATCTTGTAGCCTTTGCCAATGAGCTTGGGGCGATCCAGGAGTCCATTGAGCAGATCAAAGGCAGAATGCGTTATATCGACCAGAATGTATCCTTTTCTACAGTAGAGCTGCGGCTATATCAGAGCGGCTCGGGCATCGTTGATATTCAGAAAAAAGAGCAGGAGCCGCTGCTGATACGGGCCTCTGATGCGCTGTCGAAAAGTCTGCATGCCTTATCGGTTATGTTCCAGGGGCTGTTTGTCTTCCTGGCGGCAGCATTACCTGTACTGGTCGTATTGGCGGTCATTGTTGCTGCTGTGCTCTTTATCCGGAAGAAGCTCGGCCGGGGGCAGGTGACTAAGCTGGAGCGTATACGTGCCGGCAGGACAACACAGCGCGAATTGCCGGGGCACAGCACCGGAAGCTTGTCTGAGGAAGCCGATCCGCTCAAAGAAGAGGATGAGCATTCGAATAAATAGGACGGGGGAGGCGATATTGGAATTGATGTTTCTTAATAGTCTTCCTGATAAACATGAGTATTATGAGCTTTATCAATCAACCGGCTGGGACCCCGAAGGACGCTGGACCTCAACGCTGCTTCAGGATTCCTTAATAAACAGCTGGTACACATTAAGTGTTATCAGGGACGGAAGGCTTGCAGCATCCGGCAGAATTGTTTCCGACGGTGTAATCCAGTGTGTGATATGCGATGTAATCGTAAGGCCGGATTATCAAGGTCTCGGGATCGGTACAATGGTAATGGAACACTTGATCGGACATTGCAGAGCAAAGGGAATCCGCTGGATTCAACTGTCTGCTGCAAGCGGAAAAGCAGCCTTTTATGAACGGTTTGGTTTTGTGCCGAGAGCGGCCGATGCACCGGGGATGAGCCTGTTTCTGTAAACGTCCAGATTGTTATGCAAAATAAAGCCTCCAACCCGTCAAAAGACGGGCTGGAGGCTTATTGTGTCTGTTCTGCAGTTGTCAGGAACTGAACGGATGCAGTTGCTTATGCATATTCGAAAAGAATCCGGTACTCGCCGTAGCCTTCCTTTTCGAGATCCTCCTTGGGCACGAAGCGCAGGGCAGCCGAGTTGATGCAGTAGCGCAGGCCATTCTCGCCGGGCCGTCGGTGAAGACATGGCCGAGATGTGAATCGGCAATCTTGCTGCGGACCTCGGTGCGGATCATCAGATGGCTGAGGTCTGTTTTTTCCTTAACCGCATAATCGCGGACCGGACGGGTGAAGCTGGGCCAGCCGCAGCCGGAATCGTATTTGTCCCTGGAGCTGAACAGCGGCTCCCCGGAGACGATATCCACATACAGACCGTCGCCGTGATGATCCCAGAACTCATTGCGGAACGGCGATTCGGTCGCATTATTCTGTGTAACCTCATACTGCAGCGGAGTCAGGCGCTCCTTGAGGCTCTGTTTGTCCTCTTTATGCTTCCAGTGGTCCTCTATGAAGGCTTCCCGGCCGGAGCCCTTGCGGTAACGCTTGTAATGGGCGGGATTTTTGCGGTGGTAATCCTGATGGTATTCCTCTGCCGGATAAAAAGGCTTGGCAGGAAGTATGGGTGTTACAATCGGTGCCGAGAAGCGTCCGCTGTCTGCCAGCGCCGCTTTGGAGGCTTCAGCTTCCAGGCGCTGCTCTTCGGAATGATAGAAGATGGCTGTGCCGTAAGAGGTCCCGCGGTCATGGAACTGGCCGCCGGCATCTGTCGGATCAATCTGCTGCCAGAACAGCTCAAGCAGCTTGCTGTATGGGAAAATGTCAGGGTTAAATGTAATTTGCACTGCTTCTACATGCCCGGTCGTTTCCGAGCAGACCTCCTGATAGGTCGGATTAACGGTATGGCCGCCTGTATACCCGGAGATAATTCCGGCTATGCCCGGCAAGTCTTCAAACGGGGATACCATACACCAGAAGCAGCCGCCTGCAAAGGTAGCTTTTTCTGTCTTCGAGCCTATATGTTCAGATTGAATTTCACTCATGAATATCCCTCCATATTATGGAATGCCATTTAATTGATCAAAATTTAATTATATTATAAAACAAATAAGCACAGTCTGCCAACGCCCCGGCCAGCCGGATCAACGTTTTTTGGGCTGATTCAGCGGCCGCATGCGCAGAGACCATCCGGCCACTGCCAGTACTGTCCCATACAGGGCCAATGCTGCAATCACACTCCCTGGGTGACCCGACAGCCCGCCTCCGAGAAACGCATATAAGGCAATGCCCGGAAGCTTGCCGATTCCGGATGCTGCCAGATAGCTCCAGAAGGGCAGCCCTGCGGCTCCGGCATATATGTTCACTGCTGTCTGCGGAACTACCGGAAGCAGTCTGGCCAGCACAATGGAAGCAAACGGGCGGCGCTGAACAGCAGAGGTGAATTTATGGAGTGCGGGCACTGAAGCCAGATAAGTGAAGGCGCGCTGCTGAAACAGATATTTTACGATACCGTACATGGCTGCTGCGGCAATCGTTGTTGCGCTCCAGCAGATTACTGCCGCCCAAAAGCCTCCGTACACATAACCGAACAAGCCGATGACCAGTTTGTAGGGAAGGACAGGAAACAGGGCCAGAAGCACAGCGGCAAACAAAGACAGGACAGGACTATGATCCTCACGCAGCCAGTCCAGCAGATCATATCTGTAGATAAACGCGAGAATTATAACCGAAACATACAGGAGAACCGTCAATCCTTTTCGCATTTCTACTATGCCCCTTCACAAGCTGTTCCTCTCATCATACTGAAAAAAAACCAATTAATGAAGCAAAGATCATTGTCGCAGCGGCATGTCACGGTATAATACATCTATACGACATGTAAAGGAAGATGTACTATGAATACTCCCGTACGTAAAAGAGTCGCGATGATCGGGATCGGCGATATCGCCCGCAAAGTATATCTGCCGCTGCTGACCCGCCACGATCAGGCGGAGGTGGTCGGCGTGCTCAGCCATTCGCCGGCTACTGTTCAGGGAGCGGTCCGTTCCTACCGGTTACCCAAGGGTACAACGGATCTGGATGAGCTGCTCTCCTGGGACCTGGATGCAGTCTTTGTGCACAGTCCCACTACAACCCATTATGAGTATGTTACCAAATGTCTGGAGCACGGATTACCGGTGTATGTGGATAAGCCGTTGTCTTATGACCTGGAGGAATCGCAGCGGATGGCCGAGCTGGCTGAGGAGCGTGGAGTGCTGCTGGCTGTCGGCTTCAACCGCCGGTTTGCACCGATGTATACGGCAGCCAAGGCCTGGCTCGAGAAGGCAGGCGGAATCAGCCAGTGTCATGCGGTCAAGCACCGCACGAGCCTGCAGAACGGCAGCAGCCATGAGACGGTCCATGATGATCTGATCCATATGCTAGATCTGCTGCTGTGGCTGTGCGGCAATGACTATGAGCTGCTGAGAAGCAGCCTTAACTCCGACAGTGAGGGACGGCTGCTGCAGTCTTCCGGCATTCTTGGCTGGAACCGGGGAGTTACCGGAATATACAGCATGGTAAGAGATGCCGGAGCTGATATAGAGAAGCTGGAGCTGCACGGAAGCGGGAGATCAGTAGAGGTAACGGATATGGAGCGGGCGGTATTATATGAAAAGGGATCTATGCCGCGCAACCAAAGCTTCGGCAGCTGGGATACCGTTCTGGAGCGCAGAGGCTTCAGCGGAGCGGTCAAGCATTTTTTAAGTACAATTGATACACCTGAGCAGTGCAGCATCTCTGCTTCCGCCGTATTGCCTGGTCACAGGCTGGCGTCAGAGCTGACTGCCGGATAAACAGAGAGGAGCAGGAACGTGGACGATTACCGCAAATCAATGGAGGAGCAAATCATCGAGAGCTACAAGCGGGATGAAGAAATGATGATTCTTGTGTTTGCCCAGTGGTGTGTAAACAACAAGCTGGACCCGCATGCCCTGTATTTGCAGGCCTATCCGCAGCAGGAAGGAAATGCCGCCCTTAGCCGGGCGCTTGCCCTGACTGTACCGGAAGAGGAAGCCGGGGACATATCCGATGATACGGTTCTCGGGGTGCTGTCACTGTACGGCAATGATGATCTGGCTTATGTAGTAACGGAGGCCATCACCCGTCGCAAGCCGCGTGCAGGCACAGGGGATTGACACTGCGGATATAATAAGGTAGGCTATGAACTTTTTTTAGGAAAACGATGTTCATTATGCTATAAATATGTTAAAATTATATATACTAACTAATAGTTAGCTTCACAACGAGAGGTGAGAACAATGGAAGAGCATCAGCTGACGATGTGCCCAAGATTCGAAACGGCCTTCTCTTTCTTAGGCAAACGCTGGAATGGACTTATTATCCAGACATTGATGAGCGGCCCGAAACGCTTCAAGGATATTTCCGGCCTGATCCCGTCAATGAGCGATAAAATGCTGTCGGAACGAATGAAGGATCTGGAATGCGAAGGCATTCTGGTAAGACATGTGTATCCTGAAACTCCGGTACGCATCGAGTATGAATTAACAACAAAGGGCCGCGCGCTTGAGCCGGTCATGCAGCAGATCCAGTCCTGGGCCGAGAGCTGGGTCGAATAGTCCCGCTACTGCAGTCCTGTTGATAGCCCCTTTTTCCGCTAATGGAAAGAGGGGCTTTTTCATCTGTTAATCAGGTGTATATAAATTTTTAATAAATAAAACTTGCACAACTGACGCGGAAATGTAATATAATAGGAAAAACTGGCGTGGCCAGCCTGTCTAGCCGCTGATTATGATGTCGCAGAGAATCCGAGTGAAAGCGTAACCAAAGTGTAAAGTCCGTTCTGCACAACATTTAGGAGGCGAGGAAGATGAAAACCACCTTGTTTTCCCGGGAAATAACCTATGGAAAAGAGGATGTTGCCGAACTGGAGACTGCTTCGATCAAAGTCCAGCTTATTTATGATAAGGCGTTGTTCATGCTGCACGGCTATCTTCCCGGCTCCTTGTGGGACTCGTGGATCGGCGTGCCCTATGAAATTATTTCCTCTTTGTATAAAGGAGATAATGACAGCGGAAGTGTGTTTCAGAAATGGATTCAGAGTCCGTCCGGCTGGAAATGCATCGGCTGTGAGCGGCACTGCCTGGAGCCTGCTGATGCCGCAAAGCGGGCCGCTTCAGGAAGCCAGCGGCTGTTCACCTTTCATAACGGTATAAGACAGAGCATGGTATTGCAGGCTGTAATTTGGTCGCTGTATGAGAATACGCTGCTGTTCCAGCACTATCTGGGCAGTGAGGCATTTCTGGACGGGGATGATCTGGATACTATAGGGCATTATTTTGTGCCGACTTATGTCAGCCCGTTCCGGCTGAGCGGGGATGGTAAGCCTTTTAAAGAATATAAGGAAGATCATATACAGGTGTACCAGGAATGGATATCCGCCCCTGATCTGGTTCTTCAGTGGAACGGCGGGCTGACCGAAGGCAGATGGATGACCGGCGTGTATGTGGATCACTCCAGGTTTGCCGGGCTGGGCCCCTATCTGAAAGACGCCCAGGGTAAACGTACTTATATGCAGGCTACTGTCCGCTAATCATTGATGCTGACACTATTAAAGCACCTCTAGCCCAGAGGTGTTTTTTTTATGTTAATTAGGCGATTTTTATCGCAGCAAGGCTGTGGTTCATTGGTTAAAATGGATGAAATATGTAATTAAATCCGATGTTCCGGAGGTCATTATGAGAAGATGGATCGTGCTTATACTAAGCATTCTTGTGATCACAGCTGCAGTAGGGCCTGTTACAGTCCATGCTGCAAGCCCGCAGAAAATTGTAAATATAGGGACCTGGAAGCATCCGGTAAAAGAAGCTTTTCAGGCGGCTGGAGTAACCCTGAAACAAGTGGAGTTATACCAGAAGGGCACCTATCCCAAATTTTATGTGGAGCTTCCGTTCAAAATTCAGGAAAGCAGTGAGCGGGAGGTAAAGGAGTTGGTGTCAGCAGTAGCCCGTGCTAACAGTTACTGGAGCTATGAATTGATTGACAGCAGGCAGGCGGCTACAATCAAGGTGCTATCGGATCCTAAAAAGAAAGTCATAGGAACAGTGACTGTAAACGGTAATGCGCATTTTTTTGACCAGAGCTTCGACAAATATCTGTCCGGGATTACCAATCTTGCTGAATTAAATGTGCAGGCATCGGGAGATATAGATAACGACTTAAAGACCGAATATGTAGTGTACACCCAATTAGAGCCGGAGGATGCGGCAGATAAAGTAGAGCTTCATGTTGTCCGTCAGAGCGGTAAGCGGTTTGAAAATCTGGGGAAGCTGGAGGATGCCGTAGTCGTAGTTCACGGGCTGGATCATGTGGAGATTCTAAAGCTGGATCAGAGCGGTAAAAAACATATTGCCATTTATATGGAGGGGATTTTAGGCGGAACGGGCTTCAATCTGTATCAATGGACAAATAATGGGCCTGTTCTTCTTGAAAGTAATTTTCCAAATGCCACCGGACAAGGGAGACGTTATCTGGCGGATATAGATGCAAACGGAATTATGGACAGTGTATCTGAATACAGGTACGAGGATTTGCAGGGCCATCAGCTGTTCATCTATCATCCGTATGATGGATCAGCATCCGATAAATATAAAGTGTTATATCACAACGGGCACGGACAATTTACTTATCCGGATAGCGCTGAGTCGGTAATCAGAAACTACATTGAGGACAGCCTCTGGCCGGAGGCTTATTCTATGGAAATGAGGCGGATGGCAGCTGATCCGGAAATCTTGAAATTTAAAGTGAGTAAGGTTATGGAGATTGGATTGCTGGAATACGGGGAACTGGATCTGACGTACACCACACTCTCTCACAAGAACGGGGTGAAAATAATAAAGGTAACCCAGAACAGCGGGGATTATTCACGGTCTCTGAAATTTACAATGGTAACAAGCAGCGGACAGTGGAAAATTAAGCGTATCGAGTGAGCGTTCAATAAAATTTTATATATTCAGTGCGTTTAATCACTAGGCCGTGCCCTTGCGGGCGTTATTGTGTAGAGGTAAGAAAGAACTTAGACCAATAACGATGAGGGAGGGCCTACTATGACGGCCAATCAAATAAACCAGACAACAGAACAGCTTAGCTTCAGCGGTGAAGATTTCGTAAGAGATATCGTACTGAAATTTCCGAAAGCGGCAGATTACTTCAAAGGACAGCGGATCGATTTCTGCTGCGGCGGTGCAAAGCCGCTGGCTGAAGCAGCCGAAGAGAAAGGTCTGAACGCAGACCAGCTGCTCGGTGATCTTCACAAGCTGGTAGAAGAGCATCCTGTACTGGAGGAAGATACCAGATGGAATCAGGCATCTTCCCGTGAGCTGGTAGAGCATATTGTGAACAAGCATCACCGCTACCTGCGTGAAGAGCTTCCGCAGATCAGCCAGAATGTTACCAAGGTGTTCCGTGTGCACGGTGAGGATTCCCCGCACCTGGCCGAAGTACACCGCCTGTTCAACCTGCTGCGTGAAGATCTGCTGAAGCATACCGCACAGGAAGAGGAAGTTGAGTTCCCTAAAATGCTGGCTTACAGCGAGAATCCGAGCGAAGCCGGATTGGCTGAGCTGCACGAGCTGCTGCATAATCTGGAGCAGGAGCATGAAGGAGCCGGCGAAATTCTGCGTGAGCTGCGTGCAGTTACCAATGACTTCACTCCGCCGCCGCATGCCTGCACAACCTACCGTCTGACTTATGCCCGGCTAGAGGAGCTGGAAGGCATGACCTTCGAGCATGTACATCTGGAGAACAACAACCTGTTCCTGCGTTATCAATAAGCAGAGTAGTGTGATGTCAATGGCCCCTTCGGGGGCTTTTTCTGCTCCAGCAGTAAATGTTCCGCAAAATGACAGCGCTATGATTGAGAAGCCTGTCTATTTGCGTTATCCTTAAGTAGGAGTAATACATATCGACTACATGCCTGAGAAAATGCTGGAAGCTGTGTTCAGGCTACAAAAGGCGGTGCCGGAGAAGTGCAAGTGAAGTTGCTGTATCGTTTGTGTCTGGGACTCATGGTTATTATGATTGCCGGGGGCTGTAATGCTCTTAACGGGAATCTGGAAGTAAATAATGCTGCTGCCAGTGCTGTTCAGCCTGTGTTTTCCGTAAAAGTGGGGGACACGGACCTGACCGGCAGCTCTGGCCGGCAAATCAGTGATGCCTATAAGCCGGAGATCACCGTTAAGGAGCTGCTTGAAGCCAGCGGCCTTGTCACCTTTGCCGGAGACGGCAAATCTCTTTTGACTGTAAACCATGTATCGCTCAGTCCGGATATGGCCTGGGAGATTCAATTAAGCGGCAAGGCGGTGGCTGATCCGGGCACGGTGGTCAAGAGGGAAGATACTATCCTTATAACGGCCGCAGCTGCACAGGAAGCTCCGTTTCAGCCGGTCATTCTGACTGTCAACGGCGGGATCGGCCAGCCCGAGCTGACCCAATCCTATGTAATGCCTTATACAGAGAATCTGACGGTGAGGGGGCTGCTGAAGAGCAGCGGGCTGGTCCATCTGGCCGAGAATAACAGGACTCTGCTCGCTGTCAAGGAATACAAGCCGCTGTCAAATGAAGAATGGAAGCTGAAGCTGAACGATAAGACGCTGCTCGACAGCGGCATTGATATGAAGCTGCGAATCCAGGATGAGCTGGAGATCTCCCTGGTTCTGCGGTAATTATTCTTCATCGGCAGGAAGAATTTGTACAGCCTGATTTTCTAAGCAGCCGGCAGAGGCTGAAGGGAGAATTGGCTGTTTTTTTTGTGCAAACTTCAGGCAGTTAACAAACCAAATGTAAGCTAACATGACATGTAATATTGTGAAAACATTCACATTTATTGTGATTGTAATCACAAATGCCGTTCAAATTTAAAATGTATAATTCAGGTACGAGATAAAATTCTAAGAATTTTAAGAGTTTTGGGGAGGTTCTAACAGTGAGAGTGGAGAGAGAAAAGTTAGTATTAATAGGCAACGGTATGGCAGGCGTAGGCACAATTGAACAGATTTTGAAGCTGGGCGGCGCTTATGATATTACGATCTTCGGAAGCGAGCCTCATCCCAATTACAACCGGATTATGCTTTCCTATGTACTTGAAGGCAGCAAAAGCATCGAAGATATTATTCTAAATGACCGCCAGTGGTACGCAGACAACAACATTACGCTGCATACAGGAACTACGGTTGTAAAGATTGATGAGGAATCCCGCCAGGTCATCGCAGAGAACGGACTGGCTGTTCCTTACGACAAAGTTATTATTGCAACAGGCTCCAACTCCTTCATTCTGCCTGTTCCGGGCAGCACCAAAGAAGGTGTTGTCGGCTTCCGCGACATTGCTGACTGCGATGCGATGCTGGCAGCTGCCAAGCAGTACCGTACAGCAGCAGTAATCGGCGGCGGTCTGCTCGGACTTGAAGCAGCCAAAGGCCTGGTTAATCTCGGCATGGATGTCACAGTAGTGCATCTGCTGGAGGATCTGATGGAACGTCAGCTGGACCATACAGCATCGTCCATGCTGCAGGCAGAGCTTACCCGTCAAGGCGTAAAATTCGCCATGGGCAAGCAGACGGTTGAGCTGACCGGGGATGAACGTGTTAACGGACTGAGATTCAGCGACGGTTCGGAGCTGCAGGCGGATTTTGTGGTCATGGCTGTCGGTATCAAACCAAACACCCAGCTGGCCAAAGACAGCGGCATTACCGTGAACCGCGGGATTGTTGTCAATGATTATCTGCAGACTTCCATGGAGAATGTCTACTCTGTCGGTGAATGTACAGAACACCGCGGAACCTGTTACGGTCTGGTAGCGCCGCTGTTCGAGCAGGGCATGGTGCTTGCGAAGCATCTGTGCGGAGCCGCTACCCAGCCTTATGAAGGGTCGGTTGTATCGACCAAGCTGAAAATTTCCGGCGTGGATGTCTTTTCGGCAGGCGAGTTTACGGATACACCGGAGCATACTGTGATCTCCGCTAAAGATGAATGGAAGAGAACCTATAAGAAGATCCTGCTCAAAAATAACGTAATTGTCGGTGCTGTACTGTTCGGTGATGTTACCGAATCTGCAAACCTGCAGAAGCTTGTGAAACAAGGCACAGAGATGACCGATGAGATATACAGTGAAGTAATGGGAACCGGCTGCTGCGGCGGCGGTGGCAGTGCCAAAAAAGGCATGTCCGTTGAAGCAATGGCAGATGAAGAAATCGTCTGCGGCTGTAACGGGGTTACCAAAAAAGCGATTGTCGATGCGGTAACAGAGAACGGTTTTACTACTGTTGATGAAATCAAAGCCTGCACCGGAGCTACACGTTCCTGCGGCGGCTGTAAGCCGGTTGTTGAACAAATTCTTCAGTTTGTGCTGGGTGACAGCTTCAAAGAAAGCGCCAAGACCGGTATCTGCGGCTGCACATCGCTCAGCCGTGATGAAATTGTTGCCGAGATTACAGCAAAAGGACTCAAGACCACCAAGGAAGTTATGAACGTGCTGGAGTGGAAACAGCCTGAAGGCTGCTCCAAGTGTCGTCCGGCCGTCAACTATTACCTGGGCATGATCTATCCGGATACGCATGAGGACGAGAAGGAATCGCGCTTTGTCAATGAACGGATGAGCGCTAATATTCAGAAGGACGGTACCTTTACAGTTGTTCCGCGTATGTACGGCGGTGTGACTACACCTGAAGATCTGAAGCGGATTGCCGATGTATCCCTGAAATATGATGTGAAGGTAGTCAAGGTAACCGGCGGACAGCGTCTGGACCTGATCGGCGTCAAAAAAGAAGATGTGCCAAAAGTGTGGGAAGAGCTGGATATGCCTTCCGGTTATGCCTACGCCAAATCGCTGCGCACCGTCAAAACCTGTGTCGGCAACCAATTCTGCCGTTTTGGTACACAGGACTCCATGGGTGTAGGGGCTATGCTCGAGCGTAAATACGAACGCCTTGATTTCCCTGCCAAGTTCAAAATGGCGGTTAACGGCTGCCCGCGCAACTGTGCGGAATCGTGCACCAAGGACATCGGTATCGTCGGCAATGACGGCGGCTGGGAAGTATTCATCGGCGGTAACGGCGGTATCAAGCCGCGGATCGCAGATTCCTTCTGCAAAGTGAAGACCGATGAAGAGCTGGTTGAAGTGTGCTCTGCCGTAATGCAGTTCTACCGTGAAACCGGCAATTATCTGGAAAGAACCTCGGAATGGGTAGAACGCATGGGTCTTGAGAAGATCCAGAGCGTAATCCTGAACAATGAGGAGAACCGCAAGGAGCTGGCGGCACGGATTGATTTTGCCCTGGCCCAGGTATCTGATCCATGGAAAAAAATGCTGAAGGAAGAAGACACACGCAGCGCCCTGTTCGAAAAAGTCCAGCACTAAAAATATTAAGCTCAGGAGGAGAGAGAACGATGGAAAACACAAACCATGAGTATACGATAGGGACGGTTCAGCATTTCCTGCCGCAGATCGGCCGTGTAATCGGCTGCGGTCCGGTGGAGCTGGCTGTGTTCAAAACCTCGGATGGCCAGATTTTCGCGGTAGAGAACAAGAATCCTCATCCGAAGGGCGGCCCGCTCGCGGAAGGAATCGTGTCCGGGCATTATCTGTATGATCCGCTGTATGACTGGAAAATTGATCTGCGCAGCGGAGAGGTTCAGGCTCCCGACAACGGAAGAGTCGCCACATTCCCGGTTACTGTAGACGGGGACAGTGTTAAAGTTACCCTGCAGGGTACATTGATTCAAAGCTAAATTAAGATAAGAAATGGCGGGGTGGAGAGATGTTTACGCAGAGCGTCGAGAACATCGTAGAGGCAGCAGTCAGCAAACGGGATAAAATGAATGAAAATTTGCCGCGGTACTTTTTGGCGGCGCTGCTCGCAGGGGCTTATGTCGGAATCGGAATTATTCTAATCTTCTCGCTGGGAGCACCGCTGGCGGCGATTAAATCGCCGTTCCAGCCGCTGGTTATGGGTGCCTCCTTCGGGATCGCCCTGACGCTGGTCATTTTTGCCGGCTCGGAGCTGTTCACCGGGAACAATATGTTTTTTACCGTCAGTACCCTTGCCGAAGAACATCAGTATGGGACACGGTCAAAAACTGGGTGATCGTTTTTATCGGCAACGTCGGCGGCGCTGTTATCCTGGCCCTGCTGATCCAGGGCACCGGATTATTCAAGGCAGCTCCCGCGGAGCATTTGATCTTCGCCGCCGCAGCCAAAAAAATGACGCTGCCGTTCTCGGAGCTGTTCTTCCGCGGCATTCTCTGTAACTGGCTTGTCTGTCTGGCCATCTGGATGTCCTCGCGTGCCAAAAGCGAAGCTGCCAAGCTGGTGCTCATCTGGTGGTGTCTGTTCGCCTTCATCGCCAGCGGCTATGAGCACAGCGTCGCGAACATGACCCTGCTCAGCGTAGCTGTTCTGCTGCCTAACCACCCTGAGACCGTTACGGTAGCCGGCTGGCTGCACAACATGATTCCGGTTACGCTCGGCAATATCATCGGCGGCGGCTTGTTCGTCGGCGCAGCGTACTGGCTGATCTCTCCTGTCCGCAACAAGTTCAGCAAACGTTAAGGAAGTCCTGATAAACTGTCCTAAAGGCATAAGCCTTTGGGGCAGTTTTTTTGTCTGCTGAGGCTGGATCAGAGGCTGTTGATGACAGAAAAAAAGACGCCTGCACGGCGCCTTTGACCACTCTATTTTTTATTAAATAATATTTGGGCCAGATATGTTTCAATGAGGAGAATAGAGGGTATTATTACTAGGGAATTAAATCCGGCAAATTTCGTTCGGACACATTTCGCAGTGGCAGATCTCCTGCAGCATACCAAGATCCTTGATGACGATCATGCCATTCTCATATTCAACTGCATCTTTTTTACGCAGATCGCTCAACATACGGTTGACGCTCTCACGTGTAGCGCCGATCATGTTGGACAGATCCGTATGCGTAATTTTTTTGTTGATCAGAATGTTGTCGCCGTTCTTCTCGCCGTAGGTGTTGCCAAGACGGATCAGGGTGGAGCACAGTGCGCCCGGTTTGCCGTACATCATCAAATCACGGAATTTCGTCTGTGTGAGACGGTGGTGAATGCCCATCCACTTCATAAAGTCAATCGCAAAATCGCAGTGCTGGCAGATCAGAATCTCCAGATCCTTCTGCTCAATTACGCCAACTTCGCTTTCTTCAATGACTTCGGCGGTGAAGCTGTGCTTCGTGCTGAAGAACGGGTCGGCCTGGCCAACCATGTCACCTGCCTGGTACATATAAAGAATGAGTTCCTTGCCTTCGTCTGTAGATTTGGTCAGCTTCACGCGTCCACGTTTGATATAAAACAATTTATCCGAGTAGTCGCCTTCCCAGAACAGATGTGATCCTTCAGGGACCATACGTTCCTTCATTGTAACGAGAAGTCTGTTGAAATTCTGTTCGGAGAAACAGTTTGTATTTCCGTGGGCTTCGATAACATTGTAATGTTCCTTTATCATAATAATCGACATCCCCTTTATTCCCTCAGTTTTTCAGTAAATTTTAAATTAATTATACATGGTAATTCCTCTTTATGGTTAAAAATTTTCGCGAAAAAGTGTCGAATTTTTAACATTGTGATAATTTTCACTTCAAATATGTGAGAATTGATATGTTTTTCACCGTGACAGGGGAAAAATCCATATATATTCGTCTATTATAACAGCCGTTTCCCAATTAGCACAATTGTTGGGAGGCGGTTATTTTGCGTTTTCTGCCAGAAAGGAGACATTTCTTATAGATTATATTGTGAAATCGGGATTTTATTCAACTCCGTAAAAATGCACATAACTCCGTTACAGCCTGACATTGGCCCTGTGAGAGATGAAGGGTACGCTTATGGCGTGCATCAAAAAACGGAGAAGGAGAAATCAGACATGGCTAAAGTAGCGGATAAATATTTAAAGGTGGATCCGTGGGCGGTAATCGAAGAAGGCTTTGATCATGAGCGGAACAGAGTATCGGAGTCGATTTTTTCGCTTGGCAATGAATACATGGGGGTGCGCGGCTATCCGGAGGAGGGGTACTCGGGCGATACGCTGCTGGGCAGCTATTTTAACGGATTATATGAAGAGCACGCCATCGGCAACCACTACAAAGGGATCATTCGCTCGCTGCGTTATATGGTGAATGCAGTGGACTGGCTCTATACCCGGATAACGGTTGACGGTGAACAGCTGGATCTGGCTCACAGTAAGGTGAAGGGTTTCAGCCGCAGGCTGGATTTCCGAACCGGTACTTACTGCCGTGAATTCGTGTGGGTGCTGGAGAGCGGAAAAGAGCTGAAGATCACGTTCACCCGGCTGGTCAGCATGACAATGTCACATCTCGGGCTGCAGCAGGTGGCTTTTGAGCCGCTTAATTTCACGGGTGAGGTGCAGGTGTGTACAGGGCTTGATTTCGGGGCAGTCCATGAGGAGCGGGGCGAAAGTATGTGGAAAAGCCTGCAGAGTGGTTCAGCAGATTGTGTTACGGCGGTTATGGCGGAGACGCTCACTACGGGCAACAAGCTGTTCTCGGGGTTTGTCCTGCAGTCGCCGGCCGAGCTGAATCCGTGTGCGGTAGAGCGTGACAGGTTCACGGGCCTGTCCTTCACGCTGCCTTTAATAGAAGGAGAAAAGATTCATTATACGAAGCTTGCCGTCAATTATGCGGACACCGGAAGTACGCTCAGTCCAGAGCAGCTCTGGGAAGAAGGTATGAAGCTTGCCGCAGAGGCAGCAGAGCTTGAAGCAGAGGACGTGTTTGAGGCCCAGGCCGCCTATTGGAAGGAGATCTGGGAAACCAGTGATATTTGCATTGAAGGGGATCCGGAGAACCAGCAGGGCATCCGTTTCTGTATCTTCCAGCTGTACCAGACATACCATGGCGACCATCCGGGCTATAACATCGGAGCTAAGGGCCTGACAGGAGAAGCTTACCGGGGGCTGGCTTTCTGGGATACGGAGTCTTACTGCCTGCCATTTTATCTGTTTAACAATCCGAAGGCGGCCCGCAGCCTGCTGGAATTCCGCTATAAGACGCTGCCTGAGGCGATGCAGAGGGCCAGGGATATGGATTGTGAGGGAGCCTGCTATCCGATTGCGACCATTGACGGAACGGAAAGCTGTGACCTGTGGCAGCACTCCAATCTGCAGCTGCATGTCGGGACGGCTGTTTCCTATGGCATCTGGCATTATGTGAAAAATACGGGTGATAAGGAGTTTCTCTACAGCAAAGGCGCCGAGATGCTGATTCAGATCAGCCGGTTCTATGCCACCCGCGGACAGTGGGGAGCCCGCAGCGGGGAGTACGGGTATTTCGGTGTGATGGGTCCAGATGAGTTTCAGCTGATGGTGAACAATAACTGCTATATCAATCTAATGGCCAAAAAGCTGTTCGAGTACACAGGAGACACGCTGGCTGAAATGCGGAAGTCTGTGCCGGAGCGGTTTGCTCAGCTGGCTGCCCTGACAGCGCTCCGCGAAGAGGAACTGGCGGACTGGGCAAATAAAGCAGAGCATATGAAGATTCCTTTTGACCCGGCCAGCGGGGTCTATGAGGAGCATGACGGGTTCTTTGATATGCCGCATATTGATATCCACTCTATTCCGGTAACGGAGTTTCCGCTGTATTCGAACTGGTCCTACGACCGGCTGTACCGCTATGACATGATCAAGCAGCCTGATGTGCTGATGTTCATGTTCCTGTATAACAGCGAGTTCTCCCGGGAGGCCAAGCTGGCCAATTATGACTATTACGAGCCGCGCTGTATTCACGAATCCTCGCTTTCACCTTCCATTCACTCGATTCTCGCCAGTGAGCTCGGCAAACGGGATGAGGCATACCGTTTCTTCGAATTCGCCACCCGGCTGGATCTGGATAATTATAACCGCAATACCCGTGAGGGACTGCATACCACCTCGATTGCTGCGGCTTGGATGAATATCGTCTATGGCTTCGGCGGCATGCGTTCAGACGGGGAGCGGCTCAGCTTCAGTCCAACGCTGCCTGAGCGCTGGGCGTCCTACAGTTTCCATGTACAGTATGAAGGAGTGCTGGTCCGTATGGAGGTTGGGCAGAAGGGGGTACAGCTACAGACGGTTTCCGGCGGCAGCACAGAAATGATGGTGTACGGCCAGCGGGTTAGCGTTGGTCCGGACATTGTAACCCTCCCGCTCGCTGAAGGGCTGGTGGCCGGATGAGCTGGATGGTAGAGGACCGGGAATTCAGCCGGGAAAATATCGTTACGAACGGCAATAAATATATGACCGGAAACGGCTATATGGGCTGCCGCGGAACGCTGGAGGAATTCGGGAAGGAGCAGCTCACTGCAATTACGCTTGCCGGAGTATACGATCAGGCCGGAGGAAAATGGCGGGAGCCGGTAAATGCGCCGAATCCGCTGTTTACCAGACTCCGCTGCAACGGTGAACGGCTGGGAGTACTTAACGCAGAGCCGCTGTCGCACAGGCAGGAGCTGGATATTTCTGCGGCGGTACACAAGCGTGAGACGGTATACAGCATCAGCGGAGGCGAGCTGGCTTTTACCGCTGAGCGCTTCGTCAGTATGGATCAGCTGCATGTGCTGGCGGCCAGGTTTAGCCTGGTTGCCACGTCAGATTGCCGGATTGAGCTGGAGACAGGCATTGACAGTGAGGTGTGGGATATTAACGGCCCGCACTTATACGGACTGCAGGAGCACATTTCAGAGGGGGTGCTTCTGTCTACGGCAGTTACAGGCGAGCTTGGTGTGCAGGTAGCAGTATCGGAAATGACTGTGTGCGCTTTTGAAAAGCAGGAAACGGCGGGAGTGGGGGCGCAGCGGGTCATCGCTTTTGACGCCAAGGCAGGAGAGGTCTATACATGGTTAAAATACGTGGCAGTTTATACGGAGCTGGACTGCAGTAATCCGGACGTAATGGCTGTGCGTACTGTCCGGGCTGCAGAAGCGGCCGGGTATAGACAACTGCTTGCAGCCCACCGTGAAGCCTGGGCGGAGCGCTGGGAACGGAGCGACTGCCTTATTGAAGGGGATGATGCCGCGCAGTTTGCGCTCAGATTCAGCATCTATCAGCTGCTGATCATTGCTCCGACCGAATCGGAGAAGGTATCCATTCCGGCCAGAGGGCTGTCCGGTCAGGTGTACAAGGGCGCAGTGTTCTGGGACACGGAGATGTTCATGCTGCCCTTTTTCCTGCATACCGCCCCTGGCACAGCCCGAAATCTGCTGATGTACCGGGTTCGTACACTGGACGGTGCGCGGCGGAAGGCGGCTGAATACGGGTATCTGGGCGCTTTTTACGCCTGGGAGAGCCAGGATACGGGCGACGATGCCTGTACGCTTTTTAATGTGAACGATGTGTTTACGGGCCGGCCGATGCGCACCTATTTCCGTGATAAGCAGGTGCATATCAGCGCGGATGTTGTCCACGGCATCTGGCAGTACATTTCGTTCACCGGGGATGACAGCCTGCTGGCAGACGGCGGGGCTGAGGTGATCTGGGAGTGTGCCCGATTCTTCTATTCCTATGCCTATTATAGTCCGGTTAAGCAGCGCTATGAAATTCTCGACGTCACCGGTCCTGACGAGTATCATGAGCGGGTCAATAACAATGCTTATACCAATGCCCTGGTGCGCCGGACACTGGAGGTGGCGCTGGAATGTGCGGAGCTGCTGCAGATCGTGAATCCGGCGCAGTATCATAGACTGGCCGTACAATTCGCAGAGGGACCTTTTCTGAAGGAATTCCGGGAAATGCTGGAGTCCTTCTACGTTCCGCAGCCAGATCCGGACACCCTGCTCATTGAGCAGTTTGACCGCTACTTTAGGCTGGAGGATGTTCCGCTGGCAGAGCTGAAAACCCGGGTGCTCAACCCTAATGAATACTTGGGCGGCGGCAACGGGCTTGCGGCTACGACTACCATCCTGAAGCAGGCTGATGTGGTGCTGATGCTGAATTTGTTCAAAAGCTCATATTCCAGAGCGATCAAGCAGGCCAACTGGGAGTACTATGAACCGCGGACCGAGCACGGCTCCAGCCTGAGCCCGTGTATCTATGCCCTGGTAGCGGCAGATATCGGTTCACCCGACTGGGGCTACCCTTACTTTATGCGTACGGCGACAGTAGACCTGACCGGAGAATCCAAGCAGTATGTCGGCGACTTGTACATCGGCGGAACGCATCCGGCTGCGAACGGAGGAGCCTGGATGGCGGCCGTGCTTGGCTTTGCCGGCGTGCAGTTTGACGGAAAAACGCTGCGGGTGAAGCCGGCGCTGCCAGAGCAATGGACGGCAGTAGAGCTGCCGCTGAGCCTGCAGGGCGGCAGTTTCCGGCTGAGAGTCAGCCGGGAGGAGATAACCGTTAGCGCTGCGGCAGGTAACAGGGACACTCTTATGGTGTGCGCTCCCGGCAGCACAGACCAGCTATGCCAGCCGGGAGCGGCTCTGACGCTGCGGACGGCGTGGGCTGCTGCGGGTGACAATGACAATGCAGCTGCTGGTGAATAGCACTGTGTATCAACCTAAAGTAACAACAGGGAGATGATGAATGTATGCCGGATTATAGCATGCTGAAGCAAATGAAAGGTGCAATATTTGATCTGGATGGAGTCATTGTGGATACAGCCAAATATCATTATCTGGCCTGGAGGTCATTAGCATCAGAGCTCGGTTTTGATTTTACAGAAGCGGATAATGAACGCCTTAAAGGCGTGAGCCGGATGAGATCGCTGGATATTTTGCTGGAGATAGGCGGTCTGGAATTCACTGAGGCCGAGAAGCTTGCTATGGCGGACAAGAAGAACCGCCTATATGTAGAGTACATCTCGCGGCTGGGTGAATCGGAGCTGCTGCCAGGTGTCAGCTCTTACCTGAACAGGCTGCGTGACAACGGTATTGGCATTGCCCTCGGCTCAGCCAGCAAAAACGCGCTGTTCATTCTCGATAAGCTCAACATTGCCGGCTTGTTCGATGCTGTCGTGGACGGCAATAAGGTGTCCAGAGCCAAGCCGGACCCGGAGGTATTCCTTATAGCCTCTCAGGAATTGGGTCTGCAGCCCGGCGAATGTGTGGTGTTTGAGGATGCTGAAGCAGGCGTCGCCGCCGGCAAAGCCGCAGGGATGCAGGTAATCGGCATCGGCAGGCCGGAGGTGCTGGGTGAGGCAGATATTGTCATTTCCGGATTGCATGAATTATAGGGGCTTGATAGACTAATAGTCGGGGAACAGCAACCCCTTATTATTCTACTATAGAAGGAAAGCCTGAGGGATGCAGATGGAAACGTTGTTATTATGGCCGGAGGGGGCTCCGGGAGCGCTGGGGACAAGCGATGAGGACTGCCCGGCAATTACGCCTTATCTGGTGGAAGGAAGCAATAACGCTGCGGTGCTGGTCTGTCCCGGCGGCGCTTACTGGCTGCGTGCTGATCATGAAGGAGCCCCTGTAGCGGAGTGGCTGAATATTCTGGGTATCTCCGCATTTGTGCTGCGCTACCGCGTGGCTCCTTATCAATATCCGAGTGCCCTGCAGGATGCCCAGAGGGCGCTGCGTACGATCCGCTTCCGTGCCGGGGAGTACGGGATCGATCCGGAAAGAGTCGGCATCCTGGGATTCTCCGCCGGCGGACATCTGGCTTCAACGGCATCCGGACTGTTTGACAGGGGGAACAAGGAAGCAGAGGAGGCGCTGGAACGCCAGTCCTGCCGTCCCGATTTCTCCATCCTGTGCTATCCGGTTATTTCCATGACAGATGGTGTCACACATGAAGGGTCCAGGACCAACCTGCTTGGTGATAACCCTTCAGAAGAGCTGATCCGCCGTCTTAGCGGAGAACTGCAAGTCACGCCTGATACACCACCTGCGTTCCTCTGGCATACTGCAGATGATGGCGCCGTACCGGTGGAGAACAGCCTGCTGCTTGCCTCGGCGCTGCGACGTCAGCAGATACCTTTTGATCTGCACGTGTACGCTCACGGGGTACATGGTCTAGGATTGGCTGAAGATGAGCCCCATACCCGAGGCTGGACCGGCGCCTGCGCTTCCTGGCTGCAGATGAACGGGTACAGCAGATAGGCATTTCTTAAATAGCTGATATTCAGGCCTTTCATGAGTTCATGAACTACATGAAAGGCTATTTGTTATTCTATCTGAATGTATTGTTACATGATAAGATGGTAGTATTGGTTTGATTTTACAGGGAAAAGGAGAATCATGGATGAAGAAGCTGCTTCATGTGCTTTTGGCATTGGGTTTGATTATGAGCATCGGATTAACACAAGAAGGGGAAGAGGTCTCAGCAGAAGGAAGCAAGCAGGTGTTCAGAATTGGTGTAGACGTGATCCCGGGCCAGCTTGACCCCGCCCTCACCGTAAACGATACAGAGTCCTCGGTTATTAAAGGTATGTTCGAGGGTCTGGTCCGCTTGAATGAGTACGGACAAGCCGTGCCGGGCATGGCGAAATCCTGGAAAATAACAGGCGGCGGCAAAACATACACCTTTGCTCTGCGAACCAGCGCCAAGTGGAGCAATCAGCAGCCTGTAAAGGCGGCGGATTTTGAATATGCCTGGAAGCGGGCCTTGTCTCCGCAGTCTTACAACAGTATGGCCTTCAAAATGTATATGATCGCCGGAGCTGAAAATTATCATAACGGCAAGCAGAAGGATGCCTCCAAAGTAGGGATCAAGGCGCTGAATGACCATACCCTTCAGGTGACGCTGACAGCCCCGAATTACACGTTCCTTCAAATACTCGCCGAGAATATTTATCTGCCGCTTAACGCAGCAGCGGTTAAAGCCAATACCGGCTGGGCAACCAGCGCAAAGGCCATAGTGACGAACGGACCGTTCAGACTGACGGCCTGGGATTCCAACAAAGTTGTTTTGACCAAAAATGCCGGTTATTACGCAGCTAAAGAGATTCAGTTCTCCGAGGTTCAATTCCTCAAGCCGGCGGCAGGCCAGCTATCGAATACCGACGCTTATCTCGATGGCGGCCTCGACTGGATCGGCAGCGGCGAAAATACTAGGATTGATTACTATGACCAGATAACCGCTGTTGCCAATACTGAAATCTATTCTTTTCCATACGCCAGCTTATATTACTATCAGTTTAATGTGAATAAAGCACCTTTTAGCAATGTGAAAATACGTAAAGCGCTGGCAATGGCGGTTGACCGCCAGGGCTTGCCTTACGGTACTCCGGCTTATGGAGACGTTGCTCCAACCATTCACGGGGCTAAACAAACCTTCCGTTCAGAAATTAAGGATTCCAGATATTTCAGAGAAGATGATAAGGCGGCCCAACAGCTGCTTCAGGAGGGATTGAAGGAAGAGGGCTTAACCAGCTTGCCGGAATTCAATATAATTGTGAATGCCGAGCAAAATCATGATCTGATTGCCTCAATCATCGTTTCCGGCTGGAAGGAAAAACTGGGCATCAAAGCCAACGTTGAAGTTCAGGCATGGAATGAGCTGCTCGACAACCGTCACAGCCAGAACTATACGGTGGCTAGAGCTGGCTGGAGAGCGGATTACAATGACCCTGCTGCGTTTCTGGAGTACTTTACATCCTGGAGCGCGGACAATGATTCCGGCTGGAGCAATAAACAGTATGACAGTTACATTCTGCAGGCGCGGCAAAAGCAGGACCCTGCAGAGCGGATGCGCCTGTATGCCAAGGCCGAGAAAATGCTGATCGATGAAATGGTCATCCTCCCGCTGTACTATTATGTGGCGGATGTCCTGAAGCAGCCGAATGTTCATAATGTTTATGTGGATTTTGACGGCTCCATTGCTTTTACGAGAGGTTATCTAAAATAATCTCCATACTCAGCCGGCCTGGCATATTCTGCATTATAGGCCGTGTATCACTCAGGTCAGCCGGATGTACCGGCTGGCCTGTTTGCATGATGTAAACTAAGTGGATTTTCGCCATCTAATTAGATCGTTTTTCAGCATTTGAGCTGATTAGATGGAAATTCTCCACTTCTTTCTGTGTATAACCTCCACATCGGCCGAAAGCTATCCTTTCCCCTTGCCCATACCCCGTAAGCAATCTTTGTGCTTTGCAGTTTCCGAAAGAGGCTGGAAGTCATGGAGCAGAAATTTGGAGCTGTAGGAGCGGTAGCGTCCGCCTTTGTCTCCGGATTTTAACCGCAAGCGGTATAAATCATAAAATCTGGAGACAACAGCGGCCGGAGGCCCAAATGTTCTGCGTAATGACAGCTACAGCCTCGGAGGCGTCTGCCGGCCGCAGAAATTGCATACAATCCCACCTAATAAACTTTAAAATAAACATATGTAAGCGCTTCTTCGATTGTTATATTATTGAAACTGGAGGTGGTTACCGGGTGTTGTCTGCACTGATTAAGCCGATTGTCCGGCTGAACGTTAAGCAGCAGCTGATTCTGCTGTTTGTCATTATGCTTACTCCGATTCTGGTTCTCAATAATTACGGGAATTACAAAGCCGAACAGGTTCTGAAACGGCATGTCACCAACGCTTATGTGGAGCTGAACAAGCAGAACTTTGCCATCATCAACCGGGACATCGATACCGTTAACAAAATAACATCGACGGTGATCCAGAACCCTTTCCTGCAGCAGCTGAATATGAGCGGGCTTGATCCCATAATGGAGCGGGTGGAGCGCTATGAAACGATAGAAAAGCTGCTTGGCAGCTACTCGCAGGGAGCAGAACGCGGGGATGCCATTTATTACTCGCTGTATGTGTACGATCCGCACAATTATTATTTTTTCGCCCCCAATTTTCCGCAGGTGAAGAAGGCGGGGGTTTATTTTTTTACCAAGGAAGAGGAGCCGTTCTGGTTCAGGCAGGCAGTGGAGCAGAAGGGCCGGGGCTACCTGATGTTCATGGACCGGCTCAGTCCGCAGGCTGAGGATCTGAAGACGCTCACGTATGTACGGGCGGTCAATAATATTTATCTCGGCGCAGGAACGATCGGCGTGCTTGTGGTCACGAAAATGGAGGCCAAAATCGGGGAGTCGCTCAAGTCGATTTCGCTGCCGGACGGGGAAATTTACCTGACGGATATGAATAACAGGGTACTTGCCTCCAGCACTAATTCCACGGGAGAGATTATTGAGCTGCCGGAAGGGGCGGAGTTTGGCGATCCGGAGGGAACTGTTGACGTGATTACCGACGACTTCATCTATGTGGTGAACAATAATCATATGCTCGGGCAGAAGCTGGTCTACAAGGTTCCGGTAAAAGCGCTGCTCCAGCAGCAGAACGAGATGAAAAGAGTTATTCAGTACATAACCGTGGCCTATGCCTTATTCGGCCTGATTATTATCACGTATTTCTGGCGTTCGCTGATGACACCGCTGCAGAAGCTGGCTTTTTTTGTGCGGAAGTATGAGCCGGGTAACCGGGTGCCGGAAACGCCGAAGCGGGGCAGCAATGACGAGGTCAGTGTGCTGATCTCCTCAACCTATGACATGGCGCGCGGCTGAACAGCCTGATCATGTACAAATACCAGATGGAGCTGAAGCAGAAGGAGTCCCAGCTGCAGCTGCTGTATCAGCAGATCAATCCGCATCTTTTATATAACACCCTGGAGAGTATTTATTGGAAAAGCTCGCTGGAAGGCAACGTGGAATCCGCGGAAATGATCAAGGAGCTGTCCAAGCTGATGAAGATCAGCCTGAGCCGGGGACGGGAGCTGATTACGCTTGAGGAGGAGCTGGAGCATGCCAGTGCCTATATCAAGCTGCAGCAGCACCGCTACGATTACGTGTTCACTGTGACCTGGAATATTGCCCCTGAAACCAAAAGCAATCTGATTCCCAAAATCACCCTCCAGCCCCTGATTGAAAATGCCATTATCCACGGGGTCAAAAATATGGGGGAGGATGGGGAAATCATCATCACTGCCGCTGTCCTCGGGGATGATGTACTAATTACGATAGAAGACAACGGCTACAAGCAGGTGGACTACGAGGCCATCACCCGGGTACTTAATGACCAAAGTCCAAATCCGGCAAGCGGCTACGGCATCCGCAATATAAACCAGCGTGTGCAGCTCCATTTCGGCCCGGACTATAGCATCAGCTACGGTCCGCGTGCAGGAGGCGGGACGGTTGCGGCCGTTCTGCTGCCCAAAACAGAAGTTCAAGAATAGAAGGGGGAATCTGCAAATGTTCAATATTCTGGTGGTCGACGATGAACCGCTTATCTGTAAAGGCCTAAGTAATCTGCTTGCTTCCTCCGGGCTGGATATCGGTAATATCTATACTGCTGGCAGCGGCTTTGAGGCGCTCGACTGCATCCGGATGGAGGAGGTCGATCTGCTTGTCACCGACATCCAGATGGGGGCAATGAGCGGGATTGAGCTGATGCAGCATGCCAAGCTGGCAAAGCCGTGGGTGCAGACGATTGTTATATCGGCGCATGAAACCTTCCAGTACGCACAAATGGCTGTCAGGCTTGGAGCGAAGGATTATCTGATCAAGCCGCTGAACAGTGAGCAGTTTCTCGATTCGGTAAGGAATGTGCTGCTCAAAATGGACCGTCCTTCGCCCGAGCTTGCCGGCTTCATGGCGGGACTCGGCGAAAGCTTCCGGCTCGAGGAGCCGCTTCCGGCCTACAGCGAGTTGCTGAACAGGCTGCTTACCGATCCTGCTGCAGCGCTGGGCAGCGAGGAAGAAATGCGTAAGCTGGATGAGCTTAGGCTGCAAGGCCCTTATTTTGCCGTGCTCAAGATCAAGCTTCCGCTCCCGGGGGCAGACAGCAGCACCAAGTACAGCCCGCGTGACCGCGGGCTGCTGCGATACGGCGCGCTTAACATCGCCAAAGAGCTGCTGGATCAGGAGTGGAGCTCGACTGCCTTTTATTCGCCGGAGGAAGAAATTACGGTAATTATCCAGTGGGATGAGAAAAGCTACGAGGAGGCAGGGGGCGGTCAGGTCAGCAGGCTGGATGTGCTGGGCCGCAGCCTGCATTTTAACATCCACAAATTTCTGCACCTGAATGCGGTCATCGGAATCAGCCAGATTCTTAAAGGGCTGCCGTTCATGGAGGTGCTGAACCGCCAGGCCTCCCGGGCCATTCTCTGGAACAGGGAGCACAGCGATCATTATGTGTTCTATTACGGCGATTTCAACTGGAGCAGCTATGCGACTGAGCCTTCGGCCGAAGAGCTGCACACGCGCAGCAATCTGATTGTCCAGAAAGCCAAGGAATTTATTGATGAGAACTACGCCCAGAAGGGGTTAACCATCCATGAGGTAGCCAAGAAGAACCATGTCAGCCCCAATTATCTGAGCTACCTGTTCAAGAAAAATACAGGCTACAACCTGTGGGAATATGTAATCAAGCTGCGGATGGAGGAGAGCCGGGAGATGATTTTGCATACCGATCTGCGCCGCTACGAAATTGCTGAACGGGTCGGGTATGAGTCACCGGAGCATTTCAGTAAGATTTTCAAAAAATACTACGGTATCAGCCCGAGCGAGCTGAAGAAGTAAGAACACTCATGACTTCGGTAGATATACACATGTGCAGGGCTCCCCTCGTTTCCTACAATTAAGGTAGGAAGCACTTTGTCAAAGTGCTTAAAGACGAAAGGAATGAGGGAGCCAGATGAATCAGACCGCTGCACTTCACGATGAGCTGCCGGCGAAGCTTGAGAGCAGGCCGTATAAGCAGAACCGCTGGAAAAAGAATTTTTGGGGCTACATGTTCCTTGTACCCGCGATTGCCATCTTCATTATGTTTATGTGGGTGCCTATTTTTAAAGGTTTTCTGTACAGCTTTTACACGGTGGATTTTGTTAAAGGAAATACCTTTGTCGGCTTTGATAACTATGCCCGGGCCATTACCGATCCCGATGTGCTTATCGCCATCAAGAACACGCTGTATTATATGCTGCTCTGTCTCGTCGTCGGCTTCTGGGTACCGATTGCCTTCGCAATTGCGATCTCCGAGCTGAGAAAATTCGGCGGCTTTGTGCGGGTGGCGGCCTATCTGCCTTATGTCATGCCTGCAGTTGTCCTGTACGGGCTATGGAGATGGCTCTATGATCCTGTGGGTCCGGTTAATGCTCTGCTCGGGACGATGGGGGCGGATCAGATCCCCTTTCTTACGGACAGCAGGTGGTCCATGCTCTCGCTGGTGTTCATGGAGACGTGGCAGCAGTTCGGCTCGGGGATGCTGATCTACCTGGCGGCCGTGCTCAGTATACCGCGTGACTGGTATGAAGCGGCGGAGATTGACGGAGCGGGGGTGTGGGCGAGGATCCGCCATATTACGCTGCCGTCGCTGCGCAACCTGATTATCCTGATGCTGATTCTGCAGATCATCGCGACCTCGCAGGGGTACCAGTCCCAGCTGGCGCTGCTGGACGGCGGTCCTAACAAGACAACGCTGACGTACGCGCTGCTGATTGTGAAGTATGCTTTTACCAGACTGGATTACGGCACGGCAACGGCGCTTGGCATGCTGATGTTCATCGTCCTTGGCGGTTTGGGCATTTTACAGTTCAGGCTGAATAAGGAGGATAACTAGGATGAAGAGCACTGAGAGAGGGATTCTGTCGGAGCATGATCTCAAAAAAACGGGCAACAAGGTCGTCTACGGCATTATGGTATTTTTTATTGCGTTAATGGTGTTCACGATGATGTATCCGATTCTGATGACGATGTTTAACGGGCTGAAATCGAATGCCGAGGTCAACTCGTTCCCGCCGCATTTTTTCCCGCAGGAGTGGCATTTCGGTAATTTGAAGGATGCAGTGAATTATATTGATCTGCTGAAGTTCCTCAAGAACACGCTTTATATTTTTGCCGGAAATATGGTTATGACGCTGGTTGTACTCGGGATGGCCTCATTCAGTATCTCGAGGATGAATGTGCCGTACCGCAAGGCGTTCTACTTCTTTTTTCTGATGACGCTGTTTATTCCGGCGACGAGCTATATGATTCCGAACTTCGTCAATCTGAAGGAGCTGGGCCTGCTGAACCAGTATGCGGCTTTCTGGCTGCCGGCGGGAGCGAATACGTTTTATTTTCTGCTGCTGAAGAACTTCTTCGACGGGATTCATCCGGAAATCTTTGAAGCGGCGCGGATCGACGGGGCCTCGGAGCCGAGAAGCTTTTTCGCGATTGCAGTTCCGCTGTCGGTGCCGATTTTTGCCACGCTGGCGATTTTTATTTTCTCCACTGCCTGGAATGACTGGTTCTGGCCGTCGCTGGTGATGCATTCTGAGGAAAAATATACGCTGGCGACTGCGATTTACAAATATGTAATCAGTGTCAAGGCGCTCAATACGAACATCAAGTTTGCCATTCTCTTTCTCGTGTCGCTGCCGCCGATTCTTGTGTTCCTGATCTTCCAGAAGTTTATTATGCGGGGTGTGGCTTTGTCTGCAGTAAAAGGCTAGGAGAGGCAGCGTGTTGCGTACAACGTGAGAATGCACACGATCGTAAACCTGCACATGAAAGGAATATAAATACACCTCGTTTGTAAACGGTTTCTCTTTTAAGATGAATTTGTAAGCTAATTATGAATTGAAAAGGGGAGTTTCAATGCGTAAATTTTCCAGCGTATTAGCAGGCCTCCTTGTGGCGAGTTCGTTGTTATCCGCCTGCGGCGGCAATAATAACAGCAACGGAAATGCCCAGGGGAATACAGGAGGGGAAGCGACTCCGGCGCCGGCAGCAACAGCTGCAGATAACAGCACTGCTGCGACTGATGCGCCTGCGGACGATATTACCCAGAGAAAAGTAACGATCAAAATCCACTATCCGACACCGGACCTGACCGAAATGCGCGCACAGGAAGACGACCGGATCAAACGGTTCCAGGCAGAGTATCCGAATGTAGAGATCATCAAGGACGACTGGCAGTACAGTGTCAGCGAAATCGGAATCAAAATGGCGGCCAATGAAGCACCGACCTTCTTTAACACATATGCGACGGAAGCCAAGTTCCTGGTGGAAAAAGGCTGGGCGGCTGATATTACCGATCTGTGGAACACCTACGAGTATAAGGATCAGATCAACCCGGTGCTGCAGAATCAGTTCATTATTGACGGTAAAATTTTCGGTGTAACCCAAAAGGGCTATGTCACCACTACCATGATCAACAAAAAAATGCTGGACGACAAAGGTGTCGCCGTTCCGCCGATGGACTGGACCTGGGACGACATGCTGAATACCGCCAAAGGTGTGGCCGATGCGAAGAAAGGCATTTCCGGGATCGCACCGATGGGTAAAGGTAACGAAGCGGGCTGGAACTGGACCAACTTCCTGTTCGAGGCTGGCGGGGAGATCCAGAATGTGGACGGCGGTAAGGTTGTGGCCACTTTCAATTCAGAGGCAGGCGTGAAGGCGCTGGATTTCTACAAAAAGCTGAGATGGGAAGCGGAAGCTATTCCGCAGGACTGGGCACTCGGCTGGGGTGATGCGGTCGGCGCATTCCAGCAGGGACGCACAGCGATGGTTATGGCCGGCTCCGACGGCGTAATCGAGCAGGCGCTTAACCAGGGTGGACTCAAGCCGGCGGATGTACTGACCTATCCGATGCCGGCCGCTGAAAAGCGCGGTAAGCATACCGGAGTGCTTGGCGGCGATTATCTCGTAATCAATCCGAATGCTTCCAAGGATGAGCAGGAAATGGCATTCCGCTATATTACTTTCGATTATTTCTCTGACAAAGGCCTGGAGGCGCTGGATGCAATTCTGCAGCAGCGCAAGGCGGACGGCAAATACTTCATTCCGCCGCTTCTGGACTACTATGCTGCTGATTCCGAGTTCGGCAAGAAGACCAAAGCTGTGTACGACAAATATTCCGATATCGTGTATCAATACAATCCGGACATTATGGCTCTGCTTGATGGAAAGCCGGAGGCCCAGTACAACACTCAGGATTACTACGCAACGATGTCCAATGTAATCCAAGAGCTGTTCTCCAAGAAAGGAACAGACTCCAAAGCCCAGCTTGATGCGGCAGCCAAAACGGTGCAGGAGCAATTCTTTGATTCTATTACTGTTGAATAGCAGACATATTGAATTGTAAAAACAGACAGAAGACCGGCAAATCCTCCGACCTTGGAGGACAGCCGGTCTTTTTGTGAACAGTGACAAATTCGGACAAAAAACCGCATGCGGTGACAAAATGATCTCCTGAAAGTATAGCAACCTAAGTGCAGAAATTCCTCTAAGTTAAATATAACCAAATAAAACGCATAAATAATGGTTAAATATCCTGATTATGATCGAATGAAAGCGCTTTGAAAGCAAATCAAAAAAACTTTATACTTTGTGAAAGAATTCACTATACAAGACGGGAATGATGTGATAAGATAAATGTGTAGAGAAAAACAACCTAAAAATTGACAGGAGGACGAGGGAGATGGCAGTTAAGAACGAAGTCGCCGCCCAAGTGAAACAAACCACCGCTGAAGAATATATTCAGACTTTGGTGGATAAAGCAAAGAAAGCCCTGGATGCGTTCATGGAACTGGACCAGGAGCAGGTTAACACAATCGTTCATGCAATGGCGTTGGCAGGTCTCGACAAACATATGTACCTGGCGAAATTAGCCGTCGAAGAAACAGGCCGCGGAGTATACGAAGACAAAATTACGAAGAACATCTTCTCAACCGAATATATCTGGCACGGAATTAAGTACGACAAAACAGTAGGAGTTATTGAGGATAACGCCTACGATAATTTCCAAAAGATTGCTGAACCAGTCGGAATTGTAATGGGTATCACACCGGTAACCAACCCAACATCCACCACGATGTTTAAAGCTCTGATTTCCGCTAAGACACGTAACCCTATTATATTCGGTTTCCACCCTTCAGCGCAAGAGTGTAGCGCCGCTGCCGCCAAAATTCTTCATGATGCAGGCGTAAAAGCAGGTGCTCCTGAGAACTTCATCCAATGGATCGAGCTTCCTACCATGGACAAAACAAACGCGCTGATGAACAACCCTGACGTTGCGCTGATCCTGGCAACAGGCGGATCCGCAATGGTAAAAGCAGCTTACAGCTGCGGGAAGCCGGCTCTCGGCGTAGGCCCTGGTAACGTACCTGCCTTCATCGAGAAGAGTGCTGACATCGATCAGGCTGTAACCGACATTATCCTTTCCAAAACATTCGATAACGGCATGATCTGTGCTTCCGAGCAGGCTGTTATTATAGAAGAAGCTATTTTTGACCAAGTGAAGAAGAAAATGATCGCGAACGGCTGCTACTTCGTTAATAAAGATGAAGCTGCCAAGCTGACTAACGGTGCAATGAACGTTGAGAAATGCGCAGTTAACCCGGCAATCGTAGGTCAATCCGCAGTGAAGATCGCTGAAATGTGCGGTATCCAGGTACCAGCCGGCACCAAGATCCTGGTAGCTGAAATTGAAGGCGTAGGCCCTAAATATCCGCTGTCCGCTGAGAAGCTGAGCCCGGTTCTGGCCTGCTACAAAGTGAAGAATGCAGATCAGGGTATCGAACGCGCTGCAGAGATCGTTGAATTCGGCGGCATGGGCCACAGCTCGGCTATCCACTCCAATAATGAAGAAGTTATCATGAAGTTCTCGCACCGCCTGCAGACAGGACGTATTCTGGTGAATTCTCCTTCGACACACGGCGCCATCGGGGACATCTACAATACCAATATCCCTTCGCTCACCCTGGGCTGCGGATCTTACGGCCGCAACTCGGTATCGCAAAACGTTACTGCCATCAATCTGATCAACGTGAAAAGGGTGAACCGTCGTACCGTGAATATGCAATGGTTTAAAGTACCTGACAAGATCTACTTTGAAAAAGGATCCACACAATACCTGGCTAAAATGCCTAACATTACACGCGTAGCAATCATTACTGACCCTATGATGGTTAAACTGGGCTATGTGGAAAGAGTTGAGCATTACCTGCGCCAGCGCCAGACTCCTGTAGCAATCGAAGTGTTCTCGGAAGTTGAACCGGATCCATCGACTACTACTGTTGAAAAAGGTACTGCTATGATGAACAGATTCCAGCCGGACTGCATCATCGCACTCGGCGGCGGTTCCCCGATGGATGCTGCCAAAGGCATGTGGCTGTTCTACGAACACCCGGATGTTGACTTCAACAACCTGAAACAGAAATTCATGGATATCCGCAAACGCGTATACAAATATCCTACTCTGGGTCAAAAGGCGAAATTCGTTGCCATCCCGACAACTTCTGGTACAGGATCGGAAGTAACCTCGTTCGCGGTTATCACTGACAAAACTGCCGGCAGCAATACCAAGTATCCGCTGGCTGACTATGAGCTGACTCCAGACGTTGCAATTATCGATCCGGAATTTGTATACAGCCTGCCAAGAACAGCTGTTGCTGATACAGGTATGGACGTACTGACTCACGCTATCGAGGCCTATGTTTCGGTAATGGCAAGCGATTATTCGGATGGTCTGGCAATCAAAGCGATCCAGCTGGTATTCCAGTACCTTGAAAAATCGGCATTGACCGGCGACAAGCTGGCCCGTGAGAAAATGCACAACGCTTCGACACTTGCCGGTATGGCGTTCGCTAACGCATTCCTGGGTATCAACCACAGCTTGGCGCACAAATGGGGCGGACAGTACCACACCGCACACGGCCGCACCAATGCGATCCTGATGCCGCACGTTATCCGTTACAATGCCAAGAAGCCAACGAAGTTCGCTTCGTTCCCTAAATATTCGCACTTTGTAGCTGACGAGCGTTATGCCGAAATCGCCCGCATCCTGGGATTGCCGGCCCGCACTACTGAAGAAGGCGTAACAAGCCTGATCAATGCGATCCGTGACATGAACAAGAAGCTGGGTATCGAAGAGTCCTTCCAGGCGCTGGGCTTCGATCCTAAGGATTTCGAATCACGTGTAGATTATCTGGCTGACCGTGCATTTGAAGACCAATGTACAACTGCTAACCCTAAGCTGCCGCTGGTAAGTGAGCTGGCTGACGTATACCGCAATGCCTTCTACGGAAGATTCGACGTCTAATTAGGTGTTGAGTGGCGAATAATATGTTTAAAGGATAATATGGGACTAGATGGTAGTGACAAATATCACCGGAAAGGTGATATTTGTCACAGTCCTTTTTCAGAAAATAAACTAAAATGTTTATATAAACAACGAGCCCGAGATATGAAAGTGCGATTGTGAATTTTATAACAACCATATCTTTGGGATCACGAGACACGGGATCAACCTTCAAGCCCGCGATCTCTACAAATATAATAAATATATAAATGGAGGGATTTAGCATGTCGGTGATTGAAAAAGATGTACAAGAAGTAAAGTCCGGTTGGAGAAGTTTTACAAAAGGCAAATGGGCCAAGAAAGTTGACGTTAACAACTTCATTGCAACAAACATCAAGCCTTATGAAGGAAATGAAGATTTCCTCGTAGGTCCTACAAGCAACACTACTGAACTGTGGAAGATCATTTCCCAGCTGAGCAAGGAAGAAAGAGAAAGAGGCGGCGTATGGGATGTTTCCCTGGATACTGTCTCCACTATTACTTCCCACGCACCAGGCTACATCGACAAGGACAAGGAACAAATCGTAGGGGTGCAGACTGATGCTCCTTTCAGACGTTCCATCCAGCCGTTCGGCGGTATCAAGATGATGATCGATGCCACTAAGGCTTATGGCTTCGAACTTCCGAATAACATTGTCGAAATGTTTACGAATATCCGCAAAACGCATAACCAAGGCGTGTTTGATGCATATACACCTGATATGAGAGCAGTGCGTAAATCCGGCGTTATCACAGGTCTTCCAGATGCTTACGGCCGCGGACGCATTATCGGCGACTACCGCCGCGTTGCTCTGTACGGTATTGATTTCCTGATTAAAGACAAGAAACAACAACTGGCTGAGCTTGAAGTTGATTCCATGACTGAGGATGTAATTCGTCTGCGTGAAGAGCTGTCCGAGCAGATCCGCGCTCTGGGCGAACTGAAGGAAATGGCTGCTGCCCACGGGCTTGATATTTCCAAACCGGCTAACTCTTTCAAAGAAGCTACTCAATGGGTGTACTTCGGATACCTGGCAGCAGTTAAAGAGCAGAACGGTGCAGCAATGTCCCTTGGACGCGTATCCTCCTTCCTTGATATCTATGCACAGCGTGATTTTGAAGAAGGTACTCTTACTGAAGAGCAAGCACAGGAAATCGTTGACCATTTCGTAATGAAGCTGCGTATCGTTAAATTCCTGCGTACGCCTGACTACAACGAACTGTTCTCCGGTGACCCTACTTGGGTAACTGAGTCCATCGGCGGCATGGCTGAAGACGGAACAACCCGCGTAACCAAGAACAGCTTCCGCTTCCTGCACACCCTGTATAACCTGGGACCTGCACCAGAACCGAACCTGACTGTACTGTGGTCCGAGAAACTGCCTGAAGGCTTCAAGAAATATTGTGCAAAGGTATCTATTGAAACCAGCGCTATCCAATATGAGAATGATGATGTAATGCGTCCATACTGGGGTGAAGATTACGCGATTGCCTGCTGCGTATCCCCGATGCGCATCGGTAAACAAATGCAGTTCTTCGGAGCCCGTGCGAACCTTGCAAAAGCTCTGCTGTACGCAATCAACGGCGGTGTGGATGAAAAATCCGGCGCACAGGTAGGTCCTGAATACCCTGCAATCACTTCCGAGTATCTGGATTACAACGAAGTCATGAAACGCTTCAAACCAATGATGGAGTGGCTGGCCAAGACTTATGTTAACACCTTGAACATCATCCACTACATGCATGATAAATATTCCTACGAACGCATTGAAATGGCGCTGCATGACCGCGACATTCTGCGTACAATGGCTTGCGGTATCGCTGGTCTGTCCGTTGCTGCTGACTCCCTGAGCGCAATCAAATACGCTAAGGTTAAGCCAATCCGCAACGAACAAGGCATTGCAATCGACTTCGAAACTGAAGGTGAATTCCCTTGCTACGGTAACAACGACGACGCTGTTGACAGCATCGCAGTTGAACTGGTTGAAACCTTCATGTCGATGATCCGCAAACACAAAACTTACCGTGATGCTGTTCCGACTCAATCGGTACTGACTATCACTTCGAACGTAGTTTACGGTAAGAAGACTGGTACTACTCCTGACGGACGTAAAAAAGGCGAACCATTCGCACCAGGTGCTAACCCAATGCACGGACGCGATAAGAAGGGCGCACTGGCATCCCTGAACTCTGTTGCCAAACTGCCTTACTCTGATGCACAAGATGGTATCTCCAATACGTTCTCCATTGTTCCTAAGGCACTGGGTAAAGACGAAGAATCCCGTAAGTCCAACCTGGTATTCATGATGGACGGATACTTCCACAACAACGCTCAGCACTTGAACGTTAACGTATTTAACCGTGAACAGCTGATCGATGCTATGGATCACCCAGAGAACTATCCGCAACTGACAGTTCGTGTATCCGGCTATGCAGTTAACTTCATCAAGCTGACCCGTGAACAACAGCTGGACGTTATCAACCGTACATTCCACTCTTCACTGTAAGATTTGTTCTTGGACATCAGGAACTGATATAAACCACAGAGCTGCCGCCCTTGAAAGAGGGCGGTAAACTCTTGTTTAAAATTCATTAAAATTTTAAGTTTTTTTCATTGAAAGGATGACCTCATATGGTTAAAGGACATATCCACTCCTTAGAGACATTTGGAACGGTGGATGGCCCGGGAATCCGCTTCGTGCTTTTTATGCAGGGCTGTCTGCTTAAATGCCAGTATTGCCACAACCCGGATACCTGGGGGCTGAACGAAGGCAAGGAAATGACACTCGAAGAAGTACTTGCGGAAATCGAGCCGTACTTGAATTATTATAAGACTTCCGGCGGCGGGCTTACCGTTTCTGGTGGTGAGCCCACACTGCAGGCACATTTCGTGAAGCAGCTGTTTACAGAAGTGAAGAAACGCTGGAATCTGCATACTACCCTGGATTCCAACGGTTATAATGACGGCTCCAAGATCAGCGATCTGCTGGATGTTACCGATCTTGTCCTGCTGGACCTGAAGCATATCGACGATGAAGCTCATATTAAGCTGACCGGTAAATCCAATGACCGCACACTGAAGCTGGCCCGCTGGTTGTCTGATCATAACCGTAAAATGTGGATCCGCCACGTATATGTTCCCGGCATTCATAATAAAGAAGAAGATTTGCTTAACCTTGGACGTTTTATCGGAACCCTGAACGGGGTAGAGAAGTTTGAAATCCTGCCTTATCATCAGATGGGGATTTATAAATGGCAAGAGCTGGGCCGTCCTTACGAGCTTGAAGGGGTGCCTTCACCAAGCGATGAGGAAGTACAGCGTGCGTACCGGCTGATTGAAGAGGGGCGCAAAGAAACCGCTCTGGTTAAGTAATGGAAACAGATATATGAAGCCGTTCCTGTTAGCGATAGCTGCGGAGCGGCTTTTTTGCATGGCTTCAGAAGAGGAAACAAAGCTCATGTTGCACTGCGAAAACTCATGATATAGTAACCATTGAGCAAGGGAACGCAGCATATTTGATAACTCACTGACAGGAGAGATAATAATGAAAAATGTTATCCATGAGCCGTAGCATTACCAATGTCCTTTCTGTCTGCTTGTACAAGGGATCGAAAACGAGCATGTTCTTTCCAGACAGTCGGATATCTTTTACCAGGATGAGCTGGTTACCGCATTTATTGCCTCGCACTGGTGGCCGGGTAATCGCGGACATGTGCTCATTATTCCCAATACGCATATTGAGAATATCTACAGTCTGACAGGGGCGCTCTCCGACCGCATACATAGGCTGGAAATTGAAGTGGCTAAGGCGCTAAAGGAAACGTACAGGTGTGACGGTGTTTCTTCGCGGCAGCACAACGAGCCGTCAGGCGGCCAGGATGTGTGGCATTATCATCTGCATGTATTTCCCCGATATGATCAGGATCAGCTGTACACATCAAGAGCCAGAATAACCACTGCTGAAGAACGGATGTTATATTCAAGCAGGCTGAAGGAGCATTTTGAACAAAGAAAGAAGCGTGATGTATAAGTTTTATGACGGGAAAAAGATTATTGAACTTGTAAAATCAGATTATGTGTTATATAAAGTTACTGTGAATGTAACTTAAAAGTGATGTATTCGCTTACATTAGAGGTTTTTATCCCTATTGTAGATGAATGTTAACCTTACGATTACAAATGACGTTTTTTATAATAAGAGGTGTAAGGGAAATCATTAAATAGGGAGGGTCACCCGTAATGAGAAAGAGTATAACGATGCTGTTGTCCCTGATGTTTGTAACTTCTGCGCTGTTGACTGCCTGTGGCGGAAACAACAATAATGCAGGTAACAACGGGGAAGCCGCGGCAACAAATAGCGAAACAGCCGCAACGAACGCCCCTGCAACAGAAGAACCTGCGAATACAGAACCTTTTGAAATGACCATCCGCCACACCCAGGTTGGTGCCGACAAGCAAAAGCGTCTGGCCATCCTGGAGGATGTAGTCGGCAAGGTGCAGGAGGAAGTGCCCGGCCTGACCTTTAAGCTCGATGGGGTGGATTCGGATGTGAACCGCAAAGAGAAGCTGCGCGGTGAAATGGCCGCCGGCAACCCGCCGGAAATTTTCGATCTTTTCGGCAGCCCGGATTCCAAGATTTATGCAAAGGAAGGCAAGCTGCTGGATCTGACCCCGATTCTTGAGGAGCTGGGCATCAAGGACAAATTCTCCAATCTTGATCCGTTTACTTATGAAGGCAAAATCTACGGACTGCCGATTGGCGGCTCTGGTGAGGGCTTCTTCTATAACAAGGAATATTATGCAAGCAAGGGCTGGAAGGCTCCGGCCACCTTTGCCGAGCTGGAGCAGCAGCTGGCTGATATCAAAGCGGATGGCAAAGTGCCGCTGGCTGGCGCCTCCAAAGCAGGCTGGGTACCGCTTATGCTGGCTAACCACTTGTGGTCCCGCTATGCCGGACCGGATGTAACAGCAAAATTCGCTACCGGTGAGGCAAAGTGGAGTGACCCGAATGTTGTCAAAGGCTTTGCCAAATACAAGGAGTGGGTCGATAACGGCTACTTTAAAAAAGGTGAGCTCGGATTCGAATATGCTGAATATACCACTCAATTTACCAGCGGTGAAGCGATCCTGATGTATGACGGAACATGGAAATCCTCTGTATTCAAAGCCGGGCAGTCCGGCGAAGGTCTGATTGGCAAGGTCGGTTTCTTCAACATTCCGGCGGTTGACGGCGGAGTGGGTGATCAGACAGCGCTGATGCGTGATGTGAACAACGGCTACGGCTTCTCTGCTTCCGCAGGTGAAGATGAACGCCAGCTGGCTGCCGTAAAATCCTTCATTAAAAATATGTACAATGAAGAAATGCAGCTCCGCGGTCTGGTCGAGGATGGCGTCCTGCCGGCCATGAAGCTGGACCAGGCAGTGCTGGATGCGAACATTACCGATGACCTGATGAAAGAAATCGTGGCGGTGCTCAATAACTCCGCATCCTCCTTCCCAGCATTTGACTCGCTGGTTCAGGCGGATGTGACCACCGAAATCAGCAACATCCAGATTCAAAAGCTGATCGGCGGCCAGACCACTCCTGAGAAGATGGGCGAAGAGCTGCAGAAGGTTCAGGAAGAAGCGAACGCGGCTGTGGAATAGGCAACCATTGAAATGTACCCTGGTGGCTGCTCCAGGGTACATTTTTTTAAAGATTGGCGCCCAGATCTTAAGCATCGGAGGTAGTTATGAATAAAGCGCTCAGAAATCCGCTCGTCTTCATCCTGTTCGTTCTTCCTGCACTTGCCTTGTTCCTGATCTTCTTTATCTATCCGATATTCAGCTCCGTCTATTACAGCCTGACCAGCTGGAACGGTGTATCCGACACAGTTAAAATGACCGGCCTGTCGAATTATGAAAAAGCGCTCGGCGATGACCGCTTCTGGATATCGGTGAAAAATAACGGCTGGTTTATTCTGTTCTCCGTTTTTATCCAGGTTCCGCTGATTGTCCTGTTCTCCTTGCTGATTGCAAATGTCAAAAAGCTCAAGGGCCTGTATAAAACTGCAGTATTTATGCCCTCCATCATGTCAACGGCAGTCATCGGTATTCTCTGGGGCTTCATCTATGAACCCAATATCGGCCTGTTTAATAAGCTGTTAGGCTTAGTCGGTGTCGAGCCGGTATACTGGCTGTCCGATGAACGGTTTGCCATGCTGTCGATTCTGATCACCAACGCCTGGCAATGGACCGGATTCTACATTGTAATGGTGCTGGCGGCGATTCTGGCTATTCCGGGAGAGCTTGAGGAGGCTGCAGCGATTGATGGGGCTACGGGCTTCCAGCGGGCTACACGCATCACCCTGCCGCTGATTGTGCCGATCATTTCAGTAGTGATTATGCTCTCTATCGCCGGGGCAATGAAGGCGGCCGATATCGTCATCGTTATGACCAAAGGCGGTCCGGCCGGTTCGACTGAAGTAATGGCGACTTATATGATCAAGTATGCAATCACGAACTTTAAATACGGGTACGGCAATACCATTGCGGTCCTGATCTTCGTATTTACGCTTATCGTGACAGTGGTGTACCAGCTGCTGTTTAACCGGCGTAGTGAAAGGATTGAATACTGATGCCGCGTGCTCTCAGAAAAGGTCTGCCCCATGCCGCGCTGCTCGGCTACCTGCTGGTTGTGCTTTTTCCGTTCCTGTTTGTGCTGTTCTCCTCTGTAAAAAAGGACAATAACTCGATAGCCTTGAACCCCTTCGGCATTCCGAAGGAGTTCGTATTCAATAACTACGTGGAAGCCTGGGTGAACGCGAAGATCAGCACGTATTTTTTTAACAGCTTATACATCTCGGTCTTTGCCTCTGTGGTATCGATTATCCTGGCCAGTATGTTCGCCTTCGCGGTTACCCGGATGCGCCACGGACGCTGGAATTTGCTGCTATACTCGTTTGTGCTGGTCGGAATGCTGATTCCGAATAACGCGCTGATGCTGCCGATCTATACGATTGTACGTAAGCTGCATATTCTGAACACACACTGGGCGCTCATTATTCCGTATATTGCCAATGCGATCCCGTTTACGATCATTATTCTCGCTGCCTTCATGCGTTCACTTCCCAGTGAAATTGAGGAAGCGGCGGTAATGGATGGGTTGAAGGCCCCGGGTATCTTTGCTAAGATTATTGTACCTCTGACGGTTCCCGCCATGGTTACAGTTTTCATCGTCAATTTCCTGGGAAATTGGAATGAGTTTTTGCTGGCCAACTATTTTCTTTCCAATGATGAGCTGCGCACGCTTCCGGTGGGAATGGTCCAATTCCGTGATCAGTATCAGATGAACTATGCGCAGATGTCCGCGGGTATCGTCTACAGCGTACTGCCGGTGGTTATCATTTATGCCATTTTGCAGGAGAAAATCATTGAAGGTGTAACGGCAGGCAGCGTAAAGGGCTAACCTAATTACAGTCAGGAGCGCAGCTTATGAATTTGCGCTATAAATTATTTACTGCTTTTTTGGGCCTGATCATTATTCCGCTATTTACCCTTGGCATGATTATGTTCTTCGTCACGTATAACTCCATTGAGAAGAAGTACAGCCAGCAGTCTGAGTATTCACTCAAAGCGATCAGCTACAGCATCTCCAATGTGTTCAAGGATATGAACAATGTAACGGACAACGGGATAGCCACCTCGGTGTTCCACATGGCACTCAGTGCGGATGATCCCTCCAAGCAGGATCTGACCGATGCCGAGCAGCTCAGCCTGAACGCAAGCCAGCGCAATTTCCGGAGTCTGTTATACAATCATCCGTCGATCAGCTATGCGTTTTTGTACAATTTTAACGGAAAAGGCAGCTCGGAAATTGTCTCGGTATTCACCAAGGAAAACTTCCGGACGCTACCGTACGAAAAATTCAAGGGAAGTGAGCTGTACCAGGAAGTAATGGAGCTTAACGGTGTGCCCAAGTGGCTGGCGCCGCATGAGTATCCTGAGCTGACCGGAACAGAGCCGGTATTTACACAGATCCGTCTGATTAAGGAGCTTAGCTTTTTTCAGAATATCGGTATTCTGGTGGTACAGATCAAGAACTGGGAGTTCGAATCGATCTTCCGCAATTTGAAAATCGGGGACAGCAGCCAGAAGGTTTCTTTTATGCTGGTCAATGATAACGGGATGATCCTGCTTGATCCGGACCACAGTCTGGACGGGCAGGATTTGAGCTCTTTTACAGCTAAAAAAATTACGTATAAGCCGGGCTTTCAGAGCTTCAGAACAGAGTTTGCCGGCGAAAAAAGCATTCTGTCCGTCTATCATCTCAAGGACTACCCCTGGAGCCTGGTCTCGGTCACCTCGTGGGATTCCCTGTCCCGCGAGGTTACGGTGTTCGCCCGCTGGTTCGTAGCCGTGATTTTCCTGTGCTTGCTGGCAGCGGTCATATTTAACCTGTTTTTTATGAACCGGATTACCGGCGGCATTGCTGTCATTGTCCGCTTCATGCGGCGGGTAGAGGATGGCGACCTGACCACAAGGGTAGAGGAAAAAGGCAATGACGAGATGACCCTGCTGGCCAGAGGCATCAACGATCTGATGAACAAAATCAATACGCTGTTCAACCGGATTCAGGTCGAGCAGCGCCGCAAAAACCAGGCGGAAATGCGGGTGCTGCAGGCGCAGATCAAGCCGCATTTTCTGTTCAATACACTGGAGTCGATCAATGTGCTTGCTGTCCAGAATGAAGGGCGGAAGGTCAGTGAGATGGTCTACCGGCTGGCCGGTATTCTGCGGATCAGTATTCAGGACCGGGACGAAATTACACTGCAGGAGGAAGTTACCCATCTGCGCAACTATCTGGATATCCAGAAGTTCCGGTTCGAGGATGTATTCGATTATGAAATCGACATTCCTGATGAGCTGCTGGGCTGCGGCATCCTGAAGCTGACACTGCAGCCGCTGGTGGAGAACAGCATTCAGCACGGGTTCGAGGGGATCGGATACCACGGCCTGGTAACGGTAAAAGGCTGGGAGGAGCGGGGCAATCTGATTCTGCGGATCGAGGATAACGGAATTGGTATGACACCGGCCCAGCTGTCTGTGTTCCAATATATGGTTCACGATCCGGCTGAGGCAGATGCTTCATCCCGGACAGGAGATGGCATGCGCCACCAGGAACGGCGGGGGCTGGGCGTCCGCAGCGTGGCTGACCGTATCCGCATTGAGTACGGCAACCGGTACGGAATCTTTATCTGCGCCAGTCCCGGAACCGGAACGGTTATCCAGTGCGTCATTCCCAAATATGAGCAGGGGGAAGATCATTATGCTAAAGGTTCTGCTGGTTGACGATGAAGCCCCTATTCTGAACAATCTCAACAAAGTGCTGCCGTGGCAGGAGATGGGAATGGAGGTTGCAGGCATGGCGCGCAGCGGGATGGAGGCGCTCAGAATTGCCGAGGCGGAGGCGCCTGACCTGGTGCTTTGTGACATCCGCATGCCGGTTATGGATGGTCTTACCTTCGTCAGCAAGCTGCGGGAAATGGGCCTGGAGAGCGAGGTACTGCTGCTAAGCGGGTATCAGGAGTTCGATTATGCCCGGGAAGCGATCCGGCTCGGAGTCAAGGAGTACATCTGCAAGCCGATTCATTATGAGGAGCTTGGCAACAAGGTGCGCAATATCGGCGCGCAAATCCGCAGCAGACAGTACAAGGATAAGCTGTACAACAGCGTTCCATTATTTCAGGAGTTGCCTGCTGAAGAGAATACGTCCCGGAAAACACCCGAGCAGCTGATGAACCAGGCCGCAAAATACATTTCGGAGCGGCTGCACTACGATCTCGGAATTGAAGAAGTGGCTGGCAGGATCGGCATCAGCAGCAGTTACTTCTGTCTTCTGTTTAAGAACCGGTTCGCGATGACCTTTGTGGAATATGTGACCCAGCAGCGGATTGAAGCGGCTAAGGTCATGCTTGCTGGCACTGATAAAAGCATAACGGCGATCAGCGCGGGTGTGGGATACCAGGAGCGGCGCTATTTTACCAAGGTATTCCAGAAGCAGACGGGGATGACCCCGAAAGAGTACCGTGACCGCAGCCGAAGTCCTGAAGAACATTAACCGGCTGGAATTTCCTGAATGGCGACTGTAAAAAAGGGTAACCAATATAAAGTCTAATACAAAGCTCGATGCGTGGACGATTAACCTGGAGGGTGAAGGGGGAATCGTCTTTGTTTTTTTTCTTTACATAAAATGAAACTTTTTGAGGGCCGCAGCGTCTAATACTATGTTTTGTAAAAAGAGCGTGGCAAAAAAACAGCTTCACGGCAGCTGTTAAAGCGTTTTGTTTTACGGGATTATAAGCAGACAGAGAACACACCTGCCTTATAGACTAAAAATGGGAGCAGAAGGAGTCATACCATGAATTTAAAAAAATTAACGTTAGTCGCTGCATTGGCTGTATCTCAGGCCGCAGCTGCGGTTCCGGCTTATGCCGTACCGGTAAGTACCGCCGGAGTAACCGGCACTGTAGTAAGTACAGTACAGGCTGTTCAGCCTAGTGAGGCCGTTGTTCAGCCTGAAGCTACAGATCCGCTGCCGAGTGAGGTGCCTGCAGGTACGGTCACACCGACAGCCACTCCGAATCCGGGCGTTACCCCTGAGCCTGCTGCAACTGCAGCTCCATCGGCCACTGCTACACCGGTTCCAACGGAAACTGCAGCACCTGCTGCTACAGATGGAACTGTCGTTCAGCCGCAGAATACGGTAAACGCTGTATACGGAACCTCTGCTAACCAGCTTATCCTGCATATGAACAGCAGACAAATGTACAAAAACGGAATTTCTTATCTGGCTAACCAGCCGATGGCTGTCAAGAACGGAGTATCCTACGTTTCCATCCGCGCGATGGTTGAAATGGTAGGCGTAAGCTACACCTATGAGGCCAAAACAAAGGAAGTTGTTGTTACCAAAGGCAGCAGTGTAATGCGCTTCAAGACAGACAGCAAAATTTATACTGTAAACGGCACAAAAGTGACAATGAAAGGGCCTGCTTACCAGTTCAAAGGCACCTTTATGGTTCCGCTGACCTCGATTACCGCCGCCCTCAATCTTCCTTATACAGTGGATAACATTGGCAAACGTGTTATTTTGACGCTGAACACCAAGCCGACAGCAACCTTCAGTGTGCAGTCAACTGAAATTTTTGCCGGCCAGACTTATATTAACTACACCACTTCCAGCTCTTCACCGAACGGTACGCCGATTGTAGAGGAGCGCTGGAGTGACAATAAACAGGATATCTATGACCAGCCAGGCTATTATACGGTTACTTATTCCGTTCGTGATGCGAACGGGCAGTGGAGTGATCCTTATTCAGTGACAATTAAGGTTTTGCAGCCGAACCAGCCGCCGGTCGCCAATTTCACCACTAACAAAGAAGAATACAAAATGGGTGAACCAATCACCCTGACCGATCTCAGCTATGATCCGGAGTACGAAGAGCTTACAGCGGAATGGACGAACCGCGCACTCGCATTCTTCAACCCGGGCCCGGTGTCGATCCAGCTGAAGGTAACCGATAAGCACGGATTGAGCAGCACCTTTGAAAAGACCATTAATATTACCAGCGAGCAGCTGTACACCCAGGATGAGGTAGCGAAGCTGTTCACGGTGCCTGGGGACGTGATCTCCATGGACGGCGGATCGATTCCCGGCCTGCCTAACCTGACTTATAATTTGTCTTCAGAAAATTACAAGCTCATCCGCAGTAACAGCCCGGAAACAGTAAATCAGGAGGGCGTGCTGTACCGCGAAACTTCGGTCGGCAATACCCGCTTCCTTGTTCATCACTTGAACAACATGTCTACGAGACAGAAGCTGTACGTTATTGCAACCAACAACAATCTGTATCCGACGACGATTACAACGCAGTATTCCGGGATTGCCGGTCCGGTCACTTCTCCGGAATATACTGGTAAAATCTCGATCCTGAAGTATTATAATTCAATGATTACCAACGAGAAATACAACACAACAACCCTGCTGCCGGGTGAGAGCAGAGCTATTCTGACGGATATTAACAAAATCGCGATGAAGCCGGGCGAGGTATTGTCGCTTAGCGCTGATCTGTTCAGTGATCTGACGGTTCAATACAACGTGGTTATGGTTGAAGAGAGCAAGGACCCGATTGCCCTCCTGCCTACCCTGCCGGTTCTGGACCGTGACGGTGTGCACAACCGCGGTACTTATCCGGATTCTACCCGGATCATCAATGTAAGTGATGTGGTCGGAACGACCCAGTCCAAGCTGATTCTGGGGGATAACAGAAATGACCTGAATCTGATCGGTATTGATCCGATGACAGGAACGGAAGCGTCAAATGCCGGGAACTTCGGTGTGCTGTACAAAATCAGACTCGAACGTGTGGCCGCCAACACACTGATTACGTTCAACCCGCGTGGTGGTAATTACCTTGGATCGGTAATGGTTAATGGCACCATTGTCAATCTGCCAAACAAAGGCAGCCTGTCCAGCTCTGATATGAACGCAGTTGTATACCGTTCCGGTAATTTTGAAGGACCAGTGGAAATTGTATTCTCGGTGGCTTCAGGAAGCAATCTGCCGGTGAACTTTGTATTTACACCGCTGCCTGCGTTGAAGCAATAGGATATTAAAGGTTAAGTTACGATAAAACCGGTTAAAGCCCTGTTAACAGGGACTTTAGCCGGTTTTGCTGTATCTACCCGTGGCTCAAATTTTTGATTCCGGCAAAACACCGGGAAGAAAGACTGCACGGCCGTGGTGCTTGATTGACGGAGCAATGGTTTTGGGGCATTATAAAGAGAGTGCAACAGCAAATGAATTATGTTATGGGAGATGAGCGAATGCTGTCGACAGAACAAATACTGGAAGCCATGTCGGGGCAGGGGCTGCGAATCACCGATCAGCGCAAGACGCTTGCCAAGTTATTCGGCGAGAATACGGGATATTTGTCGGCGAAGGATGTCTATGATTATATGGGCCGCAAGTACAGCGGACTCAGCTTTGATACGGTATACCGCAACCTGCGTGTCATGGAAGAGCTGGGTGTGCTTGAACAGGTGGTATTTGAAGACGGCGTTAAATTCAAAGCCAGCTGCAATCAGGACCATCATCATCATCATATGATCTGCCTTCAATGCATGAAGACTTACCCGATTCATTTCTGCCCGATGAATCTAACGGATACTCCGGACCAGTTCCGGGTAGTCAAGCATAAATTTGAGGTGTTCGGTTACTGCAAAGACTGTGAGAGCGGCAAGGAAGCAGAATCTGCGCTTGCAGCCCACGGCAAAGAAGGCCGCTGATATGCCGGACCTGCGCAGAACGGTCCAGGCGCCGATCAGGGTATACCGCAAGTTCATATCACCGCTGAAGCCTGCGACCTGCCGGTTCTATCCAACCTGCTCGGCGTACGCGCTGGAGGCGATAGAAGTGCACGGCCCGGTGAAGGGCTCCTGGCTGGCCGCCAAGCGGATTGCCAGATGCCATCCCTTCCATCCGGGAGGGCTTGATCCTGTCCCTCCGCGGGAGGACCAGCCGCCGGATGAAGGGGCTGTCCGGCCGACTTGACAGGATGGCGGATTTTTGGGTATATTTTGGAGAATAATATGCATTCCGAGGAACGGATAAGTAAATCAGGTTGGCCATTACAGAGAGCCGGGAGCGCTGGGAACCGGTATGGTGCACAGATTGAAGATGGTCCGGGAGGAACTGTGCCTGAGCAGCGGCTGCGGAAATAAGCGGCCTGTCGTAAGGACACAGCGTGATCCAGCGTTAATGGACAGTTCTTGATTAAGAACTGGCGAAGCCTGTGCTCTGTGAGGAGCCGGGGAACTTTGGGTGGTATCGCGTGAGTATACTCTCGCCCCATATTGGGGCGGGAGTTTTTTGTGTGACCTAAGCTGCATGATCATGAGATTTGCCAATACGAAAGGATGAACAGGATCAATGAGTGAGAACAAAACATTTTATCTGACAACCCCAATCTACTATCCGAGCGACAAGCTGCATATCGGACACGCCTATTCGACAGTAGCCGGCGATGCAATGGCCCGTTACAAGCGGCTGCGCGGCTATGAAGTACGCTATCTGACCGGTACGGACGAGCATGGGCAGAAAATTGAGGAAAAGGCCGCCAAGGCCGGCAAGACGCCTCAGGAGTTCGTTGACGGAATTGTTCTAGGAATCAAGGAGCTGTGGCGTAAGCTGGACATCTCCAATGATGATTTCATCCGCACTACAGAGGAACGCCATAAAACAGTGGTTGCTGATATTTTTGACCGGCTGCTGCAGCAGGGTGATATCTACAAAGGCGAATATGAGGGCTGGTATTGTATCTCTGATGAAACCTTCTATACGGAAACGCAGCTCGTGGACATCGAACGTGATGCGGACGGCAACATTACCGGAGGCAAAAGCCCGGACAGCGGACACCCGGTTGAGCTGGTAAAAGAAGAGAGCTACTTCTTCCGGATGAGCAAATATGCTGACCGCTTGCTCAAGTTCTACGAGGAGAATCCGGAATTTATTCTGCCGGAATCACGCAAGAACGAAATGATCAACAACTTCATCAAGCCGGGTCTGGAGGACCTCGCTGTTTCCCGCACAACCTTTGACTGGGGCGTAAAGGTAAAAGGCGATGCCAAGCACGTAGTTTATGTATGGATCGATGCACTCACCAACTATATTACAGCTCTCGGTTACGGCTCTGCCGACCGCAGTCTGTACGACAAGTTCTGGCCGGCGGATGTACACATTGTCGGCAAGGAAATCGTCCGTTTCCATACGATCTACTGGCCAATCATCCTGATGGCGCTGGGCGAGCCGCTGCCTAAGAAGGTGTTTGCCCACGGCTGGCTGCTGATGAAGGACGGCAAAATGTCCAAATCCAAAGGCAATGTAGTAGATCCGGTAACCCTGATCGACCGCTACGGCCTGGATGCGCTGCGCTACTACCTGCTGCGTGAGGTTCCGTTCGGCTCTGACGGTACGTTTACTCCGGAAAGTTTTGTTGACCGGATCAACTAGACCTGGCGAATGACCTCGGCAACCTGCTGAACCGTACCGGAGCTATGGTGGAGAAATATTTCGGCGGCGAGCTGCCGGCTTACGCTGGCAAAGTTACGGCCTTTGACGGCGAGCTGGAAGCTGCTGTAGAGAGCACCTATGCGAAGGTAGAAGAAGCAATGGAAAAGATGGAGTTCTCCGTTGCGCTTACCGCCATCGGCGCGCTGATCAGCCGTACGAACAAGTACATCGATGAAACCCAGCCTTGGGTGCTGGCCAAGGATGAGAGCAGAAACGGTGAGCTTGCCTCCGTAATGAGACATTTGGTGGAAGGACTGCGCACCGCTTCGATTCTGCTGCAGCCGTTCCTGACCGGCGCTCCGGCCAAGATCTGGGAGCAGCTGGGCATTCAGCCGGGCGAGCTGACCACCTGGGACAGCGGCCGCACCTTCGGCCTGATCCCGGCCGGCACCAAGCTCGCCAAGGGCGACCCGATCTTCCCGCGGCTTGACGTAGCCGTGGAAGTGGCCTACATCGCCGAAGCGATGGGTGCAGGCAAGCCGGCGGCAGCCGAGCCTGAGGCGGCTCCAGCACCGGCTGCGGGAGATGCTCCGGCGGCTGTAGAGCCGGAGGAAGAGCACAAGGAAGAAATCGGCATCGACGATTTCGCCAAAGCCGAGCTGCGCGTAGCCCAGGTTATTGCGGCTGAGCCGGTGAAGAAGGCCGACAAGCTGCTGAAGCTGCAGCTGGATCTGGGCTATGAGCAGCGCCAGGTGGTATCGGGCATTGCGAAGTTCTACACACCGGAAGAGCTGGTGGGTCGCAAGGTGATCTGCATCGTTAACCTGAAGCCGGTCAAGCTGCGCGGCGAGCTGTCCCAGGGTATGATTCTGGCAGCCTCCAAAGGCGACCAGCTGACCATCGCCACTGTGCCGGACAGCATGCCGAACGGAGCAATTGTGAAGTAGGCAGGTTTCAGTTACAGACAGTTGCATAACATGGCTGTTCATATCGGCGTAAGCCGGAGTTAACAGTACGTATAGAAGAACGCCGCATGCCGGTAACGGGAGACACTGTTGATAAGACAGGGTGAAACCCGCCGGCTGCAGGCGTTCTTTTATTTTGGCGAGGAAGAGATGGTGCTATAAGACTTAAGAAGCAGTTAATACTGTTAAGAGGATTCTTCGGGTGAGCGGATTTTTCAGCCTCTACTCCTGCTGTGCCGAGCATTAGGTGGCTAACGGACCGAGGAGACCTTATGTTCAATGCAGAGGCCCTATTGCGAGGCTAACGGACCGTAGTGCACTTATTGTACTTGAAATACTCCTTTTTTTACCGGAAGTTAGAATGTTGGGATTGTGGCTGGATGGGAGGAGATTATTGGTATTGGGAGTGAACACATTGCTTATTCGTACGCGGGAGTGGCCTTCGGCAGATTCATGAGTGGAAAGGAGAGTTCAGTGTTGACTTATCGTAACGATTACTATTATAATTCTCATAGTAAAATTTACGATTTAAGGGGTCGATAGAGAATATGTCTTTCAAAGGATTGAACCGGAAAATGCTGCTTATGCCTGCGCTGCTTGCACTGCTGGTACTCACAGCATGCGGAGCCAAGAGCAGCGGAAGTATTGTTGAAGGAAAAGTAAATGTTATTACTACTTTCTATCCTATATATGAGTTTACGAATGAAATCGGCGGAGATGATATCAATGTAATCAACCTGCTGCCTGTCGGGGTAGAGCCGCATGACTGGACTCCGCGCAGCCAGGATATCATCAACACTTCCAAAGCACAGCTGTTTCTGTACAATGGTGCAGGTCTTGAAGGCTGGGTTCCGAATTTTCTGAAGAGCCTCGATAGCGGCAGTGAAGTGAAGGCCGTTGCAGTGAGCGAAGGTGTGGATTATATTATGACTGACGAAGATGACGGGCATAATCATGGCGGAGAAGCCCACGCCGAAGATGAACATGCCGATGAAGCACATGCTGACGAGGAACATGCTGATGAAGCACACGCTGACGAGGAGCATGCTGATGAAGCAGCGGGTGACAGTCTGCATACTGACCCGCATACCTGGGTAAGCCCGAAATCGGCACTGATTATGGCTGAGAACATTAGGGAAAGCCTGGTTGCGGCTGATCCTGAACATCAGGCAGGCTATGAGGAGCGCTACAGCAAGCTGGTTGAGCGTCTGCAGGCCCTGGACAGTAAATTCGAGACGGAGCTTGCGAAGGTTCCGAATAAAGAAATTGTTGTATCCCATCAGGCGTTTGCGTATCTGGCCCGCGATTACGGTCTGAGCCAGCATGCGATTATGGGCTTGTCTCCTGATGCAGAACCGCGCGGCCAGGATCTGGTGAATCTGGCGGCACTGGTTAAGGAAGAGGGCATCAAATATATTTTCTTCGAAGAGCTGGTCTCCGACAAGCTGGCCAAAACACTTGCGGCTGAAGCCGGAGTAGAGACCATGGTGCTTAATCCGGTGGAAGGTCTTACCGAAGCGCAGGAGAAGAACGGCGATAATTATTTCACTTTGATGGAGAAAAATTTGCAAAATCTGATCCAGGCCTTACAATAAAAAAGAAAGTATAAATGAAAGTTAAGTGAAAGGCGGTACACATCATGCAACCGGTATCCCTGGACTGCCATCAGCATATGATCGAAATAGAGGATTTGTCCTTCTCCTACGGAGAGCAGAAGGTCATTTCCGGTCTGAGTTACACCGTGAAGGAGCGGGATTTCCTTGGCATTATCGGTTCCAACGGAGCGGGCAAAACCACTTTGATGAAAATGATCGTGGGATTGCTGCCGCCAACCAGCGGAGATATCAAGCTGTTCGGCCAGTCTGTACGCAAATTTAAGGACTGGGAACGGATCGGCTATGTTCCGCAAAAGAATGCCTTTAACCCTCTGTTCCCGGCTACGGTACGCGAAGTCGTGCTGTCCGGACTTTACAACAACAAAAATCTGATCCGCCGCGTATCCAAAGCGCAGCACCGTCAATGCGACGACGCGCTGGAAGTAATGCGGATTCAGGATATCGCGGACAAAAGAGTCGGCCAGCTCTCGGGCGGCCAGCAGCAGCGCGTCTTCCTGGCCCGGGCACTGATCAACCATCCGGATCTGCTGATTCTGGACGAACCTACGGTCGGAATTGATGCGGAGACGCAGGCGGGATTTTTTGAGCTTATTTTCCACATGCATGCCCATCACCATATGACCTTCCTGATGGTGTCGCATGACATCGACATGATCAAGAGCTACCTGGGCAATGAGCCGGTACAAAGCAACGGTAAAATCAACTTTTACTGCCGCCACTCCCATGATGCCCAGAATTGTGCAGCAGAGGACCTTCAGCATACGCTGGCCTAAATCGGCACATTGCTCCGCTAGTCCGCATGCACAGTGTTAAACACGCTGAAAGTAGGCTAAAATAGTAAAACTAGAATGCTCTGTGCGATTGTTTAAATGGCTGCGCGCCGAAATAACTGTAGTTTGTGCAACTAAAACCTGCGATTTTGCTCCAATGCAGGTTTTAACTGCACTCTACACACTTATTTTTGCCGAAAAAGGCCCAAATCGCTCTATTTTCCGTGAATAGGTGTACAAAGTACATCTATTTGCTTGTTACCCTTATTTTGTCATGATCTAGTTGCACAAAGTACACTTAGGTCTGAGCTTAAATGATTGTGGTTTGGGGCAGGCGGGAGATAGTTGGTGCCAGGCAAGCGTAAAGCAATTCAGCTCACCTTGGCTGGGTGGCCCGATCTTCCACCGAGACCATACTATATTTGACCAAGCTATTGCTACATATTACCTTTTCACTTAAAGTAACATTACGGTCTACCTTGTCCCTAGACACCTCCAACCGTAAAGCGTGTCCCTGTAAGGGACGTAAGCGATCCTTCCTCATCGCAAATAGATGCCACAAGCCGGCACGCCTATGCCAGTTGCACTAAACGGGTGTCCAGAGGGCAGAGCCCCCAGGCCCTCCCTTGGATGTGAGGGTTTGGGAGGGTTCGAAACGCTCTGCGAAGGTTGGTTTGTTTTTAAGGGTTCGAAACGCTTTTGCAAAGTGGTTTGTTTTAAAGGTTTCAAAAGTTTTTTCAATAAAAATTTTTCATTAAAAAGTTTGATCATGTCAGAGGAGATATCATCTTGGAAATTTTATTCAGTGACTTTTTTCAGCGGGCGCTTGCGGGCGGGCTGATGATTGGGATTACGGCGCCGCTGATCGGCGTTTTTCTTGTGTTACGGCGTTTGTCCATGATTGGAGATACGCTGGCGCATGTTACGATTGCCGGGGTGGCGCTCGGGTTTCTGACTGGCTTTTATCCGCTTGGAGCAGGGCTGATCTTTGCGGTGGTGGCTTCGTTTGCAATCGAGAAGCTGCGCAAAGCCTATAAGAGCTATGCCGAGCTCTCTATCGCTATCATCATGTCGGGCGGGGTGGCATTGGCGTCCCTGTTCTTTACATTAGGCAAAGGGTATAATGCGGATGTAATGAGTTATTTGTTCGGAAGTATTTATACTCTCGACAATACGGATCTGATCGTCGTCGGAATTGTCACTATAGCGGTGGTTGTGGTGGTAGCGCTGTTCTTCAAGGAGTTTTTCCTGCTCAGCTTTGAAGAGGATGCGGCGAGCGTCAGCGGGCTGCCGGTCAAGCTGCTCAATATGCTGATTACCGTACTTACGGCGCTTGTAATCAGTACAGCAATCAAAATTGTCGGTTCACTGCTCGTATCGGCGCTGCTGACCATCCCGGTAGCCATTAGTCTGCTGCTGTCGCGCAGCTTTAAGTCTTCGGTTGTCCTGTCTGTAATCATTGCGGAAATCGCCGTTGTCGGCGGCCTTGTTATTGCCGGTGTCTGGAACCTTGCTCCGGGAGCAACGATTGTTCTGCTGCTTATTGCCCTGCTAGCCCTGACTTTGATCGGCAAAAAAGGGCTGCCTGCCTAGTTTATTAATAGCGAAGTGACCCCTAATCCGGAAGGAGAGCTGCCGCTTTGTCCAATCTGAATGCAGGAATCGCTTTTGCCGCTGGTGTGGCGTCCTTTATCTCGCCCTGCTGTCTGCCGCTTTATCCCTCGTACCTGTCCTATATTACAGGCTTATCGGTTCAGCAGCTTAAAAAAGGCAGCAACAGCAAAGAGGTCCGTTTCCGGACCCTCTCGCATACGCTGGCTTTTATTTTGGGTTTTTCGGCGGTTTTCTATACGCTCGGCTTTGGTGCCGGGCTGTTCGGACAGTTTTTTAACGGCCAGCGGGACCTGATCCGCCAGCTGTCGGCCATTCTGATCATCGTGATGGGGCTGTTCCTGCTGGGCGTCTTCCAGCCGCAGTTTCTGCTGCGTGAACGCAAACTGAATCTGAAGTGGAAGCCGGCCGGGTATGCCGGATCATTTATCTTCGGCATCGGCTTCTCCGCAGGCTGGTCACCGTGCATCGGGCCGATTCTTACGGCGATCATTGCTCTGTCTGCCAGTGACCCGGGCACCTGGTTTACCATGATCACCGCCTACAGCATCGGTTTTGCGCTCCCGTTCTTTGCGCTGGCCTTCTTCCTGGGCGGGGCAAGGCGCATTCTGAAGTATTCGAATGCACTGATGAAGGCCGGGGGAGCGCTAATGATCCTGATGGGCTTCCTGCTGTTTACCGACCAGATGTTCAGGATTACAATCTGGCTGCAGGGAGTTACGCCGGACTGGCTGATTTTTTAGCAGTTTAATGGGACTGTTTAAGTAAAATAATCAATACCGGCCTCGGGGAAATGCTCAAAAATCCGCTCTGTGATGAATTCGCGCAGGGCGGTTTGCTGTTCATCGGGATAGACATATTTGTTTTGTCCCCAGCGGCCCCATTTTTTCTTGCGCTTCTCGATATCCATTTCCAGCTTGGTTTTGGGGTAACGCTTCTCGATGACTGCTTTGGCTGTTTTGGTGAACCGGTGCTGGATCATTTCGAAGGTCAGGCCTTTGCCTGTTCCCGGAGGCAGTGCCTTAGCCAGCTTGGCTAGCAGCTCCGCATAACCCTCCTCCCATCCGTCGTGCCAGATGATGGGCGCAATGATAAATCCCAGCGGATAACCGGCTCTGGCAACCTTCCCGGCGGCTTCAATCCGTTCCTCGAAGCGGGCGGTGGCAGGCTCAAAATTTTTGATTACATAGTCGGCATTAATGCTGAAGCGGATCCGGGTATGCCCGTTATGCTCCAGCCCGAGCAGGGGGTCGACATGCTGATACTTGGTAACAAAGCGCAGCCGGGCCAGCGGCTCCTTGGCCATGTAAGTAATCAGCTCGGCCAGCGAGCCGGTAATATGCTCCAGCCCCAGCGGGTCGGAGGTACAGGCAGCTTCAAAGGTGGTGATTTCCGGTGCACGCTCATCGATGTATTTTTTGGCGGCATCCAGGATATCTCCTGTATTTACATACACCCGTATATAGGGCTTCGCGCCCAGCGTGGTCTGAAGATAACAATAATGGCAATGGCCCATACAGCCTGTGGCAATAGGAATGGCATAATCGGCGGAAGGCTTAGACTGGTCAAAAGTGAGCGTTTTGCGCAGGCCTACCACAAGCGTACGCTTAGCGATTTTGTATTGCTCCAGCTCGCCCTCACCGGGCAGATTGGTAATCCGGTTATGTGAGGTGGTCATCCGGTAGGGGATGTTCTGGGCTTTGACCCACTGCATGATCTGCTCCCCTTTGGGATAGTTCAAGGCATCCGGCTCAAAAAAAACCAGCTCAGGAATAAATAATCCGGTGGGTCTCGGCTTTCTTTTGACAGCAGGACGTTCTGGTATTGCGATTGTCATGAACTCACACTCCTTCCGTATAGGCTTAACGATATTGTGCCATTTACAGCTGTCCTGAAATCATGGTAAACATCGTTAATGGCAGCAGGTGCTTTTCGTCAGGACTTGCCAAGGAGCGGCAGAAACATGTATCATTGTTAGAGCAAGGCTCGGCCCCAGTGCCACGCTCATTATAGAAAAGAGGTAAACTTGAATGCCAACACCCAGCATGGAGGATTATTTGGAGCGCATTTACAAGCTCATCGACGAGAAGGGTTATGCGCGGGTTTCGGATATTGCCGAGGGCTTGGAAGTACACCCCTCCTCTGTAACCAAGATGATCCAAAAACTGGATAAGGACGAATATCTCATCTATGAGAAATATCGTGGGCTTGTCCTGACGAGCAAAGGTAAGAAAGTAGGAAAACGGCTGGTTGACCGGCATCAGCTGCTGGAGGAGTTCCTCGGCCTGATCGGAGTACAGCAGGAGCATATTTATAAGGATGTCGAAGGCATTGAGCATCATCTGAGCTGGGATTCGATTACGCGTATCGAAACGCTGGTGGAGTATTTCCGCCGTGATGAGGAACGCGTGAAGACCTTATATGATATTCACAATGAGCTGGTCAGCGATTCATAAAAAGTCTGTTTCTGTATGGTATACCGCAACCTTTCCAGTTTTTTTACGTCAAAACGGATAACGTCCTTTAACGAAGTATGAGAAAGTATAGCAGCCTGTTATACTTTTACTTGTATTTCTCCGTTTTGCAAGAAACGGCCGTCTCCCTTAGATAAGGACGAGAGGCCGTTTTTTTGCGTTCATTTCATGTAGAACAGGGAGGAATTATGAATTACCGAAAATGGTTGTTAGGAGTAATGGTGCTGATGCTGCTTCTGCCAGTATGGCCGGGAGGCGTCCGCGCAGCTGCGGTTCAGATCACGATTGAACTGGACGGGGAGGCGCTGAATCCTGACGTGCCGCCGTATATTACGGCTTCAGGCGTAACGATGGTTCCAGTGGGTGTAGTCAGCCAGGGACTTGGCGCTGCGGTAGAATGGAGCCAGAGCAGCAAGACAGCGACGATCAGTAAAGGGGATACGGTGCTGAAGCTGACCAGCGGCAAACAGACAGCATTGGTAAATGCAGCCTCTGTGCGTCTGGATACCTCGGTGCAGATCAGACAGGGCCGGGTAATGGTACCGCTTCGCTTTGTAAGTGAACAGCTCGGCCTTCAGGTGGTTTGGAACCAGGCGGCCAAGCATATCGCCCTGTATTCAAACGCTGAGATCACAGGTCCCTCGGGACCATCAGTCCCGTCAGTACCAACGGTGCCTGCGCCTTCTGTGCCTTCCGTCCCTGCACCGACCCTTCCCGGCAGTACAGGGAAAGCGATGAAGGGAGCATGGATCTCCACCGTGTTCAATCTGGACTGGCCATCCTCGTCTTCAGCTGGCAATTCGGCGAAGCAGAAGCAGGAGTTTGACACCTTGCTGGACAAGCTGCAAACGACTGGCTTCAATGCTGTATTCGTTCAGGTACGACCCTCTGGCGACAGCCTGTACACTTCACAGCTGGTTCCCTGGTCCAAGGTATTGACCGGCACGCAGGGTAAGGTTCCGGACTATGATCCGCTGGAATACATCGTGAGTGCCGCACACCAGCGCGGCATGCAGATTCATGCCTGGTTCAACCCGTTCCGGGCGACTACGGATACAGCAGCTGCTACACTTGCCGGTCTGGCCGGCAATCATGTATCCAAAGCTCATCCGGACTGGGTCGTCAAGGCCGACAGCAAGCTGTATATTAATCCCGGCATTCCCGAGGCCCGGCAGCATATTATCGATACGGTGATGGAGGTCGTCCGGGGCTATGATATCGACGGTGTGCATCTGGACGATTATTTCTATCCCTCAGGCGTAGCCTTTGCCGATGATGCAGCCTTTAAGACTTATAATGCTGCAGGGATTGCCAGCAAAGCAGACTGGCGCCGGAACAATATCAATGAATTCATCCGCCAGCTGGGCCAGGAGATTCATACCGCCAAGCCGGAAGTATCCTATGGTGTCAGCCCGTTCGGCGTCTGGCGCAACAAAAAGGCTGACAGTACCGGTTCGGACACTACTGCAGGCGTATCAGCCTATGATGATATGTATGCGGATACCCGTACCTGGATCAAGAACGGCTGGATCGACTACATCGCCCCGCAGATTTACTGGAGCCTGTCCTTTTCGGCAGCCCGCTATGATAAGCTTGTGGACTGGTGGGTGAATGAGGTCAAAGGCACCGGCGTCAAGCTGTACATCGGCCAGGCCGCTTACAAGGTAGGAGACACGAAGCAGACTGCCGAATGGCAGAGCGGTGAACAGATTATCAACCAGCTGAAATACAACGATAAATACGAGGAAGTTGCCGGAAGCATTATGTTCCGCGCTAACGATGTTGCCGTACGTAATCCGTACGGGCTTGCAAGCCTGTTGGCCTTTTATTTTAAATCATAGAAGTCATGAAGACTCCCCCGTGCTCATAGATAAGCAGTAGATCTATGGAACGGGGGGTTGCCGTGTATGGAGATCAATGCAGTCTTTGAAGGCGGCGGGGTAAAAGGAGTGGCGCTGGCCGGAGCGGTTGAAGCGACAGAGCGGGCAGGCGGTGTTTTTAAAAGAGTGGCGGGAACTTCCTCCGGTTCGATTATCGCTACTTTTCTGGCAGCAGGCTACGACGGGAAGGATATGAGCCGGATCATCAAGCAGACACCGTTCACCTCCTTTCTCAAGCGGGGAATGCTCTACAACACGGCACTGATTGGTCCGGCGCTGCGCGTCATGATCAAGAAGGGGCTGTACTCGGGGGAAGCCCTGGAGAGCTGGGTACGCGGCATCCTGCTAGATAAAGGCATCGTCACCTTCAGCGATCTGCCCCGGGGCAAGCTGTCGGTCATTGCATCGGATATTACCAACGGCCGGATTATTGTTCTTCCGGACGATCTTCCCGAGTACGGGATTTCACCGGGCAGGTTTGAGGTTGCCAAGGCGGTGCGGATGAGCTGCAGCATTCCTTATTTCTTCGATCCGGTCATGCTCCGGCTGAACGGGCAGGCGGCGCAGGGGAAGGCTTTTATCGAGCAGTTTGTCTATGTAGTGGACGGAGGGGTGCTGAGTAATTTTCCGCTGTGGCTGTTTGATGAAAAGAAGGACGGCTTCAAAAGCCCCGAACACCGGACACCGACGGTCGGCTATCAGCTGATCGGAAAGACGGAGCCGCAGCCGCACCGGATTACCGGACCGTTCACGATGCTGCAGGCAATGGTAGGCACGATGCTGTCCGCACATGATGAGCGCTACATTGAGACGGAGAAGTTCGTGCGTACAGTCAAGATACCGACCCTGGGCATCTCCACGACACAGTTTCATCTCACGGCACAGGAGAGTGATGAGCTGTATGCGGCAGGAATGAAGGCAGGCGAGGAATTTTTCCGGAACTGGCGGCCGCGCAAGCACAGGATTTAGGGCGGGCATTAATAACACAAAAAGCCTCCCGCATGACTGCTCGCGCAGTACCGGGAGGCTTTTGTTATTCTAGTGATACTTGGGCAGCTGATCGTCGTTTTTGCCTTTGCTGCCTTCGATAACCTGAAACGGATACGTTTTACGTTTGCCGGGAGCTGTCTGGGTCTTGCGGACTCCGGCAACCTTGGCCATTGTCTTCTGGGATGGTTTAACCTTCGGTCTGGAACGGCCGGAGCCGTAGGACGGGCCTTTCATGGCCAGCCTGTATGCGAACACCAGCAGACCCACCAGAATTAACGTCGGAAGCAGCTGCATGAACAGCCACCAGAAGCCGAAATTTGTAACCCCGTAAACCAGCCCATATACACCGAGTATAACGCTGATCCAAAAAATTAAAGCATGCCTGATCATAGGGCAATCATCCTTTCGCAGGATCCAATACGCCGCCGGACACACTTTCATCAATATAGCCTTTAGCTTCAATCATGGCGTCGAGCTCGCGCATCCGGTTAAAGGAGGCGATAGATACCTCGACCATATCATCCTTGGGCTCTTTGGTCGTAAGCAGCTGGAGCCAAAGGCCCGGATAACCCAAATACTTGAGCCATGGAACATCACGAACCGCGTTGGTTGCTTTAAGAACCTCAAACGACACACCGATTACAACCGGCAGCAGAATGATACGCTGAAGGACGCGTTCAGTAAGGCTGCTCCAAGGGACAACAGAGTAGATCACGACACCGAGAATAATGGTCAGCATCATGAAGCTGCTGCCGCAGCGGTAATGCAGGCGGCTGTATTTCTGAACGTTCTCGACGGTTAACTCTTCTCCGGCTTCAAAGGCGCTGATGACCTTGTGCTCGGCCCCGTGATATTGGAACAGCCGTTTGATTACCGGAGTCTGTGAAATGGCGGTCAGGTAGACAAGCAGCAGAATCAGCTTGATGACACCTTCCACAAGGTTGTGCAAAATATAGTTGTCAAATGCATCCCCGAACAGGTACGACTCTACAAAGACCGGAACCAGGGTGAAGATCAGCTTGCCGAACAGGAATGACAGAATCCCCATCACCGCGACACCAAAAATCATGCCGAGGCTCCAGCCTTCTTCTTTCTTCTTATCCTTGGCTTGTTCCTTCTGCTTGGCCGCTTCCTCCGGCTCAGTCTCATCTTCAGCAAACGATTCTGCTGAATAGTTCAAATGCTTGGAGCCTTTGGCGCTGGAATCTATAATACTGACAATGCCGCGAAGCAGCGGAATCTTGCGCAGCTTGATGACCCAGCTCTTATCGCTCTTCGGCACCTCCAAAAATGTGATTTCCTGATTCTTCCGCCGTACGGCTGTTACGTTGATATGCTTGCCGCCGAACATGACGCCTTCGATAACGGCCTGGCCGCCGTAACTGGGAGTTTCCTGGGACAACCAATTCACCTTCCCTGATAATAATATGATTGATATAAACCATTGTAACTAATTTATGCTTACATTGCTAGTTGGATTGGCTTTTCCTGAGCATACTAGGAGTAAGAGGCAGGACAAGCAGTACAGCCAATTCACATATGAAAGCGGGGCAAAATAATGAACAAGGCAGGCAAGCAGGCATCCGGGCATACAAACCCTTTATTTTTTGCAATCGAGCTGGGGATATTTGCCGGAGTTATCTGGGGGGGGATACGCTGGCTGATCTACGTTTTTCATTTTACCAAGGTGATCCCGGGCTTTTTGGCAGAGCCTTTCTTTCAGCATGCTTTTTTAATGAAGCCTGCAGGACAGCTGACCGGATATCTGTTTTTTATTCTTTTCTCGGTAATCGCTTCGCTTATCTATGTCTTCCTCCTCCGCAAACTGAAGGGGCCCTGGCCGGGAATGGTGTACGGTGTGATCTGGTGGGCGGTGATCTTTCTGGCCGGCTCCTGGCTTTTCCTGCAGCAGCCGATGTTCAGGCTCCCCTGGAACTCTGTGGTCAGCGAATTTTGCATCTTTTTGCTCTGGGGATTATTCATCGGTTACACGGCAGCCATCGAGTATACAGATGAACGAAAACGCGAACAGCGGACAAAGCTGGCCTGAACGCCCGAAAAAACTTCTCAAGGGCATAACCCTATGTTAAAATACAATGTGGCTATTTCGAGAGGAGAATGAAAATGGGCAACAAGCGCGTCTCCAAGCTGCGTAAGGTTTTGCAGGATCTGGGATTGGATGCTATGTTAATTACCAGCGGGTATAACCGCCGTTACCTGAGCGGATTCACCGGTTCTTCGGGTTATGTGCTGGTCACCGGCGATGAAAGCTACCTGCTGACTGACTTCCGGTATATGACCCAGGCGGCGGAGCAGGTAACCGGCCTCAAGGTTGTACAGCATGGTCCGAAATTCATTGATACTGTACGGGAGTTGCTACCCCAGAGCGGAAGTGTCCGTGTGGGCTTTGAACAGGATGATGTTACTTTCAGCGCGTACACGGCTTATGCCGAGGCGCTCCAGCCGGCAGTGCTGGTTCCGGTGTCCAAGGCGGTTGAGAATCTGCGCATGTTCAAGGATGAGGATGAGCTGGCTGTTATGCAGCGCGCGGCCGATCTGGCCGATGCAACGTTCAGCCATATCCTGAATGTAATCAAGCCCGGCATGACCGAGCGTGATGTGGATCTGGAAATGGAATTCTTCATGCGCACCCACGGCGCAACCTCTTCATCGTTTGACACCATTGTTGCCTCTGGCGAACGTTCGGCCATGCCGCATGGTGTAGCCAGCAGCAAGGTAATCGGGAACAATGAATTTGTTACCTTTGATTTCGGTGCGCTGCTGGACGGGTACTGCTCGGATGTAACCCGTACCATTGCACTGGGCAAGCCGGATCCCAAGCTGAAGGAGATCTATGACATCACGCTTGAAGCACAGCTGCACACGCTCGCGAACATCAAGCCCGGCATGACCGGACGGGAAGCGGATGCGCTTGCGCGCGATATCATTACCCGTTACGGCTACGGCGAGTATTTCGGCCACAGCACAGGCCATGGCCTTGGTATGGAGGTTCATGAATGGCCGCGGCTGTCCAAGCTTGCTGACGAGATTCTGGAGCCGGGGATGGTCGTTACCGTTGAACCGGGGATTTATCTGTCAGGTCTAGGCGGAGTACGGATTGAAGACGATATTGTAATCACTGAAAGCGGGATTACAGTTCTGACGCATTCGTCTAAGGATTATCTGGTACTTTAGATTTTTGCTTCACCCATTCACCAAGTTGATTAATGATCCAGGAGGGATTTTTAGTGATTTCAGTTAATGATTTCAAAACAGGCCTAACCGTAGAGGTAGACGGCGATATCTTTACGGTGCTTGATTTCCAGCACGTAAAACCGGGTAAAGGTGCGGCGTTCGTCCGCTCCAAGCTGAAGAACCTGCGCAACGGCAACACCGTTGAGCGCACCTTCCGTGCCGGCGAAACCATCGGCCGTGCCATCATTGAAAACCGCGGCGTACAGTACCTGTATGCAAGCGGTGCTGACCATGTATTCATGGACAACGAAACTTACGACCAATTCGAGCTGAGCGCGAAACAGCTTGAATGGGAGCTTAACTTCCTGAGAGAAAACATGACGGTTAACATTGTCAGCTACCAGGGCGAAATCCTCGGGATCAACCTGCCTACCAGCGTTGAGCTGAAGGTTACTGAAACCGAGCCTGGCGTTAAGGGTAACACTGCCCAGGGCGCAACCAAATCGGCTACACTGGAAACTGGCCATACTGTACAGGTTCCACTGTTCATTAATGAAGGGGACGTTCTCCTGATTGATACACGCGAAGGTAAATACATCTCCCGCGCGTAGGACAAGCCTGGCATACAGCTGCAACAACAATAGCCTCCCCGCTTACAGCGGCGGAGGTTTATTTGAGATATAAGAATTTATATATTGCATATCAAGAATAATCCTTCTATATTCTCGCAGGAACGGATACCATCCCTTAAAGGATGGCAAAGCCGTTTTTTCTTGGCAGTGAGGCAGGGAATCCTGAAATGGGCGCTTTTTTTTGTGAAACCATTAACGCTTCATGTCATTTTCGTATTATACTGGGTTAAAGCGATAAACCAAAATATAAGCTACATAGAGCGAAATAGGGAGTGAATAGAACTTTGTCACTTTATGTCATGAAATTCGGAGGCAGCTCCGTCGGCGACATTGAACGTATGAAACGGGTCGCTAAGCGCATCGCAGACAAGCAGGATGAAGGACACCGCTGCGTTGTGGTTGTATCCGCTATGGGAGATACTACGGATGATCTGATCGACCAGGCCAAGGCGCTGAATGAGCAGCCGCCGGCGCGTGAAATGGATATGCTGATGACAACCGGCGAACAGATCTCGGTTGCGCTGCTGTCCATCGCCCTGCACGGAATCGGCAGAGACGCCGTCTCGTATACAGGCTGGCAGGCAGGCTTCCGCACAGATGAAACCCACGGCCGGGCCCGGATCAACGAAATCGTTCCGCGGCGTGTGCTGGAGTCACTGGAGCGCGAACAGATCGTGATTGTGGCCGGCTTCCAGGGGATGACGCTGGACGGCGAGATTACAACGCTGGGACGCGGAGGCTCCGATACAACCGCAGTAGCACTGGCAGCTGCGATCAAGGCTGATGTGTGCGAAATCTATACTGATGTGGACGGCATCTATTCCACAGACCCGCGTATCGTAAAAACGGCGCGCAAGCTGAAGGAAATCTCCTATGACGAGATGCTGGAGCTGGCCAATCTGGGCGCAGCGGTACTCCACCCCCGGGCAGTAGAATATGCCAAAAGATATCAGGTGAAGCTGGTCGTCAGATCAAGCTTTAATCATAATGAAGGTACTGTAGTTAAGGAGGAAGCAAGCATGGAGCAGGGAGTAGTAGTGAGCGGGATCGCATATGACAAAAATGTGGCGCGGATCAGTATTCTGGGAGTGCCTGATGTGCCGGGTGTTCTTGCCCAGGTATTCGGCAAGCTGGCTGCTGAAGGCGTCGATGTGGATATTATCGTGCAGAGCGGCGTTCAGAACGGCACAGCCGACTTTTCCTTTACAGTAGGGCTGGGCGATTTGGCCCGGGCCAAGGAAGTTATTGAAGGGCTGCACAGCGAGCTGCCTTACCGTGAAGTAACCTCGGAAGACAATCTGGTCAAAGTGTCGATCGTCGGTGCAGGAATGGTCAGCCATCCGGGTGTTGCCGCGCAGATGTTCGAAGTGATCTCCGGCCAGGGCGTCAGCATCAAGATGGTCAGCACCTCCGAAATCAAGGTGTCCTGTGTCATTGAATCCGGCAACCTTCAGCAGATTATTCAGGCGCTGCACACCGCCTATAACCTGGATACAGAAGAGCAGGCCTTCGTTGGCGGACCTAAGGACCGCAGATAGGTACTAGAGCAGGGATGTTTCTTCAGCCTGAGGGCTGGGGGAGCATCCCTTTTTTTAATACCGCCGAATGCTGTAACGGACTCAGAAGGCGTTATTTTGTACCTTCTGCGCAATTTCCTGCTCTAACGGACACAGATAACCTTGGTGCGCTGAAAAGCCCGGATATGGGCGCCCTGGCCGCAGATAAGGCCCCTGGTGTCCGTTAGTTCCCGCAGGAGCAGGGAATTCCGGAAATAACGTCATCTGAGTCCGTAATTTAAAAGAAGAGCCTGTATTCCGCCGGTTACCGGGGATTACAGGCTCTTTTCTATGATAAATCTAGCTAACTCAGCCGTCTGAACCGTCCTACGATCTCTACCGTCTCCAGTACGTTTACGAATGATTTCGGGTCTGTCTCGAGAATGGTCTTGCGCAGCTCGGCCAGCTCATAGCGTGTCGTAACGGTCATCAGCATGGTGTTGCCTTCATGACTGTATCCGCCCTCTGCATTTACCACAGTAACCCCGTGGGGCAGCTGGGTGAGCCGGCTGAGCATCTTTTCCCGTTCCTTGGTGACGATGAAGCAGGTCAGCTTGACGTGGCGGATATGAATCATATCTACGACCCGGCTTTTGACGAAAATACAGAGCATGGCATAAAGGGCGGAATCCCAGCTTTTGAAAAAGCCCAGGCTCAGAATGACCAGTCCGTCCAGCACGAACAGCACTGTCCCCATCGGAATATCGCGTTTGCGGGTAATGATCGAGCCCAAAATATCAAATCCCCCGGAAGAGCCTCCCGCACGAAGCGAGAACCCCACCCCGCAGGCAATAATGACTCCACCGAAAATACTGGCGAGAATCGGGTCCTTGGTCAGCTTGATGACCGGAATGACGGTCAGGAACCAGGTGGTGGAGATGACAGACAGCATGCTTAAGCATATGTATTTTTTGCCTACGGCTACAAAGCCCCAGATCAGAATCGGAAAGTTGATTGCAAAATAGTACAGTGAAATATACTTGGGATTTGTGAGATACCCGATAATGGAAGCCGTCCCGGCCACTCCGCCGCTCAGCAGCTGATGCGGAATGAGAAACAGCCGGAGGCCGCTGGCTACCAGAAAAGCTGAAAGAATAATGACAGCTACATCTTTTACCTGCCTTGCTACTGTGCTTGATACTAGCGGTACTACGAGATTACGAACCTGCATGCTAAAATTCCCCTCTTTTTTTCTTAGTCTATCCAATGACATAAGCTTCTATTTCCCGTTTGTTGATTAACAAATTTATTTTATCACACTGATGATATTTTTTTATGAATTGTTTCTCTATGATTTCTTTCACATCTCAGGTGCGGCTGCGCCTATATTCGTTTGTCTAAAGTGGGCAGCTTGCGCATATCCATGGGTAATGGCTTGTTTCAGGCAGTGCGGTATGGGTCCGCAGCAGATTTCAATAAAAGGAGCTGAACAGATTGGACAAGTATGTTAGCTGGATGGCGATTTTACGGCTGCTGTCCGGCAGTGTGGAGATTACGGCGGCGCTGATAATGCTGAAGCTGAACCAGGTGGACAAGGCACTGGCGGTTAATTCGGGACTGGCCCTCGTAGGGCCGACGATTCTCATTCTGACAACGGCTGTCGGGCTTACGGGGATGGCCCAGGAGCTGTCCTGGGGCAAGCTGGGCTGGATCGGCTGCGGAGTGGCCTTTCTCTTAATCGGTATTCTAAAAAAATGATAGATGATAGGCATAAAGCTCAGGTACAAGCATAAATATGGAATAAAGCTATAAAAGTAGAGGACAGCTTGGGGGTACATTGTATGGCTAATGACTGGCTTTTCCTGTTTCCCGAAAAAGTAAGGGCGCTGCTTAGCGGACTTCCCGACCGTCTTCTGGCGAGGCTGGAGGAGGTCAGGGTCCGGGAAGGGCGCCCGCTGGAGATTAACTACTCCGGCAAATACCATTTCCTCTGCGAAAACGGCAGCCTGACCCAGCTTCCCGCAGAAGCGTACAAGCCAAGCCGGGAGGATACGCACCGGCTGCTTGATCTCATCAGCAATCATTCCCTCTATACGATGGAAGAGGAGCTGCGTAAGGGCTTTATCACGATTCCCGGCGGACACCGGATCGGCCTTTCCGGCCGGACGGTGCTAAGCGGAGGCGGGGTTGAGCATCTGCGCGACATTACCGGCTTCAATGTCCGGATCGCCCGCGAGCTGCCGGGCATCGCCAACAGCGTGCTGCCCTATCTGGTGGAGCGGGGGCGGCAGCGGATCATGCATACGCTGATCCTCTCGCCGCCGCAGCACGGCAAGACCACGCTGCTGCGTGATCTCGCCAGGCAGATCTCCGCCGGCAGCGAGGCCGGACGAGACGGCAGCCGCCCCGGCCTTAAGGTCGGCATTGTGGACGAGCGCTCGGAGATTGCCGGCAGCCGCCGCGGTATCCCGGCCTTTGATGTCGGGCCGCGCACCGACATCCTCGACGGCTGCCCGAAAGCGGAGGGGATGATGATGATGATCCGCTCCCTCTCGCCGGAGGTGCTTGTTGCCGACGAGATCGGACGCCATGAGGATGCCGAAGCGGTGACAGAAGCGCTGCACGCCGGAATCTCCGTGGTAGCCACGGCCCACGGCAAAGAAGTGGCCGAGCTGGCCCGGCGTCCGGGCCTGGGGGGACTGCTTGAGCACCGGATGTTCGAGCGGTACGTCATTCTGCACCGTACCGAGGCAGGGCTCACCTTCCGCATTCTGGACGGGCAAAAGCGCGGGCTGCTGCTCATAACGCCGGAAGAGCAGCAAGGCGGTGAACGCCGTGCTTAAACTGCTGGGTGCAGTGCTGGTTGTGCTGGCCGGCACGCTGGCCGGGTTCACCCGGGCTGCCCAGTATGCAGACAGGCCGCGGAACATCAGGGGGCTGATCGCAGCACTCCAGCGGCTGGAGACAGAAATACTATACGGCTATACCCCGCTGCCGGAGGCGCTGCGCCGGATCGGACAGCAGTCAAAGGGTCCGCTGCAGGATTTTTTTACCGCCGCTGCCCAGGAGATGAGCCCGCCGCTGGATCACAGTGCAGAGGAGGCCTTCCGCCGGGCGATGGAGCTTCACTTCCGGTCCGCTGCCCTGAAGGGGGCAGAGCGGGAAATTCTCCGCCAGCTGAGCTGCACCTTGGGCACAAGCGACAGGTCGAATCAGAGCACGCATATTGCACTGGCTTTGCAGCAATTGAAGCAGGAGGAGACGGCGGCCAGAGAGGATCAGGGCAAATATGAAAAAATGAGCAAAAGCCTGGGTCTGCTGCTTGGAGTACTGATCGTCATTTTGATCTTTTAGCGAGGTGCCAGGAATGAATATTGAGGTCAACGCGATTTTTCAAATCGCCGGCATCGGCATCATCATTGCCATGATCCATACGGTACTCAAGCAGATGGGTAAAGAGGACATCGCCCACTGGGTAACGATCGTCGGATTTATCATCGTGCTGTTCATGGTGATCCGGATGCTGGACGGACTGCTTCAGGAAATCAAAACGATTTTTCTTTTTCAGTAGGCAGGCAGTATGGAAATTATTCAGGTAGTAGGAATCGGACTGTTGTCGACGGTGCTGATCCTCGTGCTGAAGGAACAAAAGCCGATGTTCGCCTTTCTGCTGACTACGGCAGCTGGCATTCTGATCTTTCTGTTCCTGATCGGCAAGATCGGCACGATTCTCGGGACACTGGAGCGGGTGGCGGAGTCCTCGGGGATGGAAATGATCTATATCAAAACGGTGTTCAAAATCATCGGAATTTCCTATATCGCGGAGTTCGGAGCGCAGATTGTGCGCGATGCCGGGCAGGAGTCCATTGCCTCCAAGATCGAGCTGGCCGGCAAGGTCCTTATCATGGTGCTGGCGGTGCCGATCATCAGCATTATTATCGAAACAGTGATGAAGCTGCTGCCTGCCTGAACCGCGGGCTGAGCGCGAGCAGCCGGAGAAAGGCGGGGAATGCAGGACATGCGGGTGCACAAGACTCTTAAATTAAAAAAACTGCTGCTGCTTCTGCCCTTTCTGCTGCTGCTCTGGTGCGGCGGAACCGCTTCGGCAACCGTCGCTCCGCCACAGGCTTCAGGCGGGACCTCATCACCCGTAGACGGGTGGGTCAAGGGTCAGGTGGAGAACCTGCCGCTGGACGGGGTTGAGTCATACTGGGACCAGCTGATGCGAGAGTACGGCGGGTTCTTCCCGGACGGGCAGACCCCGTCGCTGATGGATATGCTGCTTCCCGGCGAGGACGGTCTAAGCTTTGCCGGCGTGCTGGCAGGCCTGGGCAAATTCATGTGGCATGAGGTGCTCTACAACGGCAAGCTGCTGGTCACGATCGTCATGGTCAGCGTGCTCAGCATGATTCTGGAGACGCTGCAGACCGCTTTTGAACGTAAGGCCGTCAGCAAAATCGCTTATATGCTCTGCTACATGGTCGTGCTCGTCATCGCTGTCAACAGCTTCAACATCGCGATCGGCTATGCGAAGGATGCGATCGACCGGATGATTGATTTCATGATGGCGATGATTCCGCTGCTGTTCGCGCTTCTCGCTTCGATGGGAAACATCGTCACAGTTTCCGTTACGCATCCGCTGATTGTGTTCATGATTCATACGGTCGGCACACTGATTCACACGATTGTTTTCCCGCTGCTCTTTTTCTCGGCGGTGCTGCATCTGGTAAGCGCCATGTCGGAGAAATACAAGCTGACCCAGCTGGCAAATCTGCTGCGCAATGTCGGGGCCGGGCTGCTTGGAGTGCTGCTGACCGTGTTCCTCGGCGTCATTTCCGTCAGAGGCATTACCAGCTCGGTGACAGACGGGGTGACGATCCGCGCGGCCAAGTATATCACCGGAAATTTCGTGCCGGTCATCGGCAAAATGTTCGCGGACGCCACCGATACCGTTATCTCGGCTTCGCTGCTGGTGAAGAATGCGATCGGGCTCTCGGGTGTCATTATCATCCTGTTCCTGTGCGCATTTCCGGCGATCAAAATCCTGATTCTGGCGCTCATCTACAATGTCGCTGCAGCGGTCATGCAGCCGCTCGGCGAGACGCCAATCGTGTCTTGTCTGCAGACGATCGGCAAAAGCATGATTTATGTCTTTGCCGCACTGGCCGCCGTCTCCCTGATGTTCTTCCTGGCCGTGACGATCATGCTGACCGCAGGTAATGTCACGGTAATGATGAGGTGAGGCTGGCCCAAATACCTGGCTTCTGAGCATGCTTCCGGAGCAGGTCCGTGAAGCGGCCCAGAAAGCAGATGCCTACTAACGTTCAGGAGGGTTAAGGATATGACCTGGTTAGGCGGGTGGCTGCGGGAGCTCATTCTGGTAGTCCTGATGGCTGCTTTTGTGGAGATGCTGCTTCCGGGCAAATCAATGGAGCGTTACGCGAGGCTGGTGCTCAGCCTGCTGGTCCTGCTGACGATGCTGAGCCCGATTGTCTCCCTGCTGAAAGGGGATGCCGCGAAGGAGCTGAGCGTGGCTCTGGGACAGCAGGAGCAGCAGGGCGGACTACTCTCCGGTGCAGGCCGGGGCGCAGGTGAGCTGGAGCAGATTCTGGCAGACGGGCGGATGCTGGCCGCAGGAGCCAAGGAGCAGGGCCTGCAGCTGGCTGCAGAGGAAGTGGCCGGCCAGATGCAGGAGCAGGTCGCCGGAAGTACTGGCCTGCAGGGGATCAAGGTGACGGTGAAGCTCGGGCTGAGCAAGGCGTCGGGCCTTGGCAGCGAAGAGGTTCCCGTAATTACCGCAGTCACTGTCTCCCTGCCGGCGTCAGCCGGAGCAGGCCAGGCCGGCGGCGCGGAAGAAGGAGGAACGGACAGCCCTTCAGGTGCTGAACCGATCCGGATTGAACCGGTGGTGCCTGTACAAGTGCAGATTGGCGGGGGCACGCCGGCGGAGCGACGGAAGTAACAGCCGGGTCAACAGGCAATTCTTCCGGTGCCGGAGCTGACGGACAGGAGGCATCTGGCACAGCTGATGTAGCTGCTGACGAAATTAAGAAGCTGCTGGAAACGAACTGGAATCTGGAGCCAGGCATCATCCGGGTCTCCGGCAGTACAGCCGGCACCGGGAAATCTTAAAGCAGCGCTAATGATGAGGGGGGATAAGAAGTGGCCAACTGGTTAAAAAAGCTGGAGCAATGGGCAGGCGGAGGCTCCGGCAGTCCGAAAAGGAGTCATACCTTCCGCTGGCTGATCATTTTGGGACTGCTGGGCGTTGCGATTATGCTGTTCAACTCCTTTGTGAACGTGAAAAAGCTCGACAGCGAGAACACAGGGCGTGAACCGCCGGCTGTCGAGTCCTCGCAGACCACCCTGCAGCAGGGGAATCTTAACAACTCCGGAGCCTTCGACAGCATCGAGCAGGCGATGGAGGAGCGCACCAAGGAAATCCTGGAGAAGATCGTCGGTGTCGGAACGGTGGACATCATGGTTACTGTAGATTCTACAGAGGAGATCGTTGTGCAGCGGAATATGAATGATTCGCAGCAGCTGAGTGAAGAGACCGATGCCAGCGGCGGCAAACGCCATACCACGCAATATACCAGGGATGGTGAAATCGTCACCTACAGCCAGTCGGGCGATGAGACTCCGATTATCACCAAGCGGATCAAGCCGCAGGTGCGCGGCGTGCTTGTGGTAGCCAAAGGCGCCGAGAACAAGGTTGTCCGCGGTTTGATCGAGGAGGCCATCCAGAAAGGCCTGAATGTGCCAAGCTACCGCATTTCCGTTGTACCGCGCAAGCAGGAATAGGCGGGCAATCAGTAATAAATCCAATATTATTTTTAGGAGGAAAAGAAAATGAAGGGCAAAAGACAAACAATTTGGTTGGTTTCCATGCTCAGCTTGATGGTGGTGCTGTCGGCGTACTACTTATTCACTGAAGACACCGGGGCCTCCATTCCCAAGGAAACAGCAGGCACCATTCAGGTGGACAGCGCGAATAACGGCGCAGGTACAGCGGATTCTGCAGTGCTCGGATAACGGTCTGGTTATCAATGAAGTGGATACACAAGGTGCACTCAGCACGGATGCGGTTCTGAGACTCGCTACAACAGAAGACACCGCAGCTGAAGATGCGCAGCAGCGGCTGTCACCGACCCGGCTGCTGACACAGCCAGCAGCGAAACAGCGGCTGCACCGGATAAGAGCAGCACAGACAGCTCCAAGGAAGACACTGCTGCAGTAACTGACAAAACGGCCGGTGAGCAGACTGCGGCAAGCGATGATAAAGCAGCGGCTGATTCCTCTGCTGACAGCGCTACAGCTTCCACTGAGGGCACGCCAGCCAAGGCTGATGAGGAAATTCTGAAGGAAGTAGCCGCACAAAGCGCATCCGCAAGCAGCATGTTCACCAACTATCTGTTTGAACGTGAACAGCAGAACCTGAAAAACTACAATGACCTGATCGCCCAGATTAACGACATGAGCAAGACACCGGCAGAGAACGCGGTAGCACAGGAGCAGCTCAGCAAGCTTGAGGAAAAAGAATCCAAAATCAGCGATATCGAGACCCAGCTCCAGCAGAAATACGGTGAAGCCATCGTCAAGGAGGAAACCGGAAACAGCTACACCGTGGTTGTGCTGAGCGACAAGCTGGACGTGAAGCAGGCCGTTGGCATCGTGGATCTGGTGATGAAGGAACTGAGCGTTACCCAGGACAAGATCCGGGTACAATATGTATCAGAGCAATAATTACCAGTAGAAAAAAGCAAAAAATGCCGAAAGAGCTCGGGCAAGTCCCGGGCTCTTTCCATTTCTAGCGTTTGTGATATAATACATAAAGTTATCATGATGAAAGCGACCTCAGATTTGCGTTATCCCTGAAGCCATGCTTCAAAAGAGAAACGGTGAGGCCGTTTTTTGCGTGAAAGATAAGAAAGGATTTATTTTACGCTATCCTTTATCCTTATCTTTTTCGCAGAAACGGGTACCGTCCTTTTAAGGACAGCGTAACCGTTCCAACTTATCCGTAACAGAAAAGTGGCTTCGAGAGAAAGCTGAAGGAGTGAACGATTAAATGTTCAAGTTAAGCGAGATTAAGGAATTGATTAAATTGCTGGACCAGACCTCCTCCGTACATGAGCTGGAGATTGAAAGCGAAGGAATGAAGCTGGCTATACGTAAACCGGATCGACCTGAAGCTGATGGCAATGCAATCCAGGCGGCTCCTTATGTCTATCCCTTTACGCCAGCACCGCAGCCGCACAGTCCGCAGCATGTTGCACCTACGGCCCCAATCGAGATCCCGGCTGCCGTACAGCCGCAGTCTTCCCCTGCCGAAGGAGCATTACATAAAATTGTTTCTCCAATGGTAGGAACCTTCTATAGTGCCGCTTCTCCGGAATCACCGTCCTTTGTCAAGGTGGGGGACCGTGTAAATGAGAAATCCACTGTCTGCATCATTGAAGCGATGAAACTGATGAATGAGCTGGAAGCGGAAGTAAGAGGCGAAATCGTATCCGTGCTTGCCGAGAACGGCCAGCTTGTAGAATACGGCCAGCCGCTGTTTCTGGTAAAGCCGGAGTAACTGCCGCAGTACTAGAACAAGAGGGCTGACAGGCCTCGTTAAACTTTGGGAGGAAACGCATGAACATTCAAAAAGTGCTGATTGCCAACCGCGGTGAAATCGCGGTGCGCATCATTAGAGCCTGCCGCGAAATGGGCATTTCCACCGTCGCGGTCTATTCAGAGCCTGACCGGGATTCACTGCATGTCCGGCTGGCAGATGAGGCTTATTGCATCGGTCCGATGCCGTCCAAGGACAGTTATCTGAACTTTACCAATATTATGAGCGTTGCTACATTAACAGAGTGCGATGCGATTCATCCCGGATACGGGTTTTTGGCTGAGAATGCTGATTTTGCCGAGATCTGCGAATCCTGCAATATCACCTTTATCGGTCCTTCCCCTGATGCTATCACCCGGATGGGGGACAAGGCTGTAGCGAAGGACACCATGAAGCTGGCGGGCGTTCCGGTTATCCCGGGCTCTGACGGGCTGGTTGGCGATGTAGAGGAAGCGGTCATGCTGGGCCGTGATATCGGCTATCCGATTATCGTGAAGGCTACCGCAGGCGGCGGAGGCAAAGGCATCCGCATCGCTGAAGACGAGGAATCCCTGGTGAAGCAGATTACCGCTGCCCAGCAGGAAGCCCAAAAGGCCTTCGGCAACGCCGGCGTCTACCTGGAGAAATTCCTGACCGGAATGAAGCATGTAGAAATCCAGATTATTGCCGATAATCACGGGAATGTCGTCCATCTGGGCGAACGGGACTGCTCTGTGCAGCGCCGCCGCCAGAAGCTGGTCGAAGAAGCTCCGTGCTCCGTGCTGACCCCGGAGATCCGTGAAGCGATGGGGCAGGCCGCTGTACGTGCAGCACAGGCCGTGAATTACTCGGGGGCAGGTACCCTGGAGTTTCTGCTGGGTCCGGACGGACAGTTCTATTTCATGGAGATGAACACCAGAATCCAGGTTGAGCATCCCGTAACGGAGATGGTTACCGGCGTGGATCTGATCAAGGAAATGATTTCGGTGGCCGAGGGCAATCCGCTCTCCTTTACCCAGGAAGATATCGTGATCAACGGCTGGTCGATTGAGTGCCGCATTAACGCCGAAGATCCCGACAAGAACTTTATGCCTTCACCGGGCAAAATCGGCTTCTACCTGCCTCCGGGCGGACTGGGTGTGCGGGTGGACAGCGGGGCTTACCCCGGCTATACCATCTCGCCGTTTTATGATTCCATGATCGCCAAGCTGATCGTCTGGGCGCCGACGCGCCAGGAGGCGGTTGCGAAGATGAAGCGGGCGCTGGCCGAATTTGCTGTGGAGGGCATACATACCACGATTCCGTTCCACCAGAAGCTGCTGGAGCATCCGGTATTCCTGGACGGGAATTTTGATATCAAATTCCTGGAAGAGTATGAAATTTAGGACGGATTCTCATTGTTTGTCATAAAGTTCGGCAAATGATATAGTATGTTTAATAAGAGACGTGCTCTCCGCTATAAATGTTGAACAACTTTTTTATTGAAAGGGTTGAAGTCCAAGATGAGTACATTGCCGACGGAATACGAACGTACGGAGATCGGCGAGATCCAGATTGCTCCGGAAGTAATCGAGGTTATCGCAGGTTTGGCTACCGTAGAGGTTAGAGGCGTGGCCGGCATGAGCGGCGGATTCGCCGGAGGGATTGTGGAGCTTCTCGGCCGCAAGAACCTGTCCAAAGGAGTAAAGGTAGAGGTTGGACAACGTGAGGCTGCCGTAGACGTGTCCGTTATTATTGAATACGGCAACCGTATTCCGGAAGTAGCCGGGGAGATTCAGCGCAATGTTAAGCGTTCCATCGAGACTATGACCGGTCTGACTGTAGTGGAAGTGAACGTGCATGTCCATGACGTCCAGTTCAAAACTACCGCGAATACGGACAAGAGCGAAGATACAGAAGCGGTTCACCGCGTGAAATAAGGGCCCTCGTTTATCTATAAACCCCCGACAGCACCGTCGAGGGTTTACTCTAATTTAAGGAGGTTATGAGACTCGTGGCAAAAATTTTGGACAGGCTTCTGCTGTTCATCTACAGCTTAAGCATCGGAATATTATCTGTAATTGCCATTCTCCTCCTGAGCGGCGCAATTCCGGATACGGTCGAGATTCAGGATGGACCGGCCGCCTACATTGCAGCCATCGCTGTAGCAGTCATTCTGTTTCTGCTCAGCATCCGTTTCTTCTATATCTCCCTGCGCCGTGACCGGGCATCCCAGCCTTCGGTGGATCAGCGTACGGAGTACGGGGATATCCAGATTTCAATGGAGACCATTGAGAACCTGAGCCTTAAGGCTGCAGGCAAGGTTAAGGGAATCCGGGACCTGAAGTCGCGTATCCGCGTGTCACAGGCAGGACTTGAGATTATGATCCGTGCGGTAGTAGACGGTGAGCATTCGCTCCCGCTGCTGACTACAGAGGTTCAGCGTCAGGTGCATGATTTTGTGCAGGAGACGACGGGAATTCCGGTTGCAGACGTTTCAGTCTATATTGCCAACCTCACACAGTCTCCAAGCTTCAAAAGTCGAGTGGAATAGAGGTGAGTTTCCCTTATGCCCTGGAAAGAAATATGGGAAAGTCACGGGGGCAGAATCGCCGGAGTAACCTTCGGTATTGTGCTTGGCCTGATTTATCTGATTAGCGGTTTTTGGGATATGCTGTTCTTTGCACTGGTAGTGTTCATCGGATATACGCTTGGCAAAAGAAAGGATACGGCGCAGCCGCCCCTGTTCGTATGGCAGGAGCTTGTAGAGCGGCTGTCCGGACGCTGGCGTCCCTTCAAATGAACCGCGATAGCCTTTCTCCCGGAGCCTGGAACCCGTTTATTTTGCGTTGACTGGCCTGCCGGGTGAAGGGCTGCGCGGTTTTTTTACTAGCATTTTTTAACTTTGGCTGCTACAGCAGCTGCCGGTCTAACCGTAATTCGTTTAACTGTATTTCGTACAATCTGATACCGGCATACACACCCCGGTACAGCCCCGGCCGGTTTTTGACTGTACGAAGTACAATTAGGGATAAAGCAGACGGTTTTGTGCTGAAAATAATAATTGTGATTCTAAAGGTAATGAATAAGTTGACGGAAACAATGCTTTACGATATAAAATGCGAGATAAGATTGTAGGAGGAACACATGAAGAGACGTTTAGCAAGAGAGATTATTGTCCAGAGCCTGTACCAGATGGAAATGAATGAGGTAGATAGTGCGGAAGCGGTGGAAATGCTGATTGCTGAGGCATCTGAGGAAAATGAAAGCGAGCACGTCATCACGGACGAGACAGAGCTGAAGGCGTATGTTGTGCAGCATGTGAACGGCGTATGGGAGCATAAAGTCGCCATCGACGATATGCTGGAGCACTACCTGAAGGGCTGGCAGATGAGCCGGTTGTCACGGGTAGACCGCCAGATTCTGCGTCTGGCAACCTTTGAAATGGTCTTCGCAGACGACGTGCCCGCCAAGGTTGCAGTCAACGAGGCAATCGATCTGGCCAAGCATTTCGGCACAGAGGATTCCGGCAAATTCGTAAACGGTGTACTCGGCAAAATGATTCAGGAAATTGACAAGCTGAAAAGCGAGCTGTAAGGCTGGAGAATACCCGGGCAGGCACCGGGGAAGCCAACCAGAGGTAACTGGCCGGTAAACCGGGATTCCCGCCAGCAGACAAGCAGTATATCGATTAGTAGACAAGCAATATCCCGTGTTACCAGCCATTCATGCTTCAATCACACTTCTTGAGCAGATAAAAAGGGGAGAGACTTACATGACAGCAGCAATCATCAGCGGTAAACAGGTATCCGACGAAATTCGTATTGACATCGCACAGCAGGTGAAGGACCTGGCAGAGCACGGTGTAAAGCCCGGTCTTGCTGTCGTTCTGGTCGGTGAAGATCCGGCATCCCAGGTTTATGTACGGAATAAGGAGAAATCCAGCACCGAGCTCGGCTTCCACTCGGAAGTGCACAGACTTGATGCAGCTACAACGCAGGAGGAGCTGCTTGCCCTGGTGGCAGAGCTGAACAGCCGTAATGATATCGACGGTATTCTTGTACAGCTTCCGCTGCCTAAGCATATCGAGGAGAAGGCGGTTATTGACGCTATTGCTGTGGAGAAGGATGTGGACGGCTTCCATCCGATCAATGTGGGCAATCTGGTCATCGGTGATGACAGTCTGCTGCCTTGTACACCTGCCGGCTGTATCGAGCTGATCAAGCGGACGGGAACCGGAATTTCCGGCAAGCATGCGGTCGTAATCGGCCGCAGCAATATCGTCGGCAAGCCGGTCTCCCTGCTGCTGCAGCGCGAGAATGCGACCGTAACTATGTGCCATTCCCGCACAGCGAATATGGCGGAAATCTGCCGTCAGGCGGACATTCTGGTAGTCGCTATCGGCCGGGCAAATTTCATTGACGGCTCGTATGTGAAGCCGGGGGCTGTGGTCATTGACGTGGGCATGAACCGGCTGGATAACGGCAAGCTTGCCGGTGACGTGGATTATGAAAGTGCGCGGGAAGTTGCCGGATACATTACACCTGTACCAGGCGGCGTAGGCCCGATGACCATTACCATGCTGATGAGCAACACGCTGATTGCGGCCAAACGCCGCCACGGCCTGGAATAGGCACTGCTTATGGCGGCAGAGCGGCAAGTTTTATCCATCAAGGATCTTAACAAATATATCCGCATGAAGCTGGATTCTGATGTGCTCCTGTCAGATGTGTGGGTGCGCGGGGAAATTTCCAACTTCACTCATCACGGCAGCGGACATATGTATTTTACGCTGAAGGATGAGAGCAGCCGGATCAAGTCAATCATGTTCGCCTCGCATAATCAGCGCCTGCCCTTTGTTCCGAAGGAAGGGACCAAGGTTATCGCCAGAGGCAATGTAACAGTGTATGAACGGGATGGGCAATACCAGTTCTACGCAACCCATATGCAGCCCGACGGCATCGGCAGCCTGTACATGGCTTACGAGCAGCTCAAGCAGAAGCTGGAGCAGGAAGGGCTGTTTGCAGCGGACCGCAAGCGGCCGCTGCCGCGCTTTCCGCGCGTCCTGGGAGTTGTCACCTCACCGACCGGGGCGGCTGTAAGGGATATCATTATTACGCTGCAGCGGCGCTTTCCGCAGGTAGCGGTGGTGCTGTATCCCGTGCTGGTGCAGGGCAAAGGAGCCGGGCCTTCCATTGTGAAGGCGATCCAGAACCTGAACGCCATGGGCGAGGCCGACGTGCTGATTGTCGGCCGCGGAGGCGGCTCACTGGAGGAACTGTGGGCCTTCAATGAAGAAGCCGTAGCGCGGGCGATTGCCGGCTCCGGCATTCCGGTGATCTCGGCAGTCGGTCATGAGACCGACTTCACGATCGCCGATTTCGCCGCCGATCTGCGGGCGGCGACCCCTACAGCGGCGGCTGAGCTGCTGTGCCACATGCCGCCGAGCTTGCCTCGCAGCTGCGCACCGCACAGCTGCGGCTGCGCCAGGGCCTGCTGCGCCGCTCCCAGCGC
>NZ_LRAC01000156.1 GCF_001517085.1 Paenibacillus sp. DMB5
TTCCCGCTTGCTTTGCTTTGTGCGCAGTTTCATAGTAAACTAATAAACGTGCAGCTCCGGCTAAGCCGCAGGCTGCGAAGGCGCAAGCCACTGCAGCGCCAGGCAATAAGGTGACAGCCCAGGCTGCCCAGCCGGCTGCAACCGCGGCGCCTGCACCAGCCGCAACGGCAGCGCCTGCACCAGCAGCTCCGGCCAAGACCGTTACATTCTCCACAACGGAAGTAGTGAAGGCGAAAGCGACTGCTGCTCCGGCAGCCGCACCGGCGCAATCGAGCGCAGTCAGCGCACCGGCAGAGCCGGCAAGCGCACCAGCCGCTGAACCTGCAGCCGCACCTGCAGCTGAGGAAGAAATTTGCCCGTAAGCTCTGCTGGCAAAGCTTGCGTCCCGAATCTTCGGCCCGGCTTCAGATGAGCTGCAATCCAATTCCAAATGATGAGGTGCATACATGATACGACCTTTAAAATCCAAAAAAATACTGTCGCTGCTCCTGGCAGCCTCCCTGCTGGTTCTGCCGGTGCACGCCGCGAAGGCAGAGCCTGCAGCCCAGGCGGAAGCTGTTCTGAACAGCGCATCTGCAGGGCAAGTGAGCCATTATAATTATTTTAACAACGTGTATGAGCACCTGAATGATGAGAACCATGTCTTCAAGACAGCAACCTATGAGGATATTGTTCATCTGTTCGAAAGTGAAGGCAATTACGCGGTTCTGGTAGGCGGCGCGTGGAGTGAGCAGACCCAGGCCGAGATCGGATTTATCAATGAGGCGGCCAAGGCATACGGAGTATCGACCGTCTATAATTTCGACACCCGCCTGGACGGAGAGAGCCTAAATATTGCAGACAGCTCTAATAAATTTGCGTACAAATACGTGGATCTGGTCAATAAATATCTGAAAAACCTCAATCTGTATGACAAAAATGACCCGCAGCACAATGTAAGTTATGTCAACAAGGCGGGCGAGACCGTTTCGGTTAACAAAATTGAATCCCCCTTCCTCTTCATTTACAACAAAAACAATGTGGATGCAAACGGGAATAGGGCGCCTATTGTGGCTTATCTGAACGAGGGCAACTCATGGAGTGACTTCCAGACCGGCGGCTCGCTGGATCAGGCCAAGGTTAATGCGTACAAAGCCCGGGTGGGCAAGGTGTTCGGCGCTGCCAGCACTTATAACGTAATTGATGAATCGGCCTACATCAAGGCGGCCTTCAACCTGAACTATGAGGGGGAGAATGAAGGCAAGCCGACGATCTTCACTGCGGCCGACGGAGACCTTGTGTTTGAGCATGTGACGTATCACCAGCTGAAGCAGATTCTTGCCAGTGAGGGCAATTATGCCATATTGCTCGGCGGCTCCTGGTGCCCGAACACACAGGCTATTATTAAATACATCAATGAATATGCCAAAAAACATAACATTGATAAAATCTATTTCTTCGACACGAAGCTTGATGCCGGTGTCACCGTTGCCGAATCCGGCAACAACAGCGGGACCAAAGGCAGTGCCAACCCGCACAACAACAATGAGCTGCAAATCCGGACAACGAATCATGCCTATGCCAAGCTCTATGTAGACCTGGTTAAGACCTATCTGACTAACATCAAGACTGAGAACAACACCGCAGCCAAGCCTTCGGTCATCAGCTACGTGGATGCGAACGGCAATACAGTTACGGGCGACAGACTGCAGGTTCCGTTCCTGTTCACGTACAATAAGGATAACAAGAATGCGGACGGCAGCAGCGCTCCTATCCTCGGGCATGTGGAGCTGATGTACAGCTGGGAGAACATCCAGCCGGGTTATGTGGATACCAGAAATACTACCTATCCTACGGGCCACAGATATAATAATGCGGTTAAGGCACTGAACAGCATTTTCTCCAGACTTGAAGCCGTGCCGTCCGGTCTGGGCGGAGCAGCCCCTACCTCTGCTGGAGCCACCGACGGGCAGATTACAGGCACGCTGAACAAAGCACTGGAATACAAAAGTGTTACGGACACAGTCTACACTGCTGTAACCGGGGCAGCCATCACGGGCCTTACACCGGGAACCTATCTGGTCAGATATGCTGCCAAGCCGGGATATCAGGGACCGACTACTGTAGACGGTGCAACCGCAATTGCCTACGGTGCGGGAGAATCGGTCGCTATTGAGGTTCCGGCTTACGGTACGCAGGCTGCACCGACCGGTCTTGCCGGCATCGCGCCGACTACGGCGGAGAACAAGGACGGCCGCATCACAGGTACAACAGCGGCACTGGAGTATAAGCTGTCCACAGTGACAGAATATGTATATGCAACGGAACCTGAAATCACCGGGCTCGTCCCCGGTATTTATGAAGTAAGATATGCAGCCAAGGAAGGCTTCAGTGCGAGCCGGATCACTGAGGTAGTTGTACCTGCGTATGCTGCAGAGCAGGAAGCACCAGCGGGTTTAACCGGCATTGCACCGACCACTGCCGAGAATAAGGACGGACGCATCACCGGCACGACAGCTGCCCAGGAATACAAGCTGGCTACCGCTACAAGCTATGTTTATGCGGCAGACCGGGAAATTACCGGCCTTGTGCCGGGAACCTATAACGTAAGATACGCAGCCAAAGAGGGATACAAGGCAGGTAAGATTGCAGAGGTTGTAGTTCCGGCATATACTGCGCCTTCCAGCGGCAGTAACCCTTCGGGAGGCGGAGCACCAGCCCCTACAGCAACTCCGGCCCCGGCTGCAACTACTTCAGGCAGCACGGTAACCGCAGTAGCCAAAGCTGCAGTAACCACGGATGAATCGACGGGGGTTACTGCTGCAACACTTACTGCGGCTGAAGTACAGCAGCTTGCTGATAGCGCCAAAAAGGCAGAGGCTGAAGGCAAGCGGGCTGTCCTGGAGATTGAGGTGGCATCATCAGCCCGGACACAGACGGCTGAGCTGACTTTGCCAAGAAGCGCCTTTAATGCCATTGCTGAGAACACGAATGCGGTCATCAAAATCAATTATGTGAGCGTAGGTACGATTACCTTTGATGCCCAGTCCGCAGCAGCGATCAGCGGAGCAGCCGATGCAGGTGATATCAGCATTACCATTGCCAAGGTATCCCTGAGCGAAGAGGGCAAAGCGGTACTGGGGGACAGACCGGTCTATGACCTGGCGGTAAAAGCCGGGGACAGCAATGTTAGTGAATTTGGCGGCGGCAAGATTAAGGTTAGCGTTGCCTATACACTGCAGGCAGGCGAGGCTGGCCATGCTGTAATTATCTACTATATTACTCCTGAAGGCAGCCTGGAGACTGTCCGCGGCCATTACCAGGCGGCATCCGGCCATGTGGATTTTGTAACCACCCATTTCTCGCAATATATCATCGGATATAATCCGATCAGCTTTACGGATGTAGCGTCGTCCTCCTGGTACAGTGAAGCGATCGGCTATCTGGCAGCCAGAAGCATCACTTCCGGCACGGATGCCAATAACTACAGCCCGAATGCTGCGATTACGAGAGGCCAGTTTGTAGTTCTCCTGCTAAAAGCTTACGGCATTGTGCCGGAGGATGCCGGTGCGCTTAATTTTGCAGACGCCGGTAACACCTACTACACCGGTTATCTGGCCGCAGCCAAAAAGCTGGGGGTAGCGACAGGCTCCGGGGATAACCAGTTTAAACCGGATGACCAGATTACAAGGCAGGAGCTGTTCACTCTGCTGTACCGTTCTCTGAAGATCCTGAATGAGCTGCCCGAAGGTACGGCATCTGCCGGGCTGTCCGGCTACAGCGATGCCCGGCAGGTTGCAGTCTATGCACAGGAGGCGCTGCAGGCTCTTACGGCCAGCGGAATCATTGAAGGAAATAACGGCAAGCTCGATCCGCAAGGCTTGTCGACACGCGCCCAGGCGGCCCAGGTTATCTACAACCTGCTGTCACAGTAACCCGACCAGTAGCGGTAAAAGAGCAGTGAGGCGGCCTCCGGCCGCCTTTTTGCTGTGTACATTTATAATAGCCCGCTTAAGTTGAATTTTGGTAGAATAGGAATATTGCTGGAAACCTGTCTGGTGCATTTCCTATTACGGTTACTGAAAGGAGCTTCTATACTCATGAATCATGCGCAAGAACCGGTTATTTCGATCGAAGGCCTATGGATGAATTATAGTGACAGGATGGTGCTGCGGGGAATCGACCTTGCGGTCTACCCCGGCCAGATTATCGGCTATATCGGACCCAACGGGGCAGGCAAGAGCACCACGGTCAAGATTATGCTGGGTCTGGTCGAAGGCTACACGGGTACGGTCCGGATTTTTGGCAGAGATATTTCAGACGGTGACGCTGCTTACAAAAGACGGATCGGTTATGTTCCGGAGGTTGCCGAACTGTACGATAGCCTGACCGCCAAAGAATACCTGGGTTTTATCGGCGAGCTCTACGGGATGAAGCGGACCGATGCCGAGCAGAAGGCAGAGCGGCTGATGGGGCTGCTTAATCTGGAGCATGCTTTCAATATGCGGATTGCCTCCTATTCCAAAGGGATGAGGCAGAAGGTGCTGCTGATCTCGAGCATGCTGCATGATCCGGATATCCTGTTCCTTGATGAGCCGCTGAGCGGGCTGGATGCCAATAGTGTAATGATCGTTAAGGAGATTTTTGCTTCGCTGGCCGCCCGCGGCAAGACGATCTTTTATTCCTCTCATATTATGGACGTGGTTGAGAAAATCAGCAGCCGGATCATCCTGATTAACGGCGGGGACATTGTAGCGGACGGAAGCTTTGCCGAGCTGAAGGAGAAGAGCCGCGAAGGCTCGCTTGAAGGGATTTTCAACGAGCTGACCGGATTCGACCGTTTCCGGGATATTGCCGGGGAATTTGTTGCAGTTATTGGTGAAGGTGATTCCAATGACTGAATTTTATGTGCTGAAGCTGCTTGACCGGCTGCAGGCTGTATTCCGGAGAACCGGTGTTGACTACCCCGTTCTGCGCAGTATTCTGCAGGTCAAACTGACGATGGACGCAAGGCGTACCCCGACTGTGCTCGCCGGAGGGAAGGACAACAAGCAGACTACCGCAGAAGGTTCGCCCTTCCGTATACAGTGGATTTATCTGCTGCTTGGCCTGATGCTGATCCTTTTCGTCGTGCAGGACGGGAATTATATCTTTTCTATGAGTATTACCTTCGCCATTCTGATGTTTATGATTGCAACTACGCTGATTTCAGATTTTTCCTCAGTAATGCTGGATTTACGGGATAAAAATATCCTGTTCTCCAAGCCGGTGAACCGCCGGACGCTGAATATGGCGAAGAGCTTACATATCCTAATCTATTTGCTTACTTTAACATTAACGGTTACGGGGCCTTCGCTGATCGTTTCCTTGTTCAAGCAGGGAATCGTCTTCTTCCTTATCTATGCCGCAGCCGTCATTCTGATGGATTGCCTGATCCTAGTTATTACAGCACTGATCTATTTACTGATTCTGCGGGTCTTTGACGGGGAAAAGCTGAAGGACATCATTAATTATGTACAGATCATTCTGTCCATCGGAATTGCGGTAGGTTATCAGCTGGTCTCCCGCCTGTTCAATCTGGCCGACCTGACGGTGTCCTATGAACCGGCCTGGTGGCAGTACCTGCTGGCCCCGGCCTGGTTTGCTTCACCCTTCGAGCTTCTGCTGAACGGGGACCATTCGGTTCATCTGATTGTAATGTCCGTGCTGGCCCTCGTGGTTCCTGTGCTGCTGCTTGCAGTGTATATCAAGCTTATGCCGTTGTTTGAACAGAGCCTGCAAAAGCTGGCATCGGAGGAGGGGGCCGGGAAGGACAGCGGAAATATGGCCCGCCGGCTGTCAGAGCTCTTTTGCCAGGGCAAGGAGGAGGCGCTCTTCTTCCGCTTCACCTGGTCAATGATGCGTAATGAGCGTGATTTCAAGCTCAAGGTGTATCCTACCTTCGGCCTGTCCTTGATTTTGCCGTTTATCTTCATCTTTAACATCCTGTGGGGCGGCGGAGGTCTGGAGGAGCTGCAGAACACCAAGGCGTTCCTGTTCATTTATTTCTGTGCGCTTCTGATGATGACCGCTGTGCAGATGCTGCGTTATTCAACAAGTTACCGGGCGGCCTGGATCTACAAGACGATTCCGCTGCCCGGATTATCTCCGGTCTACCGGGGAATGCTCAAGGCGGCTATCCTTCGGCTGCTGATACCGCTTTTCGTCATTGAAGGGGCCATTTTTCTGTGGGTATTCGGCCTGCGCTTTCTGCCGCACCTGATTATTGTGCTGCCTGCCCTGATGCTGTATTCAGTGCTGTGCTTCCGTCTTCTGCCGAAGTCACTGCCGTTCTCGGAGCAGTACAGCGCTGCCAGACAAAAGGATTTTACAGGGAGCGCCTTTGTGCAGATGTTTATTCTGATGGGACTGGCGGGGCTTCATTATGTGATCAGCCTGATTCCGTTTGGAATTTACATCTATGCTCCAGTTCTGGTAATCGCCAATTGGTGGATCTGGCGCATCTCTTTTCCCCGGGCGGAGCTGGGGGGATAACAGCTGCCAGCCGGGAAAACCCCGCAGGTACGGACAAATATGGACATTTTTTGCCGCCTTCGAAAAAAGGGTCTAAGTTCCAGTATTTACTTAGACAGTATAGCAAATACAAGGTAGAATACAGCTAAAGTTACTTCTCATAGCATTCTATAATCTCTATACACTCTTCCGTTTATCTGATATCCGTAATAGATTTTTGTACTTGAGAATGAGCTTCAACGATAATGATAATATAACCGGTGAAGAGGTCAACTATGGATCAAATGGGAACCCACTATAATACTTGGATTGTTTTACTATCTTTTGCACTTGCTGTTACTGCAGCCTATTCGGCGCTTAACCTGATTGCCCAGGTTCCCCAGTCCACAGGAAGAATCCGCCGGCTCTGGCTTATGTCAGCCGCATGCGTACTCGGCAGCGGAATGTGGGCAATGCATTTCGTCGGTATTATGGCTACCCATTTCCCGTTTGAAATCGGCTACCGTCCGGGCAGAGCGGTCTTATCCCTGCTGGTCAGCATGTTCTCCAGCTTCGGAGCGTTGTGGATTGCCACTGTTCCCCGCCAAAGGATGTGGCGGCTGACACTTAGCGGGCTGATTCTGGGTGCAGGGATTTCCGTGATGCATTATATTGGGATCTCCTCTATGGAGATTGAAGGCAAGATGCATTATGAGCCGCTTGCCCAGGGGATTTCCGTTCTGATAGCCCTGCTGGCATCTTACATCGGTATTTTTCTGTTCCGGCGGTTCCGGGAGCAGGAGTATTTCAGCCGGCGCTGGAAGTTTGCTTCCGCCCTGTTCATCGGATTCGCAGTTACCGGCATGCACTATATAAGCCTTAGAACAAGCCATTTTCAATATGGCGGATGGAGCGGCTCAAAGCCTGTTGTCATGGAGACAGATGTAATTCTGCTGACCGGAGTATCCCTCGTAACCCTGTTTATGCTGGCCATCTCCGGCGGGGCAGTGTTCCTTGACCGGCATGTGCTGGAACGGATGGCTTATCATGATCCGCTGACAGAGCTGCCGAACCGCCATGGTCTGGAGCGCTATTTCAGGGATGAGTTCTTCGGAGACAATCCGGGAGCAGTGTTCTTTGTGGACCTGGACCGTTTCAAATCAATTAATGATACACTCGGCCATGATATCGGCGATTTGCTGCTGCAGGAGGTTGCAGACCGGCTGAGAACATGCGTAGGCTCCAAAGGTAAGGTATTCCGGCTCGGCGGCGATGAATTTCTGATTGCCCTGCCGGATTCCAGTATGGAGAACGCCCAGGAGGAGGCCCTGCACATTCTGCAGGAGCTCAAGAAATCATACAGCATTGAAGGCAATGAGCTGTATGTGACGGCCAGTGTTGGCATCAGTATGACACCAGCGCATGGCACGGACCGCTCGGCACTGATGAAGGCTGCCGATACGGCACTGTACACCTCGAAGGACTCCGGCAAGAACAAGTTCAGTGTTTTCGACCAGGAGATGAACCGCTACCAGCTCCGGCGCATGTCGCTGGAGAAGGATCTGCGCAAGGCGCTTGCCCGCTCGGAATTTATGGTGGTCTATCAGCCTAAATGGGACTCTCTGATGAATGTCACTGTCGGCCTCGAGGCGCTGCTGCGCTGGAAGCATCCGGATCACGGGATCATCTCCCCGGCGGAATTTATCCCGATTGCCGAGGAGACCGGCCTGATCGTACCGATTACCTACTGGATGCTGCAAGATGTCTGCGTCCAGAATATGAGCTGGCATAAAGACCAGATCGCAAATGTGCCTGTGTCGATTAATATGTCGGCAAGAATGTTCGAGAACGGAAGCCTGTATGATGTAGTATCCGAGGCGCTTGCTAGCTCCGGCCTTGAGCCGCATTTTCTCGAGCTGGAGATTACCGAATCCATCGCTATGAACAACATGGAGGAGACGGTCGCCCAGCTCTCCAAGCTCCGGGATATCGGTGTGCGCGTGTCTCTGGACGACTTCGGGACCGGCTTCTCTTCACTCGGAAATCTTGATGAGATTCCGGTCAACACGCTCAAGATCGACCAGGTGTTCATCCGCAAGAGCAAAATGCATTCCAAAAAAGCCATCATCAGCAATATCATCGCCATCGCCAGCAACCTCAATATGGAGGTAGTCGCCGAGGGCGTCGAAACACCAGAGCAGATTGAGCTGCTGCAGTCATTGGGCTGCCGGGTCATGCAGGGCTTCTACTACGGCCGCCCGATGCCGGTGAATGAGCTGGGCCAATGGTTTATCGAGAACACGGCCTAGATCATATATAATGCTGCTGCTCCTGTTAACGCGGCAATCTGCTGGACAAGCGGATTGCCGCGTTAACTGTTTACTGGCCAGATTTAAGGCTGTTTGTGTATGCCCCTACGGGAATACTTTGTGTTTAACCCTTTTCTAGGGCAAAACGGTCTGGTGAATCCGTAGCGACTCGACCGACTGTGACTCCCCCACATCTAGTTGGATTTTTGCTATTTAATTCTCTGATAAACGCTGCCGACGAGGAATTAGGTGGAAAAACGTCACTTAATTTTGCCGTAATCGCCTCCAGAGCGATAAATGACCCGAAATAGATGTCCTTTTTCCACCTAATAGTCGTAAATGCGAAAAAAAGCCGGATTTAATTGCCGAAAATCCAATTAGATAGATTGAACTTTCGAGTGTGCAAGCGGGAGAGTGGTGGAGGGGAGTCTGTATCTTAAAGAGCGACAACGTCTGTCGAACGCTCTCCCACGTTAATTTAGAGTAACCAAAAAAGCAGCCAAGTCCGTTATCAGGACTTGCTGCTTTTTCTTTTTCTATCCCCCTCTTTAAAGGGGGGATTCTTTAAAGGGTGTTGAGATGAACGTTGAGGTGGGAGCGGCGGAGGGGAAGTTTGGAACTGTAGGAGCGTAGCGTCTGCCTGAAAGCTTTTCGAAGAAAAGCTAGCTACGGAAGCATATGCTATGTTTGAATTTCAACCGCGGCGGCGGTTTCAAATTAGGAAATTCAAACATAACAGCGGCCGGAAGTCCAAACATTCCCCACAGCCGCGGCCTTACCTCAACCCCCCGGTGGTCATTAAAACTCCCTTTAACAAATCCTATATTTTAAAGTTCTCAACAAGCACCTGAAGCTTCTCCGCCAGCGAAGAAAGGAAGGCGGCGGAAGCCTCTACCTCCTGCATGGCAGCAAGCTGCTCCTGGGAGGAAGCGGAGAGCATCTCTGCGCCTTCGGCAGTCTGGTTGGAGACAGCCACGATGCTCTGGATGGCAGCTACCAGATCGCTGGAGATGAGAGCCAGATCACGGACGGTCTCGGAAATCTGCTGGCTCTGGGAGGACATATCCGAGACGGAGGTTTCAATCTCCGAGAATGATCTGCCGGCAGCAATGATCATGGCTTTGCCCTCGACCATTTCATCGGTGGAGCGTCTCATGGTCTCTCCGGCTTTGTCCATCTGACTGACTATTTGGCTTACCAGCTCGCCGATCTGGGCAGCGGAGCTGGCCGAGCGTTCAGCCAGCTTGCGTACGGAACCGGCTACTACGGCAAAGCCGCGTCCTTCCTCGCCGGCCCGGGCAGCTTCAATTGCCGCATTCAGTGAGAGAAGGTTGGTCTCCTCGGCAATACTGGAGATCGTGCCGACAATACTCTCAATCTCCTTGGAATGACTGCCCAGCGTTTCGATGATTCCGGACAGATCGCTGATACTCTCACTTACGACCTGCATTTGAGAGGTGGTAGAATCCATGGATTCACGCCCGTTGCGGGCCTTGAGTGCATTATCTGCAGCTGTGTTCATTGCAGTGTCGGCAGTGCTGGCAATTTCCGTGATGAACCGCGACATCTCCTGCACAGACCGGTAGCTGCCCTCCAGATTGCGCAGCTGGGTGTTGGCGCCGTCAGCCAGATCAATGGTGACATTGACGCTGTGCTCTCCGGCCCGGTTGGTCTCCTGTGCACTGGCGGACAGCTCTTGTGAGGAGGAGGCGACCAGCATCGACGTATCGTTGACCTGGGTGATGAGATTACGCAGACTGGCCGTCATATCATTGAAATCCCGGGCCAGCGTACCGATTTCATCCTTGCTTTTGAACAGAATAGGCTCATGTGAAAGATCACCCTTGGCAACCGTGTTGACCGAGCCGGAGAGTCTGGTCAGCGGTCTGGTGGTTCTCCGGATAAATATGTATGCGGCCATAATAGCGATAACGAGAATCGATGCGCCGATGATGAAGGGCTGAAGGATAATATCCTGTGTCCGTTCCTGCACGAGAGCACCGTCGAAATTGATAGCCATTAGAGCAATAATAGGTTTTGTGGGATCATGATCCTGATAGATGGGGCCATAGCCGGTCTTGAGCGAGGTACCTTGATAGGTATAAACCTTGGAGTATGCGGAATGCTTCATGGTGGTAATCATAGTTTTGTCTTCTTCCGCGAAGTAGAACGGATCGCCGGCTTTATATCCTCTTTCTTTGAGGTTGGCGTCAGCCGCGAGAATCGTCCCGTCCAGCGACAGAATGAAGGATTCTTTAAAAATCGGTTTATGGTCATTGATCCAGCCGATGCGGTCTTCGATGGCAGCCAGCTTGCTGGTATCTCCTGCAGCCAGAGCCGAAATAACAGCGGGATCGACGAGTCCGGTTGTAATATTGGCGCAGCCTACCAATTCTATACCTGCAGCTTCGTCTAACTGCTTGTACGCAGCGCGGTATCCGAAGAAACCGATGGATGATCCGACGAGAAGTAATACGATAAGCATCATCCAAGTTAATTTTGTTGCCAATTTCATTGTTTGCACCACCAGCCCTGACTCTCTAATATAGGTGATATTTATTATCACTGCTACGATTATAGCGCAACAATGTTCGCGGAGCATTAGCGAGAATATAGTATTTTTGTGTCGGAAAATGGAGGCTTTTTGGGGGTTTAGGCAAAAACATTGAATCCGCCCTGCTGAAAATGGTACGCTTGAAGCAGGACAAACGGACTGGGAGTGAGAGGGATGGCACAGAAAATTGATCCGTTGATTGAAGCCCTGGGATTATCCATGTGGAGAGTACAGCGTAAAATCACGTCGCAGATGTCTTTGCATAAAGAAATCGGCCTTACGGTGCCGCAATTTCATCTGCTGCATATCATTGCCCGTGAGAAAAAGGCGCGCGTCATCCAGCTGGCAGAGCAGCTTGATGTGAAGTCGAGCGCAGTAACGGTGATGCTGGACCGTCTTGAGCTGCTTGGCCTTACCGCCCGCGTGCAGGATGAGAACGACCGCAGAGCCGTAACAGTGACGCTTACCGTAAAAGGCGAGGAGCTGCTTAAGGAAGCGCAGAACCGCTCGCTGGTTCTGCTGACCGAGCATTTGGCGATCCTGAAGCCGGAGGAACTGGAGAAGTTCGCAGAATACTATACCCTTCTGGAGAAGCAGGAGCGGTAATAACAGACTGGTTTCAGGGCTAATTTAATGAATAGAAACATCGGAATGACAAACAGCCAGGCTCCATCACCGGAGCCTGGCTGTTTGTTATTGTTCCTGGCATCATTAATCTATTCTGCTGCAGGCGCTCTATCCGGCAGCTGCGTGACATAGCTGTCAGAGAGCTGGCGGAGTCTCAGTGCACGGTTGTATTCGTCCTCTGTTCCGGCAGGAGTCTGCCTCCGGAAGCAAGAATATACTGCGTGTTATCCTCAAAGCTGTTGCCCGGAATGAGCAGCCCGGAGCTGGCGATGAAGGAGCCGGTCGGCAGATAGTAGCGTTGCGGCAACAAATTGTACGTCTGGGCAGTCAGGTCCTGGCCGAAATGAATGGTACTGTCCAGCGAAACCCCCAATAGGCTCGCGGCGGTCGGCATAATGTCCACTTCTCCCCCGACCTGCTCAAGCGTCTGCGGCTGCAGACTGCCCTGCTCATGAATCATGAGCGGAATGTTCAGCATGTTGGCGTACTCATACTCATGCCCGTAGATTTCTTCCATCAGCTGCTTATCGTCATGATCCAGGGAATAAATCGGCAGACCCATGTGGTCCCCGTACACCATAATCAGGCTGTCATCCCATACGCCGCTGGCCTTCAGCTCTTCAACAAATTGCCCGAACGCGTAGTCAGCATAATTCTGTGAACGGATATAGTCGCCGACAAAGGTGCCTTCGTAACGCTCCGGCAGCTTCATCTGGTATTTTTCCTCAGGAATCGTAAACGGATGGTGGGCTGACATTGAGATGACCTGAGCGTAGAACGGCTTGCCGTCCTGGTCCATTTCCTTCAGCTTGTCAGCCGTTTTGCGGTAGAGCACTTCATCGGACGGTCCGAAGAAGAAGGTATCCTCATCCCCGAAAAACTTATGGTCATAGTAGTGCTCGAAGCCGAGTGCTTTATACAGCTCTCCGCGGTTCCAGAATTCCACATCATTAGTGTGGAAGGTAGCCGTCTGGTAGCCGCTGGCCTGCAGAAGGCGCGGGAGACTTGGCAGCTCTTTATCGACATAAGACATCGTAGCCGCACCCTTAGGCGGAATATAGAAGGAAGAGTTGACCACAAATTCCGCATCCGAGGTATTTCCCTGGCCAACCATCTGATAGAAGTTAGGGAAATACAGGCTGTCTCTCATCAGGCTGTTCAGGTTAGGCGTAATCTCTTTGCCGTCGATTGTAAGTCCGAGCAAGAAGCTCTGGAACGATTCAAGCTGGATAATAATCAGGTTCTTGCCTTTGGCTGCACCCTGGAACGGGGAAACGGCCGCCGGATCGATTCCTTTTACCTCATTGATAACGTCCTGTGTAATCTCACTGGCATCCACCAGCTCCGGTTTATCTTGAGCAAAAATTGCGTAGACCTCATAATTAAGAATACCCATCTCCTGGGCCTTCTTGATTTCGTTCATGCTGGCCTTATTAGGCAGCACATTGAACAGGCACAAGCCGAGCGATACGGCAAACAGCAGGCTAAAGGAGAACCGGGTGTTGCTGCTGCGGCGGTTGATTTTTTCTTTTTTATAAGTACGGCCTTTCTTATTGAAAAAGAAATAAATGCTAAAGATGATAATATCGGAAAAGATCAGCAGATAATACGGGTCCATCAGGGAAAAGACACTATTGCGTACAGCGGTAACCTGGTTAACCTGCTCAGCCGCCTGATAGGTGACGATAACGCCGTAATATTTAAAGTACATTATGGCCGCGAAAAAGATTGCCGTGACAAGCAGATTGACCAGCATGTAAAGTCCGAGCTTCCGTTTGGAGGCGAAGGCCTCAATGAGACAGAAGAGGGCCCAGATAAAGGGGATTTCCGTTATCAGTGATTTCCAGGACAGCAGATCCCCGAAAATAACGCCCCAGGCCAGGAAGCTTTTGAGTATAAAAATAAGCGTGAAAAACACGAATGGTTTGGCTACCCACCGTTTAATAGTAAGGGATGACACAGCTTCGCCTTCTTTCTTAGAGATGAAACGCCGCTCCCGGCTGGGAGGATGCAGCGCATGGACAAGAGAATTCCTATATTAATAGACCTTATTATGCAGCGCTGGCAGGTGAATGTCAAAAAACAGAAATGCCGTATAACCTCACTGGACTGCGTAATAAATGATGCGCGTACGTGAACCGGATATTATCTTACTCAGATTCGAGCATACGGAGTAAAAAGCAGAAAAACGGCGTTTCACGCCAAAAAGGGCGAGCGACAGAACGGGGGCAGGCTTTAAAATATGCATTTTGCGGAAATTTCCATATCAGTAAGGTCATTGGTCGAATATGTTTTCAGCAGCGGCAGCCTTATGCCCGGCTTCAGCAGCGGTGCTGCAATGGCGGAGGGGACGCGCATTCATCAGCACATACAGAAGCAATATAAGGAAGGCGACCGTAAAGAGGTCTACCTCAAGACAGAAATGGTTCATGGGGGGCTTAAATTTATTATTGACGGGCGTTGTGACGGACTGCTGACCGGGGAGGACGGGGCTGTTACAGTAGAAGAAATCAAATCTACCGCGGAGCTGCTGGGCCTCTTTGCCGGCAAAGAGGTGCACTGGGCGCAGGCTCTGATGTATGCCCACATCCTTTGCCTGGATCTGGGGCTCACAGATATCACGGTGAAGCTCACTTATGTCCGGCGCGGGGGGGAGGAGCAGCAGAGCCTGTACCGGACAATGACGGCTGCGGAGCTGGAGGCATTCGCGAACGATACCGTTGCCAGGTATGCCCCGTATGCGGAGCTGCTGGTACGGCATCAGGAGCAGCGGGACAGCAGCATCCGCTCGCTGGCCTTTCCTTTTCCGGCCTACCGCAGCGGGCAGCGGCACTTTGCGGCAGCCGTCTACAAGTCGGTTGCCGAGGGGGTCAATCTGTTTGCCCAGGCGCCGACAGGGATCGGCAAAACGATGTCCACGCTTTTTCCTGCGCTCAAAGCTCTGGGAGAGGGAAATGCGGCGGGGCTGTTCTACTTGACAGCCAAGACCGTCAACCGGCTGGCGGCACAGGAGGCCATTGGCATGCTGCTTGCGCAGGGTCTGCAGCTTCATGCCGTGACGCTTACCGCCAAAGACAAGGCCTGCTTCCGGGAGGAGGGGCTGTGCAGCAGCGAATCCTGCCCGTACAGGGAAGGGTATTATGACCGGATCAACGGGGCGGTGCTCGACGTACTGGAGCATGAGAAGCTGATGACCCAGGAGGTCATTGCCCGCTACGCCAAAAAGCATGTGGTGTGCCCGTTCGAATTCTCGCTGGACACCGCGTATGCCTGTGATGCAGTGATCTGCGATTATAACTATATCTATGACCCGAGGATCAGCCTGAAGCGGCTGCCGGAGGAGCGCAAGCGCAAGACCGTGCTGCTGGTCGACGAGGCCCATAATTTGGTTGACCGTGGACGGGCCATGTATTCAGCAGAGCTTACAAAGGCGCCGTTCCTTGGCCTGCAGCGGCAGTTTAAGACCGTCAACAAGGCGCTAACTGCGGCGGCCAAGGCCGTTAATGCCTTTTTCATTGCCCTGCGCAAAAGCTGCAGTGAAGACGGGGAAGGGCAATGGAGCGCTTATCCGGAGGAGCTGCCTGGCCTGCTTGAGGCTTTTTCCCTGGAGGCGGAGGCCGAGCTGCTGTCTCCTTCCGCCCTTCTTCCTGTACCGGGAGAGGATGAGGAAGAGGGTCAGGGGCTGCTGGATACGTATTTTACGGTGCAGAATATGCTCCGTACATTTAAAACCTACGATGAGCGGTACGTCACCTATGCCGAGGTCCGGCGCGGGGATGTGTACCTGAAGCTGTTCAACCTGGACCCGTCCCATCTGCTGCAGCAGATGGGCAAGAGCTTCCGCAGCCAGATCCTGTTCTCGGCCACACTGTCACCGCTCTCTTATTACAGGGACATGATCGGCGCAAGGGAGGAGGATTACAGCCTCACTGTTCCATCTCCGTTCCATAGAGAGCAGTGGCAGGTGTCGGTACTTCCGGTATCCACCCGGTACCGGGAAAGGGAAGCTTCACTGCGTCCGCTCTGTGACGCCTTGAAAGGCATGACGGCCCGGAAGGGCAATTATCTTGTCTTTTTCCCTTCCTATGCCTATCTGCAGAATGTCTATGAGCTGTTCGCCGATAAATATCCGGAGGTATCTACCCTTGTGCAGAGCACCGGGATGAGCGAGCCGGACCGGGAGAGCTTTCTTGCCTCGTTCCGTCCGGATAATCCGGAGACGCTGCTCGGCTTTGCCGTGCTGGGCGGGATTTTCTCGGAGGGGGTGGATCTGCCGGGCGACCGGCTGAACGGCGTAATGGTTGTAGGCGTCGGCCTGCCCCAGGTGGGGCTGGAGCGCAATCTGCTGCGCAGCTATTTTCAGGCCGCAGGCAAAAACGGCTTCGATTACGCCTACGTCTACCCCGGTATGTGTAAGGTACTGCAGGCCGGAGGCCGGCTGATCCGCAGCGAGAGCGATAACGGAGTTATTATCCTCGCTGACGACCGTTTCCTCCAGCATCCCTACCGCCATTTGCTTCCGGATGAGTGGCAGGACTACCTTGTGATCACGTAAGCGCTTATAATTACTGTTAATTATAGAATCACAACCTATAATAGGCTTTTAGATTAGGCGGAATAATAAATCGGCTATTTAAAATGATTTTTAAGCCTGCAATAAGGCGGGAAGCGGCGGAGGGGAAGTTTGGAACTGTAGGAGCGTCAGCGACCGCCTTTGTCTGCGGATTTCCACCGCGAACAGCGGTAAAATAAAAGAAATCTGCAGACAACAGCGGCCGGAAGTCCAAACATTCCCTGTAGTCGCCCTACGCCAGATTGGAATTCTTGAATTCATTTTAAATAGCACCCACAGGAGGAAAAGACATGACACTGAATATCGGAATTGTAGGCACCGGCTGGTTCTCCAAAGTACACGCGGATTTGCTGGCGGGGATGGAGGATGTCTCCCTGAAAGCGGTCTGCGGCAGCAGTAAAGCCAAAGGCGAAGAGATGGCCCGTCCTTACGGGGCGGAGGGCTACGGTGAAATAACAGAGATGCTGGACGCGCAGAAGCTCGATGCCGTCTATATCTGTGTGCCTCCGCAGTCGCACGGGGCCATTGAGCGGTCGCTGATTAAGCGGGAGATTCCGTTCTTTATCGAGAAGCCGCTTGGATCAAGTACGGAAATTCCGGCGAGCCTGCTGCAGGATATCAAGGAGAAGAATCTGCTGACCTCTGTCGGCTACCACTTCCGGTATCAGGAGAACATCCAGCGGCTGAAGGCTGCGCTGCAGGGGGATAAAGTGGGCATGATCGTCGGACAGTGGATGGGCGATATGCCGGGCGTAGCCTGGTGGCGCAACCAGGAGCAGTCCGGCGGACAGTTCACGGAGCAGACCACCCATATCGTTGACCTGCTGCGTTATCTGGCCGGTGAGGTGACCGAGGTGTACGGCCTGTTCGGCAACCGGATTATGCATGAGAAGCATGACGGAGTGACTGTAGCCGATGTCGGGACTGTATCGCTGAAGCTGGCCAGCGGTGTAATCGCCAATATTTCCAACACCTGCGTGCTGCCGGGAGGCGTAGGACGCAGCGGCATCAGCTTCTATAACGACAACGGGCTGCTGGACTGGAATCCGGAGCGTCTGCTGGAGGTGCGCAGCGGCGACAGTACGGAGCATGCCAATTCCGGCAATCCTTATCTGACAGAGAGCGAGGCGTTCCTGTACGCTGTGCGGACCGGTGACCGCTCGCGGATCCTGAGTGATTATGAGGACGGGTACAAGACGCTCAAAGTGACCTGCGCAGCCTTCGAATCCGCACAGAGCGGACTGCCGGTGAAGCTATAAAAAAAACCACAAAGCGGGGCTTGCGCTTCGATTTACTTCAAGTACTTTGCGGGAGCCCCAAAACATATATTTTCGAATTTTTATAAAAAAAGCCGCAGATCGGTTAGCGGATCTGCCGGCCATCGGCCCAAGCGGGGTCGGCCTAGTGGAGGAAAACAGTGAGCAGCGCCGGCGCAAGGCCAATGGAGAACAGCGCGGTCAGTATCATCGAAATACTTGAGATGGTGCCGGTCAGCGAGCTGAGCTCGAATGCTTTGGAGTACCGGTACCGTGCGCCGCGGTTCCCAGCGAAACACCGCGCGCAATTTCATTGTCAATGCGGAAGAGGCGCAGGACAGAGGGTCCCATCATCGTGCCCAGCACACCGGTCAGGATAACGAAGACTGCCGTGATGCTCGGAACGCCGCCGATGCTCTGGGAGATGCTCATGGCGATCGGTGTAGTGACCGAACGGGGCACCAGGCTGTTAACCAGCTCTCCGCTTAAGTGCAGCCATTTGGCCAGCAGCATTGAGGAGAGCACGGCAATAACCGTTCCTGAGAGCACGCCAGCCGCAATTTCGGCGGCGTGCTTTTTGAGCACCTTGAAGTTTTTATGGAGTGGGATTGCAAAGGCGATGGTTGCCGGCTGCAGCAGATCCGTCAGCCATTTGCCTCCCGCATTGTAGGATTCATACGAAACACCGGTCAGAAGCAGAATACCGATTATGATCAGCGGTGTAAGAATGAGCGGAGAGCAGTACATTTTGCCGCTGGTTGTGTAGATCCGTTTGGCCAGCAGATACACCAGCAGTGTGATCCCTAACAGAACCATTCCTGTAATCATAAGCCTCTACGCTCCTTTACTTTATAGATAGCTCCTGTCAGAAGTCCTGATCCGGCCATTACGGCAAAGGTTCCGACAAGTACAACAGCCAGCACCTGCAGGCCGTTCACCTCAAGCAGACCGGTATATTTCATGACTCCGACCGCGGAGGGGATGAAGAACAGCAGCAGCTCGGCAAGCAGCCAGGAAGCGCCGACCTCAACCCAGCTCAGCCGGATTGCCCCGGCCTCCAGCAGCAGAAACAGGATAAGCATGCCGATGATGCTTCCCGGAACCGGAAGATGCAGCAGCGGAGTCAATGTATTGATAAGCATGGAGAAAACCGTAAGTCCGGCAACCTGCAGCAAGCCTATAATTAATTTTTTCATAAGGCTTCGCCCCTTTCATTATATTGAAAGTTTACAACAATTATTTTCATAGGTAAAATGAATAGATTGAATAAGTGACATTCCATTTATCTATGCATGAGGTGAACGATTTGGATATCAGACAGTTACAGTATTTTGTGCAGGCGGCGCGGCTGAAGAGCTTCTCCAGAGCGGCGGAATCCCTGTTCATCACCCAGCCGACCATCAGCAAAATGATCCGTAACCTCGAAGAGGAGCTTGAAGCGGATCTGTTCTACCGAGAGGGGAAAAGCATCAGGCTGACTGATGCAGGTGAGATCCTGCTGGCCAAGGCACAAAATATTGTGGAGTCCTTCGCCAATCTGTCCGCAGAGCTGGACGGCCTGCGCAAGCTGCAGCGCGGGCATATCCGCATCGGCCTGCCGCCGATGGTGGGGGCGAGCTTTTTCCCTGCGGTGATCGGAGAGTTTCACCGGCGTTATCCCGATGTGACCATCCGGCTGCACGAAGACGGAGCCAAAAAGGTGGCGGATGATGTAGAGACGGGGCTGCTGGATATCGGGGCGGTTGTGCTGCCGGCGGATACGGCGAAATTCCACTGTTTTACTTTCGTTGAGGAGAAGCTGGAGCTCCTGGTGCCGGCGGGGCACCGTCTGGCTGGAGCGGAGAGTGTGGCGCTGGGGGAGCTTGAGGCGGAGGAGTTCGTACTGTTCCGTGAGGATTTTGCCCTGCATGACCGGATTATTACCGAGTGTGTAAAAGCGGGATTTCAGCCAAACGTTGTCTATGAGAGCTCGCAATGGGATCTGATCAGCCGGATGGTGGAGGCCGGGATGGGCATTGCCCTGCTGCCGGAGACGATCTGCCGGGATATGGACCGGACACGGATTGCCGTCATCCCGCTTTCTGAGCCGGTTATCCCCTGGCAGCTGGGGATGATCTGGCGCAGGGACCGCTATCTTTCCTTCGCTGCGCGGGAATGGATCGCTTTTGCCATGGAGGTTCTGGGGGAGCTCTATCTTCCGCCGGGAAAAAATGTTAAAATGAAATAAATGTAAGTCCAGCTGTAAGTTCATCGACATTTTTTTCTTTTTTTTCAAAATATGTTTTTTGGCATCATGCCTTATGATAGGAAAGAAGTTGATAGAGGGCAGGTGACTGATTATGAAGTTTTACCGCGGTTCCCACGAAGATCGAAGCGATTACCGAGAAGATGAGCTTTTTTTGACTATAGAGAGCCTTAGAAGTGAACTGCTGGAGGTCGCACAGGAACGCAGCCTCAGTGATCATATGGTAGTTGAACTGAGCCAGCGTCTGGACGGTTATATTGTTATGGCCCAGAACAAAATGATGGAGGGTCTGAGAAGCCGCCAGAAGGAACCTGCCCATTACGGAACCATCTCCAAAAGCAAGCGTGTAAGAAGCAAGTCTGCACTGCAGCAGTAATACCGCTTGAGCATGTTCACCATAACTTAGTGCGTCATTGTAGGCCCCGCCTGTGCGGGGCCGTTTTGTTGTGCTTTCTACAGACAGTACCTATAATGGAATTAAAAACAAGTTTAATTCGCATTGTTAAGGAGGGTGCCGGGTGGAGAACAAGCTGACAACATTACGTTCTGAAATTGAGGACAATCTGTCCCGCTCCGGACACAGCCTCGCATCGTTTGCCAAAATTTCCGGCCTTAACCGCGGCAGCCTGAGCGCCATTCTCCATGGTAATCCCCCAAAGCCCGTCTCCCTGGGCCAGCTGGATACATTAACAGAGGCGTTGGGATATCCTGAAGGGTGGTTCTATCCGCTTTATGTGGAGGAATGCTTCAGTGAAGAAAAGGTCTCGCGGCGCAGGGCGGAGCCTTTTTTGATCCGCTGTGCCATCACTGGAAGGAAGCAGTGTGTAGACGAAACCATAAACCGGATGATGGAATATCAGAAACCGCTGGATATCATCTATTCGGTGGCGGAGAAGCTTTTTGCCTGCGGAAAAATCCAGGAGTCCAAACCTTTCTATAAAATCATTGTGGAGCATGAGCAGGACAGCTATTCGGAAAGGATGGCCATCAGCCAGTACCGGATCTTCAAGGCGCTGGGAACCGTTGCCGATATGGAGGATATGCTGCGGGCGGTCATCGCCTTTGAACCGTTCCGCGGACGTCTGCCAGAGCATCTGCAGCTTGAAGGGCTGCTGAAGCTGGCCAATGTCTGTTTTTCCCTGCACAGGTGGTGCGATATGGAGAAATATGCCGATGAGCTCAGAGGCTTGGCAAGCGGGATCTACCGGGAACAGCTCAGGAAGAAAGCCGGAAGGCGAAGCGAGGGGCTGCAGCTGCTGCGGCCGCTTGTACTGTATTATGCCCAGGGGCATCTGATGAAGGCCACTTCACTCGCCAAGCAAGGGAAATACGGGGAGGCCATAACTTTTACAGACATGTATGCTGACCTCAGCTGGTTTGAAATGCTGGATGAGGAGGGCTTGCGCCTTGTCGATGCGTTCAAGTCGTTTGCCGTCGGAAACCGCTATACACTCGAGCTTCTGAAGGGGAACAGTGCCGTTCTGCCGGAATATATAGCCTACCTGGCTGACTATCCTGCTGAAGTGCTGGCAGGTCTGGTTAGTATTCTGGAGGCTGCCAACCGCTTCGGCTTCTCTGTCGACCATGTACTCGAGCGGTTTTCCAGGGAGATGGCCGGCTTTGACCGGTTCAAGGATTATATTAATATTGACCGCATCTACCGGCTGGGTTATCAGCTGGCTGTATATTATCTGGAACGCGGGCAGGCTCAGCTGGGGGTCAATTCTATTCTGCAATGTCTCAAGACTGCCGTTCAGCTGAACAGCGCCAGGGATATGATTGAATGCGTTGCCTTGTTTGAAGCAAACCGAGGACAGGCAACCGGGGAGCAGCTGCAGAAGTACACTGAGCTGATCCAGGGCCTTGTCCCCAAAAAGGACAGCGCTGAAGAGGGGCGGCCGCTCTCCGGCGTAACAGAACGCTCTTTCTGATACAGGATTTATACGCTCCTCCGCTTATAAAGCGGGGGATTTTTTGTCTAGTGCGGCCGGGGGCCTTCGTTCGCCATTCCGTAAAAATTGATAGCGCATTCAGTGTTTGACAAAGACCGGGCTTGAAAATATAATTAGGTAGCCTAATTAATATTGTATTTAATTATTAGTAGACCTAACTAAAAACGAGGAGGCGGGACACGTTGGGATAGAGAGCGAAAATCCAGTCGCTCAACGGCTGTTTATGGCCCTGCGGCTGCTGCGCAAAGCCCATGTGCATCAGACTGTAGACGGTCATAAGCCGAGTGAGATGACTTTACTGATATGCCTCGCGAGGAAATCACGTTTACCTGAGGAAGGGCTCAAGGTTTCCGAAATCAGCCGGCTGCTGGGGATCACGCCTCCCACGGTTACCCAGCTGATTAACAGTCTCGAGGCCAAAGACATGGTGGAGCGTCAGCCTGACCCTTCCGACCGCAGAGTGGTGCGGATCCGGCTGACGGAGCAGGGCAGGGTTGTTACGAGAAAGGCGCGGAATTATATGGACGCCTCACTGGGTAAGCTAGTGGAATATTTGGGTGAAGAAGAGAGCAACCATCTGGCTGACTTGCTGACGAAGGTGCAGACATTCATTGAAGAGAATCCGCGGCCTGATCTGGACCTGTTACAAACGAACGGAGATGAGAAGATTGATTAAATTGTTAAAGGGACTGGGGCCCTTTCGGTGGGGCGTAGCAGCAGTGCTGATTCTGGTCTTTCTGCAATCTATGGGGGACCTGTACCTTCCAACCCTGATGTCCGACATTGTGGATAAAGGGATTGTGCAGGGTGACCGCGCTTATATCTGGAGAATCGGCGCTTACATGCTGCTGGTTGCCGGCGGCGGCGCGCTGTGTTCGGTAATCGCAAGTTATCTGTCGGCCAAGGTAGCTGCCGGCTTCGGCCGGAACACCCGCTCGCGGATGTTCGAGCATGTCGAGAATTTTACGCTGCATGAGTTTGATAAGCTGGGCACTGCCTCGCTGATTACCCGCACTACTAACGATATTACGCAGGTACAGACAGTATTGACTATGATGCTGCGCATGATGGTCGGCGCTCCGATGATGATGATCGGGGGGATTATTATGGCGGTGTCCGAGGACGCCAAGCTGTCCCTGATTTTTGTTATTGTCATTCCGGTACTGGTTGGAGCGATATTCCTGATCGGAATGAAGGGGCTTCCCCTGTTCAAAGCCATCCAGGTGAAGCTGGACACCCTGAACCGGGTACTGCGTGAGCATCTGACCGGAATCCGGGTTATCCGTTCATTCAACCGTATTGAGCATGAGAATAAACGCTTTACTGCAGCTAATAAAGACCTCACGGATACAGCGATTAAGGTTAACAAAATTATGGCCGGCCTGATGCCTATTATGATGCTGGTTATGAACTTCTCCATGATCGGCATTCTCTATTATGGCGGAATCCGGATCGGCGACGGCGACCTGCAGGTCGGCTCGCTGATGGCTTTTATCCAATATGCGATGCAGATTATGTTCTCACTGATTATGGTTTCAATGATGTTCGTGCTGATTCCCCGGGCTTCAGCTTCCGCACTGCGGATTAATGAGGTGCTCGATATGCAGCCGGAGATTGTAGATCCTGCTTCAGGAGCCCTTCAGGCTACAGCTGACGCGAAGAAGCAGGACGGGCGCGACAGCCTGCGCGGCTATGTCGAGTTCGACAACGTCTCCTTCTCTTATCCGGGAGCCGAGCAGCCCGCGCTGTCCGGAATCAGCTTCAGTGCACGTCCGGGTGAAATCACCGCCATTATCGGCGGTACCGGATCAGGTAAATCGACGCTGCTAAGCATGATTCCCCGCTTCTATGACGTAATAGAAGGCGCCGTGCGGGTAGACGGCGTGGATGTCCGCGAGATGACGCAGGAGGATCTGCGCAGCAAGATCGGTTATATTCCGCAGAAGGCTGTATTGTTCACCGGAACCATCAATGAGAATATTCGCTACGGAAAAGAGGATGCAACCGATGAAGAAATCATCCACGCGGCCAAAGTGGCCCAGGCCTATGATTTCGTATCGGCAATGAAAGAAGGCTTCGACTCGCCGATTGCCCAGGGCGGCAGCAACGTCTCCGGCGGCCAGAAGCAGCGCCTGTCGATTGCCCGGGCACTGGTGCGGAAGCCTGAGGTGTACCTGTTCGATGACAGCTTCTCCGCACTTGACTTCAAGACAGATGCCAAGCTGCGCGCTGCCCTGAAGGAGGAGACGACGGAATCGACTGTACTGATCGTTGCCCAGCGGGTCAGCACCGTTATGGATGCAGACCGGATTATTGTGCTGGATGAAGGCCGGGTGGCCGGCATCGGCAATCACCGCGAGCTGATGGAGAATAGCGAAGTGTACCGCGAGATTGTATCCTCGCAGTTGTCAGAGGAGGAAATAGCATGAGTGAAAGAAATCAGCAAATGAAGCCTCCGGCGCGGCGGGGCGGCGGCTTCGGTCCCGGGCACGGCGGACCCGGCATGGGGATGCCTCCGGAGAAGGCCAAGGATTTCAAGGGTACGCTCCGCCGGCTGATCACCTACCTGCGGCCGCGTCAGGTGCAGCTGCTTATCGTCTTAATCACAGCTATAGCCAGTACGGTATTCAGCATCTTCAGCCCGAAAATAATGGGGAAGGCGACGACCAAGCTGTTTGAGGGAGCTTACGGGATGCTGACAGGCGTACCAGGGGCAGCCATCGATTTTGATTATGTGAATAAAATTCTGCTTATTCTGGGTGGACTGTACCTGTTCAGCTCCGTATTCAGTTACGTTCAGCAGTATGTAATGGCCGGAGTTGCCCAGAAGGTAGTATTCGATATGCGGGAGCAGGTGAACAGCAAGCTGGAACGGCTGCCGCTGAAATATTTTGATTCCCGTACCCACGGGGAGATTCTCAGCCGGGCAACCAATGACGTAGACAACATCAGTACAACGCTGCAGCAGAGCTTGACGCAGCTGATCACGTCCATCGTGACCATTATCGGGGTTATCATCATGATGCTGACGATCAGCCCGTGGCTGACCCTGATTACAATAGTCACTCTGCCGCTAAGCTTTGTGGTGATTATGGCTATCACGAAGCGTTCCCAGGGACACTTTATCGGCCAGCAGAAATCATTGGGCCAGCTGAACGGACACGTTGAGGAGATGTACACCGGACACCGGATCGTCAAGGCGTTCGGCCGGGAGCGGCAGTCGCTAAGCGAATTTAACAAAATCAATGACGATCTGTATAACTCGGGCTGGCGTTCCCAGTTCATGTCCGGGATGATTATGCCGCTGATGATGTTCATCGGTAACCTCGGATATGTGCTCGTCTGTGTAGTCGGCGGGATCTTTGTAACCCGCAAAGTGATTGAAGTCGGTGATATCCAGGCCTTCATCCAGTATTCACGCCAGTTCACAATGCCGATTACCCAGACAGCCAATATAGCGAACATTATCCAGTCGACGATCGCTTCAGCTGAGCGTGTCTTTGAACTGCTTGATGAAGAAGAGGAAGTGCCGGAAACCGCAGTATCCCTGGCTAAGCCTGCAGATCATGTTGAAGAGGGCGCAGTTGAATTCCGTCATGTGAAGTTCGGCTACAAGCCCGATGCGATTCTGATTGAAGACATGAATATCGACGTTAAGCCGGGACAGACGATTGCGATTGTCGGACCGACCGGCGCCGGCAAAACGACGCTGATCAACCTGCTGATGCGTTTCTATGAAATCAGCGGCGGGGAGATTGTCATCGACGGTGTGAACATTACGGAGATGAAGCGCAGTGAGCTGCGCAGCAAGTTCGGTATGGTGCTGCAGGACACCTGGCTGTTCAACGGCACCATCCGTGACAACATCGCTTACGGCCGTGAAGGCGCAACGGAAGCCGATGTGGTCCGGGCTGCCAAGGCTGCCCATGCTGACCACTTTATCCGTACGCTTCCGCTCGGCTATGATACGATCCTGAATGAGGAAGCTTCGAATATTTCCCAGGGACAAAAGCAGCTGCTGACGATTGCCCGGGCCATTCTGGCCGATCCGTCGATCCTGATTCTGGATGAAGCCACCAGCAGCGTTGATACACGGACCGAAGTACAGATCCAGAAGGCGATGAAGACACTGATGACCGGACGAACCAGCTTTGTCATCGCCCACCGCCTGTCGACGATCCGCGATGCCGATCTCATTCTCGTAATGAACCAGGGCAGCGTGATTGAAAAAGGCACCCATGTTGAGCTGCTGGAGCAGGGAGGCTTTTATGCCGATCTGTACAACAGCCAGTTCTCCGGCGACGATCTGCCGGATGCAGGCTGAATTACACCTTTATAACTTAACACCGGCACCGCTCCTGTATTTGTAGGAGCGGTGTTTTTATTTGGAGAATGGTGGCAAAGATGAAATTCGAAGCTGTATTTTTGAAAAAAGGATTTGCTTAAAAATTTCCGGGTATATATGATAAGGATAATAAAATGACCCGCGGCTCATTTTTGTAAAGGGGCGGGGCAAAGAGAGGATGAAAAGGATGTCGGGCTACGGGAAATGGGTGGCTGGCCGTACTACAAAGTGGATCACCTTGCTGGTCTGGATCGTGCTGGTGGGAGTGCTCACGCTGTTATGGCCTTCCGTAAATTCACAGGTAGTCAACAATGCGCAGAACCTTCCGGAGACCTCGCAGTCGGTCCGGGCAGCGGCTGTTGCCGATCAGGAATTTCCGGGCGGCAGCGGTGTGCCTGCACTGCTGGTGTGGCACCGTGACGGCGGATTGTCGGAAGAGGATTTAGTACATATTATTGCCTTGTACGGCAAGCTGGAGCAGCAGCCGCTGCCGCATCAGAATTTTGTGCCCCCGCTGGGCCAGCTGCCTCCACAGGCGCTTCAGGCTTCATTGTCAGAGGACCGCAGTACGCTGGTTACACCGGTGCTGTTCGACAAGTCGGCAGACAGCGATCAGCTGGGCGAAGGCATCACGGAGTTAAAGACGCTCGTCCGTGAAGAGACAGGCAGTGATCCGGCTGCAGCCGCTGTGGACAGCAGTGAGCTGAGCCTGCGCGTATCGGGGCCGGTCGGCATTTCGATTGATGCTACAGGCTTATTTGAGGATGCGGACGTATCCCTGCTGATAGCAACTGTAATTCTTGTGCTTGTATTCCTGCTGCTGATCTACCGCTCACCGATTCTGGCGCTGATTCCGCTGGTAGCTGTAGGTTTTGCCTACGGAGTTACAAGCCCTCTGCTCGGATTAATGGCCCGTGAGGGCTGGATTACCGTAGATTCACAGGCGATCTCCATTATGACGGTTCTCCTGTTCGGGGCAGGAACGGACTACTGCCTGTTCCTGATCTCGCGGTTCCGTCAGATGCTCAAGGTCGAGGAGAACAAAGGACGGGCGCTGCTTAGCTCCATCAGCCACTCCTCCGGAGCGATTGCGATGAGCGGCTTTACAGTGGTGCTCGCGCTGTTCGCATTGCTGCTGGCCAAATATGGGGCCTATCACCGCTTCGCTGTTCCGTTTAGCGTGTCCATTCTGATTATGGGGATTGCCAGCCTGACGCTGGTACCGGCGCTGCTGGCGATCTTCGGGCGGATGTCGTTCTTCCCGTTTGTGCCGCGTACCCCGCAGATGGAGGAGGAACGGGCAAGGGCCAAGGGCAAGCCGGCTCCGAAGCCGAAGCCGCATAGAACCGGCCGTAAGGGGATTGGCGGCCTGGTAGTTTCCCGTCCCTGGACGATTGTAGCTGTAACGATCATCGGCCTGGGCATTTTGGCCTCCTTCTCCACCGGCATTAAATTTACGTATGACCTGCTCTCCTCATTCCCTGAGGATATGGAATCCCGGGAAGGCTTTGATCTGATCGGCACACAGTTCTCCCCCGGCGAGCTGGCTCCCGCCAAACTGATCATTGATACAAAGGGTCAGGTGAGCGGAGAGGATTTCAAGGTCATTCTAGGCGGGCTGTCCTATGTGGATACCGTATCCGATGCGCAGCAGGGGGCAGTGAATCCGCAGGTTATCGGCTTTGACCTGGAGTTCAAGGACAATCCGTATTCCCTGAAGGCGATGAGCCATATTCCGGCGCTGCTGAATACAGCGGAGCAGGCTCTGGTTGAATCCGGCTTTGACGAAGCTCAGGCGCGTGACAGTGTATGGGTGAGCGGGCAGACGGCCACTCAATATGATACAAAAGAGCTGGGCGAGCGTGATACCGACCTCATTATTCCGGTCGTTATCGGCATGATTACCCTGCTGCTGCTGATCTATCTCCGGTCGGTTACGGCAACCGTCTATCTGGTCGGTACCGTTATCCTTTCCTTTTTCTCGGCGCTCGGTCTCGGCTGGATTATTATCCATTATGTACTGGGTGCGATGCGATCCAGGGGGCTATTCCGCTGTACTCGTTCGTCTTCCTGGTTGCGCTTGGCGAGGACTACAACATTTTCATGATCTCTAACATCTGGAAAAAGCGTAAGGTGATGCCGCTGAAGCAGGCCATTGCCGAAGGGGTTAATGAGACCGGCTCGGTCATTACTTCTGCCGGGCTGATCCTGGCCGGCACCTTTGCCGTCCTGGCCACCCTGCCGATCCAGGTGCTGGTGCAGTTCGGCATCATCACCGCCATCGGTGTGCTGCTGGATACCTTTATCGTCCGGCCGTTCCTGGTGCCGGCGATCACTATGCTGTGCGGCCGCTGGGCGTTCTGGCCCGGCAAGCATGAAGAGCCGCGGCAGCCGCAGCCATCCGGCGGCGTTGAATAAACCGGCGGCGGACTGACCGCCGGAAACACAAACAGGGATGCCCCGCTGGCCTTAAGGCCCGGCGGGGCATCCCTGTTTGCGCATGTACCGCCCGGCAGCCAGCCCGGGCGGCTATTCCCCCGGTCTGCGGCTGAGCAGCAGCTCGTATTTATCGAGTGAAGCGCCAAGGATCGCTTCATTATGGCCTGCACCGCGGTGTGACTCGCGGAAGGCCGGGCTGGCCGTCCAGCCGTTGAAGGCCTCCTCGTTCTCCCACACCGTGCTGATTTTCAGCTCCTCGGCGCCGTCTTTGGCTGCGCTGTGCCACACCTCCATCCGGACAAAGCCGGGCATTTCCTGTACGCCGTTTGATCCGCCAAAACGCTCTGCCAGAGCAGCGCCATGACCTTCCTTAACCTTAATCGTGTTCGTAACAACCAGCATAGCCGTTCCTCCTCCAGTAGGATTTTAATGCAGGGATCAGCGGAGCGCGATGCTACGCATCCGCTTCAAGCTTGGTCAGCGGAACTGTAGCAGGCCCTTCCAGCACATCGCCTTCATAGGAGAAGCGGGAGCCGTGGCACGGGCAGTCCCAGGAGCGTTCGGCGTTGTTCCACTCGCATTCGCAGCCCATATGGGTGCAGGTGCGGTCCACCAGATGCAGCTTGCCCTCAGGATCGCGGTAGGCGCCGGCCCTCTTGCCGTCATGGAAAACAACCGCCCCTTCGTCAGCACCGAGCTCACTGGTCTTCTTGCGGACAATCTCCACCTTGCCGGCCACCAGCTCCTTGGCGACATTGGCATTCTGCACAATGAAGTTCTTGATTGACGGGCGCGCCTTGAAGCGGGACGGATCATACAGCCCGCTGTAGCGGTTCGCACGGCCCATAATCTGGTCGGTGATGATCTGAGCCGCCAGTGTGCCGTTCGTCATACCCCATTTGCCGTAGCCGGTAGCGATATAGATTTCTTCGTCCTCATCAGGTTTGCCGATATAAGGAACCTTGTCCAGCGTGATCAGATCCTGGGTCGACCAGCGGTACGGAATCTGTCTGCTTCCCAGCAGTCCTCCGGCGAACAGCTCCAGATTCTCATAATGCCCGAACGTGCAGATGCCTTGTCCGGTCTTGTGATTTTCGCCGCCCACAATGACGAGGTTTTGTCCGTTCCATTCCACGGCGCGCAGCGAGCGGGTAGGCTCTCCTGCACTCAGATACATTCCGCCTGCAAAGTCTGTTTCCGGCTGGACTGCAAGACAATAGGAGCGCTCCGCATGCAGGCGTGAGAAATACAGCCCGCCTCCGTCATAAAACGGAAAATGGGAGGCCGAAACCGCATGCCGGCAGCGGATCTGATGTTCACTGCCTTCGGTATACAGGGTAATACGGTCGCCCTTGTCCACCTTTTCGCCGATCATGGTGTGCTCGTAGACCACACCGCCCTTATCCAGCACGAACTGCAGCATTCCCTTCAGGTAGTGCAGCGGATGAAAGCGGGCCTGTCCCGGCAGCCGGATGGCTCCCGCCACCATCAGCGGCAGCGGAATATGGTCCAGCCATTCTCCCGGTATCCCAAGCTTCTGATAGGCCTCGAACTCCTGTTCCAGCTGCTTCAGTGTCTTGTCGTCGTCTTTGTCCGCATAGAGATAGGCATCTTCAGGATGCATATCGCAGGAGAGCCCGAGCTCCTCGGCTGTGTGGATTATCCACTTCATCGCCTCGCTGTTTGACTGGTAGTAAGCCCAGGCCTGCTCCTCGCCGAAATTCTTCATAAGGTCAGCATAGATCATCCCGTGCTGGGCCGTGATTTTGGCGCTGGTAAATCCGGTCGTTCCGCCAAGCACCTCACCGGCTTCCAGCAGAGTGACCTTGTAGCCTTCCTTGGTAAGCAGATAAGCCGCGGTAATCCCGGTAATCCCTGCCCCTACAATGGCTACATCTGTAACATGATCTTCCGCAAGCCTCGGAAAAGCAGGCAGCTCTGTTGTGCCTCTCCACAGGGATTCCGGAAATTGCGGAAGACCTTGTGAATCCTTATTCCCGGCTTGACCGTCTGTTGTACTCATCAGTGATCCCTCCATATGCACGATTCATTTCATTTATTACCACACTCCCGACAAAAGAAACCTAAACCCCCGTTTGTGCATGAAAGAAGTGATCCTGTGTAAAAATAAGGTTTAACTTCCGGAGAAATCCGGCTGAGGGGGAGTAAGGATGCCGGCACAGCAAAAACCGGAAAAGGTAACGCTGCAGGGAATCAAGGAGAAACTGGACAACTTCGCTGATCTGGAGGACAGGCTGCTGACAGCGCCGGCGGGAACGGGGAGGCTGTTGTATGTCAAAAGCATCACCGATCCGCAGATCGTTAACCGCAGTATTATCGCACCCTTTTACGAGATGAATGATACGGCAGCCTATGCCGAATATCTGGCGCACTACCCGGGAAGCGAAGCCGTAGAGAAAGGCAAACAGGTGCTGGACCTGATGCTCGGCGGCTATGCCTGCGTGGAGGTGGAGCAGCAGCTGATTTTCTTTGATGCGCTGAAGGCGGAGACCAGCAGTGTCAGCCAGACGGTGACGGAGAGCATCACACAGGGGCCGTCAGATGCGCTCACAGAGAATTTGGCGGTGAATCTGAACTTGATCCGCAGGCGCTACCAGTCAGCGGAGCTGAAGATGGAGTCGCTGCTGCTCGGAAATATCTCCAGAACAAAGGCAGCCATTCTGTATGATGACAGCAGAGTAAATCATCAGGTGCTTGACGAGCTGCGGGAGAGGCTGAGTACACTCCGGGTAGATATGCTGCAGGCCTCGGGTGAGCTGGAAAAATACATCAGCAGCGATAAGGTGCGCATTTTTCCAAAAACGATTGTAACGGAGCGGCCCGACCGGGTGGTCTTCAATCTGGCAGAGGGGAAAATCGCCATTATGCTGGATACAACAGGCTTCGCAATGATTCTGCCGGTAATCTTTAATGATTTCTTTGTAGCGATGGATGATAAAATCCAGCTTCCCTTCGTCGGCCGGTTCCTGAAGCTGCTGCGCATTATGGGGGTAGCGATGACGCTATGGCTGCCGGCGCTCTATGTAGCCTTCACTTCCTATAATCCGGAGATTATAAGGGTGCAGATTGCACTGCTGATTGCTGGAAGCCGCGCAACAGTACCCTATCCATCCTTTGTGGAGGTGCTGCTCATGCTGATCATGATGGAATTTCTGACGGAGGCGAGCCTGCGGCTGCCGCGGGCCATCGGGCCTACGGCGACAACGGTAGGAGGCCTTATTCTGGGGCAGGCGGCAACGGAGGCCGGACTGGTCGGCAATATTATGATCATCCTGGTATCGGTGGTCGCTATATCCAATTTCATGATCCCCTTGAATATGATGAGCTTTTCTATCCGTGTGCTTAAATACCTGTTTGTTGTGGCAGCCGCCGCAGTAGGGCTGGTCGGTGTCGTTGTCTGTCTGGTCGCTTTCACCATGTATCTGTGCAGCCAGCGCAGCTTCGGGCAGCCTTACTTCAAAATGTTCGTTCTGGACAGTCTGGGAGCTTCCGGCAGCAAGAAAGGCGGCGGGAGCTGATGAATCAGAACCGTTACTTATATTGGATGTTTTTGATGAACAGCCTCCTTAACATATTGAACTTTGTCCCGCGGGAGCTGATGGATGCCCGTTTCAAAGGGGCGCAGACGTCGATCCTTGTTGCTGCCGTGCTCGGGACCGTCTTTCTGTCTGTCTTTACCCTCCTGATCGCAAAGTTTCCGGGCAAAGGCATTCAGGATATTCTCGAAACCGCCCTGCCTAAATGGCTGACTATTCCGCTGATTATTATGTTTGCTTCCCTCTGGTGTGTTGCCGGGCTGATTACTCTGCTGTCCTTTGTGGATATTACACTGCGCTTTGTCAGTCCGGATACCGGACCGTATCTCGTAATCCTCAGTTTTCTTGTGCTGGTATGCTTCTGTGCACGCATGGATTCCCTGTCGGTTCTGTACGGAATGGAAATGATGCTGGCGATCATCCTGCCGCTGATTCTGTATGCGATTGTTAAAGCGCTGATTAATCCCGATTTCAGCTGGGATTCGGTGCTGCAGATCATGACTTATTCTGCCCATGCACCGGATCTGAAAAGCATCGCTGCCGCCACCTTCTCCTTCAGCGGTTATTTCAACCTGGCTGTCTTTAACCGGGTGCTGCCCAAGATAAAGATGAAGCACAGCTGGATTTTTGCGGTTAACGGGCTGGCTGTGCTGCTGCTTACTTTTTATGTGCCTATAGGCTATTTCGGGACGATCGGCGTGGAGAGGCATGTGTATACCTGGTTTTCTACAGCAGATAGTATCCGGATTAACACTTTTCTAATAGAACGGATGCTGTTTGTTTTTTATTTTGCCTATCTCACGCTCTCCCTCGTCAGCGTAACGGTTCACTGGCATGTCGGCAAGGAGCTGCTTACCGGCCTGTTCCGCCAGCGCAAACAGGCGAAGGCCAGAACTAAATTATGGAGAGATTTGTCTGTTCTCGCTCTGTTCAGCGGAATCACCCTGGCATTCATGGGATTTGACCAATATCAGCTTAATCAGTTTGGTGTTGTGTTTTTATATACGCGCTGGGCCGGAGAGCTGTTCATGATTATGCTGCTGTTCTATTGCTATGCAGTTGCTTACAGGAGGCGGAATGCGTGAGAAAACTGCTGCTGTACGCAGGAATTGTGCTGCTGTGTCTTACAACAGGGTGCGAGTATAAAGATATTGACCGGCGGATCTTTGTGGTTGCCATCGGCATTGATCCCGGGGAGGAGGCGGCCTTTAAGGTCAGCCTGAAGCTGGCTGTCCCCCAGGGGGAGGTAACCAAGATTGATGAGAAGATGCTGATTGTTACGCAAGAATCAAACAGCCTCTCTGAGGCGCTCCGCCTGATGAAATCAAAGGTGGAGAAGGAGCTGGACTATGTTCACTGCAAATCAATTGTGATAGGTGAAGCACTGGCCGGCCGGGATATCAGGCATATTCTGGACTGGGCGGTCAGGCGCAGGGATATCCAGCTGATTCTTAACTTTGCGATCGGGCGTCCGGCCGCACTGGATGTGCTTCAGGTCAAGCCCCCATCCGAGCGGATTCCCTCCAACTCGCTGATTATGGCCATGAGCGGAGAGGGGACGGAGTCCCCCTTTATCGCCAGCGTCTATTCCTACCAGCTGATGAGGGATATGTATGAGCAGGGCAAGGATCCGATCCTGCCGATTATCGAAGCAGAAAGCAAAACCCAGTTCCTGATTGACAAGGTAGCCCTCTTTGATAAACAAAAGCTTCAGCTGATACTGAATCCGGAAGAAACACGGCTGTTCAATCTGCTGACCCGGCCCGGTCTGAAGACCAATTTTCCGGCCAGAGTGGAAGATAGCGAGTTCCAGTACTATACAGAGAGCAGCAGCTCCAAATATAAAATCACAACATCTACTTCAGGCGCGCCGGTTATCCGCTACAGGATCAAGATTAAGGGCATTGTGGAGGAGAGCAGCACCCAGGAGCTGATTACCCATACTCTGCTGGAGAAAATATCGGAAGCCGGCGGGGAAGAGCTGAGCCAGTCGGTAAAGGCACTGCTCGAAAAAATCAAGGACAAGCGGCTGGATCCCTTCGGGTGGGGGCTGCGATACGGGACAAGGCACTGGAACAACGAAACGGAAGCAGAAGACTGGGAGGCACTGTATCCTGATCTGAAATTCGAAGTTGCCGCTGCTGTACGAGTAAAATACTCCGGGTTGATCAAGTAAATAGACTGGTGCCCAATTGACGCTGGAGGCTACAGGATTTATACTTGATCTAAAAATAAGTTAAAGGATGATAATGATGAGAAGCCTGAATTTAACCTCACAGCGGCAAGCCGTTTATGATATCGTCCGTAATTCGCATGACCACCCGACTGCTGCAGAAGTGATGAACCGGCTGGTAGAGCAGGGGCATAACCTTGCCTACGGGACTGTCTACAACTCCCTGCGCTATCTTGCCGATAAACAGATGATCCGTGAGCTGAAGCTGGGGGAGGCTGCAAGCAGATATGATGCGAGGATGGACGACCATCAGCATATCCTGTGCGAAGTGTGCGGAGCGGTGGATGAAGTGATGACCCATGTGCCGGAGGATTGGATGAACAGTGTAGCGGAGGAGACAGGTTATACCCTTTCCCATGCCCATGTTGTCTTTGGCGGAGTATGTCCGGCATGCAGGAACAAAACGGTGAACTAGACCCTGAACAGGGTTTGTGCGGACAGAGCGCCCATTTCCAATTGAATAATTAATATATAACAAAAGACCGCTTTCAATAAGGCGGTCTTTGTTGTGTTTCTATAAAAATTCTCAGTTATTATAGAAGAATAACGACATATACAGGTGAAAAAAAGGAATTCCGGCTGTGATATATAATTATATAACATGGACAACAACTCGTACTTAAGACCTAAACGAAAGAGAGCGTGAACCGCCTTGGGCAAAAGATTCCATGTAAACATCCGTATGAAGCTTACTCTTACATACCTGCTAGTCCTTCTGGCCCCCAGCCTGATTATCGGCTGGCAGACCTACGATTCAGCCAGCGGCAAAGTGGAAGAACAGCTGGTGCATAACGCTGCCGAGAGTGTTGGTGCGGTTAATGAAATTATCAATGCCAACATCGGATCCAAAATAAATGATATCAAGTACTTTGCGGCCCAGCTGTCTGCTGAGGAGATTAATGCAGAAGCTGCAGGGACACCGGCCGGTATCACGGCCCGGCTGAAGGAATATGCGGCGCTGCATCCGGATGTGCTGGATGTTTACGTGGGAACCAGCCGGGCAGGGGCGCTGCATGCCTCAGAAGTTGAGCGGCCGGAAGACTATGATCCCCGTAAAGAGAATTCCTATGTAAATGCCCTGAAGAATGGCAGCGGTATCGTCATTTCTCCCGCTTTTCAGACCGTGAATAATGAAACGGCTATTGCCATTTCGGCTGTGCTGGAGGGCGGGAACGGGGTAGTGGCTCTTGATCTGGACCTGTCGGCACTGGCAGAGCTTACAAGCATCAAAGTGGGCAAGCAGGGCTATATCTTCATTGTGGACAGCAGCAAGAAGTTTCTGGTGCATCCGACGGAACAGATCGGGCAGGAATCCTCCGAGCTGTTCATCAAAAAGATGTTCGAAGCAGAAAACGGTTCTTTTGATTACGTCTACAAAGATTTGGACAAAAAAATGACGTTTATGCAAAATGAGCTGACCGGCTGGAGAATCGGAGGCACGATTGATAAAAGTGAGGTTTCCGGTGCGACAGAGGAGATACGGCAGACGGCTTTTCTGGTCATTGGTATCTCAGTTGCACTGGCACTGATCCTGATCTACATTAATGTACAGTCTATTCTGCGCCCGCTGGCCCGTCTCCGTAAAGCTACAGCAGTAATTGCAGAGGGGGATCTCTCAGAGGATATCGGGGCGTTCCGCCGGGATGAGATTGGCATGCTAGCGGATCACTTCAAGGCGATGGTTGCAAGCCTGCGGGAGATGATTATCAGCGTGCAGGAGATGACTGATGAGGTGTCCTCCTCGGCCGAGGAGCTGGCTGCCGGAGCTGACCAGACCACCAGGGCCATTGAGCATGTTACGGTAGCCATCCAGGAGGTTGCCGCCGGCACAGAGCGCCAGGTGGACAGCGTAGACAAAGGGACGGAAAGCGCAGCGGCTACTGCAAGTGAAGTCCAGAGTATTTCCGGCTTCATGGAACAGGTATCGGGGATGATGGACAAGACCTCACAGTCCGCTGCGGAAGGGAATGAATCGGTAATCAGCGTTGTAGACAAAATCAATGGCATACATGAGACTGTGGAGGAGCTTGGGGCTGTAATTGATAAGCTTAACACACGCACAGAGCAGATTCAGGGCATTGTAGGTGTCATTACAGGCATATCCCGCCAGACCAATCTGCTTGCCCTTAACGCTTCTATAGAGGCGGCGCGGGCAGGCGAGCAGGGGCGCGGCTTCGCCGTCGTTGCCTCTGAGGTCCGCAAGCTGGCGGAAGAGTCGGAGAAATCAGCACGGATGATTTCGGAGCAGATATCCTCCATTAACGAGGAAATGAAGCAGGCTACGGCCACGATGGAAGATGCCAAGAACCGGGTATCGGACGGTATTATGGCAGTCGATACCACCGGACGTTCCTTCTCGCGGATCCGCAGGGCAGTGAAAGGGGCCGCAGAGAAGATCGAAGCCATGGGCGGAGCTGTGCATACCCTGGCGGCGGAAGCAGTCAGTATGGAGCGGGCGATCGGCGAGATCGGCAGCATTTCAAGGGAGGCAGCCGAGAATACCGAGACCATCTCTGCCGCAGCCCAGGAGCAGCTTGCAGCCGTCCAGGAGATTTCGTCATCGACGGCTAATCTGAGCCATCTGGCCGAGGAGCTGCAGAAGCTGGTAAGCCGCTTCAACCTGCATTCCGCAAAGAAGGAACAATAAAGAAATAGCTTTCATGGCGCTTTTCTTTTTACACCCTTTGCAAGTATACTGGTAGACAACAATGCAGGGTTAACGAGGGGGAGCGAAGATTATGGCAGAGCAATTAAAGGGGATTACCGTTGCCCTTGCGGGTCCGCGCAAATCGGAGGAAATGGCCAGGCTTGTCGGGAATATGGGCGGCATCCCGCTGTTCCGCCCGGCCCAGGGGACGGTTTTTCTGGATGACGGGGCGCTGCGTGAAGGACTGAATTCCTGGACACAGCAGCCGCCTGACTGGGCAGTTCTGACTACCGGCATGGGACTGGATGCGCTGTTCGGCATGGCTGAGGATATGGGACTCGGCGGCCGTTTTCTGGAGGTGCTCTCCGCTTCTTCCATTGCAGCCCGGGGATATAAGACCGTCAATGCCTTGAAGAAGCGCGGGCTTGTGCCCGTGGTGCGTGATGATGACGGAAGCACCAGCGGACTGATCCGCGGCCTGCAGGAATTCGATCTTGCGGGCAAGGAGGTTGTGCTGCAGCTGCATGGAGAACCCGCTCCCCGGCTGACTGCCTGGCTGGAGGCAGCCGGGGCTTCGGTCCGGGAAGTACAGCCTTACCGCCATACTCCGCCTGAGCCGGGGGCGCTGGAGCTGCTGCTTACCGAGATCCTTGAGGCGAAGGTGAACGCGGTGGCTTTCACCAGTGCGCCGCAATTCCGCTTTTTGTCACAGTATGCACAGGAGCAGGGAAAGCTTGCGCAGATGCTGGAGGCTTTTGAGCGTGAGGTGCTGGCGGTGTCTGTAGGCAAGATCACCTCCCAGGCGCTGAAGGAGGAAGGCGTCCAGAGAATCATTATGCCTGAGCATGAACGGATGGGCAGCATGTTCGTCGAGCTGGGGCGTTATGTGGCCGCAGGCCGTTAGGCGAGTAAAGAGTGTTGTTCCCGCTCCTGCCGGAGCGGGATTTGTTTTGGCGGATGCTGCCGCCGGCGGGTGTTTATTCATGCGGGGCTTTTATGAGATTACCTTGTGTCATCATGGACATCCTTGGCAGTTTTCCTTAGAATAGTAGCAACGTATACGACAAATGATGTGGACAGAATCATGAAGGAGGATCCCTATGGACAAGAGAAAATGCCTGCTCCTGGGCGACTACACCCATCCCCGTTTCCACCCTCTGCAGGGTGTGGATCAGCAAATCGGTGAAATTCTGAACGACCTGCTGACCGTTCAGTGTTCGGAGAATAAAAAACTGATGCTCGGTGAGCACCTGGCAGGATATGATTTATGCATAGCTTATAACGAGCTGTGGAATGAGACGGTTTCCCCCCAGCAGACCGCAGGTCTGCTGAGTTATGTGAGCGGAGGGGGCGGGCTGATCGTGCTGCATACCGGCATTTCGCTGGCCAAACGCTACGAGCTGGCCGGCCTGATCGGAGCCAGATTTACAACCCATCCCCCTTACACTCCACTGAACTTCAAAGTGCATGAGCATGATATTACAGAAGGCATAGAAGATTTCAAGCTGGATGAGGAGCCTTACCGCTTCGAGTTCGACCCGTTCACCGAAAAGACCGTGCTGCTGGAATACGAGGCTGACGGAGAGACATATCCGGCAGCCTGGTGCCACCGCTACGGGCAGGGACGGGTTGTATTCCTGATGCCCGGCCATCATGAGCCCACATTCCGCCATCCTGCGGTCCGCCAGCTGATTCTGGGGGCGGCCACCTGGGCGGCGCGCATTCCAAGATAACCATATTTGAGAGTAACCATGCCCCTTGCAGCCTAAATTTTGTGAAATAGGCCGTCAAGGGGTATACTTTATCCATAACTGCATTCTTTGGGAGGAAATAGCGATGAGTGATCTGTTCAAAAAAGCAATCTCATTAGGAGTAGGCCTCACCATTGTCAGCAAGGAAAAGGTTGAGAAGGTAGTAGATGAGCTGGTGAAACGCGGGGAACTGGCTCCCACTGAATCCAGAGCGCTGATTGACCGGCTTGTGGAGCGCGGCGAAGAAGAACGCGGTGCATTCAAGACAGCCGTGCAGGAGCAGGTTCAGCGGGTACTCAAGGATCTGAAGGTGCCTGTACAGAGCGATATCGCCGGGCTGGAGGCACGGATTGCTGTTTTGGAGCGCCGTGTAGCCGAGCTGGAAGGCGCTTCTGCTGATGCTGCACCGGCCCCAGTCTCTGATTCTCCCGGTTCCACTGAAGAACTTATTACGGATACGCGTACGGATTAAATGGCAGTACGAATCAGACATGCCGGGAGGTACCGGACCATTGCCATGGCGCTTATGCGTCATGGCTTCGGCTATATGGTGGAGGAACTGGGTCTCTACCACGTATTGTCCCTGCCGCGCCGGATTATGACGCATGAGGCCCACGCCGCCCTAACGCTCGGGGAACGCATCCGGAGGGTGCTGGAAGATCTGGGGCCGACCTTTGTTAAGCTCGGGCAGCTTGCCAGTACCCGCTCCGATCTGCTGCCTGAATCCATTATTGCCGAGCTGGTCAAGCTGCAGGATAGCGTACCGCCGTTCCCGGCGGAGACTGCCCGCAGTATTCTGGAGCAGGAGCTGGACCAGCCGCTGCATGATATTTTTGAAGCCTTTGATAATACGCCGCTTGCGGCGGCCTCGATCGGCCAGGTACACCGGGCTGTGCTGCACGGGGGCCGGCATGTGGCGGTCAAAATACAGCGTCCCGGTGTCACACGCACGATGCACCGCGACCTTGAAATTCTTCAGGATTTAAGCATCCTGGCTGAGAAAAAACTGGACTGGGCCAAGCAATACGGGCTGGCCCGGATGACCGAGGAGTTCTCGCGCTCCCTGCTGGCTGAGCTGGATTACGCGCAGGAGGGCCGCAATGCGGAGCGCATTGCGCCCAGCAGCCGGATCAGGCCAAGTCAAAAGTAGCGATCCCGGCAATCTACTGGGACTTTAGCTCGGCCAGAGTTCTGACGATGGAATACGTCAGCGGCATTACGCTGAACCGCCGGGAGGAACTGCTTGCGCGGGGGCAGAAGCTGAAGACCATTGCCCAGCAGCTGGTCGAAATGATGCTGGATCAGATTTTTATTCACGGCTTCTTTCATGCCGATCCGCATCCCGGCAACGTGATGCTGCTGGACAACGGCAAGCTGGCGCTCATTGATTTCGGAATGGTCGGGCGGCTCAGTGAAGAAATGAAGGACAGCCTGTCTGCCCTGGTAATTGCGCTGATGCGCAGGAATACCGACTCCATGGTACGGGCCATTCTGCGTCTGGGAGTCATTCCCGAGAATGCCGACCGCGCCTCCCTTCGGGATGACATGGACCGGCTGCGTGAGTCGTATTATGATATTCCGTTCAACCAGGTCAGCATCGGCAAGGCGCTGAACGATCTGTTCGGCATTGCCAGAAAGCACAGGCTGGTTATTCCGCCTGACCTCGCGATGCTCGGCAAAACGATGCTGACGCTTGAGGGGGTTGTGGCCAATCTGGACCCGGCCTTCAGTATTGTGCAGATGGCCGAGCCTTTCGGCAAACAGCTGGTGAAACAGCGCTTCAGCAGCACCCGGGTGCAGCGCAAGCTCCTTGGCGGCGTAGCCGATCTGGCCGAGAGCCTGATTGAGCTGCCTTCCCAGGCCCGCCAGCTGTCGGCGCTGATCAGCAGCGGCAAGCTGAAGGTTGAGGTCGGACTGCCGGAGCTTAAAAATCTGGAGCACAAATTCAGCCGGGTCGGCAACCGGCTGTCGTTCAGCATTGTGCTGCTGGCCTTCAGCATCATTATGGCCGGCCTGATTATCGGCTCTTCCCTGCGCGGCGAGCCGTCGCTGCTGTGGGATTTTCCGACGGTTGAGATCGGCTCGGTCATCGCCCTGCTGATGGTCATCTGGCTGCTGCTGTCCATTTTCAAGTCGGGGCGCTTTTAGCTGCTGTAGGGCCGAATTATTATTTTCAGGCAATTTACACAAAGACGCCAAGATCAAGTACAATAAGAAGGATAACTTTCTGAAAATATAAGAATGTATATGTTCTACACTATAAATTATCCTTATATTTCGCGCAGAAACGGATACCGTCCTGTTCAGGACGGGCAAAGCCGTTTTTACTTGGCTTACTGTTTCCGGGAGCTGCAAGCCGGACAGACTATTGTATAGAGTGTAATGGAACGCAAAAGGAATGCCGTCATGAATGTCCGGTGGATCGCTGCTGCCCCAGAAACCGTACTTTGACCGCACTTCTGGTGGCATAGGGCGGCACAAGGGACGGAAGGACCCGTGGAGGCGGGTTCTTCCGCTTTTATTTGCCCCTAAAGGGAAGTTGAGTACATTAACTTTGGACATGGATGCCAATAGGTTTTGGGTAACAGGACAGATTAACAAATTTAGTGAGGTGGAGCAATTGTCGGGATTTAAAGGGTTGGGAGTTTCAGAGGTGTTGAGTGATTTGCTGAAAGGACAAGGCATCGTCAAGCCGACGCCGGTACAGGAGGAAGCGATTCCGCCGCTGGTGCAGGGGCTGGACGTTATTGCCAGAGCCAAGACGGGAACAGGGAAGACGCTGGCTTTTCTGCTGCCGATTATGGACAAGATCCGCGTAGAAGCAGCTTATCCGCAAGCGTTGATTCTGGCGCCGACGCGTGAGCTGGCGCTGCAGATTACGGAGGAGGCGCGCAAGCTAGCCCGTCATACAGGCGTGAAAATTCTGGCCGTCTACGGCGGACAGGATGTGGAGAAGCAGCTGCGTAAGCTGGAAGGCGGCCGGCACCTGATTATCGGGACTCCGGGCAGACTGCTGGACCATCTGCGCCGTGAGACACTGGACCTGGGCGGCGTGAAAATGCTTGTACTAGATGAAGCAGACCAGATGCTGCATATGGGCTTTCTGGAGGATGTGGAGACGATTATTACGTCCGTCCCTTACCGCCGCCAGACGATGCTGTTCTCGGCAACGATGCCGGATGCGATCAAACGTCTGGCTGCAAATTATATGAAAGAGCCGCTGGACATCATCATCAAGAGCGGATCTTCAATTCCGCTGGAGAATATCCGCCAGCAGGTCGTAGAATGCTCCGACCGCAACAAGGAAGAGGCGCTGCAGGCGCTGATCGAGCGGGACCGCCCTTACCTGGCGATTATTTTCTGCCGGACCAAGCGCCGGGTCTCGAAGCTGAACGAAGCGCTGCAGGCTGCCGGCTATGACTGCGATGAGCTGCACGGCGATCTGTCGCAGGCTAAGCGCGAAGCCGTCATGAAACGGTTCCGCGATGCGAAGCTGCAGCTGCTGGTCGCTACGGACGTTGCCGCCCGCGGCCTTGACGTTGAAGGGGTTACGCATGTCTTCAACTATGATCTGCCGCTGGATGCGGACAGCTATATCCACCGGATCGGCCGGACCGGCCGGGCCGGCGGCAAAGGCCTGGCGATAACCTTCGCCTCGCCGCGTGAATATAACCTGCTCGACCTGATCGAGCACGGTACTTCCCAGCGGCTGGACCGCCGCCGCTACGAGAAGGATGAATTCGGCGTCGGCGAATTCACCTCTGTGCAAGGCGGCCCTGCACGGGGCGGCCGCCGCAGCGGTGGCGCCGGAGCC
>NZ_LRAC01000157.1 GCF_001517085.1 Paenibacillus sp. DMB5
CGGCGCGCGAGAGCGGAGCGCCGCGAAGCGATGAGCGGCGCAGCTTCGCCAGCAGCACATCGCCGGCCGCCAGTGCAGCGCGGCGGTACTGCGCTTTGATCTCTGCCGCCAGGGCGCGGCAGAAGTTAAGCAGCGCCTCGCCGCTGCCGGACGTCCCGGCTTCACCTGTGCCGCGAGCCACTCGCGGCTCACCGCCGGGAAGCTGTCCTTCAGACGGGTCTCTGCCCCGTCCTCCCAGACCTCCAGGCCTTCGGCCCATTCACGCACCGCCTGCAGAAGGTGCCAGTCCAGCTGCCCGGAGATTTCCCGGCTCTGCAGCCCCTGCCAGGTATTGAGCCGCTTCTCCTGCTCCTTCTCCCGCTTGCCGGCAGTGAACAGGAGCCCGCGCCGGAATCCGGGGGCAAGGCTCTCCACATAAGCACCAGCCGCCTCCCGAACATCTGCAGGCATCAAATTGAGGTTACCCAGCAGGGTATCAAGCATGCTCCGCAGATGATGCCGCGACTCTTCCGGCAGGCCGGCAAGAGCCTCCTGTTCTCCGGCCACTGCCTTAAGTGCAGCCTGCACAGCCGCTTCATCCGCCCCTTGCGTTTCCATCTCCAGCTGTTCCCGCTGCTCACTCTGTTCTTCTGCATAAGCGGTTACAAGCGTTTCAGCAATATGATGGGCTGACCGGGACAGGCTGTATTGCAGCAGTTCCTCACGCCGGTCCAGCAGTGCGGATATCAGCTTCAGCAGCTCCTGCCACTGGTTCAGCGGATGTTCCTCCACCTTCAGGGAAGTGAACAAGAGCCCGGCTGCTTGAATACCCCAGGCATCGAAAGCGCTTTCCAATTGCTGCCGGTACTCTTCGATTGTAATTTCCTGCTGGCGGTGTTTGTCGATCTGGTTAACAATAAGATACAGCGGTTTTCCCCAGTCACTGAGATTTTTGGCGAATGCCAGATTATTTTCGGACTGCACATGATTGTAATCCATTACATAGAAGACTACATCGGCCAAATGCAGCGCCGAGCGGGTGGCCGCCTGATGACCGTCATCGGTAGAGTCAACTCCCGGAGTGTCCATCAGCACGCCGTGCGCCCCCAGGACCGGAACCTTCTCCCACACCTCAATGGCTGAGTATTCACCGCCGCTGCGGCAGTATTCCTGGAGCTGGTCCGGTGAAGTCTCCCAGGGGATTACCGGAATTTCCTTCTGGACCGGCACGGGATACAGCTTAACACGCGGCTCCCCGCAGCGGATCGACACGATATTGGCACTGGTCGGAACGGGCCCTGAAGGCAGTACGTTACTGCCGCAGAGCTTATTGATCATACTGGACTTTCCGGCAGAGAAATGTCCGCAAAAAGCAAGCGTCAGCTCATCCTTCTGCTCTTTACTCTGCAAATCCGCAATGACCCTGGCTGTTTCAGCTTCCCCCCACTGATCCATCAGCTCTTTAAATGAGGATAATGATGAGTCCTTTAACTGATTGTGGTTCTGATTCTGGTTCTGTTCCAGCTTCGTCTGTTCTGCCCGCAAAAGTGCCCACCTCCGCCGTTTCATTAAAATTCCCAGCTATATAACTATGTACTTCAATAAGGATATGTCCATTAAATGTAAATAACCGTTTCCAAGCTACCCGGAATCATGCTCAGCAGGCTGAATTGCTGATGGATTGCCCGGTAATACTTCAAAACATATTATTTCAAATTTAACTAGTCGCAGATTATCTACATTTTATCACCTGTCTGTCACAAATCAAATCATCACGTTTTACAAAATCAGCTATAATCCCTTACAAAACGAGTGAACAGATCATTACCGCTGAGTGAACTTTTCATATGAAAAACAGAGATGGTCAAACGATATTTAGTTCAAATGGTTGAATTTGGCGTCGGGTTCGAAGAGACAGAATGGGGGAAGATAAGCAGGCTGCCAGCGTAAGGCCGGTTTCTGGAGTATTATGCACGTTCGAGTTCATTGTCCGTAAAAGAAGACCCGCCAGCAATATAGCATCTGTAAGCTGACGATGCTTCTCTTGTACTTTGTACAAGAGATAAGGTTTAAATGAGGCTGAAAAAAATCTATTGTATTCTGTACATTAGATTCTCAGACTTCAGGCGCTTTCACCTCATTTCCCGATAATCAATTGTACAAAATGCAATAGAATGGATTTTCCAATCGTTTAGTATGGATTCTATTGCACAAAGCTGCACAAAGCAAAATACACTTATGCGTACAAAGTGCGTCCTTCCGCTAGTTTTAAATGTACACACTCCCCTTAAATAGCCTTATTCAGAGTCAGCTGCCTGCGTTGCGGAGGAATCATCTATCGCCTGAACGGCCTGATTTAGCGCCACCAGTCTTCTTTCCAGGAGCGTTCTTTGCGGACTGCCGGCTTTTGACTTGGCGTAACTGTTCTCAACGGACGGGATTAAGCCTTGAAGAACCTTGCGGGCCTCTGCTAAATCTTCAGGGGGATATGAATGGGGCTTTTGCTCCCAGGCATTTTCAAGTACCGCTAAGCCCGCACTGACAGCATGGAGCCGTTTCTTTGCCAGAGTTGTATTTGCACCGCTTTCGGTCATTTGGGTTACGGCGTTTTCGAGCTTTTGAACGGTTGACTTCATTGATTTTAAGGATTCCATTTGGTTTGACTTTGACACAGCTGCAGATTTATCTTCCATATAGAATTAAGGCCTCACTTTCCGGTGTCAGAGTATATAAAAAAACCGGCCCCTGCGGGCCGGCTCTTGCTGCAAATGAACATTAAGCTGTTTCCAGAACCGGAAGCAGAATTTCAAAAACCTTACCGTGCTGGAGAATTGTCAGACCGCGGGACTTGTCCTTCATCACGACAACCTCCGGCTTCTGGGACATCCGCTCCAGATAGTGTTCAGGCACATCGCCGGAATGGCTGATTGTGATGCCTTCCACTTCCTGCTCTTCATTTTCTTCAAGCGGACTTTCTACTACACGGTCGAAAATATCGGAAAAAGTCTCAAAATTATCGGTATACACAGAAATGCACTTCATCTCTATCCCATCCTCTTCTTCATCTCTAACTTCTTTGTTGCTCCCGCCTCAGTCTTAGTTTTCCTGATTGCTGCGGTTTTCATACGTTTCTTACCTTCCCGGCATACGTCGAGCAGCGGACACACGGGGCATGCCGGATTCTGTGCCTTGCAGTGATAGCGGCCGAAAAAAATCAGCCGGTGATGCGTGAGCGTCCATTCCTCACGGGGCACCGCCTTCATTAGCTTCTTCTCCACTTCCAGCACGGAATCATCCCAGCCGGCAAGCGCCAGCCGCTTGGCCACACGCTCAACATGAGTATCTACCGCGATAGCCGGCACTCCAAATGCATTGGACACCACAACATTGGCTGTCTTACGCCCTACACCAGGTAAGGTTACCAGCTGATCATGAGCCTGCGGCACTTCCCCACCATACCGCTCAATCAGAATCGAACACAGATTCTGAATATGCTTGGCTTTGTTGCGGAATAATCCAATGCGCCGGATATCATTTTCCAGCTCCTCCAGGGGAACGGAAACATAGTCCAGCGGAGATTGATACTTTTGAAAGAGGTCCACTGTCACTTTGTTTACTGTTGCGTCCGTACATTGGGCTGATAACAAAACAGCAATCGTTAGCTCGAAGGCATTCTTGTGGTTCAGCTCACAATGCGCATCAGGAAACAAGTCCCCGATAGTATCCAGAATGTGGCGGACTTCTGCGGCTTTCATAGCGTCCCCTCCACGGAGTATTTACACTCGAAATGAAGATCGCGAGCGTATCCTCTCATAATCTGCAGAAATATAAGGATACATCCGGTGAGAAGCTTACCTTTGCTTATATTTCAAAAAAAACGTCCTGACGCAGTCAGTCTATCCTCTGCGTCAAGACGTGTTTCACACGGAAATCCACCATAACATTATTGTTTCACAATTTCAACCACAACGTCATTATTAAAATACATTATAATATTATCATTTTCTTTGAGAGATTGCACGGATAAAGTCGTGTCACCTTGATGAATATATACATTTGGCGCGAGTGTATAGCGGTATACATCATTCAGAGTGGTACGTTTGACCTGAAGCTCATTGGTAGCTGCATCCGCCCGTGAGAATACCTTGCTGAGCTGGGTGAGTACACGGATGAGAACAACGCCATCCGAATCCTTCCGCACTTCCACCCGGTCCGCCGTTGTCACATTGCCCAGTGAAGCTGTCGTCACACCGTCTCGGACTACCCGTACACCGCTTCCGGCCGTAAAGGTCTGCGAAGCCCCTGTGTAATCCTTGACAGTCAGCGTCCCTGCCGCAGCATCGACCGCAGCTACCTGACCGCTGCTTAGCTTCACTGACTGGATCGAGACAGGTGTGCTTCCGTCAAACTTCACGTTGATGAAGCCGCCTACCTTCAGGTCACTGATTGTGATGTTCTGGCCGGCCTCATTGGTCATCGGAACAGTCAGTGTGTACAGTTCGCTTGTACCTCCAGACCACTTTACACCCAGCTTGTTAGCAGTACTGTTAAGAGTGGTAATCTCAAGCTGGGCAGCTGATTGCACACGCAGTACCGAGATAACGTCCTGCCCTCCGGAAAGCACTGCTGTAACCTGGCTGTTAATTGCTACATCAGCTATTGTGGCCGATGCTCTGCCGAAATAATCAATGCTCTGCGGATAAGGCAGCGTCAGTGACTGGCCGTTAGCCAGCTTCAGTACAAGCGTCCGTGCAGCGGCGTTCAGCGAGGCCAGTGTTCCGGTATACTTCGTGGTGCTTTCTACTGACAAGCGCGGTCACCGACGGCATTCACATCCACCTTGCGGCCTTCCGTCAGTCTGGAGGCAATGCCTGTCAGCGTCGGAGAAGCAACTCCGTCATAAGCAAGCTTGGTGCTGGCATTCAACACCACCACATGCGCTTTGTTGCTGCTGTCTGTAAAGGTAAGCAGCTGTGTTTTGGCATTGTAAGCGACCACCGTTGCACCGCTGTATTGTTCGATCTGACGGCTAGTCACTTCGATCCTCGTAACCTGGTCGCTGCTGTTCAGTGTCAGCTGGACGTTATCTCCGCCGGTAGCATCGGCAATAAGATCTGCTGCAGCCGGACTGGTTACATTAGGAATCACGATAGCCGGCGATGCCGCCAGCAGCTTAACCTCACGTGTACCGTCAGACTTTTTGTACACAATGGTTGAGCCTGTCAGCTCCATAATGTATCCGGAGACTGTACGTTCTGCTGCAGAGGTTACTTCAACTGCAGTCAGGATATTATTTTTAACAGTATATTTTACAGCAGAATTGGTTTTAAGATCGGCAGGCTGCAGTACTGCGCTCTGTGAGCTGAACAGTGTGCTGCCATCCTCCCAGCTGAAGGTCTCAACCGTCCCGGCTGTATTCTTGAAGGTAATTTTTTTGCCTGCAGTATCAACGCTTTGAATCGTTCCGGAAGCGGTTTTGTTTACAATGCCTGAAGTCACCTGCAGCTTGACCACTTTGCGGGAGCCGCTGTAGGTTTCGCGTGTCAGCTTGATTTTGCTCCCTGCAGTCACCGCTGAAGCATTAATCACAGCATCATTTACGTCAACAAATACGGTGTTCTCATCATAGCTGTATTGATCATATCCGGTTGGAGAATCTACCCAGATCACGCCTGGTGTAACCTTGGCAAATGTTCCTTCGGCAGTCTCAATCTGCTGCACAGGATTAGTTAACTCTACATAAACGGCGTTGTAGGTTGCCCCGATAACGGTAACTTTAGTATAAGGCTGAATATCATTCAGGCCGATTCTCGCTTCGGAGGCACTTGTAAAATAGGCGGTTGATGCACTCAGGTTATAAGTAGCATTAGTTCCGTTACTGTACAGTGTAAGTTTGCCGTCCTTTAAAGCGCTGACTGTACCGGAAACCGTGTTGTCATACTGCAGTGAATTATGCGCTTCTGCCCGGCTGAAGAAAGTCGCCAGCTGTGCGCGGGTTACTGCACCCTGAGGATCAAAGCGGTTACCGTCCAGCCCGTTTGCAAGCCCCAAATCTACTGCAGCATTGATGTATCCGCGCTTGTTGGCAGAGACCTTGGCATCATCGGCGAATCCAGTGGGCTCACTTGCTGCTGCAGCTGCCTCAGAGCTTTTACCCAGTGCACGGATTAGCAGCTCAGCCACCCATTCCCGGGAAGCCTTACGCTCTCCCCAGGAGGTTTTGAGATTGTCCGCAGCCATTTCTACTGTCTTGTCCAGCAAACCTGACTGGAAGGCAAGCACAACATAAGGCTTATAATAGTTATTGACCTGAAAATTCGACGGCAGAACAACATCTGTTGTTGTATCCGCATTATTGTGCAGCTTCATAAAACGAAGAGCCATCAGGACAGCTTCCTGCTGGGTAACGGAATCCCCCGGACGGAACAGCCCGTTATTGCCGACCACAATCCCTTGTGAAGCCAGCTTATAGATATGTTTTTCGGCCCAGAAGCCAGTTTTTACATCGCTGAAAATGCTGCCTGCCGCTGCTGCGGTTTGCGTTGTTGCCGCCGAAGTCGTGGTCGGGGCAGCCGCAGTATCCGCAAACGCCGCACCTGCTCCGCCAAACGCGATGGCGCCGGCCAGAACGGCGGAAGCCGCCTGGGCAGAATAAGCTCTAAGAGTATGTTTTGATCTTTTTTGACCGGACAATGCGTTATTCCCCTCTCTGTATCCCAAATATGGTTCCGTTAGTGATTCGCCGGCCTGTGTCTTGTTTCCTGCACCGGAGATTACAGGCCGCTGTTCTCTCTTGTCAGGGGATGCTCCAGATCAACATGTCCCATCAAGCTTTCGACCTGCTCACCGTCAACCAGAAGCTCAACAGCCTTCACATCTTCAAATTGGAAGAATGTCTTGGCCAGGGCACTGATCGCCATCGCTTCGCCGCCGGCGCCCAGCTGTGCTTCATCCGGCTTGTGGATATCCAGGGTGACCTGACCGTCCTTGAACTCAAGCGATTTCAGCTCCATGCCGCCCCATAGCGACACCTGCTCCGCATTGCTGCTGGTCTGCAGCGCCTTGAAGCTTTCGGTATATTTCTCTGTATCATTTGCAAAGCTGATTGATGCTGCGCCTGTAACCAGATCCATCTGCTGAGGGTCAGTGTAATATACCTCGATGCTCTGGCTCTGCTTCTCCGGCTGTGCCGGTTCAGCGGTTGCAGCCGGAGTCGGGCTTGGTTCCGCCTGAGGAGCAGTAGACGGCGCAACGATTTCTCCGCCGCTGTTGTCGGCTCCGTTATCCGGTGCTTCTCCGGCGTTCCCTCCAGATCCGCTTACCGCTGCAGTATTGTTCTGCGCCGCTTCGGCAGCCGGAGCCGCAGTCGGTTTATCCCCGCAGCCGGCAATAAGCAACAGTAGCACAGCCGAGACTGCGTTAACGTTAATTTTTTGTTCATCAACATTACCCCCTATAGATGAATATGGGCAGACAGGGCGGCAAAGCCCGATCAGTCCGCCACTTCTGAGGCCAGACTGGACTTTGCGGCCCTAATCTGCCGCTTGGCTGCTATTTCAATCCCAGAAACTCTTTGATTCCGCTGACTATACCTGCTGCTACCTTATTCTGCAAGCTCTCTGAGAAAAGCAGTGATTCATCGCCTTTGTTGCTGAGATAGCCTACTTCAAGGAGGACTGCAGGCATTTTAGTTTCGCGGATAACATGGAAATTCCCGTAGCGTACACCGCGGTTACTCAGGCCGGTGGCCTGCACAAGATATTTGTGCATCACGTTTGCCAGCGCTTTGCTGGACTCCCGCTGGTAATACGTTTCCGTTCCGCTTGCAGCCGATGAGCTGCTGCTGTTAGCATGCACGGAAATAAACAGATCCGCATTCAGATTGTTGGCCATCGCCGCCCGGTCCTTCAATTCAAGGAAGGTATCATCGCTGCGGGTCAGTACAACATCAATGTTATTTTCTTTTTTGAGCAGCTCCGCTGCTTTCAGTACAATAGCCAGATTAAAGTTCTTTTCGTATTTCCCCGTCACTCCGACAGCCCCTGAATCTTTGGCTCCGTGTCCGGCATCCAGCACAACCAGCTTCCGGCCGTTGTTGCCCGGCTGGGTTGACGGATTGTCAGTGCTGACTGCATTCAGATCCACAACAACCAGCCTCGAGGTATCACCTGAGACCTCAACGGAATAATTCTTGTAGCTGGTCGTATCAATCACGAAGCGGACTGTATAAGGACTGGTGCTATAGAGTGAATAGCGGATTGCTGTAACGTCTGGGTAACCCGTTACGGTTAGACTGCCGTTAAGGTTGGGATCAAGCACCTGACCTGTACCGAAAAGGTCGGAGAAGGTTGCATTCTCAATGTCAATGATGATCCTTTCGGGTCCGCTTGCCCTGGATACCTTAGGTACCGCGTTCCCCTCCATGGCAATGGTCAGCCGGTTCTCATTAAAACTGATGCCGTTCACCATTGTCAGGTTCTTCGCCGGGTCTGCCGGAGGTACAACTACGGTTGACCGCCGTCAGCGGCTCCGCCCCCAGAGCCTGTGTTATTCCCGCCGGTTTCCGGGGTAATAAGAGTTACAATCTTCTGATCGTTGTCCCAGCTGACAGTCAGCCCGAACTGTTCGCTGATAAACCGGATAGGCACCAGTGTAGTCCCGTTCCGGTTCAAAGGCGCATTAGTAAGCACTACGGTTTTGTCATTAACGGAAGCAGCTGTCTGATCTACAACCAGCTTCATTGTAGTGCCTGTCTGCCCGATCGTCACCGTCTTGCTGGCCTGATCCCAGTCGACCTTATAGCCGAGGTTCTCGGAGATCATTCTCAGCGGCACCATTACGGAGCCGCCCACATTCTCGACCGGAGCGCTCTGACCTGCAGTCAGTTCCTTTCCGTCGAGAAAAATCTTGTTGTTCGCGGCAGCAGCCTGTCCATGCTCCGGCAACACCAGTACAAAGAGCATCAGCAACAGCGTAAAAGCAAATTTCTTCATCTTTCACCTCTAAGAATCTAGTATTCCGCCAGATAATGGCGTTCGTGATGACCTGGCTACTGACAACCTTCGACATTGGTTAGACGCCTATGCAGCTTAAAAGTTGCGAATTAATTCCAGAAAACATCCGCACCCCCACATTTCCTGAGCCTCTTCAATGGTTATAATCCGAGATATTCATAGATTCCGGCTACAATCTCCCGTGCCAGATTATTTTGCAGCGTTTCAGTGAACATTGCCGTTTCATTGCCGGGATTGGTCAAGTATCCGACCTCCAGCAGCACTGCCGGCATACTTGTCTCGCGGGTCACGTGGAGACTCTTGCTCCGGACACCGTTATCCTTAAATCCGGTCCCTGCTACCAGATGCTTATGTAAAATCTGGGCCAGCGGCAGGCTCTCACTTCTTGAATAATAGGTTTCACTGCCGTTAACCTTGTCCCGGTTGGGGTAGGTTACATCCAGTGAATTCCCATGAAACGAAATGAACAGATTGGCTTTGCAGCCTCAGCAATATTAACCCTGTCCTGCAGGCCAAGGGTCTGATCGGTTGTGCGTGTGTACACAACCTCTACCTTGCCGTCCTGGGCAAGCAGGGCACCCACTTTATTGGCTACCGCAAAATTAACATCCTTCTCGAGCTTGCCGTTAGGGCTCACTGCCCCCGGCTGCTTGCCGCCGTGTCCGGCATCCAGTACGACAACCGGTTTACCAGAGCTTCCCGAGCCGGCTGCAGGAATGCCTCCGCTGTTTGCTGTGTTGAGATCAATCGTTACAAGTCCTGTACTGCTGTCGGTGCTCAGCTGATAAGGCTGACTGCCCACGGTCTGGATCACGAACCGGACGGTAGAGGGGCTCGTGCTGAACAGCGCATATCTTACCTCCGTAACCAGCGGATACCCGGTGACATCAAGCTTGCCCTGCGGCGTACCGTTCGGCGCGACGCTTGGCAGACTGCCCACAAAATCAGAGGCAAAGGATGCGCCTGCAAAATCAACGATGATCCGGTCAGGGCCGCTGAGTCTGGATACAGCAGGCTTGGCGCCTCCTGCCGCAGCTACAATCAGCCGGTTCTCACTGAACACCGCTCCCAGCACCTGAGGCGTGGTGGCCATATTACCGGCACTTCCGGGAACAGGAGTAGATGCCGGGCCGTTAACCCCGCCCGCAATGTCATCATCCTGGCCTGTTACCGCTGTTGGAGAAGGCGTAGCCGATGGTGAGGCTGCAGGCTGAGGCGTTGCCGTTGCAGCAGGCTGCGGGGATGGAGTAGCCGCCGGGAGCGGGTCAACGGAAGGCGCAGTACCACTCGTCTGCCCGCCGCTCAGATATACGGTCTTGTCGCTGTTATCCCAGCCGACCTTGAGCCCGAACTGCTCGCTTACAAAACGGATCGGCACAAGCACGGTTCCCCCGTTCTGCTTGGGTGCCGCATTCAGTGACAAGGTTACACCGTCAGCTTCAGCAGTCTTGCTTCCCACCGCCAGCTGAACAGTCTTTCCGTCCTGCTGCACTGTTACTTTCTTCGTCTTTTGTTCCCACAGTACCTCAAAGCCCAGGTTCTCAACTACTACCCGGATAGGAATCATAACGCTTCCATTTACGTTTTCAAGGCTGATTCCCTGGGGCAGTGCAAGCTCCTGATTGTCCATCACAATCCGGCCGGTACCTTGACCGGCGGCTGCAGCTTCCCGGCCGGCAAATGACAGCAGCAGCAGCGGCAGCAGCAATAGCAATAACACCCGTTGTCCGGCTCTTCTCATCCTGTACTCTCCCTTTTGGCAAATAATAGATACTACTAATCACACACAGATAAGCTATAGACGACAGAAATCCCCAAAAGTTGCCTTTGCAGGCAATGAATATATCGATTATAGCAAAAAAACTTCTATCTCCGGTACACGGAAATAGAAGTTTTGTGTAAAATTTGTAAAGTTAACGGATAATGCTGTCCTTATCTGGCGAAAAGCTTGGTAGCATGGCGTTCTTCATAAGCAGCGATTTCGTCGGCATGCTTAAGGGTCAATCCGATGTCATCCAGACCCTGCAGCAGGAACTGGCGGCGGTGCTCATCCAGCTCAAAGCTGATGCTCAGCCCGTAATCATCGCTCAGCGTTTTATTTTCCAGATCCACATTCAGCTTATATCCCTCATGCTCAGCTGTACGGTTAAAGAGATCATCAACCTGGGCCTCAGACAGCTTGATCGGCAGGATACCGTTCTTGAAGCAGTTATTATAGAAAATGTCGGCATAGGAAGGTGCAATTACCACTCTGAAGCCGTAGTCCATAATCGCCCACGGAGCGTGCTCCCGGGAGGAGCCGCAGCCGAAGTTGGCCCGGGAGATCAGCACGGATGCTCCCTCGTAGCGCGGCTTGTTCATCTCAAAAGCAGGATTGTCATTTCCCGCCTCGTCAAAACGCCATTCATAGAACAGGAACTGTCCGAACCCGGTCCGTTCGATCCGCTTCAGGAACTGCTTAGGGATAATAGCGTCTGTATCAACATTTACCCGGTCAACCGGGGCAACGATTCCGTTTAATTGTTTAAAAGCTTCCATAGTGTTATTTCCTCCCGCTCTCTCTCAAAGTTTCTATGCGTTGACGGCTTCTGTCTTGTAATTCCAGTCACGGACATCAGTAAACCGGCCTTTGATGGCAGCGGCAGCTGCCATTGCCGGGGATACCAGATGCGTGCGTCCGCCGCGTCCCTGGCGTCCTTCAAAGTTGCGGTTCGAGGTCGAGGCGCAGCGCTGTCCGGGCTGCAGAACGTCAGGGTTCATCGCCAGGCACATACTGCAGCCTGCTTCACGCCACTCAAAGCCTGCTTCGGTGAATACTTTGTCAAGACCTTCCTTCTCCGCCTGCATTTTAACGCGTCCGGAGCCTGGAACTACAATCGCAGTAACTTTGTCGGATACCTTGTGGCCTCTGGCTACCTGTGCAGCAGCGCGCAGGTCCTCAATCCGGCCGTTGGTGCAGGAGCCGATAAACACATAGTCGATGCCGATTTCGGACATCGGGGTGCCCGGAGTCAAATCCATATATTCAAGCGCTTTTTCAGCAGCTTTACGTTCATTTTCAGTAGTGAAATCCGCCGGATTAGGCACGCTGGAGCTGATGTCAGTACCCATACCCGGGCTTGTTCCCCAGGTTACCTGCGGAATCAATGTTTCTACGTCGAACTCTACGACAGTATCATACTGAGCACCTTCATCACTCACCAGTGTTCTCCAGGAAGCAACTGCAGCGTCAAAAGCCTCACCCTGAGGTACGTATTCACGGCCGCGCAGATATTCAAAGGTGGTATCGTCCGGAGCAATCAGACCTGCTCTCGCTCCGCCCTCGATCGACATGTTGCAGACCGTCATCCGCTCTTCCATCGACAGCTCGCGGATCGCCTCGCCGGTGTACTCAATAACATAACCGGTTGCAAAGTCCGTGCCGTATTTGGCGATAACGCCGAGAATCATATCCTTGGCAGTTACGCCGGGATTGCGCTTGCCGGTAAAGCGGACTTCCATCGTTTTGGCTTTGGACTGCTGCAGACACTGGGTCGCGAGCACATGCTCAACTTCACTTGTACCGATTCCGAAGGCCAGCGCGCCGAAAGCGCCGTGTGTGGAGGTATGGCTGTCGCCGCAGACAATCGTTTTGCCCGGGTGGGTCAGGCCGATTTCCGGTCCCATAACGTGTACGACCCCTTGGTCGATATCATTCAGGTCAAACAGTCTGACTCCGAAATCGCGGCAGTTCTGCGACAGCGTGTCGATCTGTTGTTTGGAAATAGGGTCAGTAATATTGAATCGGTCCTTGGTCGGAACGTTGTGGTCCATCGTTGCAAAAGTCAGCTCCGGACGGCGTACCTTGCGGCCACTCAGGCGGAGTCCTTCAAAAGCCTGCGGGGAAGTAACCTCGTGCACCAGATGCAGATCGATATAAATGATGCTCGGCTTGCCTTCCTCAGAATGAATAACGTGATTGTCCCAGATTTTCTCAAACATTGTCTTGTTGCTCATGATTTCACCTCATTAGTAGAATCGTTCATTGGAAGAGAGTGTGGAGTCTCTCTTGAATGCTCTAAATATAACATCGCCGTGTTTATAATTCCAAGATATGATTTCTATAAAAGTAATAGCCTGCGCTTATAAGCAGTGTTAATGGGGTATGTATTTTTGAATTCACTCAGAAATCTGATAAAATCATTTTCAAAAAACTAGACTTAGGGGAGAGAGTAATGAAAAAACCATTTTACAAGCGCTGGCTGTTCTGGGTAGTGGTAGTTGTGCTGGGCAGTATCATCGGACAGATTGCGGCAAGAAATGAACCGGCTGATGAGGCAGCTCCTGCCGCTACACAGGAAGTACAGGCAACGGCTGCACCCGCTGCAGATTCTCCTGCTGCTGAACCGGCGGCCGGCAATCCGTCCGTGAGCTGGGAATCGGCTATTGAACAGATCGCCCAATCGGATACAGAGTCTGCCCAGAAGGCTGATGCTGTGGAGGTATTGGCCAAGGCCTACTCCCCTTCTTCCGAAGAGCTGACAGACTTTGAATCGCAAGTAGTTGAGGAGTACAATGCCGGTAATTATCTGGCTCATATTGAGGACGCCGGGTACATGCTGACCAATCTCTTCAAAGCTGTTGTAGTTGAAGGCAAACACACTGACGGGGAGCCGATTAAGGATTTCGCTTCCGCATTCTATCAAAACACCAAGAATACTTTCATTGGTGCTGAGACTGCGGCAGTGATTCTGTAAAAGAAAGCGAATCGCTGATGGATAAAGCGCTAGCCGAAATAAAATAAGAGTCCCGTTTGGGGTTCTCTTGCTTCTCTAGCTTCCAGGGCTATATTAAAAAGGCCTCTTATAGGCTATACTTATAAGTATTATAAGTATACAAGGGGTAGGATTATGGAATTAAGACAACTGCAGTACGCGCTGCAAATCGCAGCGGAGCGCAACTTCTCGCGTGCCGCGGAGAAATTGCATGTAGCACAGCCCTCGCTCAGCCAGCAGCTGTCCAAGCTGGAAAAGGAACTCGGGGTAATGCTGTTCCAGCGTAATACGAGTTCAGTGGAGCTGACTCATGCCGGAGAACGGTTCGTCGAGCAGGCGGAATCGATTATAGCTGCCGTAGAACTGCTGCGGCAGGAGATGTCGGATATATCACAACTGCGCACCGGCCGTGTGGTTGTCGGCAGTATGCCGATTACCGGTGCCCATCTTCTTCCCCATGTCCTGCCGGTGTTTAAGCAGAACTATGCGGATATTGAAATTTCGCTGCTTGAGGATTCCTCTATGAATCTGGAAAAGCTGACTGCCGGGGGCCAGACGGACCTCAGCCTGCTCTCCCTTCCGCTGGAAATTCCGACACTGGCCTATGAGGTGCTTGGGGAGGAGCGGATTGACCTGGCCGTACCGCCGGACCATCCGCTGGCCTCACGCAAGGCTGAAGGCATCCGGACTACACTAGAGGAACTGAAGGACGAGCCCTTTATTGTACTCAAAGAAGGCCAGGGCTTCCGCAAAATGACGATGGAGCTCTGCCGGGAAGCCGGCTTTGAGCCAAAGATTGTTTTTCAGAGCAACAATATGGAGACCATTCAGTCCCTCGTTGCCACGGGTATGGGGGTTACCCTGGTGCCTCATTTTATCGCCCGTGCCCCGCGAAGTGAATTCGTCCCGGTCTATCTGCCGCTGGCTGAGCCGGTGCCGAGCCGTACACTGGTTATCGCCTATCGGAGGGGACGCTATCTGTCCAAAGCAGCCGAGGTGTTTATTGAAACCTTCAAGAACACAGTGGCCAGTCTGGCGGAAGCCTGAATCTGTTTTGCGCCCGCACAAAAAGGCTCCCGGGGTTTCGCTGGTCAGCGGAAATCCGGGAGCCTTTCGTATATTCTCTGCCTATTAGCTCATCATTGGCAATTATCAACATACAGGCGGTTCATACAGCCTTATCACATCTGGCGGTTATGCTGAGTGATCATCCGGTTCTGGTTGTCCGGCAGGCGGGTTGTGCTATCATTGACCGGTCCTTTGTTTCTGGTGTCTGCAGCACGCTCTTCAACAAAATCACGAATCGCCTGATTCTGAAATTCAGCTGCCTCTTTGGCATTTTCAGTCTGTTCCTGCGCGATTTGCTTGTCTTTACTCAAGTGGATGCACCTCCTGGTAACAGATTATAAGTAAATTACCCGTTCTTCCCACGTATAAACATCTCATTTCAATGCAGCTTCAGCGCATAAAAATATTCCTGCAAACTCCCTTTGCAAACCGCACACCTCCATGGTATTCTAATTGTCAAATAGTGAAACGTGCAGACGGGACCAGTAAGAAATGTCTCTATCCGTGAGCAGAGAGTAAATTCCGGAAGGCTGAGAGAATTTACCGCGGTTGTTATTTCTGAATCCTACCCCCGAGCGGCCTGCTGCCTGCAGGACGGATACTCCCGTTATGAGAATGAAGTCGGATGTTCCCTCATCAATGAAGGTGGTACCGCGGAAGTTAACATGCTTTCGTCCTTTGCTTAGTCTTAGGATGGGGGCTTTTTGTCGTTTTCAAATCTGATATTCTGAAAGGGAAGTGAAGATACAGTGGCCACACGTATTGTAGTCAAAATCGGCAGCAGCTCGCTGACCGGCCCCGAAGGCGGCTTAAACCGCGAAGCTGTAGCCTTTTTCGCAGCTGAGCTTGCCGCACTGCGGCAGGACGGGTGTGAGGTGCTGCTGGTAACCTCCGGAGCCGTAGCTGCCGGATTCCGCGGTATCGGTTATCCGTCCAGGCCAAAGCTGCTGCATGAGAAGCAGGCTGCAGCAGCCGTCGGACAGGTTATGCTGATGCAGGCTTATCAGGAGGCTTTTGCCAAGCACGGACTTCCGACCGCCCAAATTCTGCTGACCCGTACCGACTTTTGCAGCCGCCGCGCAATGAATAACGCGATGATGACGGTCGAGGAGCTGCTAAGACAGGGTGCCATCCCGGTATTTAACGAAAATGATACGGTATCTGTCGATGAACTGAAATTCGGGGATAATGATACACTGTCAGCACTGGTTGCCAATCTTTTGAAGGCCTCGCGCCTGCTGGTGCTGACCGATATGGACGGGCTGTACAGCGGAGACCCGCGGAAGAATCCCGAAGCGGTCCGCTTCAGCCGGGTGGAGGAGATTACGCCGGAAATCTATGCCTACGCAGGCGGAGCCGGCTCGAGCGTCGGAACGGGCGGAATGCGTTCCAAAATTGATGCCGCCAAAATTGCAACCCGCGGCGGGGTGCCAGTATTCATCGGCCGCGCCTCTGAACCCGGAGATTTGCGCCTGGCTGCGGCAGGCACGGGGAAAGGCACTTATTTTGACACTACCCTCGCCTCCCTGCCGGTCAAAAAACAGTGGCTCGGCTTTATGTCAACACCGCTCGGCTCGCTTTATGTCGATGACGGGGCAGTTGAAGCCCTGCTCCATGGAGGACACAGTCTGCTGCCGGTAGGCGTCAAACGGATCGAGGGCAGCTTCCACTCCGGTGATGTCGTTGAGGTTCTTGGACCAGATGCAACCTTGCTGGGCCGGGGGATTGTCAACTACGATGATACCCAGCTCCGCAGCATTCAAGGCCTGCCGAGCCGGGAGATCGTTCCCAAGCTTGGTGAAGTCCACCGGCTTGAGGTCATCCACCGCGATGAATGGATTACGCTGCGCTAACAGATAGGACAATTAACATACACTACCTTTCAGGGGGGAACAATATGAGTGAAGTGATTAATAAAGCTACATTAGCCAAAGAGACTACAGGAGTTTTAGCAAGCCTGACCACCGGCCAGAAAAATGAAGCATTGCTTGTCATGGCTGATGCTTTGCGTCAGGAGGCGCAGTCCATTATCGCCGCCAACGCCGAAGATCTGGAGCGCGGGCGTAAGGCCGGTACGCCGGAATCCATGCTCGACCGCCTGGCACTGGATGTCAGCCGGATCGGCGCAATCGCTGAAGGCTTGCAGCAGATTGCCGTGCTGCCTGATCCGGTTGGAGATACACTCGAACAATTTGAGCGTCCCAACGGCCTGTCTATAGAAAAAATCCGCGTCCCGCTCGGAGTGATCGGCATTATATATGAAGCCCGCCCGAACGTAACGGTAGATGCCGCCGGTCTTTGCCTGAAGACAGGCAACGCTGTGGTTCTGCGCGGCGGCTCCTCTGCCCTCTCCTCCAACCGCAAAATCGTTGAAGTGCTGCACACGGCACTGGCCAAAACATCCATTCCGGCTGCAGCCCTGCAGCTGATTGAAGATCCTAACCGTTCTTCTGTTGACGAGATGCTCAAGCTAAACGGCCTGCTGGATGTTATCATCCCGCGCGGTGGCAGCTCGCTGATCCAGAATGTTGTAATGAACGCCACAGTGCCTGTAATTGAAACAGGTGCAGGCATATGCCATACTTATCTGGATGCAGGCTGTCAGCCTGAAATGGCCGAACGAATCAGTGTAAACGCCAAAGCCCAGCGCCCGTCTGTCTGCAACTCCATGGAAACCTTACTTGTCAACCGTGAGTATGCCGCCCGGCATCTGCCGGCGCTGGCTGAAGCCTTCCGCAACGTTAATGTTGAGCTGCGCGGCTGCCCGGAAACGGTAGCCCTGATTCCTTGGGCGGTACCGGTAACCGCTGAGGATTATGCAACCGAATATAATGATTACATTCTTAATGTCCGTATCGTCGGCGGATTGGATGAAGCGCTGCGTCATATCGCTGAATACAGCACCAAGCATTCGGAATGCATCGTTACCGAAAATGCCGAGCATGCCGCACGTTTCCTGCAGGAGGTAGATGCTGCTGCAGTGTATCATAATGCATCCACCCGTTTCACCGACGGGTTCGAATTCGGCTTTGGCGCCGAAATCGGCATCAGCACCCAGAAGCTGCATGCCCGCGGACCCATGGGTCTGCCTGCACTGACTTCCTGCAAATATATCATCCGCGGAACAGGACAAATCCGGGGATAACGGAGATGCTTGCGAAGCAAGTTTTGTACGCTGATTATACAGTGAGGTTAAGCTCACAAAACTTTTAGGGGGACTCATAACATGTGTCAGCAACCATCCGTTCCACTTATTAAGGAACATATCGTATTCTACGGGGCAGGCTCGATGGCGGAAGCCATTGTCCGGGGCATGATTGCCCGCAATGTTATTGCTTCCGACAGCATAACCATGCTCAACCGCAGCAGCAGTGAGCGTCTAGCCGAACTGCGCAGCCGTTATGGCGTGCAGGGAAGCAATGACCCGCAGCAAAAAGCGGAAATCCTCAAGAATGCCCAGGTCATTGTCCTGGCAATGAAACCGAAGGATGCTGCTGAAGCGCTGCGCGGACTGGCTCCGCTGCTCCAGCCGGACCAGCTTATCGTCTCCGTTATTGCGGGTCTTACAATTCGCACCATCCAGGGTCTGCTCGGCACGCCTCAGCCGGTGATCCGCACGATGCCGAATACTTCAAGCACGATCGGACTCGGCGCAACAGGCATCGCCTTCTCCAAGGAGGTTGATGAGCCCGGCCGCCGTCTGGCACTAAATATCTTCGAATCGGTGGGCATCACTTCCGTCATCGAAGAAGAACGCATGGAAATTCTGACCGGAATCTCCGGCAGCGGCCCGGCCTACATTTATTACATGATGGAAGCCATGACGGCTGCAGGCATTCGCGGCGGATTAACAGCTGAGCAGAGCTTAGAGCTGACCGTGCAGAGCGTACTTGGAGCTGCCCGCATGGTACAACAGACTGGAGAGGACCCGGCATCCCTGCGCAAAAAGGTCACTTCACCAAACGGCTCCACCCAGGCAGCGATTGAAACGCTGGACAAAGGCGACTTCTTCGAAACCGTCATCGCCGCAGTGAACCGCTGCGCCGAACGCTCCCGTGAGATGGGGGCAGCCGTGGAAAAAGAGCTGTTTAAAAACCAGTAAAGCACAAACAGTCCATCTTGCTGTAGTATGTTTCATGCAACACCGCAACTAGCCAACCTTGCCGAACTAACAGGAACTCCCCCGTCAGCATTCTTTAAAGATCTGAGGGGGGAGTTTTCGTTAGCCGTCCTGGCTACTATAAATCCAATTATACTATCGGACCAGTGAGAGGCTCCGATGTGGTGACTGCACAATTCCGGATACTGCTCTCAATAAATTGTGGCAAGTGCTTTGCACAAAAACCAAAAAGCCTGCCGCACTTGGTTACCCAAGGCAGCAGGCCTTTTAATTGCACACCGTTATCTTCCGCCATTACGGAATTTCTGGTTATAATTTTTGACATCCTGGGCATTCTTCACCCGGTTGCGCGACCATTCCAGCAGGATGCGGTCAATGTAGCGGAAATGAATCTTGCCGGCAAATACAGACTCTTTCAGCGCCAGCAGAATAAGCTCCTCCGGATAACGGTCCTGATCGACCCAGCCGGATATGGTCTCACATTCCATGGGCGACAGCGGCCGGCCAAATTCCTTCTCGAAGATGCTGAACAGATTGCGGCTCTCCGCCTCCACAGCTGCTGTAGCAGCAGGACTTCCGGCAATCCGTGTTGACGCATGTCTGGAATGAATCGATCCGGCAGATCTGCCCTCAGCAGCCTCTTGAGCGGCTTCAGCCAGAACAGCACCCAGCTTGTTGAACAATCCTGTAAAATTGTACTGCTCGTAATGAAAATCCCTAAGCTCGTCATTGGTTCCGTCAATGCTGATAAAGCCTTCCTTCATCAGCTTCTGCAGCTCTCCGGCAATTACAGAAATGCTCCGGCCGGTCACAGTTTGCAGATCCTCCAGCGACGGGAACTCAATGCCCTCCACCTGCCGGAAAGACAGCAGGTGGATGAGCAGCATGGCTTCGTCGCCGCTGAGATTCAGCTTCCGGTAATATTGTAAGAGTGCATAAGGAATGACGGCCATCCCGTGCTGAAGGCCAAACGCTGCGCCCTCACCCCAGGTATTCCATCCTCTGCCGTCCATACTTCTGCCCCTTTCACTTTATTTAAGGGTATAGACGGTACAGTGTACGCGGGAACGGAATCGTTTCACGTACATGATCGAGACCGCAGATCCAGGCTACTGTGCGCTCAAGTCCCAGACCAAAGCCGGAGTGAGGCACGGAACCGTAGGTACGCAGGTCCATATACCACTTGTAAGTATCCATGGAAAGATTATGCTCTTTGAAGCGCTGTTCCAGCAGTTCCGGATCGTCGATACGCTGCGAACCTCCGATGATCTCACCGTAGCCTTCAGGTGCGATCATATCCGCGCACAGCACAACCTCTGGACGTTCTGGGTGCGGCTTCATATAGAATGCCTTGAATGACGCCGGGTAATGTGTAATGAATACCGGCTTGTCGTTGGCCTCCGCGATCGCCGTTTCATGCGGTGCACCGAAGTCATCGCCCCAGGCAATTTCATGGCCGTTATCATTAAGGAACTTGATCGCATCATCATAGGTAATCCGCGGGAACGGTGCTTTGATGTTCTCCAGCTTGGATACATCACGGCCCACCGCTTCAAGCTCGGCGCGGCAGTTCGTCAATACGGACTGCACGATAAAGCTGATGAAGTTCTCCTGCACTTTAAGGCTCTCTTCATGATCGGTGAAGGCCATTTCCGGCTCAATCATCCAGAACTCAATCAGATGGCGGCGGGTTTTCGATTTCTCGGCACGGAAGGTCGGCCCGAAGGAGTAGACCCGGCCCAGCGCCATTGCTGCAGCTTCCATGTACAGCTGTCCGCTTTGAGTCAGGTAAGCATCCTCATCGAAATACTTTGTGTGGAACAGGTTGGTGGTTCCTTCAGCCGAGGTTGGAGTAAGAATCGGCGGATCCACCTTGGTAAAGCCGTTTTCGTTAAAGAACTGCTGAATCGCGCGGATAATTTCCGCACGGATTACCAGTACCGCACGCTGCTTCGAAGAGCGCAGCCAGAGGTGACGGTGATCCATCAGGAAGTCAACGCCATGCTCCTTAGGGGTAATCGGATAATTCTCAGTGAGATGCAGTACTTCAATACCGGTAACTGTCATTTCATATCCGGACTGGCTGCGCGGCTCTTCACGGATAATGCCCGTTACGTACAATGAGCTTTCCTGGGTGAGGCTCTTGGCATCGTCCCAGACTTGCTCAGGCACTTCCGATTTCACCACAACGCCCTGGATATAACCTGTACCATCCCGAAGCTGCAGGAATTGAATTTTACCGCTGGAGCGCTTGTTGTTCACCCAACAGCCGATAACAACACTCTCTCCGACATGCTCATTCACATTCTTGATCACACTTTTGTTAGCCATGCCTAAAATCTCTCCTCTAATTTAGCCGTTAATTCCTTGCACCAGGCGATAGGTATCGCGGGCAATGACAAGCTCTTCGTTTGTCGGAACCACCAGCACCTGCACCTTGGAATCAGCAGTGGAGATGCGGCGCGGATCACCGGAACGGACCTTGTTAGCCTCAGCATCAAGCTCGATGCCCAGGAACGTCAGATTATTCAGTACCCGTTCACGCAGCAGTGAGGCATTCTCGCCGACACCTGCTGTGAAGACGATAATATCTACACCGTTCATAGCTGCTGCATAGGAACCGATGTATTTGCGCAGACGGTATTCATACATTTCAAAAGCCAGCGTAGAATTAGGCTCGCCCTTCTCCGCTCCGTCGATAATGTCGCGCATGTCGCTGCTCACGCCGGAAATAGCCAGCAGACCGCTGTGCTTGTTCAGCATGGAGTTCACTTCGCCGACAGACAGCTCTTCCTTGTTCATTACATAAGGAACGATAGCCGGATCGAGGTCACCGCTGCGTGTACCCATCATCAGGCCTTCCAGCGGAGTCATCCCCATGGAAGTGTCAACGGATACTCCGCCCTGAACCGCAGTTACGCTGGCACCGTTACCGATGTGACAGGTAATGATCTTCAGATCTTCCAGCGGACGGTCCAGATACTCGGCAGCAGCTTTGCTTACGAAGTCATGGGAAGTACCGTGTGCGCCGTAGCGGCGGACTTTGTATTTGTTGTACAGCACTCTAGGAATGGCGTACATATAAGCTTTTTCCGGCATAGTCTGGTGGAATGCAGTGTCAAAAATAACAGCCTGCGGTACACCCGGCATATTGATTTCAGTTGCTGTAATCCCCATTACGGCTGCAGGATTGTGCAGCGGCGCAAGGTCAAACAGCTGGCGGATTTTCGACTTGGCGTCGCCGTCCACCAGAGCGGATTCCTTAAAGAACTCACCGCCGTGTACAACACGGTGGCCGACAGCATTGATCTCATCGATGGAGCTGATTACACCATGCTCGCTGTCAGTCAGGCAGGCAAGCACTTTGCGGATTGCAGTGTTATGCTCCAGAATTTCGCTGACTTCGGTTACTTCCTGTTTGCCGGTCGGCTTATGGGTCAGAATGGAGGAATCCATCCCGATACGCTCTACCAGACCTTTGGCCAGAACAGACTCATCAGTCATATTGTACAGCTGATATTTCAAAGAAGAACTGCCGGAGTTAATTACTAGAACGTTCATACACGGTCACCATCCTTGTCATACTTGAAGAAGCCTTCGCCCGATTTAGCACCCAGTTGTCCTGCACGTACCATTTTCTTAAGAATCGTGGATGGCCGGTATTTCAGCTCTCCATATTCACGGAACATGTTCTCAAGTGCGGCAAGTACGGAATCCAGGCCGAAACGGTCTGCCATTTCAAGCGGTCCATGCTGGAACTGGTAACCGATACGCATTGCATCATCGATATCCTCAGGTGAAGCAACACCTTCCTGCAGGACGTGCATAGCTTCGTTAATGAACAGGCAAATTAGGCGTGAAGTTACAAATCCCGGGGATTCATAAATCATTACGCCCTTCTTCTCAACGATTTCATCAACAAAGGTTTTGGTATCTTCAAAAGTGCTGTCAGAGGTTTTCAGACCGCGCACGATTTCGACAAGATCCACCTTGCCGACAGGATGTATGAAATGCATGCCAATAACGCGTTCAGGGTACATTGTAGAGCTGGCAAGCTCAGTCAAGCTTAGGGTAGAAGTGTTGCTGGCCAGAATAATGTGGCTTGGACACACCTGGTCAAGCTGGTTGAACACTTTTTGCTTATCTTCTAGATCTTCAGTAATGGTTTCGATGACCATATCGCAGGAGCTGAGCTCAGCGAAGTGTGTCACTTTCTGGATGCGGCTCAGAATCAGCTTCTTCTCAGCCTGGGTAATCGCCCATTTCTCCAATTGCTTATCGAGATTTGTCTCGATCATCTCATAGGAGTAGTCCAGTCTTTCTGCGTTTTTCTCCACAAGTAATACATCCAGGCCTTTGGCTGCCAGCATTTCGGCAATACCTTGTCCCATTGTGCCACCGCCGATGACACCAATCTTTTTAAACTTCATGTAAAAGCCTCCATCCTTTCAGGTATCTATACTTTTGTATTGTACCTTGTCTGTCGAAAAAAATATGTAGCCCGACATATAATAATATCTTAGCATGTCTCAAAAGTAAAAAAAATAACCGGCATAAATATTTATGCCGGTAATTTTACACTGTCACGAAATTGACAACGAAATTGCTCTCCGGAGAGAACTTCTTCCTTCATAAGGATGTCAAGGGAGTAATCAAAGATGTTCCGCTGATTCTCCAGCAGCTCACGCGTCCGGATCATGAGATCATCCAGTATTTTACTATTTTCTTTCATAAGCTCTTCTGTGGTAACCATTTGCAGATTTGCGATCCCCAGCGAGGTGAGGCCTGATTTCATCATGGTCTCTACAATATTCAGGGCCTGATCAAAGTCACCGCGTGATCCTGTGCTGCGTCCCCCGTAATACATTTCCTCAGAGGCTGCGCCGCCAAGCGCAATCATGATCTGATGCTCCAGATAATCCTTTGTATACAGGTACTGCTCTGTCTGCGGATTGTGCCGCACATAACCTAGCGCCTGTCCCCGCGGCGTCAGTGTTACCTGGCTGACGCTTCCCGGACGCAGCAGCTCTGCCATAATCGCATGGCCCAGCTCGTGGATTGCCACCCGCCGCTTTTCTTCCTGGTTGGTCTCACGGTCTGTCTTCTCGCCCATCATCACCTTGTCGATCGCTGAGGATAAATGGCGCTGCTCCACCTGGGTCAGATTTTCGCGCATCATATAAATCGCTGCTTCGTTCATGACGCTTTCCAGCTGGGCACCGGAGAACCCGTAGGCTTCCTCGGCGATTTTGTCCAGATCAACACTGGCATGCAGCGGCTTATTCTTGGCATGGAGATCGAGAATGGACTTGCGCCCCTTTTTGTCGGGCATATCCACCTGAATGTGGCGGTCAAACCGGCCCGGACGCAGCAGTGCGGAATCAAGCATTTCTTTGCGGTTCGTTGCGGCTATCAGCAGAATCCGGGGTGCATCGTTATTGTAGATCCCGTCCATCTCTGTCAGCAGCTGGTTCAGCGTCTGGTCATACTCGCGCTGCTGTCCGCCTTCACGCTTGCCGCCGATTACATCAATCTCATCGATAAAAATTATGGCACTCTGCTTGTTTTCCTTAACGGCACGGGTACGGGCATCCTTGAACAAATCACGGATACGTCCGGCACCGACACCTACATACATTTCAACAAACTCACTGCCTGATGCCGCAACAAAGACGGAATTGGTATAATGTGCCGCAGCCTTGGCCATCAGCGTCTTCCCTGTCCCCGGAGGTCCGGTCAGCAGAATCCCCTTGAGCGGGCGGATCCCGAACTTGCTGATCTCCTCATGACGGATCAGAAAGTCAAGGGCTTCACGCAGCTCCTGCTTGGCATTGTCCTGGCCGCCGATCTCCTCAAAGGTAAGCTTCGACGGGCCGTTCTTTTTGCGCTTCTTGTCAGCACCGGCATTGACTGTCAAACCACCGCGCAGATGGGCAATCAGCAGCAGGGCGCCGAGCATGCCGGCAGCGATAACAACCGGAAAAATATTAATGCCGACAAAAGCCATGAAAACGAGCAGCACCGGAGCAAAACCGGCGAGGACTTCCTTCCAATACTTAGGCATTATTCCACACTCCCATCGCTGCGGGAACCCGAGGTAAAATAATAAACTTGCTCTGTTTACCGTCACTCAGGCTCACATAGACGTTATTGTCGTCGATTTCTGTCGTTGCTGTCACATTCTGAAACTCGGAGCTTTGTACCTTGAGTCCGTCAAGCTTGGCCGGAATCAGTGTATATTTACGGCTCTCCATCGCTTCTGCAACGGAAAACATCGCCTTGTCCCAATATTCATCAAGCAATGCACTGGAGTTCTGGTCAACATCAAGCCTCAGCGTACGGCTGCCGATTGCTGACTTTCCTTCGCTATTAACATACTGCACAAGCTCACGCAGTTTCGTTCCAGGTTCAAGATTAAGTTTCAAAGTCACTTCATTGCGGTTAATACTAATATGTGATTCATTGACTCCTTCATAGGATGATACAATCTTCTGGAGCGGCTCCTGAACAGCGAACTGGCGGTAGGCATACCAGCCTCCAAACAGCAGCGCCGCAGACAACAGAGACGTTAACAGCACAGGTACAAGACGTAATTTCAAGCAACGTCCTCCTCTCAGATGTAAGCCAATATAATAAATAAATAATTAAGATAGCATGTTTAGCGATAACTTATTATCCGGCATGCTCTTTCGCATGTCTTAAGTACATGGACTAGTATATCATAGGTGTATATACGATTTCGCATAAATTTGTGAATATATTTAAAATTTTCGGTACTAATTTTTGGATACACTCCTTTGTTTCTATTTCATATCGACAAAAAAGACATGAATGATGAGATCATCCATGTCTTTTATCTGGCATTTCAGATAACTTTATCTGTCACTCCGTTAACCCGTTCCGTCATATAAACTGCAAAATCCCCCCATTTTCAAGAGGAATGATATCACCATGGCTGCTGGTTCCGCTGTGCTCCGTCAGGCAGTAATTAATCAGTGGCCAATACGGTGAAGCCAGCACTTTAAGTCCTCATTCCCCGCCCTCCTGCACCACAACAAGTTTGACCAATTACGCTTCAGTATCAGAATTGTTATATTAACTGTATATCATAAACTGCATACCTATCATATTCAGAAGGTTAAGCATAACAAAAACAGCAGCCGGACCATTACGTCCACCTGCTGCTTATGCCATTTCCCGCTCTATTATTTACTCGGCAGGCTGTAGCCCTCTCCGATTGCCGTACCATCGTTGAACCGGTAGAACCGGTAATAATACCGTCCTTCCTGCTTGTAGAAGACCTGCCATGCATATTCTCCGTTAAATACGCCGGGCAAAAGCCGCCTGATATCAGCACCGGGCAGCTCAGAAGCAAGCTTCTCCCGGATCTGCTGCTCTGAGGTACCCTGCGACAGCTCTGCCGCGTAAATATCGTTGTCGCCTCCTGCCGGTTTGCCGTCAAGTGTAAAGCGGACCCAGACCATCAGCTCGGTGCCCGCCTCATTCTTTCCTGTAAGCACCCAATAGGCTGCATTTTCATCCCAGACGGATTTCTGGGCTTTGGTCACCTCAGTCAGTCCGGCACGGCTTCTGGCCACTTCCCTGGCTGCGCTGCGCTCAGTCCACTGGTCCTTCATAATATAGGCATAGAACTGCCCTAGTCCGAACAAAAGGAGCAGTGCCGCACTGATCGCCAGCGGAAGCCATTTTTTCCTTTTCCTCAAAGTGCAGCTCCCTTTCCTAAAAAACTGACGGTATTCCCCGTTTAACTTGCATCATTATCTTTTAAGCAGGCTTTCAAAGGTTTCCTGCGCTTTGCGGCGGACTTCCTCTTCATCCAGTGTCAGGCACTGGCCGTGCTTAACAACCTGTTTACCGTTAACCCAGACATGCTCAACATCCTTTGCACTTGCCGAGTAGACCGCATGGGAGAGCAGGTCGGAATGCGGCAGCAGATGCGGCTGGTCAATATCAATGGCGATAAAGTCCGCTTTCATGCCTGCAGCCAGCCGGCCGACGTTGTTCAGGTAAATGGAAGCTGCCCCGTATTCCGTTGCCATCAGCAGCGCTTCCGGCGCAGGTACAGCGGTCGGATCACCGCTGACGCCTTTATGGATCAGCGCAGCCAGCCGCATTTCCTCGAACATGTCAAGGTTGTTGTTACTCGCCGCCCCGTCAGTGCCGAGTGAGACTTTGACTCCGGCTCTAAGCAGGTCCGGCACGCGGGCTACCCCGCTCGCCAGCTTGAGGTTGCTGCCCGGATTATGGGATACTCCCACATTGTATTTGGCCAGAATTTCAATTTCTTCATCATTCAGATGAACCCCATGGGCAATCAGGGATGGACGGGTGAACATGCCCAGCTTCTCCAGATGCGCTACCGGACGCAGTCCGTAATCGGCCACATTCTGCTCCACTTCATGACGGGTCTCGGACATATGTGTATGCATCGGCAGGTCCAGATCATGGGCTGCCTGTACAAACTTCATAAAGAAGTCCGGCGGACACGTGTATGGTGCGTGCGGTGAGAGCATCGCAGTAATTCTGCCGTCTGCCTTGCCGTGCCAGTTACGCGCAAACTCTACAGCCTCGGCGAGCTTCTGGTTCTGCACATCTTCAGGACACAGGCCGATGGCACCGCGCATCAGCACAGCACGGATACCCGACTGTTCTGTAACCTCAGCCACCCGGTCCATATGATCATACATATCAAGGAAAGTTGTTGTTCCGCCCTTGAGCATTTCCAGCACGGACAGGGCTGTTCCCCAGTACACATCATCTCCGGTAAATTTCGCTTCCATCGGCCACATTTTTTCCTGCAGCCAGGACTGAAGCACCATATCGTCACCATACCCGCGCAGCAGCGACATCGCCGCATGGCCGTGGGTATTGACCAGTCCCGGCATGAACAGCAGACGGCTGCCGTCAACCGTCAGTACACCTTCTTCGGCTGCAGGCTTGTCTTCCCCTATGTATGTGATCAGATCATCTTCTATCGTCATATAACCGCTTAGAACAGGCTGAAGCGAGCCAGGTACAAGAAACCGGCCGTTCGCGATTATCGTTTTATTGCTGCTCATCGGTAATGTCTTCCTTTCCGTCGTGCAAATAGTAGGCAAGGCTCTGCAGATCAGTCGTAAAATCAGCCGCATGGATACGGATCGACGGCGGAGTTTTCAGAATTACCGGAGCAAAATTAAGAATGGCCTCGATGCCCGATTCAACCAGAATATCGGCTACATTCTGCGCTTCACTGTCCGGTACGGTAATAATGCCGATCCGGATCCCCTGCTCACGGATGGTCTGGCCCAGCTCCTCCATCGGCTGAACCGTCAGGGAGTTGATTTTCTGGCCGACCTTGGGTGCGTAGGAGTCGAATACGGCAGTGATTTTCATCGTATCCTTCAGATAAGCATTATAATTGGAAAGGGCATGGCCCAGGTTACCCGCACCGACCAGAGCCACGTTGATCTGCTGGTCAAGCTTGAGGATATGGCGGATCTTTTCAATCAGGTAGGATACATCGTAGCCGATGCCCTTCCGGCCGAAGTCCCCGAAATAAGCCAGGTCCTTGCGGATCTGTGCAGGATTAAGATCAAGCTTCTGTCCCAGCTCCTGGGAAGAAACGGTTGCAATTTCGCGTTTCTGGAGATCATTCAAGAAACGCAGATACACTGGGAGCCTGCGTACGACAGCCTCCGATATTTTGTCCGATTTCATGTCTTCTCCTCCTAAATTTAGTATAACTCGGATGTGTATGAAATCCGCACCGCTCCCTGTTACTCAAGCAAACAGGGAGCTGTTACGGAACTAGACTAAGAATGAAATGAATGCATTTCAGGAAATGCTGCCCTCCAGCCATTCCTCAATTCTCGGAACCATCTGGTCAGTCAGCATATGCTCCATCTTGGGGCCTGGCAGCGAATACAGGAAATACTTCCCGTAGTAAGACTCGATAACCCTGGTATCATATACAATGACAATTCCCCGATCCTGGGCGGTGCGAACCAGCCGGCCGAAACCCTGTTTGAAACGGATAACCGCCTGTGGTACCGACAGCTTCATGAACGGGTTCTTCTTCTGTGCCTGCAGCAGCTCGGCTTTGGCCTCTGCAAGCGGGTGATTCGGAGGCTGGAACGGCAGTCTGACAATAGCCAGACAGGTGAGCGCATCTCCGGGAATATCCACGCCTTCCCAGAAGCTGCTGGTTCCGAGAAGCACCGCTGCGGAGCTGTCCTGGAAACGCCGGATCAGCTTGCTGCGGCTGCCTCCCTCTACGCCTTGCCCAAGCACAGCGATGTCCTCTGTGGCCAGTGCTTCCTTGAGCGGGTCATAGACCTGTCTCAGCATCTTATAGGAAGTAAACAGCACCAGCATGCGGCCTTTGGTCGCCACAGCGGCTTCTGCCAGCGAGTGCACCAGCTTGTCAACAAACCTGGCATCCCCTACACTGCCCTTCACGCTCGGAAAATCACGCGGGATAACAAGCAGTGCCTGCTCGCGGTAATTAAACGGTGAAGGCAGCAGCGCTGTCATCAGCCGCTCCTGCTCCGCAGCCTCGCCCAGGCCGAGATTATCGATCATGAACTGAAACGATTTATCCACAGACAACGTTGCGGAGGTCAGCGTTATACTCTTCTTCTTGTCGAAGAACAGCTCCTTGAGCTGGGCACTGACATCTACCGGTACAGCATACAGCTGCAGGGATTTGCCGCGGTAATTGCTGCTGCCTTCCATCCAGTACACAACATTCTCATCATTCAGGCCCATAAAGAAGCGGATCTGCTCGCGGATCGAGGCCAGATCCTTAAACAGGCCGCCGATGTCGGTCACCAGACTGTCCGAGGAGGACTGGCTGTCGGTATCGCGCATTTCACTGAGCATCTTGTCGCCCCTGCGGATAATATCGCTTAGGCTGAGATTCAGCGTGTTCTCCAGCGCAGCCAGCTCTTCCCAGTCCCTTGGCTTCTTGCCGGGATGCAGGCGTGACACCAGCTGCCCGGCCTCACCCGCTGCCGCATCACTGCGGTCCGGCAGCAGGCCGAACAGCCTGTCGCTGAGCACATCCCATGTTTCCTTGACGGTCAGCAGATCCGGATAAATCCGGTCGATTACACTGCTCCATTCGGAGGCCTGCTCGCTTCCCGACGACTGCAGGGTCTGGCGCAGCGCAGGGAGCTGGCCGCTCTTACTGTCCTTGTAGAGCCGTGTCAGCGTGTGGGCAACAGTGAAATATTTCATCTGCATGCCCAGATGCTTCCCTGCCACATCCTCCAGATGATGTGCCTCATCAATCACAAGATGCTCATAGGCAGGCAGCAGCTGATGCCCGGCCTTTACATCTGCGAACAGCTTGGAATGATTCGTAATGACTACATCGGCAATTCCGGCCTCATGCTTGGCCCGGTGGTAGTAGCATTTACGGAACCACGGACAGGATCGGCCCAGACAGGAGTCGGTGTCGCTGGCGACGCTTTCCCAGAAGTCGCCGCCGCGGCCGCTGAGATTCAGCTCCTCATCGTCACCGGACTGCGTCTGGGTAAGCCACACCAGCATTTGAGCTGCTGTGAGCGTTTCTTCCCTGGTACTTACGAAGTCCTTATTATTTATTTTATGTTCAAACTTGCGCAGACACAAATAGTGCCCTCTTCCCTTAAAGACGGCAGCCTTAAACGGAAACGGGACCACTGTAGTCAGGAGGGGAATGTCTCGCTCACGCAGCTGATCCTGCAGATTGATTGTATGTGTGCTGACCATCACCTTCTGGTCCGTACGCACGCTATGATAAATAGCCGGCAGCAGGTAGCCCAGCGATTTGCCGGTGCCGGTACCCGCTTCAATCAGCAGATGCTTCTCTTCCTGAAGGGCGGTCTTTACTTCGCCGATCATAATCTCCTGTGCTTCCCGCGCTTCATACTGCGGTAACGTATCCTTCAGCCTGACTGTCACCTCAGCCATGTAGTCCTCAAAGGATACATTCTCCAAAGGATTGCCGGAACCCTCCTCGCGCGGTGAAACAAGCTCATTCCAGTCTCCGACCGCAAGTGCCAGCTGACGGTGAAAAGTCAGCTCGCCCTCCGGCTGGAAGGTCTCCATCTCCCGCTCGTGAAGCAGGCCATCAAAATACCAGGCCAGATCGCTGTCCTCGCCGGCAAACAGCTCATTCAGGCGCTGAATGGTCAGCAGCGGCAGGATATACAGCTCGTCAAGGCATTTAAGCAGCACGAGCGCAGTGGCAAGTGCATCGCTGTCAGCCTGATGCGGACGCTCATGCGTCAGCTTGAAATGCGCACTGACTGCACCGAGCTGATAGGTGGTCAGCGACGGAAAGCATATTTTGAGAAAATCAATCGTATCGAGAATCCGGCCCTGAAACGGCAAGTAGCCGCAGCGGTCCAGGGCATTCTGTAAAAAGTGGAAATCAAATGCGACATTATGCCCTACCAGCACAACATCATCCAGCAGCGGGACCAGCTCCATCATCATTTCATCCAGCTCCGGCGCATCCGCAACATCCGCGTCGGTTATGCCGGTCAAGCCTGTAATAAAAGGAGGAATCGGTGTTCCGGGCTTGACATAGGACCCATATACCCGGGAAACAGACCGGTCTTCTTCTATAATGGCAAGGCCAACCTGGATGATCTCACCCACAGATTGGGTTCCCGTAGTTTCAAAATCAAGCACGGCAAATTTCATTGTAAGTTCTATTCCCTTTCACTTGAGACTCCATATCAGCATAACAGAAGTTACGTAAAAAGGCGATGCAAGCCGCTTGTTCAAGTGGATGCATCGCCTAAATGAATGGCTATGATTACAAAAGCGAAACAAGCTGTTCCCCGAATTGGAGCTTACCGCCTTTTTTGCGGCATACCTCCAGATTGACATTAGGCTCCGGCAGAGCCGGATCATGCTGCAAAGACAAACCGAACAGTTCACTTGCCTCATGGAAGCGCTCCTGTGAGGCCCTGATGCAGCCCATGGCATTATAGATCATTGCCTTAAGCTTGCTCTCCCGGATCAGGGCGAGCATATGGTTCAGATGGCTCCAGGCCGTCTCCGCGTCCCCTTCCTGCAGATAAGCCATGGCCAGATACAGGCGGGCGGCCAGGCTGTCCGGATACCGCCGGATCACTTCCTGAAACTGCTGGATACATTTACCGTACATCAGGAGCTTATAATACCCCTGGCCCCGGACAAAAGAATCCATGGCAAGCTCGGGCGCCTCCTGCTGCGGCACTTCTTCCTCAGGCTCGAGCTGCAGTTCAGTCTGTTCCCGGAACTGGCTCAGCTGCTCGGCAAAGGCCAGCCACTCGTCCATCACTTTGTCACTGAGCCTGTGAAGCATGTTGTACTTGCGGATCAGTTCATTCCGGTACTCCCCCTCCGAAGAGGGGTAGTCACGGGCAATCTCCTGGAGCATCTTGTTCATTTCAGCAAATAAATGTTGAAACATCGGGCCATCCCCCTTTACTGAACATGAAATCAGCCTAAGCTTGCCTGCCTTCATTTTTCGCAAAGTCGGGGCGGTTCATCCCTGCCATTGATTACATGGCCTGCAGCTGTCTTATCAGGCGATTGTAGCGTGCAGCTCATGGTCAGCCAGCTTGACCGGCTTATTGTCTGCGTCCACAAACACAACCGTCGGCTTGTGGCCGGCCAGTTCATCAGCGGACAGCATTGCATAAGAGATAATAATGACTGTATCACCAGGCTGCACCAGGCGGGCCGCCGCCCCGTTAAGGCAGATGACGCCGCTGCCGCGCGGGCCCGGAATAACGTAGGTTTCCAGCCGGGAGCCGTTATTATTGTCCACAATCTGTACCTTTTCGTTCTCAAGCAGGTCGGCCGCTTCCATCAGATCCTCATCAATCGTAATGCTGCCTACATAATTAAGATTGGCCTCTGTCACCGTCGCACGGTGAATTTTGGATTTCATCATATGTCTAAACAAGGGCGGGAGCCTCCTTCGGAATAAATACATTATTGTCGATCAGCCGGGTTCTGCCGAATTTGACCGCCAGCGCAATGATAATCTCACTGCCGGAGTTAGTAAGCGGCGATCCGGGTTCCAGCGTCTCCAGATCAGGGAAAGTCAGAATTTCCACATAATCGATTACGGCCAGCGGAGCCGAGGATATTTCCGAGACAAGAAGCGTCCGGGCTTCATCTGCAGTACGGACCGAACCCTCGTCCATTGCCTGACGAACAGCCTTTAGTGAACGGGACAGCACAAGCGCCTGGCTGCGCTCTTCTGCTGACAGATAGACATTGCGCGAGCTGAGCGCCAGCCCGTCATTCTCGCGGACGATCGGACAGGCAATAATTTCAACATTCATATTGAGGTCGGATACCATGCGGCGCAGTACCGCCACCTGCTGGGCATCCTTTAGCCCGAAGAAGGCATAATCAGGCTGTACCATATTAAACAGCTTGTTAACTACAGTGGTTACACCGTCGAAATGCCCCGGACGTGAAGCGCCGCAGAGTCTGGTAGTCAGTGAGGATACCGAGATCTTGGTAAGTGTAGGCTGCGGGTACATTTCCTCCACACTCGGAATGAAGACGATATCTGCACCCTCCCGCTCGGCAAGCTCCAGGTCGCGTGCTTCATCACGCGGATAAGAGGCATAATCCTCATTCGGCCCGAATTGCAGCGGATTGACAAAAATGCTCATCACCACCGTATTGCTCTTCTCACCGGCCTTGCGCAGCAGACTGGCATGTCCTTCGTGCAGGTATCCCATAGTCGGCACAAAACCGACTGGAGTATGCCCTCCCTGACGCATATAATCAAGCGCTTCGCGCAATTGTGCTACTGTTCTGACTACTCTCATCTTACTTCTCTCCTTTTCCGGCAGCGCCGTATAAAGATTCCAGTACATGCTCATCGGCATTAAAAACATGATTCTCCGCAGGGAAGGAACGCTCCTTCACTTCCTTAACATAGCTGCTGATGCCTTCCCGGATAATACTGCCGACATCCGCATATGTTTTGACAAAACGCTTCTCCCGGTAAGGTGAGGCATAACGCACAAGATCATGGAACACGAGTACCTGACCGTCACAGTATCGTCCTGCCCCAATGCCGATCGTCGGAATGCTGAGCGCCTTCGTAATGGCTTCCGCCACTTCCTCAGTCACCAGCTCAAGTACAATCCCGAAAGCACCGGCTGCTTCCAGCGCCTTAGCCTCATTCATCAGCCGCTGTGCATCCTCAGGGTCCTTCCCCTGAATCCGGTAGCCGCCGATCATATTGACCGACTGCGGAGTCAGGCCGATATGTCCGAGAACAGGCACTCCCGCCTTCGTGACAGCAGACACGGCTTCGCAGATTTCCAGCCCGCCTTCCATCTTAACCGCATGGGCACGGCCTTCCTGCATCAGTCTGCGCACTCCGCGCAGCGTCTCATCAACGCCCCCGTGATAGGTCATAAAAGGCATGTCAGCCACTATAAAAGTGTTCTGCGCCCCCCGGACGACAGAGCGGGTATGGTAGACCATATCGTCGATCGTTACCGGCAGTGTCGTATCATAGCCGAGTACCACATTTCCCAGCGAATCACCGACGAGGATCAGGTCAATCCCCGCCTCTTCGGCCAGCAGCGCCGAAGGATAATCATAAGCGGTCAGCATGCTCAGGGGCACACCCTCCGCTTTCATTTTTTTCATCTTTACAATGTTCAGTGCATGTTTGTCAGCCACTCTCTCCATTCCCCTTTTCGCAGTCAAGTAGAAACGGCTTCGCCGTCCTTTAGGGAAGGCGGCACCCGTTTCTGCGAGAATTATCAGAAGGATAAGTCATAAGGCTTGGACTTCTGATAAGTTAAAGTACGCGTAAACGCGCAAACAAAAAAACCCTTTAGCATAATCGGCTAAATAGGTCCGAAGGGCAAAAAAGAGTCACTCGCGATCGTCCCTTCTGTCTCGGTCCTTACGGCTCAGAGCAGAATCCAACGTAACCGTCTTGTACAGTTATGAAGGTACATCCAAAAGCAATTACTCAGTTATTAAAGCCTAGCCGGAGTACAGTTCGCACCAAGGCGATACCGTCTCTGTCCATAGTATACCAAAACCTGTCGCCAATTACACGAAAAAAATATGACAAGGGATGGAACCCTTGTCATATCAGATCATTTCTATCTCCCCTGACAGGATGCTGGTGATGTTGCCAGCCTCATCCTGCAGCTGCAGTCCGCCGTTCTCATCCAGTCCCACTGCCTTACCTTCAGAGCGGCCCTGGGGTGTTGTGAAGCTTATCTGGCGTCCAAGCGTCACCGACATAGATTCCCAGAGCTCCTTCACAGGCCGGAAGCCCTGATCCAGGTACAGACAGTAGAGATATTCCAGCTCAGTCAGCACAGCCCGGGTCAGCTGTTCACGGTCAACCGGGATGCCTCCGCCTTCGATGAGCAGCGAGGTTCCGACGCCCTGCAGATAGTCCGGATAGTCCTCCTCGGTCAGATTGGCAGAGATGCCGATGCCGGCGATGGCATAATGCAGGCCTCCTTCCCGGAGGGAGGATTCCAGCAGGATGCCGCAGATTTTGCGTCCGCCGGCCAGCAGATCATTCGGCCATTTAATTCCGGCCGGCACACCGGTCACTTCACGGATGGCTGTGCAGACAGCCACCCCGGCCAGCAGCGTAAGCTGCGGCGTCAGGGCAAGCGGCAGGTCAGGGCGGAGCACAATGCTCATCCAGATGCCCTTGCCCTTTGGCGAATGCCATTTCCGGCCCATCCGGCCGCGGCCGCCGGTCTGCTCCTCGGCCCGGACGGCTGTACCTTCGGGGGCACCTGCCTCAGCAAGCTTCTTCACTTCCTCCTGAGTTGAAACCACTGAGTCAAGCAGCTGCAGGCGGTCCTGCCAGCCGGAAACGAAGCTGTCGCGTGCCGGAAGGCCGGGCACAGGCTTATGGTTATGATTCATCTATATCCATCCTTCTTGCTTCTTGAAGCAATACTTGTCGGTCATTCGGGCAGTCCCCCGCCGCTACAGCCAGCAGCAGCTTATTCAGCAGCACACCGAGCCACGGCCCGGGAGTCTTGTCAAGCAGACCGGCCAGCTCCTTGCCGGACACCGCCAGTTCGGCGAGCGAGCGGATTGGCATCTCTTCGGTCCATGACCGGAGAGTAGCGGGCAGGATATGCTGGCGGATCAGCGCTGCGCTGTCAGCTGCGCGTGAGACGGGCTGGCCCGCTGGCGCTGCGTTGTCAGTTGCGTGTGAGACGGGCTCGCCCGCTGGCGTTGCGCTGTCGGCTGCGTGCAAGACGGGCCTACCGGCTGGCGCAGCCATGCCGGCGCCCTGTGCAGGCGGCTCCGCGCTGCCTGCAGTGCCTGCGGCGCCTGCGGCAGCGCCG
>NZ_LRAC01000158.1 GCF_001517085.1 Paenibacillus sp. DMB5
TTAATTGCGTTCTATATAGATTTTCAGTTTCGGTGTTTTGAGCAGAATTAAGTGAAGTTTTTCCACTTAGTTTGGTTACGGGCTACGGGTAGCCACTCCCGCCCACACCAAAACAGGCGCCCAACCGCGTCATACCGCAATCAGGCGCCTGTTTATCCAGCTATAACATCCTTATTTCTTGTTCATCTTAAACTTCAGGAACAGCTCGTTGTAATGGGCGAGCATGCGCTTGCCGAGGTTGTCGTAGACCTCGAGGCGGTTGGTGATCTCGGCCGGCGGGTAGAAGCGTTCGTCGCCGGATATGTCTTCCGGCAGCAGCTCAAGTGCAGGGGTGTTAGGGGTGGAGTACCCCACGTACTCGGTATTCTGGGCGGCGACTTCAGGCCGGAGCATGAAGTTGATGAACTGGTGCGCCCCTTCTATATTGGCTGCCGTCTTCGGAATGACCATGTTGTCGAACCATATGTTTGAGCCCTCTTCAGGCACCACATAGTCGAGCTTGTCGTTCTCGTCCATAATCTCCGAGGCATCGCCGGACCAGACGATCCCGACAGCCGCTTCTTCATTGGCCAGCAGCATCTTGATCTCGTCACCGACAATGGCCTTTACATTAGGCGAGAGCTTGTTCAGCTTGGTCAGCGCCTCCTGCAGGTGGGCCTCATCGGTATCGTTAACCGAGTAATGCATGCTGTTTAAGGCCATCCCCATCACCTCGCGGGCTCCGTCGACCAAGAAGATATCGTTGTGCAGCCTGCTGTCCCAGAGGGAATTCCAGCTGCTGAAATCAATATCCCCGGTCATCTCAGGGTTGTAAATAATGCCTACTGTCCCCCAGAAATATGGTACAGAATACATATTTCCCGGATCAAACGACAAGTCCATGAAGCTGGAGTCAATATTGGCCAGATTCGGAATCTTGCTGTGGTCGAGCGGGAGCAGCAGATTCTCCTCACGCATCTTGGCGATGGCATAGTCGGAAGGAACCACAACGTCGAAGACGGTTCCGCCCTGCTCTACCTTGGTCAGCATCGCCTCGTTAGAATCAAAGGTCTGGTAGATGACCGTAATGCCAGTCTCCTCCTGAAACTGCTCCAGCAGATCGGGGTCGATGTAATCGCCCCAGTTATAAATCGTCAGCGTATTGCCGCCTGTATATCCTTCTGCCGAGTTCAGGCGTGAGGCGAGAAACATCAGGCCGAAGGCAACCAGCAGAATCGCCAGAAAAGCATTTACCAGCTGTTTCATCTAGGCACCCCCGCTTCCAGAGCCGGCTCCGCTATAATAGCGGATGGCTTGTTCTTCCGCTGGTTCAGGAAATAGTAGCCGATGACCAGCAGGATAGTAAAGAGGAAGATCAGGGTTGACAGTGCGTTGATCGACAGCGATACCCCTTGCCGTGCCCGGGAATAAATCTCCACAGGGAGGGTTGAGTATCCGTTGCCCGTTACAAAGAACGTTACCGCAAAGTCATCCAGGGAATAGGTCAGCGCCATAAAGAATCCGCTGAAAATCCCCGGCTTGATGATCGGCAGAATCACTTTGGTGAGGACACTCATCCGGCTGGCCCCAAGGTCCCGGGCGGCATCGGTCAGCGTCGGGCTCATCTCCTGCAGATGCGGCAGAATCATCAGCACGGCAATCGGGATGCTGAACGCCACGTGCGAGAGCAGCACCGAGGTGAAGCCAAGCTGAATGCCGGCAATCGTGAACAGGATCAGAAACGATGCCCCGATAATGACGTCCGGACTGACGATCAGCACGTTATTCAGCGACAGCAAGGCGTTCTTCGAGCGCCGTCTGCGGCTGCGGTGAATGGCTAATGCCCCGATGACCGCGATCACGGTAGCTATGGAAGAGGAGAGCAGCGCGATGACGAGCGTATTGATCACAATAATGATCAGGCGCGTATCCTGCAGCACCTCTCGGTAATAATCGAGTGTGAAGCCCTCAAATTTATGCATTGTACCGCCGCTGTTGAACGAATAGTACATCAGGTAGAAGATCGGTGCGTACAGGACGACAAAGACCAGTACCAGATAGATATTGGCGATTCCGTTTTTATTTTTCATGCCGCACTCCTTTCCGCGAGCTGCCGGTCAGAAGCATGAACAGGGCCATAATCACAATCAGGAACACGGCGACGGTCGAGCCCATGCCCCAGTCCTGGGTAACGAGAAAGTGCTGCTCAATGGCAGTGCCCAGCGTGATGACCCGGTTGCCGGCGATCAGACGCGTAATCATAAACAGCGACAGCGCCGGAATGAAGACCGCCATACAGCCGGAGCGTACTCCGGAAATCGTCAGCGGAAAAATAACCCGGCGGAACGTCGTCCATCCCGAAGCGCCCAGATCGCGTGCAGCATCCACAAGCGACAGGTTCAACTCCTCCAGGGCGCTGAAGATCGGCAGAATCATGAACGGGATAAAGATATACACCGAAACGAACACAAAGCTGAATCCGGTAAACAGAATTTGCTGTTCCCCGATCCCCAGGACATCAAAGAGGCTGTTGACTGGCCCGAACGTACCGAAAATCCCGATGAACGCATACGTCTTCAGCAGCAGATTGATCCAGGTCGGCAGGATAATCAGCAGCAGCCACAGCTGCTTATGCTTCGTGCGGGTCAGCAGATAAGCCGCGGGGTAGGCAACGAGCAGCGAGAATGCCGTGATCAGGAACGCATACCAGAAGGAGTTCAGCATCATTTTCATATACACCGGGGTGAAGAAATTCGCGTAGTTGTCCAGTGTAAGATTTCCGTCCAGATCAAACAGGGAATAATAAACGACCAGCAGCACCGGCGCTATGACAAACAAGGCGATCCATAAGTAATAAGGGATGAGATAATACGAACGGCCCTTATTATTCATGGCTTTCTACCCCGCCGTAAGCTTCCAGACGTCTGTCGAATTCTTCCTCCGTTTCGCCGAAGCGCATAACATGAATGGCCTCCGGGTCAAAATAAAGCCCGATCTCGCTGCCTACCTCCGCCTTGCGGGTGGAGTGAACCAGCCATTCGTGGCCGGATTCGTCATAACAGCTGATCTCATAGTGCACGCCGCGGAACAGCTGGGAATCAACGCGTACCTTCAGCTTGCCCTGCTCAAGCGTAGAAATTTCCAGATCCTCCGGGCGGATAACGATCTCCACCGATTCATTCGGCCGCAGACCGGCATCCAGACATTCAAACCGGTGTCCGTTAAACTCCACCAGATAATCCTCAATCATTACGCCCGGCACAATATTCGACTCTCCGATGAAGTCGGCGACGAACCGGTTGATCGGCTCATCATAAATATCGTTCGGTGTTCCGCTCTGCTCGATCTTCCCTTTGTTCATGACAAAGATCCAGTCCGACATCGCCAGCGCTTCCTCCTGGTCATGCGTGACAAAGATGAATGTAATCCCGAGCCGCTGCTGCATTTCGCGCAGGATGTACTGCATTTCGGTACGCAGCTTCAGGTCAAGCGCAGACAGCGGCTCGTCCAGCAGCAGCACCTGCGGCTCATTGACGATCGCACGGGCAATCGCCACACGCTGTCTCTGGCCGCCGGACATTTCATTGATCGCACGCTGATCGTAGCCGACCAGGTTAACGAAGCGCAGCGCTTCCTGTACCTTTTGGGTGATAACATCCTTTTTGAGCTTCTTGATGCGCAGTCCGAAGGCCACATTCTCGAACACGTTGAGATGCGGAAACAGGGCATAATCCTGAAATACCGTATTAACCTGCCGCTCGTTGGCGGGAATGTGGTTGATCATTTTACCGTTCAGATAAATGGAGCCTTCTGTCGGTTCAGCAAAGCCGGCAATCAGACGCAGAATGGTTGTCTTGCCGCAGCCGGAGGGGCCCAGAAGTGTATAGAATTTGCCGCGTTCGATCTCGAAGCTGACGCCTTTCAACACGGCCTCCTCATCATCATATTGCTTAGTAACCTGGTCAAAAGAAATAATAGTGCCTTCCGGGGTAGCTATAGCTAACAACCTCCCTTACCTTATGTATTACAACCTATTTTACCCTTATCTGGCAGGGCGCAATCGGCTCCTTCCCGGCGGAGGCCCGCCTGTACCGACAATCCCGCCCCTGCTTCGACAACATTTCATATTATATAGCATATCGGATGAATCCCATATATGCGATAACATAGATTGTAAAAACTCTGGCTGAATCTTAACAAGTTCGTAAAATATATCCGCTTCACGCTCCGGTTGAAATGCTATAATGAAAACGGCTGAAAACAGCTTGAAAATTCCTCCTTTTACGAAAGAAGATGACCGACATGAACGAGGGGTTACAGGACCGCCTTGAGAAATTTGGATTATCCCTTTATATGATACGGATTACACTGGCCGCCTCCCTATCTTGGCTGGCCGTCCACAGCCTTTATGGCGATCATTACCTATATTTCGCACCGCTGGCTGCGATTCTGATAACACAGGGTACTGTGAAGGCTTCTCTGGAAAAAGGCTGCTACCGGCTGCTTGGGATCGTGCTTGGCGGAACCGTCAGCCTGATTGTGGGACGCTTTCTGGATGTCGGGATTGTCTCCCTCCTGCTGATTCTGCTGATTGGCATAGGCGTTGCAACCGCCTGCCGGATTAATATCCAGGCCGTCTCGCAGGTCGGCGTAACCTCTGTACTCGCGCTTACCTTTTACCATGATCATTATGTCGTATGGAGACTTGCCGAGACGCTGATCGGGGTACTCATCGCCTTGTTAATCAATATGATCGTTGTCCCGCCCAAGGGCTTCGCCAAGGTTAAGGGCCTGGCGCTTCAAGGAAGCCTGCTGCTGGCCGATTCATTAAGCGGGCTCGCTTCAGGCGGCAGAAACGGTGAACCGGCCCGTGACATGCTGAAGCGCTCCGGCGGACTGCTCGCGAAGAGCAGCAGCCTGCAGAAGGAGCTGCTGTACACCCTGTCGCACTATCCGTGCCGCAAGGATCTGCGCGCGCTGACCCAGGCCACGGCGCATCTGCAGAAGGTTCACTTCTATATCCAGGAAATTGCTGAAGAGCTGACCCTGTTGCCTGCCCACTACGCCGGTTCGGACCGGATGAATGAGGTAATGGCCGCAGCAGCCGACTGTATCGCTCTCTACGGAACCAGGACGCTTTCTGATGCCGAAGCCCGGCGGCCGCTGCCGGAATGTCTGCGCCGGGCCCGGGAGCTGCAGCTCTCCTGGTTCTCCGAGCTGCAGGCGGAATGTCCGCTGACAGCCATCCGTGATCTAGGCGCCGTCTTTTCACATCTGAACCGGGTGCTTGATGTTATTGAGCAGGCCGATTACACAGCCGTTTCTGCAGCCGCGGTTCCGGTAAGAAGCGGATCAGCCCGCAGCATCCGTCTCGGAAGCAAAGGACTCTCCCACAAGCTTTAAGCTTGGGAGAGTCTTTTTTTAGGATAAACACTTATCGTTTTGTGATCTTCATAAAGGTCAGAAGTCAACTTCCATGCTAAGAATCCGCGTCCCGGAATCTGACTGGAGAAAAAGACCCAGTACCGGCTCTTACACCGTACTCCAGCTGCAATTTTCGGATGAATTTACAGTTGAAAACTCACTGCACAAGTATTAAAATTAGGATTATTTGCAGCATTTGTCGGAATTCAGTACTATAGCACCAGTTATGAATCTTTTATTGCCGATTCTGGTCGAATAAATGACCTCATGCTGAATGTTTATCAATGTCTCTTGTATAATGGCAAACTGTCCGAAAGGGCAGGACGCAAAGCAATGGGCCTAACAATGCGCTGCCGCATTTATGGCTGCCAGGCTGCCGGTTTCTGATAATCCTAGAAGCGAGGTTATAACAATGCCGAACCACACTCTCGAACAGCCACGGCATGCATTCAGCATCATGCCTGCCTTCAGTGCTGCTGATCCCATACAGTCCTCCATCCGCACCAAGCCGTTTGGAACAGCCGGTAATGAGGACAAGAACGGGAGAATCATCGTGCAGAATGACCAGATTTTTATAACCCCTCCCTTACCCGGCGGCAAAGCTGCCGTTATTTCTGCCCTTCACCCCGTTGTCCTCAAGATTAACCGGATTAAAGCAGCTGATCCTGTTGCAGTTACTTCATCTGACCATCTGAGCTGGGAAATCAGCGAGAAGCCGCAGTACCAGATTACTGTTTCTGAGGACGGGCTGAGCGCCTACTTTACACTCTACCGGGTCGAAAAGTATGCCTGGAGGCTGGTTAATTGCCCAGCTGCGGCTGAGGTCTGTGTCCGGGCGGAGCCGAACTATGATGTACTGCTCTCCAGGCTGACCGTTAATCAGATTCTGGCCGAATTCTCCAAGAGCTCCTTCATTCCCAATCTCAACATTCCTGCCCTGTATGCCGAGCTGAATAATCCGACCTATCTTCCGGTCTGCATCGCAGTGGGCAAGCCGCCGCTGCCGGGAACGGACGGACGGCTGGAGCCCCTGGCCAGACTGTCCATGGCTGAAGTATTCAGCAGCAGCGAAGCACCTGATCCGGAGAATGTGCTTGATTACCCCGGGGTCCCGTCTGTCCGTACAGGCGGGATACTGGCCCGCAAGCTGCCTCCGCAGGAAGGATTGCCCGGTTCGGATGTGTATGGCAGCATTCTGCCCTCTCCCCCGCCGGCGGATATCACCCTGAAGCCTGCTGAATGCTACTCCCTGCTCCCGAACGGGGATATTGCCGCCCTCCGCGACGGCCGGCCGCGGATTACAGGCTGGGGTACCCGGACGATGAGCATTGATTTTCCCGATATTCATGTAGTACAGAAGAGCATGACCACTGCTCACAGCTTGATTTGGTTCGCAGGGGATGTAATGGCTCCAGGTGGAATCGGCGATCACTGCACGATAGAGGCTTTAGGAAACGTATACATATTTGGCGATGTCCGCCATGCCGTTATTACCGCCACCGGCAGTGTAGTAATCCGCGGCAAAGTTACAGACAGCCATATATACTGCGGCGACTGCGGGGCAAGACAGCACCGGCTGCATAAAATTCCCGGACAGCTGATTGATGAGCTGACCTTGCTCAGGAACGCCGCCCTCCTGCTGGAGGAGAATCTCCGCTCCCGGCAGCAGCCCGTGAAATACGGGCTGGTCGTACTGCTCCTGCTGGAGAGCAAGTACGTCCACCTTCCAGGCCTGATGAAGGGGCTGCAGGGGCTGCTTGCCGAGAGCGAGCCTTATGGTCCTGCAGACTTCAGGCAGCTTAAGCATATGCTGGAGATCTTCCTGCATCCCGGACAGTTCACAGAATTTATTGACGATGCCGTGCTAGCCGCCTTTCTGGGCCTGCTGGAAGAGCTTCGTGACGGGATTCTTCAAATGCATGAGGGAAATGTCCGGCTTGATATTGCCTGTGCGGAGGACTGTCTGCTCCAGTCCGGAGGCGACCTTTATATTCATGGAGAGGGCGCTGTAAACAGTACACTGCTGGCAGCAGGCAATGTCCGCTTCCTGATGGCACAATCGTCATGCAACGGTTCTGCAGTCGAAGCCGGAGACTCTATAGCGGTGCAGCAGGCCGGACCTGCAGGAGACCGGCAGTCTCTGCTGACCGCAGGCCGCAAAATCAGCGTCCGCCAAATCGAAGATACCCGGATAACCATTGGCGAACATAGCGCCGAGTTCACGGAACCGGCGGGAGAGGCCGTCTTCACCGCCCAGAGCCTGCGGTTAAGAAACCGGCCCTGACTACACGAAAAGAGCCTGCAGAATGCCGCACAAAGGCGGCCTGCAGGCTCTTTTGTCTGATCACATCCAGGTACCGCATGGCGGAGCCTCTTTTCTAGAGTGAATGTTTCAGCCGCCGCTTACGTCCCAGATTTACATTTACCAGCAGAATACTGCCAACGATGAGCACCATCCCGGCAATAAGATTAAGCGTAATCTGTTCATGCAGCAGCACGACACTTGAGCCAATGGAGATCAGCGGGATCAGGAAGGTGAAGGAGCCCACTTTACCGGCCTCCCCCTCATTAATCAGCTTGAAATATACCATCCAGCCGAGGGCGATAACGAATACGGCGATAAACAGCGTATTTACAATAAAGGCGCTGCTCCAGGTAATTGCCGACCAGCTCTCTGTAACCGATCCGGCACCCAGCAGGATTAAGCCCCCGATCATAATCTGCATGGCTGTCAGCCATAGCATATCGACCCGCGCCGCATTCCGCTTCATATACACGGTACCAAGCGCCCAGCATAACGCGCTGGCCAGAGCCAGCAGTACACCAGCCGCAGAGATGCTGCCGGTAAAACCGCCGATGCTGAGCGCGGCTACCCCGGCGAAGCCGAGCAGTAGGCCGAATATTTTCAGCCCGTACATGCTCTCCCCAAGCCAGATCCAGGCAAAGATACCCAGCAGGACAGGCTGCAGAAAGACAATGGCCGAGAACAGGCCGGAAGGGACATATTGCAGCCCTATAGTCTGAAACCCGTAGTAAAAGACGATGCTGAGCACTGCCGAAGCCAGATAGACTGGCCATAGCCGCCTGAATTCAAGCTGCTTCCATTTGGGAAGTGCGGCTATAATCAGGATGATTCCCGCAATGACTGTACGGATACCCGCGAAGAGCAACGGAGGGGCATAGGTTAAGGCGATTTTGGAAAGAGGCCAGTTGATGCCCCAGACAATTACCAGAAAAGCAAGCAACAGAACCGTTCGGCTGCGTTGTGACATTGCGTTCACCTCTTGTATCATTTTCATTCCAAATGATACAATAACTATGATCATAATTGAAATGAATAATAATCATGAGGTGCATACCAAATTTGTTATGAACAATAATCAGATCCTTTTATTTGTCAAAATTGCCGAAACCGGCAGCTTCACCAAAGCCGGCCAGGAGCTGAACATGACCCAGCCGGCGGTTAGCCGGGCCATCTCCGCTCTTGAGACAGAGCTTGACGTCAAGCTGCTGCTGCGTGACCGCCGCAGCGGGCTCTTGCTTACGGAGGTTGGCAAGCGTATCCTGATTATTTTCCGGGAGATTCTCAGCGGGTTCAATAAGGTGGAGCAGGAGGTTTCTGCGGAAAAGGGGCTGGAGAAGGGACTCATCCGGATTGGAGCCTTCCCGGTGGCGGCCGCTTACTTTGTACCCAAGATCATCCGCTCTATTACGGACAGGTATCCGGGTATAGACATTTCTGTCCATGAAGGCTCGGTCGCCGAGGTGAAGGAGTGGCTGGAGACCCGCCAGATTGATGCCGGACTGATCATCCCGCCGCTTGAGGAATTTAAAACCATTCCGCTGTACCGGGAGAAGCTGTACGCAGTGCTGCCGGAGGGACACCCCCTCGGCCGGTACGGGACTGTCCATGTAAAGGACCTCGAGCATGAACCCATGATGATCTGCAAAGCCGGCTATGAGCCTCCGGTCGTTGATTTGTTCAGACGGGCAGATAGTGCGCTTAATGTAAAATATGTGGTTAACAGCTACAGCACCGCGCTCAACATGATCAAAGAGGGTCTGGCCGTCGGCGTACTGTCCGAGCTGTCGCTGCTTGCGCCGCCCGGCAGTGTTATGATCCGCGAGCTGTCTCCGGATGCTTACCGTGATGTTCACATCGCCGTCCATTCAATGGAGGAGGCCTCCATTGCCGTCAGGCTGCTCATTGATACTGCGCTTGATATGTTCGCTGCGGAAGGGAAGCTGAATCCGCAAATACACCTTTGAAGAGGAGTGATAAGCATGAAATTTAAACGGTTAGGCAACAGCGGGCTGCAGGTATCTGCCCTCGGCCTTGGAACCAATGCCTTCGGCAAGAGGGCCGACGAGAAAACCTCGATCGGGATTATCCATACCGCCCTGGATCAGGGCATCAGCTTTATCGACACCGCCAATATTTATGCCGGCACCGAATCGGAACGGATCATCGGACTAGCCCTGGAGGGAAGACGGCAGGAAGCGGTACTGGCCACCAAGGCAGGACTGCCGCGGGCTGAAGGCCCGTATGGCAGCGGCTCCTCCCGCCGTCATCTGATGCTGGAGCTGGAGGGGAGCCTGCGCCGCCTGAAGACAGATTATGTGGATCTTTACCAGATTCACACCTTTGACCCGCATACTCCGCTTGATGAAACGCTGCGCACTCTGGACGATATGGTCTCCTCCGGGAAGGTCCGCTATATCGGCGCCTCCAACTATGCCGCCTGGGAGCTGATGAAGGCGCTGGGCATCAGCGAGGCGCGGAACTATATGAAGTACACCTCGATCCAGTGCAGCTATTCGCTGGCTGACCGGACACCGGAAATTGAGCTGCTGCCGCTTTGCCTGGATCAGGGACTGGGCATCATCCCTTACTTCCCGCTCGCCGGCGGTATCCTGACCGGCAAATACAGCGTTAGCGGCGCTGCTCCGGCCGGGTCGCGTGCAGAAACAGACCCGAACTTCAGCCGCTTCCTCAGCCCGGAACGGATTGAGCTGGGCGATGAGGTCAGCCGGATTGCTGCGGAACTCGGCACGACCCCCACCGCCCTGTCCCTGGCCTGGCTGATGCATCAGCCGGCCGTATCCACCGTCATTGTCGGAGCTACACGCGTGGAGCAGGTGCAGCAGAACCTGCCCAGCGCTGCCCTGGAGCTGGACAAGCAGACGCTGGAGCGGCTGGAGCAAGCGAGCCGTCCATTCCGCAGCGGCGAGCCGTTCGCGTTCTACCGGCTGCCGTAAGCCCGGACGTCAAAAAGCCTAGAGCGATCCCTGCCGGAATCCGGCGGGGCACAGCTATAGGCTTTTTTACATAACAATATGAGTTACACAGCAGCCATGAACCGCTCCATGTCCTCCTGAACCGTGGTGATACCGCCGATTCCGAAGTTATCGACCAATACTTTAGCCACGTTAGGCGATAAGAAGGCTGGCAGTGTAGGTCCGAGATGGATGTTCTTGACGCCGAGATGCAGCAGGGCCAGCAGCACGATTACCGCTTTTTGCTCATACCAGGCAATGTTGTAGGCAATCGGCAGATCATTTACATCATCAAGGCCGAATACTTCCTTCAGCTTGAGGGCAATAACGACAAGGGAGTACGAGTCATTGCATTGGCCGGCATCCAGCACACGCGGAATACCGCCGATCTCGCCGAGATCAAGCTTGTTATATTTGTACTTCGCACAGCCCGCGGTAAGGATCACCGTATCCCCCGGCAGCTCGGAAGCAAAATCCGTGTAGTAATTGCGGCTCTTCATCCGGCCGTCGCAGCCGGCCATCACGAAGAATTGCTTGATTGCGCCGGTCTGCACCGCTTCAACCACCTGATCGGCCACATTCATCACTGCAGCATGGGCAAACCCGCCGACAGTCTCGCCGGTTTCAATCTCTGTCGGAGCCGCACAGCCCTTAGCCTGGGCGATAATCGCCGAGAAGTCCTTCTTGCCGTCTTCACCTGCCGGAATATGCTGCACTCCAGGGAAGCCGGTATTGCCTGTTGTATACAGTCGGTCTTTATAGCTGTCCTTAGGCGGCACGATGCAGTTGGTAGTCATCAGAATCGGACCGTTGAAGCTGTCAAACTCTTCGTTCTGCTTCCACCAGGCATTACCGTAGTTGCCGACAAAGTGACTGTATTTCTTAAAGGCAGGATAATAGTGGGCCGGCAGCATCTCGCTGTGCGTATACACATCCACCCCGGTGCCTTCCGTCTGCTTAAGCAGCTCCTCCATGTCCTTCAGGTCATGTCCGCTGATTAGAATCCCCGGATTACGGCCTACGCCGATGTTAACCTTGGTGATTTCCGGGTTGCCGTACGTGGTTGTGTTGGCCTGATCAAGCAGAGCCATCACATCAACGCCGTACTTGCCGCATTCCAGAACCAGAGCGGTAAGCTCTCCTGCACTCAGAGTGTCATCCAGCGTGGAAGCAAGGCCTTTTTCCATAAAAGCATGTGCGCCGGCATCACCGAAGCCCAGCACTGCTGCATGCTCCATGTAAGCCGCCATCCCCTTCAGCCCGTAGGTCAGCAGCTCGCGCAGGGAGCGTACATCTTCATTCTCTGTAGCCAGAACGCCCACAGTCTCCGACTTGGCAATCAGCTCTTCATCTGTCTCTGCAGTCCAGAGCGCAGCATCATGATCTGCAAGCTCTGCTGTTGCCCCGGCCAGCTTCAGCCGGCTGCTCCACTGGTCACGCAGCTGAAGTCCTCTCCGGACACCGGATGTAAAGGCTTCAGGAACAAAATTAGCATTGGTTATCGTTGCAAACAGGCTCTCTATAATGAATTTATCAGTAACGGAGTCGGTCATGCCAAGCTCCCGGCCTTTGCGGGCAAAGATCGAAATTCCTTTGAGCGTATAAACCAACAGATCCTGAAGATTGGCTACTTCACTGGTCTTGCCGCATACCCCCTGGATGGTACATCCTGTTCCTTTCGCCGCTTCCTGACATTGAAAACAAAACATGCTGCTCACTTGGCGTTCACTCCTCTAAAATAATATCGTCACACAGGGCAGGACTCCGGTTCTTCCCGCCTTTACAGTTACTGATTATTGTAGTAGACTTTCGCCATACAATCGGTAACGGATGTTACCGATTAAATTTAAATTTGGAGGAAACCGATGATACCTGACCCTGCCGTCCTGCAGTCCTGTCTGCTGTTCCGGGGCAAGTCTGCGGAAGAATTGGAGCTCCTCCTGCACAAAATAATCTATACGGTGACTGCTTATCAGAAAAATAAGCTGATCTTTGCCGAAGGTGATACTGCAGACCGGATCGGTATCATCCTCTCCGGACGGGTTGAGGTGCAGAAAACCCATCCGAGCGGAAGCGGCGTCACAATCGCCCACTTGAGTGCGGGGCAGACCATCGGCGAAGCTGTGCTGTTCCGCAAGGAAAATCTCGTTCCGGCCACCGTCACCGCTACCGGCCCCTGCCAGGTCATGTTCATCAGCAAGCATGAGCTGCTGCGGCTGTTCTCCGCCGATACGGACATCCTGACCCGTTTTATCGAAAATCTGTCCGAGCGGCTGGTGCTGGTCAACCGCAAAATTGAAATACTGTCCGCAGGCCCCTTGCGGCGGCGGATGATTTATTTCCTGCTGGAGCAGGCAGTGCAGCAGGCCTCGGACCATATACGCCTGCCGTTCAGCCGCAAGGAGTGGGCCGAGCATCTGAACACAGCACGGCCGTCGCTCTCCCGTGAAATGGGGTATCTGCGCGATATAGGCTGGATCGAGTTCAAGGGCAGCCGGATTACCCTGCTGAACCGGGAAGCGATGCACGAATACATCCGTACGGACCAGCCGTCTGCGGGCCAGGACAAATAAACATTTGATTCACGTTGGAGGGATTAGCTATGCCTGAAGCAACTGAACACAGCATAAGCCGGCTGCTGGCCGGCCACCGGGATTATTTTGACAGCGGAGTTACAAAAGACCCCGGCTTCCGGGTCCGCCAGCTGCAAAAGCTGAAGGATGCAATCCGCAGGTATGAGCCGCGTATTATTGAAGCGCTCCGCCAGGATCTGCACAAAAGCGATTTCGAAGCCTATGCTACGGAAATCGGCTTTACCCTGGAGAGCATCGGCTATATGATGAAGCATCTGCGGCGCTGGGCGAAGCCTGCCAGAGTCAAATCGCCGCTGCATATGTTTCCGTCCAAAAGCCTGATCCTCAGCGAGCCCTACGGTACCGTGCTGATTATCGGCCCGTTCAATTATCCGTTTCAGCTGCTGATTGAGCCGCTGATCGGAGCTGTCGCCGCCGGCAACTGCGCTGTCCTCAAGCCGTCGGAGAGTACGCCGCAGTGTCAGCCGTCATTGAGGATATGATAAATGAAACGTTCGAGCCCGGTTATATCCGGGTTGTCCAGGGCGAGAAGGAAACGACAAATCTGCTGATACACGCCAAATTTGACTACATCTTCTTCACCGGCAGCGTACCCGTCGGCAAAATTGTCATGGAGGCTGCCGCTAAGCAGCTTGTACCTGTAACCCTGGAGCTGGGCGGCAAAAGCCCGGTAATCGTCGATAAAAGCGCCAATCTGGAAACGGCGGCGAAGCGGATTGTCTGGGGCAAGCTGATTAATGCGGGGCAGACCTGCATTGCGCCCGATTACATGCTCGTTCACAGCGGGGTTGCCGGCCGGCTGATTGAGCTGATGAAGCAGCAGATCACCGCCTTCTACGGGGAGGATGCCCGCAGAAGCCCGGATTACGGGCGGATTGTTAACGACCGGCAGCTGCAGCGGATCGCCGGGCTAATAGACAGGGACCGCTCCAAAGTGATTATGGGCGGTACAGTCGATTCCGGAGACCGCTATATTGAACCGACACTGCTCTATCCGGCTGACTGGAGCGATGCCCTGATGGAGGATGAAATCTTCGGGCCGGTGCTGCCGATCCTGACATTCGACCGGCTGGAGGAGGCCATCAGCAGCATTAAACAACGGCCCAAGCCGCTGGCCCTTTATCTGTTCACTGAAGACAAGCAGGTGGAGCAGAAGGTGCTGGACAACGTATCCTTCGGGGGTGGCTGTGTGAACGATACGATCAGCCACGTCGCCAGCTCCCGTCTGCCATTTGGCGGCGTCGGCCACTCCGGCATCGGCGGGTACCACGGCAAGCACAGCTTCGACCTGTTCTCACACCGCAAGAGCGTTGTGAAACGAAGCGCGAAGGTTGATCCGGGCATCGTATACCCGCCTTACGGCAACAAGATTAATCTGGTGCGCAGGCTGTTGAAGTAGTCAGGCTTCGGCTGTATTTGAACGGAAAGCGGGGGATTTAAGGATGGAACGCCAACAAGTATTTACAGGCTCGCCCTGGGAATCATCTGTAGGCTACTGCCGGGCGCTCCGGATCGGAGACCGGATTGAAGTAGCGGGGACTACAGCCATGCGAAATGGGGAAGTCGCCTTCGCCGGCAATCCCTATGAACAGACGAAGTTCATTCTGCAGACGATTGAGCAGGCTCTGAAAGATCTTGGCGCCGGCATGAACCATGTTATCAGAACAAGAATGTATGTTACGGACATCTCACAGTGGGAGGAATACGGCAGGGCGCACGGTGAATTCTTCCGTGATATCCAGCCGGTTGCCACTATGGTCGAGGTCAAGGCACTGATTGATCCGCAGCTGCTGATCGAGATTGAGGCGGAGGCGGTAGTACCGTCATCCATCTAAAGATAGAAAGGCTGCTGTCTCTTTTCAGAGGGACAGCAGCCTTTTATCCATTATACGTGGCTATCAATATTCAACGGCTATCAGCAATCCGGCCTCAGCCCACCCGTCTCTCCTTCACCCAGTCCGCCACATCCTTCTGCGGGATCGGCCGGCTGATGAAGTAGCCCTGAATCTTGTCGCAGCGGGTCCGTTCCAGAAAAGCAAGCTGCTCCGGTGTCTCCACCCCTTCAGCGGTAACGTTAAGCCCCATATCATGCCCGATGGTGACAATTGAACGGGCAAGTGACATATTATTGGGTGTATCAATACTGTCGATAAAGGACTTGTCGATCTTCAGTGTGGTGATCGGCAGCTGCTTCAGATAGCTGAGGGACGAATAGCCTGTCCCGAAATCATCCAGGGCAATGCCGATCCCCTTCTCCTTGAGCGCCTCCAGCTTCGAGCTGATCGCCTCGAAGGATTCCATAAAGATGGACTCGGTAATCTCCAGCTCCAGATACTCCGGCGCAAGGCCGGTCTCCTGCAGAATGCCCAGCACCATATCGGTGAAATCCTCCAGCATCAGCTGAATGACCGATATATTCACCGAAATATGGTAGCGTCCCTGGCTCTGGCTGTTCAGCTCTTTAATGAAGCGGCAGGCGGTACGGAGCACCCACTCACCGATCGGCACAATCAGCCGGCAGTCCTCGGCGATCTTGATGAAGGATAGCGGGGATACAAAGCCAAGCGCCGGGCTGTTCCAGCGGATCAGCGCCTCGAATCCCCAGATTTCTCCGGAGGCGGTGTCCACCAGCGGCTGATAATGCAGCGCCAGCTCCTGATTGGTTATCGCGCTGCGCAGATGCGATTCGATAACCATCCGTTCGTCGAAATGCTGCTGCATGTCCCGGCCGTAGACCACATAGGTTCCCTTGCCTGCCTCCTTCGCCTTATACATCGCGATGTCTGCATTCTTCAGCAGCTCCTCGGCGTTCACCCCGTTCTCCGGATACTGGGCAATCCCGATGCTCGTAGAGATATGTACGATGCTGGCATGCAGCTCGAACGGCTCCTTAAAGCCTTGTACGAGGGAATCCGCATAGGCGATAACCTCACTGAATCCCCTGTTATCCTGGAACAGAATGACGAATTCATCTCCGCCGAAACGGAAATGCCTGCTGCGTTCATCGCCCAGCTGCAGCAGACGCTCACCGACCTTTACCAGCAGCTCATCGCCAAAGGTATGCCCCAGAGTATCATTGATATATTTGAAATTATCAATATCAAGAAAGAACAGGGCTGCATGCCCGCCGGCGTTCTCCTTGATGAACAGCTCCAGCGCTTCCGCCAGGGACAGGCGGTTCGGCAATCCGCTGAGCACATCATTGTAAGCCAGCTGCCGGTATTTTTCCTCACTGGTCTGCAGCAGCGACTGATTTTCGACTACCTTGTTATATTGCTCCAGCAGCTCATCCTGCAGCGCGGTAAGCTCCTCATAGGTGGATTCCAGCTCCTGATAGCTCATCTGCAGCTTGCTTTCATAGCCTTTGCGGTCCGTCACATCCACCATGGAACCGGCAAACCGGACAAATTTGCCCTCCGCATTACGCAGCACCTTGCCCCGGGTCTGGAACCACTTGTATTCCCCCGATTTGCCCCGCATCCGGAATTCACAGTAGTAGTAAGAAGTCCTGCCTTCGAGATGATTCGTACGCTGGCGGTTCTCCTCCTCCGCATCCTCAGGGTGAATGAGGTCCCTCCAGCCGCCGTGGGCTTCATTCACTTCATCCCGTTCATATCCTAGCAGCTCATACCAGCTGTCCGAGAAATAGTAGACCATATTCGACATATCGAGATCCCAGATTACCGCATCTGAGCCGTAGGTCGCCAGGGCAAAGCGCTCATTGCTTTTTTCCAGATTGCTGCGGATCTTCTTCACAAGCTGTACATAAAACAACAGGATCAGAATAAAGGACACCAGAACGGCAAACGCAGCGATAATACTCAGCACAAGCCCCTTATACGTATCATAAAAAGAAAACGGCTTATTGATCACCTCGCTGCCCTCCGGCAGCTTTTTGACAGAGACTCCGAACCGCTGCAGCTCATTATAATCAAACACACTGCGCACACTGCTGCCATTCACGACAGGGATCTGATCCGCCAGTTCCCCCTCCAGAATCCGTACGGCCAGTCCGGCCGCAGTCTGACCCTGAATCAAGCCGCTGATCAGGCTGCCGCCGAAGGCGCCGTGATTTAACCCGAAATCGTAAATATGGTATACCGGAACACTGCTGCTCTCACCCAGCTCACTGGAAAACTGGTCAAATTCAACCGTGCGTCCTGTCGAATCGCTGTAATATGTAGTCATCAGAACAATACTGTCAGAGGAAAGTGCGGATACCTGGTCAATAATCTCCTGTTTGGAGAGCCGGTTTAACGCATACAGCTGCAGAGCCGGATTCAGTGACGAAATTTGCTCCATCACCATTTGGCCGGTGGACAGGCCGCTTTCGGTATTGTCATATAAAATATATACATTTTTAATTTCCGGATTAATCTCGAGTGCCATTTCAATGGTACGTGCCGGGCTGATCTTTTCGATTACACCCGTAATATTGCCGGGCTCCCCCAGACTTTCCACACCCAGTTCATTTATGCCGCTGAAGATAATCGGTGCATTGTCCAGAATTTCCCCGCGATATTTGATTGCAAAGCTCAGCGCAGCATCATCCGTGGTCATAATCGCATCAATGTGCACGGACTGATACTTAAGCTTGATAGTCTGGTAAAAGTGATCAAGATTGTCTTGGCCGGGGTAACGTTTCCAATCCATATACTCACTGTAGATCAGCGGCTGTCCGGGGGCACTCTTGAGGGTCTGTTCAATACCGGCCCCTTGTTCGTCTGTCCAGGCAAACCCTTTGTGATAGGAATGCAGCACCAGCACATTTTTTGGTGGCAGCTCATCTGCACTTGCCTGCGCAGGCTGATAAAAAATCCCGCAGAGCATCATTAAGAGCAGGAGTCTTGTGAACACCTTGAGATCGGTTTGCTTTAAGTCCATTTGCACACTCCCATTCATCCATCTCAAAGTTAAAAACGGAAGGCTTCGACAATATCTCTTTCGCCGGACCCCTTCCCCCATCCTCTTTCGTTCGGGAAAACGTTAAAAGCCACTATGTTCAGGACATTCTGCTTATGTATAGGCTAATTGAGAGTAGATGATTTGTGCGGCATTATATGACTTTCTCATCTTTAATTATAGGGTGAAACACTAATTTTTGAAATAAAGAAAAGCGCGAAAAGCGCGAAAACCGCCGGTCTTAAATAGACACCGGCCCCGGCATCACGATAGAATAAAGCTGCTAAGAACCGCACAGGACAGGAGGCTTAATATGCCTACAATTAAAGACGTGGCGCTAAAAGCGGGCGTCTCGGTTACCACCGTCTCCCGTGTGCTGAACAACAGGGGATATTTAAGCGAGGAGCTGAAGAAAAAGGTGCTCCAGGCCATGGACGAGCTGAACTACCGCCCTAATGAGCTGGCCCGTTCACTCAGCCGTTCAAGGTCGAATATTATCGGACTGATTATTCCCAGCGTTGCGCATCCTTTTTTCGGGGAACTTACCGGCTACATAGAGGAGCACGCCTACCGTAACGGCTGCAAGCTGCTGCTCTGCAATTCCAGGCAGGACAAGCACAAGGAGCTGGAGTACATTGATATGCTGCGGGCAAGCCGGGTTGACGGCATCATTATGGGCAGCCACACACTGGAAGTAGAGGCCTACCAGCAGATGAATCTGCCGCTCGTCACCTTCGACCGGCAGATTTCGCCGGGCATTCCTTACGTCTGCTCCGACAACTACCAGGGCGGCGTGCTTGCCACTACTCTTCTGATTGAAAAAGGCTGCCGGCAGCTGGCTCATATCGGCGGCCATCCCGGCCTGAACATATTATCAGGTCTCCGCTTTGAGGCATTCGCCGCTACAGCCGGGGCACATAATATTCCGTATACCCTGCTGCATACGGATGACAACAGCTTCGATGTCGAGGCCTACGAGCGGCTGCTGGAACAGTTATTCCGCGAGCAGCCCGGCACGGACGGCATCTTCGCCGGCAGCGATATCATCGCGGCCTATGCGCTCAAAGCCTGCCGCGAGCACAACCGGCGGGTGCCGGAGGATGTGCGGATTGTCGGCTATGACGGCATTGCCCTGCGCAGCATGCTCGGGCCCGCACTCAGCACCATCCGCCAGCCGATCGAGGCCATGGGCAAGCTCGCCGTCGAGCTGATTATCCGCCAGGTCCACGGCGGTCCGGTCTCCCCGCAGTATGTCCTTCCGGTCGAGCTGGAGGAAGGGGCGACGACTTAGGGGCTGGCAGACTGGGGCCGGGCTGATGTGGGACAATCCTAGGGAGGGGCGCCAGGTCGGCTGATGTGGGACAATCTTGCGGAGGGACGGCTGTTCGGCTGATGTGGGGCAATCTGGCAGACGGGCCGCGGGTGGGCTGATGGAGCAATGAGGATTATTTACAACGCAGAAGTATCCAGCCCCTCTCAACGTCCGGGTTACAGACGCTGTTAGATTCATACGCCAATACACTCGTTATGACACAACGCCGCTTATTTCGACAGCATATGAGCTTTAGTCGTACATTCCGCAACCACTCCTAATAATTAGGAGTGGTTGCCTGAGTAACCGGGCATCTGGATGGTTGCAACACTCCCGTTTAGGCCAAATGACTTGAAACGGCTGACGTGCGGGAAAGTGAAAGCTACAGGAGCCTTGCCCAGGACGGCTTCGGCTGGATCAGCAAGATCAGCAGGATCAGCAGGTACGCAGGTAATACGCGTTAATCGTCGGTTCAGGCGAAAAATCAGAGCCCAGACAGGAAAAGGTCTGTTGAGCCTCTCAGTTTGACGCACCTTCCCTTTCTAGTGAAGAATCTAAGTGGAAAATCAACACTTAATTTCCCGGTTTCCCCCTGCATCCTAGAACTAAGTGGAAAAACGCCACTTAAAAGCTCCCATCACACCCCAAAAACCAAAAATCAGCCAAATTAGATGGCGAAAATCCACTTAGTTTTCTTAAACAATCCAAAAGCGACAGATTAAGTGCCTTATTTCCAACTAATCACCCGGTGAGCAGGGGAAGGAAGCTGCCAAAGAAAGATGGAGAGGATGAATGAGGGGGATGAGTGGGGGCGATGACGCGGATTGAATCTGCAAAGCGGCATGGCAGAGCGATGTGTGTTTTATTACGGAGTGACAGTGTGTATTTATTACGGAGCGATGTGTGTTTATTTATGGAGTGACAGTGTGTAAACAAGGGC
>NZ_LRAC01000159.1 GCF_001517085.1 Paenibacillus sp. DMB5
CCCGCGGGGCAGGAGCGCTGCGCGGCGCTCCTGCAGAGGCCTCCGTCCCGGACCGGACGGACGGGAGCATCTGCACTGCGGCGCCTGCAGCAGGCCATGAAGAGCGTCCGCGCCAAGCGGCGCGACCTCCTCGGCCAGCAGCTTGAAGCCCTCGTCCTCCTGCTGCACCTTGGCGCGCAGGGCCAGCAGCGCACCCTTCTCGACCAGGCTGCGGCTGCGTTTCCACACCTCAGGGAACAGCACGACCTCGCAGCGCTCGATCTGGTCCTCCCACTGGATGAACGCCATTGCCTTGCCGGCCTTGGTCGTAATCTCCTTGACGGAGACGACCATCCCCGCCGTAACCGTCTGGCTCTCATCCGCAGCTTCCCCAAGGTCCATCAGCCGCTGGATGCCCGGCTCCTCAAGCAGGGCCGCACTGTCGTCCAGCGGATGGCCGGACAGGTACAGCCCGAGCAGCTCGCGCTCCAGCTCCAGCTGCTGGGTGACACTGAACCTCGGGATATCCGGATAGCGGATTTCCCAGTTCGGGGTTTCAATCAGATCGTCGAACAGCTGGATCTGCAGCTCATCCCGCTCCTTGCGCCATTTGGCCGCGGCATCAACGGTTTCGTCGAGCATGGCCAGCAGCTGGGCCCGGTGTCCGGGCAGCCGGTCAAAGGCGCGGCCTGGAGAAGGGATTCGATGACGCGCTTGTTGCAGACGCGCAAATCGACACGGCGGCAGAAATCGAGCAGGCTGTCGAACGGACGCTCTTTACGGACGGCCATAATGTTCTCCACCGCCAGTGTTCCGACATTTTTCACGGCTGCCAGCCCGAATCGGATATGGCCGCCGCCCCCTTCCCCGCCGGGAACCGGAGTAAACAGTACGCCGCTCTCATTGACATCCGGCGGCAGAACACCGATGCCGGTGCGCCGGCATTCCAGCACATATTCAGCCACCTTGCGGTGGGTGCCCATGACCGCTGTCAGCATCGAGGCCATGAACTGCACCGGATAGTGCGCCTTCAGATAGGCAGTCTGGAAAGCCAGCACGCCGTAAGCGGCGGCATGGGCCCGCGGGAAGCCGTAATCGGCGAACCGGACGATCATATCATAAACGGCATTCGCATCCGATTCCTGATAGCCCTGCTGCAGGCTGCCCTCCACGAAATGGCTGCGCTCCTTGTCCAGCGTCTCGCGCTTCTTCTTTGACACCGCGCGGCGCAGCAGGTCCGCTTCACCAAGCGAGAAGCCGGCCATCAGGGAAGCAATCTGCATAATCTGCTCCTGGTATACGATAATGCCGTACGTATCCGCCAGAATCGGCGTCAGGTCGGCATGCGGATAGTCCACCGCAATTTCACCGTGCTTGCCGGCAATAAACTTGGGGATAAACTCCATCGGCCCGGACGGTACAGCGCCAGCACAGAGATGACGTCCTCGAAGCCCGACGGCTTCAGGTCCTTCAGCACACGGCGGATGCCCGCAGACTCCAGCTGAAAGACGCCGGTTGTCTCTCCGGCCCCGAGCATTTCGTAGGTCAGCGGATCATCATCGGGAATGGTGCGGAAATCGGGAGCCGCCCCGTCCATCTCCCTGATCCAGTTCATGCAGCGTTCAATAATCGACAGCGTCCTTAGTCCCAGAAAATCCATCTTGAGCAGTCCGACGCTTTCCAGATGCTCCATGGAATACTGGGTCAGCGCCGTGCTCTCATTGCCCGCCTGGAGCGGCACCGCATCGGTCAGCGGGCCTTTGGAAATCACTACGCCGGCAGCATGTGTGGATGCATGGCGCGGCATGCCTTCAACCTTCATCGCCATATCGAGCAGCTCTCTGGTCTTGCCGCTGGTCTCATACAGCGCCTTCAGATCAGGGCTGCCCTCAAGTGCCCGCGCAATGCTGATCCCGAGCTGTCCGGGAATCAGCTTCGCTGCCTTGTCCACCTCATTGTAAGGCAGATTCAGCACCCGGCCGACATCGCGGACCGCCGCTCTGGCTGCCATTGTTCCAAAAGTAATAATCTGTGCCACATGCTCCCTGCCGTATTTCTCGACCACATAAGCGATAACCTCATCACGGCGCTCATCGCTGAAGTCGATATCAATATCCGGCATCGTAATCCGCTCCGGATTAAGAAAACGCTCAAAGAGCAGGTTATATTTCAGCGGATCTACATCGGTAATCCGCAGGGTATAAGCGGTCAGACTGCCTGCTGAAGAGCCGCGGCCCGGGCCGGTAGCGATGCCTTGGCGGTGGCAGTAGGCAATGAAATCCCAGACGATCAAGAAGTAATCGCTGAAGCCCATGCTCTGGATGACACCCAGCTCATAGTCCAGGCGCTGCTCTGCAGCCGCCTTCCCCTCGGGTGAAGTCCAGAGCGGTGTATCCGCATAACGTGCTTCCAGCCCGCTGCGGCAGAGCCGGCGCAGATAAGCTGCTGCATCCAGCCCTTCCGGCAGCGGGGAATATTCGGGAAGAATATGCTGTCCGAACGTCAGCTCCAGATTACATTTATCCGCTATTTCCTGCGTATTAGCAATCGCCTGCGGCACATGCGGAAACAGCGCCGCCATCTGCTCTCCGCTCTTCAGGAACAGCTGGTCCGTACCGATCTTCAGCCGGTCCTCATCGTCCACCGTCTTGCCTGTGCCGATACAGATCAGCACATCCTGGACCTCGGCGTCCTCCTTGGCCAGATAGTGCACATCATTCGTCGCGACAAGCGGAATGTCCAGCTCCGCTGCCAGAGCAATCAGCTGCGGATTCACCCGCTTCTGCTCGGGAATGCCGTGATCCTGCAGCTCCAGATAGAAGTCGCCGCCAAAAATCTCCTTGTAGCGCAGCGCCGCCTTACGCGCCTCATCTTCGCGCCCGTGCAGCAGATGCTGCGGCACTTCCCCGCCCAGGCAGGCGCTCAGGCAGACAATACCCTCGGCGTGGGCCGCCAGGGCTTCCATGTCGATCCGCGGCTTGTAATGCTGGCCCTCCAGATGGCCGATGGAGACAAGCTTCATCAGATTTCTGTAGCCGGTTTCATTCTTCGCGAGCAGGATCAGGTGATAGATCGGCTGATCCTTGCGGCTGCCCCGCTCACGGCGCGAGCCTGCCGTCAGATAGGCTTCGCAGCCGATAATCGGCTTAATGCCGGCGGCAGCGCATGCTTTATAAAAGGGGATTGCCCCATACATCACTCCATGATCCGTCAGCGCCAGCGACTTCATGCCGTATTCGCCGGCCCGGCGCACGAGATCCGTAATGCGCGCGGCGCCGTCCAGTAAACTGTATTCGCTGTGCACATGCAAATGCACGAATGGGCTCATGATCCCCACATCCCTTCTACTCTTCAAATCAAAACATAAGATGAAACTATTTTATCATAATACCGGGGGAGCCGCCCATAGAATGGATTAAGTGCACAAGGACAGGCGGGACTTGTCCGGAAAGGGGCCTTGTATGAGTATTTTCATGAGCAAAGCCGTTCTTGATTTCTTCATTGCCTTCGGCATCGTTCTGGGCGGCGCCATGCTTGGAGGGATCGGTGCGGTCGTCTCGCTGCAGCCGCCGACACAGACGATGCTGGATATCGCTGACCGGATCAAAATCTGGGCGCTCGCCGCCGCGGTCGGAGGCACCATCGATCCTATGCGGGTCATTGAGAGTAATATGATCGGGGGCAATCTGTCTCCCGCCATTAAGCAGATCCTGTATCTGGTATTCGCCTTTTTAGGCGCCCATATGGGCAGCGAGCTGGTCAAATGGGTGTGCGGCAAGGGGTGAGCAGGAGATGAGAATCCCCCCTTTTCAGCGCTACCGCCGCTTTTCGCAGATCTCCGCCGTTTTCGTGCTGGGTATGGTGACGGGAGCCGTCATGTACAATGCTGTTTTTCATATGGGCTATAATGTGCTCTGGCTTGACAACCAGGATCTGCGCGTGCAGATCGAGCAGTACCGCAGCGACATCAAGACGCTAAAAAAATATAACAACACCTCAACCGTGATCCGGGAAATCAAGCTGCGCACTGAGGACAGCAAGACAAAAGAGGGTACCGGGGCGCTGGATCAGGTAACCGTGAAGGAAATTATCAGCAAGATGAGCGAAGACCTGGAGCCGATGCGCGGCCGCAGCATGTTCGACATTGATACGGACGGCAAGCTGGCGCGGCTGCTGCTGGACGGTAAAATCTACATCGTCCGTGAAAAAGAGTACTCTGTACGGATCCGGACCATGCTGGTAATGGAGGGCGTGCTGCAGATCTGGGTGGAGGTCCATCCTTATAAACGCAGCTGAGCCGCAGATTAGACGGGCGTACCGGCGGAAGCCGTGCTACAATAATGGACAGGTATATAGGCAAACGGAATTCATGCAGAGGGCTTAACTTTTTTGAATGATCTTCTGATAAAGGAGCTGCCTGTCCATGATTATGTTCATCAAGTATCTGCTGTTCATCCTGCTTGTTGTTTTTATGATTGGCGCCGCCGCATACAGCCTCTCCTCACGCCGGACCTCCGACACGCAGGAAAAGGGCCGCCGGCGCTCCATTATGAACGTGCTGCTCGGGGCCATGCTGGTTACCCTGTCGCTAATGTCGATGTTTCTGTTCCGGGGCTCGACGCTCAGTGTGATTGTGGAGGCGGTGTTTCTCGTCATCGGGGCGTTTAATATTTTCTCCGGGCTGCGCAGCTACGGGTATTACAGCCGGAGCGGGAGCGGACGCAAGGCTTAGGCGATTGCTTTTACAGCCTCATTGAGCGGTATGCAACAGCCCTCTTCACCGCCCGGTATTCCTGAGAAATGCTAAGTGGAAAAATGCCATCTAATTCTTGGCTAATAGCCGAAAACAGAATTCTAGTTGGAAAAACGACACTTAATTCCACGGTTTTCAACCCGGATGGCGCTTTTAGCCTGAAATAAGTGATGATTTTCCATCTAATTTTTATAAGGATAGGATTCTGGCCAATTTAAGTGTCAAAAATCCAACTATATGCTTAATGCGCATAGTCCTGGTGAACGGCAGCAGTGTGATAGCGGATCATACCAGTATTCCCCAACTCTACTACAATATAATAGTAAAAAAAGAGAGACCGCCCATCCGGAGCGTTCTCTCTTCATAATAACGAAAATTACATCCCGGGCCGGCTCACCCGTGATCAATCGACTGCAGCATCAGTACCGCCTTGGCGACCATTGTGTCATTGTGGCTGATCTCGATCTCCAGCTTGCAGGTTCTGCGGCTGATCTCCAGCAGCTTAGGCATCACGATAATCGAATGCTCAATCTGCACCGGACGGATAAAATAGGTGGACATGTTGTCCAGCACATAATCATTGCCGGTAATATCCTTGGCCGCTTTGAACGCGGACAGGGTCATCAATGTGGACAGGACGCCTTCGGAAATGGTACCCAGATCCGTCGCCATCTGCGGGGTGATGAAGCCGTGGAAGAACAGCTTCCCCTCCTCATCCCGTTCCTCGGCGAACCCGTTCCAGATCAGATGATCAAACGTTTCACCCATCTGCGGCTGATTGCTGACATCTCGCAGGCTCTGCAGCACCTCACGGCGGGTCAGCGATCCGACCAGCTTGCGGTTGCGGTCGACAATCGGCAGGAAGTCGATCCCCTCCCACATCATGATCTGCGCCGCTGATGCCAGCGAAGTCTGCAGAGCCGCTGTAACCGGGCTGCGGACCATCGCTTTTTCGATGCTCTGCCCCTCCTGCAGCTCCTCCACATCGCGCCGTCCGACAATCCCGATAACCCGGTTCCATTCATCGGTTACAGCAAAACGCTGCTCCCCGCTGGACAGCGCCAGCTGGCGCAGCTCACCGACCGTGCTGGACGTTTTCAGTATGTTCAGCCGCGGCTTGCTCTCCAGAATGTCCTCTACCAGCATGATCTTTTTCTTGATCAGCCGGTCAAAGATCGCCCGGTTTATCATCGAGGCCACTGTAAATGTATCATGTCTTGAGGAAATGACCGGCAGATCCAGCTCGTCCGCCAGCGCTTTAACCTCGCGGCTCGTACCGAAGCCGCCCGTCACCAGTACCCCTGCCCCCTGCTCCAGTGCCAGCGAATGCACGTCGTCGCGGTTCCCTACGATCAGCAGGCTGTCGGCGTCAATATAGCGGATCATGGCATCGACCTTCATCGCGCCGATTATATATTTATGCAGGTGCTTATTCAGCCCGTCAGCTCCGCCGAGTACATGACCCTCCACAATGTCCACCACATCCCCGAAGGTCAGCTGGTCTGAGATGTTCCGCGGCTTCTTTTCTACACGGACGGTGCCGATCCGCTCCTTCGTAATGACGATACCCAGGTTCTCGGCCTCCTTTACCGCCCGGTAAGCCGTTCCCTCACTCACTACCATTTCCTTAGCCAGCTTGCGTACAGAAATTTTGGTGCCTACCTTGAGACCTTCGATATGCTGCAGCAGTTGTTCATGCTTTGTAATGTTATCGCCTTGTCCTTCCAACTGTTACACCCCCATGCCCCAATCTGTACTATTCTGTACTCATTATACAGCCGGAAATTGCAGAGTACAACCGCCCGCAGAAGGTCAAATAAGTTAAGTCAGTGAATGACCGGACAGCCAAAATAACCCCGCAAAGCGGGGCATTTACAAGGATATTCCCCCGGTTACGTAAGGGGTTACCGGAAGATCTCCATTAAAGCCAAAAAGCCCGGACGCCGTTTCCGGCAGCCGGACCTCCGGATCTGTATCAGGTGTTGTTTGCAGAGAGAACACTGAGCTCCTTGTCCTCTGTTCACACCCTCCTATAAACGCTGCGACATTCTGCTTTCCTCGTTCCACTTGCCCTGCCACTGCTCCAGCTTATGCTTGCGGACCGCTTCCAGCCGTTTCTGCTTCTCCTCGTCCACTCCGATGATGAAATGCAAATGCGCCGCAATAATCAGGAAAGCAAATACGCACCAGACAACTCCAAAGCCCAGCACCCAGCTTGGCCCGTTCTGGAATGACAGCTGCGGGAGTGCATAGAGCAGCATGGCAAGTGCAATCAGCAGGTATAAGCTGTGCTTGAACTTGTTTCTTTTTTTCATCACAAACAGCTCCTTCAATTGAATCTATATCTCTACTCTATGAACCGCCCCCGGAAATTATGAGACAAGTCTGCAAAAAAATAAGCCTGCGCACAAAATGGTATAGCACTGCCCGCGGTCATATGAGATGATATATACAATTATTAGGAGGCGATTACTTGAATCAGGCGTACGGGTACACGGAATATACGATCCGCAAAAAGGTTTTTTCGATTATGAGCACCAAGCTGCATATTTATAACAGCTCTGAGGAGCTGGTGCTTTATTCACAGATGAAGGCGTTTAAGCTAAAAGAGGACATTGCGCTCTACACGGATGAGTCGATGGACAGGGAGCTTCTGCGGATTAAGGCACGGAGCATTATCGACTTCAGCGTCACTTTTGATGTGATTGACTCCGAGACCGGAGAGCATGTGGGCGCGCTCCGCCGCAAGGGGCTCAAGTCGATTCTGAAGGATGAGTGGCTGATTCTGGACAGTCATGACCAGGAAATCGGGCTGGTAAAGGAAGACAGCACCTTTATGGCGCTGTTACGCCGGATGATCAGCTTTATTCCGCAAAAATACAGTGTCGAGCTGCAGGGGGACCCGATCCCGACCTACAGCCAGAACATCAACCCGTTCGTCACCAAAATTACCGCCGACTTCTCCGGCGACAGGACCGGCCGTCTCGACCGCAGACTCGGGCTGGCCGCCGGAATTCTGCTCTGTGCCGTTGAAGGCAAGCAGGATTAACAGACCTCAAGTAGAAACGGCTATGCCGTCCTTCAGAGAAGGCGGTAACCGTTTCTGCGAGAAATATAAGGATTATTGATAGCGTAAAACATATAAATTCTTATATTTGAACAGAACAAAAGGGGATTCTCCAGCCGACCGGCCGGGGAGTCCCCTTTGTGCTTATCCTGCTCCAAACGGAGCGGATGGATTAATGTCCGCCGTACATCTGCGACAGGCTGTCCGTAATAATTTTGTTCACATCTTCAATAACTACACTCAGGCGGCGCTCTGCGTCGAACAGCCGGCGGATGCCGAGATTCAGGTTAAGCACCTCGAACAGCTTCTCCATCTTTTCCATTTCCTCCTGCGGAGGCATTTCCCCGTTCATCATCCGCTGCTGCAGCTCAATCTGGTTCTGGCGGAAATTGTCCAGCATCTGCTTGCTCTCCGGATCTGCTTCAATCACCTTCATTGCACTGCTGATGTCGGAAAATTCAGTGCTTTCTTTAATGGCTCTAGCCAGCTCATGGGCCTTGTCGATTACGTTCATTTGTGTTACCTCCTGAAATTGAATGTTGTGTCTGCGATCTGCCGCCTGCAGCAATAGCGATTTACGCCCGGCACGGCTTTTTACGGAATAGGTCAATCACCAAGGGTCAGATGTCTCCATATGATGAATGATATGTAACCCTTATGATTCATAATTGCCGGCATCATGCTGCCTACCGGAAGGAGATCCACGATGTCTAAGTTCAAGATCCCGGTCCAAACGGTCCACTCGGGCATCCTGCAGGAAAACGCGATCATGCTTGGCGACAAATCCATGAAAAGGCTCAAAATCCCGGCTCACGGCATCATCCATCTGAGCTTCGGCTCCTTCAGGCAGGAGGTTACCGTTATTCCTGTCCCAAAAGCCGACAGCCTGCGCGTAAGCGAAGGGCTGGCCCGGCGGCTCGGCTGGAGAGGCCGGCCTGTGTTGAATGCCTCCTACAGTACCAGCAGCCGCATTCTGCGGCTCGTCCGCTGATCGGTGTGCTGGTGAGCCGGGACCATCCTGACCAGCCGGACCGGGTGTTTGGCCAGATCACGATGTTCTGCCGGGAACTTACCAACGCCTGCCAAGCACAAGGTGCCTATGTATATTTCTTTACCCCGGAGGCGCTGGAAACGCGCAGCTCTTCCATCCAGGGCTGGGTATACGACGAGGGCTGGCGGAAGCTGAGTCTTCCTGTCGCCGATGTAATCAACAATCGGCTTACTACGCGCAAGGTAGAGAACAAACCTAGCGTACAGCATTTTCTGGCGGATGTAAAATCCCGCTACGGAACCCATTTCTTCAATGAGAAGTTCCTTGACAAAACCGAGGTGTTTGAGGCGCTGGCCCAGGATACCGCCCTGCAGCGGTATTTGCCGGAATCCCATGCCCTGAGCGGTTTTGCCATCCTCAAAAAAATGTGCAACAGCTACTCCAGCGTATTTCTGAAGCCCGTACGCGGCAGCCTCGGCAAAGGCATCCTGCGCATTTCCCGGGAAGAAGGCGGAGGCTACCGGCTGCTGTCCACGACACCGATGGGCACGCGCAAGCAGAGCTACCCCAGTCTGGCAAAGCTGTTCCAGTCCATTTCACCCAAGATGAAAACCACCCGCTTCCAGATTCAGCAGGGGCTTAACCTGATGGAGCTCGGCAAACGGCCGGTCGATTTCCGGGCACTGGTGCAGAAGAACGGCACCGGCAAATGGGGTGTGACTTCGATCGTTGCCCGCACCGCCGGGAGCAACCACTTCGTCTCGAATCTGGCCCGGGGCGGCACGCTCAGCACGGTGAAGGAAGCCATCAGCAAAAGCAGCCTTCCCGCAGGAGTGAAGGAAAGCTCGCAGGTTCAGCTGCCCCGGGCGGCACTGGCCATTGCCCGGGGGGTCGAAACCTTTATCCCCGCGCACTTCGGGGAGCTGGGCATTGACCTTGCACTGGACCAGTCGGGGCGGATCTGGCTGCTGGAGGTCAACTCCAAGCCGTCCAAGAACGACAACACCCCGCTGAACGACCAGAAGATCAGACCGTCCGTGAAACAAATGATTCTATATTGCCGCTACCTGGCCGGGTTATAAGGAGGACACCATGACAGAACCAGCACAGGGATTCCTGGGTATAATGACCGGCCGGCGCCAGGGTCATCCGCCGATCGCAGAGCCGGAGTTCTGCAGCCAGCTAAGCGCAGCTGCCCCGCTGTTTGATCTGAAGGTGCTTGTGTTCCATCCCGAAGATGTCGCGGAGAACGGAGAATCCATAACCGGTTATGCCTGGAAGGAAGGCAGGTGGCAGCAGACAGTAGCCCCTGCACCTGATGTCCTGTATAACCGCTGCCTCTATTCGAGCCGCCAGGAGAAAAAGGCGGCAGCGGCAGCGCTGGCTGCGCTGTCCCGCACCGTTCCCTGGTCGCGGGGACTGCCTGACAAATGGAGAGTATATGAAATACTCCGCCGCAGCCCGGCGGCTGCACCGCTGCTGCCGGAGACCAGACTCTATACCGGTCCGGACGCGCTCGGCCTCATGCTTGCCGAACGGGAATACGGCGTATTTCTGAAGCCCAGGGCAGGTTCCCACGGCAAACGCACACTGCATGCCAGACTGCTTGGTTCAAGAGAAGGCGGCGGATTAAGCATCCGCGGCCGGAGCGGAGCCAACGAAGCCTTCCGCCATCACTTCAGCACCTCCGATGAAGGGCTCCGCTGGATTGACCGGTTCATCGGCACGCGCCGCTACATCATCCAGCCTTATCTGCAGTTAACCGGCAGCCAGGGCCGGCCCTTCGATGTCCGGGTGCTGATGCAGAAGAACGGACGCGGCGCCTGGACACTGACAGGCATGGCTGTGCGGCTCGGCGGTCAGGGCAGCCTCACCTCCAACCTTCACGGCGGGGGTACAGCAGCAGCAGTGCTGCCCTTCCTGCTTGCAGAGTATGGTACAGCCGGGGCTGAGCTGCAGGATGAGCTTGCTGCCGCTGCCGCGCTCCTCCCTCCCCTGCTGGAGGAATCCTGCGGCAGGCTCGGAGAGCTGGGCCTTGACTTCGGCATCGACCCCGGAGGCAGAATCTGTCTGCTGGAGGCCAATTCCAAGCCGGGCCGCTCGGTATTCAGGCTGACAGGTGACATCCGGGCGGCAAGACTCGCTGCCGAGAATCCGCTGCGCTATGCGCGGCATCTGCTTCAGCACTCGCCGGCCGGCCGCAGAATACCCGCCAAGACGCTCCGTTACAGACAGGAGAATGAAATCAATGGTTCCTAAGGAGGATTCATCAATGGGTCTCACTTTTTGCAATGTCCATTTCACCAAGCAGCCCCAAAGAGTTGTCTACGTCTCGGGTGAACTGATGAAAAGCCTGAAATTATCCGGTAAAAAAAATATCCGCCTGCGGCTCGGCAAGGATGCCATTCCGGCCATGATCAAGCCTATCAAACGGGCAGGAAAGCATCTGTTCCTGGCTTCAGGCGTAAAAAGCGCGATCAAGGTGCCTAAGACGGGCGGCGTCTATCTGCGTAATCTGCAGAATGATGAGGTGCAGCTCGGGCCGCTGGTCGGCATTCTGTCCGACGGGCCTACCTCATCAAGCAATCCCTTTGGCTCCCGTACCGGCTTCATCAAACAGCTGCTGCGCGAGGGCAGCAACAAATGCTATATTTTTGCCTTCACGCCGCGCGATATTGACTGGCAGAAGGAGCAGGTCAACGGCTTTTTTCTGAATGCAAGTGACAAGTTCGAGCGCAAGCTGGTGCCGCTGCCGGACGTCGTATACAACAGGCTGCCAAGCCGCCGCGCCGAAACCTCCCCTTATATCAACCAGCTCCGCGAACGGTTCGGGCGGAAACGGATTCCCTACTTCAACTGGAGCTTTTTCAACAAGTCGGATGTCTACCGGCTGCTGGAGAACGACAGCGCAGCCTACCGCTATGTGCCTGAGACGGTCACCAATCCAAGCTCGGAAAAAATGCGTGAAATGCTGGACCGTCATCATTTCGTATACTACAAACCGTCCGCCGGCAGCCTGGGTCACGGAATCTACCGGCTGACTTACCTGCCCAAGAAAGGGTACTTTGCCCGCTACCGCAAAAACGGCAAAAATGTGCTGCTGCGCTTCACCAGCTTCGACAGCCTGATGCGCATGCTCCGCTCCCGCCACGGCCAGCACCTGCAGAACTATGTGGTGCAGCAGGGCATCCGCCTGATCGAGATCGACTCCTGCCCGATCGACTTCCGGTTCCACATGCACAAGAACGGCAGTAATCAGTGGGTAGTCGTCGGCATCGGAGCGAAAAAAGCCGGCCGGGGCAGCGTCACCACCCACCTGAAGAACGGCGGGGCCCTGCTTACTCCCCAGCAGGCACTCGGCCGGGTATTTGGCGCAAGGTCGGATGAAGTGCTGCAGCGGGCCAAAACGACGGCTGTCAAGCTGGCTGAAGCGCTGGAAATCCAGCACCGCCACCTTCTCGGTGAAATCGGCTTTGACCTTGGCATTGACCAGGATGAAGACATCTGGATGTTCGAAGCGAATGCCAAACCGGGACGTTCCATCTTCCGCCATCCTTCCCTGCGTGCTGAGGGCAAAGCCTCCGTCGAGCATATTCTGGAGCACTGCCTGTATCTCAGCAAATTCCGCAGGAGGGATGAGCTGTGAATACCCGTTCCCCCGACTCCGTCAAACCGGTAATTGCCATATTGACAACCAGTGACAGGCTGAAGCAGTTCCGCGGCAACCGGAACAACTTCCGCGACATTATCCGCACCGGCAAGGAAATGGGTTATCTCGTCTATGTCGTCACCGTCCGCGACCTGAAGTTTGAGGAGCAGACGGTGAACGGCTTCATCCCTTCCCCCAGCGGAAAGCTCTGGTACAGCACCCCGATGCCCCTGCCGCAAGTGATCTATAACCGGATTCCGAACCGCCACGAGGAAGAAAAGGCCCCGGTCGCCCGCAAAATTGCCGAGTGCCTGGAGCATGAGTCCATCCAAATGTATAACCCGGGCTTTTTCAACAAATGGAATCTGTTTGAGTGGCTGAAGGAATCGAAGGCTACTGTCCGGCATGTGCCCAAAACAAGACGCCTGAAAAGTGCAGCCACGCTGGTTGCCATGCTGAAGCACCATGACAGCCTCTACCTCAAACCGGAAAACGGCAAGGCCGGCAAAGGCATCATGCGGATTAAGTATGCGGCAGAAGCCACCCTGCCCTTCCGGCTGCAGATCCAGGGCGGCAAAAAGAATGTAACCTACAAAACCGCTTCGGTCGACCGCCTGTGGGCCCGGCTCAGAAGAGAAAAGGGCATCTCCCAGTATATCGTGCAGCAGGCTATCGGGCTGGCCACCCACCGCGGCCGCCCCTTTGATCTGCGGGTGCTGCTGCAGAAGAACGGGCGGGGTGCCTGGGCAGTGACAGGCATCGGCGCAAGGCTGGCCGGTGTCCGCAGCATCACCACCCATGTCCCCCGCGGCGGCAGTGTTGAAGAGCCGGCGAGCATGCTGGAGGGAACCTTCGGCACGGAACGGGCAGCAGTCATCCTGAAAAATGTCCCGACCACTGCCCTGCTGATTGCCCGCCAGATCGAGCGGGCTTCAGGGGCCATGCTCGGCGAGATGTCGATGGATCTCGGCGTCGACGAGGAAGGCGGCCTCTGGTTCTTCGAGGCCAATTCGCGGCCGATGAAGTTCGATGAACCGGCCATCCGCAAGCTGTCGCTGGAGCGGATCTTCCAGTACAGCCAGCATCTGGCCCGGCAGGGTAAGTAGAAACGGCTACGCCGTCCTAAACAGGACGGTATCCGTTTCTGCGAGAAGATAAGGATAAAGGATAGCGTGAAATATATACTTTCTTATCTTTTAAGTAGAATCCTTCCAAGGAAGTGAGCCCCATGCAGATCTCTTCTATATATGACAGCAATCCTGAGCGCTGGAAAACCAGGATTGCCGGGCTGCTGGATTTCCTGCGGGAATACGGCGACCGGCGGATCACACTGCGCGGCTGCCGCCAGCTGGCCCGGCTCACGCCGGAGCAGCTGGCGGCGCCCGGTGTGTCTCTGCTCGTCGCTACGGTGCGCGGACAGAACGGCAGGCAGCTGGCAGGTATAAGCTTTGTCTCCGGCTACGGCCAGGAAGCCTGCCTGGTCGCCGTTCATCCCTTGTACCGGGGCCGCGATACCGGAACGGCGCTGCTGTCAGCACAGCTGCAGCGCCTCGGTCGCCTGGAATGCCAGGTGGCCTGTGACAATCCGGCCAGTCTCAAGATGTGCTTCAACAGCGGTCTTGCCGCCGTTGACCTGATAAGCGGACCGACAGGCAAGCCCACGCTGCTGCTCCGGTCGCAGCCGGACCGCAGCGCGGTAATTCTCCCACAAGAAGGTGAACTTTTGTGCCAGAACCCGTCTTAGGCATCCTGACGCTCTATCTGAACGACGCCAAGCAGCTCGAGGAAAGAAGCATCTACCGGAGGATGATCATTGAGGGCAAAAAAATCGGCCTGGATGTCTTTGTGTTTACCCCCATGGATGTCAATACGGGCAAAGAGCTGATTCACGCCATGATCTATGACCCGGCGAGCGGCAAATGGTCGCGCAAATGGCGCGCATTCCCCAATATGATCTACGACCGCTGCCGGATTCAGCGCAGCTCCCGCTTCGAGCAGCTGCTGCGCTTCCGTTCACGCTACAATCATCTGACCTTTCTGAACCGTCCGCTGCGCAACAAATGGACGATCCACCAGACTTTTTCACAGAAGACCCGCTTCCGCCAGCATATGCCCGAGACGGTGCTCTACCAGTCTTCGTCCGATCTGCTGCGGATGCTTAAAACGAATCCGGTGGTCTATGTGAAGCCGATTAACGGTACAGGCGGACGCGGCATTTTGCGGATCGAACGGCTCAAAGAGGGGCAGAGCCTCTATGATATTCAGGGCCGCCGCCAGAACCGGCAGATTATCTCCCCGCGCAAGGTGACGCTGTCTAAGCTGGAGGCCATCATCCGCCAGTGGTGCGCCGGCGGGCATTTTCTCGTCCAGCAGGGTATCCCGCTGCGTCTGCCGGGCGGGCGTTTCCATGACTACCGCATGCTCGTGCAAAAGAACGGGCAGGGCGTATGGGAGCTGACCGGCATCGCCGGCCGCGTCGGCGCCGCCCGCAGCGTCACCTCGAACCTGCACGGCGGCGGTCATGCCGTCCGTGCGGAGGTGCTGCTGAAGGAGTGGCTCGGCAGCGCGGAGAAGGCCGACAAAGCGATGAAGTCGGCTGAGAAGCTCGGCCTGGAGGCCGCCGCCTTCCTGGAGGAGAGCTTCGGCACGTTATGCGAGCTGGCGCTCGATCTTGCGATCGACCGGCAGGGCCGGATCTTCGTGCTGGAGGTCAACCCCAAGCCGGCCCGCGAGGTGTTCGCCCGCACCGGCGACAGCAGCACCTACCGCACAGCGCTGGTGCGCCCGCTGGAGTACGCGCTGTGGGTGCACAAGAACAAGAGCACGCCTGCCCCCGCTAAGGCGGCGGAGGAATAGCCGCCGGAGGATAGAGAACTACCCTGTACGATGTACAGGGTGGTTTGTCTTTAAGCCGACCGTGGGGCGGTAAGTGGCAGCTGTTCTAATGCCTGCTGTTGGTCTGCTCTCTGAATCAACACACCAAATAAACTAGTTGGATTTTAGTCACTTAATTCCACACTTTTCTGTAGATTGCCGCCATTAGTTGGAAAAATGACACCTATTTCAGCTGAAAACTCCTATTTGGTGCGGAACCGGTGGAATTAAGTGTTCTTTTTCCAACTAATATTGAAGAAACGTTGTTTGACGAAGAAATAGATGGCGATTTTCCACTTAGTTTGCTGAGAGTGCGCTCTGAAAAGTAAATTTTTAAAGAATATAATCAGCAAGCTCCAATACCCAGCCTATTATATAAAGTGCATAGAAGAAGCATACGATCGTAACGATAAAGCAAACTAACATTAGCCCCGACATTTTATGTTTAATAGAAAACACTATGAAAAGCACGTAACAAAGCACAATAACGGATAACACGCTTATTGGAACTACCGGATTATTATACTGGGGCTGTATAGTAAAAAATATAAATTCGTCCTCTTCCTCACCGGCACCGCTGCTCATTTGCAATAAAAGTTCAAACACTGACCACCACACTGCAGGCCCCGCAGCAATACTAAATAATACAAATAAAACGCTCACGAGAAATACCAGATTAGCGCCCCCTTATTACTCATTTCAAGATGCTTACCCTTAAGCTAAGCTTCAATATCTATATCTGCCAGAGCAATAACCAGCTCCCCAGCATCATCCTTCTATTAAGCTGTAGAACCTAATTTCCCCCTCTTCAGTTTCGGCAATCAATATGTCTTTGCGCTCTTTTGCACTGAAAAACTTAGTCCCTGCTTCCAGCTTATTTGCGGTTCCATTCCTGAATTCCTCACCGTCCTTTTTGCTGCTCAATAACCACCGTTATTTCTTTATCTTTGGTAAGCGTTAATTCGTCGACCCAGTCGATACCTGCGCTATAAATGATATCCTGGTACATGAAAATGTTGGCAGCGGGATTCGCGTTTAAGACATCGTTGGCTGTTGGATTACCGGTAGTATTTGATCCTGAGTTCAGGCCACATCCTGACAGTACCCATACAAACATTGCAACTGCTATCATCATTTTAGGCATTTTACCCACTCCTTGATCTTATAAAAAATTCGCAGAACACCGCCATCCCCGTCTAAAGCAGTCCGCTCTTCCCTTTTTTATCGTTAATCTCCTTTGCCTCAGATCGGAAGCCAGGGTGTAAGGAAAAAGGAAAGCAAAGCCGTTCCCGCACATATAAGTAGCAATAGCCCCAGCCTCTCTTCTATCAAATGCCGTGCAAACATAATACATACAACAATACATAATAATAACAGCGCTATATAAAAAAATAAGGCATCGTACCGGGTGACTGTGAATAAATCACCTGTACCGGTAGAAAAAGCTATCCCAGTAACTAAATGCCATACGCCAACTCCCATCGCAGCACTTAGAACGATAAACAGTAGACTCATAATCATTAGTTGTACTCCCTCAACTCATGAATAATTGCAATCATGATTTCTCAAATATTCCCTCTATATCTATTTATCGGTTCTTCGATTCATTTAGTTACATCTTAATAACTCGTTAGTGTCTGTACAAAAAACCTGAGCTGCAGATCCGCAAAGGGATGTATGTGCTCAGGTTCGTTGGTTTGCCGGTACTTTTTTTATCAGTTTGCAAGCTTGCCTATCAGCAGCAGCACGTATGATCACGGCTGCCCAGTTTCTGCGCAGCTAAGACAGGCTAATGCGCAGCATATAATCCAGCGGCGTAATAAGCGTTACAATGACCTTCTGGCAGCCGTCCGGGTAGCTCATGCCGCGGATTTCGGCCAAATGATGCTCGTGGCTGCCATGCTCAAGCTCCATCCAGTCTCCGCCGGCGCTGTAGCGCAGCTTGCCGGATTTCCAGAAGGAGGCCTCCTTCATTCCCGGAACCGGCGTCAGCGCCTCTCCCTCCAAGGTGCCTTCACTGCCGAAGAGCAGTACGATCTGGGTCAGCACATCCGCCAGTGACGGCGATGTGAAATGCAGATCCCAGCCTCCGCTATGCTCGCTCACCTTAACGGAGACTTTATTTACCTGGGAATGGGTAAGCGGCCTTTCGCCGTGCGGCAGCAGATACCACGGACTGGTGGGCAGCCCTGAAAGCGGCGGCAGCTTGTCTGCGGGAATCGTGCCGTAATAGCCCTTCTCCCCGGTGGACTCCAACTGGAAGCCTGCCTCGGTCTCCACCAGAGAATCCATTGTGATCAGCCCCGGCTCAAAGCTGGAAGCCAGCTGAACCCCGAGCAGCCGCGCCTTGCCGTGACGCAGGGAGAACAGGGAAGAAGCCTCGGTCATCACGCTCACACTTGTGGAGCCGCTGCGGACCCGGGCTACCGGAGCCCCGAACTCGGTATGCTGCTTGCTATGGCGGACAGGGCCGCCGTAGCCGGCATGTCCCATCCGGTCCAATAGTTCCCGGCGGTTAAATGCACCGTTAATTACCTTGCGGTACCGGTCAGGCAGCTCTCCCGGTTGCACCGCAGGTGAGTGCAGCTGCGGGTACAGCAGGAAGCCAAGCATGATCTGATTCGGCAGCGAACCGGGGTGAGTAACAGCGCGGCCCGCCAGCTCGGCCAGTGCAGCAAACTCGGCATCCCCGTCAAGTTCAGCCATCAGCTTATAACACAGATAGTAGTCTGCCAGCGAGAAGACACTGCCGAAATCCTGGCGTCCCGAGTAATCAGTCACTACTTCCCCGTCGGGGTGGACAAGATATTTCATCATCCGCAAATTCCAGCGGACGGGCTCAAGCAGCTCAGGCCGGTTCAAATCCTGGGCGGCATAATAGAGCATGATGTCACTGACCGTGTTGTAGATCCCGTTGCTCCGCTCCGTCCACTCTCCGTCCGGGGTGATGTCCATCCCCTCCTGCAGCCATTCCTCCGCTCTCTGCTTCAACTCTTCCTGTCCGAAAATCCGGTACAGGGAACCGAGTGCAGCGGTCAGCACCCAGCGGTGATTGGGTGTATGTACTCCGCCGGTCAGCATCGCCGGAAAGGTCTGCCGCAGAAACATGTTAAGCATGTTCTGTACTGTGCCGGCAGGCTCCCAGGCCTGCTGTTCCAGCAGTGTATAGATATTAGCTAACCCCACTACCACAAAGGCCGTGTCCGGCGGTGAATGGTAGTTGGTCCAGCCCGGAGATATCGTGCCGTCCTCATGCTGGAACCGCAGCATGAAATCCATCGCCTGGTGCAGCTGCTGAAGCAGGGCCGGATCCCGGTAATACTGAGACTGCGGATTGCAGAGTGCGGCAGCCCAGGCCGCAATGTACTGGGCGGTGCCGGTATGATTCGGCCAGGCTACACCGCTTAGCGGATCACGCACGCCTCCGAAGTAGCGGTTATCCCGGTCAGCTATTTGCATTGTCAGCGACTCCTGTGTCCACTTGTCATTTATAGCCGTTATCTTTTTGAACATTTGTCATTCCCCTCCAACTGTCCGCGCAAGCCGTCCCCCGGTGCGCCGGGCTATCTTTGAAACAAGCATCTGATGACTCTGTTCAATATCCGCCGGGGTGCAGGCCGCTTTCAGTTCATACACCTTGACCGGAGCCTGGGCGATAATATCGAGGAAGGAATCGAAGCCTTCCGCATCCCCGCTGTGCACATATGGACACCAGTGATCCGACAGTCCAATCGTTTCATGTATATGGACGCCTACAATATCTTCTATCATTGCATTCGCTTCGTTCACATTGTCATAAAGCCCCATCCGTCCCATCATCATGCCGTGGCCGATGTCATACCACAGGCCGACCGGCGCTCCCTTCATGCTAGAGATAATGGTCCTGGCCTCCTCCAGTGTCGGCATCTGATTGCAGCGCGAACGGGTCTCAATCCCGAATTTTATTTTGTACCCGCGTCTCGCCGATTGCTCGCACACGTCATCGAGGCTGTTTATAATACGCTGAATATAGCCGTCGCTCAAGGCTTCCCGGCGCTCAATCATTTCAGCCCAAAGCCGCTGATACGCGGCGGACTCCCGGCCTTGTGTGTTGTAAATCTCTTTAAGCTGATGGTCAATATCCCGGTCAAAAGGCACCTCGCCGGGATGTACCACAACGGCCTCCGCCCCATAACGGTGAGCGTATTCCGCTGATTGCAGCAGCAGCTCTACCGCCCTGCTCCGCCGCTTCTCGTCCTCAAAACCAAGCAAGACTGAATCCGTACCGTAGTCGGGATCGGATACATGCGGGAAGGTATTGTGCACACTGGAAATGCCGATCTCCCCGCGTTCAATCAGCGGCTCAATCGTCTGCAGCATTTCACGGGTTACATTGTAGTTCAGTTCAACTCGGGAGAAGCCCAGCGAACGGATTTCCTCAATCATCCGGTCACCGGATTCATGCCTTCTGATATTCCAGCAGGTCGAGAAGGAGTATTGCTCTTTTGATGTGAATTCCACTCCGGTACACCTCCTCATATTCATTGTTAACAGAAGTTCCCCTCACCTTAAGCCCCTCTTACATCGCCTTATCCCTTAACAGCCCCGGTCATTACACCGGACACAAAATATTTTTGCAGCCAAGGATACACCAGCAGGATCGGCACCGTTGCGAACATTACTGTCGCCGCCTTAAGGCTTTCCGGCACTACTGTACTGATAGCGTTGCCTTCCATCCGCATCAGATCCGACACCTGGCTGTTCTGGATCATCTGGTACAGCTTAAGCTGCAGCGGATACAGCTCCGGCTTGGTGATATACATTAGTGTATCCTGGAATCCGTTCCACCGGCCGACCGCATAGAACAGGCTTAAGGTGGCAAGTACCGGCATGGACAGCGGCAAAATAATCCGGAGCAGTGTGCCGAACTGGCTGCTGCCGTCAATCTCTGCGGACTCCTTCAGTGCATCCGGAATACCGGCGAGAAAAGAGATCAGAATGATCATATAGAACGGGCTGATCAGCCCGGAAGAATAAGTGCCCAGATCGTATTAAGCAGGTGCAATTCACGCGTAAGAATGTATTCGGGAATAATACCGCCGCTGAAGAACATCGTTACAACAATGATGAACATAAAGATTTTACGGCCCTTCAGGTCCTTCTTGGACAGCGCATAGCCGGCCGCAACCGTCATCATCATGCAGAGGACCGTAAAGAGCACGGTCAGAAATACAGTGAAGCCCAGCGAGCGGATCATTGCAGCATCACTGAACACCTTTTTATAAGCCTCAACATTGAAATCCAAGGGCAACAAAGTGACTTTACCCGATGCGATCGGCACGGTTCCGCTGAAGGATACAGCCAGAATATGAATAAACGGAATCAGACATGCCAGCACCGATAGAGTCAGACAGACGATAATAACCGCATCAAATACATTGTTAGTCGCTCTTTTGTTCCTTATGTTAGTCGCTCTTTCGCCCATTATGTTAACTGCTCTTTCACTCATAATGTACACTCCCTGTCAAAAGGTTGTTATAGGATGCTCTCGTCTGTAAGCTTCTTGGAGATATAGTTGGCCGCCAGCAGGAAGATCAGTCCGACCACTGCCTGGAACAGCCCGACCACTGTAGCCAGCGTATACTGTCCCGATTCCAGACCGATCCGGTATACGAAGGTGCTCAGCACATCCGAGTATTCTCTTACAGCCAGGTTGCCGATGACAAACGGACGTTCAAAGCCGATCGAAATCATATTCCCCAGGTTGATGATGAGCAGCGTAACAATGGTCGGTTTAATCCCCGGAATGGTAATGTGGAGAATGCGCTTCAGCCTTCCGGCACCGTCCACTTCAGCCGCTTCGAACAATTCCTTATTGATGCCGGTTAGCGCCGCCAGATAGAGAATCGTCCCCCAGCCCGCACTCTGCCAGACCCCGGTCAGCAGGTAGGTGATCAGCCAGTAATTTTTATCAGATAGGAATGGAACAGCATCGAAGCCAAGACTCATCAGCAGATTGTTGATCATACCGGACTGTGTGCCGAACAATTGATAGACGATTCCCCCGATGATTACCCAGGAAATAAAATGCGGAATGTAAAGAATGGTCTGCGACAGCTTTTTGAACCAGGCCACTTTAAGCTCGAACAGCATGATCGCCAGAATTAACGGTGCCGGAAAAGATACGATTAGATCGAGAAAGTTCAGCATCAGCGTATTGCGCAGGGTTAAATAGAAATCATGATTGGCAAAAACCTCGCGGAATCCGTCCAGTCCGATCCATTCACTGCCGCCGATTCCCCTGAAAAAGTTGAAATCCTTAAAAGCAATCTGTACACCGTACATAGGTCCATATTTAAAAATAATGAAAAAGGTTATGGGCAGCACCAGCAATGCGTACATCTGCCAGTTTCTGCGGAAATATCGGGCGTACCCCATGGGCGGCTCCTCCTTTGCTGTGCCTCGGATGGTAAGGGGAGCAGCACGGCCCCAAGCCGCACCGCTCCATCAGATCTGTTACTTTTGCTGCTCGCTGTAGGCAGCTTTGCGTTCATCCAGAATCGCCTGTCCGCCGCTTCCCATATAGTCCTTCAGCATACTTTCATAGGTTGCATCAAATTCCGCAGGAGCCACCATGGCCGATTTTACAATCAGCTGCTTCACTTTTTCGCTAAGCGTGGTGCCGTATTTACTTTCAGCTTCAATTGGACGGCTGGTATACACAGGCTCAATGGCATCGGTGTTCGAAATTTCCAGTGATTTGGCGATCGTGTCCTGATATTGTGCCTTGAAGCTCTTTATAAAAGCCTCATTGTTCTTCTCCTGGCTCTCAAAAATCCGGCCGTTAGCGATAATCCCGATATCCCCGCCGCCCATCAGCTTATTGGAGGATTCCGCAGACATGTCGGAAATAGTAACCGGCACGCCGTCTTCCAGGGTGTAATGCTCGCCTTCAATTCCGTTCTGAATGTACATCAGATGGTCCTCAGAGGCCATCCAGTCGAGATATTTGATCGCTTCAACCGCATGTTCACTGGATTTGGGAACCATAATATACATTCCGTTCGGGGCAGCCACCGGCTTGGCGTGCTTGCCTTCACTGTTCGTATAAGGATCGATTGCAGTCAAGACAGCATCCGGATGGTTCTGCAGCAGCACATCATAAGCGCCGTCAGGGTAAAAAATATTATCATTATCTTCACTGAAAGCACCTACCAGGCCTGAACCGATATTCTGCGTCAGCGTTTCCTTATTTTCATCGAGGGCAAAATCCTTGCTGATCAGCCCTTCGTTATACAGCTTGTTCATATATTGGATTGCATCCTTGAAGCCCGGCAGCAGAATCGGATAATCTCTGGAGCTCAGTGTCTGGGTCAGCTCGAAGCGCTCCTGCTCGGTCACCGGCTGGATGAAGGACCAGATCAGTGATTCATATTGGCCCGGGGCAATCGTCATGCCGAGCGGAATAACCTTACCTCCGGTTTCACCCGGATCCTGTTCTTTGAAAGCTACCAGGGTGTTATAAAGCTCCTCAGTTGTCGTTGGAACCGGCAGCCCCAGTTTATCCAGCCAATCCTGGCGTACAAAGGAGGCGTATTTCCCAACGGTAGAGCGTTTGGCCGGTATGCTGTATTGCACGCCTTCATATTGGCCGTATTTCAGTGTATCTTCACCAAGGAAGGCTTTCAGGTTCGGCCCGTATTCATCCAGCAGCGGAGTCAGATCCGTTAAGCCGCCTTGCTCGGCATATTTATTGAAGGTACCGGAATCGTAGGTGAACACAATATCAGGGACATCTGTACCGCTTGCCATTAATACGTTAAGCTTGGTTACTTCCTCCGAGCGGGGAATAGGGACAAATTCAACATCGATGTTGTTCGGCTGGCCAAAGCTTTCTTTAACATAGTCGGTCAAAAAGTTATCCGATGCCGTAAGTCCTGCCGGTGCGTTGCCGCGGTCAAATACTTCGATTTTTAAGCTTCCGGCCTGTTCTGATCCGCCGTCACTTGCACTGGTACTGTTATTCTGCGAACACGCAGATAATAATACTGAAGAAGCAAGAACCGCCGATAGACCAAGAGCCACTTTTCCTTTGCTGTGACCGATTGCCATATTCCCTCACCTTACCCTTTCGAATTCTGGTATTAATCCAGTCGTCTCTGTCTCTGCTATGCTTTCGACTTGATCATGGGATGAATTATCACATCGTTTTCAAAATTGCACAATATACATGTTTCTTTGCGGTTTTTCATGAAAAAAATCAAATTTTACGTCATTTTTTCATGACATATATACAGTTTTCCAGTGGAATTCAGACGTTAATCTATTAAAAAATTCAGTTTATATAACATATAGGTAACGATACATGTTATATGCATGCTACCTACTTCTGATAAAAAAGCGTAAATGCCGGCCGTATGACTCCCGGATTTACGCTTTATTGTGTTCCTATTCAGCCTGCTGATGATTCAGCTTCCGGTGATCGCCGGGGGTCATTCCGGTAACCCGCTTGAAGACTCTGCCAAAGGTAATAGCGTTAGCATAACCAACCTGCAGAGCAATATCCTGTATGCTGTCTTGGGTGCCGTCCAGCAGTTCCTTCGCCTTTCTTACCCGCAGCTCTGCCAGGAAGTCAACAAATTTCATATTGAATTCTTCCTTAAAGAGATAGCTGGCATATTTGCCGGATATCTGGAACCGTTCGCTCAGATGGTTTAAGGAGAGATCCGGATTGGCGTAATTGTCCTCTATGTAATGCTTAACCTCCTTGATCATGACACGGTGGCTCTTGAGCTCATTCACCGAAACATAAACATGGTAGGTTTCATTCAGCCAGCCCGTTAACAGCTCCTTGATCTCCTCGAGATCGGTGCTCCTGCGGATCTGCTCCTGCAAACCGCCGGTGCCGGTTAACGCGAGCTGCCGGTCCAGTGATTCCGAGATGCCCTTAAGCTCCTGCTCCAGTGCCTGCAGCACGACCTCCAGCAGCATGTAAATCTCTTCATCCTTCAAGCGGTCTTTACGGAAGGAAGCAAAAATTTCCTCCAGCCTGCTCCGCCAATTCTCCCCGGATAGCCGGAATTCCCGGACAAGCCGGGTGAAATTCCCGAAATACTTATAACTCTGCAGCCCGGGCTCCTCCTGCCGGTCCATATGAACCGCAGCAATCTCTGTTCCAAGCGCCAGCCTGTGGCTGAGTACACCGGCAGCAGCTGTATAGGACAGGTGAATATCCTGCAGGCGGTCAACTGTGTGACCGACACCAAAGGTAAGGGAGAGGCGCAGATTCTCCAGAATCCAGCTGTGGCAGCCCCTGGCCAGCTCAAGCAGCGCTTGAGAATTATCATCTGAAGGACGGTGCCGGAGGCCGATCAGCACAGCAAGCCGTTGTCCGCTTACCCATTCCGACCATGCCTGAAGCTGTTTCTCGGCCATCAGGTCGCTGATTACACTCGTCAGGGCGAATTTAAGCAGATTCTGCTCCTGCCGGGAAAGAATCTTTAACTCATCTCCCGCATTCAGCTCTGCTGCAAATACAACAAAGCCGTCAAACTCCCTTTTACCCTCGAAAGGATCAAGCGCTGTTAGTCTTTCAGGCACATCCTTCAGGCGTTCACCGCTGATGATGTCCAGAAACAGCTGTCTGCGCCGGATCAGCAGATTTTCATAACGTTCCCGCTCATAGTCGGTTGTAAGCTGCACCAGACTGTCAAGGGCGGTATGCATCAGGGCCAGCTCATCCGGGTTAGCGGCTGCAGGCTCATTGCCCTGGGGCTGCAGCGCCTGAATCCGTACCATCAGCTGCTGGATCGGCCGGTAGTTGCGGCGGGTGATATAAATGATATACAGCACTCCCAGGGTAATCGTCACGAGTCCGATCACAATCCAGACATAGGATATGACCGAAATCCAGTCGAACAGCCGGCCTGCCCGCAGTCCGCTCTCAAAGGTCCAGCCCAGGCTGTCGGCCCGGATCGTGGATAGCTTGCGGATATTGTCCTCACCTGACGTCTGCAATGAATCATACAACAGGGTGCCTGCGGAATCTTTTATCCGGACAAAAGAAAGCTCGCCGTTCGTTAAACTGTCCACCAGACGCTCCAGACGGTATACGCTGATATTGATGACGATGTAACCGTCTGAGCCCAGGGGAATCGGAAGCCTTCTTGCCAGACTGACCACCGGATATTCAGCCTTGACATTTCTTGGCTGGTACATCCGCACCGGACTCCAACCGGTCTGCACCTGCTGCTGTGAAATCTGATCAATATATGCCGCCTCATGCGTTAAATCCATGTCCACGTAGCCGCTTTGGCTGAGAACCTGCCTGTCCTTGCTGCGGTAAATATAGATCGAGTCGATCAGGCTGATGCGTTCAACCAGACGGTTCATGCTCTGGACAATTTCGTAGGAGCTGTCACCAGGGTAGGCTGCACCGGACTTATCAAAAAAATCGTTGTAGGAGTAGTTATTTTCGATCTCATCCAGCACACTGAGCTGGACATCACTTAATGTCCGTTCCACGGTATCTGCAATGTAGCTGGTTGAGATGTAATTGGCTTTTTGCGTCTCGCTGCGGGAGAGCTCTGTAATGATCATAAAGGCCAGAAAAATAAGCACTGACACGACAAGAAGAAAGACAGGGAAGTATGAAAATAGCATCCGACTGTACCAACTGCGTTTCATCGCTCTTCCCTCCCTTTTTTAGAAATGATTAACTTTAACGCGAGACAGCCTTAACCCTGTATAGCAGTAAAGCGCCGGCCGCAGCGCTGACCGTGCAGGCAAAGTACATCAGCCCGGGACCGCCTGTCTCCAGCAAATAGCCGTTCAGCAGATTCCCGGCAATACCGCCAAGGCCTACAAACACCATATTGAACAGGCTTTGTCCAGTGGCCTGCAGCTCCTTGCCTGTTATAGAAGCCACATATTCCACTGCAGCGATATAGAAGAAGCCAAAGGAAAGACCGTGCAGCGCCTGGACTCCTATCATAACACCGGGAACCGGAATGAGCCATTGGATGGCCCAGCGGAGCATGTAGGCAACGGAAGCGAGCATCAGCGTTTTTTCATAGCCGTATTTATTCAGCACCCTGGATGCTGCCAGCATCGCCGGGACACTGGTAATGGAAGCAATCAGCAGCGCAATGCCCGACCACGAGAAGCTGCCCCCGGCCATCTGAAAGGTCAGCACAAAAAAGGAATTGAACGCAGTCAGGGTCTGGTTGACCAGAAAGCAGCCGGCCAGAAACAGCAGAAACACCTTGTTGCCCAGCAGCTGTCTGATTCCCTGTGAGAAGGTCCTACTAGTGCTTCTCCGCTCAACACTAGTAGGAATAGTGATTACCAGCGTAAGCGCGAGCAGGTTAAAGATCAGAAACGGTATCCAGAGCTCGGTTACTCCCAGCCAATTGAGATACATTCCGCCAAAATATCCGCCCAGCGCCGTCCCGACACTGCCGAACAGCCGGATGGTACCGAAGGAGGTTCCTGCCGCCTGGGCTGCCCTTACCGCATAGGAGTCGGCAATCGGCGTCTGTGTACTCTGAAATATAGTGTACAGGCTGTATACCAGTACAATAACCATCAGCCATCTCAAATTATAAAAATAAACGATGGTTCCGGGAATAATCAAGGTGAGCATGAGCACCAGCCTTGTCCGCTGATAGCGGTCTACCAGAATCCCCCACAAGGGCTGGAACAGAATCGCCAGCAGGGTGCCGAAGGCCATCATAACCCCGATTGTCTGGCTGCTCATGCCTTGATGAACCAGCAGAGAAGTGACGTACGGATTGAAGCTTCCCCCCGCCAGACCCGTGAACAGGTAGAGCCCGCGCATTTTCAGCAGCACCTCGGACTCCTTGCTCTTGACCGAAAATCTTGTTATGCCCAGTTCACGTTTCATGATCTAACCCTCGTTTCTATTTAATTACCTGTAGTGATCCTGCTTCTTACAGCCGCGGCAGCTCCGATTGCCCCAGCGCGGTTGCCGAGCACCGCCTGTCTGATTGCCGGCGGCTGATGCGGGGAATAGCGGCTGACACGCTTGACGATTTCGTCTATATATCCCGGATTCTTCTCCACCACTCCGCCGCCGAGAATGACGAGCTCCAGATCGAGCGTGAGTACTATATTCTTGATAACTGCCGCCATATGCTCGTATGCCTGATCCAAAAGCTGCAATGCCGCTTCATCCTCACGCCGGGCGGCTGCAAATACATGCTCGGCCCGGACCGGTCCGCCCTGCGCCAGTTCGCGGATTAAAGACGGGCGGCCGCTGCTGTTCAGATAATCCGCTGCTTTTGCTCCGATCCCTGTACCGGACGCCTCCATTTCAAACGGGCCGAACTCGCTGTACTCCGGATCAGCTGCCGCAGTGTACTCGCCCGGCTTAACAATGAGATAGCCGATCTCGCCGGCGGCGAAGCCGGCTCCCCGGTACAGCCGCCCGTCCAGGAACAGGGCGCTTCCGACTCCGGTTCCAACCGTAATCATGATGAAATGCCCGGAGCCGGCAGCCGCTCCGGCCGCATGCTCGCCCAGTGCTGCCATATTGACATCGTTGTCGAGCACGACAGCCCCCGGATAACGGGCAGCAATAAGCGGACGAATATCAACAGCAGGCCAATTCAGCGCCGGAGCACTGGTAAGTGTCCCTGTACGTTCATTCATTACTCCCGGAAAGCCGATACCTACTCCCTTGAGCGATGATAGTGTATCGCCGTTTCGGAGGCAGCTCTGCTTCAGTTCATCGAATAACCAGCTAAAGAACTTTTCGGGATCACGGCTCAGCTGTGTCTCCAGCTTATGCTCCTCCAGGATATTGCCCTGCTCGTCTGTCAGGCAGAGCAGGGTTTTGGTTCCGCCGACATCGATTCCTGCGCTGAATAGCTTCATTATGAATTCCTCCGCATGTTATGTTTTTTATTCCGGCTTACTGTCCGCGAATACGGCGAAAAGCAGCCTGTAGGGCAATCTCTATCGCACCGAGTACAACATCCTTATCCCCGCGGCCGGATACGGACAGCTGCGGCTTGCGCTGCAGCTGCGCCAGCTCCGCTTCCAGCCTGTGCAGCAGCTGATCGCCATTTCCGCCGATCCCGCCTCCCAGCACTATCCGGTCAGGAGCGATTACTGCACAAATACTGCCAAGCGCTTCTGCCAGCAGGCGGCAGTATGCATCCAGAATGGATTGTGCGAGAACATTGCCGCTTCGGGCTTCATTAAATATCTGCTCTGCAGATACTCCCGGCTCTGCAAGCAAAGAATCTGCCTCTGCATTCTGCTGTGCGGCGGCCATACGGGAAGCTAGCTGCTTCAGTCCGCCTGCGGACAGAATATCCTCCAGCCTGCCCGCGCTAAGCACCACATTGGCTAATTCACCGGCACCGCCGCCCAGCCCGCGGTAAATCTCCCCGCCGATAATCAGCCCGCCCCCTGTTCCTTCTCCGATGGAGAAGTACAGCAGGGAACGGTTTTTTTCCGCTCCGGACAGGGTATATTCAGCCAAAGCGGCCAGATTGACGTCATTCTCGGTGACCACGGGCACCGGTAACAGCTGTGTCAGATTCGCCAGCTGCAGCGCAGCTTCGCGGCCCTGCAGCGGCAATACAAGCTCGGACACCCTGCCGTCGGCAGGATCAACAACGCCGGGAATTCCGAAGGCCGCTGCCTGGATGTGCTCCCAGTTCAGTCCGGCTTCGGCAAGAAGCTCTTCAAGACCCCGTATTAGAAAGTCCTGAAAATCCGGCTCAGACAGATTCTCTGCCGGCATAACCAGCAGCTTGTAATGGCAAATCTCTCCGCCCATATCCGCCAGAGCCATCCTGATCCGGGTCGCCCCCAGGTCCGCGCCGATGGCATAATAGCATTTCCGGTTAAATTCAAGCAGAGTGGCCTTGCGGCCCTGGGCGTTCTCCGCCCGTCCTGTTTCTCTGACCAGTCCGCGTCCGATTAATTGGGTCACCGCCGAGGATATGGTCGGCTTGCTCAGTCCCGTTTCACGGCTGAGATCCGCCCTGGATTGCGGCCCGCCGGCAATAATCCGGTTCAGAATCAGCATTTCATTCATATTGCGCATCGCTTTCGGCGTTCCTGCAGATGACATGTTCATCGTTCGCCCTCAACTCTCATGATTTGCCTTATACTCTCTCGCATTCCCCTGAAGCTTATAATTAGTAAAGTTTCTTAACTTAATATACAGATTGCCTCAAGATTTTTCTAGTCTTTTGTAAGGTTTAATTACATCCTCAGGCAGAGAAAAATTTGATAAGAACTGAATTTGGGCTATAATTATAGGTAAATATGCTTACGGGGTGTAATAATGAACGAAGACAGGTATAACAAAGTGGACGGCCTTATGGGGGCTTTTCAGCAATTTTCCCGGCTTAACTGGCAAAAGACGACAATGTTCGGGCTAAAGCCGAGTGAAATCAGGGTACTGATTACGATTCGCATGGGCAAAAAAAGAACCGGAAAGGATACGCTTACCGTCTCGGAAGTCAGCAAACTGCTGCGTGTAACCTCTCCCACCATCACACAAATGGTGAACAGCCTGCTCAGCCAGGGACTGGCCGTGCGTACCAGCGACTCCCAGGACCGCAGGATCAGCGCGATCCAATTGACGGAGCAGGGCGAGCAGCTCGCCGACCAGGCTATTGCCAAAATCCGTGAGACGTTCAAAGGTATGATTGAGCATCTGGGTGAGGATAAAAGTGCTCAGCTCATCGAGCTGCTGGACGAAGTCCACGCCTACTTCGAGCAGCTGAACGGACAGCCGGACTACTCTAATTTGGACTAGGCGTCCGCCCGTTTCGCGCCAATTCAAAGGCGCCTCCTCTAAAAACAAAAAAACACCAAGCGCAGGTCCTCACCCACACTTGGTGCTCAGTCTACTCTAAACTTATTAGTCCGGTTACACTAGCCACTGTTATTACTCCGTCTGATCCGTCTGATCCGCCCGGTCCGGCAGCTGCAGCAGGTAGCTGTTCGACAGCCTCAGCAGACGCTGGACTGCGGTGAACTGTGCTTCCGTCGAGCCGCCGGGCAGGCTGGAGTTATCCAGCAGGCTGTAGTTGGTTCCGTCAGCATAGCCGTCACCAGTAACGTAAATGCTCTGGTTATTAATGAAGGAACCCGTCGGCAGGAAATGCCGCACCGGCAGCAGATTACTGGCCTGATTGAACAAGTCTTCGCCAAAATGCAGCTGCCCCGCTACGGAAACACCCAGCAGATTAGCAACTGTCGGCAGAATATCGACCTGGCCGCCCGTTCCGCTCATGACAGCAGGCAGGCCGCCGCTTGGCGAATGGACAATGAACGGAATGTTGAACATATCCGTGTAGCCGTAGTCATGACCGACCAGCCTGTTAATCAGCTCCTTCTCCCCGCTGTCCAGCGTATACATCGGTACCCCCTGGTGATCCCCGTAGAAGACAACAAGGCTGTCATCCCACAGGCCGCTTGCCTTCAGCTCCTCCAGAAACTGCCCCATGGCATAATCGGCATAATTCTGGGCCTGGATATAATCACCGAGCAGCGTTCCCTTGTAACGGTCAGGCAGCACCATTTTGTATTTCCCCTCAGGAATCCTGTAAGGATGATGCGCACTCATGGAGATCACCATCGCATAGAACGGCTGGTCTCCGGCATCCATTTTGACCAGTTCGGGTACTGTCTTCGCAAACAGCACCTCATCTGAAGAACCGAAGGCAATGTGATCGTCATCCCCGTAAAAGGCCTGATCATAATACTTGTCAAAACCGATCGCTTTGTACAGGGCGGTACGGTTCCAGAATTCCACGCTGTTCGTATGGAACGTCGCTGTAGCATAACCGTTGACGCCAAGCAGCTTCGGCAGGCTCGGTACCGCTTTTCTCATATAGTCGGAAGAGGTTGCCGGTTCGTTCTTAGGCACATAAAAAGAGGTATTTACCGCAAACTCGGCATCCGAGGTTGTCCCCTGCCCCGCATTGGTGTAAAAGTTGTTGAAGTACGTATTTTCGCGTACCAGCCTGTTGAGGTTAGGTGTAATTTCCTGCCCGTCAATGCTCAGCCCGATCAGGAAATTCTGGAACGACTCCATCTGCACCACAATCAGATTCCGGCCTTTGTCGGCCCCGAAATAGAGCGGCGCACCCGGCTCCGTGATCCCCTTTACCTCATTCACCGCCTGCTGCGTGATGTCCTGAGGGGCAATCAGCTCCTCATCCTCGGTCGTGTCGGCAAACAGCGTGTACAGCTCGTAGTTCAGAATCCCCATGCTCTCCGCCTTTTTAATCTCGTTCATGCTTGCATGGTTAGGCCAGATGTTAAAGACACACAGGCCAAAAGAAACCGCAGACAGCAACAGCAGCGCGGGCCGGCTCATCCGGATTGCCCCCCGTTCCTTCCACTTGGCAATATATTTAGGGCGGAACATAAAGAACAGGAAGAAGACGATATCGACAAAAATAAACAGATAATACGGTGTAATCAGCGAATACGTGCTTTCCCCGACCTTGGTCACTTTATCCGCCTGCTGCAGCGCATGGTAGGTGGCAATTACCCCGTAATACTTGTAATACATCAGCACGGCAAAATAGATAATGGTAATCAGCAGGTTCGCAATCATGTAATAAAGAATTTTCCGTTTGGAGGCCAGCCATTCAATCAGACTGAACACAATCAGAAAAAAAGGAATCTCTGTAAACGCCATGCTCCAGCTCGGTCCCCCGCTGAAGACGACAAACCAGGCTACGGCACTTTTAATCAGCAGCACAATGCTGAATAGTATGATTGGTCTGCTGAACAAGCGTTTTATCGCAGAATTTTGATTCATTTTGACTCCCCCTAGATTTTCAGAAAAAAATCATTTTTATTTCAAATTTTGACAGCAGCATTCGTCACCAGCCCGATGATCCACTTTATATGTCTACCTCAGATTTGGGGAGGATCTGATACGGTAACGGACAACTCTGCGTTTCAGCATACAAATGACCACTACATCCAAAAGTCCGGTAACAAGCTGTTTGCCGGGCGGACGCTTGAAGCGGCTGCGTTTTCGTTTGCGATAGGTAACAGAGACCTCAATGACAGAGAAGCCGTTCATCCGCGCCAGTGTCGGCAGATAGCGGTGCATCCCGTTGTATAAATGAAAGCTGTCCGCCACCTCACGCGTCATCAGCTTGAGCGGGGATTCCGAATCGCGGATCTGTTCTCCGGTAAGCCAGTTGCGGAGCCGGTTGCCTAGCCGGGCAGGAATCCTGGTTAGCTGGGAAGCCTTGGCTTCCGTCCGCCGCCCGTTTACGAAATCCACCTTGTTGATAAACGGCATCAGCCGGACAATATCCCGCGGCTCGCCCTGCAGCCCGCCGTCCATCAGCACAATCAGCTCACCGCCGGACTGCTTCAGTCCTGCCGAGACCGCTGCCGTCTCACCGCAGTGACGCTCGAAATGGATCACCTTAACCGCCTTGTCCCCTGCGGCCAGCTCATCGAGAATAGCAGCGCTCCGGTCTCTGCTGCCATCATCAACCATCACGATTTCATAGCTTTCCGCCTTGTCTTTAACTGCAGCTGTTATGCTCCGGTACAGTTCTATAATCCGGTCTTCTTCATTGTAGACGGGTACGACAACAGACAAGTTGATCAAGGGGGTCACCTCATGCCAAGTATTTATATTCACTTCCGGGAGAAAGAGTTACACAAGCAGCAAGAAGAAACGGCTTACCGTCTTGCACCCAAGAACACCCGGACGGATTCCGTTTCTGCGGAGATACATTGAATTAAATCATAAATTAGATAGGTTATCAACCTATTTTTTGAATTAAATTCTCACACAACTTTACTCTATTTCACATCAGTCAAAAAAAGCCCTCTCTCCGCTAACTGCGGAAAGAAGGCTGATCTATTGGTACTGGAGCTGTCCCGTGAATTAATCAGCACTATCGTACAGTCCGACCAGTTCATCGAACGAAGAAATAATAACATCCGAGCCCTTCAGCTCCTCCTGGCGGCCGAACCCGGCATAGCCGCAGCCGATCACGGTCTGCCCGTTGCCTTTGCCTGCTTCCACATCGGAAGAGCGGTCGCGACCATCCAGGCGCTGCTTACCCCGTTGTCTTTCAGCAGCAGACCCAGCAGCTCTGTCTTCGTCGCCGTTCCCTGGCCGCCTGCGCTGTAGAGCCCTTCGAACAAATCCTTCAGCTCATGCACAACTACAATGCTGTGTATGTAATCGGCCAGTCCGTTGCTGGCGACAAACAATCTGACTCCCCGTTCACGCAGCGCGCGCAGCGTCTCCACTACCCCCGGATAGAGCAGGGTTCCGCCTGCCTCCAGCCCTTCAATCTCCAGCTGCAGCAGCAGCTCATCCGCTCTGCGGTGCACCGCTTCATCCGCTTCCGGCATCACATTCTTCCAGATCTGCGCAAGAAGCATACCCAGACTGCCCAGAATGCGCTCCTCCGGAGGCGTGGGACCCGCATACAGCCCTTCCGCGCGAAGGATATCGAACATTTTATGGTAAGCAGGCAATAACAGGCTTTCCGTCTGGAACAGCGTTCCGTCCATATCAAAAACAATCGCTTCCGGTTTCTTCAGCTTCGTCATCAAAGCGACCCTTCCCTTCATGTTGTTCTGCACGCCTTAATGATATAGGATTGCAGCACACATTGTCTACGCAACAGGGACCCGGGCATTAAAAAGACCGGAGCGTTCACTGTTAAAGTGTCTGCACTCCGGTCCTCCTGTCCAACTGAAATCTCAACTTAAAAATAAATGATTAGATCCGGTCAAAGCTGGCGATCAGCTCGTCAAGGACATCCTTGCTGACCATTTTGCCTCTGAAGTTGATCAGGTTCTCTGCGCTTCCGGAGAAGATGCAGGTAGGCTCGTATTTTCTAAGAATGATTTTTTCTCCGTCAACAAAGATTTCAAGCGGGTCTTTTATGTCGATTCCCATTGTTCTGCGCAGTTCAATCGGAATTACAATACGTCCCAGTTCATCAACTTTTCTCACAATACCAGTTGCTTTCATTATTATGCATCCTCCCTTGAAATAAGCACTTTATATAATCATTTGTGTTAAAAGCTATCAAGGCTTCTAAATAGTAGTAATGATTACGCTCATATTTGCATTGTAAAGTGCTATTTCTTCCCTGTCAAATTTATTTCTACATCTTTTGATATTTATCGACATATTATTCGACAAAGTTTAGAGATGATTCGACAAAATATAAAAATTCTTTTAATTAGCAATATTATGACTCAACTTTCGCAGCTAGAA
>NZ_LRAC01000160.1 GCF_001517085.1 Paenibacillus sp. DMB5
TATTTCCGGGCGGCCGTAGTGGCCGTCCGGAAATAGGGTCCGGTACATCTGTTCAACTATTCCAAACGTACATTATACTATTGAAATTTTCAAGAGGATGCGTGGATTTGCGGGAAATCCTGAGCAATTTCTTCGCCTGAGAACAGATCGTCAAGCGAGCTGAGCGTGCCGTCTTCTTCAACCTGATAAACCGACATTTTTTCACCATTGACCGTTAATTCAATAAAACAGCCCCAGCAATAGAACTGGTGTGAACCGATCTTGCCGATATCCTTGGAGTTGCAGTTTGGACACTTCATATAATACATTCCACCTATCCGTTAACAATATTAATGGCTTTCTGTAGCCGTTCTTCGCTCATCGCGGGAACCAGTACGGCATTCTCCCCAATGGACATCTCTTCAGAACAAGGCAGCCATTTACGGCCTTCGATCAAATCCGTTACAAGCCCGTCACTGATTTCCAGCGCTACTATTGTGTTTCCCAACTTTTGGTCAAAATAAACATCCGATATTCGTCCCAGGTTACTTCCTGATGTCGTCAACACCTGAAGATCCTTCAGTTTGTTCTTTCCCAAAAGAAAAGTATATGGTATATGGTCAGTGTCGGCCTTAACAATCGACTCTTTATTGCGAATCATGATAGCATCTTCGCCATATGCGACAATATCTTCCCATGCCACAACTTTCACATGACTGGAAAAAAAAGTTTTGCTTTCCAGTTCAATACCCGTAATATTCCAGTTTGAATCGAGAACACAATCGACAAGCTTGCCGACCTCGGTACCCTCCTCAACTTCATATACAGTGAGGCCAATCAAATCCTGAAGTTTCACTGCCAAGGCCTCCTCTTATGTACCAAAACAGCGAAGAGCTAAAGCAAACCTTAGCCCTATTTACGCAGCCGTTTCAGAATGGTTTCAACTTTTTGGGCAACGTACTCCATTTCTTCCTTAGTATTACCCAAACCAGTACTAAATCGAATCGCCGAGCGCAAAAGTTCTGACGGAAGCTTCATTGCCTGCAGCACATGTGAGATTTCCAGTGATCCGGAGGTGCAGGCCGAGCCGCTTGCGGCGGCAATCCGCTCCATATCCAGATTCATCAGCATCACATCTGTACCCGCTCCGGGGAAGCTGACATTCAGAATGCTTGGCAAAAAATGCTGCGGATTGCCGTTGACGGCATATCCCTCTTGCCCTACACGGCTTTCAAGCTCTGCCAGCAGCGCTCCGCGCAGCTCCAGGGCATGCTCCCGCCGCTGCTCCAGCCCCTTTGCTGCGAGCTCTACCGCCTTGGCAAATCCGGCCGCACCGGCCAGACTCTCTGTTCCGGCCCGTCTGCCACGCTCCTGAAGGCCGCCGTGCTGCCTCGGATGCAGCGGGGCCCCGCGGCGGATATAGAGTCCGCCGATGCCCTGCGGCCCGTTGATTTTGTGTGCGCTGAAGCTCATATAATCCACCGGCAGCTCCCGCAGCGTAATCGGCACCATGCCGAGGGCTTGTACAGCATCAACGTGGAACAGGACTCCACGTTCCGCTGCCAGCCTGCCGATTTCCTCAACCGGCTGAACCGTCCCAACCTCATTATTGGCAAACATCACACTAATTAGTACCGTGTCATCCCTTAGGGCTGCCTCAACATCCGAAACAGACACCCTTCCTGTGGAATCTGCCGGGAGATAGGTGATGGAATAGCCCTGCCGCTCCAGTTCCTCGCAGGTATGCAGGACCGCATGATGTTCAATCGCAGTAGTAATGATATGTTTACCTTTGTGCACAGTAGCGGCAGCAGCCCCCAGCAGCGCCAGGTTGTCGCTTTCTGTGCGCCGCTGGTAAACACCCACTCATCCGGCGCACAGCCCAAAAAGCCCGCGATGGCATCGCGCGCGCCGTTAACAATTCTTTTGGCAGACCGTCCGGAATGATGCACGCTGGACGCGTTGCCGTATTCTTCAGTCAGTATATGGTATATGACCTTGGCCACCTCCGGATGAACCGGGGTTGAGGCGGCATGGTCCAAATAGATGGATTTCATATTTGTTTCTCCGCTTCTTGAGATTAAAATTCAGGATTTCTTAAGGCTTCTCGATTATACTGCTGAATGCTGTCTATTACCACCCGTCAAAGAACACAATGTTGTAACATTTGCAGCAGGCGGACAGCCATGCTTCATGCTTTTGGATCTGCAGTGCCGCCCTGCTGAATAGAATGATGCCGTTTCGTCCATTTTATAATGTAAAAGTCTGCAGCAGGCAGGATCTCACACCCTCCCTGCTCCTTCTTCAGTTCACAGCTGCAGCAGCTCTTCGAGCCTTTCAGGCAGCTCCTGCTCGGAGATAACCCGGATTCCGTTTCTGCGCAGCAGGGCGGCCGTAACACCTTCACCGGCAATTTTTACGCCCGCAAAGTCTCCGTTATAGATCAATGTACTGCCGCAGGACGGGCTATTTTGCTTAAGGACTACAATAGAGGCGCTGCATTTGCGGGCTGTTTCCAGCGTGATGCGTGCACCCTCCAGATACATCCCGGTGACATCATTCCCTGACCGGTCTATCACTCTGGCGTTACCGTCGAGCACATCCGCACCGGTCCCGCCGCTAATTTCCGCCGGTTCCCGCGGTGTAGAGAATCCGCCCAGCAGCTCCGGACAAACCGCAACCGCCCGGCCGCTGTCAAGCAGCTCCTTCAGACTGTTTTCCAGACAATCCGTTCCATTATACCTTACCTTCATTCCTGCCAGACAGGAGCTCACAAGAATCATATGACGTATTCCCTCCCTTAACTTCACGTATGTCCGCAGCATGAATTATAATAACAAATAGTTTCGGCGTAAATACAGGAGGTGCCTTGAGCATGTGCGGAAGATATACGATCACTGTAACCTTAGACGAATTAATGCTGAGGTATTTTATAGAGGGTACACCGCTGGTTAACTACACCCCCAAGTATAATGCTGCTCCGGTGCAGCAGATTCCGGCAGTCATCCATGACGGGACACGCAACCGGCTGGGTGAGCTGCGCTGGGGGCTGGTCCCCTCCTGGTCCAGGGATGACAAGGGCGGCAGCACAAGGATTAATGCCCGCGCTGAAACGCTGCTGGAGAAAGCCTCCTTTAAGGGGCTCATCCGTTCGCGGCGCTGTATCATTCCTGCAGACGGCTTTTATGAATGGAAGCAGGGGCCGGACGGTAAGCAGCCGATGCGGATCGTGCTGCCTGAACGCCGGATTTTTTCACTGGCCGGATTGTATGATATCCGGGTTGATGAGGAAGGAAACAGGCTGAGTACTTGCACAATCATTACCACAGAGCCAAACAGCCTCATGGCAGACATTCATAACCGGATGCCCGTGATCCTTACCCCTGAAGCCGAGACACAGTGGCTCGACCGCAGCAACGAGGATATCCCGTCTCTGCTCCGGCTGCTCCAGCCTTATGATAGTTCACAGATGCGCGCTTATCCGGTATCAGCAGCTGTAGGCAACGTACGAAATGACTATCCGGAGCTTATTAAGGAAGCCTGAAAACTTTAATTTTTAATGGTGCTCTTCTGTAGAGTTTCCCTTTTTTCGCATTATGCCCTACACTACATAAGAAGGTGGTATGACTTCCGGGTCATATGGTGGTTCGATGCCCGCAAATTCGCCCTGCCTGTGAATGATTACAACTTTGTCAAATATCGTATTTTACGTGTAAACAGCACACAGTTGGTTTAATAAAGCACATAGTATTTTAATTAGCACACAGTAAGAGGAGACCATATTTTGAAAACTTCAAAACTTCAACAAGCGATCACTGAGGGAGCTCTGCTCGAGATCCATCTGATCAGCGGTGAAACGTATAGAGGCACAGGTGAAAAGGGCTATTCGGCAAACTCCTTTGAGTTCAAAACGGACAAAGGATTATTAACCCTGCCGTTCTGGACCGTTAAGCGCTACAAAAGATTATAATCCGCATCCCTTCATTCCTCCCGCTCACATCTTCATCATCATCTTCCTCCATCTTAATCCGGTATCTCCCCAACCCTCAGCGGACCACAAAAAAGACCCCGCCGGCAACCGGCAGGGTTTCAAGAGGGACATGAACGAACATTACATACTTTCGGGGATAGGCTAAGTTTACCACCGGTTTGTTCGCTGAGTGTCAGGTACAGGTAAGAAGAACGTAAACTCTATCAGGCTTAAAGCGTTCCGTCTTTTTTCTTTTTGGGCTGCCTGGCTGTACCCAGTGTTGTTCCCTGCGGGAAGGCTCTGAACCGGCTCTTCGAGATGCCGATCTGCTGTGAGGTATATATCCCGCTGTGTCCGGAAAATAAATAGCTGACCAGACACGCGATAAAAAAGTACACCGCCCCTTCTCCCCCGAATAATTCTATCCCCATCAAGAAACAGGCAACCGGCGTATTGGCAGCACCACAGAACACTGCGATAAATCCGAGTCCGGCCAGGAAAGGAGCATATAGCTGCAGCATTTCTGCTAACGCATGCCCTAAAGTAGCACCAATGGCAAACAACGGGGTAACCTCCCCGCCCTGAAAGCCGGCTCCAAGCGTAAGCGAAGTGAACACCAGCTTGCCCAGAAAGGCAAACGGTGTGACCTCTCCGGTAAAGGAAGACTCTATCAGCGGCAGCCCCAGCCCGAGGTAATCCCTCGTTCCCAGTACATATACAAGAACAATGACCACTACACCGCCCACGGCGCTTTTTAGCACCGGATTACGGAACAGCCGGGTATAACTGCGTTTCAGCGCATGCGTCAGCTCACTAAACAGTGTACTTGTCAGCCCGAAGAGAACGGAAGCCAGCACAACCTTTAGCAGTACAGGCATAGTAAGTGCCGGAATCTCCCCTATCGGATAATGCACATGGGTAATGCCCCAGAAAGAAGCTGCAGTAAGGTTGCCGACAAAGCTGGCTACAAAAGCGGGAATGAGCGCTTCATGGCTGATCAGCCCGATGGCAAGCACCTCCAGTCCGAACACGGTTCCGGCTAAAGGCGTTCCAAAAATGGAGCCGAATCCCCCGCTGATCCCGCATATAAGCAGAATTCTGCGGTCAACGGGCTTTACTCTGAGCATCCGTCCAAACCACTCTGCCAGGCTTCCGCCCATTTGTACGGCCGTTCCCTCACGGCCTGCCGATCCGCCGAACAGATGGGTAACCAATGTTCCGAATAATACGAGCGGTGCCATTCTCAGCGGTACGGCTTCGCTGTCTGTCTGAATCTGTTCCAGAATCAGATTATTCCCTTTTGAACTGCTGCCTCCGTACTTAGAATACAGATAGCTGACCAGTGCCCCTCCCAGCGGAAGCAGAAACAGCAGCCACGGGTTGGCCATCCTGACCCCGGTCACGTAGTCCAGGCTTTTCAGAAAGAAAGCGGATGCGGTGCCGGCTAGCACCCCCACTCCGCTGCCGAGCACAATCCATTTCAGCAGGGTTCCCCAGGCCGCGGCAAACCACCATTTTTCAATAATATCAGATCCTTTTTGCCTCCACGGTGCCATCGCCGTTCTTCCCCTCATATAAAGTCGTACATAAAAAATAGACTCCTACCAGGAACATGCTTCTCTGGTAGGAGTCATTAGCCTTTCGGCAGTTAATGGCGAACTCCATCGCCCTTATTATTGTATATTATTCTAATGTTTCGGTGAAGAAACGTCAATGGCAAAGAGCGACGGGCGGTCCGTACAAAAGCCTGTTCCTTAGATGTAAAACATGTAATTGTCTGCTTTACTCTCTTCTTTATAATTAATCAGGTCGGACAAAGTAGTGGAGTCCAGCACATCGGCGATGCTGTCGCGGATGCGCAGCCAGAGATCGCGCTTGGCCGGGTCGTCCTCTTCGGTGAAATCGACCGGTGAGATCGGGCCTTCCAGCACACGGATGATATCGCCGGCAGTAATGGTCGAAGAATCACGGGACAGAATATATCCGCCGTAAGCTCCGCGGATGCTCTTTACGAGGCCGGCATTACGCAGCGGGGCAATCAGCTGCTCCAGATAATGCTCGGACAATCCGTTTTTTTCGGCAATGCTTTTCAGGGAGGTTGGACCCTCGCCGAATTTCAGGGCAAGCTCCATCATAATAGTTAATCCGTAACGTCCTTTTGTTGATATTTTCAAAGGGGCACCTCTTTCGGTTTAATTGCTGTAGTTGTAGTTCACAATAAGCTAAGTAGACATTATGAGAAATGTCATATCAACGTATTCCGATGTTTGCTCTATGCTTATGTTATCATATCTGCGGACACATTTGCAGCGTTTAAGTCATTTTTTTGACAGAATGTTCGCCACCGGTGGACAAATTGTCAACATCGCTGCTGTTTCTGCACTAAATTCCTCAGTCCGCAGGCAGTTTCAGGTAGACAGGTATGTTATAATACATGTTGAGCCGGGTGTTCAGTTAAGATAACCGGTATTTTGTGCATAGAAAATGGTGATGGGAATGACAAAGGCAAAACAGGATACCCGCGTCGTCGTCGGCATGTCCGGGGGAGTCGATTCCTCCGTTACGGCGCTTCTGCTCAAGCAGCAGGGCTACGACGTCATCGGTATCTTTATGAAGAACTGGGACGATACAGACGAATTCGGAGTGTGTACTGCCGAGACCGACGCCGAGGATGTGCGCCGCGTTTGTGAGCAGATTGATATTCCTTACTATACCGTTAATTTCGAAAAGGAATACTTTGATAAAGTCTTTTCCTATTTCCTCGATGAATATAAGGCAGGCCGTACACCTAATCCGGATGTCATGTGCAACCGGGAGATCAAGTTCGGGGAATTCCTTAACAAGGCGCTGCAGCTCGGTGCAGATTATGTGGCCACCGGTCATTATGCCCGTGTGGTTGAAGAAGATGGGGTGTTCAAGCTGCTGCGCGGCGTGGACAACAATAAGGACCAGACCTACTTCCTGAATGCCCTGAACCAGAGCCAGCTTTCGAAGGCCATGTTCCCGATCGGCCATCTGCCTAAGCCGGAAGTACGGAGAATTGCTGAGGAGGCCGGCCTGTATACCGCGAAGAAAAAAGACAGCACTGGCGTATGCTTCATCGGTGAACGTAACTTCCGCGAATTCCTCAGCCAGTACCTGCCGGCACAATCCGGAGATATGGTCGATATTTCCTCCGGCGAAGTAAAAGGCCGGCATGACGGCCTGATGTACTATACGCTGGGACAGCGTCAAGGTCTGGGGATCGGTGGCTCCGGTAACGGTGAACCCTGGTTCGTTGCCGAAAAGGATCTGGAGAAGAATATTCTCTATGTGGTACAGGGGGACAAGCACCACAGCCTGTATTCCAACAGCCTGATTGCCTCCGGCGTGAACTGGATTGACGGCCGGACGCTTGCGCCTGGCGATGCACCGCTGAAATGTACCGCCAAGTTCCGCTACCGCCAGCCTGACCAGGGCGTTACGCTTACTGCCCGTGAAGACGGCAGCCTGGATGTCCTGTTCGATGTGCCGCAGAAGGCCATCACACCGGGACAGGCCGTAGTCTTCTACCAGGACGAACAATGCCTGGGCGGCGGAACCATCGAAGCGGCGCAGAAGGTTGTGCCGCAGCCGCAGGGATAATCCCTGCCTGAGCTGCAGCCAGCACAAAACTCCCTTTGGCTAAATGCCAAAGGGAGTTTTGCTGTTCGGTCTGCCCAGTGCAGCTTATTGATACAATTGCTTATTGCGCTGCAATGCCTTTATCAGCGGACACCGCAAGCTCATTAAGATAAATTCCAGTTCCATCACCGATAGCATAGTTCAGAACACGGTTGTTAACCGGAACAAGTGCAGCACGGTACAGGGTTGGGAATACAGGAATTTCTTCAACCATTAGTTTTTGCCATTCTTTGTAGATTTCTTTGCGTTTTTCTACATCAAATGCGGCTTCTGATACGCCTTCAGTCATCAGACGGTCGTTCTCTTCATTTGCATACCGCGGGAAGTTATAGATCGCATCGCGGCCGTACAGCCCTTGCGGATCCACGTCGATACCCACAGTCCAAGCGCCCTGATAGACGTCAACTGAAGGGTCATCTTCACCGTTGCTGCCTACACGGTCATAGAACGTATTGAATTCAACCATTTCCAGCGTAACATTCAGACCGATCGCTTTCCAGGATTGCACATAATATTGGGCCAGCGGCTCAGCAATATCGGAACCTGTCATGGAGATGAAATTGATAGTCAGCGGACTGCCGTCCGGATTGGTACGGAATTCCCCGTTCATCTTGAAACCTGCATCCTCAAGTGTCTGCTTCGCTGCTTCCGGATCATAAGGCATACCAGGGTTGCTGTCATCATGGAATTCAGGATGGGATGGCGGAATCAGTGTTGTTGCATTCCAGCGCAGACCATGGTAGAAGTTTTTGCCGACAGCATCATTATCAACTGCCTGCCACATTGCTTTACGCAGAGCTACATTTGCCATTTTGGCATTTGGATCAGGTACAACTACATTATTAGTTGCATCCCACTTACCGAGCTTGAAGCCGATGTAAGTATAGGCGCGGTCAATTGCGCCCAGATATTCAACGTTAGACAGGCCGGAGTTATCAGGGAACTGGTCAATCGGGAAGCTGTCGACAATATCGATGTTTCCAGCCTTAAGCTCCTGCACAACGGTAGTCGGAGGAACGACCTTCAGCACAACCTTATCCAGCTTCGGAGCACCGCGCCAGTAATCCTCATTCTTGACGAAGACAACAGATTCACCCGGAACAATGCTTTCCACTTTAAACGGACCGAAACCGATTGGCTTCTGACGGACCTCAGGGGAAGAAGAGATTTTGGCTACATCCATAGATCCGAAGATATGTTTAGCCAGCGGATAAGTCCAGATACTGCCTGTCAGCAGGGAAGGAGTGGCCTTTACATAAGTAATTTGTAATTGCTTCTCGTTAAGAACTTTGATCCCGGAAATTGTCTTAGCCTTGCCGGCATGATAATCTTCCATTCCGACAATGTTGGTGAAGTCGGAGCCGTAACGCGGACCGTCATAAGCCGGATTACCGATGACTTCATGGGCAAATAACCAGTCTTCAGCAGTCACAGGCTTGCCGTCATGCCAGTTGACATTATCGCGGATAGTGAAAGTGAAGGTGCGTCCGTCCTCGGAAACTTCATAGGTAGCCGCTCCGTCATTGGTGTATACATAGTTTTTATCCCAAGTGAGCAAGCCTTCATCAAACCAGCCAAGAACCTGGGAATCCGGATTCCCGGAGTAGAAATTATAGTTCAAAGTTCCTTCAAAAGGAGTATCGGATACAAGGCCAAAGTTAAGCGTACCGCCTTCAATGGCTTCACCCTGATTCGTCTTAACATTGCTGAAATCTGCGATGTTGTACAGCCCGTCTTCTGTTGCAGGTGCAGTTGTAGGAGCAGCGCTAGCTGCGGCATCTGTAGCTGCGTGGTTGCTGAAGGCTGAGCTGCCTCATTGTTGCCGGAGCTGCAGGCGGTAACTGCGAGCGACAGCACCAGCATCAGGCTGACCAGCATGGTCTTTGCGGTTTTTCTTTTTCTCATACTTGTTTCTTCCTCCCTTATTATCCTTTTCTTTGTCTTGCGTCCGTCGCACGCTTCAGCGCCTGACCGACATTATTTATACTCAACATCAACACCAGGATCAGCAGTGATGCGGGTAACCAAATCCACCATCTGGACTCCAGAGTCTGCGGGTTGCGGGCATAACTGACCAGTGTACCCAGACTTGGCGTGCTTTCGGGAAATCCGAAGCCTAGGAAGGACAAACCTGACTCAAGTCCGATGTTAGCAGCAAGGTTCAGGGTCATTGTTACGATGATGATAGAACTCAGGTTCGGCATTACCTGTTTGAAGATAATTTTGAGATGGGAGGAGCCGAGTGTCCGGGATGCCTGGACATATTCCAGCTCTTTTTCCTGCAGTGTCTTGGAGCGGATCAGCCTGGCAATCCCCATCCACAGGAATGCGGTCATGATAAGCGAGAAGGTCAAGGTATTGTATTTCGGAACCGCCGTTACAAAAGCAATGACCATCATCAGCATCGGCAGAATCATGAAAAAGTCGACCAGACGCATGAACAGGTTATCAATAAGACCGCCGAAGTACCCGGAAACAAGCCCGACCGTTATTCCTATAACCCCGGTCATCAGGGTGACCATAATGCCGATGCTCAGCGAGTTGCGTGTTCCGATAATAAGCTGTCCGAATACATCCCGGCCGCCATAATCGGTACCCAGCCAGAACTCGGCTGAAGGCTTCTTGTAAAGTGAAAAGAGATCAACTGTTACGATCTCCTGCTGGTTGAGAAACAGGGCGGTCCCGAACACTCCGAGAAAGACCAGGGCCAGAAAGATCAGGGATACCAGTGCCAGCTTATCTTTAAAAATTTCCCGCCAGATGATGCTCCAGCCTGACGGACTTTTTTCGATATGGTGCGGGAGCGGGAGCTCAGCGCTTGACTTTGCCATTTCATTTCACCTCAGTATAAGTTCTGATCCTTATTTAATCCGGATACGCGGATCAACAATGCTTAATATGATATCGGACAGCAGGGAACCGATGATGGTAGCTATTCCATACAGCAGCACCAGTGCCGTCACCACGGTGAAATCGCGGATCACGATCGAGCCCAGAAACAGCTGGCCCATGCCGGGGTAACTGAAGATGCTCTCTACAAAGATGGTTCCTCCGATGAGCCCCGTCAGCTCATACCCGAAAAAGGCGGCAATCGGCAGCAGCGAGTTGCGCAGAATATGGCGGTTATAGACCCGCGATTCCGAAGCCCCTTTTGCTCTGGCGGTAAGAATAAAGTCCTTCTGCTTCGTATCGATAATTTCGTTACGCAGATACTGGACAGTGCTTACAGTCGTAATTAAGGCGATAGATAAGGCCGGCAGCAGCAAATGATAGATCTTGTCGAGCACATAGCTGAAGGTACCCGGCACCGCACCAGGCGATACACTCCCCCCGGTCGGAAACCAGGAGAAATAGAAACCGAACATCCAGAGCATCAGAAGCGCTACAATAAAGAGCGGAGCAGCGAAACCGATATAGGTATAGCCTGTAATCAGGCGGTCGCCCCATGTATCATTGAAGCGTCCGCTGATGATGCCAAGGGGGATGGCAATCATATATGTAAGGATCAGTGTGGCAAGCGACAGCCACAGGGTGTTATTAATCCGCTGGCCAATCAGCTCGGTCACCGGCATTTTGAAGTTGAAGGACTGTCCCAGATCTCCTTGTACGGCATTGCTGATCCAGTTCCAGTACTGGATATGCCAGGGGTCATTCAAACCCAGCCTTTCCCGCATGGCTTCAATTGCCGCAGGGTCAATATTCGGATCAAGCATCCCGGTAAGTGCATCACCCGGCATTGCTTTGGCCATCAGAAATACGAGAATACTTAATAGAAATACTTGGGGAATCATAATTAATAGTCTTCGTACAATAATCTTCCACATACGTCTCAACCTTTCTCGGGCATAGCCACCATATGGGTATCGGAAATGGATCGTAACGGGTAAGCCAGGCCGTCCTGGTCAAAATGGCTCCGGTAGGCGTTTTCGTACTCTTCACTTACGGACCGGCGGAATGTATTCCGTTCTTCGCGCTGTAAAGGGTCGATGTCGGGAATTGCGGCGATAAGACGCTTGGTATAAATATGCCGTGGATTGTCAAAAATATCCTCAGGCGTCCCTTCCTCAACATGCCTTCCCTTGTACATAATGCCGATACGGTCACACATATGCCGGATAATTCCGAGATCATGGCTGATAAACAAATAAGTCAGATTCAATTCCTTCTGGATATCCCGCAAAAAATTGAGGACCTGCGCCTGCACCGATACGTCCAGCGCCGAGACAGGCTCATCGGCAATGATCAGCTTGGGCTTGAGGGCAATCGCCCGGGCAATCCCGATACGCTGGCGCTGGCCGCCGGAAAACTCATGCGGATATTTAAGGACATTATCCGCACTAAGACCAACCTGCTCCAGCAGCTCCTGAACCCTCCGCATTTCCTCCTGCGGGGACAGCTTCTCGAAATTGCGGAGCGGTTCGGCGATAATATCCAGCACGCGTTTCTTCGGATTAAGTGAGGAATACGGATCCTGGAAGATCATTTGTACGTCCCGGCGGACATTGTTCTGCTTGCGCGCACCTTTGGAAGCCAAATCGGCGCCTTCGAACAGGATATTGCCGCCCGTAATCTGATTCAGGCCGATAATAGCCCGGCCGGTTGTTGTTTTGCCAGAACCGGATTCACCGACAAGACCGTAGGTCTGGCCGGCCTCTATTGTAAGGTTGACACGGTCAACGGCCTTAACCTCGCCAACCTGGCGGCTAAACAGTCCTCCCCTGATCGGAAAGTGAACCTGCAGATCTTTAACTTCAAGCAATGCCATCGGTGCCAGCCTCCTCCGCGCTCTCCGGGAAATGAAAATGTCTGTAGCAGGTGCAGCGGACAAAGTGGCCCGGAGCAATTTCGTGAAGCTGCGGATTCTCCTCATGTGCGGAGGCATCAATCCAAGGCGTTCTCGCGGCAAACCGGCAGCCGGTGCGCGGCAGGTTCTTGAGTGAAGGCACAATCCCCTGAATAACATGCAGCCTTGACTTCACTTCTTTTACAGTAGGAATGGAATTAAACAAGGACCTTGTATACGGATGCTGAGGATTAGAGGTCAGCGTAAAAATATCGGCAATTTCAACAATTTGGCCTGCATACATTACGGCCACACGGTCGGCCATTTCACTGACAACCCCGAGATCATGGGTTATAAGGATGATGCCTGCCTGCATATCATTCTTCAGCTTCTTAATCAGCTCCAGAATTTGCAGCTGAATCGTTACGTCGAGCGCCGTTGTTGGTTCGTCGGCAAGGAGCAGCTGCGGCCCGTTGGCAATGGCGATGGCGATAATGACCCGCTGGCGCATGCCGCCGGATAATTCGTACGGATATTGATGGTATGTATGTTCAGGGCGGGGGATGCCCACTTTTGCCAAAAGATCAAGAACTTTTTCTTTTCTTTGTTTTTTGGAGAGGGTGGTATCATGAAGCAGCAGTACTTCTTCGATCTGACTGCCTATAATCATCAGCGGGTTTAATGCAGCTAAAGGATCCTGAAAAATCATCGACATTTCTTTGCCGCGGACCTTATTCAGCATGCCGGGGGACATTTGGACAATATCCTGGCCTTTGTATTTCACTTTCCCTTCAATTCTTGCCTTTGTGTGCAGCCCCATTATGGAAAAAGCAAGGGCGCTCTTGCCCGACCCCGATTCTCCCACGATAGCCAGAATCTCATTCTTCTTCACCGTGAGCGTCACATCATCAACTGCAGCATAATACTCGTCTGCAATTCTGAAGGATGTCGTTAAATTCTCGATTTGCAGTAAGTCTTCACTCAAATTCATCACCCTAACACCAGGATTTTTTAGCAAGGGAGGTTATGTCACATACAGTAACCCTACCAGCCAACTACACTTTAAAATTTTAGGATTATTATGGAAGCAATCCCTGAATGTTAGAGTTTATTCTAATTGACTCATGGTAAATTATCAATGATTTTTCAATAAAAAAAGTTTTGCATGTCAATTAATATGACAAATACGACAATTTCCGACTATTTAAGCCTATATTCTATTACCTTCTACGTTACATTTCACAATTTCCACATGTCTGTAAGCAAAAAAAACCGCTGCGTGCAGCAGGAAAATGATCTTCCTGCTGCACGCAGCGGCTCATATTTTCTTAAGCAGCCCTTACCGTGGGGCTACTATAATCCCCGGCGCAACCCCTGATTATGCCGGATCTTGGCTTCGTTGCCCTGCTCGGTTGCCTCATAAAATACCTTACCGGCAATCTGTTTGGGCAGATATTCCTGCCGCACGTAGTGGCCCGGGTAATTATGCGGGTACTGGTACCCCTCATGCCCCAGCTTCACTGCACCTTTATAATGCGTATCACGCAAATGCAGCGGCACCTCAGCGGACTTCAGCTCTTCGATGGTATTCATGACGTTAGCGATTGCTACAACCACGGCATCGGACTTCGGACTTTCGACGGCAAACAGGATCGCCTGCGTCACATTGAGCCTCGCCTCCGGCCAGCCGTTGTTGCGGTAGGCGTCCAGCGCACTGACCGCCTGAACCATGGCCTGAGGATTCGCCAGGCCAATATCCTCGCTGCAGGCGGCAATCAGCCGGCGGATGAAGGTCATCGGGTCCATACCGAGCTTCTCTACTGCATAGAGGAACCAGAACAGCGCGGCGTCACTGGAGCCGCGGATGCTCTTGTGGAAGGCAGATAGCACATCGTATTGGGTGGACTCGTCTGCCTTGACAATCGGCCGGCGTATCGACTCCTCCGCCACGCCCAGCGTAATATGCACACTGCCGTCCGGCTCCGGCGCTGTAGTCATTGCAGCCAGCTCCAGCGCGTTGAGCGCCCGCCGGATGTCGCCGTTAGCCATCGCCGCAATGTGCAGCAGCGCGTCTTCATCAGCATGCAGCTGCATGAAGCCAAGCCCGCGCTGCTCATCGGCCAGCGCACGCCGCATCGCTTCCATGCTGTGTTCACTGGTCAAGGGTTCCAGCTGGAACAGCGTGGAACGGCTCATAAGGGCCCCGTTCACATAATGGAACGGGTTCTCTGTCGTTGCGCCGATAAAGATAATCGTGCCCTTCTCAACGGCGGGCAGCAGCGCATCCTGCCGGGAGCTGTTGAAACGGTGCACCTCTATTTTTCTGTTTACAATAGTTAGTACACTATTTTTCAGTAGACTCATATAGAGTACGCCTAATCCAGAATGTGACGTTTCAAGAAGATATCTTTGCATATAACATCAATACAATTCGAAACTTTTACAACACATTTCAACAACATCGTCTCTTTATCACAAGCCAAATCGCATATCTTCATTTGCACTATTATACACTTAATAACAAAAAAACTTCAATTTCATATCGGGGATTTTCATCTAAATCATTACTAAAAAAGCTACTGCCAAGTATGTATGAGCTTTCCGATTTGCGCTAAATAGAGCCTCTCTCTTGCATGGAAAGTTAGCTATCCTCAAAACTCATAATCAGCTTTGTTGTTGTTAATGACCAGCGTTTCTGACTTCATCTGAGTCCCAAAGAACCCTAATTCATCAAGCTTATCGGACTTCTCAATAACTGCATTTAACTTAAAATTGAAACGCTGCATTTGAGCTATTATCCCATCTAACCTTATCGAGTTTTCATAATTCTCAACAGCTCCAAATTGTTTTACCTTTTTAGTAATTAATTCAAGCTTCAACGTTAAAGTAATTAAAACCCCTTTCCCCAAAAAGGGGTCTATTTATATGTTCTTCTCCAAAATTGTAGCCGTGTTGAATTGAAAAAATCACCTTAATGGGAATCCAGTTCCACCACGTTCTCCACATAATATCATCAACTTTCTGTCGATGAATAAATCGTATTCACATTAAATGAAAGGCAATTATCAAATTAACATACCATGGAATTAATTCTTCTTTTCATATCTATGATTGCAAGTGATAATTCAACAAATAATATTCATAAATATTTGTTAATACTCAAAATATAAGGAAGGATTAGCCAATGATTTTATCGAAATATAGTATAAATGGTCGAAAGGAGGTGAAAAAATAAATGTGGAGGTATTTAAAACGTCAAATCACTTCAATGCCAAGAATCTTACAAAATAATATTAAAGGTATGATTAAAACTATTGTGGAAGTTGCCCCTATAGAACCGGCTAAAAATTCTAATGGAGTTTTTAATCAGGTACTTCAACAAGGTTATATTGTACATGTTAAATTTATTGGTCTTGGCTCTGTTATCAACCGTCCCCATTTTGCTATAGTTTGGGATGCCTCTCCAAAAGCTGATCATGTACTAGTGCTACCAATGACTAGTAAAGTGAATCCTAATTACGATGTTGGAAGAATTCCAGGACTCCGCTCACCAAATAACGTCGTTAAAATTAATCAGATTCAATGTGTTTCTAGAAAAAGCTTAGATTTAGTTATTAGACGTAATAATACAGTCCAATTATCACAAGCTCAAATGTTAAAAGTAAGGGAAATGTATCGAATTTCTCAATTAGGAGAAAAACCTTTACATAGTGTTCTATTTTATGAAATTGGAGCTTTCTTACCTACCAGTGTTCCTCTCGACGTCTCAGCACTTCTTCAGCGTCCTTGTGTATACGAAATAGTGAATCAAAGTGGGATAACCATTCTTAATCTTATGTCCCCAGAAGAACCTCGGTTAAAGCGTTTGACGCTCGTTGATGTTGGTCTCCCGCAAAGGGATAGAAAAGCTCTTCTTCGAGAACTTTTATCAGCTGACTTGAGTATAAAAATTGCTGCGGAATCTAGAGTTTCGCACTTAGCTGCAACAGTAGCTGCAACTTCAAACTAAGCGAACTATTAGCATTGACTTTTTTTATTTTTGACGTTATAATTGCATTAGATTTAATGCCGACTGGCGAGAGCAGGGTCTAACCCTTGCGAACTATTTAATCCCGTATGGGATAAGCGGATAAAACCGCAAAACTTTGGGTGTAAGCCCCCAACAAAAAAACTTCCTTCTAGGAAGTTTTTTTGCATTTACGTTACTTGCTTTATCATCAGAAAAAATATGAATCCTATGTCAATTCCGACTAGACATCTATTTAATTAAATTGAGCATTTCCGTAATGCTTTTTTCCCGATATCGATCATTTTCATAAGTTACTTTAACTCTATATTGTTCTACAATTCCTACAATATTTAAAATTGTTCTAAGTTTTTCATTTTCAAAAAGCGCATAGTTCGTGTATTTCAAATCAACACTCCCTACACCACTATACTTAACACCATCATACCCTACTTCTTCGCAACAAGAGCCAATAAAATTAGTAAATAGATATACTTGTTTCAATAAATTACTTTCTGAATTTGGAGTAGCTATAAATCCTTCAAATTTTTCAAAAGCATTATCCATATCAAATAATTTTAATTCGCTATTTACCTCAAAAGAGACGATGTCAATAATTTGCGTGTTAGTTGGGTGAAGTTCATATGCTAGTACTTCTTTCTGGTCACTACAATACAGAACTGATTTACCAATTGTATTATATCTTCCGTGCGTTGCCTTACCCTGGGGTGGACTCCAAAATTCATGTTCTAAGTATGGTTTTTCATCCTGATGCCTTACTCTTCCTCTAAACAAAGATTTGTTATTAGGTAAAACTACAAATTCTTTTGAAAAAAAACTTTGTTTGATAGCATCGTAAAGCTTTTTTCCAGATTCATTTGTAAGACCTAACATAGGTTGTTTTTTTAACAACTCTTTAAACTCTTCAAGCTCATAATCACTAATAGTGATTTCAAATTTTCTTGCGAATTGAATAATGTCCCATCCAAAAAAATCTTCCACTTCTTTTTCAAAATATATTTTGTCCCACATATCAAATCTATAATAGTTTTTGGGATCACCATAAAGATATCTAGGTGATCCATAACCACATTCCTGACATACAAGCAATTTTGAAACCATATCAATTATATGTTCAGGAAGGTCATTATCTTCTAAATATGAAGCAATAAACGAACCATATCTATCTTCATTAATTAAATTATATGGCTCACCTTGATTTACGTTATAAATATGTTTTTCCAAAGTATATCCGGTACAATTTCCACAACAATATATCTCCTTTGAGATTTTAGAAGCAAGTGCTTCTGAGACGACTTGAACGAATCTGTCGTGCTCAGTAGAGTCTTTGAAATATAACTCTCCACCTAGCAAGCCTTTGTTACAACGCTTGCAAATATGCTCAGTTAGCAAATTGTATCCCACAACATGAATTGGAGCTTGAGCTAACTCATCAATTTTTATCTTATACAGCCATAAAGGTTTAATCAGTTCCGTACATTCAAAACAAATAATTCCGTCATTCGGATGTTTCATTTCATCACCTTCCACTCGGTATAAACCATACACGATTAAAACAAATACCTGTTCCTACGCCTATAGCTCCTAAATTGGGTAGCCTTATCACGTGATGTGTCACACAATTTTAATTATTATGAATGGTAAACGAGTGACACAAGATTGAGCCTTATTCTTTTTTGATTTAAACCTGGGTAACTTTTCTTGACCTTCAAAAACACTCAAAGGCCTCACATAAATTACACGCTGACGACAGAAGTAAAATTCTATCCAATTATTTAACCATCTAATTTCCGTCTTTATGAATAACATTTGTTAATGCTTTTGAACAAGTGGTGAGATAACTACATTAATTTCGTGTATTTTTACACATCTACCGGCGGTTTAAAAGCCATTTTCTAATCCTTGCATCCTGCTGGAAGACCTCTCTACAACCGCCCTAAGACCAACGGTACGAACAACGACAGTATGTTGAGCCAACCTAGCTTTTAGGAGGAATGCAACCTGCAGCACAGGCCACTTTTTTTTAGCAAAAAAAGAACCACCTTTTAGTAGTTCTTATTACAAATTCCTTACATCATACTTTTCAGACACTATCTCAATTTTCCATTGGATACTTTACGCAGCCGTATAATCGATTTGCTTTCTCTCCCAATCATCAGACTGGTTTACTTACATCGGAACCTCCTCATTATATCAACCTAAAGAGAGTGCAATGAGCTCATTTCTTAGCCTTGGGGAAGTTTATACTTCTTAATAATTGTTTCCTTTGATTCATTATTAATTATGTAATCGTAAAATGCTAATTGAATTAAATACCGTCCAGCCTGAGTATGTCTACTATACCTTATATCTTCTGAAATCATAATATGTTTGAGCAGCGCATGAATTACGTATGCAGGCTTCAAATCTTTGGGATTTCCAAATAAGGGCATGGAATTAACAAGTATTTCTTCTTTGCTAAGAATGTTAACATTTCCCCAAGCATATTTGTTCACAATGTCTTCGACTTTAAAATCTGTAGAGACTGCAAGTCTTTCGCTTATTTCCTTAACAATAGGAAATTGATCCTTCCCATAAAGACTACTTGAATTTTTAATTGTATCAAAGAGGTCTGTAATTTTAGGGACCCATACTTTTAGTCGACCATTTTCGAAATACACAAGAGACACTCGCAAGGAATCATTAACCCCTCTTGTAATTAAAAACCCCTCTTGTCTATCACGCAAACAAATAATTTCCTCTATAATTTCTTCCAATTTATTTTCAGTATTTTTATTAGGTACTTCTTCATTCTCATAAACATTAAAGTATTGACCGCCATAAATCAACACCGGTACAACTTTATTATTTTGTACTGCTAATTGAATATTTTTCTTAATAATATCATTGAAATTCTGCAATTTACCTAAAATTAACATAGTTCCCCTCCTAATATATGAACTATTTAGAACTACTGCATGCTCCCTCTAGAACAACATCACCTTTTTAACAATATATATGGTAACATCAAAAGTTTAAATCATCTAAATCACATTTGAGGGGTGATAGGTAGATATTACTCATGAGTCTCATGAATTTCTGATAATGAATCTTGTTTATCAATATTAGAAAGAAGGTTTAAGTGAGAAAATTCCGCCACTTTTCTATGAATAGGCATCACTATATGAAGAAGTCAAAGGGATAAAAATAAAACCCTGGATGAGCTTAAGGCAACGAAGTTTACCACATGAGATGCATTCAAACGAAAGTCCTTTAAATTATCTCTTCGGTAATTTGAGAAAGCTGTAAAGGAATTTTGTAATATGTTTAAAAGCATTCAGAAAATCAAACTCAAAGGAAAACAGATATTAAATCTAATTTCGTACTTAACTACATCGAAAATTGAAAGGAATGAGGTCTTCTAAGAATAATAAATTAAAATCCTATCTCACATTTTTTGAGAGATAGGATTAATTTCAATCCAAATCTTAGAGTTGTATGTATCGATACAAAGTTGTATGATTCGATACAAAACCAAATTTTGTGAGTGTATGACATCATATACATTTGTATGATTCGATATAATTTTTATCACTCTTTACGTCATAATAAAACCAATACTACACGAAGTGTAGAAGCTCACACTACACTTAAAAATCCCAAATGTTGAATGGATGAATTTATCTCCTGACCTTTTAAACATTTAAACATTCCTAGCCTAACGCTTGGGAGCAGCGAAAGCTGGGGGATTTATTCACTGAGAGAAACGAACGAGGAAATGATTCGTTACAAATCCTTTCCGTCTCTATTCATCATGGTGCTTCAAATGAAGAATTGGACAGTAATGCTATAGGAAAAAAAGTACGTAGAAGTGAAGATAAGTCTCTCTATAAACATGTCTATTTTGGTGATCTTGTTCTTAACATGATGCGTGCGTGGCAAGGTGCAATTGGCGTGGTAAAGTCAGAAGGAATGGTAAGTCCAGCATATATAACTGCAATTCCCACTTCACAGCTTTATCCTCTATTCATGGATTATTGTCTGCGACGAGATGAAGCGATTAGTCAGATGAATCATCTTTCTTATGGAATTACCGACTTCAGAAAAAGACTATATTGGGACTCGTTTATTAATATTTCATGTCATATACCTTCAATATATGAGCAAGAAAAAATTACAGACTTCTTCTCACAATTAGACGACATTATCACTCTGCATAAGCGTAAGTTGGATGGGCTGCGTAAATTGAAAGAAGGTTACTTGCAACAAATGTTTCCGCAAGCCAATGAGCGTGTTCCGCGCGTTAGGTTCGAAGGGTTTAGCGGGGAGTGGAAAGAGCGGAAATTGGGTGATGTTGCGGAGATTGTTCGTGGAGCTTCGCCAAGACCAATTGATGACCCTAAATGGTTTGACAACAATTCTGATGTAGGTTGGCTTCGTATTTCTGATGTTACGGCTCAGGGCGGTCGTATTTATTATCTTGAACAAAGAATATCCATTGAAGGACAAGCCAAGACGAGAGTACTTACAGAGCCGCATCTTTTACTCAGTATTGCGGCGACAGTAGGAAAGCCTGTTATCAATTATGTAAAAACAGGTGTACATGATGGATTTTTAGTTTTCAAGAATCCTATATTTGAACAAGAATTTATGTTTCAATGGCTTGAAATGTTTCGGTTACAATGGCAGAATTATGGGCAGCCAGGAAGCCAAGTTAATCTGAATTCTGATTTAGTTAAATCTCAATTAATATTGCTACCTTCAGAAATAGAACAAGTCATCATTGGTAAATTTTTTCGAAATATTGATGAGCAAATCACCGCCCAAGCCGGAAAGTTAGAACTGCTAAGAAAGCTAAAGGCGGCGTATTTGCAAAAGATGTTTATATGAGTGCGGATAAATGCCGTACGATTTTATCGTTATCTTGATTCTCTAACTCTTTAATGATGTGCAAATATGTTTCCTGCGTAGTGGTTACGCTGGAATGTCCCAACCTTTTGGCTATACTGGCAATGGATACTCCCGCAAAAATCAAAAGAGAGGCATGAGTATGTCTGAGGCTGTGCAAAGAAATCACGGGTACACCCGCCTTTTTGCACAGCTTTTTTAAGTGACTATTAACCGTAGAATTGAAAACTCTTTCTTTTGCGAAAATTGGTTCGTCTATGGGTAGACCCTTGGTAAGTTCGAAAAACTGTTGACAAAGTTGCAAATCAATGGATAGTCCTCGTTTCGAGGAAATGTTTTTGGTTTCCCCGAATCCTCCGTCAGCATTTTTGTAATTCCATGTCTTTGTGATTATTATTTTTTGCCGGACAAAATCAAAATCACCTGGGGTAAGTGCCAGTGCCTCAGAAAATCTTAAACCGGTCTTTGAGATAAGCAAAATAAACCAATCCCAATTTGGTTTATCTGATAAGGAGAGATTTTTAAGCAATGCTTGAAGTTCAAACTGACTCAAAAACTTACTTTTCTTAGCAACAGGCGGTTTACCCTTTATGATAGTCTTGCGGGTTGGGTCTGATGTGAGAAGACCCTCGTCAACGGCATCCAATATAACGCTTTTCAAATGGTTATGGAAGTCCATAGTGGTCTGTTTCTCGTGGGTCCGGGCATACTCATTGATAAGTTTTTGGTAAACTCGCTTATCAAGCTCGCAGATTTTCAGGTTTGGAGCGAGTTCGCTAAGTCGCCGCGATGTCATCAAGTATTTTTTATAGGTTATGGGGCGTACTGCACCAAGTTTGTACACCTCAATCCATTCGGTAAAATATTTGTGGAAAACCGGAGTTTCATTTTTGTTCTGCATACTAAAAGTCCTCCTACATAATTTGATGGTAACTGCACCATTCCATTATGCAAGAGGACTCCAATCGCTATATGAACATTTTTTTTAGATAAGCAGTTTTTAGTTGTTGAAGCTGTTCGAGCTTTGCTGCTTGGACGGTTATTTGTTCATCAAGACTGCAAAAAAAGTTACCGATGACGGTTTGTTCCGCAATGCTTGGAAATGGAATAGGCATCTCCTCAAAAACGCTGTCTTTTATGTTGAATCTGTCTGAACGTACCCCATTATCACCATTCGTCTTCATGAACTCATGCCAGTAAATACTTTCAAAATATTTTTCGATATAAATACATTCGCCCTCAGTTACTCGAAAAACATAGTACAATGGAGACATCACCCCTGTTCGTTCAAGAGTATTTCTCTTAATTGGGCCAACAGGAGCAAAATTTGAAATTCTTGGATTGTATACAAAATCGTCGGGACGCACTATAAAGTAACCATCTAAATTTTTTGAGTTGGAAATATCCTTATCAAAAAAATCTCTTTGGCTGATTATACCGTGTTCTGCAGAATTAGTGAAAGTTTCGGTAAATTGATTATTCTTGTTTTTTTCTGAAACCTTTAGTGATATATCTCCTAATCTTCGCTCTTCCCACTCTCCGGTAAACCCACCGAATCTAATTCGCGGAACACGCTCATTGGCTTGCGGAAACATTAGTTGCAGATAACCTTTTTTCAATTTACGTAGCCCATCCAACTTACGCTTATGCAGAGTGATAGCATCATCAAGGGTACGGAAAAAATTGCCGATGGCAGTTTGTTCGGGGACACTTGGAATGAGACTCTTTATTTGTACAAAAGTCGAATAATGCACTCGTTGCTTTTCAAGCAGTCCGCCAGTAGCATGGAGTTTATAAAGTTTAATTGCTATTGGAGACTTAAGCCATACAGCAAAATAACCACTATCATATGATTCGTTTGTTTTCATTGTTATATAATATCCTGACACTGCAACTTCTTTACCTGTTAAATTTAAGTCTATTGCGCCTAAAGTCATATTCATCGGATTATAAATGAAGTCCCCAGGCAAAACCAGTTTAAAAGCATCTTCTTTTTTTACGAGAAATTCTCGATTATAGCGTTCTGTTTTGGGCGTAAGACCATTTTCAACAGTTAGACTCCACAACTCAACATTTTCTTCCTTGGGGTTCACACACTTGGATGTCTGACTAAATGCTTCTCCTAACTCTCGCTGCTCCCAAGCGTTAGTGAAACCTTTAAATCGGATTTCCGGTATTAATGTCTGTTTATTTTCCGTCATGATTACCATCACCTCGCACAAAAATCCGCTTTGTAGCTTCGATTAGTTCTCTAGTTTCGTTAGTCAAAGCAAGCTCATCAAGCAAAGTCATAAAGTCCGACTCTTTCTGTTTTATTTGCAAATTTAATTCCGACATCTCACGACTGAGTGCTACAATATCGATTTGTTCTTCTTCCTCGAAGGTATCTACATAACGAGGAATATTGAGGTTGTAGTCATTCGATACTATCTCATCAAAACTTGCCAAATATGCGTACTTCACACTACTTTCACGTTTTTTATAGGTATCAACAATTTTCAAAATATCTTGCTGACGTAAAGTATTTTGATTCTTCTGTTTTTCATAATCGTTAGAAGCATCAATGAAAAGCACATCACGACTTGCGCGATTTTTCTTTAATATAAGCACAACCGTCGGTATACTTGTTCCATAGAAAATGTTAGCTGGCAATCCAATTACAGCTTCTATTGCGCCCATTTCTAGAAGCACTTTGCGGATGACACCCTCAGCAGCACCACGAAATAGAACACCATGTGGCAGTACAATTCCCATCGTACCACTGTCTTTTAGGTGGTAGTATCCATGTAGCAGAAAAGCAAAGTCGGCCTTAGATTTTGGGGCAAGTTTGCCATAACGTTCAAAGCGTGAGTCGCTCAAAAACTTGTCGGAAGCACTCCAATTCGCAGAGTATGGAGGATTCATAACAACAGCGTTAAAAAGGAACGGCTCATCTGTCGGCCAGTCTGAATCTAAAGTATCGCCATTATTAAGCCTCATCTGCTCTCGGTCAACATTATGAAGAATCAAGTTCATTCGAGCAAGATTGTAAGTGGTGGTATTTAGCTCTTGTCCGTGAAAATACACCTTTTCGGGATTGTTAAGAAACTGACGGATATTCAACATCAGCGAACCCGAACCCATAGCGGGGTCGTAAATATGGAATGGTGCTAGTTTCTCTTGCCCAATACTAACAATCTCAGAAATAATTTTTGAAACAGCCTGTGGGGTGTAGAACTCCCCGGCTTTCTTACCTGCCCCTGCGGCAAATTGGGAAATCAGGTATTCATAAGCGTCGCCAATAACATCACCTTCATGACCAAACAAGTCTATTTCATCTAAAGTTTTTATTACTTCCATAATGGTTGTGCTTTTTTGCTGTGCATGTGATCCAAGCTTCGTAGAGTTTAGATCAACATCATCGAACAAGCTGTCAAAATTCTCGCCTTGACGAGAAAGTTCTATAAAGGCAGTCTGTAAATCGTCTATTTGAAATTCATATTGTGATGCTTTATTAGAGAGCATGAAAAACAGAAATTGTGGCTCTATGAAATATCCAAGTTTACGCAGCATAGTGTTCTTTAGCTCTTCAGCATCATCGTTATACCAATCTGTAAACTCGACAAATTGCATTTCACGGGAGGGGTATTCTTCTGGTTTTCCGTTTGCTTCTTCGTACACTGCGCGTAACTCTAAATCGGAAAGATACTTATAAAAAACAAGACCAAGTAAATAGTTTTTATATTCGCTTGCATCCATTTTCCCTCTAAGTATATCGGCGCTCGCCCATAGTTGTTGCTCTAAACGACTCATATATTTACATCCTTCCTAAATAGGCAGATTAATTTGAAAGTTTGTTAGTGGTATAAATGCTAATTTGTACTGACATTATTTGTAGACCAGTTGAATTTCTGTACGGCACTTTTTAACTCTTCTTTCTGATTTACATTATCTAATATGCTTATAACTAATGTATACAGCGCTCCGAAATATTCAAGTGCATCTTCCTCACTTCCATCACCGTGTATTATTTCACTGAGTTGGCTGAAGAGGTTATATCTATTTTCCGAGAATGACGCTGGGATAATTGAGTGCTGTTCATCCACATCTTTCAGTATTTCAGAAAAAAAGCGTCTGTTTCCATTCCTTCTATATAGAGCAATGTTATTGGAATTTGCAATGCTGTAGGTTATAGATTCATACACTTTTCTTAGATAAATAATTGCACCTGAACCAAGTCCATCTCTGTATGCTCGGTTTGCTTTTTCGAGCCATTCACTAAATTCACCGTATTTCTCAGATTGTAATTTCACACCTTCGGTTAATTTTTCTCTAAAATGCAATATGCGTACTTTAGGTGACTGATACCGAATATCCTCTTCGGCTTCGACTAAAAACCAAGTATGGACAATTGAACCACAATTGCATTGCAAAATGCAGTCAATGCTAATTACTTGTTTATTTACAATAATTCCTCGAAGCCCTTGCTCTTTATGAGAGTTAAAAGTGCGTAAGTCCTCACATTCTGTGCAGTAGTAATTCAAAGATACTTGTCCAGCCTCTAAAATGATATGTTGTCCAATTAGCAGGGAGATATCACCCTCATTTTCATCGCTATATTCATAGTCTCCCATTTCTTCTGGAAACCAAAACGTGTCAACTTGTTGGTAATCCTGCGCTGGTGGCTTTCTCAATAACTTACTCAAATCCATATCATCCCCACCTAACACTCATCTCTTAGTGGCAGTAATTTTGAATCTAAAATAGTTTTCCAATACTGCTCTATAACGAGAAGCCGCTTTCTGTATTTTTCATTAAATATAGCTTCAAAGTCGTCTTTGCTTAACCTCGATGCTTCACTTATTACATTGATGAAAGGCACAACCCCGCTATTGGCGCGATATTCATTAAAACTGGTTTGTAGGTTAGCTTCTGGTACTTTCAATATTTCAGCAGTAGTGTGTAGTATATAATCAATCTCATCAGCGAAATAAGCACTCCAATCCTTTGTAGGCCGATTTTTATCAATGTCATCCAAAATGGTTTTATATATGATCTGAACGGATGCGGGTTTTGTGTTAACTTCTTGTATGATTTTCTCACGCAAATCATTTCTATCTGTTTTATTCGTAGACTTTTGATATTTGCTCAGAAGCTGATTTATGTAGAAGCTATCAATGCGTTCTTCATACACAGCCCTTTGTTCACTCGTAAATTCAATTTCTTGAAGCAAGTTATCCATTTCATCTCCAGTTTGATTTTCTAACTCAAATCGGATTTCAGATTTTAGATTTTCACAATGCCCTTTTTCTTCGGGAATTGCCTTCACAATATGCTCAAGCTCCTTATAATCCTCTTCATAATCCTCATAGCTTTTTATGGCTCTTTGGATTTTTTCAAGTCTTTGAAAGGCTTTCACTTGTGCAATCTTGTTTTTGATATTATGGGAGTCAATTTCCAATTCCCGTTTTGCTTGTTGAAGTTCTTCGTGTGCTGCTATGAATGCGATTTTCACTTCGGCATATTCATGCGGCATTAAGGCTTCCCAATTTTGCTGTTGATTCGTAAAAAGACGAATGGCATCCTCCACGTTTTTACGCATGGTAGCAGGCTTTCGAAACGATACCACAATACCATGGTCTTTGCCAGGTGCAATGCGATTTGTTCTTGAAAATGCCTGTAACAATTTTTGATATTTCAGTTCACGGTCAACGTATAAAGTCTGTATTGTAGGCGCATCAAATCCTGTCAGTAAACGGTCAACTACAATAACCATATCAAGCCATTGTCCATCTTTTTGATATTGAACATCTTTCCGTGCAAGACGGTTAATAATATTTTTGTTAAATTGTTCAGTATCTGTGTAATTAGCACCAAAAGCAATGTTATATTCTTGCATAATGACATTGACTTCTGCTTGCGCTTCGTTCATCTCACTCTGATTTTCACTAATGGAATAAGTGACTGTCACTCTCGGAAAATCAGGGTCCCGTAGTGTGTGCCGTTCATCTAACTCTCGCCCGTTTAACAGAGTCCCATCATCTTTCATTTTTTTCAACTTGTGATAAATAAGTTTAGCTTGAGTGATGGAGTGTGTTGTAAGAACAGCACTCATGGTCGGATAGCCATTTTTCACCTTGAAACGCTCTATAACGGACTGGCGCTTGAATATTTTTTTAAGCATGGCTTCAATATAATCATCACGTTCAAATAACGCTTTATCTTGTAGTTCCTCCTTCTCAATTTCAGTCATGTCTGCAAGTTTTTTTATTGGATCGAGTTTCGGGTATTTTTCTTTTACCGTTCTATACAAGTATTCTGCTTTGCTCTCTTCATCCAATAGGCAATGGTATTGCACCTGGAAGTTCAAGACAGAGCTATCGTCCATAGCATTTTTTGTAGTATACGCATGGAGTAAATTCCCATACTGTTGTTGTGTTGTTCTTGCGAAAGTCCCGTTTTCTTGTTTTTGGTTCTCCTCAAAAATCGGAGTGCCAGTTAAACCAAACCATGTTGAGTTAGGCAGGAGCTTTTTGATTTCTTTCATTTGCTCATCGCTGACTGCACGATGACACTCATCCACCACAAAAACAATATGTTCGTTTTTCAGTTTCTCAAATTTGTTATTTTCCGTTTCTTTAGCACCTCTGACAGCAGCACTCAGCTTTTGAATAGTTGTCACAATAATGGTGTTATTATTTTTTTTGCTTAATAGGCTATTGTTAAGTTGACGTTGATTATCGACGCCGACAATAAGAGCATTTTCTTTAACACTGCCCGATGCCGTTCCTGTATGGAACTCAGATGCAAATTTATTAAATTCGCCTTTGGTTTGGCTGTCTAAATCTGTTCTATCAACCACCATAACCGTGCGGTCTACTCCAATGGATGTCTGTGCTAAAAGTTTAGTTGCCACAAAACTTGTTATTGTTTTCCCTGAACCAGTGGCATGCCAAATAAAACCGCCCTCATGCTTAGCTGCTTTACCGATAATCTTTTGTATAGCATGGATTTGGTATGGTCTTAAAACCATTAAAAACCTTTGGCTTTTCTGATCGTCTACCAAAATAGTGAATTTACTAATCAATTCGTGGGCAGAAGGAATACGTAAAATCTGCCTTGTGAAATCATAAAGATTTTCGACAGGTTCATTATCCGACGTTCTCCAGTTGAACAGAAATTTCTTTGCAGCTTCAAAAGCTTTTGAAGTGTTAGCTCCAGGACGTGCAAAATATTTTGTAGATATTTTGTTACTAACCACAAAAATTTGAGTGGTCGCAAAAATACCATCAAAAAAACCACTCTCTGCATAACGTTGTATTTGTTCGAACGCCTGCATATAACCATCTTTTGCAGATTCAGTTTTTAATTCAACATGAATAACCGGCAAGCCATTAATCAACAGGGTTACATCACCACGCATATCAGTAATAGTGTCTGGATTAATTTGATTTACAACTTCATAGCTTGAAATACCTCCAGAAATATCCTTATTACTGAACATTACAAGTGGCACTCTACCACGTTTTACATCTTCTCTCTCAATATGAATGGCTGCAATACCATTTTCACCTCGAAGCCATTGAGAAGCGTTAAAAGGAGTCGCTGTCAATCGCTTAAATTCAACCTTTAACTGTTCAAATTCTTTGTCTGTAAGTGGCACACCGTCTAGTCGTGCCAAGTTAATACGATTGATATGTAACCGTAAATTATTCCAAAGAGCAGCTTCGGTTTTTAAATCGTCACGATATGTCCATTGGTTTTCCCGTTGAGTTAGTATTTCAATAAAACTCTTTTCTGTTTGGGCTTCGTGGTTCATGGGCTAATCCTCCACAATTATAAATTCTCTTGAATTCTTCACCACCAACAAGCATGTGCATTCTCGCATTCGCTTTGAAGCTTCTAGACTTGCTGTTCCGTATTTAAGAAATCAAATAATACAGTTAATGACGCAATTTAAATCCATGTATTCCATTATTTTATATATAATCGCACTCATAATTTGCACCCAAATGAATATATCGAATGTTATTAATACTATTGTGACTATTGTGGCCTCACCTGAAATCCAAGTATTGTTAAATGGGTATATTATTAAGACCATCTGAGTTGTTGATGTATGTGGAACAATTAGATACAATCCACCTCACCTATCCAGAACAAGAACCCAAATATACATCAATTAATACTAATTTCTAGTATTGCAAGAATGTACTTTTAGCTGTTTTCCCAATTATGTTTGTGCCGATTCCATCTACTGCTCCTCCGATTAAACCGCCTAGCACTGGAACAGCTTTCCCTAAATTTATAACTCCTTTTTCCCCAAACTTAGTTAATAATCTAGCTCCTACTTTTTTGTTTATAGTTTTAATTACTTCGTTTGGAATTTTTCTAATCGCTTGCCTAGCTAATATATTTCCTGTTTTTATACCAGCCTGCTTCAATATATCTGTAGCGGCTTGTCCTGTAAGGCATACAAAAACCAACGTTTTAACTTCATCTTCTGTTGGATCATACCCTCGCATGTAAGCAATAGCCGCTATCATTCGTATTTGTACATACATTACTGAAGCAAGATTAGCAGGTATAGCTACAGGAAGGGTAATAAGACCACCTAAGCCAGTTAAAAAACCACTTGTGATTCCTTTAGTATTTTGCCAACGGATTAAAGCATCAATGGCTTTATCAGTTGAACTGTACTTTTTCAAATAGTTTTCAGCCAACTCTTTAACTGTATCTGTTCCTGGTAAACCATTTATCGCTTTTTCGTAAGACCACTCTAACAATTGTGTTATTTTCCCTTCGGTCAATGTATCTTTAGCCACTATGTATACGCTCCTTTAATTCTTAATATCTTACTAATTATATTATAATTGTATCTTCTTAATATTGTTATGTCTTTATTCATTTCTTTCACTATCTCGAAAAACAGTAATTTAAAAAATTGATATAGAAAACAAGATTACGATGGTTTAACCTTATTGCAGCTTTAGTATAATTCTATTGATAACAGAGTTTTTAAAAAAACTGCATCAAGATATTTATCATTGAACTGCTAATTCATGAGATTATAAATTTCGTCTCCCTCATATTATCAGAGCTAGTCTAAGCTAGTTAATGGCAAGAGCTTAAATTACTATCCCTACTACCCTCTCGCTCCAAATGAAGCCTTCTAGCAGCGTACAAAGCCACAGCAAATTCATTAATCCAAACAATCCCCGTTGATACGCGTTTGTCTCTAAAGAAAATAAAGTTCTAGAGTAAAAATAAAGTGTTAGACTCGACAAATAAAATTGATGAGAGAATAAATAAAGTAATAATTAATGATAACGTATCAACAAGCTAACCGGCAGGAGAGATATTTTAGTTGCCTTGAAAAAGCTGGGTAAGTTACAAATGACATAGGTAACGAATCATATGGCGTGATATCATGAAGAAAAATGAATGGAGAATACATGATGGGAAATCGTTGGGAAGTTGACGAATCAAGAACACATCTTAGTAAAGTGTGCCCTTGTGGTAAGGGCGGGATATCTATAACTACAAACTCTTTATCTGACGATTATGGGCGGACAAAAGAAGAAGACGAAGACCCTGTAATGACCTGTATGGAATGTCATACAAAATATATAAGCACCATTTATGGCTGGTTGCCACGTGAACTTGCACCAAACTACCAAGAAATGAATGTTCAGTATGAAGAGCAAAAAATATATATTCATCAACTCTTAATAAATAAATATCTAACTTCCGTAACTGAGAGCCTACGTAACTTGGGATATAAAGAGCTATATGAAATCTTAAACAAAACGCCAGAGCTAAGTACTCATAACACTTACCCAACATTTCGAAAGCACATGAATAAATATGGAAAACCGTCAGCATTTAGAGATATTGATAGAATCGCATATTTTAAAACATTAATTTACCTTATTAATTATTTTAATTTGGGATTAAACCAAGAAGAGGAAGCGTTAATTTCAGAATGGGAACTCGTCGGGAAGAAAAAGAGAGATTATTTGAAATCTCAATCTATTGTCCATAAAACACTGTAATTTTTTGGTGATTTTACTTTGCAACAGTACTATATTAACTTTTTAAGCTTATATGCAAACGAAAAGCCCCTCTTCGAAATTTCGTAGAGGGGCTTAATCTGAGCAAAATGTGGATAATGTATGGCGCGCTACATTAGCTCTTTAGTCTTTGCATGATTTCATTTAATTCTATATGATTCGATATTCGTCTTAGCGATTGTGACCAACTTCAAATTCATTCCATGGGTTATCGCTTTCTTTCTGCTACTAGGAACATCTATAATCTGTACATATGCATGTAAAAATTCAAATTTCAGTGAGGTGTTCAAAAGATGGCTGATAAAAAAAAATTAGCGACAGGGCATTACGAGGTCATAGGGGAGACTTACGCAAAGATGGAGTTTTATGAACAAGGTTGGAATCCCTATACTAGATTTTTGGATGTTGAAAAAATTGATTTAATATTAAGAAAAAGAGTTAATAATCAAATTTTATACAAAGAAATTCAGGTCAAATTTGGCAAGTTATACGAAGTTAATACTAAATTTGAAAAGCTTCATTTTGACTTAACCTCATGGAGATTCTTTAATCCAAATGAATTTGATAGTTATGAGGAAAATGATAGTCTATATATTGCCTATGTTTTATCAAAAGATTACAAATACGAAGGTGATATTTTTATTTTTCCAGTGAAGGAATTTTCCTCGCTACTAAAGCAAGCTATACCAAGTAAAGACAAAGTGAAGTTATATATCTCCCATTCAATCAAAGAAGATAAGTGGTACATCAGGAAACGTTCTAAGTTTGATCACACCGATGAACTATCCGTAATTGATGTGACTCATTATCGTAGGAACTTCGATATGCTTTTGTAGTAATTAGTATTAATTTATTTTTCTGAAATCGTAATAATAAAAATGCTAAGTCTTATTTATAAATATTAGTAATTAACCCGCAAGCGCAGCTTAGCGGGTTTCACAATAGGCATTAGTTTATTTTAAAGATGCTGTTTCAAAAAAATCAATGCCGTCTGAAGTGATGTGGATAGCAAGCATATCGTTACCAACAATAGATGTTATCTCAATAAATTTTTTCCCCTGTAAGTAATGGTAAGCCTTATGGTGTTCATTATCTAAAAAAACTCGTTTTTTAATCCTACTAGTCCTTCCTGTCTTCCCTTTGCAAAGGCTTCAGGACCGCCAGAAAAATAAAGTTCATACAAGTCCTCAAGTATTCGTAATCTAAGATTTTGTCTTTCTGCTATTTTCTTTATGTCAGACATGTTTTCCTCCTTAATGGAGAGTATAAGGTGTTTCAACTTATCTAAGCTTATATAAATAAAATAAATGAGTGGAATGAAAGCCAGAATTGTAAGAAGAAAATCCACCCCCTATCAACAACTTTAATAAATCATACAATTTGGTATGAAATTATATAATCCTGATACATACGCAGCTATATTGAATCATACATTTTTGTATCGAACAATACATTCTGAAATACAACCTTACAATTAAGCCTATTTCTCGAAACTTCGGGATAGGCATTAAAGTGATTAGGCAACAAGCTTATAGAAATGACTTTTCTTGAATGAGATTAATGAGAATTTACTGATTCAATCTTTAAGTAAGCTATATGAATTTGTATACGTGTCGGGGTATGGTGATCCATGGGGATGTAAGGTGATTTTTGTATCCGTTTGACAAGTTAAGTTTAATGTCTAGTGAGCATGTTTTTCAAATAGTACATCATACAGAATTAGTCCCTCAAAAATGTCCATTTACTGCAGTATAGAGTCTGTAAAATATATTGT
>NZ_LRAC01000161.1 GCF_001517085.1 Paenibacillus sp. DMB5
TCGAGGGCTTATCCAATAATTAATTCGCAGATTCGTTTCGGATTCAGTTTTCAGGTGATCAAGCCTGTAACGCAACGACATTTATTCGCACTTCGGGTGATGAACTAAATGTCTAGCGGCAGCGTCTGTTTGACAGACGCATGTTTGGTGGCGATAGCGGAAGGGTTCCACGCGTACCCATCCCGAACACGACCGTTAAGCCTTCCAGCGCCGATGGTACTTGGACCGAAGGGTCCTGGGAGAGTAGGACGCCGCCAAGCACACAAAGCCATTGTTGAGTAATCGACAATGGTTTTTTTGTTGTTTAATGATTGTTAATTGTAGAAGTAACTGTAGTTATCTCCCCTCTAAATGTCCACTGTGAATGGACTGAGGTCCAAGAATTCGCTTACGCGGCAAGCTTTTTTTGAAACCTTTCCAGGATGATGTAATATTCTTGACAGGCTAAAAGGCCTTTGCTAAGATGGCAATAATATATTTTTGGACAAGCATCTCAAACCTTAATTGAAGATATTTATTAATGCAGCTTCGCTACTCCTGACGGTGTCTATCGGATATGGACTCTGGCCTGACCGAAGTTTCTTCATTTATAAAGTTTGCGGACGTTTAGAACGACAATTCGAGGAGGAATGACCCAGGTGTGGGAAGATAAGTTTGGCAAAGAAGGACTGACTTTTGATGATGTGCTGCTGGTACCGCGTAAATCCGAGGTGCTGCCTAAAGAAGTGGACCTGAGTACGGTTTTGAGTAACAATGTGAAGCTCAATATTCCGCTTATCAGTGCCGGAATGGATACCGTAACTGAAGCAGCAATGGCCATTGCGATTGCCCGTGAAGGCGGAGTTGGCATTATTCACAAGAATATGTCTGTAGAGCAGCAAGCTGGCGAAGTCGATCGGGTAAAGCGTTCCGAAAGCGGCGTAATCACTAATCCTTTCTCCCTCACACCGGATCATCTGGTATCCGATGCGGAACGTTTAATGGGTAAATACCGTATCTCCGGAGTACCGATTGTCGATGAAAACAACAAACTGGTCGGCATCATTACTAACCGTGACATGCGCTTTATTCATGACTACGGCGCGCCGATCAGCGAATATATGACCCGCGATAATCTGGTAACGGCTCCTGTCGGCACAACCCTGCAGGAAGCAGAGGTTATGCTGCAGCGTCATAAGATCGAAAAACTGCCGCTGGTTGATGACAATAACATTCTCAAAGGGCTTATTACTATTAAAGACATTGAGAAGGCAATTCAGTTCCCTAACGGGGCTAAGGATGCACAGGGCCGCCTGCTCGTAGGTGCGGCTATCGGTATTTCGAAGGATGCCGATGAACGTGCCAAGGCTCTGATTGAAGCCGGTGTCGATCTGCTTGTTGTAGACTCGGCTCACGGACACCATATTAATATTATCGAAGCAGTGCGCAAGCTGCGTGCCCAGTACCCTGACCTCACCATTGTAGCCGGAAACGTAGCAACCGGTGAAGCTACCCGTGATCTGATTGAAGCGGGTGCATCCATTGTTAAGGTTGGTATCGGACCGGGTTCGATTTGTACAACCCGTGTTATTGCCGGTATCGGTGTACCGCAGATTACTGCCATCTATGATTGTGCAACAGTCGCACGGGAGTACGGAGTGCCGATTATCGCAGACGGCGGGATTAAATACTCAGGTGAGATTACTAAGGCGATTGCTGCGGGTGCATCTGCAGTAATGATGGGAAGCCTGTTTGCCGGAACAGAGGAAAGCCCGGGAGAATCCGAGCTGTACCAGGGACGCAAGTTCAAGGTATACCGCGGGATGGGAAGTATGAGTGCTATGAAACAGGGAAGTAAGGACCGTTACTTCCAGGATGATGACAAGAAGCTGGTTCCGGAAGGAATCGAGGGCAGAGTTGCATTTAAAGGGCCGCTTTCCGATACCGTTCACCAGCTGATCGGCGGACTCCGTTCAGGTATGGGATATTGCGGTACCAAGACCTTGACTGAACTGCGTAACGATACCAGCTTTATCCGGATTACGGGAGCAGGACTCCGTGAGAGTCATCCGCATGATGTGCAGATTACCAAGGAAGCGCCTAACTACTCCTTGTAATTGCGCCAATTCGCTAAAATACGGGCAGGCAGGGCATAATTCGCTCTGCCTGTCTTTTTTTGCAGATACCCCTGTGTTAGAATAGAACAAGCAATGGATATGAGGATCAAAGGAGAGTATTGATTTTGAAGCACAAGCGTAAATTCAGCAGCAAGCAATTTGTGATCAAGACAGCGACAGTAGGTCTGCTTTTAAATATGTTAGCTTCTCCTGTAAGTTCCGCAGTATTAGCCAGTGAGGTTCAGACTCCGGCTACAACAGAAGCAGGCAAGGCCGTTACAGGTACGGCGGCAACGAATACAGCAGCTGCCAAAATTCCTTCCATAGAATCTCTGGGGCTTAATGTGAGCTCAGCTGTATTAATTGAGCCTACAACCGGAGAAGTTCTTCTATCGTATAATGCCGACGAGGCGCTGCCACCGGCCAGTATGACCAAGATGATGACAGAATACCTTGTGACCGAAGCTGTTAATAATGGACAGCTTTCCTGGGATCAGACGGTTACTATTCAGGAGAATGCGGCCCAGCAGGTCGGCTCCCGGATTTTTTTGGCGCAGGGTGACCAACATACGGTTAGAGAGCTTTACATAGCTATGGCAGTGGGCTCAGCCAATGATGCTACTGTTGCACTGGCAGAGCTGGTTTCCGGTTCGGAACAGCAATTTGTGACCCTGATGAATGAGACCGCCCAGAAGATGGGGATGAAGACGGCTTATTTCATTAACTCGACCGGTCTTGACCGGGCAGATATGCCTTCCAAGTACCGTCCGGAAACGGACGCGAAACGGTCATGTCTGCAATGGATGCAGCTATACTTGCTAAATATATAGTAACTGAACATCCTGATTTTACTGAGTTTACAACGATCCAATCCTATAAGTTCCGTGAGCGCGATGCCAAGCCGATGATTAACTACAACTGGATGCTTGAAGCCAATAAGGACATAGCGAACTTTAAGGCTTATGCATATCCGGGTCTTGACGGACTTAAGACAGGACACACTACCAAGGCAGGCAACTGCTTTACCGGTACGGCAGTGCGTGACGGTATGCGTCTTATCAGTGTAGTTATGGGAGCCGATTCGGAAGCACACCGCTTTACAGAGACAAAGAAGGTACTTGACTATGGCTTCAATAATTTTGAAATCAAGCAGGTAGTAGCCGCCAAGTCTGTCATCGCAGGAAACGAAACCGTACCTGTACAAAAGGGCAAAAACGAGAGCGTACCTGTAGTTACAGACGCCGGCGTAACCTTTATTGTGCCAAAAGGAACGGTGAACCCGGCAATCGAAACGGCTGTTGCTGTCAACGACGCCTCCACTCTAGTTGCTCCTATTGCCAATGCTACCGCAGTCGGAAAGGTGACTTATACCTATAAGATTGAAGGCATGGAACAGGCACAGCAGAAAACGGTCAATCTGATCACAGCAGAGGAAGCAGAGAAAGCAGGCTGGTTTAAGCTGCTGATGCGGGCAATCGGCGATTTTTTCGGTGATTTGTTTACAGGAATTAAGGATCTGTTCTAATTATTAGCGGGATATAGTAATAAAATCGGGGGGCCAGGACATGGAAACAGGAACATCGAGGGTAAAAAGAGGTATGGCAGAAATGCAAAAGGGCGGCGTCATTATGGACGTCATGAATGCTGAGCAGGCAAAGATTGCTGAGGCTGCAGGTGCAGTAGCCGTAATGGCGCTGGAGCGTGTTCCTTCTGATATTCGCGCCGCAGGCGGTGTAGCGCGTATGGCTGATCCTACTATTGTAGAGGAAGTCCTCAAAGTGGTAAGCATTCCTGTAATGGCAAAAGCCCGTATCGGCCATTATGTTGAAGCAAAAGTGCTTGAATCGCTGGGCGTCGATTATCTGGATGAGAGCGAAGTGCTTACACCTGCTGACGAAGTATTCCATATCGACAAACGCGAGTTCACTGTTCCTTTTGTGTGCGGAGCCAAAGACCTCGGAGAGGCGCTGCGCCGTATTAATGAAGGGGCTTCCATGATCCGTACCAAGGGTGAGCCGGGAACAGGCAATATCGTTGAAGCTGTGCGGCATATGCGCTACATTAACAGCCAGATCCGCAAAGTAACCGGCCTGTCCAAGGATGAGCTGTACCATGAAGCCAAGACCCTTGGTGTCCCTTATGAGCTGCTGCTCGAAGTTCATGAGCTTGGCAAGCTGCCGGTTGTTAATTTTGCCGCAGGCGGTGTGGCTACTCCTGCCGATGCTGCCCTGATGATGCACCTGGGGGCAGATGGTGTTTTTGTAGGCTCGGGTATTTTTAAATCGGATAATCCCGAGAAGTTTGCCCGCGCTATCGTGGAAGCAACAACACACTTTACCGATTACAGACTGATTGCTGAGGTATCCAAGAATCTCGGTACCCCTATGAAGGGGATTGATATCGCCACTCTGACTCCGGCTGAACGCATGTCAGAACGCGGCCGTTAATAGAGAGAAGGTTGGCGGATGAGAATAGGAGTGTTGGCGCTTCAAGGCGCTGTAACAGAGCATATTGTCAGTATAGAGAAGACCGGAGCGGAGGGCCTACCTATCAAGCGTGTTGAGCAGCTTGAGGAAGTGGACGGCCTGATTATTCCCGGCGGTGAGAGCACAACAATCGGCAAGCTGATGCGCAAGTACGGCTTCATTGAAGCCATACGCGATTTTTCTGGCCAGGGCAAGCCTATCTTTGGTACTTGTGCCGGGATGATTGTACTGGCGAAGAGAATCGCCGGAGGCGAAGATTCTCATCTGGGGCTAATGGATATAACCGTGGCCCGGAATGCCTTTGGCCGCCAGCGGGAAAGCTTTGAATGTGACCTCGATGTAAAAGGAATTAGCGAGCCGGTCCGCGCTGTATTTATACGTGCTCCGCTTATCAGTGAGGTAGGTCCTGAGGTTGATGTGCTTACCGTTTATAATAATGAGATTGTTACAGCACGGCAGGACAATCTGCTGGTTTCCTCCTTTCATCCGGAGCTGACAGAGGATTACCGGCTGCATCAGTACTTTGCCGATATGGTGAAGGCTAAGGCTGCAGCCACACAATAGAACTGCATATAAGAACAACCTGACTCTTTCAATGCTGCAAACGGCAACCTGAAAGAGTCTAGGCTGTTTTCAGGAGGGAAACTTTGTGCTAGATGTAAAAGTATTGCGCAGTGACTACGCTAAAGTAGAAGAAGCGCTTAGCAACCGTGGTAAATCGCTTGATCTGATTGCCGGATTCCCGCAGCTTGACCTGCGCCGTCGGGAACTGCTGCAAGAGACAGAAGGACTCAAGAACCGCCGTAACGTTGTTTCAGGCGATGTAGCCAAGAAAAAGAAAAACGGAGAGCCGGCTGATGATCTGATCGCAGAGATGCGCACCGTTTCTGACCGGATTAAAGAGCTGGATGATGAAGTCCGTGAGCTTGAGGTACAGATTGATGAGCTGACGATGAGCATCCCTAACATTCCCCACGAATCGGTGCCGGTAGGCAAGTCGGAAGAAGATAATGTCGAAATCCGGCGCTGGTCCCAGCCGCGCGAGTTCGGGTTCACTCCGAAATCCCATTGGGAGCTTGCGCAGCAGCTGGATATTCTGGATTTTGAGGCTGCTGCCAAGGTTACAGGCTCCAGATTTGTATTCTATAAGGGACTCGGAGCGCGTCTTGAGCGTGCGTTGATTAACTTCATGATGGATTTGCACAGCGGAGAGCACAATTACGAAGAAATGCTGCCGCCGCAGATCGTAAATAAGGATAGCTTATACGGTACTGGCCAGCTGCCGAAGTTCGAAGAGGATCTGTTCAAGCTGCGGGATACAGAGTATTACCTGATTCCGACGGCAGAAGTACCGGTAACGAACTATTACCGTGAGGAGATTCTGACTGCTGCAGACCTTCCTAAGTATTTTGTCGCTTACAGCTCCTGCTTCCGTTCTGAAGCCGGTTCAGCAGGCCGTGACACCCGCGGGCTTATCCGCCAGCATCAGTTCAACAAGGTAGAGCTGGTAAAGCTTACTACGCCTGAAAGCTCCTATGAGGAGCTTGAGAAGATGACAGCAGATGCTGAGCGTGTGCTGCAGCTGCTGGAGCTGCCGTACCGCGTTCTTGGACTCTGTACAGGCGATATGGGCTTCACATCGGCCAAGACCTATGACCTCGAGGTGTGGCTACCGGAGAGCGGTATGTACCGTGAGATTTCCTCCTGCTCGAATACGGAAGACTTCCAGGCCCGCCGGGCTAATATCCGTTTCCGCAAAGAGCCTAAGGCCAAGCCGGAGTTTGTTCACACGCTCAATGGATCGGCACTGGCAGTAGGACGGACTGTGGCAGCGATTCTGGAGAATTATCAGCAGGAAGACGGCAGTGTACGGATTCCGGAAGTGCTTCAGCCATACATGCGTAACACAAAAGTAATCACTCCAAAAGTTTCTCAGTAGTACTTGCATATTCTTCACGAAATGTGGTACAATTCCTAATGCATGTGAAATTTAGATGCATTATGGAGAGGTACCGAAGCGGTCATAACGGGGCGGTCTTGAAAACCGTTAGGGTGCAAGCCCACATGGGTTCGAATCCCATCCTCTCCGCCATTTCTTTTAATACAATGATCTGCAGATAGAAGCCGTCTTCTCCGGAAGGCGGCTTTTTTGTGCTCGTAAGTATTCGCTAAGATTCTCGCCGGATTCATGGGATTCCCCCCCTTTGACTGAGAGAGGAATAAAAACCTCCGCTTCTCCGCAATGTAATAGAGAAGGAGGCTGATCATAACAATGAACCGAGAAATGCAGTTGGACCAGAATACGCTGATTTCAGCCTGGCAGGAACGCCTGCCTGCGCTGATGCAAGACGGGGACAGCTTTAGCCTGCAGGGGGATGCGGCAGACCAGAACAGCCTGCTCATTCATTTTAACGCTGCCGGCCATCAGGCGTACTCCCTGGATTTTCGCTGTACCTATGTGGACAGCCGGGAGGTTGCCGTTGATTTGGTTGATGTGGAGCAAGCAGGGCGTCATGCGGATGAGCGCACCGATGCTGTCCAGCAGCTGGCGCAAAAGTATACCAGACAGATTCACGAATGCGCCCAGGCGCTTCAGAATCTGACTAATCCTTAGGAGGAGATGTAAAATGAGTAAGCCAAAAAGCGTGCCTGTACCGGGAACAGAACCAAATCGGAAGTCCAGACAAGAGCATCATTCTTCCGGTCCCGAGCCGTTATCGGGCTCCAAAAAGGTAAAGCAGGCTAATCACGTGGACCATAATAACCCGCAAGGTTAGAGTGGAACCCGGGCAGTATCTGAAACGTAATGTTTCTCATATTTGCTAATTGGTTTATCATTAACATGGGGAAGTAATATTTTTACATGGGAGAGGAGAACAATAATGATTAAAAAGTGGGGGCTTTCCGCAGCGGCTTTGCTGCTTACAGCTGCAGTTATTTTACCCGGATGTGCAAGTAAGGAGGAGTCACCGAAAGAAGCGATATCGTCGTCTGCAAAAGAGGCGTTAACGATGACTTCTTACGAAATGAAGAGCGTACTTACTATCAACAACCTGACGATTGATGCACCTGCGGGGGCTGGGGATGAGACTACGGGCATGGTGCTCAATATGCTGCAGAACGCTGATATCACCATTAATGGCGTCCATCAGTCAGATCCGATGCAGACCGAATTAACAATGGTGCTGAATCTGAAGGGCGACATGGCCATGTCCTTCAACATTCCGATGGTGCTGACAACAGATAAGATGTATGTCAAAATCCCGTCGATTCCGTTCCTGCCGCTTCCGGAGACCATCGTTGGCAAGTTCCTGGAGCTTGATCCGAAAGAGCTTGCTGAACAGCAGGGAGTGGGTGTAACCCCGGGGACAGTGGATACCAAGAAAGTCCAGGATCTTTCCAATGAGGTAGTGAGCACGCTGCTGGGTGAATATGACGAAGAGACGTATTTCAAGAATGTGAAGCCTGAGGATGCGGGGCTGCCTGAGGGCGTGGATGCTAAGCAGGTTGTCCAGTTCCAGGTGACAAACAGCAATGTCAAAGAGGCGCTTACTATTTTGGTGAACAATGCACTGCCTAAGATCATTGATATCCTGGGCAAAGAAGAGTACAAGGAAATGCTGCAGATTGACGAAGCCAAGCTCGCGGATATTAAACAGCAGCTGCAATCGGGTGAGGCCCGGGCAGAGTTCGATAAAGGCTTAGCTGACCTGGACTCCTATCTGACAGTAAACAACTTCCAGCTGAACACAGCCATCAACAAGGATGATTTCCCAGTGTATCAGAACCTGCTGATGGATGTGGTAGTTAAGGATCCGGAGCAAGGGCAGAATATCAATCTGTCACTAACCGGAACTAATCAGTACAGCAAAATCAATGAGAAGCAGACCTTCGTGATCGGTATCCCGCAGGGTGAGGATGTCATTACAATGGAAGAGCTGCAGCAGCAATTTGGCGGAATGAGCACTTATTAATCTTTATCCTATACAAAAACCTGCAGGGTGCACTCAGCACTCTGCAGGTTTTTTGTTATATCTGAGCTATGAGCGGGCTATCAAAAATCATCGGCCAAAATCGCATAGGTCCGGTGGTCCTGCCATTCGCCGTTGATTTTGAGGTACCGGCGGGCTATGCCTTCAGCCTGAAAACCGCTTTTCTCCAGCACCCGGCGTGAAGCATCGTTGTGGAGCAGGATGGAAGCCTGTACTCTGTGCAGTGCAAGGGCACGGAAGGCATATTCCAGGATCAGGCTTATTGCGGCGGTCATATGCCCTTTGCCTTGAACAGCATAATCCATAAAGTAACCCAGATCGGCATACTGGGCCACCCCGCGCACCAGATTGGAAAGTGTAATCTGACCGATCAGCTGTCCGTCAGACAGGAAGATGCCGAACATATAAGCCCTGTCCTGCTCCGAGTCGCTCAAGCGCTGGCTCAGGAGCTGCTGCTGGCTCTCCAGGGTGAAATAATCAGCCTCGCGCAGGGGTTCAAACCGCTGATGATGCTCTTTGTTGCGCAGACGCAGCTCCAGAAGCTCTTGTGCGTCCTGCAGCTGCAGCAATGAAAGATAGATGCCTTGTGCATGATTGTAGAGCTTAAATGACATAACAGGGTTTCTCCTTATCCCATAATAATTATTGAAACAGTAAGGCAGGGGGACGGGAAGCTAATGCCTAGAGCTTGGGCTTCCGGCGCAGCCGCCGGAAGAAAGAAGTCAGCAGCTCTGCACATTCCTCCTGAAGGACATTTTGAATGATTCCGGTCCGGTGATTGAACCTCGGTTCTTCAAGCAGATTCATAAGGGTGCCTGCACAGCCTGCCTTTGGATCTGCAGTACCGTATATGGTCAGCGGCAGCCGGGCCTGAACCATTGCCCCTGCACACATGGGGCAGGGCTCGAGTGTAACGTATAGCTGGCAGTCAAGCAGCCTCCAGGAATTAAGTGCAATACTTGCCTGGCGGATTGCGACCATTTCAGCATGGGCGGTGGAATCGAGCGTAGTTTCCCGCAGATTGTAGCCGCGCCCGATAATTTCTCCGTGACGTACGATTACTGCACCGATGGGCACTTCACCCAGGCTCTCTGCTTTACGCGCTTCGGCAATCGCCTCCTTCATCCAGAACTCATGTATGGCCAGCTCCTCGGGTGGCAGTTCATCCTTGTATATATTCAAGCCCATCTTTCCTTTCCTCGAACAATCCTTGTACAACGAACAAATATTCGCTCTGAACAAATTGTGCATAACTCTGTGGATAACCGCCTACTTATACACAATATTGTACACACACAAGCTTAATAACCTGTTTATATGTGTATATGCTGTGGATGGTGTTCATGATTTCCTTCATTATTGTAGAGAAACTATCCTCAAAATTCAATGCTGTACGTGGATAACCCCCTTTGAAATCTCTTTTCAAATGAAGGGGCAGAAGGTATGATATTTATGAATGCTCTGCTTGATTTTTTTACCAGCTGATAAGAGGTGAACAAACAGCTTGTCCATTAAAACAAAATTATCGGCAATCATTTTCGGGTCGGTGCTATTAATACTGGGACTCAATCTGATGCTGAATTTATATTCGGCCCGGAATAATTTGCTTACCGAGAGCAAGAATAATATGAAGACTACGGCCATGCAGATTGCCGTTTCTGTCGAGCAGAGCAATTACAGCTCCAATTACGTGCAACAGCAGATGGCTTATAATCTTCGGCTTGCCGCTATTCTCGCTGCTGAGGAGCTTGACCCGGACATCAGCAATGTGAAAAACTCACAGCTGAAGCTTCTGGCAGACAAGCTAGGGGTGTCTAATATTTCGCTCCTTGTTCAGACTGAAGATGATATTATAGTAGCTAAGTCCTCAGATCCTGCCGAGCTTGGGTTGTCTACCAAGGGTATGGGTTTTTGGTATGTAGCTTTTCTTGAGCTGTTTGCCGGCCAGAAGGTATCCGTTCAGCAGGGGCAGACGCTTGATAATTTCTGGTCGGGCCCCTTTGAGTACTCCACCTCCAATCCGGAGTACATTGAGAAGTGGGGCTATTACCGCGATCCGTCAAGAAACTATATTATAGATCCGTATATCCGGAGTACAGCTGTCAGTGATTACGTGAGAATTATGGAGCCGGAAGAGATCGTCCGGCGCTCCAAGGAGGTCAACCCGGGGCTACTGGAGATTACGGGGATGAATCCCAAGACCTTTGGTTCCGAAACTATGCAGCCTGACGGTACTGACAGTGTCAATCATAAGCTGCGCAACCGTCCCATCCGTTTCGGAACGTACATTTTTGGCAATCCCGGCGAGGATAAGACAGCAATGATGACAGCCCTGAGGAAGGAAGCTCCGGTAACCATTGATACATCTGCCTTGGGCAAAAGAGTGCTTAAAAGCTTCATCCCGATTGCTCAGCCCGGTAACGATGATTATGTCATCAGCGTAGTTATGGATTACTCGGTAATCTCCTCCGTTATTAATGAGGAGCTGGTCAGTGATATTACGACATCGGTGCTTCTGCTGGTTATTTTTCTCATATGCAGCTACGTGCTGTCCGGTATTGTTACAAGGCCGATTAAGGATATCCTGCGTAAGGTCAATGATGTAGCCAAGGGCAATTTCGAGTCCCCGCTAAATGTAACAAGCGGCGATGAGCTGGGCCAGCTGGCCAGCCGGATCAATGTAATGGCCGATCACTTGTATCAGCATACCAATCAGTTGGGACGGACGCTGGAGGAGAACCGGGCTGTGAAAGAGCATCTGGAATCGGTAATTAACGGGACGTCGGATGCAATCCATACCGTAGATATGGAAGGGCGGATCACCAGCACGAACAAGGCCTTTGAGGAGCTGTACGGCTGGAATGCTGCCGATGCCGCAATCAAGCCGCCTTATCTTGTACCGGCGACCGTACAGCGGCAGGAGGATACAAGACTTAAGGAACTGAAGGAAGGTGCCGTTCTGCCGCCCGTGGAGACCCTCAGGCTGAAGCGTGACGGATCTTTAGTTGAGGTCAGTGTAAGCACCTCAATGATCCGGGATGAAGAGGGCCGTCCTCAGGCCTTTGTACATGTATCCCGTGATATGACCGAACGTAACCGGATTGAGGAGCTGCTCAGACGCTCAGAGAAACTGACAACAGTAGGACAGCTGGCGGCAGGGGTGGCTCATGAGATCCGTAACCCGCTGACCACTCTCCGCGGATTTCTGCAGCTTCAGAAGGAGAAGGGAGTGCTTATACCGCTGCATATTGATCTGATGCTGTCTGAGCTTGACCGGATCAATCTGATTGTGAGCGAATTTCTGATCCTGGCCAAGCCGCAGGCTGTCCATTTTCAGGAGAAGGATGTCCGGCATATTCTGAATGATGTCATTTCCCTGCTGGACAGCCAGGCACATCTTTTCGGCATCGAGTTTGAAGCACAGCTCTCCGTACAGCCTGCAAGAGTACATTGTGAAGAGAACCAGCTGAAGCAGGTCTTTATCAATATCGTCAAAAATGCAATTGAGGCGATGCCCGCAGGCGGCACCATTACCGTTTTGCAGCGAATCGAAGGAAATTCTGTTATCATTGTAATCTCGGATGAGGGAGAGGGAATTCCGGAAGAGATGCTGCCCAAGCTGGGAGAGCCCTTCTTTACAAATAAGGAGACGGGAACCGGTCTTGGACTGATGGTCAGCCAGCGGATTATCCAGGCTCACAAAGGCAGCATGGAGATCCGCAGTGAATACGGGTGCGGAGCAGAGATTACGATTATACTGCCGGTTGCATAGAATCAGGCCTGAGTGAAGGATTGAATAAGGAACGGAGGGAGAACAGAAATGAGAATTAATAAGTTCATCAGTGACACAGGCTACTGTTCACGCCGTGAAGCAGACAAGCTGGTCGAAAGCGGAAGAGTTACAATCAACGGTGAACCTGCTGTGCTGGGGAGCCAGGCTGTGCCGGGAGATAAGGTATTGATTGATGGCAAACCGCTTGAAACAGGCAGCCAGGTGGTCTATATCGCTTTGAATAAGCCGGTCGGCATTACCTCTACCACAGAGGCGCATATTCAGGGGAATATTGTTGATTTTGTCGGGCATCAGGAGCGGATATTTCCGATCGGCCGGCTCGATAAGGACTCCGAAGGATTAATTCTGCTTACAAATGACGGCGATATCGTCAACAAAATACTGCGGGCTGAAGGCAAGCACGAAAAGGAATACATAGTAACTGTTGACAGGCCGATTACGCCTTCCTTTATTTCTGCAATGTCGAGCGGCGTAAAGATTCTAGGCGGCAAAACCCTTCCCTGCACAGTAACCCGAATCTCGGAGCGGGTATTCCGCATCATTCTTACCGAGGGCAAAAACCGGCAAATCCGCCGGATGTGCAGCGCATTTGGCTACGAGGTAAGACACCTGCAGCGTATCCGGATAATGAATATTCATCTGGGTGCGCTCAAAACAGGGGAATGGCGTGATTTGACCACGCAGGAGAAACAGGAGCTGGGAGCTATGCTCAGCTATGAGCTGCAATAGCCAGCCATTACAAAGAAAGAGCTGCTTTCCCGGATAATCCCGGGAGGCAGCTCTTTGCTCTTTATTCGTTGCGGAGTCCCGTTTATTGAGCAGGAGGAGCAACGCTTGTAGTATCTGCTGATTCTGTGTATTTCCGGAGAATGGAGACTTCCACGCGGCGGTTTTTGGCCCGTCCGGCAGCTGTGGAGTTATCAGCGATCGGATGGTATTCACCGTAGCCGATCGGGCTGAATTTTACCGGGTCCAGGTTCGGGTTCAGCAGGAGGATCTTCATGAAATGAAGGGCCCGGTCTACGCTGAGGTCCCAGTTGGAAGAATAGCTGCTGTTGGAAATCGGGACGTTGTCGGTATGCCCTTGTACAAGTACATTGTAATCAGGAAACTGCTGCAGCATACTGGAAATCGATTTGGCCAGCTGACGGGATTCATCCTTAACATCGGCCTCACCTGAAGCAAACAGGGCGTTGTCACTGATTGTGATCATTAGCTGTGACTGATTCAGCTTGGTGCTGAGCAGATCGGTAAGCCCGTTTTTCTCGATATACTGGTCAAACTGCTTCTTTAGCTTCTCCAGGTCCTCCTGCTCCTGCTTGCGCAGCTTGGCAATTTCGGATTCGCCTGTATTAGGAGCAACCACATTATCCATCTTCTCGTGCTTGCCCTGATCCAGCTGTGACTCGGTTGGTGCAGCAGCCCGCTGGTCTAGTATACCTGTACCGCCGTTCAGTGCGGAGCTGAAAGCCTGGCTCATCTCCTCGAACTTCTTGGCATCAGTGGCGCTCATAGCGTACATAACGAGGAACAAGGCAACCAGCAGCGTCATCAAGTCAGAATAAGGCAATAGCCAGGATTCATCGGCATGCTCTTCGTGCTCTTCATGCCTAGTCTTTTTGCTCACTCGAGCCGCCCTCCTTTGCACTCAGCTTGGCACGCTCCGACGGTGTAAGGAAGACGGACAGCTTCTGGTTGATCGCAATGGTTGAGACACCGGACTGGATGGACAGCAGCCCCTCCACCATCATCAGCCTGAGCTGGATTTCTTTTTTGGAGATACGTTTAAGCTTGTTGGCCATTGGATGCCACATTACATAACCAGTAAAAATACCGAGCAGTGTAGCAATAAACGCCCCTGCGATCGCGTGGGCAAGCACTTCCATATCACTCATATCCGCAAGGGCGGCGATCAGTCCGACAACCGCTCCGAGTACCCCAAGCGTAGGGGCATACATGCCTGCCTGGGAGAAGATCAGGGCACCGGCTTTATGTCTGTCTTCAGTTGCATGAATATCTTCCATTAATACATCACGGACAAACTCCTGATCGTTACCGTCGATGATCATACGCATACCGTTTCTGAGGAAATCATCTTCAATTTCATCAACCTTTGATTCCAGCGCCAGCAGTCCTTCACGCCGTGTAATGGATGCCCATTCCATGAACGTGGTGATCAAATCGGATTTCTTCACCATCTTTTGCTGAACGAAGAGCAGCTTGAACAGCTTGGGGATTGTCTTGAGCTCCGCCATCGGGAAGGCCACAAAGACGGAGGCTACGGTACCCAGGAGAATGATGACATACGCCGCAGGGTTATTTAAGCTTGTAAGCGGGGCATGCTTCAGCACCATCCCGCCAAGAAAAGCAACCAGACCAAAAATCAAACCAAGTAATGTTGAAATTTCCATTATGCACCTCGTCCATGAGAATTAAAAAGTGATCCGTCACAGCCGCTTGTATCATCCTTGAAAAGCAGCGGGACACCCTGTGTGGAATGAAATCACGTATATTCTTATTTATCGACAGCATTCCCTTTTTTGTGAAGTCATTTTTTCGGCTATAATGGATAGGGTAAGTTATTATTCATCTGTGAAGAAAACGGAGTGATAGACGTGGGTGTTAAGCACGGCAGAGATTACAGTGAGATTCTGAAGGAACTGACGGAGGCCGTCAGCCGTATTTCAGACGGTTATGTATTTTTTGAGATGGAACCTGACGAGTGGCAGGAGCTGCCGCAGGAATCAAAGCTTGAGGTTTGGGAAGCCCTGGCCGAGGATCTGTTTTATGGGCTAGGCAATGAGCCGGTCATTCACGTGGGCAGCGGAGTTGTCATCTATGACAAAGAGACCCACAGGATCAACATTCTGCTTGGTGAGGAAGATCTGGCCTCGGTAGTACTTGTCTAGATTGACAGCAGCAATGGGCCCAGGTTTGCCCCTCTCCATGCAGCCATGGTAAAATTGAGCTGACGAGTGCTATTTGCCGGGATTTCAGAATACATTAAACCGAAAAAAAGCCTTCATCCTGGCGCATCCCTTGGACTTTCAGAAGCTGAGGGATGTTTTGTTTAAAATATCAGAAAGTATACGTCTAAAGACTTTACTGCTAATAAAGTAAGGGAGGAAGCAAATTGCAATTATCAGTGGAAGAGCTGCATGAGCAGATAGGTAAGCTGGAGGGCTGGAAGCTGGAACAAGAAACGCTGGTACGCAAGTATATGTTTAGCGAGTATATGAAGGGCATTGCTTTTGTGGATGAGGTGGCCGCCATATCCGAAGCCTTTGATCATCATCCGCATATAACGATTGACTACAAAACCGTCACCCTGCGCTTATCGGCAAAAGAAGAGAGCGGCCTTGCGGCGCTTGATATCCGCCAGGCTCATGAATTCAATGAAGCTTTTGACAAAGCACGTTAGGACACGGTCTAATATAACCGCTGCACACAAAAATGCCCGTATAAAGGACCGGCTGGAGTCCTTTATACGGGCATTTTAATGAATGTACGATCTTTTACTTTTTCTCTGCAAGCCATAAAGCAACGTTGGCGATTTCCTCAGGGGCCAGTTTATCCTTAAAGGATGGCATTTGTCCGCGTCCCTTGGTCACAATGCTGTAGATGCTCTCGGCATCCCGTTCGCTGCCTTCATGCTGCAGGCTTGGGCCTACACCGCCCTGAAGCTGATCGCCATGGCAGGAAATACAGTTGGTTTTGACAGCGGCTTCCGCACTTGCGGCATCCAGGGTAACCTGAGGCATTGTAGGCTTATTTTCTTCCGCGACTTCCTCTTTGCCGGGCAATGTGAACAAGAGCACTACCGCAAAAGCACATGCGGCAAAAAACAAACCGCTCATGATCCATTTCTGCATCTCCATCGTCCCCTCCGTGTAAGCTGCTTCCTTCATTATACAGAAAGGTAAAGCGTTATCATAGAGTTTGTGTCAAAAAAATGAACGATTTTTGTGCGGATAAGGGCTTCAGCCTCAGTATGGAGCTATTTATTATAGACCATGCAATAAAATGGCTTATCTCCGCTTGGAGTACGGCGCTCGTACGTATCGGTAATCGTAAATCCGCATTTCTGGTATGTCCGGATAGCCCGCTGATTCCAGGTGAGCACCTCCAGATCAATCTCCCGTTCGGGGTAGCGTTCCAGAGCCGCCTGAACGATTGCATTCATAAAGGAGTGACCCCTTCCATGCCCGCAGAGCTCGGGGCGCATGCCGATTCCCAGCCGGACCACGCCTTCCATTGGAAACAGCTGCGCAAATCCGCACAGGTCCCCTTCTCCGTCTACAACCGATACATATTGCTCTGAACGCAGCTGCGGGTCTCCAAATTCAATGCCAAGCGCCTGCATCTGCTCCCATGGCAGCCATCCGTAAATATTATAAGGCGGCCTGTAATCCCATCCGCAAATATCTTCGGCATGACTTGCCTCCATCGGCACCACGTAAAAAGTGACAGGGTAACTGCTCATAAGGCCACAGGCCTCCTTTCAGGGGGGAGCGGTATTCCCTACCGCCACTCTCCCCTCAGCTGTTGCTTTTAAATTCAATTTATATCGTATACTTAATTATATACAAAACAGGGCGGGTTCAACTCAGGAAATTAGCAGAGACGGCAGAAACTTGACAAACCGCCAAAAATATTTTATGAAATTGCGGAAAAAAGGATTTTAGGTGTTTTATGCGTTAGGGGAGGGGTAAGTAGTTTTATAGACAAAAAAACAGGAGCCCTCCAAGATTTCGGCAAAAATCCTGGAAAAGCACCTGTCTTATCATTGCTTATTGAACATCATCGTTCTCTTCAGCATCAGTTGCAACTGCATGGTAAGCATCTGTGCTCATGATCCGTTTGGCGCCAACGTAGCGGTTGACGTAGTAGCTGTCACTCAGCGAGCTGATGGTTACACCCTTTGAGCTTGAAGCATGTGCGAATTTGCCATCACCGACATAAATGCCGACATGAGATACACCGCGGCCGCTTGTATTAAAGAATACAAGATCGCCTTCCCGCAGATTATCACGGGAGATGGCAGTACCCATCTGGTACTGGGAGCCGGACTGGTGCGGCAGGTTAATGCCGATCTTATCGAACACATACATGGTGAATCCGGAGCAATCAAAGCCGTTGGTCGATACTCCGCCGGACACATATTTGGTTCCGATGGCTTTATCGATGACTTTATCCATTTTGGAATCCGCGAAAGCGCTTCCTGCTCCAATGGTAAGCATAATAGAGAAACTGAGTAGTGCAGCGGCTAACTTCTTCTTCAAAAGTAAATACCCCTTCCAAATGCCTACGAGGTTAGCTTAAGGGTTCGGTTGAAGGTCCCCTATGACCCCTCTGTGAATAGGAGGTCAATTCACCCAAAAATTGGTTCCCCCGTTTCCCTTATTTCGTAAGGGAACTCGGCACGACTGTTGATTAGGATTAGCTGGCAGAACATTATGACAAAACGTTTGAAAAACCCGGTTGATTAATTACAAAAATGTTACTAAAAGCTCACTGCGATAATTGTAGCAAAGACAGAGGCCGTTGGCAATCACTTAAAACATATTAGTGCATAATATTTGCGTTTTTTAAGAGAGAGTTCTGCTTAAAAAGACTCAAATTTACATGAAAAGTAAGCTTTTTCTGAAACAATGTTGGAATTTTTAGTAAGAGGGGTGTTTCATAAGCCCTGGATGTGTGTAAAAGGTATAATAAGGAAATAAAAAAGAAAACCCGGAAGTGATTACGGCAATAATCAAATCCGGGCCAGTTAAGTTACAATTATGTGTCAGAGGTTAAATGTGAGGGGAAGGTTCAATCGTAAGCGACAGCCTGGTAAGCTGTTGTGCTCATTACTCGTTTGGCGCCAACGTAGCGGTTGGCCCAGTAAGCCTGGCTCAGTGAGCTAATGTTTACACCCTTTGAGCTGGAGGACTGTGCAAATTTACCGTTCCCGACGTAAATGCCTACATGGGAAACTCCATTACCCAGCGTATTGAAGAATACAAGATCGCCGGCACGCAGATTGCTTTTGGAAACAGGCGTTCCAATGCTGTACTGTGCTTTGGAGGTGCGGGGCAGGGTAAGACCGATACTCTTGAATACGTACTTGGTGAACCCTGAACAATCGAAGCCCGAGGTACTAGTACCTCCAGTTTTGTATGAAACTCCGATGGTTTTGGAGATAACTGCGTCCATTTTGGAATCAGCTGAGACGCTGGTGGCTCCCATAGTGAATACCATCACAAGACCCAGTGCTGCTGCGGTGCATTTCTTTTTTAGATGCGTGCGGAACAAATTGTGACTTTTCAAAAGATGTACTCCTTCCAAGGCCTGCGAGGTTAGCTTAAGGATTCGGTAGAAGGTTCCCCTATGACCCCTCTAAAGCGAGATCAATTCACCCAAAATATGGTTCCCCCACTTCCCGGTGCTGGGAATTTGGCGTTTTATGCACCAGAACAGTGACTGTTGATTGACAATGTTGAAGTGTATAAGGTACATATAGTTAGTCGAAATAGTTTCAAAAGATTACAAAGTTGTTACCAGTGGTACAGGCATCATTGTATCAGAGGTTTTGATGTTTTGCAAACTCTACGTTAAATCATTGTTAAGCACAAAAGAGTCACACCCCTGAAGCAGAGGCAGTGACTCTTTTAATATGCCGTTTTGGCGGAGAATTATTGTGGAAAAGTTTTGCTGCTCCATAGCTGGTACTGGGCGGCGATTCCCCACATTTTGAACAAGGTGGACGGGAGAGGTGCGAACTGGCGGAAGAGCAGCGCCGGCAGTCCGGGATAGAACAGGGCGGTTACAGCCGACAGCAGCCACGTCAGCAGCCCTCCTGCGCCAAGCACCAGTGAAGCACCGGTTGAAGGAGCAAGCAGCCTGAGATAGGCCAGCAGCGCGGAGAACATGCCTGTCCCGGCGGTATAGCCGAATTGCATGTAGAGCAGCACCGTACGGACGATGTAGAGATACAGCATCCAGGCCAGCAGATAGGGCAGAAGCTTCAGCAGGAGCTTATAATCCATTAAACCGCCTAACAGCAGCGTATACATTTTGGGCAGCAGCCAGTAAAGCGGGAGCGCTGACAGCAGCCATTCTGCCAGACTGAAGAGAAACACCGGCAGCCCGTAAAGTCTCATCCCCGGGAAAAAAACAGTCCGCGTTCACCCTTACGCTCCTGGTGCAGCTCATGCAGCAGACCGGCGCGGATAAAGGGGGAAATCAGCAGCCGCAGCAGCGACAGCGCGAGCAGCAGCCACAGCCAGCGCTGCACCGCCGGGTCACCGCCCAAGGCAGTCTGCCCCTCGATATAATAGAGCAGCCTGCCCAGTCCGCTGCCGCCGGCATGGGTATCTGGATAGCGCAGCAGCACCGGGATGACAGCCGACCTGACGAACCTGTACAAAAAATAGCCCCAGAGCAGCCGGTAGATAAATAGCAGAATCAGGATATAAAATTGCTCCTTCATGCTGATCCAGCTGCGGGAAATCGCGCTTTTCACTATCCTTCACCTCACCAGACTAGAGTTCCGAGCAGAGTTTCAAGCAATTTGGTTACACTGAGTGTCCAGCGCGAGAGCGTCTTCGGCGCAAGCTCCGCCAGCATGAAATTGTTAAGATGTTTACTCTCAAGAAGGATGGAGTGTCCGGGATCGATATCCACAGAAGCAAGAGGCGCCTTGTAGGATAGCTGAAAAGCAGTTGTTTTCTGTTCTCCGTTCCAGAACTGCTGTACGGTATAACCGTCGGTAAAAGTGAATTTTACCGGTACATTGGCATATCCGCTGCCTTTATTGCTCACTTCCACCGTTGCCTCATAGCGGGCCTCTTCTCCATCAATACTATTTTTTCCGGTGCCGGTGGTAATGCGGTCAACGGAGAAGTCAGGCGCACCGCCGCTGTAGACATACTGGTCAAAATAATCCTGCCAAGACTGCTTGGTTACTTTTTCGACAATCTTCTGAAAATCGGCCGTGGAAGGATGCTTAAACCTGTATTTCCGGGCATAAGCGAGCATGATAGCATCCATTGTTTTGGTGCCGACCTGCTGTTCGATATCCTTGAGGACCAGCTTGCCGCGGATATATACATTGCGGGTATACCCGTCAGCGGCGCTATATTTCCAGGTCTCCAGATTAAGCTGCTGGGGTGCTGTGACCATGCTGGCCTGCAGGGCAGTGCTGGAACTGACCCCGTACTCCTGCTCCATCAGGCGGTCTTCGGCATAAGAGGTAAAGCTTTCATCCAGCCAGGCCTCTTCAAATTCGTTATTGGCCACCATGCCGTAGAAATACTGATGGCCGATCTCATGAATGACAGTGCGCTCAAGCGACATGCCGGGGGAGCTTTCGGCTGCGCCGAAGGCAGTGATCAGCGTCGGGTACTCCATTCCGCCAGCCCCGTTCCCTTCCTTGGGCGGAACCACGATCGATAAAGTCGAATAAGGGTAGGGACCATACCATTTGCTGAATGCAGTCAGGGCAGCCTTGGCAGCCTGGAAGTACCGCTCCTGCAGATCCTTGTGCAACGGGTCCAAATACAGCTTGATCCGTACACCCGGCACATTCGGGGCAGAGAAGGCCTCCTCGGCAACGACAAAATCAGGGGACGCAGCCCAGGCAAAGTCATGGACATCATCAGCGTAGAACTGATAGATTTTCCGTTCCTGCTTGATCTGGGCACTTTTGACCGGGAAGCCGGTAGCGCCTACGATGTAGTTGGCAGGAACAGAGATCGTTACATTGTAAATGCCGAAATCGCTGTAAAACTCTGAAGTGCCGTGGTACTGGTGAAGATCCCAGCCCTCCTCCTGAACGCCTCTCGTTCCTATGGGCTCATATACACTGAGCTTGGGGAACCACTGTCCGGCCATCACGAAATTTCCGGCAGTCCCCATTCGGGCGAATATTTTGGGCAGCTTGACCTCAAACTGGATTTTAAGCGTTACACTCTCTCCGCCGTTTACCGGCTGCGGCAGATGAACCTTGACGAGGGTCTTGTCGCTGACATTGCCGTCATCGGGCTGGACATACTGCATACGCTGCATGAGGGATACCCCTTCGGTAGTACGCAGGTCGGTTATCGTCATGCTGCCGAACCCGTTCTCCGGCATGGTATCACCGCGCAGCTCACCGCCTGATTCCTTCATAAATGTTGTTTTTTCAGAGGCAAAAGCGTTGGGATAGAGGTGAAAATAGAGCTCTTGTACGGGCTTTTGGCCGGGATGAATCCAGGTAACGGTTTCTGCGGCCTGGAGCGCCCCGGCATCTGCGTCCAGCTGCACATCGATATGATACTCGGTTACCCGCTGGCTTAATGCTTCAGAGACCGGAAGCGGCTTGCTCTCAGGAAGAACAGGCTGCGACGTCTTGGTCTGGGACACGGCAGCGGGGGACTTGGCCTCTTTTGGGGCAGCGGCAGACTGTGCGGCAGGGCTGAGCCCGCTCAGGAGCCAGAGGGAGCCTCCCAGCAGGATGAGGGCGGCCAGGGCCGCAGAGATGATCATGAACCTTAATGACAGTGGCTTCATACTGTGATTCCTCCCGTGACAAGCATCTACGGGATGTATATGTTTGCAATCGCCGCATTATTAGCTAAAATTAAATTATTGTAGAACGTGAACTTGAGCATGTTGGTTTTGGCATGCTCAAGTTCATCTTGTATAGTAAAAGGGAAGGATGTGCACTTGTGGATAACGTACAACCGGAGGGCAAAAAGCAGATTGCCTTGAATATTGTGAACGCAAAAAGCAAGCATAAAGGCTTTGGTGCCGGCTCCATTGATCTCAACAATGTATCGCCGGTCATTATTGACGGCGGTGAAGCCGTTATCGACATTGGTGCCATGCATGCCAAGAGCAAGGTAGAGAAGGGCATCAAATTTTCGATGAACCGTGATGAGGTACCGGACGGAAGACAGGTCTGGGTAGTCTGGGTGGCAGTGGACCGCACGCCGGAAGGACAGCTATACGGCGGCATAACGGCCTGTGAAATGTGGATCGATACCGAGGCACGGCGGGGCTGGAAGATTCTTGCCGATCATGTGAACAAGCTGGATGCTGCCTTGAAGCGGAAGATCATTCTGGATGGTCTGGGACCGGTGGAGAAGGCGGCGCTGAAATCACTCCTGATGTCCCATAATGCGGACTGGTGGGCAGCCACCTCTGATGAGCTGAAAAACGCGCTGAGTGAATAGCAGGCAGCCGGATAACGGGTTAGACGGACAAAAGGGCTTGAACCTCCACAGCAGGAAGGTTCAAGCCCTTATTATATTTCTTGAGGGATCATGGATGTAGGCAGTGCTTCTACTTGCCGGATGAACTGATTTTGCGCTTGAGCTGGCTTACTCTGGCCTGGCTGATGCCAAGCACCTCTGCAAGTGCCTTCTGGTTGGCATAGGGGTGCTCGGCCATAGCCTTCTCCAGACGCTGGCTCATCTCCTCAGTCTTGGTCCGGCGGCCGTTGCGGGCAGGGTCAGTGCTCTCCTCATTAGCCCCCTGCAGAGGTTCTGCTTCTTCCGGAACACGGCCGGGATCGCCAAGCTCCTTAAGACAGGTATTACAGATAAACTGATCCTTGTAGTAAGTCACGTGGTCAAGGCTCCTGCAAAACGTACATTCGGTCGAAGTGTATTTCCGGAGTACAATAATCTCATCATTCAGGATAAAGAATTCGATGGGATCCCCAATGTCGATATTGCGTGTCATGCGGATTTCTACAGGAACCACAATTCTGCCAAGACTGTCTAAACTCCGGATCATGCCTGTATCCTTCATCTCATGTCCCTCATTTACATCTTTATATTTTTTTGCGGATATCTACGATTATAGCAGTAATTGTAAGTTTAGAGAACGGGGAAAGCGCATTCATTTATCAATTGGGTGAACATGAGAGAAGCCGCCTGCTCTGGTCAACCAGGGCGGGCGGCTTATTAGGGTTCAATTCCTTTTACCCAATATACGGGCACCGAAACAGGCGGAAACGAAGAGGCGGGATTCAGTTCAGGATAAAGGGAGTTTCCAGCTTATCCTTGACTGAAACATAAGGATTATTCCGGAGATAAAAGCGCCAGGGGAGCCCTGCATATTCTTTGGCATAGGGAATATTAATGCGCGGAGCCTGAACAATATCCAGGGCTTCGGGACGTTCACCCTGCTCCAGCCGCAGCGGGCTGTCTCCGCTGTCAATCCGGAGCCCGTTCAGGCTCTTGTCGATCCGCAGCGCACGGCATAGCTTGCCGGGCCCGCCGGAGAGCCCGGCCGGATTGCGGCCGGCATTACCGCGGTAACTGCGCATCAGGGCGGCATCGGCAGGGGTCAGCGGCTCCACAGCCCGGATCAGTACAGCATGGGGATCGCCTTCCCTGGCAGTAACGACATTAAGGCAATGGTACATGCCATAAATGAGATAGACATAGATGGTACCACCCTCCCGGAACATTACATCCGTCCGGGCGGTGCGGCGGCCGCCAAAGGCATGGCTGCCTTTATCCTCTACGCCCCCGTAGGCTTCTGTTTCTACGATACGGCAGCGGATCTCCCCGTCCTCTGTGCGCCGCACCAGGTGCTGACCCAGGAGAAGCGGTGCAGCCTGCAGAGCCGGGAGCTGGTACAGCTCAGGCGGGATAAGCCCGTAGCCTGCAGGTTCGTTGTTTTTACGGTTCATATCGGGATGGCACCTTTCCCGGCAAAGATAGCTTGCCGTTTATGGGCTCATCGTACCCCAGGGGCGGGCCTGCTGCAACTGTCCCTAGTTCAGCCACCAGCGCTTGATATCACTCCACAGGGAATGCTCTTCCTTGGCCGGGGCAGCCGGCGATTCTTCAGCAGGGGCCGTTTCCGCGCCGGTGCTGTGCTCATCACAATACTCTGTTGGCTCTGTGCCGCTGATAAAGGTCTCCAGCTCCTTTTCCGGACAGGCGGCTGTAGCCAGCTTGCCGGACTCCGGATTGATGTAGACGCTCACTACTCCGTCAGGAATCGGAAATATCTTCGGCGGCACATTGGCCAGCGCCTTTTCTGTATACTCGGCGAAAATAGGTGCAGCCCGCCGTCCGTCAGATGTAGCGATATCGCGCCCCTTATCGTATCCCACCCAGACCGCAGTGGACAGCTCGGGTGTAAAGCCGACCATCCAGCCGTCGGTGTCTGTAGTTCCGGTCTTGCCTGCTACGGGGCGCTTGATAATAGAGGCTACCCGGTTACCGGTTCCGCCGCTCTCAAAGACGCCTTCCATCAGCCGGGTCAGGACATAGGCTGCCGCAGGCTCAACGACCTGCTCCCCTCCGGCCTGGGGGGCTTCATAGACCAGATCCCCCTTGGAATCGGTAATCTTCAGAATAGCTGTCACCGGCTGCCGGACACCTCCGCCTCCGATTACCGCGAAGGCGGAAGCCATCTCGAGCGGGCTGACCGGCGAGGTTCCGAGCGCCAGGGAGGGCACGCTCTGCAGCGGGCTTTTTATCCCCAGCCTGGATGCCATTTCTGCGACATGGTCCGCGCCGATTTTCATAATCGTATTTACAGCATAGATATTGTCGGAAGCGGCGATGGCCTGGCGCATATTAATCTCCCCCAGGTATTTGTCGCCGAAATTTTTCGGCTGGTACGTTTTACGGTTGTTGTCGTAATGGAACAGAGTCGGCTGGCTGTTAAAAACCGACAGGCCGGTCATCGTTTTAGAGGATAGCGCAGTCAGATACATAATCGGTTTAAAGGATGAACCGGGCTGCCGGGTAGTGGCCAGGGCATGATTGAACTGGTTGGACCGGTAGTTCTTCCCTCCGACCATTGCTTTGATATAACCGGTGCGCGGGTCAATGGAGACGAGAGCGGTCTCCAGCTCGCTGGCCGGATCCATTTCTTTATCCACGGCTTCTTCCGCTGCCTGCTGCATATCAGGGTCAAGTGTGGTATACACATTCAGCCCGCCCAGCTCCAGCTCGTCATTGCTGATCCCCAGCGTGCCAGTGACCAGCCCGCGAATATAATCACGGAAATAAGGGGCAAGCACAACCGTGTCCTTTTGACCCTGCGGCTTAAAGCTGAGAACGGTCCGGGCGGCCTCTTCTGCCTGTTCTTCTGTAATATCTCCTACCTGTGCCATAGAGTTTAAAATAATACTCTGCCGCTTTTTGGCGTTATCCGGATGGGTGTAGGGTGAATAATAGGTCGGTCCTTTGGGGATGCCGGCCAGGAGTGCGCTTTCTGCCAGATTCAGATCTGCCGCCGCTTTGCCGAAATACATGCGGGAGGCTGCTTCAATGCCATAAGCCCCGTGACCGTAGTAGATTTCATTTAAATACATATTAAGAATCTCTTTTTTGCTGTATTTCATCTCTAGCTGCATGGTGTAGACCGCTTCCTTGGCCTTGCGGGTCCAGGTTTTTTCATGGGTAAGGTACAGGTTGCGCGCCAGCTGCTGGGTCAGCGTGCTGGCCCCCTGAGAGCGCTCGCCCGTCTCCAGATTGGCCAGCACCGCCCGCGCCATGCCTTTCAGGTCAAAACCGGAATGACTATAGAACTTGCGGTCCTCCACGGCCAGGGTAGCCTGGATAAGCTCAGGGGCGATCTGGTCCAGCGTTACCGGGTTACGGCTCCGCCCGTCCGTCGTAAACGTGGTCAGCACATTGCCTCTGGCATCCAGAAGCCGGGAGCGGATATCATCGCCGATCGGCGGAAGAGGTTTGTTATACAGATAGCCCAGCAGTGCTCCGGCAGCAAGCACCATCAGCACAGTCATGACAGCTGCCAGCCGGATCAGCCGGCGGAGGCGGTGTCTCTTGACTTTCGGGTTAGCAGAATCGCGCGGCATGGCTTCAGGCTCCTTGTCCTCAGGAATGCGAAACGGCCGGCGTCGTTCATAATAGTGCCGGTTAGTTCTCATTATGGGAAAGGAAACGGGCAGATATTCAGAGCCGGAGGCAGCGGTAACCAAATTGTCTTCTTTTTGTGACCTTCTCAGGGTAGATAGAACTGCGGAGGGGGAGTATAACAGAGTAGTGCTGACAGGAAAGGGTATATATATCACAGGAGGTGTCATCATGAATTGGACTAAAAAGATACATCTAAAAGCACTAACCATTCTCTCCGCGGGATTGCTCGCGGTTTCGTCCTGGGGTGCAGCAGCTCCGGGACATGCAGCAGCGGCACCAGCGGGCGCCGGAGACCATGGTCTGCTGAAGCAGCTGCAGGCCAAGTATCTGGCTGCTGAAGAGACACCGCTCAGCTTCAATGATCTGGCATTTCTCAGTGCAGATACAGGACGGGCAGCAGGCAAAGGCTTTATGATCGGCACATCGGATGGCGGCAGCCATTTTCAGAAGATTTATGAAGGCCAGTGGAACTTCCGGCAGATCTCCTTCCCGGACAATGTGCATGGATGGGCATTAGCATCGGTTCAGGAGCAGAACGGGGCCTATCTTATCGGCACATCGGACGGCGGATCAACCTGGAAGAGAATTTCGGAGTCACAGGTAGGCTTTGAACGGATCGCATTTACAGACAGCAAGCACGGCTTCGGTTATGTCCGTGCCTTTGCGTATTATACAGAGGACGGGGGACGGAGCTGGAGCCAGATCAAGACTCCGGCTAACACGCGCGGCGCAGAGTTTACCAGCCGCAATAACGGCTGGGCAGTTGTGGTGGCACCGGGCGAAGGCTACCGGGTTATGAAGACCACTGATGGCGGATCGACCTGGAAGCTGGCACTCAAATCACCTTTTGCTTACCCGGAGTACGGACAGGTATATGCCAAGGGTGATCAGGTATATGCACTCCTGTACGGAGGATCAGGCATGTCCCAGACCTCGTATTCGCTGTACGCCAGCGGTAATCAGGGAAAGAGCTGGACGCGCGTAATCGCTCAGGAGACGGCAGGCGGCGGTCCCGCACCGGGCAGCGGGTCAGCGCTGCTGAAGAAAGGACCAGCCTCAGGCAGACCGGGCAACATGCAGCTGTCCGGCAGCAGCACAGCCTTTCTGGCCGGTTATTCGCCTGCAGGTGAACAGGTGGCTGTCGGCCGCACAGTGAACGCGGGCAAGCAGTGGAGCAACCTGCCGGCGATTGCCGGATATGAAGCAAGGATCTCCTTCCCTGACAGCAAAGCGGGCTGGATGGCAGTCAAAGGCGCCGACACTTCATCCCTTTATTCGACTAAGGACGGCGGCATGACCTGGACGGAGAAGTTTGCTTTTAGAGGAAAATAACAATAACAAAATAACGACTCTATACTAATGACAGGGCGGCTCCTTCGGGGCCGCTTTTTTTGCGTGCGGATAACAAGAGGGCCTTTTTACGTTTTTCCGCCGAGTGTGATTTTGGCCGCCAGTATGATAAAATTTGATTTACTTTAACAGGAATGTGCCGTGTATCTGCGGAGCCTGTGGACAAATGCTAGGAGGAATGCAGAGTGGCCTTTCGCGTATCCGCGGTTCAATATCATTTGCATACGATAACTTCGTTTGACGAGTTTGCTGCCCGGTGTGAGCATTACATTAAGACGGCTGAAGAATTCAGCACCGATTTTATCCTTTTCCCGGAGTTTCTTACAACTCAGCTGATGTCCATCGGAGACGGGCAGGGTAACGCCCTGGGCATTGAGGACCTGCCGCAGTTTACGGAGCAGTACCGGGAGATGTTCTCCGGTTTTGCCCGCAAGTATAATGTGCACATCATCGGAGGCACCCATGTGCTGCGCCGGAACGGCAAGCTGTACAATGTGGCGCATCTCTTTTATCCGGACGGAAGAATTGCCGAGCAGGCCAAGCTCCATATTACTCCTGCTGAGGTGGAGGGCTGGAATATGGGGGCCGGGGAAGGACTGGAGGTCTTTCAGACGGACAAAGGAACCATTGCCATGCTGACCTGCTACGATATTGAATTCCCGGAGATTGTGCGGATGGCCAGAGCCAAGGGGGCTGACGTCATTTTTTGCCCGTCCTGCACAGATGACCGCCACGGCTTCCACCGGGTCCGCTATACCAGCCATGCGCGTGCGATCGAAAACCAGATTTATGTTGTGCTGACAGGAACCGTCGGGTCGCTGCCAACCGTTGATCTCATGCGTGCGAACTTCGGGCAGGCTGTTGTTATCACACCTAATGATGTTCCTTTTCCGCCAAAAGGGCTGCTGGCCGAAGGTGAAATTAACGATGACATGATTATTACCGCCGATCTGGACCTGGAGCTGCTGTACCGGGTGCGCGAGCGCGGCTCCGTGACAACCTGGCGTGACCGGAGAACAGACCTGTACACAGACTGGACATAAAGGAGTCAGGCAAGGATGTATACTAAAAGCTTTTATGCCTTTGACGGCAAAGTGCCGGTTCCTGCGGTAATCCGGAATTATACGGCGGCGGATTTTGACGAGCTGATTACGATACAATCGGAAGCCTTCCCGCCTCCTTATCCGCCAGAGCTGCTGTGGAACCGGGAGCAGCTGCACAATCATGTGAAGCTGTTCCCGGAGGGGGCGCTCTGCGCTGAAGTGGACGGTGAACTGGCCGGTTCGGTTACGAGCCTCAAAATTCATTTTAATGAAGAATCGGCACATCGCAGTCATACCTGGTCTGAAGTAACGGCAGACGGATATATCACCACACATCAGCCTGATGGTAATACGCTGTACATTGCGGATCTGTGTGTACGCCCGAAATTCCGCAAGCTGGGACTGGGCAAGGAGCTGGTACAGTCCCTGTATCATGTGGTCGTAGAACAGAAGCTTGAGCGGCTGCTGGGTGCGGGAAGAATGCCGGGCTATCACAAAGAGGCCTCCCGGTTATCGGCAGAGGCGTATCTTGCTGAGGTTATCGGCGGGCAGCTGGCTGATCCGGTCATAACGTTTCTGCTGCGCTGCGGACGGTCGCCGCTTGGTGTGGCAGCGGACTACCTGGAGGATGAGGAGTCCTGCAATTACGCTGCGCTGATGGAATGGCGCAATCCTTTTTTATAGAAAAGACAGGCTAAAGGCAGAACCCAATCAGAATAACACTGGAGGAGATTCTACTATGGAATATGTAAGAATTACGAGCCTTTCTGATCCGCTGTTCAGACAAGTACATAATCTGCTGAGTGAGGTGTTTCCGCCGGAAGAGGTGCTGGAATACAGCCTGTGGCAGGAGCCGCTGGAGGATCCGGGAATCCGTGTGTTCGCAGCCGTTCATGAAGGCAACGTTGTCGGGACTACAGAATACCGTTATTATCCGGACTGGAATGTAGCGATGACCGACTTCACCGTAATCGGCCGTGAGGGCCTCGGGATCGGGCGTTTTCTGGCCGGGAGCCGCCTGAAGGATCTGAAGAAGCTTGCAGCAGATAACGGCAAGGAGCTGTACGGCATGTTCGCGGAGATCTATGATCCGTACCGGGTGGAGGATTTCGGCTTCGGCGGCGTTAAGCCGATGGACCCGTTTGTCCGCCGCGAGGTATTGTCCCATCTGGGGTATGAGCGGCTCGATTTCCCTTATGTCCACCCGTCCTGGCAGGGCGACGGCGAAGCTGTAACCGGTCTGGATCTCTGCTTCATGCCGGGACAAGAGGGGCTGGAGTCGGTAGAGGCCGCGCTGGTAGCCGACTTTCTGACCCGCTATTATGCGGTGCTCGGGGATAAGCCTGCGGCCTGGCATGCCATGGTGGAGCAGCTGCGGTCCAAGGATACCGTGCGGCTGCTGCCGTTGTAACTAAATAAATTAGAGAGATCTGCAGACGGGCGGCGGCCGGAAGTCCAAACATTCTCTGGAGCTACGGCTAATCGTAAAAGGGAAAATAAAAGTCAATAGAGATAAGATTTATTCATTGAATTGCTCATCCGAACTGGATATAGTGTACAATGGGTAAGCGAATATGCCTTGAATTTATGAATAGAACGATAAGCGAGGAACAGAGCATGTCTGAACTACAGTCCGCCAAATATGGTGTTACTGTTACTCTGGAAAGCCGGCAGGACGGGCAGAAGAATGTGATCAAGGCTGCCGGTGAAGCTTTTTCCAAAGGGGAGCAGCTGTTTATCCGTTATGAAGAAACGGAGCAGGGTCCGCAGGGAGAGGCTGTGTCTGTCCGTACGATGATCAAGATTACGGGCCGTGAACTGAAGCTGATCCGGCACGGGAGCATTGAGTCTGAGCAGTCTTTTGAGACAGGACGGCGCCTGCCGGGCTTCTACCGGTCCCAGTACGCCCAGTTTAATCTCTCTACCGACACGCGGAAGCTGGATATTATGCGTAATGGACGTTCGCTGGAGGTCTCGTGGGAGTATGACTTGTACGTCTACGGGGAGCTATCGGGACAGTTCGCTATCAGTTTGTATATACAGGAGGAACCACAATCATGACACAAAGTTCAAATCCGCTGCAGCTTGCCAATGAGCGGGTGAAAGAAGCGGTTGCAGGTGCTATTCTGGCGGCCGGTCTAGTAACACAGGAAGAGCTTCCGGCCATTGCGCTGGAAGTGCCGAAAGACAAGGCTCATGGAGATTTGGCGACCAATGCCGCTATGCAGCTCACCAAGATTGCAAAGCGCAACCCACGTCAAATTGCGGAAGCTATTATTGAGCATCTGGACACTGCTTCAGCCTCTATTGAAAAAGCGGAAATCGCCGGTCCGGGATTCATCAACTTTACGCTCTCCAAGAGCTACCTTTATCCGGTCATCGGTCTTGTCACAGAGCAGGGCGACAATTACGGCCGGATTGAGACAGGCAAAGGCAAAAAGGTGGAAATGGAGTTTGTCAGCGCCAACCCTACCGGCAGCCTGCATCTCGGACATGCCCGCGGCGCGGCTGTCGGCGATGCCCTCTGCAATGTGTTGGATTTTGCCGGTTACCAGGTAACCCGCGAATACTACATTAATGATGCCGGTAACCAGGTGAACAATCTGTGCAAATCGATCGAGGCCCGCTACCTGCAGGAGCTCGGCCAGCCGGCGGAAATGCCGGAGGACGGCTACCACGGTGAGGACATCAAGGGATTTGCCAAGGAGCTCGTTGCCGAAAAGGGCGACAGCCTGCTGGAGATGACTCCGGGAGACCGTGCGGCATTTTTCCGTACCTACGGGCTTACGAAGGAACTTAACAAGATCAAACGCGACCTTGAACGCTTCCGGGTCAATTTCGACATCTGGTTCAGCGAGACCTCGCTGTACGAGAACGGCCAGGTGCTGCGCTCACTGGATGAGCTGCGTGACCGCGGCGAAGTATATGAGCAGGACGGCGCTACCTGGCTGAATACGACCAAATACGGTGATGACAAGGACCGCGTGCTGATCAAGAACGACGGCACCTACACCTACCTGACACCGGATATCGCTTATCACAACGATAAGTATGAGCGCGGCTACGATACCATGATCAACATCTGGGGCGCCGACCACCACGGCTATATTCCGCGGATGAAGGCAGCGATGTCTGCGCTCGGCAATGACCCTGAGAAGCTGGTCGTGCTGATTGCCCAGATGGTCAGCCTGTTCCAGAACGGCGAGAAGGTCAAAATGTCCAAGCGTACCGGCAAGGCCGTTACGATGGAAGACCTGATGGAAGAAGTCGGACTCGACGCGATCCGCTACTTCTTCACCATGCGCAGCATGGATTCTCATCTTGATTTCGACATGGATCTGGCGATTTCCACATCCAATGAGAATCCTGTCTATTATGTGCAGTATGCGCATGCGCGGATCTGCAGCATTTTCCGCCAGGCTGAGGAGCAGGGCATTACCGTGCCGGCTATCGATCAGATTGACTTCAGCAAGCTGACAGCCGTTCACGAATATGACCTGCTGCGCAAAATCGGTGAGCTGCCTGCCGAGATTGCTATTGCTGCCGACAGCTATGCACCGCACCGCCTGATCCGCTACGTGTACGATCTGGCAGCGCAGTTCCATAGCTATTACAAGGCTGAGCGCGTCATCACTGACGACGCTGCCCAGACCGTGGCCCGCCTCGCCCTTCTGGGCGCGGCCCGCACCACCATCGCCAACGTCCTGCGTCTCGTTGGCGTAACTGCTCCTGAGCGGATGTAACACCCGCTCAGCACACCAAGCACCGCCTCCCCCGGGAGGCGGTGCTTTTTGGTGCCGCCGGCGCTGCGCCCGGCGGCTGTCGCCCGCCGCAGTGCGCGGCGGGGCTAACGGGCCTACGCCTTCGCGGCA
>NZ_LRAC01000162.1 GCF_001517085.1 Paenibacillus sp. DMB5
GTGCAGCAATGCATGGAGCTGACCAATACTAATCGGTCGAGGGCTTATCCAATAAATAAATCGCAGATTCGTTTCGGATTCAGTTTTCAGGTGATCAAGCCTGTAACGCAACGACATTTATTCGCACTTCGGGTGATGAACTAAATGTCTAGCGGCAGCGTCTGTTTGACAGACGCATGTTTGGTGGCGATAGCGGAAGGGTTCCACGCGTACCCATCCCGAACACGACCGTTAAGCCTTCCAGCGCCGATGGTACTTGGACCGAAGGGTCCTGGGAGAGTAGGACGCCGCCAAGCACACGAAGCCATTGTTGAGCAATCGACAATGGCTTTTTTGTTATTTTAACAGGCTTAAAAGGGTGCACAGTAAAGAATATTTTGTAATAAAACGCTTTCAATTGAGTGACATTTTTGTTACCGACGATATCAGTTATCCAAGTATAATAGAAATGTGCAAATATTAAGCAGTGCCCTTAATACGAATGAACTACTGATAAATTCTAACTTTGAATTTTCTTGTGTCTTTTGATGCATGGTGGTTGTAAGGAGGTTTTAAGGTATGAAGCGGAACCGGCCCATGTGGATATTACTACTTGTTTGTATATTGAGTGTTATGGTGATCGGCTGTGGGTCTAAGGAGCCTAGCTGGGATAGCTTTGAAGGAGCTCTAAATGAAAAGAGCTTTCCTGTTCCCAAGGAGGCAAGCTCTCCTGATCGAACGACCACAAATGCTGCTATGGACTATGTGCGCTATTCTTTATCCGGACTTAGAGAGAAGGAAGGGCTGCCTGATCCTTATCTTAAGGCTATTGAAGCCTGGGGCTGGAAGGAACAAAGAGGGGATGAGGATGCGGGGAATTCCCGGGTCTTTCAAAAGGATGGATTAATTGTTCATCTAACTGTGCACGACGGCTATTTTATAGTCATGATCCCCAAAGAAAAGAAGGTAGCCATGAAAGGGCTGAAGAGTAAATAGATAATCGCCGTCCTAATGGACGGCGATTATTGTTTTCTAATGGGTCCTGGCCTTTAGGCATGCTCCAACTCTGCGGTGATATATGTATGGGCTTAAGGACTCACTGTGCATAGTATGAGGCGTCGGCCGGGCTGAATTTGAGCATCCCGCTCTTTTCATTGTCCCGCAGCATGAACAGTACATATAAGCGGGGCAGAAGCAGCCAGAGGTGGCAGATGGCCAGAGAAGCTGTGAAAGCAGCAGGTACCCACACTATAAAGAGTGCAGCAACACAAAGGCCAATCCAGAAATTATGCAGCTGTACTTTTCGGAAAATGCTGTAGCTGATGTATTGTTCCGGTATATAACCTAACCAAGGAAGACGCAGGGAGATTTTCCAGCGTTTTGCGATAGGATGTCCGGTGATAAGCAGCACCGAGCGTGAGATGACATACTGGATCCACAAGATAACAGGTGCAGCAACCAGCATGTACAGGAAGCTCCACCAGGATATGAATATGCTCTCCAGCACCAGGAATACCAGAGGAAGCAGATAATAAATGCGCAGCTTGGTGTTCGTCAAATTTATTTTTTTGATAAGCTTGTATTGGTAGAATGTTGCTGCGCCTTTGGTGTTAGATTCCATAGCGAAATTTCAGACCTCCTCGTGAGTACTCATGTTAATAATATCGGAAGATTCAGGTGTTTTGTTAAACTCAGGCATTACAGTCACTGTTAGGCGTATTGCGGAATATATATATTTCGGGCAGGGCAGGATAGGAAAAAACTATGAAAAGGTTTAAAATAATAGAAGGTGTAACATACTGTTCTTAAAAGAGTCAAGGTGGGATGGTTATGGAACAGCAAACCGAGCAGTCCTGCATTATCTGCGGGCAGCTGAAGCAGGAAGGGATTGTGATTGTCTCGCATTTTATTTGTGAGGATTGCGAGAGCGAAATGGTGCGCACCGATGCTGAGGACATCAAGTACCGCTTTTTCATTGGACGGATGAAGAAAATCGGACTGCAAAAGAACGCCTGAACCGGACAGAGTAATTACAATAACGGCGTAAAGAGAGCGGGCGGTGAAGTTGTGTCGCAATGGCTGCATACCAGGCAATTTGTATAACGGCTTCCCCGTTCTCTATGGGTGCGGAGGGGCCGTTTTGCTGTGCAGCGGAAGCTTTTGCATGGTATTATAGGCGTTTGGACGTATTTGCGTTAAAATAGAGGTAACCCCCCAGGAAGGATATTGAACATGGACAAATTAGAGCCTGGCAGGGCACCTATATATGAAATGCTGGAACAATATAGACTTAAGGGTAATATATCTTATCATGTGCCCGGCCACAAGGACGGAAATGCTTATAGCACCGGCGGAGGGGCAGGATATCTGGATGAGATTATGAAGTACGATGTCACCGAGATTACCGGAACCGATGATCTTCATCATCCTGAGGGCGTTATTCAGGAAGCACAGGAGCTGGCGGCGGACTGTTTTGGGGCGGAGGAGAGCTTTTTGCTGGTTGGCGGAAGTACTGCCGGCAATCTTGCACTTATCTTAACCGTGTGCCCTGAACCGGGGATGACGCTGATTCTTCAGCGGAATGTCCATAAATCCGTGATACACGGGCTGATGCTGTCCGGTGTGAACGCTGTTTTTCTGGAGCCGCAGCTGGATACGGACAGCGGGCTTGCGGTCGCCCCGGCGGCTGAAGCGGTACAGGCTGCCCTCGCAGCCTACCCGGAAGCCGCGCCGTGCTGGTGACCATGCCGAATTACTACGGCATGGGAACTGACCTTGCGCCCCTCGCGCGCATCTGCCATGACCACAGCGTTCCGCTGCTGGTGACGAGGCGCATGGGGCGCATTACGGGCAGCACCCGGCGCTGCCGGCCGGGGCGCTTGCCTGTGGCGCGGACGGCGTGGTGCAGTCCACGCACAAGATGCTGCCGGCGCTGACAATGGGCGCCATGCTGCATGTACAGGGGCCGCGTCTTGACCGCACGCTGCTGCGGCAGCGGCTGGCCATGGTCCAGAGCTCCAGCCCATCGTATCCGCTGATGGCTTCGCTCGATCTGGCCCGGCGCCTGGTGCACACCGGGCGCGCCAGTGCCTTCACGGCGGGGCTGGCCGCCGTGGATGTGCTGAAGCGCGGCCTGGCAGAGTTGCCGCGCTTCGGGCTGCTGCAGCCTCCGGTGCAGCAGCAGCTCCCGGCGGCGCTGGCGCAGTAGCCGCCGGGACACACGCGCCGCCTGGACAAGCGGCGGCGTACACCGCCCAGGACCCCTTCAAGGCGGTCATCTATGACGTCGCTGGGGTCCTGGGGGGCTTCGAGCTGCAGCGCAGGCTCGAAGAGAAAGGCATCGTGCCGGAGATGAGTGACGACCGGCACGTAGTACTGGCCTTCAGCCTCGGCTCGAGGGCTGAGGATTCTGCCGCGCTGCTGGGCGCGCTGCGGCAGATAGCTGCTGAAGTACCCACAGGGACCAGTCCATCGGCTCTTAATCGGGCAGAAGCCAAGCCAGGCTTACCTGAACTTAATCAGTTGGAAGCTGCGTTAGGGCAATCGGCTCTTAAGGGACCAGAAGCCAGGCCAGGCTTACCTGATCTTAATCAGTCTGAGGCTACGGCAGCACCATCTGGTCCTAACCAAGCTGAAGCTCCATTAGGCTTAGAGCCGATAGCTGCATTACCCCGGCCAGGTAATATTTCCACGTGGAACATTTTTAATCGTCAACATTTTTCACAGCCGGTGAGGTTCTCACTAAAGCCGGTGTCAGCAGCAGAAACCGAAACGGTCCTTCTCGAATACAGTGTAGGGAGGACAGCAGCGGAGATGGTGATTCCTTATCCGCCTGGGATTCCGCTTCTATATCCGGGTGAGGTCATAAATGATACAGTATACGGAAGGCTGATTGCACTCAGCCAAGGCAGTGCCAAGTTTCAGGCCTGTGCCGATCCGGCACTGCAGTATATTTTAGTTTACAACAATAAGAAGGGCGGAGAAGTATAAGTGGGACGCGAAGGCTTTTTCATTACTCTGGAGGGAGGCGATGGAGCAGGAAAAACAACGGTGCTGGGCAGGGTAGCAGCTTATCTGCAGAATCATTCCATGCCTTATATCATTACACGGGAACCTGGGGGCATTGAAATTGCCGAAAAGATCCGCTCCATTATCCTTGACCCTGCCCATACGGCGATGGATTCGCGGACGGAAGCACTGCTCTATGCAGCGGCAAGAAGCCAGCATCTGGCGGAAGTGGTTGAGCCGGCATTACAGCAGGGCCTTACTGTACTTTGTGACCGCTTTGTCGACAGCAGCCTCGTTTATCAGGGGCATGCAAGAGGACTGGGAATTGAGCAAGTACGGAGCATTAATGATTTTGCTACCGGCGGCCGCATGCCGGATCTTACCTTCTATCTTGATGTGGATCCGGAAGTGGGTCTGGCAAGAATCGCTGCAAATCAGGACAGGGAGATCAACCGCCTTGATCTGGAGAATCTGGCTTTTCATCAGAAGGTCCGCCAAGGCTATCAGCTGGTGGTGCAGGCCGATCCCGGACGTGTTGTTGTGCTTGATGCCAACCGTCCCATTCATATGGTGGAGCAGGACATCGTGCGCACGCTGAAAGAACGGATATTAAAGGATTTTTAGGACAAATGTCTAATAGTACTTTATGTACTCTGCAGTAAAAGCAAGCCTTTAACCAAACTTTTAGGAGGAATGCGAGATGAATCTAATCATTGCAATTATCCAGGATAAAGACAGCAACCGGTTGTCCAGCGAACTCGTCAAAGCCAATTTCCGTGCCACCAAGCTGGCCAGTACCGGCGGGTTTTTGCGGGCAGGAAATACGACATTCCTGATTGGTGTAGATGATTCCCAGGTAGATGCGGTACTCAGTGTAATCCGCAACAGCTGCAAGGTACGTGAACAGCTCGTAACTCCGGTCACTCCAATGAGCGGAACTACAGATTCCTATCTGCCGCTTCCTGTGGAAGTCCAGGTAGGCGGAGCTACAGTATTTGTACTTCCTGTCGATCGTTTTGAGCATTATTGAGCATAATAAGGGCGGTAGATAGCTGTGAAAATTAACCCGGGCTACAGGCCCCTAAAAAGTGAAATGCCGAATGCCGATGCAGAACGGCGGCCTGTCCAGCAGAGGACCTTTAACGATATTTTTCAGCAGCAGGGTGAACAGAAGACACTGGATGAGCTTAACCGTCAGATCAAGGATATTCAGCAGCAGGGTGACCGGCTGGCAAAATCCATGACGGTGCGTGAGCTTGCTATATATAGAAATATGATCAAGCGGTTTCTGGAGGAAACAGCGCGTCGCGGTGTCATCCTCAAAGAGACCAAAGGCTGGGACCGCCGCGGCCGCGGCAAACGCTACAAGCTGCTCGAGGAAATTGACGCCGCCCTGCTGAATCTGGCAGATGATCTGCTGGAAAGCGAGCAGGGCCGGATTGATCTGCTTGGACGGGTCGGCGAAATCCGCGGAATGCTGATCAATCTTTCTTTTTAAAAGAAGTTGGAGGAATTTATGCCTTTTCATGATATATTAGGCCAGGAGGATGCAAAGCGCCTGCTTCAGAACGCGCTCCGCAAGGATGCCGTCAGCCATGCTTATCTGTTCACCGGACCTTCCGGTAGCGGGCAGATGAAGACAGCGCTAATGTTTGCCCAGGCCATATTCTGCACCAAGCTTAAGGATGATGCCTGCGGAGAATGCCTGGAGTGCCGCAAGGTGGAGCACGGCAACCATCCTGATCTGACGCTGCTGGCACCCGACGGGGCGAGCATTAAGATCGATCAGATCCGCGAACTGCAGCGGATGTTCTCCTACCGGTCAGAAGGAGTTAATCCTAAGGTTTATATTATAGAAGGAGCGGACAAAATGACGGTTCAGGCCGCCAACAGTCTGCTCAAATTTCTGGAGGAGCCCCCTGCGCCGGCAGTAGGCATTCTAATCTCCGATAACAGCAGTTCCCTGCTTCCTACGATCCAGTCGAGAACCCAGCGTATCCCCTTCAGCCCGCTGCATCCGGATATGATGCTCCAGGCTTTGGCAGGGGAGGGGGTCCCGGTGGCACTGGCGCGGTGCGCCGTTTCACTCACTTCCGGACTCGATGGCTGCAGGGAACTTTTGGCACAGAATTGGTTTGCAGAAATGAGAAATCTAGTGTTACAATTAGCAAAGGAGTCTATGGGAAAGGGCAGCACTGCAGTGGCAACCGCCGGGCAGAAACTGGCCAAGACCGGACTCGGTGAACATTTGGATACTCTGTTCAGCATGTTCCACCTCTGGTTCAAAGATATGCTCTACTTCCTGTACCGCAGACACGAAAGCATCGTTTTCATAGATCAGTTAGACTTTATTTCCAGACATGCCCGTGAGCGGAGCACAGAACAATGGGTCGCCTACATGGAATTCGCAGCGGAGAGCAAGCGCAAGCTCCGTTCCAATGCCAATGCGGCGCTCTGTCTGGAGCAGTTTTTAATCCGATTGGAAGGCTAAAGGTTTAGTTTAATATAATCCTCCGGATCAGCGCTTCAGCCTGGAAGTAAGGGTTTCACGGATAAGGAAGGACAAGCATAGATCACCAGGGAGCGGATTTGCTTAAGGGTTCCTTTTACCGGCAAACAAGGGGGTTAATTTTTGTACAGCGTAGTAGGCGTCCGCTTTAAAAAAGCGGGTAAAATATATTATTTCGATCCGCTTGATTTCCCGATTGAACGCGATCAATGCGTTATTGTGGAGACGGCACGAGGGGTTGAATACGGTAAGGTTGTCGTTGGCAAAAAAGAGGTGCAGGAAGCCGATGTTGTATTGCCTCTCAAAAAAGTCATGCGGATCGCCGGTGAAACCGACGCACGTGTGGTGGAGGAGAACAAGGGTGCAGCAAAGGATGCTTTCAACACCTGTTTAAATAAAATCCGCGATCATGGCCTCAAAATGAAGCTGGTGGATGTAGAATTCACTTTTGACCGCAACAAGATTATTTTTTATTTTACCGCTGAGGGACGCGTCGATTTCCGTGAACTGGTCAAGGATCTGGCAAGTATTTTCCGGACCCGGATTGAGCTGCGGCAGATCGGTGTACGTGATGAAGCGAAGATGCTTGGCGGGCTTGGGCCTTGCGGACGGGTATTGTGCTGCTCCTCCTGGCTGGGCGATTTTGAACCGGTATCGATCAAAATGGCCAAGGATCAGAATCTTTCGCTGAATCCAACCAAGATTTCCGGCTTATGCGGAAGGTTGATGTGCTGTCTGAAGTTTGAGCATGATAATTACGAAAGCACGAAGGAAGAAATGCCGGCCGTAGGCAAGCTTGTTATAACCTCACTGGGAGAAGGCAAGGTAGTAGGCATTAACGCCGGAAGCCGTACGGTTCATGTGCAGTTGTTCGAAGTGGGCAAAGTTAAGGAACTTCCAATGGATGATGTTGTCGTCAAGTAAACCATATAAGGTTACTTTCGGGGTGGAAACTTGGAGAAGATAAATATATTTGCACACATGCAGGAGATGGAAGCGCAGATGGAAACCATGCGCGCCACGCTCGGAGATTGGAAACAGACGGTCAAGGAACTGATGGAGGCCAATCAAAGGCTCAGTCTGGAAAATGAACAGCTCCGCAAAATACTGAAAAGGGAAGCACCTTTGGATCCGGCCGTGGATACAGCTGAAGCAGAAGCACTGCTGGCTGCCGCTGAAGGAACAGAGGAGGTCGTCGGGGAAGGTTATGATAATCTGGCCCGGCTGTATCACGAAGGCTTTCACATCTGCAATGTCTATTTTGGACATTTGCGTACAGAGGGTGACTGTCTGTTCTGTCTTTCTTTTCTTAATAAATGAGGATATCCAGCCGTAGGAGATTTACGCCTACGGTTTTTTTTGAATTTATACACTTTAGGAGATTACAATGACAAATTCTTTTAACGAAGCACATATGCCCCTGCAGCCGTCTGAGCGGATTGATGATCTGCTGACTCATGATTTGCGGATTATCCAGAGCGACGAGGTATTCAGCTTTTCAATGGATGCTGTATTACTGGCCCGGTTCGCCAGCATTCCGCCGCGGGGCAGAGTACTTGATTTATGCACCGGTAATGGCGTTATTCCTATGCTACTGACCACACGGACCAAAGCTTCTATAGAAGGGATTGAAATTCAGCCCCGTCTGGCGGCTATGGCCCGGCGCAGTGTCGCCATGAACGGTCTGGGGGAGCGGGTACAAATTCATGAGGGTGATCTACGTGAGCTGCATAACATAGCCGGATATGGTGTTTATGATGCAATCACCGTCAATCCCCCGTACATGCCGCTTAACGGAAGCGATCTCAAGCTGAATACGCATCAGGCCATGGCCCGGCATGAGATCGGCTGTACACTGGAGGAGGTCATTCAGGCCTGTGTCCGGCTCGTCCGTACCGGAGGCAAAGTCAGCATGGTGCATAAACCCCAGCGGCTTGTGGACATCATCAGTATAATGAGACAATACAGGCTGGAGCCGAAGATTATCCGATTTGTCCACCCGAGGGCTCATCTGGAGGCCAATATGGTATTAATTGAAGCAGCACGGGACGGCAAGCCTGAGGTGCGTTTACAACCGCCGCTCATCGTATATAATGATGACAATCAATACTGTCAGGAAATCATGGACATTTATTATGGAAACAAAGAGGATAACAGCCAATGAGCATACAATGCCAGAGCAGTTTTCAGAAAAATACGGTAGAGGGTACGGGTGCCGCTGAAGGAAGCGGATGCCTGTATCTGGTGGCTACACCAATCGGCAATCTGGAGGATATGACCTACCGGGCCGTGCGCACTTTGCAGGAATGTGACATTATTGCTGCCGAGGATACGAGACAGACCCGCAAGCTGTTGAGCCATTTCGAAATAACCCCTTCAATGCTTTTCAGTTATCATGAGCATAACAAGGCGGCCAGCGGACCCGAATTAATACGCTATATAATAGAAGGTAAAAATCTGGCGCTGGTCAGTGACGCCGGTCTGCCGGCCATTTCCGACCCCGGTGCAGACCTGGTTGCACTCGCTGTCAGCCACGGTATTCCGGTCATTCCGATCCCGGGAGCTAACGCAGCGTTGTCAGCTTTGATTGCCTCCGGTCTGCCGACCGCCAGCTTTACCTTCATCGGATTCCTTCCGCGTGAACGCAAGGATATCCGCACTGTATTATCCGGCCTGCGCACGGTGCAAAGTACTCTGCTCTTCTATGAATCGCCGCACAGAGTAGCCAAGACACTGGCTCACCTGCAGGAGGCTTTGGGTAACCGCCGGGTGGTTCTGGCCCGCGAGCTGACCAAGCGCTACGAGGAATTCCTGCGGGGCACGATCGAGGAGTGTATCTCCTGGCTGTCCGAGCATCCGCCGCTTGGCGAATATGTTATTGTCGTTGAGGGTGAAAGTAAGGAGGAGGCCGAGCTGGCCGAATCCTCCTGGTGGCGCGAGCTCAGCATTGAACAGCATGTTGCCCATTATGAATCCTCCGGAGTGATGCGTAAGGATGCTATGAAAAAAGCTGCCTCCGACCGCGGCTTGGCTAAACGGGATATTTATAATGCTTTGCTGGAGCAGGAGTGAGAGGGAACAGAGTGTAAGAGTCCGGCTTTTAATGAAGCTACATAACTCCAAATACGCTGCTGTGATCAAACCATTTACAGAAATAATTGCATTTTGTACACCTATTTGGCACAAATAGTTCCTTTTATTAGATATAGATGTATTTTATACATTTATAATTAAGGGAATTACTCAATATTGAGGTTTTATATGGATATAAGTGTATAAACTGCATTTAAAAATATTTACCATTCAGTATGGTGTAATTTAACTGCATACACTACAGCAAATGCGTCACTGTTAGCGTTTCCCGAAGGGAGAGCGGTTCCGAGCAAAATGTGGCTCATGCTCAAGTTACTGGCTAGCGCCGCAGTAAGTAATTCCCGAAGGGAGAGCGATTCCGAGGAGAAAAGCCTCTCGTGCTCAAGTCACTGGCGAGCGCCGCAGTAAGCGAATCCCGAAGGGAGAGCGCGTTTCTACCTCATCCGTATCACAAGAGCGCCCTGCGCAGCCCTCATAGGAAAAATGCCTATGGAGGAGTCACTCGCATGAAAAGGCCCTGAGGGCTTGCCCGATAAAGGGCCGGTCTTCCGCCGAACAATTCTTTTGTCCGCGCTGCTGCTTAATCAGACAAGCTTCCGGGTGTCCAGAGGGCCGGGGCCCTTTGGGGCCCTCCCTGTCAGGGAGGGTTTGGGAGGGTAAGAAAAGCATTTTATGTTGGCTTAACTATTATGGGTTAAGATTTATAAGAAATAGAGGATACAAATTAAAGGGGGATAACGGGGGAAGCCCCCGTCATAACCGCAAAAAAATACCTCCCGCATAAACGGGAGGCCAAGGAGATATAAAAAGGTTAGAATTAACAATTGGATTAGTTCCTATTATAACCGATTTGATTTAATTTGTCACAGGGGTAGGAATAGCAGAAATGCATTCGTGACAAACGATTTTTCCCTTGAAATAAGTAACGTTCTCGGCGTTGCCACAGAAAATGCAGGCAGGCTCGTACTTTTTCAGCATGATCCGCTCACCGTCCACATAAATTTCGAGCGCATCTTTTTCTCCAATGCCCAGAGTACGGCGCAATTCGATCGGAATAACAACCCGTCCAAGCTCGTCTACTTTTCTTACAATCCCTGTTGATTTCATCATTGCAATCTTGCTCCTCTCAAAGTTCAAAAGCGTCATTATTCGACATTGTTCACCGTTTTATGATACTTATAATACCAACCATTCCCAAAACAGTCAACCTTTTTTGAGGCTAATTTTAAGGAATTTTTAAAAGGAAACTTTCGCAACCCCTGCAGTTATCCGGGTTTTACGGAAAAGTGCATGAAAATGAGTTGTCGATTTGCGGATATACAAAATACCATTATTCGACAAACTATGACATTATTCATTATTATAGACTTAATACCAATGAAATACTAATAAAATTATGGTGAAGGAGTTGATCCTGTGAAACAGCTGCTGTCAGAGGAGAAGGTTTTTAAGGACCCGGTCCATAATTATGTCCATGTGCAGGAAACCATTATTTGGCGTTTGATTAATACCAGGGAATTTCAGCGCCTGCGGCGTATCCGCCAGCTCGGCACCTCCTACCTCACGTTCCATGGAGCCGAGCACAGCCGGTTCTCCCATTCGCTGGGGGTGTATGAAATCACACGGCGGATTATTTCCCAGTTTGAACGGAGCGGTTATAAGGACTGGATGCCGGAAGAGAGCCTCTTGACCCTGTGCGCAGCACTGCTGCATGATCTGGGACACGGCCCGTTCTCCCATTCCATAGAGGAAGCATTCGAAATGAATCATGAAGACTGGACTTGCCGGATCATTCTGGAGGACACGGAGATTACAGCCATTCTAAAGGATGTTGCCGAAGATTTTCCCCAGAAAGTGGCCTCGGTTATCTCCAAAACCTATGAGCATGAAATTGTGGTCAACCTGGTATCAGGGCCGCTTGATGCCGACCGGATGGATTATCTGCTTCGCGATGCTTACTATACCGGAGTTAACTACGGAACAATAGATATTGACCGTATTCTCCGGATGCTGCGTCCTTATCATGGCAGGGTAGTCGTTAAAGAATCAGGCATGCACGCCATAGAGGATTATTTGATGTCCCGTTACCAGATGTACTGGCAGGTGTATTTCCACCCGGTTACCCGCAGCTCGGAGATTATACTCCGCCAGATTTTCCGCAGGGCGAAGGAGCTTTTTCAAAACGGATATGCCTTCGGGTTCATGATTGAGCCCTTAAAGGATCTGTTCCGGGGCGAGGTGACTGTGGAGCAGTATCTTCTGCTGGATGAAGCCATGATTCAGACAGCCTTTATGCAATGGACACTGGAGCAGGATGAGCTGCTGAGCGACTTGTGCTGCCGTTTTATACACCGTAAACTGTATAAATATGTAGAAATAGAGAATCTCGATTCCGAGACCATTGGCGAAATCCGCCGTAGCTTTGCCGGTGCCGGACTAAATGCCGAATATGACCTGGAAATTGATTTTCCGACAGATCTCCCCTATGATGTATTCCGTCCGGGTGATGCTTTTGACAGCAAGCAGATTCTGCTGCTTGACCGCCATGACAAGCTGCGGGAAATTTCCGAGGTCTCAGATATTGTACGCTCAATCAGCGGGATTCACCGAGGCAGATATCATTTGTATTTCCCGCAGGACAAGCTGCAAAAGGCTCTCCCGCTGCTGCCTTCCTCGATCGCAGAGATTTTTGCAAAATAATACAAAAAAAGTTGGCATTCATCATAGAAATGAAGACAGAAAGGAAGCTGTATAATGCGTCTATTTGACACACACACCCATCTGGATGCTCCACAATTCGACGAAGACCGCGAGGAAGTGATCTCCCGGGCAAGGGAAGCCGGAGTAACGAAGATGATTAATATCGGCTTTAACCGAGAGACGATCCCGACCACCATGAAGCTGGCCGAGACCTATGATTATATTTATGCAGCCGTCGGATGGCATCCCGTTGATGCGATTGACATGAAGGAAGGGGACCTCGAGTGGATTGCTTCGCTGTGCAATCATCCCAAAGTGGTAGCCATCGGGGAAATCGGTCTGGATTATTACTGGGATACTTCGCCGAAGGAGGTACAGCATGAGGTGCTGCGCAAGCAGATCGGGCTGGCCCGTGAGCTTAATATGCCAATTTGTATTCATAACCGTGACGCCCATGAGGATGTGGTGCGGATTCTGCGGGAAGAGAAGGCAAATGAAGTGGGCGGTGTCATGCACTCCTTTTCCGGCAGCTGGGAAACAGCAAAAATGTGCCTCGATCTGGGCTTCCACTTGGGCTTTGGCGGACCGGTCACCTTCAAGAATGCCAGGGTACCTAAAGAGGTGCTGGCGAAGACACCGCTGGACCGCCTGCTGATCGAAACAGACTCCCCTTATCTGACTCCGCACCCCTTCAGAGGCAAGCGGAATGAGAGCAGTTATGTAAAATTAGTCGCAGAAGCTGCGGCGGAAATAAAAGGGATTGATTTACAGGAATTAGCGGAAATTACGTATACGAACGCACTGGTACGATTTGGAATTGTCTGAAATCGGGAGTAAAAGCGGTGAAAAAAGAAGTATAACCGATATATTAAATCTTTTTAAACTCAAAATGGGCGAATATTACAATATTTTAATCATTTTTTTGCGTAAACGTGGTTGAACCGTCCTTTACAACATGCATCAAAACAGGATATCATCTTTTCAGTGCAGTGAGCTGTTGTTACTGTGACAGTCACTGATTCATGGATCGTCTCGCTGAGTCTCCGTATGGAGAACGGGGGAACCAATAATGCACTGCCGCATGGGCGTACATAGAGTACAACACAAGAAATGCCGCAGACTTTATTTGATTTCTTCACGTGGTCTTTGGGGTGAATTTGAGGGCAACCGCCGTGAGCGGGTGACCTGAGATAGGGCGTCTCTCTTATGCCCGAACCCGACAGCTAACCCCGTAAGCGCAAGTAAGAGAGGAAACCTCGTGCATACACATTCCCGCGTATTCTAACACCCGGAGAAGCCACGAAAGAGTCCTCTATAAGAACTCTTTTGGGCTTTTTTTGTTATGAATAATGCGGCTGTCCCCAGCATACTGTTATATAACAGGTTCTGGGAGTCATTATGCCGGGCAGGCGATCCATGAGCAGGAAACGCTTAAGATATGCGGGCGTATCCTGTTGCAATCTCAAACTTAGTTTCGTCAGATATGATTCAGTCAACATTGATATACTATTTGGACGACGGGGCTATGTAAGGAGGATGGAGAGAATGGGCGTATTCCAACCAGAAGTATCCCATGATTCGCAATCATCCAGCAGGTCATTCGCATTACGGCTCAAGCAAGTGAATCCTCGCGTACTTTCACTTGCAGGTGCGGTATCCATTGTTATCGCGCTGTTAATTCTGCTGTACGTATACGGCCAAGGCAATAAGGTAATTAACTTAGTAATAGACGGAGAAGTGCTGACGCTTGAAACGCGTGAGGCACTGCTCAGCGACGTGCTGGCCAAAGAGCAGATTACGCTTACGCCGCATGACGTAGTATCCATAGGTCTTAGCGATGAAATACAGGACGGAGACCGTGTTACCATTACCCGTGCGCAGAAGCTTACGCTTACTGCAGACGGCGCGACCAAGACGCTGTACACCACCGAGGATTCACTCGGGGATGCCATTACCAAGCTGGGCTACAGCCTGGATGGCGACGACAAGATTTTCCCTTCGCTAGACACCGCAGTTACACCTGACATGAAAGTCAAGATTGTCCGTATTACCAAGCAAACGGTACAGCAGACGGTAAGCTTGCCTTTCAAAGTCATCAAAACCGCAGATCCCTCCCTGTATAAGGGAGACGTAAGAGTTGCACAGGCAGGCAAGCCGGGAGCCATCATCCAGCATTACCAGAAGATTTATCAGGATGGTGAGCTGGTCTCGAAGACCCTGATCGGCAAGGAAGTACAGACTGTTACCAAAGACAAGATCATTGCCGTTGGTATCAAGAAGCTTCCGACACCTGTTGTTGCTGCAGCAACCCCAACCAAAACCAAAACAACTACCTCAAGCTCTGCTAAAAAAGTAGCGGCAACAACCAACGTCGTGCACAAGGCAGGCGTAGATTTTGAATACAAGAGAATGATCAAGAACGTGTCGATGACAGCTTATTCTTCTGAAGAGCCAGGCATCGGAACAAAGACGGCTTCCGGAACACGCGTAACTGAAGGCCGTACCATTGCTGTTGATCCGGATGTAATACCTATCGGCTGGTGGGTGTACATTGAGGGATTGGGTTTCCGCCGTGCAGAGGATACAGGCGGTGCCATTAAAGGCAACAAGATCGATGTTTACTACGATTCACTAAGCCATGCCCGTAATTTCGGACGGAAGTCACGGACGGTATACGTAATTGGACCAGTGAAGCCGGAGTTGAATTAAGGCGGCAGTTTTTGCAAATTAACAGTTTATACGATATAGTGAGGGTAGCACTTTATGAACGGGCTAGCTCATCACTTATACATTCTTTAGCCAAAAAGAAGGGGAGCGAATCCTCTTCTTTTTGTGTTGTAAGGGAAGGAGCACATCGTGATGATTAAAGAATTAATTGTAGTGGAAGGCAAAAGCGATACGGTAGCCGTCAAGCGGGCGGTGGAGGCCGATACGATAGAGACAGGCGGTTCTGCCGTTGACCGCAAGGTGATAGCCAAAATTGCGCTGGCTATGGAACGAAGAGGAGTAATCATCCTTACCGATCCGGACCATGCCGGTGAGCGCATACGCAAGATTGTCTCATCCAAGGTGCCGGGCTGCAAGCATGCCTTTATTCCGGAGAAGGATGCAACCCGCAAAGGCGATATCGGAGTGGAAAATGCCTCGCCTGAGGCGATCCGCCATGCGCTGGCCAATGTGCATACCTCTTTTGAGGGTGCACCTGCGCTGATTGGACTGGACGAGCTTATGGCGGCTGGGATGCTGGTCCATCCCAGAGCGGCCGAGCGGAGAATGGCGCTTGGCAATACGCTCGGTATCGGCTACTGCAACGGCAAGCAGCTGTATAAACGGCTTGCGATGTTTGGGATTACCCGGGAGGAGTTTCAGGTGGCACTCACGCAAATTGATCAGGGAGGCTTCACAATATGAGCGGACAAGACCATATTTCGTCCCCGTCACGGACGAAGGAAATTATTCAGCGGTACGGATTCTCGTTTAAAAAAAGCCTGGGCCAGAACTTTCTGATTGATCAGAACATTCTGGACAAAATTGTCGATGCAGCCGGACTCACCGCCTCTTCAGGAGCCCTTGAGATCGGGCCTGGCATCGGAGCGCTTACGGAGCGGCTTGCGCTGGAGGCGGGCGCCGTCACAGCGGTGGAAATTGACCGCAGGCTGATCCCGATTCTCCGCGACGTGCTGGCGGCCTACCCGCATGTCAAAGTACGCAATGACGATGTGCTGAAGGTGAATCTGCAGGAGCTGTTCGCTGAGGATTTTGCCGCGGTAGATAAGGTAAGTGTTGTAGCCAATCTGCCTTACTATGTGACTACACCAATACTCATGAAGCTGCTGGAAGAGAAGCTGCCGCTTGATAATATTGTGGTAATGATCCAGAAGGAGGTTGCTGAACGTATGGCGGCCTCTCCGGGCGGTAAGGAATACGGAAGCCTCAGCATAGCAGTCCAATACTACAGCGAGCCTGAACTGGTCTGCATCGTGCCCCGCACGGTGTTTATTCCGCAGCCGAATGTGGAATCTGCGGTAATCCGACTGAAGGTGCGGGAACAGCCGCCGGTTGAAGTGGAGGATGAGAAACACTTTTTTGAGGTGGTACAGGCTGCATTCACGCAGCGGCGCAAGACGATTGCCAATAATCTGAAGGCCCGCTTCTTCCCCGGCGAAGGGCGTGAACGCCTTGAGGCGCTGCTGGCTGAAGCGGGAATTGAGCCGGCGCGGCGCGGGGAGACCCTGAGCATTGCCGAGTATGCGCGGCTGAGCGCAGTACTGCTGGCAGCCGGAGTTAAATAGTATCAGGGCGAGAACATCTAATTTCCGAATTTAAGCCGGTTTATGAACCAACCGGGGCCTTTGCCCATACGATGGGGGTAGAGGTGGTGTTGTAATGAATTTAGGAGATTTGGTCGTTCGTAAATCATATGGCGGAGATGTGACCTTCCGGGTAGAAAATATAGTACAAAATGCAGCCGTCATCAAAGGCACGGAATTTCGCCTGCTTGCGGATTCCCCCTTGGATGACCTGGTTCAGGTGCCGCCCACCCGTATCACAGAACGCGGCCAGCAGGCTCAGATCAAAGCTACAGAGTCATTGACTAAGCTGCGCAGGGACCGCCAGGAGCAGAGCCAGCGCAGCGGGGAGAGCGCCGTTGCCGGCTGGACCCAGGCGCCTAAGGAAACGGCTTATTTTGAGGTGCCGGGCAAGGTGCTGCACCTGGACGGGGATCAGCTTTATCTGCGGAAAAGCCTGAGCCTCTACGAACAGCTGCGGATTCCGGCTGAAGGGCATCATGTGCACGAATCCAAAATGGCAGAGACGCTTTACCGGCTGCTGCCGCGCGTCCGTCCGGATATTGTGGTCATTACAGGCCATGACGGTGTGCTGAAGCAGCCCCATACTTATGATCTTTACAGCCTGGCCAGCTACAAGAATTCACAGAACTTTGTGGCTGCAATTCAGGCTGCGCGTGAGTATGAACGCAACTTTGACGCCCTGACAATCGTGGCCGGGGCATGCCAGTCCCACTTTGAGGCACTTCTCGGGTCAGGAGCCAACTTTGCCAGCTCCCCGGGAAGAATACTGATCCACGCCCTGGACCCTGTGTATATTGCTGCCAAGGCTGCCTTCACCTCGGTCCGTGAGACAGTGAACCTGGGGGATGTGCTGGGCCATACGATTAGCGGAAGCAAGGGGATAGGCGGCATAGAGACCAGGGGCAGCTTCCGGATCGGTATGCCGCGGCTGCAGAACCTGTCCACACTGAAGGTAACACCTTCAGCTATTTAGTACTTACCTGCATAATCTGAGAATGATCGGGACATAAGAGGGGAAGGATAGTCATTAGTGCTATCCTTCTTCTTTTTTGTATGCGTGTGGGGGCAAAGCAATGAATACGTATCTGAAGTAAGATTGCCGCTAACAATTGAGCTATTACAGCAATCTACTCTCTCAAAAAAATCCGTTGACAACTATTTTAGCATCATCTATAATTAATTATTTGTTTTGACAAAGTTTGTGAAAAGTTGTATAATAGGACAAGGAAAGAGGTGGTCGTCAGGCAATGGCTAATAACGCGCTGTTGGAAATTAAACGCAGTCTCGAAGCTCATGTCGGTCATAAGATTACGTTGCGGGCTAATGGTGGCCGCCGTAAGACCGTTGAACGCACCGGTGTCCTGGAAGAAACGTACCCTTCTGTTTTTATTGTCAAACTGGATCAGGAGCAGCAGACCTTTAAGCGTGTCTCCTATAGCTATGCCGATATCCTCACTGAATCAGTGGAAATCACTGTTTATGAAGATGACGGGCAGATGCAGGTTGTGTATATTAAGGCTTAACGCATTACAGAACAGTCCCTGCAAGGGGCTGTTTTTGTTTGGCATGGCGTCCTGTCGGAAGTAAGTGCGGATTTCGGGGAATGGGCAGCACCCTCCAGCAGCATACTATAGGGGCAATATGCTTCTTATCCACTACTGTAAGGGAGGACTTTTACCGATGAGCCGCAGAAGACGGGGTATGATGTCAGAAGAACTGAAGACGGAGCTGGCCAAGGAGCTTGGCTTTTACGAAACGGTGGAAAAGGACGGCTGGGGCGGAATCCGGGCCAAGGACGCCGGCAATATGGTGAAGCGGGCTATTCAGCTTGCCGAGCAGGCTGCCCGTAAGTCGGATATATAATCTGCAGTCTTTTTTAAGCAGATCCGTAAAAGGGGGAACTGCCTGAACGGCAGGGCCCTCTTTTTGGCTTGCTGCTACGGGCTTTACTTTTGATCATGGACTTCATAACAAGTTTCTCATATAATATGTTAAGTTGTTTTTACGGGAAAAGCTGAGGGTGGGTGAACGCCTTGAAAATGTATGAAAAAGCGCCAGCTAAAATCAATTTGATGCTGGATGTGCTTCGCAAGCGTGCTGACGGGTTTCATGAGGTTGAAATGATTATGACAATGGTCGATCTGGCGGATCGTCTGGAGCTGTCTGAGCTGAAGCGTGACTCCATTATCATCTCTAGCCAGGCCGGATATATACCGCTTGATGAGAAGAACCTGGCCTTTCAGGCAGCGAGGCTTATCAAAGACCGCTACAATGTGAAGAGCGGAGTACATATTCATCTGGACAAAAGAATTCCGGTCGCTGCCGGCCTTGCCGGCGGCAGCAGTGATGCCGCGGCTACGCTGCGCGGACTGAACCGGCTCTGGCGCCTGAATATCCCCGCAGAGGAGCTGCAGGAGCTTGGCGCCGAGCTTGGCTCGGACGTTCCGTTCTGCGTCACTGGCGGTACGGCGCTGGCCACAGGCCGGGGGGAGAAGCTGACGCCGATCCCGAATCCGCCGCAGTGCTGGGTTATCCTGGCGAAACCTCCGATCAATGTCTCTACAGCCGAAGTATATGGCCGTGTGCGGGCCAATCAGATCGCCGTGCATCCATCGGCCTCACGGATGCAGGAGGCTATCGAAGCAGGGGACTTTGGAGCAGTCTGCGCAGGGCTGGGCAATGTGCTGGAGGATGTGACCCTGAAGCTGCACCCTGAGGTTCAACAGCTCAAGGAAGCCATGGTGAAGCTGGGGGCTGACGGAGTACTGATGTCCGGGAGCGGACCGACGGTATTCGGCCTGGTCTCTAAGCAATCCAAGGTGGCTAGAATCTATAACGGGCTGCGCGGCTTCTGCAAGGAAGTATATGCTGTGCGCTCGCTGACTTAACCTTAGGAGAAACGGAACCTTTTCCCTATATGGGCGGCAGGTCCGTTTTTTCTTGTGTAATTCCGTACAAAAATGATATTATTTTATAATAATATTCGGTTTTGGCGAGGAGTATTCCGTGAAAAAACTTAAAAGAAGCCAACGTTTGGTTGATATGACCCAATTTTTGTTAGAGAAACCGCATGACCTGTTGCCGTTATCCACCTTTGCGGACCGGTACGGTGCGGCGAAGTCATCCATCAGTGAGGACTTGGCTATTATAAAAGAGGTATTTGAAGGTGAAGGCATGGGCGAGCTTCAGACGCTGGCCGGTGCAGCCGGCGGTGTACGCTATATTCCGCGCATGCCGACAGATATGGCTCTGGATTTTGTTAAGCGCCTGTGCGGAGAGCTTGAGCAGAGTGACCGGATTCTTCCGGGCGGATATCTGTATATGTCAGACCTGCTGGGTCTCCCTTCCGTAATGGAGCAGGCCGGCAAAATCATTGCCACCGCCTTTTATGGCGTAGAGATTGATGTGGTAATGACTGTAGAGACCAAGGGGATTCCGCTTGCTTATGCTACAGCCGCCCAGCTCGGTCTGCCTGTAGTGCTCGTTCGCCGTGACCATCAGGTGACGGAAGGCTCGGCTGTAAGCATCAATTATGTGTCCGGCTCCCATAAGAGCATTCATACCATGTCCCTGTCGAGACGGGCGCTGCGCGAGAAATCGCGGGTGCTCATTGTGGATGACTTCATGAAGGCAGGCGGTACGGTAAGAGGTATGGTCGATCTGCTCGGCGAATTCAACGCCCAGGTTGCCGGAGTCGGCGTGCTTGTTGAGTCAGGTGCGGTAGAGACGGAAGAACGCCTGCTGCATGATTATGTGTCGCTGGTGAAGCTGACCGAGGTGGACTCCAGGGAGCGGAGAATTTCCGCGCACCCCGGCAACTATTTTTCCTCTTAGGAGGGGAAGAATCAACGGCTTAGAAAAGTGCAGTAAAGTGTCGAAAACATGAGGAACCATTAGAAAAGAGCACGAAATGTGTCGAAAACGCTGATTTCGCAAAAATAATCTTCTTCAGTAGTCATTTTTTGGAATCAAAAAGAAGGAATTCGCTTTGCTGTGTGGAATTATACACCAAGTCTCTGATGGAAAAAGGTGGTGAACACACACATGCAAATTACGGATGTCAGACTCCGCCGCGTCAACTCTGAGGGGAGAATGAAGGCAATCGCATCCATTACCATCGATAACGAGTTTGTTGTTCATGACATTCGCGTCATCGACGGTAATAACGGGATGTTCGTTGCAATGCCCAGCAAGCGTACACCGGACGGTGAATTCCGCGATATCGCACACCCGATTTCTTCGGGAACACGCGAAAAGATTCAATCTGCGGTTCTGGCCGAGTACGATCGCGCCGCTACGGAAGAAGAGGAAGTTATTGAAGAGGGAGCTTAGGCTCTAAGCGCGCTTTCTCTGAAGAACGCCTGCCCGTAAGGGGTGGCGTAAGGTCAGGCCGTTTTCAATTGGGGTTCGAAGAAAAGGGAACCATGGCAGCATGGTTCTCTTTTCTTTTTGCCCGGAATGAGATATATTCAGTAGTGAGCTCAAGAAGTAGGAGGTTGGCATTCTTGAAAAGAATGGCTGTTGTACTTGCTGCAGGTCAAGGCAAGCGCATGAAATCTAAATTATACAAGGTACTGCATCCCGTCTGCGGCAAGCCGATGGTAGGGCATGTGCTTGATACCGTAAAGGCGACCGGATGTGAACGCAATATTGTAGTAGTCGGACATGGAGCAGACGCAGTGAAGGCTTATCTGGGCCAGAATGCTGAATATGTGCTTCAGGAAACCCAGCTCGGGACCGGGCATGCTGTGAAGCAGGCTAAGGAACTTCTCGGCGGTGAAGAAGGCACGACGATCGTCATTTGCGGAGACACCCCGCTTATTACGCCTGAAACGCTGGAAGGATTAATGGCGCTGCATGAAGGACAGCAGGCGGCAGCATCTATACTGACTGCTGTAATGGACCAGCCTGCCGGTTATGGACGGATTATCCGCGGAGAAGACGGCGGTGTGCTGAAGATTGTTGAACAGAAGGACTGCTCGGCGGAAGAGGCGGCTGTGAAGGAAATTAATACAGGCACTTACTGCTTTGATAATGCTAAGCTGTTCGCCGCGCTGGAACAGGTGACGAACAACAATAATCAGCAGGAATATTATTTAACCGATTGTATCGGCATACTCCGGGCACAGGGTGATATCGTTCTGGGATATCAGGCTCATGACGCTGCGGAGTCTATTGGCGTTAACGACCGGCTCGCACTGTCCGAAGTTGAGGGACATATGCGCCAGCGGATCAACAAGACACATATGCTTAACGGGGTAACGATCATTGATCCGGCCTCGACTTATATCGGAGCGGATGTTGTCATTGGTGCGGATACCATTCTGCACCCTTCGACTCAGCTCAAAGGCAAGACCGTAATCGGAGAGGGCTGTGTAATCGGACCGTCCAGTGATATTGAGGATTCTGAAATCAGGGACGGCGCTTCCGTGAAGCATTCCGTGCTGAGCCAGGCTACTGTCGGGGCAAGGGCATCTGTCGGTCCTTTCGCTTATCTGCGGCCGGGCGCGGTGCTTGGTGAAGAAGTGAAAATCGGCGATTTTGTAGAGGTCAAGAATGCGACAATCGGCGACGGCTCCAAAGTATCACATTTAAGCTATATCGGGGATGCTTCTGTCGGCAAGAACGTCAATGTCGGATGCGGTGCAATTACCGTTAACTACGACGGATATAATAAAGCAAAGACCACCATTGAGGATGATGCCTTTATCGGCAGCAACGTCAATCTGATTGCTCCGGTAACTGTGGGCAAAGGGGCTTTTGTTGTAGCAGGTTCGACGATTACACGCTCTGTTTCGGAGAATGATCTGGCTGTAGCCAGAGTAAGACAGGAGAATAAGCCGGGGTATGCGGACAAGATTCGCGCCCGCGCCAAAGCCAAGAAAGAACAGTCCTAGTCCATCGTAAAGGCCAAAGCCAAAGCGCCGGACAGAGCACAAGGGTGTCCGGCGCTGCTTGGAAGTTAAATTCCGTCACGGAGGGTTTATATTTTATGACTTATTGCGATTCCAAATTAAAGATCTTTACTTGTAACTCCAATCCAAAGCTGGCCAGTCAGATTGCCGACTATATCGGCATTCCGATGGGGGAGTCACACACTACAAGCTTCAGTGACGGAGAGATCCAGGTTAAGCTTTCGGAAAGTGTCCGGGGCTGCCATGTCTACATTGTCCAGTCCACGTGCGGCCCGGTCAACGATAACCTGATGGAACTGCTCGTTATGGTGGATGCGCTCAAACGCGCTTCGGCCAAGAGCATCAACGTAGTTATACCGTACTACGGCTATGCGCGTCAGGACCGCAAAGCACGTTCCCGTGATCCGATTACAGCCAAGCTGGTAGCGAACCTGATTGAGAAGGCAGGCGCGCACCGTGTTATTACCATGGACCTTCATGCTATGCAGATTCAAGGCTTCTTCGATATTCCGGTCGACCATCTGCTGGGCGTTCCGATTCTGGCCCAGTATTTCCGCTCCAAACAGATTGAGAATCCGGTTGTCGTGTCACCGGACCACGGCGGTGTAGTGCGGGCAAGGAAGCTTGCTGATTTCCTCAACGCCCCGCTGGCTATCATTGACAAGCGCCGTCCGGAGCCGAATGTCAGTGAAGTTATGAACATTATCGGTAACATTGAAGGCAAGACGCGATTCTGATCGATGATATCATCGATACAGCCGGTACAATCGTACTGGGGGCCAATGCACTGATGGAAGGCGGCGTGAAGGAAGTATACGCCTGCTGTACCCACCCTGTTTTGTCCGGCCCGGCGCATGAACGCCTGGAGAATTCGCCGATTAAGGAAATTATCGTAACGGATACCATTCCGATCCGCAGTGCCAATCCGACTTCCAAGCTAAAGGTATTGTCTGTGGCTCCGCTGATGGGTGAAGCGATTATCCGTGTCCACGAGGAATTGTCAATCAGCAAACTGTTCGAAATCGAGTAGGACAAGCCGGTGCGCCGGCTGAATCTGATATGCAAAAAAAGGGTTACACCTCCGGTGTCGGAAGATGTAACCCTTATCGGCGTATGCCGGCCTTCTAGTACCCCGGACGGGAAACAAAGGTAAAGATGCCGCGGTTGTAAAGGGTGCCCTGCAGTTCAACAAAACCCTCGTCAACGGCCGTAACTACACCGATAGCCACGAACACATCGTCCCTGTAGATCTCGACAGGCACAGCATACTGAATGTGATACTGGAAATGGCGCTGAAGCGTTAAGATTTCGCCCTGATGTGGCATCGTTCATCACCTGTCTCTGGAGTATATACAACTCATTGTACCAAAAACGGAACTCTTCTGCTTACGAGAGGATAGAAAGGAAAGGCCGGAATCATGAAATGGATTGTTGGACTTGGAAATCCGGGAACCCAGTACGCCAAGACAAGGCACAATGTCGGGTTTATGGCGCTTGACGAGCTTGCAGCCAGAAACGGAATAAGCTTTAATCAGAACAAATGCAAATCCGTGATCGGAGAAGGGATGATCGGCGGGGTCAAGACCGTCCTGATTAAGCCCATGACTTTTATGAACCTGTCCGGAGAAGCGGTTCGTGCTTATATGGAATATTATAAAGTGACACTTGAGGACCTGATTGTAGTGTATGATGATCTGGACACCGAAATCGGCAAAATCCGGCTAAGGTATCAAGGCAGCGCCGGAGGCCATAACGGCATCAAATCCATTATCCAGCATACCGGCACCCAGAGCTTCAACCGGGTGCGGATGGGCATTTCCCGTCCGGAGCCGGGCTATGCCATCGTAGATTATGTGCTCTCTACCTTCCCCAAGAAGGACGGGGAGAAGCTGAAGTCGATGATTCTGGATACCTGTGATGCACTGGAGTTCAGTCTGCAGCATACCTTTGAGCAGACAATGGCCAAATTCAACGGTTAACAGCAGCAGCGCCCGTGCCCCTGTTCCGGGCTAAATACAAAGGGTACGGGGCATACTGAAGGGTATATACTACCTTCAGGAGGCATATAGATGGCAATACACTACGTGTGCAGGCACTGCCGGACATTTCTGGGAAGCATCAATAGAAGCAGCGCTACAGAAATACAACTGGGCCTTCACTCCTTGACCCCTGCGGAACGCAGAGACATCATAGCGTATGATTCAGACGGCGAAATCACGGTGAAGGTTACTTGCGATTATTGCAAGCAGGCCTTGGATAACAATCCTGAACTGAGCCTCCTGGCCAGTCCGCTTCAGTAACATGAATGCGGCTGTCTCTGTTGTCAACCGTAAGCCTTGGCCTAAATGCTAAGGCTTGTTTTCGATTCCAATCATAACGGGAGGCAGTGATCGATAAATCACTGCGGCCTGTTCAGTTAGAGAGGTGTCTTTCGTTGTTACACGGTCTTATAGAGGCTTTTTCCAAAGATCCTGATTTTCAATCTGTTACCCGTGGCGTAGCAGCAGGTATGAAGGAGCAGCTGATCTCGGGGCTTTCCGGCTCTGCCAGACAAATTATGCTGGCGGCACTGCATGAAGAGCTCGCCCGGCCGCTGCTTGTAGTAACGCATAATATGTTCTCGGCCCAGAAGATGGCTGAGGATTTGCAGGAAGCGCTTTCTCCTGACCGGGTGCTGCTCTATCCTGCCAATGAGCTGGTTGCGGCTGAAGCGGCAGTATCCAGTCCGGAGACGCTGGCCCAGCGGATTGACGTGCTTACCCGGTGTGCACAGGGCTTCCGCGGAGTTGTCGTGGTTCCCTATTCCGGCGTCCGCCGGCTGCTGCCTGCACCTCATGTAATGGCAGAAGCACAGCTGACTATATCTCAGGAGGGAACCCTCTCCCTTGATGAATTTTTGATGTCGATGATTGAGATGGGATATGAGCGGGTAGAGCGTGTAGAGAACCGCGGTGAGCTCAGTGTACGCGGGGGCATTATCGACTTCTATCCGATGACTTCTCCGCTGGCCTACCGGGTGGAGCTGTTCGATGATGAGGTCGATTCGATCCGTACCTTTGATCCGGCAGATCAGCGGTCTATTGATAAAGTCCGGAGTGTAAAAATTACCCCGGCAAAAGAAATCATTGCCGACCAGTCCCGGCTGGACTCGGCTGCAACCGCGGCAGCGGCGATGCTGGAGCGTCAGCTGGAGAAAATGACCGACCGCCAGGCGAAGCTGCGTCTGCGTGAGGAAATGGGCCGGGAGCTTGAAATGCTGCGTGAAGGCACCTATTTCCCTGAAATCTATAAATATATCAGTCTCTTATATCCTGAGCGTACGCATCTGTATGACTATATGGCCGAGGATACCCTTCTGGTGCTGGATGAGCCGGCCCGGCTGCTGGAAACGGCGAAGCAGCTGGAACGTGACGAATCCGAGTGGAACCTGCACCTTCTTCAGAACGGGAAGAATCTGCCCGATCTTCATCTCTCGGTAGATAATGATGTTATCATGTACCGGCGCCCGTTCCAGAGCCTGTTCATGTCGATCTTTTTGCGTCAGGTTCCCCATATCCAGCCGCAGAACATCCTGGGCTTCATCAGCCGCGGCATGCAGGATTTTCATGGGCAGATGAATGTACTGAAGTCGGAGATGGAGCGCTGGCAAAAGTCAGGCGTGAAGGTAGTAATGCTCGCAAGCAGCGAGGAGCGGATGGAGCGTGTCCGCCGGGTGCTCGACGATTACGGTATTGAAGAGCCGATGCTGCTGCAGGGCAACCTGGGCTCAGGATTTGAGCTGCCGTCGATACATCTGGCCGTCATCACCGAGGGTGAGATGTTCTCCCAGAAGCAGCGCAAAGCGCGCAAGCTGTCCAAGGGAATTGATAACGCCGAGCGGATCAAGAGCTATACCGAGCTCAAAATCGGAGATTATGTCGTTCATCAGAATCATGGTATCGGCAAGTATATGGGCATCGGCACGCTGGAGGTCAGCGGAATTCACCGTGACTATATGCATATCATGTATGCCGGCGGCGACAAGCTGTCTGTACCGATTGACCAGATTGACCTGATTCAGAAATATGTCGGCTCAGAAGACAAGGAGCCAAAGGTATACAAGCTGGGCGGCAACGAATGGACGAGAGTCACCAGCAAGGTTCGTTCCTCTGTACAGGACATTGCCGATGACCTGATCAAGCTCTATGCGGAACGGCAGAGCGCACTCGGTTACGGGTTCGAGAAGGATACACAGGAGCAGCGCGAGTTCGAGGAAATGTTCCCGTATGAGGAGACGCGCGACCAGCTCCGGGCAATTGAAGAAATTAAAAAGGATATGGAGCAGAACCGTCCCATGGACCGGCTTTTGTGCGGGGATGTAGGCTATGGCAAGACCGAAGTCGCGATCCGTGCCGCGTTCAAATCGGCGATTGAGGGCAAGCAGGTAGCTGTGCTTGTACCGACCACCATTCTGGCTCAGCAGCATTATGAGACGTTCCGCGAGCGTTTTGGCAACTACCCGATCAACATTCAGGTGCTCAGCCGGTTCCGCAGCCGCAAGGAGCAGAATGAAACGATTAAAGGTGTGAAGCAGGGAACCGTAGATGTAATTATTGGAACACACCGGCTGCTCTCGCAGGATATGGTCTTTAAGGATCTGGGTCTGCTGATTGTCGATGAAGAGCAGAGATTTGGGGTAACCCATAAGGAAAAGCTTAAAAAGCTCAAAACAAATGTCGATGTCCTGACCCTCACTGCAACGCCTATACCGCGTACGCTGCATATGTCCATGCTGGGCGTGCGGGATTTGTCCGTTATAGAGACGCCACCGGAGAACCGCTTTCCCGTACAGACGTATGTGGTTGAGCACAGCCACACTCTTACACGTGAAGCTGTAGAGCGTGAACTGGCCCGCGGAGGCCAGGTTTACTATCTGTACAACCGGGTTCAAGGGATTCATGAAATGGCAGCACAGATATCCATGCTCGTTCCGGAAGCGCGTGTCGGCGTGGGGCACGGGCAGATGTCAGAATCGGAGCTGGAAAAAACCATTCTCGATTTCCTTGACGGTGAGTATGATGTGCTCGTTAGCACCAGCATTATTGAGACAGGGGTTGACATCCCTAACGTTAACACCCTGATTGTCCATGATGCCGACAAGATGGGCCTGTCCCAGCTCTATCAGCTGCGCGGGCGTGTCGGGCGGTCCAACCGTATCGCCTATGCCTACTTTACTTATCAGCGGGACAAAGTGCTGACAGAGGTAGCTGAGAAGCGCCTGCAGTCAATCAAGGAGTTCACTGAACTCGGCTCCGGCTTCAAAATTGCAATGCGTGACCTCTCGATCCGCGGAGCGGGAAATCTGCTCGGGGCAGAGCAGCACGGCTTCATTGCTTCGGTCGGCTTTGATCTGTACTCACAGATGCTTGCAGAGGAAATCCGAAAGCGTAAGGTTACTGTGCTCGGCGAAGAGGATACTTCGCTGAAGCAGGGAAATACGGTCATTGATTTGTCGATTGACGCCTATCTTCCGTCAGAGTATATTTACGACAGCATCCAGAAAATTGAAATCTATAAAAAGGTTGCGGCAGTGGCTTCCTTTGAGGATGCAAGTGAGCTGGAGGACGAGCTGCTTGACCGGTTCGGCGAATTACCCGAAGCTGTCGTCAATCTGCTGTCGGTTGCCCGGCTGAAAGTATACGGTAAGCTGTACGGCATGGAGTCCATGGTCCGGCGCGGTGATGAGGTATCGCTTAATTTCCATGAAGGGGGCGCGGCCGCTTTTGATACGGCTAAGCTCGCCAAAGTTGGTAATAGCTTCGAAAGACGTGTACAATTTGATAGAGAGGCCAAGGCTGGCATCCGCATCAAAGCCAAGGATCTCAGTGATAAAGAGCTGCTTGATCTGCTGGAGCAGTTTCTGGCGGCAGCCAAAGAGTCGTTAAAACCGAAGGGAGAATTACACAATGTCAGTAAATAAAACAAAATCATGGAAGGTGCTGCTGGTTTCTTTAGCCGCAGCCGTTTCCTTCTCCATGCTGTCTGCCTGCAGCAGCAATAATAATAACACCGCAGCCGAGGATAACACCCAGGCAGTCGCAACGTACAAGGATGGAACGATTACAGAGAAGGAATTCGATCTGGATACTAAGGTCATGAAGTTCCTTTCTCCGCAGCAGGCGGCATACCTGGAGATTGACGCCTTTAAGGAATCCATCCTGAAGCAGGAGGTTGCCTTTGAATATCTGTCGGGACAAGCTACGGATGAGGCGAAGAAGCAGGCCGAGAAAGAAGCGGATGTACAGGTAAGCTCAATGAAAGAGGCGCTGGGCGACACTTACGAAAGCTCTCTGAAGGAAGCGGGTCTGACTGAAGCAGACATTCGCTCCTACATGGTCCGTGTACTCACCGTTTACCAGGACATGCTGCTGAAAATTACCGACGATGAAGTTAAGGCTGAGTTTGAGGCAACCAAAGGGGACTACACCGTTGCTACACTGCGTCATGTCCTGGTCGGCCTGACTGATGCTGACGGCAAGGAACGGACGGATGAGGATGCACTGAAGCGCGCTAACGAAGTTAAGGCCAAGCTTGACGCTGGCGGTGATTTCGCGGCAATTGCCAAGGAGTACTCTGATGACACCGGCTCGGTTGAGTCCGGCGGCGAATACAAAGACAAGGCTCTGGGCACTTATGTTGAGGAATTCAAACAGGCTGCACAGACCCTGCCGCTGAACACCATCAGTGATCCGGTAAAGACCAGCTTCGGATACCACGTCATTGAAGTGGAGTCACGTACAGAGACCACCTTTGACAAGCTGACTGACGAGCAGAAGGAAACCGTCAAGAGCACGCTGGCTTCAAAGAACCTGGAGACCTTCCTTGATGAGGAGCTTGATTCACTGAATATCGAGATCAATCTGCCTAAGAGCACCGCCGCTGCCGAAGAATCCGGAACAACGGATAGCGGTACTGCAGCTACTGCAGCACCAAGCGCAACACCGGCTGCTACAGAAGCAGCCCAATAATATGCACATACGGACAAGCCATCCTGACGCTTCCAAGCGAGGGATGGCTTTTTTTTGCGTAAGGAGTGTATGTATACTAAAGGGCAATCAGGCACAAGCTTGGTATGAATACCCGGATAATGTACGGACCTGGAGCTTGTGTTTATTTAAGGGCCGGGCATGTATAAGGAATTGGGAACAGATGAATACTATGGTCAGATATTACGATAAATCACCGGGATTATTCTTTCCCGTAATGGACAGTAGTTGGACCATACTTCTTAAGAAAGCGGGGCAACATGTGAAATGAAAGCTACTGGTATTGTTCGCCGTATTGATGACCTGGGCCGTGTTGTTATTCCTAAAGAGATTAGACGTACACTGCGTATCCGTGAAGGGGATCCGCTGGAAATATTCGTTGATCGCGACGGTGAAGTCATACTGAAAAAGTACTCTCCTATCGGGGAACTGGGCGACTTCGCCAAAGAATACGCGGAATCGCTTTATGAGGGTACAGGGCATATTACAATGATTACCGACAGGGACAGCTTTATCGCTTTGGCCGGCGGCTCCAAGAAGGAATATCTGGACAAGCAGGTCGGGGCGCTGCTCGAGAAGGTCATGGAGAGCCGCAAGACCATGCTGGAGACGAACGGCGGAAATTACGACATCAGTAAAGAGCATTCCGAACTGCTGTCCAGCTATGTGGCTGCCCCCATTATTTCCGGTGGTGATCCGATCGGCTGTGTAGTACTGATGAACAAGGACGATTCAGTAAAAATGTCACAGATGGAAGTAAAGATGGCCGAGACTGCTGCCGCCTTCCTGGGGAAGCAAATGGAGCAGTAGAAGGTTTGGTGCCGGGAGCCCCGCTTTCCTTTTGATCCTAGATCAAGGGGGGCGGGGTTTTGTCGTCTGCCTGCTTGCGGTATAATATAGAAATTCATCCTATTATAGCGGTTATTGCTGCAGAAGCAGGTAAATTATGAAATCAGGCACACCCGGCTCAAAATTGCTGCAAGGGGCATTTATTCTCAGCGCGGCAGCCATTGTATCCAAGCTTATCGGTACCCTGCAAAAAATACCGCTGCAAAATCTGGGCGGAGACGCCGTATTTGGCATTTATAACACGGTTAATCCGTTGTATACGATGCTGATTACGGTAGCCATGCTGGGTCTGCCGTCAGCCATCTCCAAATTTGTAGCCGAAGCCTCCGCCGGAGGCGACGAAGCGGAGGGACGCAGGGTTCTGCGGTTGTCAGCCGTTCTAACCGCGGTCTGCGGGATTATCATCGGTATACTAACCTATGCAGGCGCTCCTGTCATCGCCCGTATTGTGGGCAATTCGCACATTATCCCGGCCCTGCATACCAGCGCCTTCGGGCTGGCAGTTGTTCCGCTAATGGCAGCTGTGCGCGGTTACTTTCAGGGGCTGCACAATATGCTGCCAACCGCTGTCTCACAGGTTGTTGAACAGTCAGTACGCGTCATTGTCATGATCGCGCTGCTGCTGTATCTGACCGGACGCGGGGCTGGAGCAGCAGAGATCGCTGCTGGTGCGCTGCTCGGATCGGCAGCAGGCGGAGCGGCCGGGCTGCTGGTCATGCTGCTCTTCTGGAGACGGCACCGCCGTCAGACGGGCGGGCGGCTGTCCGGAAAGGATGCATCAGCCGTTGGGCAAACCCTGCTCAGCAATAATGCTGCGGCTGCAGGCCGGATCAAACGGGCGTCCGCCTGGCAGCTGCTGGCCTACGGCCTGCCAGTGATGCTGGGGGCGCTGGCTGTGCCGCTGATCGGGCTGGTCGATGTCTTCACCGTTCCGCGGCTGCTGTCGCCCGCTTACGGCGAGACGGCCTCCATGGCCCAGTTCGGCATCTATAACCGCGGTCTGCCGCTCGTGCAGATCGTAACCATGCTGGCGACCTCGCTGTCGGTCGTCTTCATCCCCGCGCTCGCGGAAGCGAAGTACCGAGGCGATGATGCCCTGATCCAGACCCGCTGCAGCCTGTCGCTGCGCTGGTTCTGGCTGCTGGGCCTGGCCGCCTCGGTCGGCCTGGCGGTTCTGGCAGAGCCCGTTAACTTGGCTCTGTACGGCGATGCCGCAGGCAGCGGCACGATGATGTGGCTGGCCTTTACCGCCGCCGGCGGTACGATCAGCATCATCTCTGCCGCGCTGCTGCAGGGCCTGGGCGCCGTGCGCGCGCCGGCGCTGCATCTCCTGGCTGCCGCTGTGCTGAAGGCAGCCCTCAACCTGCTGCTGGTGCCGCAGCAGGGCATTACCGGCGCTGCCATCGCGAGCGTGGCGGCGCACGGGTTCGCAGCAGCGCTGAACTGTTGCTGCTGCTGCACCGGCAGGGCTATCTGCGGCTGCGCCCTGCAGAT
>NZ_LRAC01000163.1 GCF_001517085.1 Paenibacillus sp. DMB5
CCGACTCTCCACCAGCCCGGACATACTTTTTACTCGCCAACCGCCATACCACCAACTCGGGCACTCCTTACTCTCCACCAGCCACACTACCAGCCCGGACATACTTTTTACTCGCCACCGCCATACCACCAACTCGGGCACTACTTACTCTCCGTCCACCATACCACCAGCCCTGACGTACTCATTACTCGCCATTCACTATAAGACTAGCCCGACACACATTACTCCCCATCCACTATACATCGGTCTGGACACACTATTTACTATTTACTCTTCACTCCCCCTCCACCTACCGCCAGCCCCTACTCTCCTCCGCCTAACGCACTTTAACTGCACTCCATACAACTAAAATGCCTGTTTTTCTTCAAAAAAGTAAAATAGATGTATTCCGTGCAGCTAAATTGTGCCAAATCGCCTGAATTAGCCTTTCGCGCCTATTATAACTGTACAAAATACATTTATATGTTGTTAGCTGAACATTTCGTTGGTTATAAGTGTACAAACTGCAACTATAACTTCCTCCTGCTGAGCTTCTGCGTCCGGGCACTCCCAAGGCCCGGAGGAAAGACCGAATCATCCGTTTTATCCGCATATAGCACTCATTTTCGACCAGCCTCAACCAACACCCTCCAGCCTTTCCCGCACCTGTTCCGGTCAGCCGCTTATTCACAGCTCATAGCTCCGCCCGTTCAGCAGCAGGGCTGCGGCGCTGCCGGCCAGCAGCATGACCAGCACATTGCTGGCAACCGTCAGCCAGTTGATAGTGTCGTTAATATCTGCCGCCCGGACCCGGGAGACCGGGGTCACACTCAGCAGGTTGGCGTACTGCTTAAAAGAATCTACCGATGACGTGCCGATGCTCCAGTGCCAGCTCCCCTGTACAGCCCCAGCAAATTGGACAGCCACCACTCCGGCCAGCACGGTCACAATGCAGAGGTGGCTAAGCTGCGGTTTACGGAATCTTTTGCCGGCAGCCAGTGCAAGTCCGATCAGAGCGAGACCCGCAGGCAGACTGAGCAGCTTGGACAGCACCAGATAGAGGATGCCGAGTGCAGGACTTGAAGACTGCTCTATCCGCATCTGATACAAGCCGGCCGGATTCAGGAACACCTCCAGCAGTGTTGTTGACCACACCGCCATGCTGCCAAGGATGAACACGGCTGATTTTACAGCGAACAAGGAGGAGGTTCTGACCGGCAGCAGATGATTAACAGGCATAACGCCGGTGAAAAACTCTTTATACAGGTCTGTGTAGATATAGAGCGGAACGAGCAGGCCGATTACCATATTCGCAGTCAGCGCCAGAAAGGCCAGATCCTGCTGTGTGCTGAACAGAAAATACAGATTGATCAGCATACTCAGACCGGCCAGAGAGCCAAATACCGTCAGGTGCTTTCTGCATTCGAGCTTGAATTGATGGACAAGTATCATATCTTAACTCCCTTTACTTCACAATTTGTTTAAAAACATCCTCCAAAGGCATGCCAAACTCTCGCTTGATATCCCCCACATTCCCCTGCAGCTGCACCCTGCCCTCATCCACAATGGCAATATCGGTAAACAGCGGCTCTACTCCCTGAATCAGATGCGTGCTGACCAGGATGGTGCTGTCACCGGTAAAATGGTCGAGGATAATCCGCATGATTTTATCCCGGGTCGTGGGGTCCACTGCAGCAAGCGGCTCATCGAGCACATAGAGCTTGGCCTCCCTGGCAAAAGCAAGCGAGAGACTCAGCTGCTCCTTCATTCCTTTGGACAGCGACTTCACCTTGTCTTTAACGTTCAGGCCAAGTGACCCGATCATTTCACGGGCTTTATCCTCGCGGAAATCAGCAAACGCATGCCCAAAAAAGGAGACACTCTCCTCAACCGTCATCCATGGATAAAGAAATTCATGGTCCGGCAGATAAGACACGATTTTTTTCGTCTCCACGCCGGGCCTCTTCCCGTCTACGAGCAGAGTGCCCTTGTAATTGCGGAGCAGTGAGACGATCAGCTTCATCAGGGTGGTTTTCCCTGCCCCGTTCCTTCCCAGCAGCCCGACAATCCTCCCCCGCTGAATCTTCAGCTCCAGCCCGTTCAGGGCAGCTTTGCGGCCATAGCTTTTGCTAAGGCCACTGCATTCCAGTATGTTTTCCGCAGCTATCCTCTTCTTGCCGTCCAGTATGTTCTCCACAGCCATCCTTTTTCTGCCTTCCTTTCTGTTTGAGCCTGCACCAAGCTTCATCAGCTTCTGACCGTTAGACCAGCCTTTTCCATAAAGCCCCTGCACCGTCACCGAATATACACATTTGCCGGTTACCCTGCTCATCGTTAGATTCAGTAACACCCGCACTTCCAGTTCCCACGAACGCACACTGTTCTTCTCTTCCGGCCCTCTCTTCTCCCGGACAGAAAAAAGCAAGCCCCATCCCGGATGGAGCTTGCATGTCTGCTGCATATTCACAATTCATATTCTGGGGTCACGGTATTACCGCTTCCTTCACTTTACCGTCCATCCCAGCCCCCCTAGCTACGGGCCGTAAACTCAGTCACAGCCTCGCTCATCAGGTTCATGCCGAGCAGCAGCTCATCCCGGCCGGGATGACTGAAGTTTAGGCGGATGCGGTTACCGCCACCGTTTACGCTGCAGAGCTGGCCGGGAAGAAAAGCGACCCCTTTGGCCAGTGCTGCCTTCAGCAGCAGCATCGCGTCCAGCCCCTCCGGGAGCGAGACCCACAGAAACATGCCGCCTTCCGGCAGTTCATATTCACTGTTCTTCCAGGCCGGACGCTTCAGCAGCTCAGTCATCAGCTTCAGCCGGGTACTGTATTCCCGGTTCAGGACAGCAATATGCTCCCGAAGATTAAAAGCCGTTACATCCAGCAGATAATGCAGCAGCCGCTGATTCAGCGAGCTGGACTGCCAGTCCGCCATCTGCTTCGCGGCAGCCATCATGGAGATCAGCTCACGGCTGCCTGCCGCCCAGCCCGTCCGCAGGGCGGGCGCGACTGTCTTGCTGAACGAACCTATGTAGAGTACGTGCCCGCCTTTGCTGACATTCTCCAGCGCGTAAAGCGATGGGTAATTAGCAACCGGAGATGCGCCGCCCGCACGCTTGAAATGGAGATCCCCATAGGAATCATCTTCGACGATAAGCAGGTTATGAGCAGTACACAGCTCAAGCACCTCCTTGCGCCGCTCCAGGCTCCAAAGAATACCGCTCGGATTGGTATAGCTTGGCGTTGCAAACAGCATCTTGGGACGGTGCTGATGAATCTGGGCGCGCAAATGATCCGGGAGCAGTCCGTTGCGGTCTCCCTGGACAGGAATAATAACCGCCCCCTGCATCCGGAGCGCCTGCAAGATCCCCGGAGAAGTCGGATTCTCAACCAGCACCCGGTCGCCTGGATCAATATAGACCCGGGACAGCAGATCGATGGCTTGTTGACTTCCCGTTGTCAGAAGAACTCCGCCTTCCGCAGTGTTCACTCCTTTTCCCTTCAGCCAGTCACCGGTCAGCCACTCACGCAGCGGCGCATAGCCCTCGGGATCACCATACTGCAGTGCGCCCGCATCAGCCGTGATTACTGTCGAAGCTGCTTCTGCAAGCAGTGATAACGGGAACAATTCTTCTGCCGGCAGCTCTTCTGCCAGAGAGATTAACGTACCGCGCCGCGTCTGGGTACGGATGCTGAGCTGCGGTGAAGAAACCAGCGTATGCGCACGGGCAGAAAACTCATACTTCATATTGTTCCCCCTTCCCTGGTACCAAGAATATTCCAGCCTGGCCGGTAATATGTCGGCAATGCCGGCTTACGCGTAGATTTGCTTGTTCTGCCTTGAGAAAAGCGCGAATTTTTCAATAGCCTGGGCTCTCGTCGATACATCCAGCTTCACATAAATCTTTCGCAGATAATTGTCAATGGAACGGCGGCTCACTTCAATTTCAAGGGCAATTTTATCGTAAGTGATTCCCTGCACAATCCTCTCCATGATAAACATCTCTGTTGACGTCAGCTGCATTACACTGTCCAGCCCGCGCGAGGAGGTTACCGGCCGGTATCCCTTTTGTATCCAGGTCAGCGGAACTGACAAAAAGCCTTCCCGCAGGCCGCCGATCATCAAGAGGAGCTGCCGGGATGATGCCCCCTTGGACAGCACTCCGCTGGCCCCCAGCTCAAGCAGCGGCTGAAACAGTTCACTGTCTTCTTCCTCGGTCATAATAATAAAATGTGCTTCCTCGCAGCTGCTCTTCAGCTCCGGCAGCACATTCTCCACATTGCCTTCCGGCATCTGATAATCCGCAAGAACCAGATCCGGCTGAAGCTCCTTCACACTGTACAGGCCTTCACTCCAGCTGTTATGCATGGCCAGAACAGTAAGCTCCCCTCCTTCCTCCAAAATCAGTTTAGTTCCCAGCATACTTGTGGGATGACATCCCACGATGACCACCCGCCAAACCTTCATCATTAATCCCCCAGACCTCCTGCTGTCTATATATTTACCCCGAGTGGAAAGCGCTCTAAGCGTGTTTTGCTGATACGCAAGCAAGGATGGTTGACGATATATGTATAGTTCTTCCTTCTTTTTCCTTGAATACGCCCCTCAGATATTCCAATCTATAGAAATTGTATCGCAGTACTTTAATAGGATGCAATTACTTTTTCTCCTTTGCATTTAGCCTCTTTCACTTTTGCGAAACTTGTAAAAGTCTGATAGAATGAGGACTTGAAAAAAAGAGCTTGAGGTGATGTTGAAATGCAACCGCTAGCGGAATCGACCCCTGTACACTCACGGCGCACTGCAGTGAGAAAAGGCCCTTCCGTAAAATGGTTTTTACTGTTCTGGATTGTGATGATTGGAGTAGGTGCATATGCCGTCTACAGCTACACCAACCATCTGAAGCAGCAGGTGCTGGCTGAGCTCGGCAATCAGAGCCGGCAGCAGCTTACCGTTTTGCAAACCGATTACGAGGCGCGGATCGCCGTCCTCTCCGAAGAAGTGAAGGAGCTGCAGAGCACAGTGCAGACCTTTAATGAACTGTTGACGTTTACCAAAGATAACGCAAGCAATAAGACCGACAACAGCAATAAGCTATACACCCAGCTAAGCGAGGTCAAGAAGCAGCTGGATGCGCTCAAGAAAGAGATGGATCTGTTAAAATGATGACCCCTGTTAAAAGAGTCAACCGTTTCTTCATGCTTCTGACGGCGCCTTTCATCGGACTCCTGATTGCCCTGTGGGCATATCAGCCCAAGCTGACACTGGATCTGGATACGAGCCAGTTTGCTGCCGCTCCCGGACCGCTTGAACAGACGGCTCAGCTGAAGCAGGATTTGCTGCAGGCCCAGAATGCCGCATCCCACACTATTGATGCGATAGGGGCTACTGCCACACTGTATAACCGGACCACGAATGCGATGAATTCGCTGGTCACCACAGCTGCAGCACAGGTATCCCGCCCGGAGCTGATCTATAACAGACGGATCACGGCAAGGCTCGGCGTCCCCGCGGATGTCATCAGCAGTGACCGGATTACCATTGAATTATACCGGCTGAACCCCGGCAACTATAAAGCATATGCCTTAAAAATCAGGCTGAAGGATGCTGCAGCGATGAAAATGAGCCTGGCCGGCGACGGCACCGGCCAAGCAGAAACAACCATGCAGGCCGTAAACCGTTATGGTGCGGTTGCCGGCATCAACGCCGGCGGCTTTGCCGACCAGAACGGCAAGCGGTATCCATTATCCACGACCATTGCGAACGGCAGCTATCTGTACGGCTTTGAACCAACTTATAAGGATCTCAGCTTCGTCGGCCTCAGCAAAGCCGGCAAGCTGATCGGCGGCAAATTCAGCAGCAAAACACAGCTTGACCAGCTTGAACCGGCTTTTGGCGCAACCTTTGTGCCTGTACTGATCAAGAATGGCATGCTGCAGCCCATTCCTTTGAAATGGCAGATAAGTCCCAAGCGTGCCCCGCGTACCATAATCGGCAAATATAAAGATGATCAGCTGCTTGTGCTGGTTGCCGATGGTTATAACGAGAGCGGCAATTCCGGGGCAACTCTGATGGAATTACAGAGCAAGCTGTGGCGCATGGGTGTAGTCGATGCCTATAATCTGGACGGGGGAGGCTCATCCTCACTGATATTCCGGGGCAAAGTCATCAACAAGCCGTCTGATGGAGTTCTCCGGCAGGTGCCGACCAATTTCCTGTTTTTCAAGTAGCATCTTTTCTAATACAAGCTTCCGTCCATTTAATACGATATCCTGTCAATGTCTTTTCTCACTTTCCCGCTTTTAATTTAAGGCCGCAGCAGGTTATAATGAAGGTAACGTTTACAATCCTTTACGGAGGTGTCCAGCATGTCGTTCTCCTTAACCTTTTGGATTGTCACCCTCGTACTCCTGCTGTTTCTGACCGGTATACTAACCGCTGCTTACAACGACGATAAGACCAAAGGTTTGTAGTCGACCGCCGTGTCCCTTACGGTACACGCTGCTTCAAATCCGAAAAAACGCCGCACAGTGTGCGGCGTTTTTTTTCAGTGTTGGCCCGCTGTGGATCCGCAGTACCAGAACTATGTAGGAATGTTACTTGCCGCCTTCTCCGGGAGAAAAGGGACAGGACTTAAGCATGTCTCGGCAATTGGGTCATTTCTGAAAGACATTCTGCACAGATGTAACGTTCTTTATACTCGCTTACGCCTTCCATGGATCCGCAGAACACACATTTAGGACGGTAGCGCTCCAAAATGATGTGGTCTCCCTGCACAAGAATTTCTACTGGGTCTCCTTCATTCATTTGGTACCTTTTACGCAGAGACTTAGGCAGAACAATTCTACCCAGCTGATCTACTTTACGAACTACGCCAGCAGGTTTCATATCTTACGTACACCTCTCCTGTTCAACTATTAATTAGTAGTTACTACTTTTTTCGGCAGTATTCTTCTATTTCGTTATTCATATTGTCGAATCCTGCTGAAAAAAACAAAAAATCATGTCTACTTTTAAAAAAGTTCCGGAAAGTCCAGCTGACGCAGTGCTTCATAGACAATAATCGCTGCCGAATTGGATAAATTCAGCGATCTGACCGCCTGGCCCATCGGCATACGCATCGCTGTTTCCTTCCCTGCTTCCAGTATCTCTGGCGGCAGCCCTTTGGTTTCTTTGCCGAAAACAAAGAAATCACCGTCCCGGAAGGCAAAGTCTGTATACCGCTTTTCTGCCTTGGTCGTAGCGTAGAAAAAACGTCCTTCCCTGTATTTCTCCAGGACCTCGGCAAACGAATCATGATATTCAATAGTGACAGCATGCCAGTAATCCAGCCCCGCCCGCTTCAGCGTTGCATCATCGGTCCGGAAGCCCAGCGGCCGGACCAGATGAAGATGGGTGCCGGTAGCCGCACAGGTACGGGCAATATTGCCGGTGTTCGCCGGTATTTCCGGTTCAACCAGCACAATGTGTAATGCCATTAGTGTAAACTTCCTCTCTGTAGGCTTCAATAGCCCTGTGTTGTAAGTAAACATACAGCTCTAGGATGACAGACGGACCGGTTCAATAGCAAGCAGAAGACCTTCCGCCTGAGCAGCGGAAGGTCCGGAAATTTGAATCATTAGCCTTGAGTTTGCCGGAAATGCTTCATGAAATCGGCAAGCGCCTTAACGCTCTCATAAGGAACAGCGTTATAGATGGAAGCTCGCAAGCCTCCGACGCTGCGGTGTCCCTTGAGGCCGATGAAGCCTTCCTGCTCGGCAGCCTTGACGAACTGTTTCTCCAGCTCCTCGGACTGCATCCGGAAGGTGACGTTCATAATGGAACGGCTGCCTGCCTCTGCTACTCCGCGGTAGAAGCCGTCGCTGCCGTCGATATGATCGTACAGCAGACCGGATTTGTCACGGTTTTTGGATTCGATGCCGGCAAGCCCGCCCTGCTCCTCAATCCATTTTAACACTTCATTGACCATATATACAGAAAAGGATGGCGGTGTATTGTAAAGAGAATTGTTCTTGTAATGTGTATCATAACGCAGGATCGTCGGGATGTTCGCAGGTGATTTGGCAATCAGCTCTTCCTTGGCAATCACTACCGTAACCCCGGATGGTCCGAGATTCTTCTGCGCGCCGGCGTAGATCAGCCCGAATTTGCTGACATCAAAGGAACGGCTCAGAATGTCACTGGACATATCGGCAATCAGCGGAAGAGAGCCTGTATCCGGATATTCCGCAAATTGCGTCCCTTCAATGGTCTCATTGGAGGTAATATGCAGGTAAGCTGCATTGTCAGCAGGCTTGATGCTGCTAAGCTCCGGAATGGCAAGGAACTTCTTGTCCTCGGAGGATGCGGCAACATGCGCTTCTCCTACCAGCTTCGCTTCCTTGAGTGCCTTGTCCGCCCAGCTTCCTGTCATTACATAGCTGCCGACTTGTCCGCTGGAGATGAGGTTCATCGGGATCATGGCGAACTGCGTGCTGGCTCCGCCCTGCACAAATAATACTTTGTAGCCCTCAGGATTGCCGAGCAGGGAAAGCAGACGCTCCTGCGCTTCATTATGCACGGATTCGTATATTGCCCCGCGGTGCGACATCTCCATAATGGACATTCCGCTCTCCCGGAAATCAACAAACTCCGCCTGTGCGCGTTCGAGTACTTCAAGCGGCAGCGCCGCCGGTCCTGCATTGAAATTGTATGCTCTCTTGCTCAAAATTGCCCCCATCCTTTCTCTCCTACGAATATGGATATCGCTATGATAGCAGCATTCCAACACGCCAGCAAGTATAATTATTCACATGTAGCGTAAGATCACCGGGCCTCAGAACGTGAAAAACTGATAGCTGCGGCTCCAATCCCTGCTGTGACGCGGTAAAATACTGATGTCCGCAAAAACCTCGGGAGAAATCACATGCCGTTCCCCCCAGAGAGCCATCCGCTCCGGACGGAAGCTTCCGCTCTCACGCATGCCTGCTCCGCTCGGCTTGTGAACCAGCTCCCAGTACCAATCCGCATCCTCCTTCTCCCAGCCGCTCAGCCGGCAATAGAACGGACGGTCAGGCACGGCAGTCCAGCTTACAACGGTTCCTGATACATGCAGCAGCCCGGAGGTATACGAGGATTCCGGTTCTTGCACAGCGGCTTCTCCAGGTAATCTTAGCTCATAGTCTTTCCCGGCAGGAGCATCATTGATTCCAATGAAGTTATGAATATACTCTTCCGTATGCAGCGGCTTTACCCCGGTATTTTCCAGTGAATAATCAATAGTGAGCCGGTCCCCGTGAAGTGAGATCCGTTTGCTCAAAAGCATACCGTACCCCCTGCACTCCTCAGATTTCACTTTGTACAGTATTTCATGACGGCTGCTGTCCGTCTTTATCTCAGCGGGGATGAGCGGGTACGCAGCCATAAAATCATAGGCAGCAGCATCCGTCTTCTGCAGCAGTCCGACACCAGGCTTCGGAAACCACTCCCCGGCGGCCGCTTCCGCGTAGCCGATTGCCCGGGAGATGCCGAATTCGTTACACAGCCCGATCCCCCCGCTTCCCTTACCTGCATGCAGACTCTCCGGAACACAAAAGGTATGCTTTCCGTCCTCCAATGTGACCTGGGTAATAAAACCGGTCCAGTCGAATCTGGTGCCGCTGTAATCGCCGGGCTCTGCAATATCCACAGTCAAAATTCCATTTGAGAGCTGATGTGCCATTATAATCCATCCTTTCAGAACAAATGCTTTTTCAGAGTCTATCAAAAAAGAGCCTGCAGCACCTTAAGAGGCAGCGCAGGCACTTCTTATTATTTATTTATTGTTCAGGCGAGTTCAACTTTCAGTTCATAAACCTGTCCTTCCGGCAATGCCTGCAGCACCGCGCGCGGAATCAGTACACCCTCTGAGACGCGCTGAAGCGTCACCACAGCGCCGTTAAGGGTAACCCTGTGTATTTGGTACTCTCCATATTCAGCGCTTCCTGTGGACGTATAGACGACTTCCAGCTCACGTCCGGCAAACAGAGTTTTAACCGACGCCCTGCCCTGTGTGTCAAACTGCTCCTTGACCAGCTTCGGTGCAAGCAGCAGATCACCCAGACGTCCTTTTACGCCGAATACCTCTGTCACCATCGTGAGCAGCAGCCAGCTGGCCGAGCCGGTCAGATACGTATACATCCCTCTGCCTTTTTCATTGATATACTCCGGAATCCCCGGGTACATCCTGCTCAGCTCAAAATTCGCACTCAGGCTGTACAGCGAATCAAGCACCTTGTAGCCTTCACGGACATAACCGCGTTTATACAGCGCATTCCCGTACATCACAGTCATATGGCTGAACATCGCCCCGTTCTCTTTATGGCCAAAAGCAAACCCGAACGCGCGGCCCAGATTTTGCTGAATGCCGCCGAAGTCCGAATTCAGCCGGTAGCCGATTCTGGCATCGAACAGGTTTCTTTCCACAGATGCGATCATGTGCGGAATCTGCTCAGGGGCTGCTGCGCGGCCGAGAAGCGGAAACACCTGTCCGGTAAGGGTCATCCGGATACCTCCGGCCGTCTCCCCTTCAACCCGTTCACCGTCATTATTGTAATAGCCGTTGAACCAGCCGCCGCCGTGAACACTTTCCACCCATTCATTACTGCGCAGATGGCTGAAGATCCACTCTGCCTTGCGGGCCAGGTCATCCGCTACCTGTCCAAGCTCGAGCACTGCCCGGATGCCGCTCACCCGGTTTGGAGCAGCAGCATAATAGCGGTTCAGCCGTTCCTGCTTGGCGGATACAGATGCATAATCGACACTCTCGCCCAAGGAGTCCAGCAGCAGCAGCATTTCTTCCGCCAGCTCCAGCGTGCCGCTTCCCGTTCGGTCCTGTAATGTGCGCAGCAGTTCGGACAGCTCATAAAGGTTATCGCCGTAGAAAGCGGTAAAGGTAACACTTTCTCCCCGCTGGGCCGCCATATCGAGCCCGTCATTCCAGTCTGCACCCTCCAGCATAATGTTGTTATGCTCACCCACATTAAAGAACGGAACCAGATTCTGCAGCAGAATATGCTCAAGGATCGTACCGGTATAGACATCTCCGGAACTGGTGCGCAGGCTGCTGCCTGCAGCAGGCTCCCAGGAGCTGTCGCGTTCACGGCAGCGGCTCATGAAGGAGTCCCGGAAATAAGTCTGCTCCTGCAGCAGGAAATCCAGATCACCGCTCTGATTCAAATACAGCAGGGTTGTCATGAACGGCCACGCCCCATGGTCCATCCATACACGCGGGATATTATTCCGGTCGGCAATGAACTCTCCGGGGTGCTGGCCGATGATGGTTGCATTGCTGCCGTCTATTCTCACTCCCGCGTAATTATTCAGCAGCAGGCTACGTACATCCTCCGGTTCCATAATCAGCAGGGCCAGGCAATCCTGCCATAAATCACGCCAGCCGCGGCCACCGCGGCCGTAATCATGATAGGGCAGAAACGAGTTTCCATACAGCCTGCGCAGCACCGGCTGCAAGGTAACCCATTTCATCCACTGGTCAGCGCTGTCATCTCCCGTATGGAAGGACACCGTGTTCACTTTGTCCGCCCAGAACTGCTTGTTAGCCGCAAGCTCGGCGTCAAAAGCCGCAGCTGATCCGTATTTCCCCATCAGTACTTCCATATCAATCCGGTCACTGCCAATCGCCATTACCACCACATACGAACGGCTCTGGCCCGGCAGCAGCGCAGCTGAAGCGAATCTTATTCCTCCCAAGGCTTCGTAACCCTCGCTATGCAGAGCTCCGTCCCGGCCGGGCTGCGGCTCCGCATTCCATACTACCGCTCCGGGCCAGTCCAGACTGCCGCCTTCTCCAATAAACTCTTCCTGAACTGGGAAGAAGCCGACAGGCGGAGCTCCCTCCTCTTCCGCACCAAAAACACCATAGGACGTATGATTAACCCGGTGTCCGCGTTCATCAAAAGACAAAGCCGGCTGAACCTCAACGCCATAATCCAAGGTATAGATCCGGTTCAGCAGTGAAGTGACGTGCCGGTGATCCCTTAGATCATCTGCGGAACGTGCATACAGCGGGATAGCCGCAGTAGGCGTAATGAATATTTCCCCCGCTCCCGTATTCGTCAGCACTACCTTCATCAGCTCAACCTTATCATCCCCGCCGGGAACGAGGCTGGTCACTTCTGCCTTGATTCCCAGCTGCCGGTTCTCCCGTGTAACCTTGTGCCACAGCAGCCCGGCTTCCAGCAGAGAATCGTCTGCATTCTCCGAATAAGCCTCTGCATGCTGGCGGGCTGAATTTCCGGCTGCCGACCAGGCTCCCTTTCCGTCGATATAAACCCAGAAATTGCGGGATGCCCGCGAATTGTGCAGATCCTCCACAGAGAGCGGCGGTGTCAGAAAGGTATTATGTCCCGAGGTTACCTGGCCATGAAGCTGCGGAGTGACGGAGGACATCATGCCCCCTTCATTAACCAGCGGAAAATACAAGAAGCTGCTCCGGTCAGGCTGCTCCAGGCTGAACTCCCCATTCTGTCCGGTAAACTGCCAGCCTGCTATTTTTTGTGTACCAATGTATTCATCCTTCCAGACCATATTTACGAAACCGATTTCGGTTTTATTATTGCACCGTTAACAAATGTTGTAAAGAGATTTTTGAATGAACTGCTGTATATAGTTTAGAGATAATAAAATCCCCGACTTAAATGCTATATTATCAAGGTTCTTCTCTTCCCTGTCTTTAACAGATACACCTGCAGCAACCAGAAATAATCCGAAAATACTTCCGAAAATACAGCTAAATTATTAAATAATGAATCGCAAAAAATTAAAAATTTGTCCGGAAAGCATCTCATAACATACTATCCTTCATTTTGTTAAACGCATTCTTTTCTATTTATAATAGAATATTCTTTATTATTGGGTAGGATTACGAAATTTTCGTTTTTTTTAAGTTTTATGGCCATTTACACAACACAGTTGGTCTTCAAAAAGATCACAAAGAAGCCTCCGGGTCTCCCCGGAGGCTTCTGAGCAATGCTAAAATTTTATTATTCCAATCCTATACGTCGAAGTACAGGGCATATTCATGCGGATGAATGCGAATGGCAACCTCTTGTGCTTCTCCACGTTTCAGGGCGATGTAGTTATCGATGAAGTCCTTGGTGAATACGCCGCCTTCTGTAAGGAACTCGTAGTCAGCTTCCAGAGCGTCAAGCGCTTCATTCAAGCTGCCTGGAACACTGCGGATCTTCTCTTTGTCGGCATCGGACAATTCATAGATGTTCTTGTCCAGCGGACCGTAACCCATTTCTTCAGGGTTGATTTTTTTCTTGATTCCGTCCAGACCAGCCATGAGCATTGCGGAGAATGCCAGGTAAGGGTTAGCAGTGGAGTCAGGTGTACGGAATTCAATACGACAGCCCTTAGGTGTTACAGCAGCTACCGGGATACGGACAGCAGCGGAACGGTTACCTTTGGAGTAAACCAGGTTAACCGGTGCTTCGTAACCAGGTACCAGACGTTTGAACGAGTTGGTGCTTGGATTAGTCAGCGCGATCAGTGCCGGTGCATGGTACAGGATACCGCCAATGTAGTGCAGAGCCATTTCACTCAGGTTGGCATAAGCACCTTTTTCGTAGAACAAAGGCTCGCTGCCATTGAAGATGGACTGGTGAACGTGCATACCGCTACCATTATCGCCGAACAGCGGCTTTGGCATGAAGGTTGCAACCTTGCCGTACTGGCGTGCAGTATTCTGCACGATATATTTGTAAGTCAGGAGATTGTCAGCTGTTTTCTTCAGGGTATCGAAACGGAAGTTGATTTCCGCCTGTCCCGCAGTCGCCACTTCATGGTGGTGACGTTCGATTTCAAGTCCTGCTTCGCTGAGCAGACGGCACATTTCACTGCGGATATCCTGTTGGGAATCAACTGGAGCTACCGGAACATATCCGCCTTTAACGCCTACTTTGAAGCCCAGGTTGCCGCCTTCTTCCTTACGGTTCGTGTTCCATGCTGCTTCTTCGGAATCTACGGAGAAGGAAGAGCTGTGCATTGTGGTCTCGTAACGGACATCGTCGAAGATGAAGAACTCGGACTCAGGTGCGAAGAATGCTGCTGTGCCTACACCGCTTGACTGCAGGAACTCTTCAGCTTTTACTGCGATACCACGAGGGTCGCGCTCATAACGTTCGCCGTCAGGAGTGAAGATGTCACACATGATATTCAGCGTCGGGTGAGCCGTAAAAGGATCAATGTATACAGTACTTGGATCAGGCATCATTACCATGTCCGATTCTTCAATACCGCGGAATCCTTTGATGGAAGAACCATCAAACGCTACACCATTTACAAATGTTTCTTCCTCAACTGCAGATGCTGGCAATGAGATGTGATGAGCACGCCCACCCAAATCTACAAAGCGAAAATCCACCCACTCGATATTGTTTTCCTTGATCGTCTGCAACACTTTTTCAACCGACATGAATAATTCCTCCCCAAGTTCCGAACATTAACCCGCTCTCAGTATCAAATGTTCTTGTTTTTATTTTTTTACTGTCGTCATTATAAAACTCATACCTAACATCGTCAATGCTTATGTCAGGTATTTTTGATCACAATGTAAGATATTCTGACGCTTTCGTGAATAAGCCGCAGCTTGCCTTAATTTGTATTCCATAATGCCAGCCCAAATATAAAATAGCCCTCTTTCCCGCCTGGTTGCAGGAAAGAAGGCCATGTGTGGCAGGTTTCTTCCGGTTAATCAGGCAATAGGCGCCGCTTCAAGCGATTCGGAGAATTTGCGTCCGACCAGCGGTGCAAGTTTCTCCAGATCTCTAAGCAGCTTATCGAACTGATCCGGGAACAGGGACTGAACCCCATCACCTGTCATGGAATTGTCAGGATCTGTATGCATTTCAATAATCAGACCATTAGCTCCGGCAGCAACAGAGGCTTTGGCCATCGGTTCCACCAGCTCGCGGCGGCCGGTGCCATGGCTTGGATCAGAAATAACCGGCAGATGGCTCAGACTCTGGAGCACCGGAATCGCCGACAGATCAAGGGTATTACGGGTATAAGTCTCGAATGTTCGGATACCGCGCTCGCACAGCATAACATCACGGTTGCCGCCGGCAAGGATGTACTCGGCCGCATTCAGGAGCTCATCATAGGTTGCGCTGAAGCCGCGCTTAAGCAGCACAGGACGGCCGCAGGTGCCGAGCTTGCGCAGCAGATCGAAATTCTGCATATTGCGTGTGCCTACCTGCAGAATATCCGCATGCTCCGCACAAATATCCACATACTCCGGTGTCATAACCTCGGTAATGGTCAGCAGGCCATGCTTCTTGCCGGCCTCGGCCATCATCGTCAGGCCTTCCACACCAACACCCTGGAAGCTGTATGGACCGGTACGCGGCTTGAATGCGCCGCCGCGCAGCACCTGGCCGCCGGAAGCCTTGACCAGCCGGGCGATTTCATCAATCTGCTCAGGCGATTCAACCGCGCACGGCCCGCCCATTACCACAAGATTCTCCCCGCCGATCTTCACGCCGCGGATATCGATAATGGTATCCTCCGGATGAAAGTCACGGCTGGCCAGCTTGTAGGATTTGGTGATCTTCACAACGTTCTGCACGCCCTTCATCTGGCGCAGATGCTCGGCAAGGCTTGGCGTAACACCGCCGATCAGGCCGATTACCGTATGGTCTGCACCGCGCGACAAATGGACCTGCAAGCCCTGTTTTTCAATAACGGCAATAATGTCATTTACCTGCTCCTGCGGTGTCTGATTAGACGTAATAACGATCATATTATAGCTCCCCTTTGTCAGGATATTCCTGTTATAATTTTAAAATAAATAAAAATACTATTACGCTACGACGCGTGTGTGCTTTTAAGCGCTAAAGTGATTTTAACGCATATTCCAGTATACGTCAACTTATTTCCGGCTGGAGCCGCCGTTTATTCCAGCAATTACTAAAGAGGTAATATTCTCCAGAGTAATTTTGTGGGAAAACAAGGAATGCCAAGCAATATAAAAAGCACCCGTTCTCTCCCATGGGAGGAACAGGTGCCTGAGAATCACATGTGAAATAGATAACGAATAAGTTCAGAACAACCTTAGGTAGCGCTCGTAGTCTTGTTCTTGACCGGCGGCAGCAGCTTCGCCATGTTCACTGTACGCTTGATCTCCCAGGTCTCAGGCTTCGCCGGATCATACTGCTCCAGATAACTGATAACCTCCTTGGTGATCGGTGTAGGCGTGGAGGCGCCGGAGGTAACCCCTACCTTGTTAACGCCCTGCAGCCATTCGGTATTCAGCTCGGATACATCTGCAATCCGGTGCGCAGGCGTTCCGGCAATCTCTTCAGACACCTGTGCGAGCCGGTTGGAATTGTTGCTGCGCGGATCACCGACGACGATTACCAGGTCGCACTGCCCGGCCTGTTCAGCCACAGCCTCCTGGCGCACCTGTGTGGCCATACAGATCTCATTATGCACTTCTGCGCCGGGGTAGGTTTCCAGCAGCTTTTTCATAATATGCTTGATATCCCACTGGCTCATCGTGGTCTGGTTCGTGATGACGATTCTTGAAGAGGGCACATTCAGGCCGGCAATTTCTTCTTCCTTCTCGATCAGATGGACATGCTCCGGCGCAATGCCGACAGCGCCTTCCGGCTCCGGATGGCCTTTTTTGCCGATATAAATAATCTCGTAGCCTTCCTCCACCTTCTCTTTGATGAGATCGTGGGTCTTCGTTACATCCGGACAAGTAGCATCCACCGTAGTCAGCCCTTTGGCGCGGGCCAGCCTGCGAACTTCAGGAGAAACACCGTGTGCGGTAAAAATAACCGTACCGCTGTCGACCTTATCGAGAATATCCAGACGGTTATGCCCGTCAAGGGTAATAATTCCATCGTCCTCAAAGGAATTCGTAACATGACTGTTATGTACAATCATGCCAAGTATATAAATCGGCCGGGGCAGATCGAGGTTCTGGGCGGCCTGCCGCGCCATCACCATGGCATCTACGACACCATAGCAATAGCCCCGGGGAGAAATTTTGATGACTTCCATGTATGTTCACCGGCTTTCTGCTGTCAATGACGGCTATAATAAGACCTGTCTATTATACCCTATTCCAGCGGCGGAGCAAAGAGAAGCGGCAGCCAGATAATAAAGGTCGTCCCCTCGCCCTGGCGAGTAACTACCTCCACTGACCCTCCGTGCTCATCGATAATCCATTTGGCGATAGACAGCCCAAGGCCGATTCCTTCGGTCATTCCCCTAGATTCGTCCGCCCGGTAGAAGCGGTCGAAGATATGCGGCACCTGGTCCCTGTCCATGCCGATCCCGGTGTCCTTGATCCGGATGCCCACCTGATTCTGATAGAATACAGCATCCATGGTGACTTCGCCGGAAGGCGTATACTTAAAGGCATTGTCAATGAAAATGAACAGCATCTGCTGCAAATAATCCTTGTTGCCGACAATATATTTTCCGTTCATCTGGCTCAGATCGCCGATAGACCACTCGGACTGGCGCGGCAGGAACGATGCCCTGCGGGCCACCTCTGTCATCAGCGGCTCCAGCGCCACCGGCTCCTTGTCAAAGGTGCGGCCGGTATCCGCACGCGCCAGCGAGAGCATGTCGCCGACAAGCCGGCTCATCCGTTTGGACTCATCGGCTATATCCTTCACTGACTCAATGGACAGCTGGCGAATCTCGGCCTCACTCATCCGGCTCTGCTCAGGATCCATCTCCCAGACCTTCTGCAGCAGGTCGATGTTGCCCCGGATTGTTGTAAGCGGTGTCCGCAATTCGTGTGAAGCATCTGACACAAATCTGCGCTGGGTGGCATAGGAATCCTCAAGCTCCCTGTAGAAGCCCTCCATCCGCCCAAGCATGCTGTTAACCGTTTCAATCAGCCTGCCGATCTCGTCCGGAGGTCCGTTATATTCAATCCGTGAGCTAAGATCGTTGCCGGTCTGAATCCCGTTGGCTGCCTCAATGACCATGCCGATCGGGCTCATAGATTTGCGGGCCAGGAAAAGCCCGAACGTAAACGCGGCAATCAGCGTGGCAAAAGAACCGACGAGCAGAATGTTTTTAAGCCGGTTCAGAAGCGACAGCTGTTCACCCGTGTACACCGCCACCTGCAGCACCGCCGGATAATTGCCGTTAGAGGTGCCTACGTCAAAAGCCTGCTGGTAGATCAGAAACGGATTTCCGCCGTAGTTGGCCTGCGAGAACCCCTGCTGACTGGCGGCGTCTGCCTTGGCCGGCACCTTGAACTGCAGATTGATCTCGGACATGTTCTGGCTTGGAATCAATTTATCCAGGTCGTAAATATACAGCTGGGCAAACAGGCTCTGCCCCGCCGGACCGCCCAGCACCTGTTTAAGTGTTCCATCATTGTAGTCAAAGTCAGTTTTGAGGCCTACCTGCTGTGCCTGCCGCATAAGCCGTTCTTTCAGATCACCATAAGTATTAAAATAGACAAAACCGTAAATTGCGGCTGATAAGGCCAGCAGCATAACGGCCAAAATCCCTGAATACCAGGCTGTCAGCCGCAATTTAATAGACATGTTAGTCACCTCTTAGAATGTAACCGGCTCCCCGGATCGTCTGAATTAACCGTTTGCCGCCGTGCTCCTCCGTCTTCTGGCGCAGCATGGCAATGTATACCTCAAGCACATTGGATTCCCCGCTGTAGTCATAACCCCAGATTTTATCCATAATGAGGTCACGGGAGAGCACACGCTTCGGGTTCTGCATGAACAGGTGCAGCAGCTCGAACTCCTTGGCGGTCAGTTCCAGACGTTTGCCGGCGCGCGTCACTTCGCGTGAATCCACATCCAGTGTGATATCTTCATAAGTTACTGTCTGATCGGGTGTTCCGCCCTGCTCGCTCTTGCGGCGCAGCAGCGCACGCACCCGGGCCAGGAGCTCCTCCAGCGCAAACGGCTTGACAAGATAATCGTCCGCTCCCAGATCAAGCCCTTTAACACGGTGCTCTATCTCATCCTTAGCCGTAAGCATCAGCACCGGGACGGTGCTGCCTCCCTCGCGCATGCGCCGGCAGACCTCAAAGCCATCCACCTGGGGCATCATCACATCCAGAACAACCACATCGGGGTCACTGGTCAGAATGGCGCGCAGCCCGTCCGCTCCGTTGGATGCCGTCTTTACATCATAGCCTTCAAAGGCAAGGCCGCGGCGCAGCATGGAAGTAATCTTTTCATCATCATCAATTATTAAAATATTCGGTCGCATCAGGCAGCCCCCATTGTCCAGTTCGTTTTGTCTCTATTGTAGCATGAATGTACGGATTCACGTCCAGCAGCAGCACAAACGGAAGGGTTGCCCCTTCCGTCTGTATATACCGTCCGGTGTGATTACTGCTCCTGGGTTTGGGTGGTATCAAAATCGTTTTTGTTGCCGATTGTCACAGGCAGTTCCAGTGTTTTGCCGTCACGGACAACATTCAGTGTGATCTTGTCACCGACCTTCAGGGATTGAATATAAGTGATCAGCTCCTGGCTGGTCGCATACTTCGTGCCGTTCACACCTGTAATGATATCGTAAGGACGCAGGTCTGCAGTGTAGGCAGGCGATTTGAATACAATCTCAGCCACTACAGAGCCTTCGGTAATGTCAGTACCCATCTGCTGTGCAACCTGGTCAGTAATGGTCATCAGCGATGCACCAATGAATGGAATCGGCTCCTTAGGAATTTCCTGGTTGGCTTCCAGCTTATCTACAACCTCTTTAATGGTGTTGACTGCAATTGCAAAGCCGATACCCTGTGATTCCGTACTGACTGCAACGTTCATGCCGATCACTTCACCGTTCAGGTTAAGCAGCGGGCCGCCGGAGTTCCCCGGATTGATCGAAGCATCAGTCTGCAGCAGTTTTTTGTAATTACGGGTGCCGCTGCCGTCTTCCTCGTTAATATCAATACTGCGGTCCTTCGCACTCAGTACACCTGCAGTAACAGTATGGTCAAAGCCCTGCGGGTTACCAATCGCCACAACCTCGGAACCGACCTTGATGCTGTCCGAATCACCAAGTGCTACAGTAGGGAAGTCAGAGCCTTCAATTTTCAGAACGGCAAGATCCAGGTCTTTGCTTGCGCCGAGCAGCTTCGCTTCATATGGCTTGGTTGTTCCGTCAACGGTAACCTGAATAACGTCTGCACCCTCAACAACGTGCTGGTTTGTCAGAATGTAACCGGAGGACTCGTAAATAAAGCCTGTTCCGATTCCATAAGGAGTGAGCTGTGCATCCGAATCACTGTCTGACTCCGATTGCGAGTTACGGTCCGTTCCGGAGGAGCCGCTGCCACCGAACTGGTCACCGAAGAAGAACTGCGAGAACGGATCACTCATATTCGGATTTAAAGATGAGCCTCTGCTGGAGCTTTTCACCAGGGTATCGATCTTCACGACAGCCGGACCCACTGAATCTACCACGTTAGATACATCCGTTGTGCCGGTAAGCAGTGAGGTTGTTGACGTTGAAGGGGTTACATTCGCGCTGCCGACAGCCGATTTAGCCGTTGTACTTGCCACCGGCGCTGTTGTCGCCTGGTCACCAGTGAACCAGTTGCCGCGGTCTGCCGCAAACATCGAACCGGACAATACGACCATACCGGCCAGGAAGGAGACCAGAACTGCTTTTATAGGCTTCTTGGGTTTGCTGTTGTACTGCCAGCCGTTTCCGCCATCAGCACCGTTTCCGTTGCCGCCGCGACCGCCGTTACCATCATAGCCGGTGGTGCGGAGCGAGGTGCTGTAAGGAAGCTGCTTGACCGGCTGCGGAGCAGTAACCTCTACACGCTCAGGCTCACGGCGGTTGTAATGCTGACTGTTGTCCTGATTAGCGTCCTCATTGTTAATGGATTTAAAAGGTCCGTACGAGTAGTAGTAGGATGATCCGGATTCCGTTGATTGAGCCTGGCTGCTGTTGTCTGCATTATTATTAGTGCTGTTAGCTGGTTCGTTATCACGATTAAAGTTATTAGAATTATTATTGTTGTTATCCATGTTTACGTTCCTCCCGTGCCTTGTCTGTCTGACAAGGAGTATTGTGTTTTCTTCTTGTACTTATTTTGTACTTTAAACCTTAACTGCACATTAAAAACAATTTAATCAGAGATAAAAGATGATAGAAATTTACGCTGAAAAAGCAAAAAGTCCCGGTGCTTACCTGCACCGGGACTTCATTTGGAGTTTTAAGATAAATAATATGAAGTTCCCGTTACCCCTGGGCCCAGCCCTTGCGGTGGGCGTAAATGGCCAGCTGGGTGCGGTCATCCAGCTCGCATTTCATCAGCAGGTTGCTGACATGCGTCTTAACCGTCTTGATGCTGATATGCAGCTCCTCGCCGATGTCCTTGTTGGTCTTGCCCTCGGCAATAAGAAGCAGCACCTCCTTCTCCCGTTCGGTGAGGCCGGATGAATCGCCCTGAACCGTCCGCTGGCGGATGCCGCGGGTTAACGCCTGCGACACATCGCCGGTCATGACCGGCATACCGCGGTAAGCTCCCTGCAGGGCGTAAATCAGCTCCTCCGCTGAGACTGTTTTCAGCACATAGCTGACTGCACCGGCTTCAATCGCATCAACCACCAGATCATCTTCCAGAAAGCTGGTCAGGATGACGATCTTGAGACCCGGAAACTCAGCCAGTACAGCCCTCGTCGTTTCAGCACCGTTCATTACCGGCATCATCAGATCCATGAGCACCAGATCAGGCAGATTCTCCTGGCCCCAGTCACGCAGCATGTTCAGCGCTTCCGACCCGTTTCCCGCTTCGCCGACGACCTCAAACAACGGGTCCAGCATCAGATACGTTTTGAGTCCCATCCGCACCATGTCATGATCGTCCACCAGCAGTACTTTTATGACACTCATGTCTATTCCTCCTGTTCCTGATTGCCTTGAACAAATTTTGGTATATGTACGCGGATTGTCGTTCCCGCTCCTTTGCGGCTGATGATCTCCACCTGACCGCCCAGCTTTTCTGCGCGCTCACGCATGGTTGTCAGCCCATAGGACCCCTGCTTGTGCTGCACATGCTCAAACCCCTGACCATCATCGCTGATGCTTAGTACGACCTGTCTCGGGGCTTCCCGCAGGGACAGGCTGACTACACGCGCACCGGCATGCTTCACGATATTAGCCATAGATTCCTGGATAATCAGGAACAGCTGGTGTTCAATCGCCTCTGACAGCTCACCCTGCAGCTCAAGCTCCTTAACCCCCTTGAGCCCGTTCTGCCGGCAGTAATCCGGAAACCATTTCTCCAGCGCCTCGAACAGATTCCTGCCTTCAAGCTCAACCGGTCTCAGCTGCGCTATCAGCGCCCTCATCTGCTTCTGCGCCATCTGCGACATCGTAATCAGCTGGTGCATAACCGTTATTCCCTGCTGCTCATTGCGTTCAAGCACTTTTGGCAGCGAAGAGGCGGACATATGGATCGCGAACAGCTGCTGGCTTACCGTGTCATGCAAATCACGGGCCATCCGCCGGCGTTCCTCTAGTACCGCGCTCTCCGCCGCCTTTTCCTTCTCGATCACTTCCTGCTCACCGAGACGCTGCAGAATCTGCATTTTATTTTCAACCGTATCCATCATAATATTGAACTCATGGTACACTCTGGCAAAGGACTGGTCATCACTCTCCGGCATGCGCACAGAAAGGTTGCCTTTGGCGACCTGGAGCATATTCAGATCGAGATGGTCAATCCGCCGCTGGATCCGCTGTCCGGCCATATATCCGACTACAACGTTAAACAGCACAATTCCAAGGATAAGATACAGCCACATGTGGTAATCCACAACCTCAATGTAGCCCAGGCATGTCCCGGCATAGACGAGTCCGGCAGCGACGCCTCCGCTTAGGAGAAAATAGAGCAGCAGCAGCCATTTGGTATTGCTGAAGATCGTCCCCATCCTTTAGCCCACCGTTTTAACCTTGATATCGCCGATGAAGGCGCTCACGTTAATCCGGACTTTTTTGCCGGCTTCCTTGTAGTAAGGGGTCTTGCACTGCACACTGCTCATAAATCCGCTACGCGTCTGCTCCAGCACCTGCATATCGCCGATAAAGGAACTGCTGTTGACCGAAACACCCAGATCCATATCATCCGGAATATAGACTTTAATGTCGCCGACAAAAGCGGATATGTTGATCTTTGTCTCGCCGTAAGGAATCTGCGCATTGGTCAGATCAAGCACGGTGTCTCCGATGAACTGTGAAATGTTGGTGTGCTTCAGCTGAAAATGCTCCTTGCCCATATGCACGTCCCCGATAAAGGCCGAACGGTTTGTCGTTTCCTTATGATTATGGCTATCATGGAACTCCTCATGCCACTCCCCGTGTCTGCGGGCATGGCGCTCCTGACGCTCCTGGCGTCTGCGTTCATGACGGTCACGGTTCTCCTTCCACCGCGCTTCGGATGCCGACTGAAAATATCCTTTCGGGTCCTGCTCCTGCTCATGGGCATCCTCTTCATTCTTGGAGAGGTAGTCGTCCCAGTTGCGTTCGCCCGCAGGCTTCCCGAACTTCTGCTCGAACTGCTCATCCAGTGTGGATTCCAGCGGCTTTGGAGGCGCTACCGGCTCATGCGTACCCGGTCCGGGCGGATAAAAGTCAGGCGGTGATGATGGTGCCGGAGGAACCGGCGGGATATTGCGGCTGCGCGGTCTGAAGATCACATACAAGCCGCCGCCGATCAGCATTACCGGAAAGAGCAGCTTGAAAAAATCGCCTGGCGATACATCAAACCAGTCCAGATTCCGTCCCAGGAAATAAACCCCGAGCGCGAGGAAGAAAAATCCCCAGAAGGCCGACGAACCTTTTGAACCATTATCATGGGTGGACAAAAAATTCTGCAGCCCCATCCAGATCAGGACAAGCGGCCAGTAATCCGAAATAAGTGAACCTATACTGAAGTCGGTATATCCCATCTGCCTCAGCAGGAACATCCCGCCGAGTCCAATCAGGATCAGTCCGCCGAGAACCTGGCTGGTGAACCTTCTTTTCATGCTTCATTTCCCCTTTATGATGTCGTTTTCGCCTTCATGCATAACTTATAGACTTAGTCTACAGCATTCGGAGGCCAGAGGACAGCGGCGTAAGAAGGAAAGAGGACTCAGTCTCGGGACCGAGCCATCTGGAATAATAAGGAATATTTGTCCATGCGGCGGCAGGTGCCTTTAAAATGAAAAAGGACTGTCCCGGCGCCCATCATCTGAGCGTACCGGAACAATCCAGCTTTAGCATATCGGTGTTAGCCTGGCAATCACAGCATTACTGCTGCGGTTTTTGCACCGGCTTAACAAATGTACCCTGCTTTGTTGCGCCGTCATTTTCAACAGCAAACTCGGCATTGTATTTTTCATTCGGTGTTTTGTAGTTTTCCTGTACTTTTGGTTTTTTAGCCATTGGAATTCACCCCCTGAGTGTTATCGTTAAGGGCACTCAATGTACCCCAGTCGATATTATGGCGGGCCAGGGGTTGTCTTATGCATTTGCAAGTGAAAAACATATCAAACACTGCGCATGTCTTGTTCCGCCTCAAATGCTCTCTTCCAGCAGGTCCTGAGGAATCGTTTTGTAGGTCTGAATCGCCTTGCCCAGATCCTTGAGCATGCTCTCAGTGCATTTACCGTTACCGCGCTTAATCAGCTGGACAACAACCGTCTTTTTGCCCCATTCCTTGTACACCTGCTTGGTGGTGGCAAAATACAGGTCGATCTTGCGTCCCTTGATTGCCGAGCCGGTATCCGCAACGATTGCATACCCGTAACCCGGGATATAGAGAATGCTTCCCAGCGGCAGAACCTTCGGGTCGGCAGCAATGGTGGATACCGAATTTTTGTCCCTGCGTACTTTGACGCCCGAATAGGTGATGCCGTATTGCGGATGCTTGGATGTCTTGCCTGTAGACTCGTAGCCTGCAGTGTAGCCGGTTGCCGTAACCTTCATTGAAGTGATAATCTGCTCCGGCGTGTGCAGCAACGGGAACTGAAGCAGGTTGCTTGACAGCCGTATCCGGCTTCTTGGCGGCGGGTGCAGCTGTTGCCTGAGGTGCCTCTGTTGCCTGCGGTGCCTCTGTTGCTGCCGGCTTCACCCGGGAAGTCCCCCCGAGCTGAGAGGCTCCTGTAAAGTAAGCCTCCTGCGAATATACGATGGCCCGTCCGGTTGTCTGCACCTCCGGCTGCACGTTTCCGCTAATGCTTGTAAAGAAGGACGCACCCTGTCTATTTTGAAAATCATCTGCCTTTAATGTGCCGCTGTTCAACTGGCCAGCAATGTCCGCTGTTCCTCTGGCCTGGGCGTACCCGGAACCCTTGTCCGGATAAGCTCCTGCAACCGTAAGAATAAGCACTACCGTAACCATTAGACACCAAAGCCTCTGGCATAAACCCATTTTGTTCATTTGATAAACCTCCCCCTATTAGCGAAGGTTTCCCGTTTCACAAAATTTTATACATGAAGCGCTGATATGCGGCTTCACGGGGTATATGACAGAGGCTATTACAGCAGGCTTACCGGCTGGTTACAGCAGGCTGCCAGGCAATATTAGATAACGCGTCCAGAAATTTCCTTGCCCAGCGTTTCAATGACTTCTTCAAGCGGCTTGGCGCCGATATCGCCTTCCCCGCGTTTGCGGATGGACACGGTACCCGCATTCATCTCGTTCTCGCCGACAACGAACATATATGGAAGCTTCTCGAGCTGGGCTTCACGGATCTTGTACCCGAGCTTCTCGTTGCGCAGGTCCACTTCAGCACGGATACCGTTTCTCTGCAGCTTTGCTTCAACATCCTTGGCGTATTCGTCAAAGGCTGATGATACCGGAATAATCTTGACCTGCTGCGGCGACAGCCACAGCGGAAGTGAACCGGCAAAGTTCTCCAGCAGGAAGGCTACAAAACGTTCCATTGTTCCGAGAATACCGCGGTGAAGCACAACCGGACGATGCTTGTTGCCGTCATCTCCGACGTACTCCAGCTCGAAGCGCTCAGGCAGCAGGAAGTCGATCTGTACAGTAGACAAGGTTTCTTCCTTGCCAAGCGCGGTGCGAATCTGCACATCCAGCTTAGGTCCGTAGAAGGCCGCTTCGCCTTCCGCTTCAAAGAACGGCAGACCGGCTTCTTCCGCTACCTCGCGCAGCATACGCTGTGCAGTCTCCCACATTTCATCATTCTGGAAGTACTTTTCAGTATCCTGCGGATCCCGGTAGGACAGACGGAAACGGTAATCGTGAATACCGAAATCGCTGTATACCTGCTTGATCAGCTCAAGCACGCGTTTGAATTCACTCTTGATCTGGTCCAGACGGCAGAAGATATGGGAATCATTCAGCGTCATGGAGCGTACGCGGTGCAGACCGGTCAGTGCGCCGGACATTTCATAGCGGTGCATTGTGCCCAGCTCAGCGATACGGATCGGCAGGTCGCGGTAGCTGTGCATAGAGCTCTTATAGATCATCATGTGATGCGGGCAGTTCATCGGACGAAGCACGAACTCCTCGGTATCAATAACCATCTTAGGGAACATGTCTTCCTGGTAGTGCTCCCAGTGTCCGGAAGTTTTGTACAGCTCTACGTTACCAAGCACCGGAGTGTATACATGCTGGTAGCCAAGGCTGGCTTCCAGATCGACGATATAACGCTCCAGAATGCTGCGCAGCTTGGCGCCCTTAGGCAGCCAGATCGGCAGGCCCTGTCCGACCAGCTGATTGAAGGTGAAGATTTCCAGCTCTTTACCCAGCTTGCGGTGGTCACGTTTCTTGGCTTCCTCCAGCAGGCGCAAATGCTCATCAAGCTGGGCTTTTTTGATCCAGGCCGTTCCGTATACGCGCTGCAGCATTTTATTCTTGCTGTCGCCGCGCCAGTAAGCGCCGGCTACATTCATCAGCTTGAATACTTTGATCTTGGAAGTGGACGGCACGTGCGGTCCGCGGCACAGGTCAAAGAATTCACCCTGCTCATAGATCGAAATCACGCTGTCTTCCGGCAGCGCCTCAATCAGCTCCAGCTTGTACGGATCGCCAAGCTCACCAAAAATACCCAGCGCTTCCTTGCGGCTGACTTCCTTGCGTACAATCGGCAGATTTTCGTTAACGATACGTTCCATTTCCTTCTCGATCTTGAGCAGATCCTCCGGATTGAGCGGATGCTCAAGGTCCATATCATAGTAGAAGCCGTCTTCAATAACCGGACCGACCCCAAGCTTGACTTCCTTCGCGCCGAACAAGCGTCTGGTTGCCTGGGCCATCAGGTGGGCGGTACTGTGACGCATAACCTCCAGACCCTCCGGTGAATCCAGCGTAACGATCTCAATAAGTGCGCCTTCTTCAAGCGGTGTTGACAGGTCAACGACAATCCCGTTCAGCTTGCCTGCAGCTGCATTCTTGCGCAGGCCGCTGCTGATCGAAGCGGCTACATCGTCGATCGTGCTGCCGTTCTCATATTCCCGGACCGATCCGTCCGGAAGTTTAATACTTACTGACATTGTTGTTCCTCCTAGTGGTTGGTAGCTGACCCTCTGCGGGCATTAAGTGGCGGCACGGAAAATCCACGCAAACAAAAAACACCCGTCCCGTAAAGGGACGAGTGATTGCACCCGTGGTTCCACCCAAATTCGATTCTAAACAAGAATCCTTCATCAGCATGGGAATAACGGCCATGAACCGGCGGTTCTTACTATCCCGTGACAATGAGTGCAGAGGCCCCCGGGAGTTCATAACCGCAGCTACAAAGGGGTAGATCGGAAGCCGGATACCGGAGGAAATTGCAGCCTGGGTTTCCTCTCTCTGAAGCGGTCCTGACACAAGCGATCCATATCTTTGTCGACGCTGTTAACGTGAATTATGCAGTAATTATAAAGCTGTCCGCTGCTTCAGTCAAGCTTACAAGCGTATAAGGCAGGATTCCCTGTTTTCACTTACTCCTCTTCCCGGCGTTTTTTTCCCGGCAAGCGGCCCGCGCGCTTTAAAGACTCACGCAGCAAATATTCAATGTGTCCGTTTACGCTGCGAAATTCCTCTCCCGCCCAACGCTCCAGCGCTTCATACAGCTCCGGATCAATCCGCAGCGGAAAGCTCTTTTTGGCCGCCATGATTCATCATCCCCTAGTACAACGAACCGGCATTGATCACCGGGCTCGCTCCGCGCTCTGAAACAATCGCCACCATCAGGTTATTGATCATCGCCGCCTTACGCTCTTCATCAAGCTCAACCACGCCGTTCTCTTTAAGCTGGCGGATCGCCATATCCACCATCCCGACAGCACCTTCTACAATAATCTGCCGTGCCGAAAGTATAGCCGATGCCTGCTGGCGCTGCAGCATGGTGCTGGCAATCTCTGTAGAGTAAGCCAGATGCGTCAGACGCGCCTCAATCACCTCTACCCCGGACAAGGACAAACGCTCCTGCAATTCCGAAGCAAGTTCCTTGGCAATCTCGTCGGCATTGGCCCGCAATGACATGCCGGATTCATTAAAGTTATCATACGGATATTTGCTCGCTACATGACGCAGCGCAGTCTCGCTCTGAATCTCGACAAAAGCCATGTATTTATCTACATCAAACAGCGCTTTGGCAGAATTAATGACTTTGAAAACAATGACTGCCGCAATTTCGATCGGGTTCCCTTCCACATCATTAACCTTCAGCTTGACACTGTTGAAGTTTCGTACCCGAAGTGACACGGTTTTACGGATACTGAACGGAATAACTGCATACATCCCGCTCTTCACAATCGTTCCGACATATTGCCCGAAAAAGGTGACCACAACCGACTTGTTAGGCTGGACGATCGTGATGCTTGTGCACAGAACAGCGGCAACTAAAAACAGAACGACCGGCACCGCAACATATTCGTGGGCTCCCCCGTAGATCCCGCCTGCCAGACAGACCACAATAAGCGCAATAACCCAAAATCCGCTAACCGGACGTAAAACCTTCTCCTTCATAAAAGCACCTCCATAAGATATGTATTTGATATAATTATGATATCACTTTTGGATACAACTGTAAATCGATTTTTTAATATTCAAAGCCCAATTCGATAAAAGTCACTGCATTTCTTCTAATCCTCTTCTATACTACAAATCTAAGTAGTCATTCTTTCAAATATATTGAATAAGGATGTGACCTTCATGAGCGTAAAAGAACAGGTGCTGGATATTATCAAGGCTTCGGCAACCCCCCTCACCGCCGGTGAGGTAGAGAAGCTCTCGGGCCTTGAGCGCAAGGCCGTAGACAAGGCTTTTACTGAGCTGAAGAAAGAAAATGCCATTGTCTCCCCGGTCCGCTGCAAGTGGGAAGCTGCTGTAAAATAAATAACCGGTTACATCGGACAGGCCCATGCGGGATTCGCATGGGCTGTTTAGGCGGAAAATGAGCGTCTGAATAGTCTTAAAGGAACGAAAAGATGCCCCGCAGTCATCCGGAGATGACGGGGGCATCTTTATTATCGAAGCTGAATTCAGGAAGCTTTGTTCTCAAGCATGCGGTAGATGATTACGGCAGCCTGAGCGCGGTTGGCCATAGCCTTTGGTGCAAATTTACCGCCGTCTACCCCATTCACGATTCCCAGCTGAGTCAGCTGTGCAACAGCTTCCTGAGCATAAGGAGCGATGGAATTTTTATCGGAGAATTCGCCGAGCGCTGCAGAGGCATCAACCGGCTGCAATTGACCGCCAATAGCATTCACGATCATGATTGCCATTTCTTCGCGGGTAATCTCACGGCCCGGTTCGAATTTGCCGTTGCCGCTGCCCTTCACAATACCTGCGCTAACAGCAGCAGCGATCGAATCGGTATACCATACTCCCTGCTTCACATCGTTAAAGGCTGTAGCGGATGCTGGCGCACTCAGGTTCAGAGCACGTACGAGCATCGTTACGAATTCAGCACGGGTTACTGTTTTGGTTGGTGCAAACTGGCCGTTCTCCAGCCCCTTCACAATGCCCTTGGCTGCCAGGGAGTTGATTGCTTCCTGAGCCCAGGCCACTTTGCCCAGATCACTGAAAGTGCCTGGTGCTGCCGAAGGAGCAGGTGTTGACGGTGTCGCGGATGGAGCCGGTGTTGCCGATGGTGCTGGTGTTGCCGCCGGCGCCGGAATGCCGCCAGGAATTGCGGCCGGAGCCTTAGTGTTGTTAGTAATACGGCCTTCAACCTTGGCTGTAATAGCACCGCCTTTGAATGTGTCTACAATGTAATCGTAGAATACATCCAGATCGATTGGGCCAGGTACTTGCTTGGTGGCAGAGAGCAGAACAGTGTAGTTATCACCGCCTGCAGACATGAAGTTGTTCACGACCGCAGTATAGCTCTTGTTCATGTCAATCGGTGTACCGTCAGCTTTGGTTAGACTGGAGATACGATCCTTAACCGGCAGATACATTTCAGCCGTATACTTCAGGCCGGAAATCTGCAGAGTCTTTGTATCAGCTGTACCGTCAGCTTTTACTCCCCATTGCTGCTGCAGCAGGGTTTTGATCTGCTCACCGGTCAGGGTCAGCTTCACCAGGGTATTGCCGAAAGGCTGGATCTTGGCCAGATCTCCAAAGGATACATTGCCCTTAGGAAGGTCAGCACGGATGCCGCCCGGGTTCATGAAGGCGAAATCTGCTGCTGCTCCGTCACCGAAATCAGCCGCACGCATTGCATCGGCAATCAGGTTGCCGAGCGGCGCTTCATTGTTGTAGACATCTGTACGGGTAATTGTACCGTCAGTAGTACCTACTGGCTGGGTCAGTTCCGGATGCTTAGCCAGATATTTGTTAACCAGAGCAACCGTTTCAGGATCAGGTGTTACCCCTTCCTGGAAGGTAGACGTAACTGTTGCAGACTTTGTTTTTACATCGCCTGTCTTAGGGTCAATTACCAGTTTGATATCTTCAAATGCAGTACCGTAAGAGTAAGCCTGAACAACCAGCTTGCCGTTTACGATGTCGTTCGCGTAGCCGTGGTTATCCCCGGCAACGATAACGTCTACAGGCGAGTTAGCCGGCAGGGCTTTGGCCAGATCTGCTGCTTCACCTGTCGTTACATAACCGGTATTTGCATCGCCTTTTGTTGTAGCAGGATCATGTGCCAGCACGATGATCGTTTCTACACCCTTGGCCTGCAGTTCTTTAGCGTAATTCTCGATTGCCTCTACTTCTTTTTCGGCTGAAAGGAATTCAACACCTACCAGGCCGGATGGAGCAACTTTGCTTGGTGTTGCTTTGGTTACCACACCGATAAATCCGATTTTCACGCCGCCTACTTCTTTAATAACATAAGGGTTAATGATTGGTTTCTTATACACACTGTCAACCACGTTTGCATTGATGTAATCAAAGTCTGCGCCAGCATGAGTTACACTTTTGTTCTTAGGATCAACACCGCCGAAAATCTGTGTTTTCAGTGCTTCAACGCCCTGGTCAAATTCATGGTTACCCAGTGTTCCGACGTCGAACTTCATCAGATTCATCCATTCATGGGTCGGCTCATCACGCTCAAGTGAAGAAACCGGAGCCGATGCTCCTACGGAGTCCCCGTTATGGAAGAGTAAGGAGTTTTCATACTTGGCACGCGCCTGTTTCAGGTACGTTGCGAGAATCGCAGCAGTACCTGCATTCTTGCCGCTTACTACAGAAGTAGTATCCAGCTGGCCGTGGAAGTCGTTAATACCGATCAGGTGGACTTCAACATCTGCAGTTGGTTTAGGTGTATGCTGCTTCAAGTCAAGGCTGAAAATACCGAACCCTTTACCATCTTTAGTGTGCGTGTCCGTGATGTTAGAAGGTAAAACGTCAGCCGCCTTTGGTGAAGACGGGAAGGTTACTGATACGTTGCCTTTGATTGGAGCAATCGACCAGTTACCGTCAACAGTCGGATCGATTACGCCAGCTTCACTGATGTAATCCATCAGTACCTGACGGTTTTCCATCTGGGAATCGATAATCATTTTGCCGGCTTTTACGCCCGGGAAGTTCCCGCCGCCGCTTGCACGGTAGTTGTTGGTAACTACAACGAATTCCTGATCAGGCAGGATTTCTTTTCCGCCGTAAGTAACGCTGGTTACACGGCTGGAGGAAGCATCGTTAATAGTACCGTCCGGTTTGTATTTAGCATTCTTCGTTACGTCAATGGTGTAATTAACACCGTCAATGACATCAAAGTTAAAGACCTGGAACTGGGAATTCAGCAAAGGCTGAGCCGTTGAAATACCCGGTTTGATACGGTTGAATGCCCCTGCACTCATTTCAATCCAGTTCTTCACAGTTTCGCCGTTAACAACAATCGCTTTTAACGTGTTGTCATACAAGTACAGATCGCTGGCACTGGCAATTGTCAGATTCCCTGCTTTAATTTCAGTGTATTCTGACGGGCCGTTGCGTCCAGCCTTGAATGGAGCACCTACACTTAGAATCGGGTAGTTTCTATATGCAGCCAAACCCTCATCCGTATGGATCAGATTCGATACATAACGCTGCTGCGCGTAAGTTACGATCTGAACTGTCGGATCATCCTGCACCATGGCGAAGAAGCTGTTCATTGGGGCCGTTGTTTTTCCAAGCGGCTGATTTACGTAAGCTTTTGTTGCCTCATGGTCTGCTGAAGTAACAGCGTCTATTGCCGGATCTGCAGCAACTCCAGCAATTGAACGCGTGGAGGATACAGAGCTCGTCTTATCCACTTTCCAGCCGTTAGTACCCTGTACAATTTTCAGATCGATTAGACCCAGGTATCCGCCGCCGTAACCAGCTTGTACTGCCGGAGTACCGTTAATCTGGCCTTTGGTGTTGTCAATTTTAATGTCGGCTGTATTATAGGGAAGCTTGGTGGCGGGATCTTTGAAGGAAGCATCCAGGTCACTTTCCTTTACATTCGGGAAAACTTTATGTGTATGAGAGAATGTGATGGCGTCGATGCCTTCCACTTTACTCAGCTGGTTGATGTCGTTTTCTGCACCAGGATCGGAAGAAGCTGCAGAAGCATCAAACCCGGTATGGGCCATAGCCACAATGACTTCTGCACCCTTAGCTTTCATCTCAGGAACAAATTTCGCAGCAGTTTCACTGATATCCTCAACCTTCACTTTGCCGTCGAGCTTAGCCTTATCCCACTCTATAATCTGTGGTGTAACCAGGCCAATCAGTCCCACTTTTACTTTATATGTTTGTCCGTCCGAGCCTTTAACTTCCTTATCAATAATCTCGTAAGGCTTATATTTATTGGTGCCGTCGATGTTATAAATATTCGCATTGACATACTTGAAATCTGCATCCGTATCTTCTTTGTGTGTGGAGCTTCCGTTAATGGTACGTTCGAGGTAATCCAAACCGTAGTTAAATTCATGATTGCCGAAGGTAGCTGCATCATACTTCATAACATTCATGGCAGCGATTAGAGGATGAATCCGCTTGTCATTAGTCTCCAGATCAGATTCGATTGCCATGTACGTGCCCAGGGGAGTACCTTGAATCAAATCACCGTTATCAAGCAAAAGATTGTTGCTGTTCTGCTTTCTGGCTTCATTGACCAGTGTAGCTGTTTTGTCGAGACCCACTGTCGCTGAAGGGGCATCCTTGTAATAATCCCAGCCATAGACATTGGTGTGCACATCAGTAGTGCTCATCAGACGCAGATCTACTGTCACACCAGCTGCCGGAGCGGCCTTTGCTGTATCAGCTCCAAGAACTGAACCAACAAGCACACCCCCAAAAACCTGTGCAGTCAGAACTGTGGTTGCCAGAATTGAAGCTACCGGCTTGTTCCATCGTCTTTCTCCCATAAGTGATTAATCCTCCCAGTTTTTCTCTATTAGTGACCGAGGAGAATTGTACCATAAGCAAATATACGAATCTAGCAAAAAGCATCAAATAGAGTCAATAGTTGTGTAAAATATCATATATTTTAGCGTAATTTAGTCATTACGCCTTATCCAAAAACCATAAATTTACATTATGTACAAGTAAACGCGAAAAATACATGTGAGATTTCGATACATTCCGGCGTGATATATTCATTAATATATTTCCTGTTACACTAAACGCTTCATGTCCACTACCAAAAACTACACTATCCTATATTTATACAAAAAAATTCATAAAACACTATCCTATTAAGCGGTATAAATACTGACATGATCATTGGTGGCAGGGGCAGAACATTGCCTGAATTTTTGTGAACATCCAGCCTGTTTTGTTCACATCCAGCCGCCATATTATCCTCAGCCAGGTGAAGGTCAGCACATTACAGACTAAAACAACCCCCGCGAGACAGTACAGAACTGGCTCGCAGGGGTTGTAGTTTAATAATAGGAATTAGTTCTGCATTACAAAATCATTGTCGATCTTCGCATTAACATCATCGAACACCCGCAGGATATCGTAACGTGTATTGCGCTGTGCCGGAATCTTGCCGGCTTCGCGGATCAGCTGGGTAATTGACTCGATATTCACCTTGTAAGTGGCACCAGCCGAGGATACAACATTCTCCTCAATCATTGTGCTGCCAAAGTCATTACAGCCGTACTGAAGGGAGAGCTTGCCGACCTCAGGCCCCATCGTTACCCACGATGACTGGAAGTTCTTGATGTTGTCGAGCACCAGCCGGCTGATCGCTACCGTCTTCAGATATTCCTCCGGCGTCTGCCGGTCCAGCTTGAGGTTGGTGTTATCCGGCTGGAACGTCCAGGAGATAAACGCCAGGAAGCCTTCGGAGTCATATTTATTCGCCAGGCATTCATCCTGCGCTTCACGTACCCGCAGAAGATGCAGCGCCCGTTCCTCCATGCTTTCGCCGAGTCCGATTACCATTGTGGCGGTAGTATTCATGCCGATCTTATGCGCTGTCTTCATGACGTTCATCCAGTCCACCCAGGAGCCTTTGAGCCGGCTGATCTTGCGGCGGGTACGGTCATCAAGTATTTCTGCACCACCGCCGGGAAGCGAGTCCAGACCGGCAGCGTGAATCTCGCGCAGCACCTGCTCCAGCGGCAGGCCGGATACCTCGACCATTTTCATAATCTCCGCAGGGGAGAAGGAATGCATCGTGATTTCAGGGAACCGCTGTTTGATCCCCCGGAGAATATCCGTATAGTAGTTGAACGGCAGATTCGGGTTGGTGCCGCCCTGCATCAGAATTTCCGTACCGTTAACAGCAATAGTCTCGGCGATCTTCTGGTAAATGGTTTCGTCTGGCAGCACATAGCCTTCCTCTGATCCTGGTCTGCGGTAGAAGGCGCAGAAACGGCAGTACACATCGCATACGTTGGTATAGTTGATATTGCGTCCAATGACGAATGTTGCCATCGGCTCCGGATGCCAGCGCTTCATGATAACATCTGCAGCTGCGCCCATTTTTTCAATTTCGTTGCTCTCGAACAACCGGATCGTATCTTCCAGCCCGAGGCGTTCGCCTTTCAGCGTCTTATCCAGAATAAGATCTATCGCACTCATCGTTCGCAGCCTCCTTCAAAGTCCATATCTTATGGTTGATTAAATTTTAAAAATAAACATAGATAATCATTCGTCCTTCCATCGTAACACAATCCTGGCGGCTTGAGAAATCTTTTGATCCCGCCCTGCTGAACTCCTGACAGAAAAAAGACGGCGGCGCATCAGCTGCGCTGCCGTCTCCCCTGTATATTTATTCAGCTGTTATAGCCTGCTCCAGTTCGATCCGCGCTGCTTCGAGCGCCTGGCCAAGATCAGCGATTAAATCGTTCACATGCTCAATGCCGACGGAGAAGCGCAGCAGCCGGTCATCTACACCGACAGCATCGCGGATCTCTACCGGAATGTCGGCATGAGTCTGTACAGCCGGATAGGTCATCAGCGATTCGACGCCGCCCAGGCTCTCGGCGAAGGCAATCAGCCGGATATGGCGGAGCAGCGGCTCCACGTACCGGGCATCCTTCACCTTAAAGGAGAAAATCCCGGTGTTGCCGGAGGATTGGCGGTTCTGGATTTCATACCCCGGATGATCCGGCAGCCCCGGATGGAACACCTCAGCCACAGCCGGATGCTCCAGCAGATATCGGGCAATCGCCAAGGCGTTGCTCTCATGCCGTTCCATGCGCAGAGCCAGCGTCTTCATGCCCTTCATCAGCTGATAGCTGTCGTTCGGAGCAAGAACTGCGCCCAGCGAATTGTGCAGAACAGCCATTTCAGCAGACAGCTCGGCTCCTTTGGTCACGATCAGTCCGGCAAGTACATCATTGTGGCCGCCCAAATATTTGGTTGCGCTATGAACGATGATATCCGCACCTAGCTCAAGCGGACGCTGGAAGAACGGGGTAAGCAGCGTATTGTCCACAATGGTCAGCAGCCCGTGTTGGCGGGCCCAGGTACAGACTGCTTCTATATCGGTAATCATCATCAGCGGATTCGTCGGCGTCTCGATGAAGACAGCCTTCGTCTCCGGACGGCGGGCTGCCTCCAGCCCGTCAATATCATTGGTATCCACATAGGAGGCTGTGATTCCGTACTTGGACAAAATCCGTTCCAGAAGACGATAGGTTCCGCCATACAGGTCGAGGGACACGACAAGGTGGTCGCCCTGCCCGAATAAAGCGAATACGGTGGTCAGGGCAGCCATGCCGGAGCTGCAGGCAAAGCCGGCATCGCCGGACTCCAGCTCAGCCGCAGCCGTTTCCAGTACGGAACGGGTCGGGTTTTTGGTACGGATATAATCGAAGCCGGTGCTTTGTCCAAGTCTCGGGTGACGGAATGCCGTTGCATTGTAAATCGGGTAATTAACTGCCCCGGTAGCGGGATCTTCCTGTGAGCCTATTTGTGCAAGTCTGCTTTCAATCCTCAGTTTCTCGTCCATCGTGAGCCTCCTAATGTGGGGTTATTGTACAGTTGCTTCTATATTATTAAATAATAGGGCCAATATCGTAGGGTGTCTCCTGGTATACATAGTAATTGAGCCAATTGGCGAACAATAAGTTGGCATGGGCGCGCCATACGGCCGGCGGTGTACGCTGCGGATCATCCTTAGGATAATAATGTTTCGGCAGCGCAATATCCATCCCCTTGGCAACGTCACGGTCATATTCCCATTTTAGCGAGAACGGGTCATATTCGGAATGTCCGGTAACAAAGATCTGTCTGCCGTCATGTGTCGCTACAAGGTACACTCCGGCTTCCTCCGATTCGGCCAGAATCTGCAGCTCCGGATTGGCTTCGATATCCTCGCGGGATACGTCGGTATGGCGGGAGTGCGGCACATGGAATACCTCGTCAAAGCCGCGCAGCAGTTTAACATTATTATGGCTCAAGGTGTGAGGGAACACTCCAAAGCATTTTTCTTCCAGGCTGACCTTGCGTACACCAAAGTGATGATACAATCCAGCCTGGGCGGCCCAACAGATATGCATGGTCGAAGTAACGTTGTGCTTGCTCCATTCAAAAATCCGTTTCAGCTCTTCCCAGTAATTCACGTCCTCGAACTCCAGCTGCTCTACCGGAGCCCCGGTAACAATCAGACCGTCGAACCGGCGGTGGCTGATTTCATCAAAGGTTGTATAGAAGCTCTTCAAATGCTCCGCTGAAGTATTCTTGGAGGTATGGGAGCTTGGATGAAGCAGGACTACATCGACCTGGAGCGGAGAGTTTCCGATCAGGCGCAGCAGCTGCGTTTCGGTCGTTTCCTTGGTTGGCATCAGATTCAGGATAGCGATCCGCAGCGGACGGATATCCTGATGAAAAGCCTGGCTTTCATCCATTACAAAGATATTTTCTCCGGATAATACTTCTTTGGCCGGTAAACTGTCAGGAATTTTGATTGGCATTGCTGTGTCCACTCCTTAATCGAATTAGTACCTGATCTCAAACTGATTTCCATGCAAAAATGACCCTTCTCGCACGAGAAAGGTCATATAGGTTCAGTCATATGCGCCTCTCTCATCTGCCAGAACCAACGCCGGGGTTAGATCCCCTGCATAGCTTCCGCAAGAATTAGCACCGTGCGTATGTACGCCGGTTGCCGGGTTTCATCGGGCCAGTCCCTCCACCTGCTCTTGATAAGATTTAGCTGTATTCAATTAATTTTCTTAAAATTCACTTTAAATCATGAACCTGCTTTTCGTCAAGTCCATACAATGCTGAAGAGCCCTTGAAATGAAAAGAATTTTGCTTGAAAGAGCCATACCCCGGCGTTATACTAGACAAGTGTTTCAACGGCACAAATGACGAGGAGCAGAGGTGAGAGAAGAATGGACGGCGACCCGGGTACGCAGTTAAGCGTGCAAAGTGAGCAACCACACAGGATTAACATCAGCTTGCCGGCGGCGGGAGCACTACTTCTTCATGCTCTCGAGACGTCATTCTGGCCCGTTCATTGATTGTACTGCCGGCTAAGCTGATTTTTTCCGTGTGCTTTAATTAGCATAACCCTGGAGAAGACCGGGGACATAAGGAGTGAATCAGATGAAAATCCGGCTGGTAAACGCAGGGGTTTTTACCCCGATCGATGACATTGAAGCAACACTGACCGCCCCCGCTGAAGGATTCTACTGGATTGATGCGGATGATGAGGATCTGGAGCAGCTGCAGCCCCTGTTCAATCTGCATGATCTTGCCGTGGAGGACTGCCTCAGCGAAGAGGAGCAGCGGCCAAAGATTGAAATTTATGAGAGCCATTATTTTATAGTAGTGAACAGCATCCGGTTTGATGATGAGGAAATTTTTCTCCGGGCGCTGAATGTATTCCTGGGCAGACATTACATTATTACTGTCACCAAACAGAAGATTCACGAGCTGCGCGTCCTGAAGCCCATTCTGTGGGAGCAGGAGGTCAGCGAGCCTGACCGTTTCCTCTACCATCTGATCGACATCGTTGTAGACAACTACTTCTCTGTCGGCGACCGGATTGAAGCGCGGATTGAGAAGCTTGAGGAAGATATCCTGATGCATACCAAGAAAACGCATCTGAGCGAGATTATCGGTCTGCGCAGTGAAATTCTGTGGCTGAAGAAGATGCTTGGGCCGCAGAAGGAAGTAATCAACACCCTGAACAAAAAGGACCTGCGCCTGATCGACGATCAGCTGCAGAAATATTTCAGCGACATTTATGAGAATGCGGTCAAAATCTCTGAAACCTTCGAGACCTACCGCGACCTGATGGGCAACTTGCGTGAAGCATATCAGTCCAGTATCGCTAACCGTGCTAATGAAATTATGAGAGTGTTTACGGCAATAACTACCATATTCATGCCGCTTACCGTCATTACCGGTATTTACGGGATGAACTTTGACAATATACCCGAGACCCATTCGCAGTACGGCTACTATGGCGTAATTGCCGTAATGGTAACCCTCGGCTGCGGGATGCTTGTTATTTTCCGCAAAAAGGATTGGCTATGAACGTTAACGGACGAATACGCTGAGGCGAAGGCTACCGCTACTGCAAAGTATGGGGAACCTTCGCCTTTTGCATATTCTAATAGCTTACCGCTTCTCCCATGACCTGGGGCTCGCGGGTCCGCCGGAAGCGGATACGGATCAGCCTCAGCCGCTCATAATAGAGATCCAGCCCCTCCGCCGGCGAAAAATCTTCCCCGTACGCCTTATACAGCGCAGGCTTCAAAAAAGTATCGCCCATCAGCTCATAGGCTGTCCAGATCCTGCTCTGCTCCTCCGCCGAGACCTCCTTCAGCTCATTCTCGATCAGCTTCTCAACGGAGTAGCCCTCCTTCTCCAGCTCTTCAACCGCTTCCAGCACTTCACGGCGGCTGATCCCCCCGGCTGCCTGCAGCTGCTCCATACCAAGCCCGTTCTCGATTCCCTGCAGCAGAATCCGCCGCAGCCGCAGACGTTCAAGCTGCTTCTTGTACTTGATCTCCTTCTGCTTGTAAAGCCAGGACGAGAAGCCCTCCTCCTCCACCGCCTCATGCACCCAGCCCAGCGGATAGCTGTGCTCGCGCGGAATCCCGGCCGTAATGCCCAGCCAGTCGCTGCCATGCTGCGCGGCTTTGCCCTCACCGACTCCCGGAATCTGCAGCAGCTCCTCCTCCGTGCGCGGCAGATAAGCGCTAAGCATGCGCAGCAGACGGTTGCTGGCGAGAATATACGGGGCCTTCCGCTCGCTGGACGCTTTGCCCCGCCGCCATGCGCAAAGCTCCTCATAGACGGCCTGATTGCCGTGGTGCTCACTGTAATACTGCAGCTTCAGCTGCTCCCGGTTGCGCCCTGCCAGCGTCTCTTCCTCGTGAAAAGCACCGTCAATCAGCGGGCGGTAGCCGTCCCCCATCTTCACTGCCAGTTCATGCCTGTAGACGCAGAGCATCTCATTCCATGAGCCGCCCTCATACCAGATATGCTCGTCCGTTTCAAGGTTGCCGGAGAAATCACGCCAGCCGATCCGCCAGATCCCCTCCTCCTCCCCGATCCAGAGCTGGGCATATACCTCCTGATCCGCTCCGGACATTCTGGACAACCGGTTCAAAAACACAATCTGCATTGGAATCCCTACTTTCGTTGTCTTACAGCATGCATACAAGTAGAAACGGCTACATCGTCCTAAACAGGACGGTATCCGGTTCTGCGAGAAAGATAAGGATAAACCTATACTTTCTTATCTTTACGCAAAAAAAGCACCTCTCCCACGAACTATCGTGAAAGAGGTGCTTCCTCGTAAACGCTATACTGTTAGAAACTACAATACCATATATTTCCGTACAGTCAATCCCTTTTTGAATCAGGCCCCCGCGAGCGCCAGCTTGGCCAGGCCAAGCGCCCCGGCAAGACCGGCGTTGTCGCCCAGCTGCGGCGGCACGATGTAGCTGCCGATCTCCTGATTCAGTGCAGGGTGCTGGACATATCCGCCGAGCAGCTCCTGCAGCTTGGCATGAATCAGCGGGAACAGCTGGCTCTGCTTCATGACTCCGCCGCCCATAACAATCTTCTGCGGTGACAGCACCAGCACATAGTTCATCAGGGCATGGGCCAGGTAGTGTGCTTCCAACTCCCAAGCCGGATGGTCCGCAACCAGTTCGCCGGCAGGCTTGCCCCAGCGGCTGCCGATAGCCGGCCCCGCAGCCAGGCCCTCCAGGCAATCCCCATGGTAAGGGCAGAATCCGCTGTAGGTATCCTCAGGATGGCGCGGAACCAGAATATGCCCCATCTCCGGATGAGACAGGCCGTGAATCAGCTGACCGCCTATAACCGCACCGGCTCCGATACCTGTACCTACAGTAATATATAGACAGCTATCCAGACCCTGCGCAGCTCCCCAGGTATACTCACCGAGCGCAGCCCCGTTCACATCGGTATCAAAGCCGATCGGCACGTCAAAATGATCTGCAACTGCACCCACCAGATTAAATCCTCCCCAGTGAGGCTTAGGTGTAGTAGTGATATGGCCGTATGTAGGGCTGCCCAATACCGGGTCAATCGGCCCGAATGAGCCGATCCCGATGGCCTCTGCATTCTTTCCGGAAAAGTAGTCCAGCACCAGTCCCATCGTTTCCTGCGGTGTTGTCGTCGGGAAGCTGACCCGGTCGATAACCGACCCGTCCTCATGTCCGATTCCGCATACAAATTTGGTTCCCCCGGCTTCAATAGCTCCAAGCACTCTCATACAGCATTCTCCCTTCTAAAATAAGCGCAGGCCCGCTTCAGGCCCGGTCAATGTATAATCCGCATATCAAAATAAAACGCTCTCTTAGAATGATTATACGTGCCTTGTGTCAGTATGACAAGCGGTTGACATACTCTCGGAAAAATAAACAAGAACAAGTCACTCCTCCGTTACCTCCGAAAAAAGTGACTTGTTCTTATAAGCACCGCATACGGACATGCCAGCCATTTATTGCTGGAATTGAGCGGTTTTCCGCTCTCTGTAGAATCTGCAGGCTGAGACGAAACGCTCTGCCGCCGGGAAATGGGAGGCCAGATGAACATGTGCGTACGCGGCCATGACATTCCCCCGGAGATATCCTTCCGGCCGCTGCCGCCCCGCCCCTTGCTCTCGTAGGCATACAGCCTGTCCTCCTGTTCATCGTAATTCATTACCGAGTAATGGAATTCATGGCCGCGCAGCCGCTCGCCCCGCTTCAGCAGCAGGCTGTCCTGCAGCGCTGTAACCTCACGGTAGCCAAGCGCAGCACGGCGTTCCTGCATTACGGCGTCGGCAGGTATGACCCCGGCCATCCTGTGCACAGCTCCGGCACGGTCTGTAAGCGTCCGGGCCAGCACCATGTAGCCGCCGCATTCCGCATACAGCGGCATGCCGGCTTCAGCCGCTGCAAGCAGACCGCCAATAAAGCCGGTATTGGCGGAAATTTCTGCAGCGAATTCCTCCGGGAAGCCGCCGCCGAGATAGATGCCGTCCGCTTCCGGCGGAATCTGCTCGCCGCGCAGCGGGCTGAACGGGATCAGCCGGGCGCCGGCACGGCCCAGCAGCTCCAGATTGTCGGCATAATAGAAATTAAATGCCGCATCTTTGGCAACGGCGATGACCGGGCCTTGGGCCGGCATAGCCGTACCCGCAGCAGCCGGGACAGACCGCGCTGCCTCCGTTGACCCGGAGGACGCAGACTCGGATGCGTCCGTAGCTTTAACCGCGGGGCAGGGCGCAGCGGTGGCGCAGCCTGCGCGATCTGCAGCAGCTGCTCCAGGTCAACTCCTGCCGCAAGTAAATCAGCGGCATGCCCGAACAGCGCCTCCAGCTCGCCCCGCTCCACAGCGGGCAGCAGGCCCAGATGCCGCTCCGGGATGTCCAGCGCGGCATCACGCATCAGGCCGCCGATAACAGGGATGCCGCAGGCGGCTTCAATCGCCGTCTTTACCGTCAGGTAATGACTCTCGCTTCCGCAGCGGTTCACAATAACCGCAGCAATCCGCACCTGTGGCTCCAGCTGCCGGAAGCCGAGCACAACGGCGGCCGCGCTGCGGCCCATGCTGCGCACATCCACGACCAGCACCACGGGGCTGTCTGTAATGATGGCAAGTTCTGCGGTGGAGCCCGTCAGCCCGTCCGGCTCTTTGCCGTCATACAACCCCATAACGCCCTCAATAACTGATACTTCTGCATCTCCGGAGGAACCCGCAAAGTACTGCAGAAGATATGCGTGTGAGGTCATCCAGGAGTCGAGGTTACGGGCAGGGCGTCCGGTTACAGCGGCGTGATAGGCAGGATCAATATAATCGGGGCCGCATTTGAAGCCCTGGACCTTCAGTCCGCGCCGGGCAAACGCCCTCATCAGCCCCAGCGTCACAATCGTCTTGCCGGAGCCGCTGCCGGTGCCGGCGATGATCACACGCGGGCGGTATTGCGGAAGCGAACGCTCACTCTTTCGGAATGGAGCCCCTTCATTCATTTCCGGTCTCCTCCCTGTCTCCGCCGAAAGATACTCTGGCAACAGCAATAGTTACATTGCCGCTCTTTTTTTTGGCCAGCAGCAGCTCGCCGCCGCCTGAGGCCAGCAGGGCAGCCGGTTCACAGACGCCATAGGCTCCGGTTGCCTTGAATACAACGGCAGAAGGCTGCTTAAGCGGCACCGTATTCAGCTGCTCCGGTGAAAATAGGCCAAGCTCCCAGCCGAATTTGCGGCAGAGCTCCAGCAGTCCGGCCTCATCGCCCTTAATCGTTATGGTCGCGGCACCCCGGATGCTTAGCGGAGACAGCCGCAGCTCGGCCAGCGTCTCCATAACGACAGCCTCCAGCTCAGCCGCCGCAGTCCCGCGGTTGCAGCCCAGCCCAAGCACCAGGCTGCGGGGCCGGTACACTGCAGCCGGCAGTCCGCGGAGCGCTGCAGCTTCAGCCTCATCCAGCAGCCGGTCGGTGATGACAACCGCCGCACGGTAAGGCTGCTGCTGCAGCTCAGCCGTGCTGCCGCAGAGCCGGACATGCTCCGGCAGTACGGCTCCCGTAGGCAGCCAGCCGGTTTCGCCGGCTTCCTGCAGCACGGCTACCGGTTCGCCGTTGACCAGCGCGGCGCTGACGCCTTTCATCGGGGCAAAGCTCTCTGCCTGCCAGCCGAATTCCCGGCCCAGCAGATCCGCAGCAAAAATGCCCTGCACATCGGAGGCAGTCGTAATGACCGGGCGGCTCTCCAGCAGCCGCGCTATGTGCAGAGTCAGCCTGTTCGCTCCGCCCAGATGGCCGGACAGCACGCTGATGACATGCTCCCCGCTCTCGTCGATCACAATGACGGCGGGATCATGCCGTTTGTCCTCCAGCAGCGGGGCCATCAGCCGGACGGCGGCTCCGAGAGAGAAGAACAGAATAACAGCCTCATACCCGCGGAATAATCCGGGCAGCAGCTCCTTGACCGGCCCGTCGAAAATCCGCCGTTCCCCCGGAATTTCCCCCAGCTCCCCGCTGTATTTGGCATAGCAGTACACCTCGGTATCCGCCAGCAGTCCGCCCAGCTTCAGAGCCAGCCTGATTCCGTTGCGGGTAATGGCTACAGCAGCAATCTTACTAGCCATTCTGGCCGCTCCCCTGCCGGAAGCCGTGGGTAAAGGAACGGTCATAGAGCTTCGAGCGGTGGGCATCGCGGTTCACCAGCTCCGGGTCCAGGGCCCGGCCGGCCAGGATCATCGCATGCATGGTAATGCCTGCCTCCTGCAGATCCCGTTCCAGATGCTGCACGGTCGTCCGCACAATCTGCTGGTCCGGCCATGTAGCTCTCTTAACGACGGCTACCGGGGTATCGGGGCTCCAGCCGGCAGCAAGAAATTCAGCGGCGGCCTGCCCGGCAAGCGCTGCGCTCAGAAACAGCGCCACCGTGCAGTGGTGAGCGGCCAGGGCACGCAGCTGCTCAAGCTCAGGCACCGGGGTGCGCCCTCCGGCGCGGGTCAGAATGACCGTCTGGGTCAGCTCCGGTACGGTCAGCTCGGCACCGAGCGCCGCTGCCGAAGCAAATACGGAGCTGACGCCGGGAATGATCTCACAGCTGACACCGCACAGCTTCAGCAGCGACATCTGTTCAAGGATGGCCCCGTACATGGACGGATCGCCGGTATGCACGCGCGCCACACTCCGGCCTTCCTTGACTGTACGGGCCATCAGCTCCACCTGCTGCTCCAGATCGAGCCCCGAGCTCTGCACAACCTGCGCACCGGGCTTCGCACTGCGGACCAGCTCCTCGCTGACCAGCGAATCGGCGTAGAGCACCAGATCGGCCGAGCGCAGAATCCGGCTGCCTTTGACCGTAATCAGCTCCGGATCGCCCGGCCCTGCACCGACAATGTACACCTTTGGCTCAAGCCGCAGTCCGCTCATTTGCTCACCACCATCAGGCTCAGATACTCCAGCTCCCGGCCGCGCAGCTCGCGGGCATCCCGCCATACCGTCTCATACGGGGAGGTCACTTTGGTCACCACGGAGGCCTTTCCACCCAGACCCAGCTCGTCCAGCACATCAAGCACGGTATCCAGCACCTTGGCCACCTTCAGAAATACAACTGTGTCATGGTGCAGCAGCGCTTCCTTCAGCGCCTCCCGGTCCCCGGTTGCGGGGATAATGCCTACCCGCTGGTCGCCGTCGGCAAGGGGCTGTTCGAGGGCGGCGGCGGCGCCAAGCACCGAGGAAATTCCCGGTACTGACACTACCGCCACGCCGGGATGGAGCTCCTGCATCAGCCGGGCCAGATGGATAAAGGTGCTGTACAGATTCGGGTCGCCCTCCGTCACAAAAGCCACATCATTCCCGAGCCGCAGCTCATTCCAGCACAGCTCAACCGTCCAGCGCCAGCCGTTCGCCAGCTGTACCGGGTCCTTGGTCATCGGAAAGACAAGGCCGAGCATCGTCTTCTGTTCAGCATCCACATACATGTCCACGATTTCATGGGCGTAGGACTTGCCGCCTTTGCGGGCCTCGGGGTAAGCAATAACCGGACATTCCCTGAGCAGCCGGCAGGCCTTTACTGTAATCAGCTCCGGGTCACCCGGACCGACACCAACCCCATACAGTGTACCTATGGCAAACAGGGCGGGTTCCTCCTCAGGTAGCAGCTCTTCCTTCAAGCTCATCTATGTATCCTCCTTATAGTGTTAATTGTGATCCTCAATGTAGGTGGCAGTGGCACTGACTACGAAAACAGGGTTCATCCCCTCGAACCGGGTCATGCCGAGAATCGGCCTGCCCCGTGATGCCTGCAGCTGCGTAACCTCTGTTCCCAGCCCAGCCGCCGCCAGCGCCGTCAGGCTTCCGTGCAGCGTCTCCACCGTAATCGCCGCGATGACGATGACTCCCCCCGGCCGCAGCCGCTTAGCGGCAAAGGCAATAATAGCTGCAAGTTCGCCGCCGCTGCCCCCGATGAACACTGCATCCGGGTCAGGAAGCTGCTCCAGCCCCTCCGGAGCCCTACTGTGAACAATGGTGTAATCAGCGCGGAACTTGCGGCGGTTGGCCTCCATATTCGGCAGGTTCACCGCATCTTTTTCCACAGCATATACTCTGCCAAGCCGGGCCATCCGCGCACACTCCGCAGCAACCGCCCCCGAACCGGAGCCGATGTCCCATACTACCGCATTCTCTGCCAGATTCAGCTCGGAGAGTACCAGTGCGCGGACCTCGCGCTTGGTGATCAGCCCTTTTTCCGGCTTGCGCTGGGCAAAGGCCTCATCCCGATATGCAAAGCCGCGCCTGCTGCTCTCTGTGCTTCCCGGCTTTCTGCGCAGAATAACTACATTGAGTGCAGCAAACTCATGCCGGGCCATGGCCTCAAGCTCCCAGAAGCCGCAGCACTCCTCGGGACCGCCCAGCCGTTCGCAGACAAAGGTTTCATACTCCAGCATCCCGAATTCCAGCAGGTAAGCGGCAATTCGTGCGGGAGTGTTAACCCCGTCCGTGAGCAGCGCCAGCTTCGCTCTCCCGTCGATCCGCTGGGCCAGTCCCGCTATAGGACGGCCGTGCAGGCTGACCAGCTCCGCATCCTGCCAGCTGTCACCCAGCCGGGCAAAGGCAAGCTGCACGCTGCTGTAATGGGGGATGACCTCCACCTGCTGCGGGCCGAACCGGCGTACCAGATAGCCGGCAATCCCGAAAAACAGCGGATCGCCCGAAGCCAGCACAACGGCCCGGCGCTCCCTGTATATACTCTCCAGCTGTCCGGCAAAGGCCTCCAGACCGCCCTGCAGGACAAGCTTTTGCCCGCTGTACCGCGGGAAGAATGACAGCTGCCGCTCCCCGCCGCAGAGCACCTCACTTTCTTCAATTCTGCGCAGGCTCTGCGCGGTCAGCCCTCCGGCGCCGTCTTCGCCGATGCCTATGACATAAATAACGTTATCCACGAATTTCCGCCCTCCCCAGCACCCGGCCCTTCATCGTAATCAGCACCATTTCCACTGTCATTCCCCCGTCCGTCTGTCTGATACAATGCGTACAGCCGTTACGGCACAGCAGCTCAAAAAAGGCACCGTTCCCCGACTCCGTCATCAGATCGACTACCTGTGAAGCGGTGTTGGCGGCGGCAACCTGCTGCACCAGCTGCGCATCGGCCCCCGCCTCAGCGGCAACAGCCGAGAGAAAGCCGAAATCCACCGGCGCATTCTTCGAATGGATCAGCATCGCCCCTTGCGCAACCTTGGAATATTTGCCGGCCATGCCGACAAGCGTAACCTTCCTGAATCCGTAGGCCTTGGCATGGCGAGCGAGAAACCCACATATTCCCCCATCTGGACAAAAGCCTCCTCCGGAAGCTCCGGGAACATCGCCATCGCGTATTTTTCACTGCTGCCGCCGGTGGTCAGAACCAGCCGGCTGTTCCCTGCAGCAGCGGCAACCGAAATCGCCTGGACGATACTTGCCTGGTATGCCTCGGTCGAGAACGGGGTGACCACACCCCGGGTACCGAGGATGGAGATGCCGCCCAGAATGCCAAGCCGCGGATTGAGTGTCTTCAGCGCTATGGCTTCACCTTCCGGCACACTGATGACAACCCGCAGCCCGCGTGCCGCGCCATGCTCTTCAAGCACCTCCGAGACAGCCTCGCGGATCATCCGCCGCGGCACCGGATTAATGGCGGCTTCGCCTACGGCTACCGGCAGCCCCGGCTTGGTTACCCGACCGACTCCGCGTCCGCCGTCAATCTCCACACCGGGATGGTCAAGCCAGCTGACCGCCGCTTCAATCCTGGCCCGGTGCGTGGCATCCGGGTCATCCCCGGCATCCTTTACGGTTGCACAGACTGCAGTCTCCTCACCGCCGAGCTCCCAGCCAGTCAATTCGAAGGTGTGGCTGAAGCCGGCCGGCAGGTACAGCTCAACACTTGCCAGCTCCTCGCCTGTTATGAGCAGGTGTGCTGCTCCCTTGGCTGCTGCGGCTGCACAGGCGCCCGTGGTGTACCCCCGCCGCATTGCCGGCGGACTTCCGGCGGATTCCTTATTCCCGGTCATGGCCGCTCATGAGCGGCATCCGTTTCAGCCCGGCGGACCGCCAGCAGGCTCAGCGCGTTGACGGCAGCAACCACGACAGTGCTGCCGCCCTTGCGTCCGATGTTCGTAATATATGGAATTTCCAGCCTGCGCAGCTCGTCCTTCGATTCAGCGGCAGACACGAAGCCGACCGGCATGCCGATAACCAGCCCCGGCCGGGCTTCGCCTGCTTTGATCAGACGGATCAGCTCCAGTAGTGCGGTAGGCGCATTGCCGATGACGTAGATGCCGCCTGGAGCCTCCGCACAGGCCTTGCGCGTCGCTACAATAGCTCTGGTAAGCCCCTGTTCCCTGGCTGCTTCAATCACCTCCGGGTCGGAGATATGGACACGGACCTCCCCGCCGTAGCGCTGTAAACGCTCTTTGGCTATGCCAGCCTCCACCATCCGCACATCGGCGATAACCGGCTTTCCCGCGAGAATTGCCTGAATCCCTGCTTCCACTGCCTGCGGATGGAACACCAGACTCCGTCCCAGCTCGAAATCAGCCGAAGCATGGATGATCCGCTGCACGACCGGATACTGCTCAGCACTGAAATCATGGCTGCCCAGCTCCTCAGTAATCATCTGAAAGCTAAACTGTTCAATCTCCTGTGGCTGAACGGTCAGCGGTTTAAACTCTGTTCCGAAATCCATGATCAACCCTCCCTTTTCTCTGCTTCCTCACTCTTCCTGCCGCAGTCCGCTGCCAGCTCAGCCCCGACCGCCTCCGCCAGCTCTGCAAAGGAATCAAAAACTCCCCCGTTACCGGTACAATGAAGCTGCGGACGTACGATCAGTATGACGTACAGCCCCATATCAAGCGCTGCCTGCAGCTTTTCCTCAACCGAGCCCTCCACGCCGCTCTCCTTGGTGATCATCACCTGTGTGCCATAGTGGCGGAACAGCGCTTCATTCATCTCCCGTGAAAAAGGCCCCTGCAGCGCAATCACATTACGCTGTTCAATTCCCAGCCTGCTGCACTTTTCCATATTCTCCAGGCAGGGCAGCAGCCTGACCGTCAGGCGGATCTCCGGATCACCCAGCAGCTGCTCTGCAAAAATCTCCAGCGTCTTGCCCCCGGTTGTCAGCATAACAGAGCCCTTGATCCTCTTAGCGGCAAGGGCCGCCTCCTCATAGGAATGCACCTTAATCAGGCGAGGATGCTTGCCAAAAGCCAGACCCGGGCGCTCATAGCGGAAGTACGGCAATCCGAGTGCTGCAGCTGCCTGCATCGCATTGGCATGGGCCTCAAGCGCAAAAGGATGACTGGCGTCTACAACGGCCCGATAACCCTCCTGCTGCAAAAGAGCAGTCATTCCCTCCCGGTCCAGCCTGCCGGTTCTGGTGCTGACCCCGGCTTCCTCAAGTCGTTCCGCGGCACTCGCAGTAACGACCGAAGCCATCAGCGGCAGGCCGCGGCCCATCAGGAATACCGCCAGCGCCCGTGCATCTCCCGTCCCGCAGAGCATCAATATCATCGCGGCTACAGCTCCCCGGCACTGCCTGCCGCGGCTGTCTCCGCTGCTGCAGTTCCGGACTCCTGCCTGCCGCCAGTTGCCTGGACGGCAGATTGAACCGGCTGACGGTCATGCTGATGGTCAGGCTCATGGCGGTGATGCTCTTGACTGTCCCCATGATGGCCCTCATGCCCGTGATGATGCCCGTCATGATGTCCATGCCCATGATGATGCCCGTGGTGATGGCCATGGTCATGTCCATCATGATGGTGATGATGGCGATGGGCTGCGGCTTCAGTGCGGTATTTGCAGGTGTCGCAGTTGGCAAAAGCCCGGCCGCCCAGCGTCTCTTCGATCCGCTCCTTCAGCATTTCTGACATCAGCGGGTGGCTGCCAATGCTGCTGCCCAGCTCCACCCTGATCTCCGGATGAGCGGCCGCAAAGGCAGTGACCCGCTCGGTAAACTGCTGCATGAGCACACCGGTGAACAGCAGGTACGGCAGCACGATTATTTTTCGTGCACCGAGCGCCAGACAGCGCTCCAGCCCTTCATCAAGGGATGGACCCGCAATCGCAATAAAGCAGCTCTCTACACTCTTGTATGCCGTTCTTTCCCACAGCAGCCTGGACAGCTTGTAGAAGTCACTGTTGGCGTCCGGATCACTTCCCCCGCGGCCCATCATAAGCACTACAGTATCTCCGGCCGGAACCGGATCGTCCTGCATCTCTGCCTGCCCCTGTACTGCAGCAGCCTCCGCGATCCGGTCCAGCAGAATATCCACCGCCCGCTCCTGCACCCCGACCGGCCGCCCGTACACAAATTCCACTCCGGGATATTTCTTTCTGGCCTCGTCGATGGCCATCGGGATATCCAGCTTGGAATGCCCGGCGGCAAACAGAATAACAGGCACCAGATATACGGTTGTTGCCCCTCCGGTTACACAGCGTTCAATTCCTCCGGCAACCGAAGGCGCTGCCAGCTCAATAAAACAGGTTTCTATGTTCAGCTCCGGCATGCCGGCAGCAAGTCCGGCAGTGAAGCTCCGCAATTCCTCATTGCCCTCTTCCACCCGGCTTCCGTGGCCTACAAGCAGTATTGTTTTTTTATTCATGCTGTTCTCCTCTTTGCTGCGGGCGGTGCTGCCCGTTTGTTCAGTAATCCCTGCTCCGGACATGTTCCCGGATTTGTCCGCAAAAAAGGCGTGAAACTTCTCGCCCGGCCGGCGTGTTCCCGGTATTGTCCGACAACCTCAGCCACAGCGGCGACGGCTTCATCCTCACTCATGCCTGAGCGGACCCGTGATCCGGCATGAGCCCCCCGCCCGGTTTTCTTGCCTCCAAGGTACAGCTCATAGCTGCCCCGGGTATACACAACGCCGATATCCTCCAGCACAGCCGAGCTGCAGGCCATGCCGCAGCCCGCAACACTGATGTGCAGCTCCCGGGGAACCGTCTGGCCGTGCAGCAGCTTGTGCAGGCGGACCGCCGTTTCCCGGCCCTGGTCTTTCCGGAGCTCGCAGAAGTCGCAGGACATTACCCTGACCGTATCTCCGGGCAGGTTCACATGCAGTCCGGCTGCCGACAGCCGGGCAGCCAGCTCCGCCTGCTCAGCCCGGCTGCTGTGCAGCAGGAAATGTCCGTCCCGCGAGTACACGAGCTGGCCGTCATCGCCGGCAGCTCCTCAGCAGCCGCATCTGGGCACCGCTGTATCTCCGGCTGCCAAGCTCCGGAGATACCACAAGGCCGGCTGGCGCAAGCACCGCCTGCTCTTTCCCTGCATCTGCCGGAGCGCCGCCGCCCGGCAGACTGCCTGCCGCTGCCAGAGCTCAGGCCGGCAGCCAGCGACCACGCTCCGCCGCCGGCCGGAGCCGTTCATGGGGCTTCAGCGCCTGCGCGTCGGCGCCAAGATTGTACTTGCGCTCGTAACCGCGCGGCGTAACCATCAGGCCTTCGTAGACTGCGGTCGACGAGTTGCCGACAATAACCGTGGAGAGCATGCCGATTTCCTGCAGGGGCATCTCCTCCAGTGTGGTTATAATGACCTCCTGCCGCTCCCTGTAGGCATTCCTGACGATGCCGACCGGCGTGGAAGGAGCGCGGTGACGGAGCAGAATGCTGCGCGCTTCCTCAATCTGCCGGGTCCGCCGGCCGCTGCGGGGATTATAGAAGGCGATGACAAAATCCGCCGCTGCCGCCGCCTCAACACGCGCCGCGATGCTGTCCCACGGTGTAAGATGGTCACTCAGGCTGATCGTACAGGAATCATGCATAACAGGCGCCCCCAGAAGTGAAGCGCAGGACTGGATGGCCGAGATTCCCGGAATGACCTCGACTTCAACTCCGATTGAAGGGCTCCAGCCCCGCTCCATCAGCACCTCATAGACCAGTCCGGCCATTCCGTATACACCGGCATCCCCGCTGGAAATAACAGCAATCGTCTGGCCTGCCTCGGCCCGGCGCACCGCTTCCCGGGCCCGGCTGACCTCCTCGGTCATACCGGTGCCGACAATTTCCTGATGCTTCAGCAGCGGTCTGATCAGCTCCACATAGGTGTTATAGCCGATCACAGCCTCGCTCTCCTCAATAGCCGCCAGCGCACGCCCGGTAATCTGCTCCAGGGCGCCGGGGCCAAAGCCGATAATAAGCAGCTTGCCTTGCTTCTCCATTCCTGTCTCCCCCGTTCTAATGTAGATCTGTTATACTCCGCTTCCGGCACTGCCGAGCAGCTGCTGCAGGGCGGCCTTGAAATCTCCCGCCGTCCGGGGAGCAGGGTATACCGCCGTCAGACTTCCTGGCAGGCTGTACCACAGCTCTGCCAGCAGCGGCAGACCGAGCCCGGCTTGCTGCAGCGCAGCGTGACCGCCAAATATCTCCCCGGCCGTCCCCTCCGCCAGACAGCTTCCGCGGTCCAGCACAATAATCCAGTCCGCCCAGCGGTAAGCCAGGTTCATATCGTGTGTTGCCATTACAACTGTCGTTCCCGCCGCATGGATGTTCTCCAGACCGGAGAGCAGCTGCGCTTCAGACATTGGATCCAGATAGGCTGTCGGCTCATCGAGCAGAATCAGCTCCGGTTCCATTGCCAGCACACCTGCAAGTGCGGTCCTCTTTTTCTGGCCCAGGCTGAGCTGATGGACCGGCTTGTCCTTGAATTCCTCCAGCTTCAGCAGTTCAATCACTTCACTGCAGCGCCGGCGGATCTCCCTCTCATCCATCCCGGTACCCCGCAGCCCGAATGAAATATCATCCTGCGGGGTACTCAGGATCAGCTGCTGCTCGGGGTCCTGGAACACCAGACCCGCAGTGCGCCGCAGCCTCCCCAGCTCCTTGCGTGAATAGACGAGCGGTCTGCCCGAGACTGTGATACAGCCCTGCTGCGGACGCAGCACGCCTACGGCATGCAGGAACAGCGTAGATTTGCCTGAGCCGTTATGGCCAAGCACTGCCGTTCTGCTGCCCTGCGGAACCTTAAAGCTCAGCTCCTTCAGGGCCGGCTCTGCCGTGTCCGGATAACGGAACACGACACCGTCAAAAGACAGACTGTATTCCATTTCTGTTGTAAGCTCCTTAATTCCGGGCCTATCCCGGCTGAATGATTTCCCTGTGCGGAATCCTCCGGGCCTCTCAGCCCTCCGCCTGCGCGCCGTCTTCTAATGACTTACAATCCACCACTGCGCCAGCAGCAGCAACACTATGCCAGCATAGGCCTGCAAAGAATATTTAAGCGGTACCGGCCTCGGTACATAAGGGGGCAGCATGATCTCCCCGGTAAATCCGCGGGCTGTCATCCCCTGCAACAGCCCGTAATAACGGCTCATCGTACCGGCAAACAATGCTCCTGCCATGTCAGCAGTCACACCCAGCCTGGCCCGGAAGCCCCTTTTTCCGCCGCGCAGTGTCCGTGCCAGCAGCATGCCCTGTGCCGTGTCCCCGAGTATGAACAGAAAACGGTACATAATCAGCATCAGCTCCAGCACAATCTGCGGCATCCGCAGCCTGCGGAGCACCTGGAGAAGCTCATGGAACGGCGTTGTAAAAACAAGGAACAGGAAACAGCTCATGCAGGCGGCCACCCTCGCCAGCAGCAGTCCGGCACGCTGCAGACCGTCTGCCGTAATGTATAGCGGCAGATCAGGAAGCTGATACAGCCCCGCCGCCTGGCCGCCTGCAGGATGCCCGAATTCCAGCAGCAGCGCCGGCATGCTCATAACGCAGAACAGCAGCGCCGTACCGGACAACAGCCCGTAGATACGGAGCGGAATTCGGGCATAGACTGTACACCATACCATCATCCAGACCGTAATCACGGCCTGCAGTACCGGATGAAGCGTGCAGGCAAGGACGAACATCAGTGCAGTGAACAGGCTTTTCCACATGGGGGACAGCAGGCGCAATGCGTTCATGGATACACAGGCATCAATTTTTCTGATCATTCAGCTTCTGCCGGTCCTGCCTGCCTCTCAGCAGTCCTATGGTGTACCCGATCACTCCGGCTCCGATTGCCGCCTGCAGCGCAAACAGCATGCTTTCCGTTTCACCCGGCAGCTCCGTCAGCGGTTCAAACCAGGGCTTATAGTCCGGGGCAATCTCGGTGATTATTCCCTCCGCGGCATCATCGGCTCCACCGAACTCCCCGTTCACAAACAGCAGCGGAAGCACGACCAGAAGGACGACCGCAAGCAGCATCAGTCCGTTTTTCCATATGCTTTTCATTACAGGCTTCCCCCTTTGGTTTGCCGCTTGAGCAGCGACAGCTCATTCGGACTGTATGACTTAAGCCAGTTCCACAGCAGCACGGTCAGCAGCCCTTCACTTACCGCCAGCGGAATCTGGGTTACAGCAAAAATCCCGCCGAATTTCATAAGTGAGCCAAGCACTCCGCCATCCGCCGCCGGGAAAGCAACAGCCAGCTGGAACGATGTCACCAGATAGGTCATCAGATCCGTAACGGCTGCGGCGCAGAATACGGCCAGCTTTTCACGGTTGCCGGATTTCATGATTAGCCTGTACACGGCATAACCGGCAAACGGTCCGGCCACCGCCATCGAAAAAGCATTTGCCCCAAGTGTCGTTATGCCGCCATGCGCCAGCAATAGTGCCTGGAACAGCAGCACCACCGAGCCGATGACACTCATTGGCAGCGGCCCCAGCATGATTGCGCCGAGGCCTGTCCCGGTCGGATGGGAGCTGCTGCCGGTGACGGAGGGCATTTTGAGCGCTGACAGCACAAAGGTGAATGCTCCGGACAAGCCGAGCAGCAGCTTCAGCTCCGGGTTATCCCTGGTCATTTGGTTCAATCTGACAATGCCCAGCACAAAAAACGGAATAAACACCGCCCACCAGAAGACAGCCCAGCCTACAGGTAAAAACCCCTCCATGATGTGCATTGCTGCCGCCGTTCCCGGTTCATTCATCAAAAAATAGACGGTAAATCCCGCGATCAGCGCTGCAAAACGCCAAATTCCGCTTTTCCCCATACCTTTTCCCCTTCCAATATCACTGTTTTGTACAGTTGCAGACTAAAAACTCCCGCCCTTTGAGAGGCGGAAGTATATGTACGTCATCAGGTATGCAAAAAGAGAGCCCTCTGCCTGCAGCAGTGCCGGACGTCCTCAATTCCTGAACCTATTCGTACACCGCTCCTATCCGCGTAGAGTCGTGGTGTGCGCTTACAAGGTAGGTCTCCTGGCTCGAAATCATAACGCCCTGCCCCGTCTTCCCCGGTACTTGCCCGAGTGACATGCTGGAGCCTGGCTCTTTCTTACAGTGGCGGGACCGCTCGGGAGTTGCACCCGATTCCCTGTTACCCCTTGCTCCGGCAAGGGCACCTTGTTCGCTTGCTATTTTATCGAGTACATTATATTAGTCTGCGGATAAGCTTGTCTGTGATAAAAGTGAACCGGAAGCTTTCTTTGATTTGGCTTGTGTAAAATCCCCTTAACTAATATAATTATTAATTAATTAACATGTAACGGAGGTTCACCATGAAACTTGATCTTACCGAAGACTCCCTGCCGGTCTATGAAGCCTTATCCAGTGCAGTACGCCTGCACATGCTCCGGCTGCTTGCGGTACAGCCGATGAACGTCAAGGAGCTGGCCGGTGCAGTGAATCTCAGCAGTGCCATCATGACGATGCATGTGCGCAAGCTGGAGGCGGCCGGTCTGATTACTACCCATATGGCTCCCGGAAAAAGCGGTCTGCAGAAGATTTGCTCCCTTGCAGCCGAGCGGGCCGAAATTCTCTTCCCGGCCCCGGACAAAACAGAGCGCAAAGCCCACCGCAAGGAGATTCCTGTCGGGCATTACTCCGACTTCCAGATTGAACCTACCTGTGGTCTTGCCACCACCACACAGGTAATTGGCAGCTTCGACGATCCGCGCTACTTCTGGGATATGGAGCGGATGAATGCCGGCATTCTCTGGTTCGGTAAAGGCTTTGTCGAATACAAAATTCCCAATTTCCTGTTATCCAGCCAGCAGCCGGAGGAGCTTGTGATCACAATGGAAATCGCCTCCGAGGCACCGTCGATCAACAATAACTGGCCTTCGGATATCACCTTTACCCTGAACGGCACCGTACTCGGCTTCTGGACGAGCCCGGGCGACTACGGCGACAGCCGCGGCAAGTATACCCCCTCCTGGTGGCCTGCGCTTACCAACCAGTACGGGCTGCTGAAGCAGCTGCGCATAACGCCGAAGGGAACCTTCATGGACGGCCTCAAGCTATCGGATATTACGCTCGATCAAGTCGGCATCCGCGACAAGCAATGGACCTTCCGCCTCTCTGTTGAGGAGGATGCCGAGCATATCGGCGGACTCACCCTGTTCGGCAAAGGCTTCGGCAACTACAACGACGATCTGGTCGTTGAGCTGTTCTATACCGATGGCGCACCTCTTGCTGAACCTGCCGGTTAACATCACCGGTAAGCAATACATTACAGCGGTATCTGTCCGCTGCGCCCCGGCTGCAGCGGGACCTCTGCAACAATACAACACAAAAAAAGCGGCAGCCGCGGACGTATCTCCTCGTCCATGACTGCCGCTGCTTTGCATTATGCGGACTGCCGCCTTCATATTAAGTGCCTGAAGCGCCCATGGCAGCTTATTCCCCCGCAGGCGCGGGCATAGGCTGCCACAGCCCGCCCCCCGGCAGGGGGCAGCCGCGCGCCTTCAGGCGGGCAACGACCGGAATGATGCAGCCGCAGGCTGTACAGGTCACGCCGTCCTGCAGCTTGGGACATGCTGTGCAGATCGCGTAACGGGCGGCATATACCTCCTCCGGGGCGGTGTTATCCGGATTAAACATGGAGGACGCCAGAATCCGGGCAATCTGCGCCTCCGTAACCTTGTATTCTTCCCGGCAGCCCTTGCAGGCAGAAGCTGTGCTCATCCTAAGATCACCTTCTTCAGGCTCTCGGCTTAATGGCCAGTACGGTCACCGACATCGGAGCCAGCTCCACGCTGATTATGCCGTCTTCCAGGCTGAAGGCCGTGAACGGCTGCGGAGCCACCGCTTCCGGATCACTGAAGGTATTATGCGCATCAATAGAGGCTCCGGCCAGCGTTGTGCCGGTAATTTCAACCTCCTGGCCGGCAAGTCCGCGCAGCTCCAGCGGCAGCTTGGCTGCTGCTGCATGATTCAGGTTGCACAGGCTCACATGAATCACTCCCTCTGCGTTGACAGAAGCGGATGCAGACACTTCCGGAATTTCGCTGCCCTCGAAGCTGTATACTCCGCTCTCCAGAGCCAGATCCAGCAGCTGCGCATCCTGATGCACCTTGTACATGTTGAATACATGGTACGTAGGGGTCAGGATCATTTTATCGCCTTCGGTAAGAATGACAGCCTGCAGCACGTTTATCGTCTGGGCAATGTTCGCCATCCGCACCCGGTCGCTGTGCTTGTGGAAAATATTCAGGGTCAGCCCGGCAACCAGCGCATCGCGGATCGAGTTCTGCTGATACAGGAAGCCCGGATTCGTGCCCGGCTCCACATCATACCAGGTTCCCCATTCATCGACGATCAGGCCGACACGCTTCTCCGGATCATACTTATCCATAATAACGCTGTGGCGGGTAACCAGCTCATCCATGCGAAGCGCCGCTTTCAGAGTGGAGAACCACTCCTTGGCCTCAAACCCGGTAGCCGCCCCCTTGTTGTTCCATTCACCCGTCGGGATTGTGTAATAGTGCAAAGTCAGCGAATCCATGAACCGGGTTGCTTCACGCATGAGCACTTCCGTCCAGTTGTAGTCATCTACATTCGCGCCGCATGCGATCCGGTGGATCTTGTTGTCACCGTAGTTGCGCACATAAGTCTGGTAACGGCGGTACAGATCGGCATAATACTCAGGACGCATGTTGCCGCCGCAGCCCCAGTTCTCATTCCCCACGCCAAAATAGGATACGCTCCAAGGCTCCTCATGGCCGTTCTCCTTGCGCAGCTCCGCCATCGGGGACACGCCGTTAAATGTCAGGTACTCCACCCATTCGGACATTTCCTGAACGGTGCCGCTGCCCACGTTGCCGTTGATGTACGGCTCACACTCCAGCATGGTGCACAGCTCCATAAATTCATGGGTACCAAAATGGTTGTTCTCCACTGTGCCGCCCCAGTGTGTATTAATCATCCGTTTGCGGCCTTCGCGCGGACCGATGCCGTCCTTCCAGTGGTACTCGTCGGCAAAACAGCCGCCCGGCCAGCGTAGCACCGGAATTTTGATTTCCTTAAGCGCTTCCACAACATCGTTGCGGATACCCTTCGTATTGGGAATCGGCGAATCCTCTCCCACCCAGATCCCTTCATAAATGCAGCGTCCCAGATGTTCGGAGAAATGCCCGTAAATATTGCGGTTGATCGTCCCTTTGCGGATGTCTGCATTCAGTACTGCACGCTGAGCCATAAAAAAATGCCACCTCTCATTAGTTAATATAAATATTAATTATTAAACTTATATATTAATATTATAAGCACTGCCAGTTCCTTCCGTCAATCTTTAAATCAAGGCTCCGATTGTTACGGCTGATCTTGAAGTGCTATTATAGCAGTGGCGGCTTACAGCCAAATAAAGCAGACATGGAGATTATTATGATCAGACCCATTTGTAAAGATATGATTATCTTAAGCCAGAAGTCCGTTCCGGCAACTGAGGAGGACCTTCAGGTGCTCGATGACCTTCTGGACACGCTGCGGGCCAATGCAGACCGGTGTGTCGGCCTGGCAGCTAACATGATCGGTATCAACAAGCGAATTATTGCCTTCAGCATCGGGCCGGTACATGTAGGCATGATCAATCCGGTCATCACCAAACGTAACGGCCCCTATGAAACAGAGGAAGGCTGTCTTTCCCTGGAAGGCGTACGGCATACGGTACGCTACAATTCCATTGAGGTCGAGTTCCTGGACCGCAACTTCAAGCAGCAGAAGCAGGTCTTTAGCGATTTCACAGCCCAGATCATTCAGCATGAGGTCGATCACTGTGAAGGAATTATTATTTGAGTGCGGTAAAATAGCGGACTGCTCAAGTCATTTTTCAGGCATCCATACAAAAAGCACCTCTGGACCGTAAATGATCCAAAGGTGCTTTTGTATTTTATGGTATAGAGTACCAGGCCTCCGTAAAGCCTCTTGCCCGGTATCCTTGCGTTTAACCCAAATCGCCCAGCTCGATCTGCACGATACCGCGCTCATCACGGGCCTCGGCGATCCCGCCGATGAGATGCATCAGGCTGCCGAACTCCAGCTCCTGGAATTTGCGGGCCGCCGTGTCGCGCTGCAGCTCCCAGAGGCATTCCGCCAAAGTGCAGACCACCGGCACATCACAGCGGATTTCCGCCAGCTCGCGCGACAGATGCAGCATGTCCAGATCCGCTTCGATCTTGGAGCGTACGCCCTTGGGCAGAGCCTCCAGGTTCTCGATTACACCCTCTACGCTGCCGTATTCGGTAAGCAGCTTCAGTGCTGTTTTTTCGCCGATACCCTTGACGCCTGGATAGTTGTCGCTTGTATCCCCCATAAAACCCTTGAGGTCAATGACCTGTCTTGGCGTAAGGCCCTTTTCCTCCAGCAGCTCAGCCGGATCATACACCTTATAGTTGGAACGGCCTTTTTTCATAATAACGACCTTGACGTTGTCCGTAACCAGCTGCAGCATATCATGATCACCGGTGAGAATGTAAACCTCTGATTCTTCGCCGTAGCAGGCAGCCAGCGTACCGATGCAGTCATCCGCTTCATAGCCGGCCAGTCCGATATTCGGTACGCCAAGCTCCGCTACCACTTCTTTTACCAGGTCAAACTGCGGAATCAGCTCCAGCGGCGCATCGATCCGGTTCGATTTGTATCCGTCGTACTTCTCCGTGCGGAAGGTCCCCTTGCCCATATCCCAGCAGCAGACCACATGGGAAGGCTCAAACGTGCTCACCGCGTCAAAAAAATACTGTAAAAATCCGTACACCGCATTGGTCGGAAGTCCGGCCTTCGTTTTGCGGATATATCCTCCATAAGAGGTCGCATAAAAGGCCCGGAACAGCAGAGCCATTCCGTCGACGATCATTACCCGGCCCGTTGTTTCTGAACTCATGTGTAACCTCTCCTTATTTATATAAAATTAGACGTTGCTCCAGGTTTCCTTGTATTGCTCTTCCTTATAGCCTACTGTGACCTTCTTGCCGTCAGTAACCACGGGACGCTTAATCAGCATTCCATGACCGGCCAGCAGCTCAAGCTGCTCATCCTCACTAAGGCCGGCCAGCTTGTCCTTCAGGCCCAATTCCTTATACACTTCACCGCTCGTATTAAAAAACTTCTTCAGCGGCAGGCCGCTGTCCGCCACCAGCACGCGAAGCTCCTCGACGGTGGGCGGCTGTTCGGCGATATGCTGAAGCTCAAGCTCATGCCCCTGCTCCTTCAGCCATTTCACTGCGCTGCGGCAGGTACTGCATTTCGGATATTGATAGACTTTTAAGTGACTCATATATGGCTCCTTCGGTGACTATGAAATAAATTTATATTTGCCGCAGCTTGTGCTCCAGCAAGGCCATATCAGGCGGCAGCGGTGCTTCAAAAACCAGCCCGCCCAGCCCAATCGGATGCTTGAACGACAGCCGCACCGCATGCAGAGCCTGGCGCGGAATCGCCGCATCCAGCTCTGCAATGCCCGCTAGCTGCTCCGCTCCCGTTCCGCTCCCGTACAGCGGATGCCGGTACATGCCGTCGCCGATCAGCGGGCAGCCGACCGAGCTCATGTGCACCCGGATCTGGTGGGTGCGGCCGGTCTCCAGCTTCAGCTCGACCCGCGCCGCGCGGTCTCCATAGACCTCCATGACCTTGTAGCGGGTCAGGGAGGGATAGCCGTCCGGCGTCACGATCCGCCGGTGCGGCTCTGCCGGGTCGCGGTCGATGGGGCCGTCGATATCGCCTGCAGGCGAAGCAGGTACTCCGTGCACAAAAGCGGCGTAACGCTTGTCCACCGTGCCGGCAATCATCTGCTCGGAGATATGCTGGTGGCTGTACGGGTTCTTGGCGATCACCAGTACGCCGGAGGTCTCCTGGTCCAGCCGGTGGACCGGCCGGAAGCGGTACTGCTCCCCTTTGGCTGCCCAGTAATGCACTACTCCGTTAGCCAGTGTATCTGTGTAATGCCCGTGTGTCGGGTGGACAATCATCCCGGCTGCCTTGTTGACCACCAGCAGATGCTCGTCTTCGTACAGAATATCGAAGGGGATATCCTGCGGCAGGATGTCCGCTGACGTCTCCTGCTCCATCCGGATCTCCACCCGGTCACCGCCGGCAACCTTAACACTGATATATACGCGTTCCCCGTTCAGCATAATGCCCTGCTCGGTCATTTTGAGCCGGGACAGCAGCTTGCGGGAGACATCCATCCGCTTCTGGAGGATGGTTTTGAGCAGCCAGCCGTCCTCTGACGGCGGCACAATATACGTGATCGGCGGGTAATAGCTGCTCATCTTATTTACGGAACACCTTTTTGCTGCGCACATATTCAACGTCAGCAATCCCCAGCCTTGTATTTGCCGCCCGCGCGAGCGCAAAGAAATAGTCCGACAGCCGGTTCAGATAGATAACCGCCTCCGGATTAATGTCTGCGCTGCGCCCTAGCGTAACCGCGCGCCGCTCCGCCCGCCGGCAGACCGTGCGGCAGACATGCAGCACCGAGGACAGCTGGCTGCCTCCCGGCAGGATGAAGCGCTCCAGCACCGGATTCTCCGCCTGCAGCTGGTCAATCCAGCCTTCCAGGCGGACAGCCATCTCGCTTTTAACCTTATACTTATTCTCGCTAAGCTTCACAAAAGCCAGATCCGAGCCGCAGTCGAACAGCTCATGCTGAATCTCCAGCAGCTGCTCCCGCACATCGCTGAATCTCTCATCCTCCATCAGGCTGCGGGCCTGCCCGACAAAGCTGTTCAGCTCATCTATCGTTCCATAGGCCTCGACACGGACATCGTCCTTGCCTACCCGGCCGCCGATCACTGAGGTCTCTCCTTTATCCCCCGTACGCGTATAAATCGCCATAGTAATCTTCCTCCCCCTCAGCACAATAAATCACATAATTATAGTGTAATCGCATCTGTACAGATTAGGCAAATAAAGCCCGGCATTTCTGCCATGTAAATAACTGCCTCAGCCATTTTTATTTGTACGTCCATTCCTTTTACAATCCGGATTAGAAAGGAATATTTCGGTTAATAAAGCGGTAAACAAGCCCTCAAGGAGGCTGATTGTGATGCGTGTACGAATAAATCCGAGGATTGAGCCAGTCGAAACGGGAAATCAGCTTTATCCGTTAGTTTTCCGTATGTCGCGCTATCATTATGTAATTGCCGCCTGTACTATTCTTATGTCACTGTTTTTTATCGGGTACGGCTTATATCAGGCTGAAACCGGAGCATTATTACTGCTGGTCAGCCTCGGCGCCCTGTTTCTGCTGCTCAGCCTGGCTTACATTTTTCAGATCAGCAATTCCTTTGTGGAACTGGACAACAAGACAATGCGTTACAGGGAATACAAAAAAATCGTTACGCTTGATCTTGACCGGATCTATGTGGAACTGATCGAAGGGGCATTTTACGTGCACAGCCCCCAGCATCCGCGAATCATCATAGGCAGCCAATATAAGGATGCGACGCTGCTGCACTCCCTTTTGTATAAGCACAGTGAAGAGAACACCTCGCGGGCGGACGCGGCGTTCATCGAGGATTATAACGGCTATAAGAGCTTTAGCGACAAAATATCCGGCGACAACCGGCGCAAACAGCGGAGAAATGACGTGCTTCTGGTGCTGCTGTTTATCGCGGCCAATTTATTTAATTATTATAGCAACCCGGGGCGGGAGCTTATTGATTATGTTCTGTTCTTTATCCTGACGTTTGTGAGCTCCGGGGTAGCGATTTATACAGGAAGACGCAGGGCTGCACGCAAGAGCAGACAGTAAGCTTCAGGGCTTGAACGGTCACACCAGGTCTTCTTTGAGAAAATCAATCATTTCACGGTGCATATGCTCCGGCTGCTCATGATTAACATAAAAAAAGAGCCCGAAGGCTCTCTGTATAAGGGGAATCTCCACATAAGCCAGGCTTAGTGGTATGCCCCCCTCATATATTCATTTATTTTGAGGTCCAGCAGACAGCTGATCTCAATGACAAGCTCAGAGGTAAAGGATTTCTCCTGTACAAATATCTGCTCCATTCTGCTGCGGAGAACCAGAATTTCATCTTCCAGAGTCCGCTTGCGCGCAGCAGCAGCATCCACAGCAGAATGCCCGTTCTGCGGATAGCATCCCCCGCCGTAGGAAGGCAGGTAACAATCACCCATGAGCATCATTCGTTCCCCCTAATAAAATGGAATAGTCAAATAATACCATACCCCAAGAGGAAGTTCCATTGATTGCCATGCTCCGGCTCATCACAATTTCAGCTGTCTTATTCCGTCCGCTCCCGTTCAAGCTGCAGTACAAATGCCCCGATCCGTTCAATGGCTTCGTTCAGCTGGGCTACGGAGGTTGCATATGAGCAGCGCAGATAGCCTTCACCGCCGAGACCGAACACACTGCCCGGCACTGCGGCCACTTTGTACTCCATCAGCAGGCGCTGGGCAAACTGGTCGGAAGTAAGCCCTGTACGCTGAATGCTTGGAAAAGCATAAAACGCACCCTGCGGCTCATGGCACTCCAGTCCGGCATCCCTGAGACCCTTAACGATCAGGCGGCGGCGCTGGTTATAAGAGTCCGTCATCCGGTCCTTCTCCTCCATCCCGTTGGTGAGTGCCTCCAGAGCGGCAACCTGGCCCATGGAAGGTGCACACATCACAGTGTACTGGTGGATCTTCAGCATCGCGGAGATCAGATCAGGATGCCCGCAGGCATAGCCCATCCGCCAGCCGGTCATTGCAAAGGCCTTGGAGAAGCCGCTTACCAGAATCGTGCGGTCCATCATGCCGGGCAGCGACGGGAAGCTTACATGATTGCTGCCATAGGTCAGCTCGGCATAAATCTCATCAGAGATGACAATCAGATCATGCTTCTCGACTACCTTGGCAATCGGTTCCCAGTCCTCACGGGTCATAATGGCACCTGTAGGATTGCTCGGATAACACAGGATCAGGATCTTCGACCGTGGTGTAATCTTGGCTTCAAGATCTGCCGCTGTCAGCTTGAAGTTATTCTCGCCGAAGGTTTCGATTCCGACCGGGATCCCCCCGCCGATGGATGTAATCGGTGAGTAGGAGATATAACACGGTTCAGGAATCAGAATTTCGTCTCCGGGCGAGATGAGGGCGCGGAGCGCCAGGTCAATCGCTTCACTGCCGCCTACCGTTGCGATAATCTGGTTGGCGGGATTATAGGTAACTGCAAACCGGGAATGCAGGTAATTCGCAATCCCTTCACGCAGCTCGGGCATCCCGGCATTGGAAGTATAACCGGTAAAGCCTCTCTCTAATGAATAGACGCAGGCTTCCCTGACATGCCAGGGCGTCTTGAAATCGGGCTCGCCGACACCGAGTGAAATAATGTCCTTGCTGCCTGCGGCCAGATCAAAAAACTTGCGGATCCCCGACGGCTGGATCTGCTGAACCAGCGGCGCCAGATAGGAATTCATGGATTTGCCTGATTCTCCGGTCTGCTTCTGATTATTCGTGATCATATGATTACTTCCTTTACGGAGATATCAGCAGACGATTGTCCTCTTCATGCTCTTCAAAGATGATACCGTCCTGTTTGTATTTTTTGAGCGTAAAGTTGGTTTTGGTTGAAAGCACCGAATCAATCGGCGAGAGCTTCTCGGATACAAAATTGGCGACCTCGCGGAGGTTGCGTCCCTCCACTTCGACCAGCAGGTCATAGGCGCCGGACATCAGATAGACCGATTTCACCTGCGGATACAGATAGATGCGCTCCGCTATGCCTTCAAAGCCGCGGCCGCGCTCAGGCGTAATCTGCACCTCGATCAGTGCGGTTACACGCTCATCGCTCACTTTATCCCAGTTCACGACAGTCGCATATTTTACGATGACATGATCCTTTTCCATCTGCTCAATCGCCGTCTTGACATCTTCTTCCTCCGCTCCAAGCAGGGTCGCCATCAGCGCCGCAGAGCTCCGGGCGTCCTCCTTGAGCAGTTCCAGCACTTTCCTCTTTAATTCGTCCATTTCCTTCATGCCTTCCCCCCGGATAGTTCGCCTGCCGGCCTAAATTCTTCAGCGCGGCACAGCGAAAAGAGTTTAATACTAATATGACACGAAAATGTCGCTTCTGCAAACAAAATAACCCTGCACAAGACCGGATGCCGGCTGTACAGCTTATTCATCCATGGGCTCCGCCGTTATCCTCTGCAGCAGAAAAAGCCCGTTCTGCCGGGATTCCCGGTGTGAACGGACTGTGTATAGCCTCTAAAGGCAGCGGCGTAAGCTGTGCTTCACCGCCTGCCGGGCAGGTTTACATATAGTAAGGGTTGTGACTCTGCACATTCGGCTGATGCACCGGTATTCCCGCAGCCTGGTTGTATGCTCCGGCGCCGCCTGTTTTCTGCTGCACAAACTGCTGGCATTTTGCCTGCGTCTGATGTGCAGTCTGGATCTGCTTGTCCACATCCTGGCGCAGCGCTTTTCCCGGCGCAGTATACATGTTCATCTGTGACATCTGGGTATACAGATCCCCCTGCAGGCGGAGAGTATCCATGGTCAAATCATTGAATACCCGGCGGACAGTCGGACAATTCGATTCGGTTGCAGCGGTCGTATACTCGCGAACCGTGCGCTTCAAATCCGCAAGCACAGTATTCAGCAAGTCCTCGTCTGCCATAAATGCAGTTCCGTTTTGAGCGTACACTAGCATTACCTCCTGTTTTTGTATATAGATTGTTGGCTAAAAGAAGTTCATGTCATTATTGCGGCTGTGTCGGTGCATATTGCTGATGCTGCTGCATCAGCTGGATCAGCGTATTCATGTGCTGAGTGTGGCTCTGAATCTGCTGGACGCAGATTTGCTGAACCGTCTGGTTCTGGGTTGTACCTGCGGTTGCAGCCAGCTGTTTGATAAGCAGATCTTCGTTGGAAATGGAGTCGGCGATGTATTCCAGTTCTTTGCCGCTCAGCGCCTGCATTTGATTTGAATGCATTCTGTAATTCCCTCCTTCTTAATGTACAAGCAGTCCTTATTATGCCGCTGCAGCTTATGGTTTATGTAGCTTCTGCAACGTATCTGCCAGAATAAAATGGTCCTGTATCCTTTGTATCAGCGCAAACAGGACAGCCAATACTACTTTATCGGAATCTCACTAAGGAGAGATACACATGAGACTTAACAGCGGACACATGCCCTGGGAAGCCACTTTTAAAAACCGGCCTGTCTATCCTTCATTGGAAGAGGATGTATCCTGTGACTGCCTGATCGTCGGCGGAGGCATGGGCGGAGCCATGATGGCCTACCGTTTATCGCTCAGCGGGGCTTCTGCAGTTCTAATCGACAAAAGAGACATCGCAGGCGGGAGCTCCCATGCTAATACCGGCCTGCTGCAGATCGCCAATGACAAATCATTGACCGCTTGCATCAATACATTCGGTGAAGCAAACGGCGTATTATTCTATAAATTATGCCGGGAAGCCCTGGATAACATTCTGGATCTGCCTGGGAAACTTGATATTGAGGCCCGGATTATCCCGCGCAGCAGCCTGCTCTACGCCAGCACGCCTGAGGATGTTCCGCTGCTCCGGCAAGAGCATGAAACGCTGACAGCCCACGGATTTCATTCGGAATTCTGGGATGCAGACAAGGTCGGGGCTCATTACTCCTTCTCCAAGCCGGCAGCTTTGTACTCCAAGGGGGATGCCGAAACGAACCCGTTCCGCATGGTCCATAGCCTGATCGACAAGGCTCATTCCGGCGGTGTCCGTATATATGAGCATACCCGTGCCGTCCGCTATGAGTACCACGCTGAGGGGGTTACCTGTTATACAGACCGGGGCAGGATTTTTGCCAAAAAGGTAGTATTCGCCATGGGCTATGAGACACAGGAGATGAAGAAGGACCGGGGTGCTGAGCTCATCAACACGTATGCCATCAAGACCCGGCCGCTGGCCAAGCTGCCAAAATGGCATGAACGGAGCCTGATCTGGGAAACGGCCCGGCCTTATCTTTATTTCCGGACCACACCCGACAACTGCATTATTGCCGGCGGCAAGGATGAGCAGCTTACCGATCCGGAGCGGCGCGAGGTCCGGGTGCTCTCCCAGTGCCGGCGTCTGCTGGAGGAGGTTGAAGCGCTGTTTCCGGAGGCTAAAGGCGTTGAGGCGGAGTATGCCTGGGGTGCTCTTTTTGGAACCACCCGGGACGGACTCCCGTTTATAGGCCCGCATCCGGATTATCCGCACTGCTATTTCATCGAAGGCTACGGCGGCAACGGAACAGTCTACAGTATGATTGCGGCTGAGCTGCTGGCCGATACGCTTGCCGGCCGCCGACGGCCGGAGCTCGAGCTGTTCTCTCTGACGCGCAGCACCAAGCCATCGCCTGCTCCTGCCGTGGAAGCTTAGCCGTAATGACTAATGCCTCTTAGGTATGTTCCGGCCAACAAAAACAGCAGGAGCCCTGCTCGTATGAGCATGAACTCCTGCTGTTTGATTTATCTGCGCAAAGACGAGTGTGGAGATAGCTGAATCCCTTACTGCGCCTGTACAAATTCTGCAGATTTGATGCCGGCCTGACGTCCGAAGATAATAATTTCGGCAACGGAGTTTCCGCCGATGCGGTTCTGGCCGTGCAGACCGCCTGTAACTTCACCTGCCGCGAACAGGCCAGTGATCGGCTGGCCGTCTTTATCCAGCACTTCGGTATTCGTGTTGATCTTTACGCCGCCCATGGTGTAGTGAATCCCCGGAGCGATTTTGATGGCATAGAACGGTCCGGCGGACAGGTCATGATCCATCCCGGTTGTTCTGCCGAACTCGGCATCCTTCTTGCTTGCTACTGCGCTGTTCCATGTGTCGACTGTCGCCTGCAGCTTGTCGGCAGGTACCTGCATCGCCTCAGCCAGAGCCTGGACTGTATCACCCTGGATAACAAAGCCCATTTTTTCATACTGCTGAATGGCTTTGACGCGTGATTTTACGCCGGAATCGAATACGAGGTAGGCCGCTTTTTCAGGGAGGCTGTTAATGGCTGCTGTTACTTTATCACGCGTATCCAGCTCATTAGTGAACCGTGTGCCTTCGCTTGAGACTAGCAGACCGCCTTCACCGCGGACCGCTTCGCCGATCAGGTAAGATTTTTCCTGCTGTACAGTCGGGTGAACCTGAATCTGATCCATATCAACGGTTGTACCACCCATCGCCAGAATCATTTTGATCCCGTCGCCGGTGCTGCCGATCTGGTTAGTGGTAACATAGCCCTCAAGATCCGGTCTTACTTCGGTAATCATATCCATGTTGGAGCCAAAGCCGCCTGTTGTTACAACGACCGCTTTACCTGTAATGACTTTTTCATCTGCCTGGTTGAACAAGACCTTCACACCGCTAACCTTGCCGTCCTGCCGGGTAATCTCCTTCACATCAGCGTTCACGAACAGCGAAATCCCCTGCTCCTGAACATTCTGCACCAGTCCTTTTACCAGGTACTGGCCGATAGCCGAGCCGTCTTCCGGACGGTGTGTGCGTTTCTCGTTCATGCCGCCGGTGATGGTAATATTGTTCAGCCGGATGCCGATCGAATCGAGCCAGTCAATGGCTGCTGCGGAATTGTCGACGAAGAAACGAAGCATTTCTGTGTTGTTGGTGTCATGACCGCCTTTCAGCGTCTCGTCATAAAACAGATCATTGCTGTCTTCGATGCCCTGCTCCTTCTGGAACTTGGTCTCGGAAGCATTCATCCCGGAGGAGGATTTAGTCGTGTTCCCGCCGGCAACCGGCATTTTTTCAAAAATAACCGGGTTCAGCCCTTTCGCCTTCGCTTCAAGCGCAGCGGTCATACCGGCGCCGCCCGCACCGACGATGATAATGTCGTAGCTCTCTTTTAACTGATCCAGTGGTGTATAGCTGGCGACTGATGCCCCGGACACGGCTTCCGCCTCTTTTGGCGCTTCCGTTGCGCTTGCCGCGCTGTTAGTGCTCTTATTCCCACTTGCATTATTGTCCGTATTAGTGCTGTTGTTTCCGTTACCGCATCCCGCGATAACAAGAATAACGGAGAGAATGAGAAGAAGAGCGGCTGCTGTTTTCTTTTTCATGTGTAACCGTTGCCCCCTTGTGCATATTTTCACAATAATCATAGCTGTGCGGAGGCGTCTTTGGAAGCTTACGTAATTAAAGAAAACGTTTTGTAACTAAAGTAAGTAAAGAGCCTGAGGGAATGCCCGGGCGGGTTTCAGGTTAAGTATATATATGGGATAACATCCGCAAATGCTGTTATTTCACAATACCGGGAGGTGCTTGTAATTTGATTGAGCTAGCCGTTGTTATTTTGCTGATCTTTGTTAACGCTTTTTTTGCGGCATCCGAAATGGCATTGATCTCACTGAACGACAACAAAATCCGCCTGATGGCACAGGACGGCAACGCCAAAGCGAAGCTCCTGCAGGGATTGCTTGAAGAGCCCAGCCGTTTTCTGGCAACGATCCAGATCGGGATAACCCTTGCCGGGTTTATGGCGAGCGCCTTTGCTGCCGAAAATTTTGCCGGGGACCTATCTGCCCTGCTCGTTTCGCTCGGCGTTCCCGTTGCAGTCAATATTCTGGATACCGTTTCCCTGGTTTTTATCACCCTGATTCTCTCTTATGTCACACTTGTGCTGGGAGAGCTTGTCCCGAAACGGGTAGCCATGAAAAAAGCCGATACCATCGCCATGTTTGTTGCATCACCGCTCAACCTGCTGTCCAAGATAGCTGCCCCTTTTGTAAAATTATTAACAGCCTCCACTAATCTGCTGGTCCGGTTATTCGGTGTGGACCCGAATGAGAAGGATGAGGAGGTATCCGAGGAAGAAATCCGGATGATGCTGGACAGCGGGGCACAGCTCGGGACGATTCAGGCTGCGGAAAAGCTGATGATTAACAATATTTTTGACTTTGACAATAAGCAGGTATCGGATATTATGACTCACCGTACCGATATTGTGGCGCTTTCTGTACTGGCTACTCCGGAGGAAGTCGCCCTGGCCGCTGAGAAGGAGGGTTACAGCCGCTTTCCGCTGTACGACCGCCATATAGACAGCATTGTAGGCATTCTGCACAGTAAAGACCTGATCCGGTTTGTAAACGGGGGCAGCGGCGGTTCATGGAATTTGCGGGAATTGGCCCGCCGTCCCTATTTTGTTCCCGCTTCGAAAAAAACACATGAGCTGTTTGAGGAGCTGCAGCAGAACCGTGTGCATTTTGCCGTAGTGGTGGATGAGTATGGCGGGACTGCAGGGATCGTGACGATGGAGGATCTGCTCGAGGAGATTGTCGGGAATATTTACGATGAATATGACGAGCATGAGGAAGAATATACACAGCTTGACGACCAGGCTTACTTGTTCAACGGTACCATGAGTTTGCGCGAGGTGCAGCAGGTGCTCACGGCGAAACTGCCGGTGGAGGATTATGATACGCTCAGCGGGTTCGTAATCGGCCAGATCGGCCGTATTCCTTCCTCCCATGAGAAGCCCGAATTTGTCTATGGAAGATATATCTTCTCTGTCCATGAGGTAGGCCAGCGGCGGATCCGCAAGATTAAGGTTACGCTGCAGCAGGCTGCGGGGTGAACGGCGCGTGGGGTGCCCGTCGAGGGAGCGTGCATGCTGAGCGGTGCATGGAGGGAGCGGTGTATGGAGCCCGGGGCTTGGGCGGGCTGCCGGGTCGGCCTGGCCGAGGCCCATTAGAGGGATTTTTCCCTCTATTGGCTGCCGGATCAGCCCCGCACCAGCTCATGGCCCGCAGCAAAATTCCGCACTTTATCCGCGGACATAAGATAAAGGACCCCAAAAGGGTCCTTTATACTTTTACCGGCCGCTGCCGCTAATATATTTTCCAATAATTTCATGACCATCAGGCGTTACGGTGTACATATAAACCGGGCGTCCTACCGCACCATAGCCGATCTCCATGCCGAGAACCCCGGCGTCCTTGAGAAAAGCCAGATACTTGCGGACTGAAATCCGGGAAATGGGAGCTCCTGCGGTAATTTCCTCAGTGGAGAACACGGGATTGTCCAGCTGCCGGATAATGCTCCAGATGCTTGCCAGCGTTCCCTCGGACAGCCCTTTGGGCAACGGTAAAGCTGCACCCTTCTCCTCTTCCGTTCCGCTATGAGGCCGCAGCAGCTTGTCGAGCTGTTCCTGGCTGAGCGGCTCCTCCTGCTTCATCAGGGCGAAGTAATCCTCTTTGTATGCTGTCAGCGCCGCCTGAAACCGGGCGAATTCGAACGGCTTGATCAGGTAATCAACGGCTCCCAGCTGCAGCGCTTTGCGGATGCTGGCATTGTCGCTGGCAGCTGAGATGATAATAATGTCGGCTGTGCTCCCCTGCTCACGCAGGGAGGACAGCAGCTGCAAGCCGTTCGTCCCGGGCATATAGATGTCCAATAGCACGAGATCAATCTCCTGCTCGGCAAGCACTCTGGCAGCCTCAACGCCCGAGGTAACCCAGCCCGCGCACTCAAAACCCTCGACCTGCTCCAGATAATGGCGGTTGAATTTGGCTACCATCGGGTCATCCTCAACAATCAGCACTCTAATGTTCATATGCTCTCCTCATCCTTTACAGCATACGGCACTTCTACGGCAAAAGTAGTTCCCGTCCCGTTTGTTCCATCCACACCCCGGGAAAGGACTTCAAGCCTGCCTCCGAGCTTCTCTACGCTTTTGCGCACCAGATAAAGACCGAATCCGCGGCCTTCCCCTTTAGTGGAGAACCCCTGCACATAAACCTGCTGCTGCAGCTGGTCCGGAATTCCCGGCCCGCTGTCTTGTACAGTACAGCTAAGAATCCCGCTTTCATAGGTAAAAGCGAGCTCAATTGCCCTGACCGCCTGCCCTTCCAGCGCATCCATTGCATTGTCCAGCAGGTTGCCGGCAATGGTAATCAGCTCGTGAATGGTCTGCGGATCAGCAGCTTCCGGTAAATAGCTGTCTGCAGACAGCGCAAGCTCTGTTCCGGCCTCCCTCGCCCTGCTGAGCTTGCCCAGCAGAAACCCGGCCATCACCGGGTCTTTAATCTGGCGTGTAATGGAACCGATCTCGTTCTGGTAATTGCTGACTGTTCCCGAAATATACTGCTCAAGCTCCTCATAGAGGCCCATATGCGTCATGCCCATGATGACATGCAGCTTATTCATAAACTCATGCGCGCCTGCCCGGAGCGCATCTGCATATACGGAGATGCCGGATAAGCGTTCCGCCAGCACAATCAGCTCGGTTTTGTCACGGAAGGTGGCAATCGCCCCGGCAATTTCACCGTTCACCCGGATCGGCACCCGGCTGACCAGCAATGTGATACCGTTAAGCTCCAGCTCCTGATCCTGCCAGGCCTCACCGCTTGCCAGCACCTGCTCCAGTCTGAGCTCCGGCCAGTACGCGCTGATCTTCCGGGTGTTGCCGTTGCCGGCAATACGGCTTTAGCCAGAAGCCGTTCAGCCTCTACATTGACCATGGTGATAATACCCTTATCGTCCACTGCAATAATGCCTTCGCGAATGGATTGCAGCATGGCGCTGCGCTCCTGCAGCAGCTGCGAAATATCGGCAGGCTCCATGCCGAAGATCATACGCTTAATCTTCAGGCCGAGTATTACAGCCCCGCCGGCCCCGAGAGCCGCACCGGACAGCAGGATGGCAACCAGGGTCCATTCATTTTGCCTGACCAGCTTCTGCACCCGCTCCATCGACAGTCCCACAACAACAACGCCTGCCTGATGGCCTCTGTTCGTATACACTGGAACAAAGGCGCGTAAGGAGCGCCCGAGCATGCCTTGTCCCTCCGAGATGCTCTCCCCGCCGCGCAGGGCTGCCTGCTGGCCGCCACCGACGAACGGTTTGCCGATTAGCGAAGCATCAGGATGTGAATAACGGATACTGTTCATATCAATGACAACTACAAACATAATATCATTGCGCCGGGTTATTTTGGAGGTATAGGCCTGGATTTCCCTGCTGTCTCCTGTGCTCAGGCCCTCCGAGATCAGCGGAATCAGGGCAATGGTGCGGGCAATTGCATACGCCTTGTCCTCCAGTGCATGCCGGGTCTGCGGGATAATCTGATTTCTGAAAATAAAATAAAGCATCAGCAGCACCACCAGCACCACCGCTGATACCATCACAGCAACCTTAGTTCTTAAACCGATTCTTTTTCTTCTCGCCATTTATGATAAGTCCTCTCCGGCATGTCCTGCTCCCATTATGACATATCGCCGGCCTCCCTGCGGTGAAGCCTGCGGCGGAGTACAAGCCAGCTGCCCAGGGGAGCTGTGCCAAGCGCCAGCAACAGAACAATAATAACCTGCGTTGAGCGGCTGACTGACAGCACACCGATAAACACCAGGATACCCAGGAGCCGCCCGCTCATCAGGCTAAGCTCCCGGAGTACCACCCATTCTACCCGTTTACTCACACTTTCTGCCGTTTCGCCCATCAGGTCAAAGCTGATTGAAGTCATCGGCAGCATGTATAACGGAATAAACAGTGAAGTTCCGATCCCCATGAGCAGCAGCGTACCGTAGCTGAGCTTCCAGAGCAGCGGCACGATCACCGCCACCAGCAGGATTCCGCCTGCAAGCATGCCTGCGGAGCGGAATCGGGGCCTGAACCATTTACCGGCCGCATAATAGCTGACCAGGGAGACCGAGGAAGTGATCAGCGCGAATTGCCCGAGCTTGCTCTCTGTCTGCGCTGCAATGTAAACCAGCAGACCGATGAGGAAGGAGAAGACACCTTCCCGTATGCCCTGAAACACCAGTGCGCCGGCAACAGGCCGCCATGCGCTGCCGCTCCGCCTCAGCTCTCTCCACGGCTCCAGCCACAGATAAGCTCCTTCGCTTTTTCGCTTCTTCAGAAAGAAACTCAGCACAGCTGCAGCCGCGTAGATACAGAGCGATACGATGAACACCACCCGGTATCCGCGCTGCCCCTGGAGCCTTGAGATCAGCCAGCCAGACAGAAACGGGCCGACAATACCGGTCAGTGAACCAAGCAGTCCCATCCAGCCGTTGTAATAATCACGGTTCTGTGCATCCGTTATTTCGAAATAGATGATATTATAGGACAGCCAGAATAAACCGATGGCTACGCCAAGCGTCAAGCCCAGCGGCCAAATGTAGCTTGAGGCAGCTTTCCCGGTCCACAGCACCAGCAAATAAAAAATGCCCGAAACGGTAATTCCCAGCCGCAGGGCATTCATTTTATTATGTTCCTTGACCCATTTACCGGCCAGCCAGAAGCTGAGGCCCACCGCCACCTGCTGGCTGAACGCAAACCAGCCGATCATGCCATAATCCTGACGGGCTTTCCATAAATACACATTCAAAAAAGTACCCGCCAGCACACTGGCCAGCAAATTTAATCCGTTCACCGCAAGCAGCAGAGCCGCCTGGTTTTCTGGTGTTTTTTTCAATGTAACGCCCTCCTGCCATCTGTCTGGACTGGACAACCAATCCGGTTTAGCTTGTCCGGCAGAAGGACGGATTATAAACATTTAAGTTATTTTCCGCTGCTCAGATTACGCACAAACTGAATACGGTCTTCCTGGGCAAGACTTTGCTGCACATGGAAGCAGGAAGGACAGACGTACAGATTCAGCGAGAACGGTGCCTTGAGTACAGGACCGGCCAGCGCTTCGGAAGCTGATGGCTCAAACTGGTCTACCGGCTGCTTGCCGGCCAGCACCAGCAGCTCGTGGCACTGCGGGCATTCCGGCGCCTCAAGCTGAGCCGCCAGAACCGCAGCTACGCTCTGCTCATATTGCTGAAGGTCATACTCTTCGCCAAACTGGCTAAGCGTATTATAGATCGGTACTACGCTTTCTTTATCATCATCGTCCCACAAATTATCGTTACTGATCTCGTCCGTTTCCGCATCTTCCACGGCTTCCGGCTCTTCATCCTCAAGATCATCCACGCCTACGGTAATCGTACGGTAGCCGCTAAGCTCATTGTTACAGTGGGGGCACGTCTCTTCAGGCCCGAATTCCTCATCCCACACAATTTCAGTATGGCACCACGGGCATACAGTTGTTTCCATTGTTTCTGTCTCCTTCTTACCTCACATATAAAATTCAGTTAATCACCAGATATAAAATACCTGCTGCCAAAAAAGCTACGGCGGAGATAAACAGCACCCGGATCAGAATTTTCATCAGTTCTACTCCTAAGTCAGGATATCGCGGCGCCAATCACGTAGGACAGCGAGACCGAGATCAGCAGTGCTGTGAACCCGACAGCCCTGTTATCCGCGGCAATTTCATCATCAATCGAAAAAACGGGGGTGAGAAATTCAAACAGGAAATAGGCGAGCAGCAGCAGTAAAAATCCGACCAGCGACCATTTCATCGTCTCATAAATCGAGGCTCCCGCCTGAATGCTGAAGCGCAGAATGTTACAGATTCCGAAAATTTTGCCGCCGGTAGCCATTGCCACCGCCAGATTCCCCTTGCGGATTTCCTCCCAGCAGTTATACTTGGTCACCATTTCGAAGAAGGACAGGAAGATTACCAGACCCAGAATGGCTACAGTGAAATAGCCGAGCAATGCGCCCAGCGGATGATCCAGCAAAAGATCAATATTTCCTTGCATAATTCCCCTCTTTCTGCCGTGCTTCCCCGCTACTCAAGCTCAGCCACGGTTACACCCGCGCCGCCTTCGTTGTAATTTCCAAGCCGGTAGCTTTTGACATGTCTATGTTTACGCAGATACTCCTGGATTCCTGTCCGCAATACGCCGGTTCCCTTGCCGTGGATAATATAAATCTGTCCCAGATTACCCAGGAACGCTTCATCAATAAAACGGTCCGTTTCCATGATCGCTTCCTCAAGGTTGGCTCCGCGCAGATCCAGCTCGCTGCGGACATTCTCATCACGGGTACGCTTGACCGTCGTTGCCCGGCGCAGTGCAGGCGCAGGCTGATCCGGAGCGGATGCCAAAAACTCGAGATCGCTCACATTGACCTTCATTTTCATAATGCCGAACTGCACAACCGCCTCTTTGGTTCCGCTCAGCTCCACGATGTAACCCTTCTGGTTCACGCTCGGCAGCTTCACCTCATCGCCCGGCTGCAGCTGGCGCGGTGCTTTTGCAGCGCGGGACACTGCTTTTTTGCGCGGTGCCGGCTCTGCTTCATCCAGGCGGCGGCGCGCTTCAATCAGCTTGTGCTCCTTGACGGACGCTCCTTCCTCCATAGCCAGGCGGCGCAGATCGCTGATAATTTCCTCGGCTTCCTTCCGCGCCTTGTCGAGAATCGCGCTGGCATCCTTCTCTGCCTTTTCCAGCCGCTTGTCGCGCTGGCTTTCCAGCTTCTCCAGCTCAAGCTGCTGCCGCTTGCGGAATTCCTCCGCTTCCCGGCGGATCACCTCAGCCCGCTCACGCTCCTGCTCCGCGGTAAGCCGGTTCTCCTCCAGGGATGCAATCATATGCTCAACGCGCAGATCCTCTTCCTTCACTTCACCGCGTGCATGCTCCAGAATGGCGCCAGGCAGACCCAGCCGTTCCGCAATCGCAAAAGCGTTGCTTCGTCCAGGCACACCGATCAGCAGGCGGTAAGTCGGGCTCAAAGTCTGCACATCGAATTCCATGCTGGCATTAATGACACCTTTGCGTTCATAGGCGTAAGCCTTGAGCTCGCTATAGTGCGTTGTCGCTATCATCCGGCATTCGGTACGGTGGATATGCTCCAGAATGGCGATGGCCAGTGCCGAGCCTTCCGCCGGGTCTGTTCCGGCACCTACCTCATCCAGCAGAATAAGGCTCTTCGGAGTCATCCGCTTCAAAATGGAGATAATATTGGTCATATGGCTTGAGAAGGTACTCAGGCTCTGCTCAATACTCTGCTCATCCCCGATGTCCGCATAAATAGCATCGAATACGCACATCTGGCTGCCTTCCTCCGCCGGAATGAACAAGCCGGACATGGACATCAGGCTGAGCAGCCCCACTGTCTTCAGCGTAACCGTCTTACCGCCGGTATTCGGACCGGTCACGATAATCGAGCTGTACTGGTTGCCCAGCTCGGCGTCAAGCGGTACTACAAGCTCCGCCGGAATCAGCGGATGGCGGCCCTTGCGCAGCTTGAGGTAACCGCGGTCATTCATCCGCGGCTGGGTTGCCTTCATTTCCCTGGCAATCCGGGCCTTGGCAAAGATGAAATCCAGCTGGCCCAGAATATCGACATCGTAAGCCATCTCCTCAGCAATACCGCCGACCAGGTCGTCAGCCGGTGGAGGATGATTTCAATTTCACGCTCCTCGCGCAGCCTGGTTTCCCGCAGCTTATTGTTCATCGCTACAATTGATTCCGGCTCAATAAACAGCGTAGCTCCTGAACCTGACTGGTCATGCACAATCCCGCCAAAGTGCGAGCGGTATTCCGCCTTGACCGGAATGACAAACCGGTCACCGCGGATGGTCACAAGCTGGTCCTGGAGCATCTTGGCTACAGAGGACGAGCGGATCATCGAATCAAGCTTCTCCCGGATCCGCGCTTCTCCGCCCCGCAGCTCCCGGCGGATATTAGCCAGCTCCGGACTTGCCGAATCAAGTACATTCGCGTCCTCGTCGATGCAGGCGCGGATGGCATCCTCGACATGCTTCTGCTCGGAGAGCAGATCACTTAAGGCATACAGCATATCGATCTTCTCATCCTCATGCATGGCCGCAAGGAACCGCTTGACTCTGCGCGCCCCGCCAATGGTGTTGCCTACGGAGAGCAGCTCGGACGTTCCGAGCATCCCACCAATTGATGCGCGCTTCAGCGCAGGCCGGATATCGCTTACTCCCCCGAAGGAAGGGATCCCTTTGAGCCGGTCTACATTGACCGCTTCGTCCGTGGCCTGAAGCAGCCTTTTCACCCCTTCAAAGTCACCGGAAGGCTTCAGCTCCTCTGCGGCAAGCCTCCCCATCGGGGTCTGCGTATATTGCATCAATTTATTTAAAATCTTGCGATATTCAAGCGTATGCAAAATTTTGTCGTCCAATTACAGTCACAGCTCCCTTCATAGATGTTTACATTATACCTAATTCGGCCCATTTACGCTATTTGGGCATAGAAAAGCCGGCCTAAGGCCACAATAACAACTGCACATATCCTTATGCGAAGGCCAAAGGAGGTTTTTCCAGTGAGATTTTTAGGTCATGTAGTCCGTTTCATTGTAGCAGCCCTTGTACTGCTTGTTGTCGGCTGGATTGTACCGCAGTTTACAGTCGGCGGGTTCTGGAGCGCACTGATTCTGGCTCTGGTGATTGCACTGCTCGGCTGGGTGGTTGAAGGAATCTTCGGCAAAAAAGCAACCCCGTTCGGACGCGGTATTGTCGGCTTTCTGGTCAGCGCTCTGGTCATCTGGATCGCCCAGTTTGTCGTAAGCGGAGTCAGTGTAACCATTCTTGGCGCCCTGCTGGCGGCACTGGTCATCGGGATCATAGATCTGTTCCTGCCGGTGTCCACACCGTTTGAAGCCGGTAAATAATCCCCTGCTGCAAGCAGACAACGAAACCCCCTTTCTCCGGCTCTATCCGGAAACAGGGGGTTTATTGTGAATCCTCTCAGGCATATACAGTTTCTTCCTTATGTGAATGGGAGGCGGTCACAACAGCATTTTTACCGCCGTGTTTGGCAGCGTAGAGAGCGTTATCCGTTTTGCGGAACAGCAGCTCTTTGCCGTCGCCAAGCTGATAATCGCATAATCCGATACTGACCGTAATCGGCTTCCCGCCGGCATATGAATGCTCCATCCGGCCGATTGCCAGCCGCAGCTCCTCAGCAGCCGCATAGGCTTCGTGAACATTTTTGTCGGTAAAAATAACCGCGAACTCCTCCCCGCCGTATCTGGCAGCAAAATCGTTCAGTCCAATCATTGCCCTCACCTGGCCCGCTACTTCTTTGAGCACAAGATCGCCGACCCAGTGGCCGTAAGTGTCATTTACACGTTTGAAATTATCGATATCAAACAGGGCAAGCTGCAGATGCAGGCCGTTGCTTTCACACTGCTCCAGCAGCGAATCCAGATATTCATGGAAGGTTTTATGATTATAAAGGCCGGTCAGCGCATCAATTTTGAGCAGTTTATCCGAAATTGCCCGCTCTACCATCAGCTCCTGCTCCGACTTGGTCAGCTGCTCCAGATGGTCCCGGACCTCACGCGCGCGGATGATTGCCATGCGGGACATGACCACAAACACAATAAACACACATTCCACCATAAAAAACTCCAGCATCGGCTTATCCAGCATTGTGCGCTCCAGCCCGAAATAAACGCCAGCATAAAAAACAACACTGAACAGACCCAGATAATGCAGCAGCTTCCGGTCAAAGTAAATCAGCGATATCATAATCGGCATCATCAGGGTCATCTGTGCCCCGTCCACAAACGGCTCGAGGACAAAATACATTAAATAGGAAACAATGAAGCCGCAGCCGACTACAGCCTGCTTCTGATACAGAACGGCAGTGCGTAGCCACATTTCTGCCAGAATCATCGCGATAACAATCATAATGTTGCAGGCAACGAATAAATGCCCTTTACCCGGCAGAATAGCCGATTTTACCTCAGGCATGTGGGTGGAGAGCACAAAAATAAACTGGGCTGCCAGCATCAACAGGACAAGCACCCAGTACCCGTTTAATATTCTGCGGTGCCACATCTCCGCATTTTGTTGATCAATTGCTATATTAATGTAGATCCCCTACTTTTAACCGATATATAATAGCTTTTATTATAATGAATTTGAATTATCTTTGCATCATTTATTTGCATGATTCGACAAACAACGACGTTCTCTACTGTCCGGTATTTTTTCAAGGTTTATGAAAGACTTCCAGCGAAAAGTAAGCTATGATATTGGGGAAATATACCTGAGGAGGATGTCCATGATCAAAAAGCCGGCCTTATTGCTGTCGATTCTCTGCCTGATCCTTCTGTCTGCCTGCGGCAGCGGGAAGGAGAATTCCTCCATTTCAGGCGGATCATCTGAAAACGCTATCGCGGCGGAAGATGAGCTCACGATTACAGCAACGAACTACAGCTTTGACCAGGAAGAATATCATCTGAAAAAGGGCGTGCCGGTAAAAATCATTTTTAAAAATGAAAGCGGCAACCACGGCATTCTTGTACCTGAGCTTGAACTGAGATTAGACGCCAAAACCTCCTCGCAGGTAATCATTCCTGAGGAAGCGGGAACATATGAAATGACCTGTGCCATTATGTGCGGCTCCGGCCACAGCGCCATGAGCGCCAGGGTAATAGTGGAGTAATGCACAAAAACGGATGCTGCCCATAGTGGTCAGCATCCGTTTTGTCATGCATCCGCCATTCAACTGTCCTGCTCGATCAATTGAATCCATTCATTATATTCATTCTGCAGCTTGGCATATTCCGCCTGAAGCTCACGGTGTTCCTTGGCCAGCTTGTCCAGCTCGCCCTCTCTGAGCTCGAACTGCGCCTGCATCAGCCGGAGCTGGCTCTGGGCCAGTTCAAAATGCTCCCCGATCTCATCCAGCTGCTGCTGCGCTTCACGCTGTTTCTCGCTTAACGCTTTGGTCTGTGCCTCTGCCTCCCCGGCTTCCTGCTGCCAGATCTCGATTTCCTCGCGCAGAGCGGCTTCCGTTCCGCTCCACTGGGCTTCCCGCTGCCGCAGCTCTTCATACTGCTGCTTCCAGGACGCTTCAGTCTCGCGTGCCTCACGGATGGCTTCCTCCTGCCCGGCAGCTGCCGCTGCAGCTTCACGGGCAGCCTCGGACAGCTCTTCAAAGCGCCGTGCGGTTTCCTCGGTTTCGGCCTCCAGCAGGTTGTATCTTTCCTCCAGCTGCTCTTTGTCCTGCAGCAGGTCGTCATACTGTGCGATCAAGTCCTCGTACCGGCTGCGCAAAGCCGCAAGCTGCTTGCGTACTTCCGCCGCGTCTTCACGCTGTGCGGAAGACTCAAGCTCGGCTTCCGACCGCAGGCCGGCCTCGCGTTCAAGCTTCTGCTGCATTTCCAGAGCCTGGCTGCGCAGAGCTTCTATCCCGCGCTGCAGCGAATCTGCCCGCTCTTCCGCTTCCAGCAGGCTCATCTCTAGTTCGCCGATATCTGCCATATGCTTATCGGCAAGCTCCTGCCAGTTCCGCGCCTCTGCTTCGGTACGGGCAAGCTCATCCTGCAGACGGCTCTGCTCAGCTCCGGCTCTTCCGAGTTCGCTGCGCAGCTCCGCTGCTTCACTGCCTGCCTGCTCATTACGCTGGCGCAGCTCTTCCAGCTCGTCGCTCAGCAGCGTCTGCAGCTCTGCGGACGACTGCAGTTCCCTGCGAGCCTCGCCGAGCGCGGCTTCCTTCTCCTGCAGCAGACTGCGCAGCTCTGCTGCCTCTTGGCCTGCCTGCTCAAATTGCTGGCGCAGACCAGCTGAGTCCCTCTGCTCCTGCTCATGGCGCTGACGCAGCTCTTCCAGCTCCGCGTTGACCAGCTCCGCAAGCTCAGTTGCCGACTGCAGCTCTTCCCCGGAGCGGCTCAGCCGCTCCTCTGCCGACTGCAGGGCATCCCTGAGTCCGGCCGCATCGTTCTGCGTCTCATCATAACGCTGATGCAGCTCTTCCAGCTGCCCGTTCAGCAGCGCAAGCTGCTCGGCTGAAGTCCGCTGCTCCTCGGCGAGCTTCTCTCCCCGGGCAACTGCCGCTTCATACTCGGCCTGCAGACTCTGACGGGCATCGCGTTCACTCTTTAGCCCTGCTTCGGCTGCACGCAGCCGTGACTGAAGCTGTCCCGTACCTCCGCGCAGCTCATTAAGCTGCTTGTCCAGCTCCTGAAGCTGCTGCTTGTGGCGGTGCTCCTGCGTGCCCTGGGACTGCCGGAGCTCCTTGTTCTTGGCCTGCTCCTTCTGTAGTGCTTCCCGCTCCCCGCTGAGCTCCTTCTCAAGCGCTGCCTTGGTATCTGCAAGCTCCTTGCTGAGCACGGTGCGGATCTCTACAACTTCCCCGCCGAGCGATTCCCGGGTCTGTGCCAGCTCCTGTTCCAGCTGAGACAGCGTTTCCGCTTTCTCCTGGAGCAGTGTCTCACGGAGGTTGTTCAGCTCCTCTGCATGCGCCGCCCTCAATTCGTCAAGCTGCTGAATGCGTGCCTCATCAAGTGCCGCCAGCTCCTGCCTGTGGCCATCGCGGCTTACAGCCTGCTCCTGCTCATAGACCTTGCGCAGCTCCTGCAGCTCCGCCTCGCGGGCCTGCAGCTCTTCTGCAAGCATCTCCCGGGCAGCTGCCGCCGCCTGTTCCGCCTGCTGCAGCTGCTCGGCATGAGCCTTACGTTCCTGCTCCAGGTTATCCAGGTGACGCTTGCGTTCCTCTTCAGCTTCAGCGACCAGCCGGGCGGCTTCCGCCTTGGCCGACTCCCTTAGCCGTTCATATTCTTCCTGCCGTTCGCGCTGGACTTCCAGAAGGCGTGACACCTCTACCCGCAGTTCGGTGCGCTCTCCGGTAAGCATATTTAGTTCATTTTTGAAGTCCTGAACCTGGATGGCCTGCTCTGCCATATGTACGGCTGCAAGCACCGCGATCCGCGGGGTATCCAGTCTGGAATGGGATTTTGAAATAGCGTGCATATGCTCGTCCACATAACGGGCGACTTGTTTCATATATTCACTGCTGCTTCCGACTAATTTATAGGAAGTTCCATATATCTCCACGGCGACACGGGTCCGGTCCATAGCCACAGTTGTGCCCTCCTTTGTATGTGTGCGGATTCTAAGCTGATTGCCCTGCTCCTATTGTATCGTGATTTCTGGACATTTGGCAAAACAACCGTCTTATTGGATAAATTCTGCCGGTACCCCGCACTTTTGTACTCAAAGATGTGTATAGGAAAAGCCGCGCGAATCCCGGTCTAATTGGATTCGCTGCGGCTTTGCACAATTCCTGCTACTTTCTTAATTCTGCACCAAAAGTTTGCTGAAGTGCGGAAACGACCTTTTCGTGCACTTCCGATACTTCTTCATCCGTCAGTGTATGCTCTGTATGGCGGTACAGGAGGGAGATGGCCACGCTCTTTTTGCCGCTCTCCATTTTACCGCCGGTATAGACATCGAACACCTGTACGTTCTGCAGCAGCGTTCCGCCGTTCTCACGGATAACGTCCAGCAGATGGCCGGCAGGAACAGCCTCATCGACAACAACGGCAATATCCCGCTCCATTCCCGGGAAGCGCTGCAGTTCACTGTACTGCAGATTAGTCCGGGCGTTGTCATACAGCGGCTGCAGCAGCAGCTCAGCAACATAGGTATCCTCAAGGTCAAGCTTGTGCTGCAGTTCCGGATGAAGCTGGCCCATTGTGCCAATCAGCGTACGTCCTGCTCCTTCAAGCAGATAAATGGAAGCGGAACGGCCCGGATGATAGTCCTGCGGCGCATTGCCTTCATATACAATACGTCCGGTGAGTCCAAGATAAGCAAATACGCTCTCCAGCGCTCCCTTGAGATCGAAGAAATCAACAGGTTCAGCCGTTATATTCCACTGTTTGGCTGTACGGGTTCCGCTCAGCAGCAGCCCCAGTACCGGCAGCTCACGCGGCTGGCGGGTAAGCTGTTCTTCGTCAGTGAAGAACACATTGCCGATCTCGAACAGCGCCAGATCGCTCTGCCGGCGGTTCGTATTATAGAGGGCAATATCCAGCAGCTGCGGCAGCAGGCTGGTGCGCAGCACACTGCGCTCCTCGCTCATCGGCATTGCCAGCTTCACAGCCTGCTCGCCTGCGGAGAACGAAGGGAACAGCTTGCTCTGCTCCGGCTGGATGAAGGAATAGCCCATTACTTCCTGGTATCCGCCAAGAGCCAGCATACGGCGCAGTTCACGGCGTACGGATTGCTTGTGTGTCAGTGCCCCCGGAGTCGTAACCCCTTCAATCAGGGTTGTCGGAATATTATCATAGCCGTACAAACGGGCTACCTCTTCAATCAGGTCCACATCATAGCTGATGTCTCCGCGCCGGGAAGGCACCTGTACTTCAATCAGTCCTTGCGCGGCATCGCCGCACTTGAAGCTCAGTCGTCCGAACAGGGTCTTTACCTCAAGGAGTGAAAGCTCTGTACCCAGATAGTCGTTCAGCTTCTCAAGCGAGAGCGTCAAGATCTTCTCCGGAGCAGAATCGCTGCCTGCCTGCACAATGCCTTCATGCACTGCGCCGCCTGCATAACGGGCGATCAGGGCTGCGGCGCGGTTCAGTGCCGGAATGACCGCTTTCGGATCAACCTGCTTCTCGAAGCGCAGGGAGGCTTCCGAGCGCAGGCCGAGCTGGCGGGAAGTTTTGCGTACGGTGCCGCCTTCAAATCTGGCCGACTCCAGAACGATATTAACGGTCTCTGCCGTTACTTCTGTGTCCAGTCCGCCCATTACACCTGCCAGGGCTACCGATTTGGCTCCATCGGCAATGACCAGCATTTGCGGCTCCAGCTTGCGCTCCTGGCCGTCAAGGGTGGTCAGCACTTCGCCTTCACGGGCAAAGCGTACTCCCAGCACGCCGCCTTCCACTTTATCACCGTCAAAGGCATGCAGCGGCTGGCCGTATTCCAGCATTACGTAATTTGTAATGTCAACGATGTTGTTGATCGGGCGCACTCCTGCAGCCATCAGGCGGTTCTGAATCCACAGCGGCGATGGAGCAGGCTTCACTCCGGAGATATAACGCACCGCATAGTGGCTGCAGAATTCCTCGTTCTCGATCTGGACGGAAATGGAGTCGGACGCTTTGCCTCCTGCTTCAACCAGCTCCGCAGCCGGATCTGGCAGCTTCAGGTCACGGGCCAGAATGGCGCTCACTTCATACGCTGCACCAATCATGCTGAGACAGTCGGAGCGGTTCGGTGTCAGGTCAAATTCCAGAATCTCGTCGTTCAGGCCGAGCACCTTCAGGATATCCTGGCCGACTTCCGTGTTCTCCGGCAGCACCAGAATGCCTTCCTGCAGCTCTTTCGGCAGCAGCTTGTCGTTCAGGCCCAGCTCTTTGGCCGAGCAGATCATGCCCTGTGACAGAACGCCGCGCAGCTTCGCCTTCTTGATCTCCAGACCCGGCAGCTTGGCGCCAACGAGGGCAACGGGAACCTTCTGGCCGGCGGCCACGTTCTTCGCTCCGCAGACGATCTGCAGGTCTTCGCCTTGTCCGGCATCAACGATACACACGTTCAGCTTGTCGGCATCCGGGTGCTTTTCTTTGGATTTTACATATCCGGTTACAATGCCGGACAGTCCTTTGTTGCGGCGCTCCACGCCGTCAATCTCAATGCCTGCAGTAGTAATTTTGTCCGCCAGCTCTTCAGCGGTTACTCCCTCTAACGATATATAATCGGTCAGCCATCCGGTTGATACTTTCATGTCCGCTCACTTCCTTTTGTTTCAGATGTATTTATCTACCTGCCGGTTCTGCTTACTGAAGATGTTTAAAAATATAGCCGAACCAGTAATACTCAATTTCGGGATAGCCGTGACTCCAGAGAATGTTTGGACTCCGGCCGCTGTTGTCTTCAGATTTCCTGATTAGAACCGCTATTCGCGGTCGAAATCTGAAGACAGCATATGCTTCCGTAGCGAGCTTTTCTGCGAAAAGCTTTCAGGCGGTCGCTGACGCTCCTCCAGTTCCAAAATTCCCTTCCGTCACTTTCCCCTTAATTTTAATTTCAAGTTCAACCTATCTAATTAAATAATCTTCTTCTGCCGCAACCCGCCAAAAATCTAAATCCCCTTGAACTGCTTCACAAAGCCCATATCGTTGGTGTAGAAGTAGCGGATGTCGTCGATTCCGTACTTCAGCATCGCGATCCGTTCCACTCCCATACCGAAAGCGAAGCCGCTGTATTTCTCAGGGTCGTAGCCGCCCATTCTCAGCACGTTCGGGTGTACCATACCTGCGCCGAGAATCTCCAGCCAGCCGCTCTGCTTGCACAGACGGCAGCCGTCGCCGCCGCATTTGAAGCAGCTGACATCGACCTCAACGCTCGGCTCGGTGAACGGGAAGAAGCTGGGACGCAGGCGGATGCCTGTAGCCGGCCCGAACATTTCCTTCACGAACTGGTTCAGCGTTCCCTTGAGGTCGCTCATACGGATTTTGCTGCCGATGACAAGACCTTCAATCTGGTGGAACTGGAAGGAGTGGGTCGCATCGTCATCATCACGGCGGTACACTTTGCCGGGACAGATGATTTTGACCGGAGTTTCGCCCTTCATCGCCTGCATGGTGCGGACCTGTACCGGAGAGGTCTGGGTACGCATGAGCAGGTCCTCTGTTAAATAGAAGGAATCCTGCATGTCGCGCGCCGGGTGGTTCTTGGGCAGATTCAGCGCTTCGAAGTTGTAGTAGTCTGTTTCTACCTCCGGACCTTCAGCGACCTTGTATCCCATGCCGATGAAAATATCCTCGATCTCCTGAACAACCCGGTTCAGCGGATGAATGCCGCCCTGCGGCAGAGTGCGGCCCGGCAGGGTAACGTCTACCTTTTCAGCCTGCAGACGGTTCAGCGTCTCCTGCTGCTGGAAGGCCTCCTGCTTGGCTGTAATAATCTCTTCAATGGCGCTGCGCACCAGGTTCGCCACCTGGCCGATCACTGGCCGCTCCTCGGCGCTCAGTCCTCCCATTCCGCGCAGAACCTCAGTCAGCTCACCCTTCTTGCCCAGATATTTGACACGCAAATCATTCAGCGCCTGCGGATCGGTAACCTCCTGCAGCTTAGCCAAGGCCTCGACCTTCAATGCTTCCAGCTTTTCTTTCATGGCATGCACTGCCCCCTTTAATCATCGTATTGTACATGTTGAACCGGCTTCCATTCTAAACAGGACCGGATCAACAAAAAAAGGCCTTTTCTCCCGGAAAGGGACGAAAAGACCGTGGTACCACCCTTGTTAGACAAGCTGCACCATATCCCTTTAAGAGAGGTATTCCCTCTTACGGCATGGTAAAGACATGTCTCACTTTAACAGAAATAACGGTCTGCGGCCGGTATCCCCTACTGAATGAAATTCAGGGAACTGCTCCGGAGTGAACTTCGGCAGCTCTGCTCTCCCAGAAACGCTCTCAATCTCCGGCGTCTCCTCCCTGTTGGCCAGGCACTGCGTACTTGTCTCCATCACTGCATTTGTACAGATTATACGTATTCATCTTCATAAAGATATGCCTCAATAGTATAAGCAAAAATATGACTTTTGACAAGCGAATCTAAAATTAGGCAAATTTTTATCTGATTTTAATCTTCCTTTAAGTTTCAAAAAGCTTTTGCCGGTTTTTTTTCAGCGGACATTCAGCGAATCTTGATATTTTTCCTAATTAGTAAGGCCGGGCTAACCTGTTTTTTCCTGCAAAAAAAGGATAGTGCCGGTTTTTAAACAGGGAGGGAAATTCATGCATAAACGAAGTAAGGCTTATGTTCTGTTATTACTCAGCACATTTGCCGCAAGCCAGTTCCCCGGATTTACGGGATCTGCAGCATATGCGGCCGCCGGCACAGCAGCAGTCAAAACGACGGCGGCCGTAACCGAAATCTCAACGCTCGCCAAGCTGAGCCCGATGAATCTGGGAGCGTCCTTTAGCGTCAAGCTTAGCGATACCCGGGTGTTCGCCCAGGACAGCGGAAATATTTTAACGTATACCCTTACTTATACCAATAGCTCAAGCACAAGCGTCAATCTGGTCAACTACTTCTCTAAGGTCATTACAACCGGGGGAAGCGTGATCAAGGGAATGGCCGTCTCCGCAGACAGCACGGTCAAAAAAATCGCCGGGAAAGAAACAAAGAGTGTTACATACTACGCGAATATCGGCAAAGCCGTCAGCGTAAAAGGGCTCAAAATCAATATGTACGGCTGGAATTTCAGCGCAGCCAATTATGAGCAGCGGATCGGCACGTTTACCGTTCCTTCAAACTATTCAGCCGCAGCGCTTCAGGGAGAGAGCAAGAAAACCGAGCTGGGCAGCGTTCCCGTAATGACTCAGGCCAGCTCGCTGCAAATCTACAAATATAACGGAAAAGTCTATGCAAAATTGGGTTACAGCATTACGAATCTCGGTACCAGGGTACTGAGCGATCCGGGCTACAGCATGTATCTTAAGTCCTCCGGCGGTTCGGTATTTACACTTGCGCTGGATGAGAGCAGCTCTGAATACAAGATTCAGCCGCAGCAAAAAAAGACGCTGTATTTCATGACCGAAATCCCGGCGTACATGAACACCTCCAAAATGGAGCTGCAGATTGCCAAGCTGGATGATGGCCTCAAGCTGTACCTGCCGGTGGCCTCTTATTCACTGCCGACTTCGGTTACTGCTGACTTCACTGTCGCAGCCGGTGCGATCAAAAAGGTATCCATCGACAGCAATGTGGTTGATATGCAGTTGAAATCAGCGGCCGTCTATGCCGAGAATGAGAACGGAATCTGGACGTACCAGTTCCGGGTCAAAAATACAGGCAGCACAGCTGTAACTTTGCCTGCTTACGGGCTTTCGGTCAAATCAGCGGAAGGCTATTCCTTCCCGGTCACGACTGATGCCTTCAACAGCCTTACGCTGAAGCCGCTGGAAGAAAAGCTGATCGAGCTTACCGCCAGCGTTCCGCTTGAGCTCGCCCAGGATACCCTGCAGCTTCAGGTCATACCGCCAGCCGCCGCAGATAATTCCGGCAAAATCGTGCTGCCTGTAGCCTATTTCAAAATTCCATATAAGCTCGAGAGCAACACTCACATCACCTCCGAGGCCAGTGTTATCAACAATTACGGGACGTTCGGCGTTACCCTGCAGTCTCTGCAGCGTCTGCCTTGGGGCGATGAGGACCTTATCCAGGCCAGGCTAAGCATCCGGAACAGCACCTCCAAGACGATCACGCTGCCCAAGCTGACAGGTATTTTGAAAGCGGATTTGAATGATCTGACCTCCTCAACCCAGGTCGTTGTTGACAATGACGTGTCCATTCTTGCCCCTGGTGAAAGTGCACAGCTTACCGTATTGGCTCATATTCCTTACACGCTCGACTACAGCCAGACCAAGATCATTCTCCAGGAAACGACCGGCCAGTTCCTCTCTTTGAGCACAACCGACGGGGCAGTAACCAGCCTTAGTCCGCTGGCGGCAGGTTCATCATTCAAGATCACGGCAGCCGGTAAAAAAGCAAGCATTCAGGAGCGGCTGACTACAGTGTATACCGGCAGCAGCTCGAAGACGGTATACAGCGAAGTAGAGATGAACAGCGAGGAATCCCGCCAGACGAACCTGGCCAGGCTGTATGCCTCCTTCCGGACGGCGGACGGGCAATATTTTGAAGCTGATGTTAATCAGTCTGAGCTGCCTACCGGCGCAGCCGGCAAAACACTGGTCACCTTCTCGGCGAATGTGCCGTCTACAGTGGACACCTCTTCCCTGCAGCTCTATATCGGACAGGGCGTTGCGGGCGGCAAGCTTGCTGCAGCCGGAACGGAGGCTACCGGATACGTGAATACTACAGCGCTGGCCTTGAATGTCAAGACGGTTACCCCGCAGACGAATCTTAGCAGCGGCATATCGGTGTTCCCTTACACGCTTGCGGTTAACGCCTCTTCAAGCAGCCTGACTGCCGGCACCACGAACCTGACCCTGTCCATCAACTACAGCCTGGCTCAGGATTCCGCTTACCAGACCGGGGCTAACGGCCATAAGCTGGTGCTGCAATTTATTGATCCGTTTGGTCAATTCTTTGAAAAGACGCTTACGTTTGGCACCGACCTGATCGCAGGCAGCAACAGCCTGTACACCACGACCATCAGCAGCACACTGTTCAAGAGCCTGAACGGCGGAAATTACAGACTGAGGCTGTACGATGAGTTCCAGGGCCAGCGGATTGAGCTGGGAAGCCAGATCTATGACATTACCGTTATCCAGCCTGCTTCGGCAACAGACGATGACAAGGACAAAGCTACAGACAGCAGCACAAGCACCGGCGATACCACCGCAGACAGCGTATCCTGATTTTTGTTGACCTGCAGTTATTTGTTTTGAATATGGAGCAAGATGGAGGACCTCGAATGAATAAGAAAAAGACAGTGATTATTTCGTCAAGCATCGCGGTAGTGGCGATCGCAGGCGTGCTGGCCTATGTGCTGTGGCCGGATGCCGGCAAGGAGGCCAGTGCGGCTCCTCTGAATACCGCCATTGTGGCAAAAGGCAACATCCTTAACGCAGTGTCAGGCTCCGGCTCGGTATCACCGATTAATACCGGCAGCATCCGGACCAAGGAAGCCGGGGAAGTCGATCAGGTTATGGTGGTTAAAGGCGACGTCGTTAAAAAAGGCGATGTTCTGATCACTTTTGTAGCCAGCGACATGAGCGATAAAATGAAAGAAGCCGAGAAATCATTGACCAGCCTGAAGACGGACCTTACGGACAAACAGGAAAATTACAAAACGCTGGCGATGAACAATGCTACGGAGGAAGAGCTGGCTTCAGCCAAAAAAGCGATCGAAAAAGCGGAAAGCGATATAGCCGATCAGCAGGAATCCATCGCCGACCTTGAGGAGGATATGCTTCCTCAAGGCCCGTTGACCGCTCCGATGGACGGCACGATTACAGCAGTCAATATTACGGACGGCGAACAAGCCCAGAACGGCTCGGAGCTGTTCACCATGACCGATTACGAAAACCTCAGCGTTACTGTTCAAGTGGACGAACTGGACATTCCGAATATTAAGCTTGACCAGTCTGCGACCATTACACTCGATGCCCTGGAGGACCAGGAGTTTGACGGTAAAGTCATTGAGATCGCCAAAGAAGGCACCTCCTCCAATGGCGTCTCCCTCTTTGATGTGACCGTAGGTCTGAATAAATCAGAAGGTGTACTGGTCGGAATGTCTGCCGAGGTGGCTATTACCATTGAAGAGAAGAACGATGTATTAACCGTACCGATCGAAGCCGTATCCGAGATGAATGGAAAATATTACGTTAATGTTCCAGTAACGGAAGGTGACGGCAGTGAAACCGGCGCAGCAAGTGATACAGCTGGCGGGCAAATGCCCGGCGGCGATGCTCCTGCCGGCGGTGCAGCTGGCGGACAGGCTTCTGGCGGCGGTGCAGCTGGCGGACAGGCTTCTGGCGGTGAAGCTCCGGCCGGCAGCGCTTCCGGCTGGCAGGGCCGGGGCAGTGAAGGCCGCGGAGGCACCTTCCCGAGCGGCGCTCCAAGCGGCGGCTTCCCGGGCGGCGCGCAAATGGGCGGCAGAAGCAGCAGCTCAAGCACAGCTTCCGGCCAGAAGCGGGTTGAGGTCACCGTCGGCATACATGATGAGAGCAACATTGAAATCGTCAGCGGACTGTCCGAAGGCGATGAAGTAGTTATCCCGACCGTTATCAGCACAGGCAGCTCCACTAGCAGCGGACAGTCCCAGATGGGCGGCATGGGAGGTATGGGCGGTTTCAGTACAGGCGGCTTCAGCGGCGGCGGCTTTAGCGGCGGCACAGGCGGCCCGCCATCCGGCGGCGGCAGCGGCATGGGCGGTGGCCGTCAATGAGTACGCAGCCGCTGATTAAGGTCGAGAACATGATTCACCGGTACGTCATGGCCGGTGAATCCATGACCATTCTCAAAGGCCTCAGCTTTACGGTTGAACACGGGGAATTCGTGGCGATTATCGGCCCTTCCGGCTCCGGCAAATCCACATTGATGAATATGCTGGGCTGCCTTGATATAGCCAACGAAGGTGATTATTTTCTGGATGGGCAGGAAGTCCGTAAATTGTCGGACAATAAGCTGGCCCAGATCCGCAATGAAAAAATCGGCTTTATCTTTCAGAACTTTAACCTTCTGCCCAAGCTGTCGGCAGTAGAAAATGTGGAGCTTCCCTTAATTTACCGGGGGGTCTCCCACCGGGAACGCCGGGAGGTTGCCCGTAATGCATTGATCAGGGTCGGCCTTGAAGAACGGATCGACCACCGGCCCTCAGAGCTGTCGGGCGGCCAGCAGCAGCGTGTCGCCATTGCCCGGGCACTGGCCGGAACCCCGCCGATCCTGCTGGCAGATGAGCCGACCGGTGCCCTTGATTCCAGAACAGGCAAGGAAGTTCTTCAGATGATTAAAGAGCTGAATGAGCAGGGACACACCATCATCCTGATCACACATGACCTCGAAATTGCCGAACAGGCCAAACGGATCATCCGCATCCAGGATGGCAGCCTCGTTGAAGATCGGAGGATTGCCAGATAATGATGCTGTATCAGAGTATGAAAATGGCCATAAAGAGCATCCTCAGCAGTAAAGTGAGAGCTTTTCTGACCATGCTTGGAATCATTATCGGGGTTTCATCCGTTATTGCACTTGTTTCTGTAGGGCAGGGAACGACTTCACAAATTACGGAATCGTTAAGCTCTCTGGGGACTAACCAGCTGACAGTTAGCATTATGGGACGGGGGGCAACCACCTCCCTGACCTACGAGGAGGCGCTTGCCCTTGGAGAGATTGAAGGCGTGGAGAATGTCTCTCCTGTCATCAGCGGCAATGTTACTGCCAAGCACGGAACCGAAAACGTCTCGGTATCAGTAGAAGGCATTACGCCTGCCTATGAGGATGTACAGAATTTCCATGTACAGTCCGGCCGCTTCCTGCTCGATATTGATACCGAGTACCGCCAGAAGGTTGCCTTAATCGGTTCAGACACGGCTGAGGATTTATTCGGCACTGACAGCCCGGTCGGTGAAAGAATACAGCTTAACGGGACGAGCTTCAAAATCGTTGGCCTGCTGGAGAGCAAGGGCAGCACCAGCGGCGGCTCCAGTGACGAGAAGATTCTGATTCCAATCTCCACGGCAGAACGGTTCCTGCAGAGCAAAGGGGTACGCTCCATTACTATTACCACGACCTCCAACGGGAACGTCGAGGAAGTCAAAACCAAGCTGGAATCCACCCTGGACGCCAAATTCAGTTCGGCGGAGAATGCCTACTCTGTCTTTGATTCCCAGGAGATGCTGGAGACCGTTAACGAAACCAGTGCCACGCTTTCGCTCGCCCTTGGCGGGATTGCCGGTATTTCCCTGTTTGTCGGCGGTATTGGCATCATGAACATTATGATTGTCTCCGTGAATGAGCGGACCCGTGAGATCGGTATCCGTAAAGCCATCGGCGCCAAGAAAATAAACATTCTCATGCAGTTCATGATCGAGTCTGTCGTATTAAGCGGCTTGGGCGGTCTGATCGGTGTCGGACTGGGTCTTGGAGCCAGCTGGGCGGTAGGCAATTATACCTCGATGAATGTAGCGACATCCTGGAACATGGTTCTGATCTCCTTCTCGTTCTCGCTGATCATCGGAATCGTGTTCGGAATGATTCCTGCGAACAAAGCGGCAAGAATGCGCCCGATCTATGCGCTCCGCAACGATTAACCCCGGCGTATACTGTACACAATCCGTAAAGCCCCTGAACTTGGCTTTGCGGATTTTTTTTATCTGCCTGAAGGAGTATCGTTTACAGAAAAGATGGGTAATAGGATTCAAGGGCCGGAATAGAAATAGTCTGTAGGGTTCAATACATAATTTTAAAATTTGTTGTAAGATTTGTTTATACGTTCCCCTTTGCCGGTTGTATGCAGTTCCGGAAACCCCGGAATTCCGCATATTTCCGGTTGTAAGACGTTATCGTGATACATATGCTGCCTGCAGACATTCCGCCCCATTTGGCAGTTGAAGCGGGTAATCTGACGGATGAGAAGAATCGTTAATCGTACGGAAGCTAAGCTTTCCTGTGACTTTTGAATGACCCCTCCTCCATTCCCTGAAGGGCTAGCTCCGCAGTGGAACAGCACCGCATGTTTTCTGTACACAGCAATGAGTTTTTAAGTTTGATGCGGGGAGAGGATGACAGTGGCAGGTTTATCCAAGAATAACAACACACGCAGATTGATTATTGTATTTGCCGCTATCCCGGTGCTTCTGGTCGTTATCAGTACTGCTTCCCTGCTGTACTTGAATGCTACAATGAATAGGCTTTCAGATTCCCTGTACAGTGACGTATACCAGAACTCGGAGCTGATTCTGAACGCTGACCGCGACCTTTACCAGGGTGCAGTCTCCCTTCTGGCGGCAATGAGCCCGAACATTACAAGTGAGCAGCGCAGCCTGTTCGCCCAGGATTTTGAAGACAACAACTCGCAGATCCGGCAGCGCCTTACTATGGCCAGCTATAATATTAACAACCTGGACAATCCGTACAGCGGCATGAAGCAAAGCGAGCTTCTGCTGAGTGATTTAAAGGAAAAGCTTGCAAGCTTCGAGAGTTCCCTGGAGACCTGGAAGGACACAGGCCGTGATCTCATTTCCCGGCGGGTACAAAGTGACTGGAAGCCGGACAGCTATTCTGCCACTCTTATTAATACCCAGTTAGCGGAGACGCGCAGCAGCCTGGACGAGGCAGAAAACCTGATCGGCAATTACGCCCAGCAGATTACCCTGGAATTCCGGGAGAAAAAGAGCGCTCTCTTTGCCGTTTACTCCCTGTTCCTGTTTCTACTCATCCTGGTCATTATCTACCTCTGCCGCAAGCTGATTTCACTGCAGAACCAGATGCTGGAGGAAAAATCGCTGTATCAGCTGATCGGTGAAACGATGTCGGATTTCATTATTCTGACCGATCCCAACGGCCTGATCCTGTATGCTTCGCCTTCACATGCCGGCGTGCTTGGTTATGTTCCGGAGAAAGGCTCTCCGCTCACCAATTATATCCGCGAGGCGGAGATATCCTGGGCCAAGCTGAAAAGCGCTGTACAGGGCAGCCCCCGCATCTCCGAGCTGCGCATGCGCTCCTCGGAAGGACACTGGGTATGGCTTGAGACGAAGGTATCGCCAATCAGCGGGAGCAAGGTTTTCCCGGCCCAGTTCATGCTGATCTCCCGGGAAATTACGCAGCGTAAGCAATATGAGGAACGGCTGCACAAGCTGGCCTTCTACGATCATCTGACGGCGATCCCGAACCGGGCTCATTTCAAAATGTATATGGAAAACCTGATCACCCAGCCGGAGGAGCGCAGACAGGAAATTGCGCTGGCACTGCTCGATTGCGACCGGTTCAAACAGCTGAACGACACCCTGGGCCATCTGGCCGGCGATGAGTTCCTGCAGCTGTTGTCCCGCGAGCTGCAGCAGACCGTCAAGGGGACCGGCCAGGCTTTCCGCATCGGCGGCGATGAATTTGCCGTAGTGCTGCACCGGTTCACCAGTCCCGAAATGCTGGATGAAATCCTGCAGAGGCTGCTGCAATTATTCAACAAGACATGGTCGGTGAACAACGGGTCCAGCTTCCACACTTCAGCCAGCATCGGGGTAGCCTTGTATCCGCAGCACGGCTCCAGCATTAACGAGCTGCTCCGCGCAGCCGATCTGGCGATGTACCGCTCCAAAAATCGTGGCGGTAACGAAGCCAGCCTGTACAATGAGCTGGTCGACGAGGAAGTGTCAGATCAGACTAAATAGAGCACCTGCGTATACCAAAAAGGCGCCCCTCAAGCCGGAAACGGCAGGGGCGCCTTTTTGGTATATAACAGAAATGACTTGCTGGCTGCTGAGTCCTCTAAGCAGTGTGACCACTGCTCAGCTTCAGAGGATCATGGGCATTGCCGGGGCTGGCCGGCCGGCGTTCCCGCACCAGCACCTTGATCAGCTTTTCGCTGCCGGAGCAGTCAATGAACCGGTCGCCGTCCGCCGATTTTTCTTCCCAGTCATTCAGTCTGAGAATATAGCCGACGGACTGCACGCCTATTTCAGCTTCAATCCGGGCTACAGCCCGCCCGTTCTCCATCTGCCTGAAATCACACTGGCCGTCCTGTATGCCTGTACCCCAGACCCACAGATTCCAGCCGCGGTAATCGCCGTCAGGGCGGTCATAATGGACTTCAATGATTTTTGATCTTGGGGCAGGCTCACCATAGCTGTCATAGAGAACCATCATTGACAGGCCTTCAACCTGAACCTCCTGGTTATCGGCAATCCGGAAGGCTTCTGTTCCGGCATAGCTGTGATCCACCACAATGTTCCAGCAGCCGCCGGTATTAGGCAGGCTCTGCGTAATAGTCTCCGTATTGGCATTGAAGATAACGACGATATTGTTCCAGACATCGCCGCCTGCATTATCCTTCAGCATATAAGACACTACACCGCTGTCGCAGCGGAGGAATTCAAGGGAACGTTCGATTTCCTGGCGACCGTGCAGACGGAAAGCGGGATGCTTGCGGCGCAGCTCAATCAGGCCCTTGTAATACTGGAACACCGGTATAAATGCCTGCTTCCGGTCCCAGCGGATCGCATTAATGACATCCGGGCTGCGGTAGCTGTTATGATCGCCGTATTTGCTGCGCAGCATTTCATCACCGGCATGAAGAAAGGGTATGCCCTGAGAGGTAAGGATCAGGCCGTTAGCCAGCAGCGAGCGCCGCACCGTCTCATTACGGAGAATATTCTGCGGATCGACTGCAAAATACGGATCGGCTGCACCGACAGCCTCCTCCAGAGATCCCCCGTATTTCAGCCTTCCGTTCTCCAGCTCCGGCAGGCCGGCTGCCTGCTTCAGACCCTGGGAAGCCAATATTTTATCCCACAGGTTAAGATTATCATGGCAGTCGCATAATTGACCGTCTCAACCGGTGAATCGGTAAAATCATGAATCGCACCTTTGATTCCGGAGGCTATCGCTCCCTCCTTGCCATACTCGCCGGTTACGAATCCTCTGCCCCAGCCGTCACTATCACCTTTGATTGCCGAGCGGAAGTTATCATTGAATACCGCATAACCTTTGCCGCGCTGCACGCCTTTGAGCGTCTTGGCAGCCAGAGGGGAATCTCCGCCTGTCCAGGGCTCTCCGTAAATCAGCAGATTCGGGTTAATGTTAAGCCGCAGCTCCTCCGTAATCTCCCGGATTGTCACGCTGTCCATCAGCCCCATCAGATCGAAGCGGAAGCCGTCGATATGATATTCAGAAGCCCAGTAGGCCAGAGAATCCTTAATAAATTTGCGGACCATCGGCCGCTCGGTGGCAAGCTCATTGCCGACACCCGAACCGTTCGATAACCGTCCCAGGTAGTCCCGGCGGTAGAAATAATCCGGTACCAGCGGTTCAAACGGCCCCTTCTCGAATCCATAAGTATGGTTGTAGACTACATCCATAATCACCGCAATGCCTTTGCTGTGCAGTGCCTGCACCATTTCCTTGCATTCGCGGATGCGCGCTTCGGGATCGCTTGGATTCGTGCTGTACGAGCCTTCAGGCACATTGTAATGCTGAGGGTCGTAGCCCCAGTTATAATCCGTATAATAATCCGGACGCGGCCCCTCTCCTGCACCATTCAGCTCATCAACCGTCTGGTAATCAAAGACCGGCAGCAGATGTACATGGGTTATGCCAAGTTCAGCCAGATGGTCAATGCCCAGCGGATTTCCGGTCGCATCACGCAGACCGGTTTCGGTAAAAGCCTTGAACTTGCCCTTATTTATTATCCCCGAGCTTGCATGAGCCGAGAAATCGCGCACATGCAGCTCATAGATGACAGCGTCTGCCGGATGCAGGAGCTGTGGTGACTTATCCCCGCTCCAGCCTTCCGGATCCGTATCACGCAGGTCCACAATTGCCGAACGCAGCCCGTTGGCCGAAACAGCGGTTGCATAAGGGTCCGCGGCTTCATTGATCGTTCCATCCTCAAAGATCGTACGGTACATATAATATTTGCCCTTCAAATCCCCGGTAACCTGTACCTGCCAAACGCCGTCATCCCCGCGCTGCATCGGAACAATCCGTCCGCTGTCCCTCTTGAATATCGCCGGCGATCCGGTCCCGTTCCCTCCAGTCTCGTATACTACGAGTGAAACGGTAAACGCCGTTGGAGCCCACACCTTAAACTGGCTGTATGCTGCGGTATAGGTCAGGCCAAGATCACTGCCTGCATAGGTTTCGAGCACTGTCTCTGCATTCATATAGTTACTGTTCATAACATCCTCACCATCCTAATGCCCACCATGGATTTTACCGGTGAACGGATCACCTTACTTAATTCCAACTATTACCACATCATTTTAAAATCATACTTGCACTGATTTGCAAGCGGGGTGTAGCGGTGCCTGATTCCTGAGTTCAAGCTAATAACTTGGCTCAAAATAGTATATGTAACACTATGTTCACAGGTTTGGGTCCAGCAGCCTATTCTGCTGCCTATACAACATATATCGACAATTTATGGCATTTATTTAAGATAAAAAGCAAAGGAGGCCAATCTAACGGAAGTATAGTCTATAATTCGCCACAGGGCTACAGTAAAATGCTGTTATCTGTCTGATTCAGCAGATACTGGCCGGCTCTGCCTGTGTTTGCGCTGCACTCTGGCGAACAAAACGGCGACCGGAAACAGCAATGCAGCAGCCGCCAGCAATGAAGCTCTGATAGAGAACCTGCTGCCGATATAACCGACTGCCGGTCCGCCGGCTGTCTGTCCAAGCGCGTCAGACTGGCTGATCAGAGACAATACGGTTGCCCGTGTCCTGCTCTCCAGTCTAAGGTTCAGCCAGGTTTTGTATATCGGCTCATTAACAGCGCCTGCCACCGCAAGAAGCAGCACTGCAGCCACTGCCTCATAAAAGCCCGGTGCGAGTGCAAGCAGCAGAATTGCCCCGATGCGTACCAGCGTCAGCATCAGCAAAGCTGCCGTGAGCACCTTCTCCTTGTGCATATCTATCCTGCGTTCAGCCATATGCACGGCAGGTATTGCCAGCAGCGTAGAAGAGGCGCTGATGATTCCGAACCACACTGCCATGGAGATCACACTGTCCGGAAACCCGATTCCTTCTATTAAGTGGATTTGCCATAACCGGTCATAGCCTTCGGAGGCTGCCCCGCTGAACAGGGTTACCACAGCCAGCAGGAGCAGCACCGGACTGTTGATCAGGACTGCAGCACCGCTCTGCCAGGTACGCGCCCATGCCTTGAACGAAGCAGCTTCTGCTTCCCGCTCCCCCCTGACGAAGCCTGTTTCCTTCATCAGGAGGGACAGGACAAGCCCCAGCATGAGATATATTAAACCTCCGGCGATGTAGGGCAGGTTCGGTGCTGCAAGCGATAACCCCACACTGGTTCCGGCACCGAGAAGGGAGGCGGCAAGAGAAGCCTTTTCCGCACGCATGAAAAGGTTCCCGGCTTTTCCATCCCCCAGCTCATCCATAATCCAGGCGGTGTCCGCGCCGCTGACAAAGGTCCAGCCGAGCCCGAACAGCAGCTGAGCGGCCATTACCCATGCAACGGCCGGCACGTCAGTCCCCAGGCCCGTAAACCAGACAATGCTTCCCTCCAGCAGGAAGCCGCAGCCCATGACCGTCACGCCTATGATTACGGACAGTCTGCGGCTGTATAAATCGGCAACCGCACCGGTAATTCCCTCAAAGACAAGCACTGTGATTTCCAGCACAGTTCCGATCAGCAGCAGCTCAAACGGACGGAGCCCGAGCTCAGTCACATAATAAATGCTGTAAGTAGTGAATATAGTGCTGCTTGCAAATGCCATAGTGAATACGAGCAGCAGGTACATTTGAGAAGCCTGTAATTTTCGCACAAGAGTTCCGCCTTTTCCTAAGGAATGTGCTCTAAGTATACGGAACCCTGTTCGTTGCTGCTGTTCCGTACTTGCGGATTGTCTCTTTGTGGACAGCTTATGGAACAGCAAAAAACCGGCCCCCTTGTCAGGAGACCGGCATAAAGTAGTTGGAAAAGTGAACTTGCCAAAACGGATCTTGCTTAAGGTTAAAAAAGAGTTACTTCACGCTGCTCTGTACAAGTGCAGCTACTTCCTCGGCCGTGCCGAGCTGCAGCGCTTTAGCAGCCATTTCCTTCATTTCAGCAGCAGACAGCTTGGAAATCTGGCTGCGGGCCGGCAGGATGGAAGTGGCGCTCATGCTGAATTCATCAAGACCAAGTCCCAGCAGAAGCGGAATCGCGGTGGAGTCACCAGCCATTTCGCCGCACATGCCGGTCCATTTGCCTTCAGCATGTGCCGCGTCGATTACGATTTTGACCAGACGCAGAATTGCCGGATTGTAAGGCTGATACAGGTAGGATACCTGCTCATTCATACGGTCGGCAGCCATTGTATATTGAATAAGGTCATTTGTTCCGATACTGAAGAAATCAACTTCCTTCGCGAACTGGTCAGCCAGCACAGCAGTAGAAGGAATCTCTACCATAATACCGAGCTGGATGTTGTCGGACACTTCCTTGCCTTCCTCACGCAGCTTCGCTTTCTCCTCAAGCAGGAGGTCACGGGCTGCACGGAATTCGCCAAGGGTAGCGATCATCGGGAACATAATCCGCAGGTCACCGTGTGCGCTTGCTCTGAGCAGGGCGCGCAGCTGTGTGCGGAAAATATCCTGACGGTCCAGACAGAGACGGATTGCCCGGAATCCGAGGAACGGATTCATTTCCTTCGGCAGATCCAGGTAAGGCAGCTCCTTGTCACCGCCGATATCGAGCGTGCGGACAACGACCGGCTTGCCGTTCATGTTCTCAAGCACGGTGCGGTACGCATTGTACTGTACTTCCTCGGAAGGCAGCTTGTCACGGCCCATGTAGAGGAATTCGGTACGGTACAGACCTACGCCCTCGCCGCCGTTCTCGATAACACCGGCAACATCGTTAGGCGTACCAATGTTGGCAGCCAGCTCGACATGCTTACCGTCAGCAGATACGGTTGCTTCATCGCGCAGCTTTTTCCACTCGGCGATTTGCAGGTCGTATGCTTCCTGCTTCGTCTTGTACTCAGCCACTTCAGCCTCGCTAGGGTTGATCAGCACGTCGCCGCTCAAACCGTCAACGATAACCAGATCGCCTGCTTTAACCAGCGACAGCACATTTTTGGTGCCGACAACCGCCGGAATTTCCAGGGAACGGGCCATAATCGCCGAATGTGAAGTACGTCCGCCGATATTGGTAGTGAAGCCTTTAACAAAATTACGGTTCAGCTGCGCAGTATCTGAAGGTGTCAGGTCCTGTGCAATAACGATAACCTCTTCACTGATCTCGGCAGGGCTGATATAGTGAATGCCCAGCAGGTGGTTCAGCACGCGCTTAGTTACATCGCGCATGTCGGCAGCACGTTCCTGGAGGTAGGCACTCTTCATATTCTCGAACATCGATACAAATTGTGAAGCAACTTCATTTAGCGCATAGTCTGCATTAACCGCTTCTTCACGGATTTTGTCCATTACCGGGCTGATCAGTTCAGGATCTTCAAGAATCAGCAGGTGAGATTCAAATATCTCCGCTTTCTTCTCGCCCAGCTCTGCAAGTGTGCGCTCCTTGATGGCCAGCAGCTCACCCTTGGATTTATCCAGGGCGGCCTGCAGCTTGGCCAGCTCGGCTTCCACATCACTTATTGAAGTCTTGGTAATGGTATAGTCCGGATGTTCCAGGATAAATGCACGGGCTACGGCAATACCTGCTGAAGCCGCGATTCCTGAAATTTTACTCATTAATTTCTCCCAGCCCTTCTTTGATCATTACATCCTGCAATGCGCTGAGTGCTTCTGCTTCTTCGCCGCCTTCAGTGATCAGGGTCAGTGTGTCGCCTGCTTCAAGGCCCAGGGACAATACGCCAAGGATAGATTTCAGGGTTACCTTTTTGCCTTTTGCTTCTGCAAATGCTTCAGTGCCTTTGAATTTAGTTGCTGTATTTACCAGTGCAGTTGCTGGACGTGCGTGAATTCCATCTTCATCAACAATTTTGAAAGTTTTTTGCATAATAATCCAACTCGCTTTCTGTTTATTTGGTATGGTTGTATGTTGCTTATCTATATGTGAGGGCAGCGCCTCCACTAAATTATAATGGATGCGCTGCGCCATTGCACATTTTACTGGATGGTGATGATGTCCTTATCGCCAATGGCAACCTTGCCAGGCTTCTTCAGGGTTACTGTTGAACCTTCCGGCAGATTGGAGAAGATGACCGGTGAAATGACGGAAGGCGCATTGGCTTTCACGTACTCCAGATCCACTTCCATAATCGGCTGTCCGGCAGCAACCAGATCGCCTTCCTCGACAAGCACTGTAAAGCCCTGGCCCTTCAGCTTCACTGTATTAACGCCGATGTGTACAAGCACTTCCTTGCCGCCGTCCGACATAATGCCGATCGCATGCTTGCTCGGGAATACATTGAATACCTTACCGTAGACCGGTGAAGCAATTTTACCGTCAGCGGACAGGAAGGCGAAGCCGTCACCTGTCATCTTCTGCGAGAAGACCGCATCCGGCACCTGGGTGATATCCATCAGCTCGCCGTTAACCGGAGATACGATATCCTCTGGGACGATCGCTTTACCCTCTTCTCCGGCGTGCTGTTCAAGCTCAGGCTGCGGAGCAACCGGTGCTGCGGCAGGGGTTCTGCCGTTCATAACATCCTGAATCTGCGACTTGATAGTATCGGAACGTGTTCCGAAGATCGCCTGGACGTTATTTCCGACTTCAAGCACCCCGGAGGCCCCCAGCTTCTTCAGGCGGTTCTTGTCCACGCCTGCTTTATCTTTAACCTCAACCCGCAGACGCGTAATACATGCATCCAGGTGAGCAATGTTCTCTTTACCGCCCAGTGCTGCCAGAATGTTGCGCGGCAGATCGTCTCCGCTTGTTGAAACAGCTTCTCCGCTTGTTTCTTCTGTCCCCTCGGAAGGCTCTTCACGTCCCGGGGTTCTAAGATTGAACTTGCGGATGACGAAACGGAATCCGAAGTAGTAGATTACCGCGATTACCAGACCTACCGGAATTACCAGCCACCAGGCAGTACGGTTCGGTATAATCCCGAACAGGACATAGTCGATGAAACCGCCGGAGAAAGTCATCCCGATTTTGACGTTCAGGATGTGCATGGTCATAAAGGAAAGGCCTGCGAATACCGCATGCACCGCAAACAGCAGTGGTGCTACGAACAGGAACGAGAATTCAAGCGGCTCGGTAATCCCTGTCAGGAATGAAGTGAGCGCTGCAGAAACCATCAAGCTTCCGACAATCTTTTTGTTCTCAGGTCTGGCTTCATGATAAATCGCCAGCGCTGCTGCCGGCAGTCCGAACATCATAAACGGATATTTACCAGTAGTGAAAGTACCCGCTGTGAATTCCACACCATCACGAAGCTGCTGCATGAAGATCCGCTGGTCACCGCGGACCAGTTCACCCGCTTTATCGATATAGCTGCCGAATTCATACCAGAACGGCGAGTAGAAGATGTGGTGCAGACCAAACGGAATCAGGGAACGCTCGATCACCCCGAAGATGAAGGCTGACAGCGTCAGATTCGTATTGATCATGCTCTGTGATACGTAGTTCAGGCCGTGCTGGATCGGCGGCCAGATGATCGTCAGTGCAAGACCGAGGATCAGCGAGGTAACAGCCGTCATAATCGGCACAAACCGTTTACCTGCAAAGAAACCCAGATAAGATGGCAGCTCTATACGGAAGAACCGCTTGTACATAGACGCCGCGAGTATCCCGACGAGTATACCGCCGAACACACCAGTCTGCAGTGTTGGAATCCCCAAAACACTAGCATACGCAAAGTCCTGCTTGCTCAGCACCCACTCATTGATCCCGAGCACGGTCCCCATAGTCACGTTCATGACCAGGAAACCGATAATAGCTGCAAGCCCTGCTACCCCTTCGCCGCCGGCCAGCCCGATGGCTACCCCAACTGCGAACAGAAGCGACAGGTTACTGAAGACAATCTGTCCCGAGTTCATTAATACATTGGCAATGGCTTGAACAACATCGTTCTCCAAAGCCGGAACGTATTGGAGGAAATCAGGATTAACAAGCATGTTGCCGATCCCGAGCAGCAGACCTGCCGCAGGCAGAATGGCTACAGGAAGCATAAGCGCTTTACCGACCCGCTGCAAAACGCCAAACAACTTCTTGAACATAGGTTCACTTCCTTAATATGATTTTCTCACCAGACAAAATGCCAAAAAAGGCATGAGCAATACAGCATATAGGTTGTCATCTAACGCTAAAGTTAGATTACCCCGAGTTAGGGGATTACAACCATAAATACTGTAAATCACTCATGCCTGATCGTATCAGTTACACGTTGGTATTCTGTTGGTCTTTCTTAACAGGGATTAGTTTAGCACCGATAATAAAAGAAAGCAAGCGCAAATTTGGTGCACTTCATTTTTATGCATCCAATTATAAATTTTAAAAGCATCAAGGGTTACCGTTGCTGCTCCATATCCGCCTCATCCTCTTTTTTCTGGGCAAGACGCTGCAGATGGATCGTTAAATAGCTGACCTCCGCCGGATATACAGGAATGCGGACCCGCTGCTCGATAATCTTGGTCAGCTTCCAGGACAGTGAATACATCTCCGGGTATTCCCGTTTCATCAGATTATCCAGAGAAGATGTCTCCCGAACCGTTTCCCCGCGGCGCAGCCGTTCCAGTACGAACCGCAGATGGGTAACCAGACGCGAATAATCCAGCGAATCCCGCGGAATCCGGTAATCCAGATTATCCTCCACAATCGCCACCAGATCCCCGATCAGCAGAGAATGCTCGCGCACCTCGGAGATATGCCTGTTACTGAGCGCACTGACGATATGCAGCGCCACGAAACCGATCTCATCCGGAGGAAGCGTGACAGCCATCGTCTCGTTAATCCGTTCAACCGCATATTCGGCCAGCCTGTATTCTTCCGGATAGATCTCTTTTGTCTCATACAGAAAAGGGTTATGAATGGCGATATTCTGTTCATTGCGCCGGATGGCAAAGGAAATATGGTCAGTCAGGGCAATATGGATATGCTCGTTCAGGGGCTGGTTGCTGCTCTGCATAATATGCAGAACGATTTCCTGCACAACCTCTATCAGTTTCTCGTCCACCTGGGGGACCAGTTGCTTATATTGTTCCTGCTCTTCCTGGTTGCGGAGAATAAACATCTTCTCTACAGAGGACAGAGTGATTTGATCACGGCTTTTACGGTTATACCCGATCCCTTTGCCGATTACAACTACCTCGGCATACTGGGGGTGCTGGGCAATGATAACATTGTTATTGAGTACCTTGGCTACAGTTATGCTGCCCAATTCCGACACCTCTTTTAATTCTGAATACCTGTTGCTTCAAAGCAGCCGTCTGTCTTAGCAGCATGCGTAAATTATACTTGAGGTACCATCATAACATCAACATGAGGTTATTAGAAGAGCGTCTCGAAAGCAGCATTTATTTGACCCGGAAGGTTTTGTATGAATATTTGTAGACCAGGAAAAGTGCAATGACCATATAAACAGCAGCAGCCAGAAGCACCAGCATCGCAAATTGTCCCGGGGCGCCCTTAAACTGCATACTGATTACTGCCACACCCATAATGATGCTGTTGACTATGCTGAAAAACGGATTTTTCACATTTAATTCGGTGCTGTAGGGCTGAAAGATATAGTACATAAACAAATGGTGGACGGAGAAAAAGAGAGAAAGTCCCAGCACTGTCGCGCTGTAAATAAGCGAATCTGCTGCACTCCAGCTTTCAGCGGACAGGAAAATCAGCAGGTTCATTGCTATACAGATCGCCGCAGCCGGAATCAGATTAAGACCGCTGATCCGCAGCAGCCGGACGCGGAAATTGCTCAGAATAGCTGAGCGGTCACGATAAAAACCATAACGCAGCAGACTAAGGTCGCAGTTGAAGAACATCGCTTTGCAGACCAGCTCTCCAATTGAGGTAAAGTTCATCACGATGACAAACACAGGCAAAGCCCTGACCAAATAACTGGCCAGCCGGGAAGACAGCTCCGGTGCGACCAGCTGCAGCAGCAGTCCTATGGCAAAAAGCACGCCAATGATCATCAGCCGGCGCTGAATCGGCTGCACCAGAAACCGCCTGTGCCGGGAAAAGAAAATCGCATTCAAGTAAGCATAACCGCTCTTTCCGGCGAACTGCTCCGGCCGCAGCTGATCAGCCGAGAAATCCTGTTCCTTGGTTTCAACCTGCTTCAGATTGGCCTCTTTCATCATGCGTCCCATATCCAGCAGCGGGTCATCTATTTCGGTTACGGCATCTACCGCACTGCGGTACCTCGGGTATCTCGCAATATAAACGGCGGCAATGATTCCCGGCAGCAGCGCTGCCAGAACTGCAGGCAGACTGAACAGCACAGCATCCATGTCCAGCAGCGCACTGCCTGTATAGAGCGGCAGAAAAGCAAGCAGATATCCGGCTCCGATTACCGACCAGACCAGCACGTTCTGTTTAACGACTACAATCTCCTTACGGTCAAAAATACGCAAATGCACCGCTTCAGCGGCTGTACGCCAAAAGGTCAGCAGAAGTGCCAGCAGAAGCCCATGCCAGAGCGGAGCACCGTAGAGACCTGCAAACACCATCATCGCCGGCACAAAATAAATAAAAAAGCTTACGCCCCTGAGTCCCATCACCGCATGCATATACTTGTCGGCAGGCATGCGCATCAGCTTGACACAGATATACTTGTCGCGCTTAGGCTCCAGAATAACTGCGTTTGACACCGCGCTGACCCCAAAACTCAGCAGAAGCAGGATGTGCAGATATAAATTGTATTGCTGCGGCTGCGTCAGGTCACCGCCGGCAAGTGATACCGGCAGATAGATAATCAGACCCAGATAAGCAAATCTGGTCAGAAAGCCGTACAGAATCCGCAGGATAAGCGCTGCGATCGTGAAAGACTTTTTGAGCGTCCGGTTGGAATATACGTTATCTTTCATCAGGGTGCCCAGCCAGGGGATTCTCATGAAATAGTACATGATCCGGTTGGCGCCGGATACACCCCGGATGTCCATAATCGTATTAAGTGTGCTAAGCATGGCTGTTCCCGTCCTTCAGCAGCGCGATAATCTTCTCCTCAAATTCCGGGCTGCGCAGCAGGTCTGCCGGGATTTCCTGAAGGATACCGTTGTTCAGAATGACCAGCTCATCACACAGGTCTGCGGCAAGCTGCAGAATATGAGTAGAGAAAATAATAATATGATCCTGCTTCATCTCCCGCAGCAGCTTCTTGATCTCAAGCGCCACAACGACATCGAACGAGGTCAGCGGCTCGTCCAGCAGAATCAGCGGCGGCCGGGTGATAATGAAGCACAGCATCTGGATTTTGTTCTTCATCCCGTGGGAATAGCCTTTAATCAGCCTGTGGCGGTCCTCTTCCTCAAAAGAGATAATATTAAAATAATCCTCGACAGTCCGTCCGGGCTGAATTTTATCCCGGTTGATGTCCATATAGAATTTCACAAACTCATAACCGGTCAGAAACTCCGGCAGAATCGGCAGGGAGAAGACATATCCGATCTCATTTTCGGTGAGCGGCAGACTGACCTCATTCCTCTTAAGGAAGGCCCCGCCGCTGTCCATCCGGACCTCACCGCTCAGACAGTTGAACAGTGAGGTTTTACCTGCCCCGTTACGGCCCAGGAGGCCATATATTTTTCCTTTTTCAAATGTGAAATCGACGCCTTTCAGCACTTGTTTATCGTTGTAGCTTTTCCTGATGTTGTCCAGTATGAGCTCCATTCCGTTCTCCCCCAGTCGGTACCGCTATCAAGAAATCAGCACGTCTTCCCGGATTAGAGACGTGCTGATTCCTGAATGCTGTCATGCGTGAAAAGCTTGCACAGTCTGGTATGATCCCTTCACAGGCAGAGCCTGTGAAGCTTACTCCTTATGCTCTTTAACTGCTGCGGGGCTGGCCGGCACCACTTGAACCGGGCTTCCCCCCGATGCCGGTACGGATTTCTGGGTCAGCCCTTTGATCAGCGCCTCTACATCAATGCCGGAGACGCTCTTGAGCATTTCCGGTGCCGTGGACATCAGCTGGGTCACATAATTGCTGACCCGGGCAGCCCCTTCGCCATTGCCGGTATCGACAACAGTGAGCTTGTCGATGGAAGCGATCGGCTCGGCAACCTTGCCGGCCAGCTCAGGCAGCATCTTGACGATGATGTCGAGCACCGCCGCTTCGCCGAATTTCTGGAATGCCTCGGCCAGCTTCTCCTTGGCTTCCGCTTCGGCAAGACCGCGCGCCCGGATAACTTCGGCTTCCGCTTTACCTTTGGCCAGCTCGGCATCGGCCATCGCCTGGCCTTCAAGCCGCTTCTGCTCCGAGGTCGCCTGCGCCTGCTTCTCGATGCTGTACTGCAGGGCGTCCGCTTCGCGCATCCGTCTCGCTTTATCTGCTTCTGCCGCCTGCTCTACAGCGTAGCGGTCAGCTTCCGCTTTCTTCTTCACTTCGGCATCATACTGCTTCTCACGGACCTGGATCTCTTTGGCCTGGAGGTCGATTTCGCGCTCCTTGCGGACCAGCTCAACCTTCATCTGCTCCTCGACCACCGTCTGCTTGGCCCGGGCTTCCTGAATGTGATACGCCTGGTCGGCTTCCGCCTTGGCTGTATCCTGATCGCGCTTAAACGCGGCAACCTTCAGCTGATTGTCCTTGGACGCTTCGGCAATGTTCGTATCACGCAGCAGCTCCGCCTTCTGCCCCTGCTCCTCGGCATTGGCCTTCTGAATCCGCGCATCCCGCATCGCTTCGGCTTCGGCAATTTCCGCATCGCGCTTCACTGCCGCAATCCGCGGTTTCCCGAGCGCTTCCAGATATCCGTGCTTGTCACGCACATCCTTGATCGTGAATGAAACGATCTGCAGCCCCATTTTCTTCAGATCACGCGCTGCAACTCCTTGTACCTCCTGGGCAAACCGGTCACGGTTACGGTATACCTCTTCAACGGTCATCGAGCCGAGAATGGCCCGCAGATGGCCCTCCAGCACTTCCTGGGCCTCACTCTTGAGTGCTTCAATCGGCTTGCCCATGAACTGCTCGGCGGCCGTCGCGACATCCTCGGTCGAGCTGCCGACCTTGATAATCGCCACACCGTCCGCAATAACCGGAACGCCTTGCTCCGTATACACTTCAGGCGTTGTTACATCAAGCTTGTGGGAGAGCAACGACATGAATTCGGCCTTCTGGAACACAGGCAGGATAAAGGCGCCGCCGCCGCGTACAATCTTGATCTTGCGGCCGGAGCCGTCATCGGAAATGTGATTTTTGCCGAGGAATGAACCGGTAACAATCATCCCTTCATCCGGTCCGACTGTCTTATAGCGGGCCCAGAACGCAATCCCCAGAACGAACAGCACAGCTACAACTACTGCAGGAATAAACAAATAATCAGGTACACCGAACATTACACATCCGCTCCTTTTCTCTCTTCAAATTCAGATACCAGCGCGACGCCTTCCCTTACTTCAATCACTACCACCTTGCTGCCGGCAGGCAGGGACATCTGTTCAAAGCTCGCTGCCGTATGCAGGCTGTTGCCTGCGCCGAACTTCACCATCACTTCGCCGTAGCCTGCCGCGGGAACCGGAACGGTAATTTCTCCGATCCTGCCGGGCAGATCCTGCATCGAGAAGCCAGTGGACACCTCGCTTTTATCCATAGGCTTGATGACTGCAAGGAACAGGAGTACTGCCATAAAGGCTGCTATCAGCAGGGACAAGGCAAGAATTGCGCCGTCTTCCAGCCCGCTGTAGCGTGTCAGCAGAACACCAGCCCCCCCGAAGACGGTGATGCCGCCTGCGAGTACCGTAGGGTTCAGAAAATCAAATGAAACGATATCAAATAACCCGTGCAGGGCATTCCCGATCAGATCCCCCACCAGCACACTAACCACCGCAAAAATTACGCCCAGCGCCAAACAGCCCAAGTATAGCGTTTGCATAATTTTCTCCTCCCGTCATGTAGTTACGGACTGTCATACCAATATAAACGCACAAAGCATGTCCTTGGTTTCACATACTTGGATTTTTATCTCATTAATGGTTCATGTAAGCGTGCGCCCTGATGTCATCCGCCTGTCTCTATGATACACTTATAGGAGCGTGAATCGGAACTTTTTTACAATAAAGAAGGGGAAATGGCGATGAGAAATCAGCAGGAAATGATGAGTCTGATTGTGGAAACCGCAGCTGCGGATGAGCGTATCCGGGCAGTCTATATGAACGGTTCGAGAACAAACGTGAATGCGCCGAAGGATATTTTTCAGGATTACGATATTGTATACGTGGTAACAGAGACGGAATCTTTTCTAAAGGACAGGGGCTGGACCGGCAGATTCGGTGAACTGCTGATTATGCAGGAGCCGGACCAAAATGACTGGTTTCCCGGCAGTGTAATCGATGTCAGCCGCAGATACGCTTACCTGATGCTCTTCCGTGACGGCAACCGTATCGATCTTACCCTGCTCTCCAGAGATGCCGTATCGGACGAATACCTTGCTGATAAGCTCACCGTTCCTCTGCTGGATAAGGACGGCATTCTGCCTCCGGCTGAGGCGCCAACCGATATGGATTACTGGGTAAAAAGACCATCGGAAGCGCGTTACCTGGGTTCCTGTAATGAATTCTGGTGGTGTCTGCAAAATGTGGCCAAAGGCCTCTGGCGCGACGAGCTGCCCTATGCCAAGCACATGTTCGAGCATTATGTAAGGGATGAGCTGGATACCATGATCTCCTGGTGGATCGGCACCCGGCATGATTTCAGCATTTCCGCAGGTAAAATGGGCAAATACTTCAAACGCCTGCTTCCGCCGCAGTACTGGGAAATGTATGAACAGACTTATTCTGACGGCAATCCCGACCATTTCTGGGATGCTGTATTTACTGCCTGCGGGCTGTTCCGGACACTCGCCGCAGAGGTGGCAGCGAAGCTGTCCTATACTTATCCTGATCATGAGGACAGGAATATGACGGCTTACCTGCAGCAGGTCAGGGAATTGCCGGCGGATGCCGAAGACATCTGGTAATATCTTATAGCGCAATAAACAAGGGGTGTCCCTGGCCATTGATACGGCCAGGGGACACCCCTTTTCACTGACAAATGCAAGAGAGTTAAGACAGCTCTTACAGTGACATCTTATAAATTTCTACAACATCCTCACGGTCCAGCTTGCGGAAGTTGCCGAACGGCCCGAAGCGGACCGCCTTGTCGGCCATGCTGCCGATTTCACTGTCGTCGATGTCGTAATCGCCGAGCGTCTTCGGTGCGCCGATGGAATCCCAGAAGCTGCGGAGTGCTTCAATGCCCTCAAGTCCGGCTTCCTCGTCGGTTTTGCCGGAAGCATCCACTCCGAATACATTTACGGCAAGCTGGCGGAAGCGGGCAGGGTTGGTGCTGAGGTTATATTTCATCCACTGCGGGAACAGGATCGCCAGACCGCCGCCATGCGGGATGTCATAAACGGCGGATACAGCATGCTCGATATTGTGCGTGGCCCAGTCTCCGGCGAAGCCCATGCTGACCATGCCGTTCAGCGCCATCGTACCACAGTACATAATCGTCTCACGCAGCTCATAATTCTCCAGATCCTCGATCAGCTTCGGAGCCGCTTCGATGACGGTGCGCAGCAGCGCTTCGCAGAAGCCGTCCTGCAGCGGCGTGTTGGTGTCGGTGTGGAAGTAATGCTCAAGGGTATGGGACATGATGTCCACCATCCCGTATACTGTCTGGTCGCGCGGCAGGGAGAAGGTGTTCACAGGATCAAGAATCGAGAATGCCGGATAGGCGTGAACGCTGCCCCAGCCCATTTTTTCCTTGGTAACTTCGTTGGTGATTACCGAGCCGTTGTTCATTTCCGAGCCCGTTGCTGCCATAGTCAGCACTGTACCCAGGGGAAGGGCATCCTGCGGAGCCGCCTTGCGCTCCACGAAATCCCACATATCCCCGTCGTACTTTGCCCCGACAGCTACAGCCTTGGCGCAGTCCAGCACACTTCCGCCGCCCACAGCAAGAATAAGCTCAATGTTGTGCTCGCGGCACAGCTCCACGCCTTTATGTACAGTCGTCAGACGCGGATTAGGCTCAACACCGGCCAGCTCTGTAACAACAGCACCGGCTGCGCTCAGCTCGGCAAGCACATTATCATAAAGACCGCTGCGCTTGATGCTGCCGCCCCCGTACATCAGCAGGACATTCTTGCCGTACTTCGGCACTTCCGTCCGCAGTGCCTGCAGCGTACCTTGTCCAAAAATCAGTTTGGTCGGATTATAAAATTCAAACTTGCGCATATGTCTTAACCTCCATTAATTTAATTCAAATATAGGATGCAGGATTATATTATAGACCTCCGGCGGGCCGCATACAAATCCGGACTGGAATCTTTTCTCTTCCGGTACAGGATAAAGAAATGCCCCGCGCCATCAGAGGCCGGGACATTCCGGTATGCTTGTATTTATTGTGCACCAAAGCTCTGAACGAACCGGCGGAATGCTGCCTGGCCTTCCGGTGTCCGTTTGTACACTCCGGCATGCTCCAGAATATGTGTGAACTTGATGCCCACCTCGTTCTGGACTGTTTTGACTGCTTCTTCACGGGCAAGCCCTGTGCCGAAACGTTCCACCAGCTCGTCAATCCAGAAGGCGTGCAGCGCCAGCGCATGCCCTTCCTCTGTCTTGACCGCCTCAAGCAGCGCCTGATCTCCGGCCAGGATACCGGCCACAGCGTCAAGCTCTTCCTTCAGGCGTCCAGGAAGAATCGCCAGACCCATAACCTCAATCAGGCCGATATTCTCCTTCTTGATATGGTGCATCTCACGGTGCGGATGGAAGATTCCTTCCGGATACTCCTCGCTGGTCCGGTTGTTGCGCAGCACCAGATCCATCTCGAAGCCGCCGTCTTCCGACCGGCGCACGATCGGTGTAACCGTGTTGTGCGGTGTCTGTACGCCTTCAACGTCGCTGAATGCCAGTACATCGGCTTCAGGATCGCTGTAGCCCTTCCAGGCCTCATACAGCGCGTTTCCGCATTCCAGCAGCACGGCCGGATCATTGCCGCCAAGACGCAGCACGGACATCGGCCATTTCACGATGCTCAGGCTAACGCCGGGATAAGCAGGATGAGTGTAGCTGTCCTCCTTAGGCGCTTTCTGGATCGGGAATGTATGCCGTCCGCCTTGGAAATGATCGTGGGTCAGGATGGACCCGCCGACAATCGGCAGATCGGCATTGGAGCCGATGAAATAATGCGGGAACGACTCTACAAAAGAGAGCAGCCGCTTCAGCGTATCCTTCGTCAGCTTCATCGGCACATGATCGTGATGGAACACGATGCAGTGCTCGTTGTAGTACACGTACGGCGAGTACTGGAAGAACCATTTCTCGTTATTCAGCTCGAGCGGAATAATGCGCAGGTTCTGGCGCGGCGGATGGTTGACCCGGCCGGCATAGCCGACATTCTCGCGGCAGAGCTGGCATTTCGGATAAACCGGCGGCGGAAGCAGCCGGGCCATCGCGATTTCCTTCGGACTTTTCTCCGGCTTGGACAGGTTGATCGTCATCTCGATATCGCCGTATGGCGAATCCTGAAGCCAATAGACGTTCTTGGCGACACGGTCCATCCGGATATAATTGGAATCAATGCTGAGCTTGTAGAAGCGGTCAGTAGCTGCTGCAATTCCCTGCTCAGCGGCAAGGCTCTTGAACTCGGCATTGACCTCAGACGGCCGGGCCATCAGCAGACCCATAATTTTGGCATCCAGCAGGTCGCGGTACGTGTCGGTGTTCTCAGGAATGAGGCCGATCGAGAAGCCGTAGTCAATCAGTGCATCAAGCAGAGTCTGCGGACTTTCCAGCGGAGCTTCATTGAATGCTCCGGCATACGGCTCGCTGAAGCCAAACTGGTCCAGCAGCTCGTTGCGGCTGTAATCCACATCCGCCGGCTGGATCAGCTGCTGGTGCTGTGCGAACAGGACAAGCTGTTCGATGGCATACAGAGCCTTCTCTGCGGCGGGAGCGGCAGTATTATCGTTAGACATGTTAACTCTCCATTCTCCTTATTCAGGTGTAGCCTCTTGTCTGTATTATTCTCCGTAGCCTTGCGGATTGGCGGAATGCCAGTTCCAGGCGCTCTGGATAATTTCTTCAATGTCTGCCTTCTGTGGATTCCAGCCCAGCACCGACCGTGCTTTGGCCGAGGAAGCCACCAGCACTGCCGGGTCACCGGCGCGGCGTTCCTGGATCACAACCGGAATGTCCCGGCCGGTCACCTTGCGGGCCGATTCAATGACCTGCTTCACCGAGAAGCCAAGTCCGTTGCCGAGGTTGAAGACATTGCTGGCACTGCCGCTGCGCAGGTAGGTTACCGCGCGGATATGGGCGTCAGCCAGATCGCTGACATGGATATAGTCACGGACACAGGTTCCGTCTTCTGTCGGATAGTCGTCACCGAACACTGCAATGCTCTCGCGCTGTCCAAGAGCGGTCTGCAGCACCAGCGGAACGAGATGGCTCTCCGGACGGTGGTCTTCACCGATCTTGCCGCTGGCATGTGCGCCGGCTGCGTTGAAGTAGCGGAGGGCCACATACTTGATGCCCAGCACTTTGTCGAACCAGGCCATCATGCGCTCCATGGTCAGCTTGGTTTCACCATAGACATTCGCCGGCTCGGTCCGGTCGCTTTCTTCAATCGGCACCTTCTCAGGTTCGCCGTAGGTTGCCGCTGTGGAGGAAAAGACGATTTTGTCTACACCCGCATGCTGCATGGCTTCCAGAAGACACTGCGTACCGTACACGTTATTGTCGTAGTATTTAACAGGGTCTTTCATGCTCTCGCCGACAAGGGAGCTGGCTGCGAAATGGATGACTGCTTCAATTTTATTTTCGGAGAAAAGCTTTGCCAGGAGCTCTTTGTCACGCAGATCACCCTCATACAGCTTGCCGCCCAGCAGCGCCTCTCGGTGCCCGGTCAGCAGATTGTCAATGATTACAACCTCTTCACCCCGGTCCAGCAGCTCCGCTACCGTATGGGACCCGATATACCCTGCTCCGCCTGTTACTAAAATTGCCATCTTACTTCACTCCTTCCAATTCTTCTACACCATTGCCGATGCCGCATACATAAAACTCGCCGGTCAGGCCGGTTCTTGCTTTGTAAGCTTCGCCTACCTCACGGATGAAGCGTTCTACATCATCTTCATGAACCAGTGATACTGTACATCCGCCAAAGCCCGCACCGGTCATCCGGGAGCCCAGTGTGCCTGGAATGCGCTGTGCTTCTTCTACCATTACATCCAGCTCATCGCAGCTCACTTCGTACAGGTCGCGAAGCGACACGTGGGAGTCGTTCATGAACAGCCCGAACTGCTTCAGATCGTTGTTCTTCAGCACTTCTACAGAGTCAAGCACACGCTGGTTTTCTTCCACAACGTGGCGGGCCCGGCGCCGTACAGTCTCATCAGCGATTTTGTGCTGATGAAGCTCGAACTGCTCCGGCTTCATCTCTGCCAGATAAGACAGGGAAGGCACTTCCTGCTTCAGGATCGCCAGCGCTTCTTCACATTGGCTGCGGCGCTCGTTATATTTGGAGTCTACAAGGCCTCTCTTTTTGTTCGTATTGCCGATTACCAGCTTGTAGGCCCCGGTTGCAAATGGAACCAGGCTGTATTCCAGTGTGTCACACATCAGGAGGATCGCATGATCACGCTTGCCGTTAGCTACTGCGAACTGGTCCATAATCCCCGAGTTGACGCCGACGTACTGGTTCTCGGCACGCTGGGACAGGAGGGCAATTTCAACCGTATCGGTATCTCCGCCCAGCAGGGACAGGAAGGCATAGCCTGTAACTACTTCGATGGAAGCGGAGGATGAAAGGCCGGAGCCGTTCGGGATTTCGCCGTGGAACAGCAGGTCGTAGCCGCCGGAGAGCGGAAGATCCTTTTTGGCCAGCTCAACCAGAACGCCGACAGGGTAGTCGACCCATTCGCCGGTTTTGGCTTTGCCGATTTCATTGTAGTCAATGGAAGCTGTGTAAGGGAAGTTCGTGGAAGCGAACTGCACCTTGCTGTCGCTGCGCGGACGCACGATCAGGGTTGTTCCGAAATCCAGTGCTGCCGGGAACACATAACCGCCGTTGTAGTCCAGATGCTCGCCGATCAGATTCACACGGCCCGGGGCGTAGAATACACGCGCCTCCTCCGTGCTCTCCCCGTATTGCTCGATAAATTTGCTGTTAAGTTCCTGTATGCTCATTAATGCCACTCCATCCTTTCGCTGGTTTCACTCTTTGGTCTTAGGTTCTTTTACTTGCGTCCTTTATGGTTACATTATAATAAAATCAGACTTGCCCTGATAATGCAATCATGTGTGTAATGTATGGATAAATGTGACTTTGCGCGTTATACTTTGATCAGGCCGGGCTTCAGGTTCTGAAGCCGCCTCCCTGCGTGCAGGGCATTGACAGCGTTAACTCAAGGAAAGGATCTGTCAGCGTGGAACATACCTATTCCGTAGGATCAAACCCCGTATATTACGATAAGCAGAATCTGCATGTGCTGTTTGCCGGCGAGAGCCAGACCCTGCCCGTCCATCAGGCCGGACCCAAAATCTACGATTATTATCTGCTTCACTTCATTGAATCCGGCTACGGACAGTTCACTACCGAGCACCGTAAATATTCGCTGGGGCCGGGCGACTGCTTCCTGATCCATCCCGGTCAGCTCGTCAGCTATGTCTCGGACCGGCAGCAGCCCTGGCGGTACCGCTGGGCGGCTTTTACCGGGGCTGATGCCGATGCCCTTGTGCTTCAGGCAGGCTTTGCGCCACAGCAGCCGGTGCTTCAGACCGCAGAAGGAACCGTATTCCCCTCGGCACTTGCCGGGATGATGCAGGCTTTTTATGCCAATAAAGAAAGCGCCCATCTTACTTCCCTCGGCTACCTGTACCTTGTCATCGGAGAAGCAGCCGAACGGCACCTCTCCGCATCACGGCTGCCGGGGGCAGAATCCCAGGTCAAGCGCACCGTGAAGCAGATGATCCACTATATGGCTTCCCAATATGCCCACCCGGTATCCATTGAGCAGATGTGCGGCAGCCTGGGGTACAACCGGGCTTACCTGTCAAGGATTTTCAAGCAGGAGACCGGCCTCTCGCCGGTCACTTACCTGCTCAAGCTGCGCATTGAGAAATCGCGCCAGCTGCTGCGCGAACGCCCCGAGCTGTCCGTCGAGCAGGTAGCCGCTTCGGTAGGATTGACCGATGCGCTCTATTTCTCCCGCCAGTTCAAGCGGTTCTGCGCACAATCCCCGACTGCCTACCGTCTGGCCACTGCCAGACACGGGGAGAAGTAGCCGCGCCATTTCCCGCCGGGTACGCCCCTGAACGGGTCGTAGTTCACGCTACGGTCCTTATGCTTGTCTGTCAGCCTTATCTTTATGTAGAACAACAGCCCGTCTCCTTCCAGGAAACGGGCTGTTGTTCTACTATACCTAAAACGCACTATAAAAATAACTGTATATGACTGTATGGAATACCTCTGCACCTGCCGCATTTTCAAATACCGCCTGCAGAGTTAAGCAGGTTGGCGCTCATTAATCAAGCTAAGCGAAAATCGGCAACTATTTCAGGGTTAACCAGCTTTGCGAAAATCTAGTTGGAAAAATGCTACTTAATGATACACTTTTCGCTCTAAACGAGTTGTTCGGCCTAAAATAAGTTGCGATTTTCCAACTAATCATTAGAAAAGCTGAATAACGGCGGAATTAGGTGGCGAAAAGCCACCTAGTTATCCGGGACAAGAGTACCAGCTTCCAACAGGATCTTAAAAACCAGCTGAATTCCCGCTTTTTCCAGACAATACCTCAACCCTCACTCTCAGTCTTCAGGATCGTGTCGATCCGGTCCAGCTCCTCCTGCGAGAATGCCGGATGGGACAGGCAGGCGATGTTCTCTTCAATCTGGCTGATCCGGCTGGCCCCGATCAGTGCCGAGGTCACCCTGCCCTCCCGAAGGGTCCACTGGAGTGCAAGCTGTGCCAGGCTCTGGCCGCGTGTAACAGCCAGCTGGTTAAGGGCGCGGATCTTGCGCTGCACCTCGGGCGTAATTCCGCTCTCATCCAGCGCCTTAGACGGACCGGCTGCCCGTGAATCCCCGGGGATGCCGTTAAGGTATTTACTCGTCAGCAGGCCCTGCGCCAGAGGAGTGAAGGCAATCGTGCCGACTCCATTGTCTTCAAGCACCTGCTGCAGCCCTCCTTCAATCCAGCGGTCCAGCATGGAATAGCGCGGCTGGTGTATCAGAAGCGGCGTACCCAGCTCCTTCAGAATACGGATCGCCGCAAGCGTCTGCTCCGCCGTATAGTTGGATAATCCGATGTAAAGCGCCTTACCCGAGCGGACGGCATAGTCCAGCGCCCCCATTGTTTCTTCTAGCGGCGTCTCCGGGTCCGGGCGGTGGGAGTAAAAAATATCAACATAGTCGAGCCCGAGCCGCTTCAGGCTCTGATCCAGACTGGCGAGCATGTATTTCCGTGAGCCCCAGTCACCATACGGCCCTGGCCACATATAATATCCCGCCTTGGTGGAAATGATCATTTCATCGCGGTAAGCGGAAAGATCACGGCTCAGCACTTTGCCGAACAGCTCCTCTGCCGAGCCCGGGGGCGGACCATAATTGTTCGCCAGGTCAAAATGGGTAATGCCGAGATCAAACGAGCGGGTAATCATCTCCCGGCCGTTCTCATAGGTATTGATTCCTCCAAAGTTATGCCACAGCCCCAGCGATATTGCCGGCAGCTTAAGGCCTGACCTGCCCGAGCGGTTGTAATGCATTGCTTCATACCGTTCATCGCTAGCCACATATACCATTGCTGATCCCTGCCTCTCGCTAACCTCTATTGGTTATCTACCCTAATTTAAACCTGGCGGTGACGTTATAATCTGCCACTCACGGAATGGCGGTTCACAGCTGCTCCATTACCCTTCCCATAACCTCCCCGATCCGATCGGTAATAATCAGGTCTGCCCGGTGGTCATAAGGAGTAGGCTCCCCGTTTAGCAGAACGGTATGCCGCCCGTGAAAATAGGTGACGAGGCTCGCTGCCGGCTGTACAGTGAGCGAAGTGCCGCCGATAATCAGCAGGTCGGCAGCAGCGATTGCTGCAACAGATCCGATCAGCACATCATGATCCAGCTCTTCTTCATACAGCACCACATCCGGCTTGATGATGCCGCCGCAAGCTTCACAGCGCGGCACCCTCTCATCAGAGCCTATAACGGCCTCTAAAGGATAGAAGCGGCCGCAGCCCATACAGTGGTTACGGTGAACCGAACCGTGAAGCTCGAATACGGCACGGCTCCCAGCTTTCTGATGCAGGCCGTCAATATTCTGCGTAATGACCGCCTTCAGCTTGCCCTGGCCTTCAAGCTCGGCAAGCAGCAGATGGGCGCCGTTCGGGACAGCCTCCGGGTGAAGCATTTTGCTGCGGTAAAAATCAAAAAAAATGTCCGGAGAGGACATAAAAAACCGGCGGCTGAGCATAACCTCAGGCGGATAAGGGGAGTTATGCTCATTCTGATACAGCCCGGCCGCAGAGCGGAAATCGGGAATACCGCTTTCCGTAGAGGTTCCGGCCCCGCCGAAGAATACAATATTTCCGCTGTTCTTAATCCAGGAAACCAGTGTCTGCACTCGATCCATACGCTGCACACGCATCCTTTCTCCAAAACAGAATTTAACCCGTAATACGAAGCTGATGGTAGCCTGTAATAATAGCATCTGCATCCAGCAGATGGCCTGCGGCGCCATCCGGCGAGATTCCGACGGACAGGCGCAGGCCGGCTCCTTTGCCAAGCTGCATATCCGCGTTGCTGTCTCCGATAATTACGGTGTTCTCAGGCAGAACACCCAGTTCACGGCAGGCCGTCTCTGCCATTTCGGGCGCCGGCTTGCCGTGAGTTACACGGTCTCTGGTAACCACCGTCTGAAAAAACCCTGCGATACCCATCCACTCCAGCTGCTCGCCGGTTGAGCGGGCTCCGTCCGAGGTAACAACTCCCAGCTTCAGCGATGCGGCTGCACACTGCTGTAGGAACGTCAGAAGCCCCGGCAAAGGTACAGCGGTACGGCGGGCCCGCAGCTCGTTCATCGCCTCTTTGACGATGACGTTCACACGGGCTAGCGCTTCATTCCAAGGAACGCCGGCCCCGTAGAGATGCCAGGCCAGTATGCCCGTTGTCTCTTCGGCAGTCGCCATCGCCAGCGGCCCGGCCGGGTCATAGCCGGTCAGTTTGCCGTCAGCGCCGTGGCGGGTCCCGAGTACACGGGACAGATCCGGCAGGCGGCTGCCCCCTATAAGGGCCATCTGGTCGTCCAGCTCCTGCAATACCAGCTCAGCCCAGGCTCCCCATGTCGCGAGCAGGTCCAGCAGGGTGCCGTCCTTATCAAATAATATGCACTGGCAGGGTACAGCCAGATGATTAATATGCAGCTGCGGCATCACCCGCCTCCTCTCCGTTTCTTATATGGATCAGCGCAGGTTGCCCAGCCAGTCCAGCATCGCCCGCGCCGTGCGGGTCTGCTGCTCCTCTTCCGTGATGGAAGGCTCCCCGTCCCCCTTCTGCGGGCCATAGCTTCCAAACTGGGCGTGATTTCCGCCCTCAATTGACAGATAAACGGTATTGCCTGGCAGGTAGCTGCGGCCTTCACTGTATTTTTCCCGGTCGACCACCGTATCTGCCGTACCAAGCACGGACAGGACAGACAGTGTCGTGTCCTTCAGGCCGCCCTTCTCATCAGGGTACGAGGCGAGGTAAAAGACCCCCTCGAGCTGATCCGCATGCTCTGCCGCATAGCGAGATGCCATAACACCGCCCAACGAGTGGCCGCCAATCACGAAAGACTGCTCCGGATGCCCGCTGATAATCTCCTCTGCCGCATCCCCCTTAATAATGGCCAGATTGAAAGGCATCTTGGCTATGTAGAACGGATGACCTGCGGTGGCAATTCTTTTGGCCAGAGGCGCGTACGCTTCCGCTTCCACAAGCGCACCCGGATAAAGAATAACGGCAGTGCCGCTTGCGACCGCCGGCTCAAAAGAGATCCAGCCGTCATTCTGTTCCACTGTCACTCCAGCGGCTGAGAGCATTGCAGTTTCGGCATTCTGCTCCGGCTCATACGGTGTCAGGTAATTCCACAGCAGCAATCCGGCAACTACCAGAAGGACTGCAAGCGATAGGAGAGCCCTGCGTCTGTTTATTATTTTCTTCATATAGATTCACTCCCGAGTACTGCATACAAAAAATTATAGAGGAATCAAAGAAATCAAACAACCTTCAACATATCGCCACAAATACCGCCCCTGATAACGCTTCCCATTGTGATTGAATTCACAATAATCAGCTCCAAAAACATGTATTTTAAAATTAAATTAAAAACTTTTGCATTGTGCAACTTTTGGGGGTTAAACCATGGAGAGGGAGAATACGCTGGAGGCGCGCGGAGAAACATTTTTTCTTAACCTGCGCTTCATGCTTATCGTCACAGTATTTGCCGGTAATGCCATTGAGCCGTTAATCAGCAGAATGAGCGGAATGCACGGGCTATATATGTGGATTTTCAGCTTTCATATGCCGTTGTTCGTGCTGGTAACCGGGTATTTTGCCAGAAAAAGCCTTACCGGAGGCGCGGGCCGCAAGGTACTCCTGCAGATCGGGATGCAATACCTGATTTTTCAGACCCTGTATTCAGCACTCGATGTTTCTCTTTTTCAGGTAGACGGCATTCATCACTCCGTATTCGCACCCTATCTCCTCCTGTGGTTTCTGGCCAGCCATGCCTGCTGGCGTCTGCTGATGCTCGGTATGGGCAAATGGTCCGCACCTGCACAAATTGCTTTTGCTGTAACGGCCGGCGTGGCCGTCGGCTATCTGCAGGTTGATGGGGTCTGGTTCAGCATCAGCCGCACCTTTGTCTATCTGCCTTACTTCGTAATCGGCTATCATTTCTCTTTCGGCGCCTTCACCAGGCTATACCGCAAATATTTCAAGACAGCCGCTGCTGCCGCCTCGGTGCTGTTCCTGGCCGTTCTGGCTGTAGCAAGTCCCGAGCTTCCGCTCGGCTGGCTGTACGGCAATATGACCTACATGCAGCTTGGCGCTGCCGAATGGTATGCAGGTGTATACCGGCTGGCGGTGTACACGGTGCAGATTGCCGCATCCCTTGCTTTTCTCGGGCTCGTGCCCTATGGTGTGAGCCGGATGACCGACTGGGGCCGCCGCACCCTGTATGTCTTCCTGCTGCACGGCTTCATTGTGCGGCTGGCCGCGGTCTCCGGAATTTACGGCTATCTCGGCAATACCGCCGGAGCCCTTCTGCTGCTGCTCGCAGCCGTTCTCTGCACCGTGCTGCTGGCCCAGCCGGCTGTCAAACGGTGGCTGCATCCGCTGGTTGAACCGCCGGTGGACTGGATGATCACCCTGCAGCGTGCAGCGCTGCGGCGTACCCCATAAACAAGGGGCAGCCTTTCGCCGCCCTCAATATAAACGCCCGGCCCCTTGAGCGGTTATCCGCATCAGGAGCCGGGCGTTTATATGTCTAAAGGCTGTTTACTCAGCATGCAGAGTATAACTGATTTTCATAATGATATTTTGCCCGTAATCGCCAAATCCGCGGCCGAACAGGTTAAGCCCGCCCTGATGAACGGCCTCCGGCTGAATGCCGATCCGCAGCCGCATTTTGGGGCTGCCGTTAATGTTCAGTTCTCCGAGGCGCACCTCCGATACCCGCTCCAGATCAAGCGTTGTCTGATCATGATCCACACGCCATGTTTTAAGATAACCGTATTGTGTGGACCCGTCAGGCCACCACTGCGGGTTCAGCCGCCCGCGCCGGTCGCCGAAATCGCCGGGACTTGTCCACAAGCCGATTTCCACACCATTTACCATAACGGAAATGTCCGACGGCCAGTTCTGATCATAATTGGGGGCCTCAGAGCACATCTCCATTGACAGCTCAAGCGCCTCAACCTCAGCTTCGTCCGGCAGATCTACCGGCAGCAGATATTCAAGATATCCCTTGCGCAGCCAGATAATCTGGGCATTGACATGCTTGGGATGATAAAAGCCAGCCGGTTCATCCTCCTTTATAATAAGCCCCTCTGAACTTGCCATTCCGCAGGTAGGCTCTACCTCACAATCGCTGTAATGACCAACCGGCATGTCCACCTCATAGACGTAGGTCTGTTTGTTCTCCAGCCCCCGGTTTTCATTCAGATTAATCTTAATATTACTGTAATTGCTGCTGCACAGCTTCATTGCTCCGCGGGATGCAGGAACAGCTGCTGTACGGATCAGTCCCGCGGCCTCCAGCACTTTAACGTGGCTCGCTACCGTCGATACGGGAAGCTTCAGCCTGGCGGCAATTTCAATGATATTCAGATCCTCTGCAGCAAGCAGCCGGAGCATCTCCACCCTTGAACGCGTTGATAAAGCATGGGTTACCGCAACCAGCCGGTCCGGGTCCTCAAAGCTGAGCTCCAGCACAAGGCTCACCTCTTTTCCAGATAAATAAATAGTTACACTCACTCCATCATCAAGCTGCTTCATTAACATGCTGCAACAAGCTACAGCGGTTCATTCATCATAATCGCCCGGAGAGCGGCCAGCGGCGCTTTCGGCTTTCGGTCATAGGTCAGCAGCCCATTGATTTCCTGCTCGACATCCGTCAGCTGAGTATAGCAATAGCCCTGAATCACCGGTGAGTTGAACATGGGCCCGACAACCGCCTGCAGCCGGCTCAGGAAATCCGCTTCGTTCTCTGCTCCGGAGTAGCCCCAGCCCTCCTGCTCGCTTTTTTTAAAGGCAATGCCCCCGAACTCTGACACAAGCAGCGGCTGCCCTGGTAAGAAGCGCCTCCCACAAAAATCCTGCGGTTCGCCGGCATGGCACTAACGGCCGATTCTACCGAGGCATATCTCCGTTCCAAAACTTCCCGGCAGCTCTCATAGTCGTGGATGGTAACCAGGTCTGTCGTCATATGTTCCCAGCCGTCATTATACACCACCGGTCTTGTTCCATCGAGGGATTTGGTCAGATGATACATGGCCAGCCCGTGCTGCTGCTGGCGCCCATCAACCTGCACATTGGGAATCCCCCAGCTCTCATTAAGCGGAACCCACGTCACAATGCAAGGATGGTTATAGTCACGCTCCATAATCTCCAGCCATTCCTGCGTAAACCGCCGGACATAGGCTTCGGAGAATTCATAAGCATTCGCCGCCTCACTCCATACCAGCATGCCGAGCCTGTCGCACCAGTACAGAAAACGCGGGTCCTCCGTCTTCTGGTGCTTGCGGACACCGTTAAAACCCATCTCCTTAGCCAGCTCGACATCGCGCCGCAAATCACCGTCAGTGGGAGCGGTCAGAATCCCTCCAGGAAAATAGCCCTGGTCGAGGACAAGCCGCTGATAATACGGCCGGTTGTTCAGGCATAGCTGCCCGTCCTCAACAGATATTTTGCGCATCCCGAAATAGGCATCCGCTTCATCTATAACAATTTCACCGCGGACAAGCTGAAGCCGGATATCATATAGATTCGGATGCTCCGGACTCCACAGCCGCCCAAGCCCGTGATCGGTAAAGTCGCCCAGTCCGATGCTCCGCTGGTGTTCAGCCCCGTTAATTGTATATTCATCCTCAGCAATCTGCTCCTGTTCAAAACTTATCCTGATACGGAGTTTAAGCTTGTCTGACGCCTCATACCCTTTAAAAAACGTATGGATCCGGACTTCGTTGCGGTCAATATCAGGGGTGAACATTGTTTTGGACAAATGAACTTCAGATACCGGCTCAAGCCATACACTTTGCCAGATTCCGGTTGTACGGGTGTAAAAGATGGAAGCAGAGTTCTCCAGCCAATACTGCTTCCCCCTTGGCAGGGTGACATCACGGCTGAAATCCTCCGCCCGCACCACAATTCTGTTGCCGCCTTCAGCCAGCGCTGCCGTAATATCAGTCTGAAAAGGGGTATGCCCCCCTTCATGCATAGCTACAAGCTGCCCGTTCACCCAAACCTTGGCCAGATAATCAACAGCCCCGAAATGCAGCACAACCCTTCTGCCGCTCCAGTCTGCAGGAATGTCAAACGTTCTACGGTACCACACCACATCGTGAAAAGAAGGGTCGCCAATCCCGCTCAGCCTGCTCTGAAATGCAAACGGCACCTGAATCGTCCTGGAAGAGAAAGCATCCGTGTCCCCCAGATACCAGCGTTCCGTCTCACCTGCCCGTTCATCATCAAAGCTGAAATCCCATTGTCCATTGAGGCTTAACCAATCCTTGCGGACAAACTGGGGTCTTGGATATTCCGGACGGGGGATACATGTACTTACGGATTCTGTCGCCAAAATGAGCTTCACTCCTGCCCTTGTATGTTTTGTTACTAATTTTCTGTAATATACTCTTCTTTTAGCAAACGTTAAAACACAATACGCGTAATTCAATTCAGATTATAAGGACGTTTCCAATGACTGTCAACGCTTTCAGGTGCTGATTTTTCAAGAGATATCCGGATAGGTATAGCTTGTAGCTCACACCTGCAAAATTTATTTTATTACAATATTATTGTAATAAATAATAAAGGCCATGCTCCACTCTTTCTTTTCAAAAATGTCCGATACTCACAGACCGCTTACAGCCTGATAAAAGACAGCTGCAGCTCCAGAAAATGACCTGATTCTCCCAAGCCGACAAACTTCACATTGTCCGGTAGAAAAAACAGGCCTTTTATGATAGACTCACTAATAACAATGGCACGCTGCCTGCTGAAGCAGGACAGTCTGGCCCTGTTAATACGGCATTATTTTTTATAGAAACGGCTCCGCCCTCCTTCTGCAAGATGAAGCTGGACCCCGTTATTTCTATAATCCGCAGACACGCAGCTTTCGGGATTGCAATGCGTTAATGCGACACTATATCCGTTCAACAAATTTCGGGAGGGAATGTTAATATGGCAGCCAAGAAAATGCGTTCAGACATGATTAAAAAAGGCTTCGACCGTGCTCCGCACCGCAGTCTCCTGCGTGCAGCCGGAGTTAAAGAGGAGGATTTCGGCAAACCGTTCATCGCGGTCTGCAACTCCTACATTGATATTGTACCTGGTCATGTTCATCTGCAGGAATTCGGCAAAATCGTCAAGGAAGCGATCCGCGAAGCCGGCGGCGTTCCTTTTGAATTCAATACGATCGGCGTAGACGACGGAATCGCCATGGGCCATATCGGTATGCGCTATTCACTGCCAAGCCGTGAGATCATCGCTGATGCACTGGAAACCGTTGTTTCCGCGCACTGGTTCGATGGTATGGTCTGCATTCCCAACTGTGATAAAATTACCCCCGGCATGATGATGGGCGCCCTGCGCGTCAACATCCCGACCATCTTTGTCAGCGGCGGACCAATGAAAGCCGGCGTAGACAGCAAGGGCAATAAGCTCTCCCTGACCTCCGTATTCGAAGGCGTAGGCGCGCATCAGGTCGGCAAAATTAACGACGCTGAGCTTCTGGAGCTTGAACAATACGGCTGTCCGACCTGCGGTTCCTGTTCCGGCATGTTCACCGCGAACTCCATGAACTGTCTCGCAGAAGCTATGGGTCTAGCCCTTCCGGGTAACGGCACAATCCTGGCTGTTGCTGAAGAACGCAGAGATTTCGTACGCAAATCAGCAACCCAGCTGATGGAGCTGATCAAGCTGGATCTGAAGCCGCGTGATATTGTAACCAAGGAATCGCTGGATAACGCCTTTGCTCTTGATATGGCAATGGGCGGCTCGACAAACACAGTGCTTCACACACTGGCCCTGGCTCAGGAAGCTGAAATCGATTATCCGCTGGAGCGTATCAATGAAGTGGCTAACCGCGTACCTTATCTGGCCAAGCTGGCTCCTGCTTCCGACATCTTCATCGAGGACGTTGACCGTGCAGGCGGCGTAAGCGCCGTGCTGAACGAGCTGCTCAAGAAGCCGGGCGCTCTCTTCGGCGACTGCATGACCGTTACCGGCAAAACCATTGCCGAGAATGTCCGCGGTCACGAAATTCTGGATACCAGTGTCATTCATAAGCTGGATAATCCATACTCCGAAGTAGGCGGTCTCGCGGTACTTTACGGCAACCTGGCACCGGAAGGCTCGATCATCAAGGTCGGTGCGGTTGACGCATCTGTAGGCGGCTACCACAAAGGACCGGCGATCTGCTTCGACTCTCAGGAAACGGCGCTGGAAGGCATCGCTAACGGCAAGGTTAAAGAAGGCCATGTCGTAGTTATCCGTTACGAAGGTCCGAAGGGCGGACCGGGTATGCCGGAAATGCTTGCCCCTACCTCCCAGATCGTCGGCATGGGCCTCGGCGCCAAAGTCGGCCTCATCACCGACGGACGTTTCTCCGGCGCATCCCGCGGCATCAGCATCGGCCATATCTCGCCGGAAGCTGCTGAAGGCGGACCTATCGCGTTCGTTGAAGACGGCGACATCATCGAGCTGGATCTGATCAACCGAAAGATCGAGCTGCTGGTTGATGAAGAAACCCTCGCGACCCGCCGCTCCGGCTGGAAGGGCTTTGAACCTAAGGTCAAGAAAGGCTATCTGGCCCGCTATTCCGCGCTCGTTACCAATGCAAGCAAGGGCGGCGTGCTGAAGATTTAATTGTTTATATTCAGGCCCCGGACGTGTGAGACGTCCGGGGCTTTTTTGTGTCCCGGCCTCTGCTGCACTCGCGTCCTGGGCTCCCTTGGACGAAATGAACGACACCTGCATTTGCAGGCAGCGTCTCCGCCAAACGAATAACTGCAATTTGTACAGATAAAAGGCCTGTTTTTGCCGGAAATGGCCATATAGCTGTATTCTGTGCAACTAAAACACCGTATAAAGCCGCTTTGGAGCGATTCTGGCTGAAATAGCTGCACATAGTACATTTATAAGGCCAACGCATCCGGATAAGACCGTTTTAAGTGTATAAAGTGCAGCTAAGCTTACAAGTAGGCGGGTAATCCGCCAAACTATATTCAGTATTAGACGAAAATAAGAGAACGACCGGCAGGTCGCGTAACAGAAACAAAAAAGACAGGGGCTTCAATAGCCCCTGCCCTGTCTTGTCTTGTCTTTTCTTGCAAAAGGTTATAACGATAATAATAGCCTGGTTACTGCTTAATGCTAATAAAGCCAACGATCGCTGACCAGATTATACTCACTTAGCTGACAAATCAACGAATCTACCCGCTGAGCAGCTTAATGTACAACCGTCGCTCCCGGAAGCTCTGCCTCCAGGGCAAGTTCCTCTTCCCTTACCCGTTCACGCGCCTTAACCTGCTTCTGCGGCCGCTGGTGGTTCATCCTGCCCAGCAGCTCCGATACCGGCATCAGCATCATCTTCGGCACCAGCACCTCACTGCGTTCCTTGAGCCGTGCACCGCCTGCCGGATGAATGACGCTGAGCAGAATGCTCAGATAAAACTTGGTCGAACGGGCAAACCAGCCGTCCGGCAGATCCAGCACCATAAAGCCGAACTTCTCCGGCCCGCGGTTGAGCATGCTCACCCCGTACAGCGCCTTGGCCTCTGCGAGATCTACATCTGCAGCAATCCGCTCTGCCAGCACCGGCAGATCCTTTTCCATGCGGCGGATCATCCGGATGGCCAGCTGCGCAGAGGACCGGGAGTGCACGCCGAGCTCAAAGAGCTGTCTGTTGTCGATGTGCAGCTCGATGATCGGATCGCCCTTGGTCAGGCGTTCGCCGTTATCCATCAGCACAGGTTCCCCCTGATACTTGCGCAGCCGGTAATGCAGGAACGGGTCAGCGGGTGCAATCGTCTTGATCCGGAACAGGAACTGGAAGCACTGCTCCCAGATCAGCCACAGGCCGACGACCAGCCGTTTGCCGTAGGAGAGCTGTGTGACCGGGGAGGTCTGCACCTGCCGGATCATCTCGTCGATCCGGATGCTCCGCAGGCCCCGGCGGCGGGCCTCATCCAGCATCCGTTCGAGGGCAACCAGCATATGCTCCGGCGCTTTCGGATCGGCACCGAGGGTCGTTCCGCAATCATGCAGAAGCATCACCTCTCCGGGACCCAGCTTGTTAAGCAGCTTGCCAGCCAGGCGTTCTGCGCCAAGCTTCTCCTTCCAGTCGCCGAACATTGCCGACCATAATACGATCTGCACCTGGCGGCGCTTGGAGAAATCGAACAGGTTGACGATGCCCCACGGCGGCCGGTAGTACGTGCTGCGTACACCTGTAATACTGTAAATAATGTCATCTGTGCGCTTGATCTGCTGCTTGACGGTTGCAGGCCGCATCAGCCAGTTTGTTTTGTGCACATAATTATGGATTCCGATGAGATGACCCTCATCATGGATACGCTTTATAATCTCCGGATTCTGCTCGGCGTGTGAGCCGACGACAAAGAAGGTTGCCTTGGCATCATACCGTTTCAAAAGATCCAGCAGCAGCGGTGTATAGTGCGGGTCCGGCCCGTCATCAAAGGTCAGGGCAAATTCACTGCGCCCGATTCCTTTGCGGAAGACGCGGTAACCGAAAATTCTGCTGATCATCCCGGGAATGAAAGCATAGAAGGTAGAAATGTAAAATAACCAGAGCAGCAAAGTCTGCATGTATATTCCCCGCTTTTCCAGAGTTGACTTTGGCTCGTCTTACGGGTACGGCCAAGTAGGGTGACACCTATCGGACAGTTCCGAAAAAAAACGTTACCCCCTATTTTAACACAGGTCATAAAGAAAAAGACGCATTTTTATTAAAATCGTGTACAATGAATGGAAGATAAATTTGTCATTATCTCTAAAAAGAAACCAATGTTATGGAGCAACGTAAAATCAGCTAAATCCGTGTAATGGAAAAGGAGTCGTGTTAATCTATGCTGCCGCTGTACAAAAAATATTGGCGAACGTTCTTTGACATCGGGCTGGTCGTGCTGACGGTGTATCTCGTTATGCTCGCGTTCAGCAAGCTGTACCAGCTCGCCGCGCCTGTATTTCTGTCGTTTTTTGTTTTCCTGTTGATTGAGCCGCTGGCCCGCTTCCTTAACCGCAAAGGCATGGGCAAGCCCTTTGCCTCAGCCATCTCGGTGCTGCTGTTTCTGGTCATTCTGCTCGGTATCCTGTTTGGTGCCGGCTTGCTTATCGCCACCCAGGCGCTGCACTTCCAGGATAGCCTGCCGAGGTACACGCAATCATCCAGCTGCATTTCACCGAAGCCACTACATATCTACAACAGCAGATTGATGCACTGCCGGCCGATCTGACCGATAAAATCAACGGCTATTTCACAGATGCCACCAATGTCCTGTCTGACTGGCTGGTTGTTTTCCTTAAATATATGATCGGAGCGCTTGGTTCCTTCTCTTCCTTTATGGGTAATTTCGGCATTGCAATTATTCTTGCCTTTTTCCTCAGCATGGAGATCAAGGACTGGCGCAAAATTGCCCATGACAAAATGCCCAAGACGTTCAAGACTGCTTACGCTTTTGTCCAGGGGAATGTTTTTAAGGCCATTGGTTCTTATCTCAAGGCTCAGCTGATCCTGATCGGCATCACCTTCGTTATTGTACTGGCCGGCTGCTCATTCTTGGAACCGGCAATGTGCTGACAATGGCGCTGATCTGCGCCGTATTCGACGTGCTGCCGCTGCTGGGTGTATCCACCATCCTGATTCCCTGGATCATCTACCTGTTCATTGTCGGCAACACTTCCCTAGCCATCGGACTGATCGTGCTGCTCGCCGTTGTACTGATTGTAAGACAGCTGCTGGAGCCCAAAATTACCGGTAATTCCATCGGGGTCTCCTCCGCTTTCCTGATGCTGTCCTTTGTAATCTTCTCTATGTCGGCCTTCGGTGTCGCCGGACTGATTCTGTCGCCGATTCTGCTCATTCTGATCAAGGAGCTGATCCAGCAGGGCTATCTGCAGCGCTGGATCTATCTCCCGCAGGAAGAGTTTATTGTATCCCCGTTCGCCGCATCCGGTCCGTCCACTGCCGGCGGCACGGTGTCCGGTGATTCCGCCGCTGAGCCTCAGGCTCCGGAAGAGGCGGACAGCAAATCAAAAATCTGACCGAACAGCCGGGTAGCGGTATGTTCACTCTCGGGGTCCACGTTCTCAACAGCAACGGAGACAGCATACCGGGGATGGTCTGCCGGCCCGTAGCCGATAAACCACTGGTTGTTGCGCGGCACACCCTTCACCATCGTCTGGGCCGTTCCGGATTTGCCGGCGACCGGCCACTGCGTGCTGCGCAGCCGTTTGCCGGTTCCCTCCGTAACGACCAGGCGCATCCATGACAGCAGTGCCTGTGAGGTCCCGCGGGAGATGGCGCCTGCGGAAGCCGGCGCCAGATGGGCGGGCAGCTCCTGCAGCGTCTGCCCGTTCCGGAACGCGACGCGCTGCAGAATGCGCGGCGCCCGCACTTCCCCGCCATGCAGCAGCGTCACTACCAGATTCGCCGCCTGCAGCGGCGTCATGGTTACATCCCGCTGGCCAATGGCGGTCTGCACCCTGGCCCCGGCGTCGTCCGGTACCAGGGTGCTGAAGATCCGGCCCGGCTGCTCGCCAGCCAGCGGCCGGAGCAACGGCTGGCCCAGCGTGTCCGCAGCCTGCCAGCCGATGTCCCTGCCCAGGCCGAGCGCAAGCGCTGAGGCCTGGAGCTGAGCGCCGCTGAGCCGCTCGGCCAGCGTAGCGAATACGGTATTGCAGGACACGGCGAACCCTTGCGCCAGCGTGAGGGAGCCGTGTTGTTTGCCGTGCGGGCAGGACAGGTGATACCTGCCGAATTCGCCGGAGCAGAAGAAGCGTTCCTCCGGCGAGGTCAAGCCGGCTTCGAGGGCTGCGGCGGCTGTAACAATCTTGAAGACCGAACCGGGGATAGCCGCCTGCAGTGCCCGGTTGTTCCATTCGCCCCCTTCGGGCGAGATATGGTCCGGGTCATATAGGGGCAGTGAAACCATAGCTTCAATGTCCCCTGATCTGGAGTCCAGCACAACCACCGCCCCTTCCTTCATCCCGGCTTCCACAGCCAGCTTTTCTATCCCTTCCTGGAGCTCTTTATCTATAGTGGTATATACAGAGAGCGGATAATACGGATTCCCAGGTGTCCTAACTTTCAGTTCGCTGCCGGGAAGCCGGTTGCCGCGGGCATCCACCTGTGCAAAGACTTCCGTATGACCGACTCCCTGCAGCAGCGGCTCCAGCGTCTTCTCAAGCCCGGCCGTTCCGGCCAGCGGAACCCGCAGTCCGGTCGGAGACTGCTTAGCGGCCGCAGGTGACATCTCAGACAGATACCCCAGCCACTGGCGTCCAGATGCAGCTCCGTCATATCTGCGGGCAAACGGCAGCGCGCGAACGTAGCCGAGCTCAAGCTGTTCTACCTGCTCCGCCTGATCCTGGGTCAGCGCCAAAGGCTTCCGGCTTCCGGCCGAAGGCCAGAGCAGCGGCTCTTTCAGGCCGCTGATCCGGCTCTCCAGCTCGCCGTACGTCACTCCCAGCACAGTGGCAAGCCGCTGCAGCTTCGGTCCGTCTGCCGCTCCCTTCCGCTCCTCTTGCGGAAAAAATGCCGCCGTCCATACCGTCTCGCCGGCAAGCGGCTTGCCGCTCCGGTCATAGAGCCGCCCTCTCCCGCTGTCAAGCACCATCTCCCGCTCACTTTGAATTTCGGCCATTTGGGCCATGGTATATGCGGCGCCCGGCACGTTCCTGTCCTTCAGCACAAGCTGCACCCAGGCCAGCCTGATTATCAGAACTCCAACAAGAGCCGACAAAATAAGCAGGCTCCAGACAATACGCTTTTTGATGTATTTATGCAAGGTTATTCCTCCCGCTTGCCGCCTGTACCTAATCCGGTCAGGACTTCTGCACCTATTATGCCCACCTTCCGGATAAATTACATAACCCTGCATCAGCGAAATAAAAAATCCGTACCATCCCAATGGACAGTACGGCTAATAATAGTCATTCTATACGTTGAACCTGGACAGCCGCTCCTTGAGCCGGAGAGAAGCATTCTCCAGCTTACCTGAAAGCTCAACCAGATAATCACTCACATTCTGCTGTTCACCACTGAGAGAGGCAACCTCTTCGGAGGCCGCAGAGGATTCCTCGGCAAACGAGCTGACGTTCCCGATCGTCTCTGACAAACCTCTTTGAGACTGGCTTAATCCGGCGATGGAATCCGAGACGGAATCCAGGCTCGCTATGAACTGGTTCATCCGCTCCTGTACCGATACAAAAATTTCACTTGTATCCCGGACCGAGGCCATCTGTTCCGTAAAGAGCGGGGCTACTTGAGACAAGGCGTTCACCGTCTCATTGATATCCTTAATAATCGTGTCGGTAGTTTCCGCGACCAGGGCAATCGAGCGCTTGGACTGGTCGGCAAGCTGGCGGATTTCATCGGCCACCACCATGAAGCCGCTGCCCGCCTCGCCTGCACGCGCTGCTTCGATAGTGGCATTCAGCGACAGAATATTCGTCTGCTGCGTGATATTCTGCATGACATCCAGCACTTTGATGACCGAGGATGCCGTCTCCTGCAGCTCGTTCACCTTCTCCACCAGGGTACCGGTCATTCTGCCGGTGCTACCTGTTCTGTCCAGGAGTTCCTGCAGCCTGGCAACTCCCTCCTGGCTCGATTGCCCGACACTGTGTGCCGTGCTGCTCATTTCCTGTGCTGCAGAGATAACCAGGGCTGTCTGGCCGGATATCCGCTCCGTCATTTCATTACCCCGGTCGGCTTCAAGCGCCAGACTGCCGGCTCCGCCGGCAATCTCCTCCGTTGCGGAAGCGATATCCCGGGCCGCCATCGCCGTCTTGCGTGACGCTTCGCCCAGAGCGTCTGCCGTCTCAAGCACTTCACGGGCGGTTTCATTCGTATGTACTACAAGCTCATTAATCCGTTCCATCATCATATTAAAGGAGCCGGAGAGCTGGCCGATTTCGTCCCGTGACGTTACTTGGGTGCGTACCCTGAGGTCTCCCTCCGCTCCCTGGAACATCAGCGTTTTCAGCCGGTTCAGCGGTCCCGAAACCATCCGCATCATCCAGAAGCCGATTAAAACGGCAATAACGCCGGCGGCTGCAACAGCAATATATGTGGTATTCAGGATACGCCCGGCTTCCTTAGTCAGATTGTCCGCGGGGACTACGCCCAGAACCCTCCATCCCGAGCTTGCCAGTGTGCCGTACACCGCCAGAATGGATTTGCCCTGCTCATCCTTGGTCGGCAGCGAGCCTGATGCCTGACTCAGGCCATTGAACAGTGTTCCGCCCAGGCGCAGATAAGAATCCGCCTCCTGATGCTGTGAGGTAGCAATGAGCTCATCTTTGCTTGTCAGCAGCTGAATGTAGGAATCCGCACCCAGGCTAACCTTGCTTAGCTGGTTCTCGATATCGGCAGTCTTGATATCACAAACTGCAATATAACCTGCGTTCCCGGAGTTACTGCTAACCGATTTGGCAAAGTGAAAGACCCCCGCATTCTCCCCTTGCTTCACAGCCTGTGTAATCCATACACTCTGGGGCTGCTTTTGCAGCTGGCTGAACCAGTCGTTGCCCCGTATTCCTTCAATAAATGTGTTATCAGCCGCTCCGGAAGCCAGAACCGGCAGGCTCTCATCCAGCGGAACAAGATATACAGCCTGCATATTACCGGCTGCATTGAGCCACTGGTCCAGAACTGCCTGGATCCGTGCAGCCGCTGCCTCCCGCGTCCCATTGTCGGATGACGACGTTCCAGACTGGACAGCCTGCACAATCGTCTCGTTGTAAAACAGCTCACCCAGCCTGTCCTCAAAACGCAGCAGAATAACATCCAGCTTCTCAGCCGTCTGCTGAACGGTCTGTTCGTTAGCTGCCAGAGCATTAGTTTCAATCGTATGTTTAGCTACAGAGTACGAGGTATAGCCAAGTGCCAGCACTATTCCCATAGTGGTGATGAAAAACACCAGGAATAGCCGCGTTCCCAGCGATCTGGATGGAAGCAGCCGGGCCAATCCACTGCTGCCTGCTCTTGATTTACTCACAAAAAACCACCGCCGAATCTTTATTATCATTTGCACATAACCGCATTTAATCATAAACGATTAAGCTTACAGTTGCTGTGATTTTGTTCTATCAGGCGAATGGTGTCGAAGATTCTTGAAATGATCGGAATCCCCACCCCGTTTCATCAGTTTCCCCTCTTGAAATCACCTCCGAAAAGGGTTATAACTAAATTGTATTGATTTTGTTATTTAATTTTAACTAACTAACAATAACAAAATTAAATCCGTTATCTTTCCATGATCATAAAATTAGCAAAGCGGGGGTTGCAAATGTCACGGCTTAATGAATATGTCGGAGGCGTTACCTGGGGTTTCATGGGCAAACGGGGAACGTGGGCAACAGAGGCTGCCGGGGCCTCAATGGAACTTATGAAATCGGTTACGGGAGCCAGCTGGACGGCTATAGCCTTCAGCGCTTTTCAGGCTACTGCCCAGTCCACTGCTATCCCTTACCAGGACGCGCCGACGGTGACTGATGATGAAGTGCTATGGGCAATCCGTAAGGCCAAGTCACTTGGCTTAAAGGTCTGTCTGAAACCGATTGTCAACTGCTCTGACGGGACATGGCGGGCTCATATCAATTTCTTCGACAAGGATGTTCCCTGTGAGCCCAAGTGGTCAGACTGGTTCCGCTCTTATACCGCCTTTATCCTGCATTATGCTGCGATTGCCGAGGAAACCGGCTGTGAAATGTTCTGTATCGGCTGTGAAATGGTGCAGACGGACCGGCGTGCAGCCGAATGGCGCACACTGATTGCGGAAGTCCGCAAGGTATACACCGGTGTACTGACCTACAATTGCGACAAGTATCAGGAGGACAATGTGACCTGGTGGGATGCGCTCGATGTAATCTCCTCCAGCGGTTATTATCCTGAAACAGACTGGGAAGAGCAGCTGGACAGAATTGAAGCGGTGGTAAAAGCGTACGGCAAGCCTTTCTTCTTCATGGAAGCCGGCTGTCCTAGCCGCAGCGGAAGCGCAGCCATCCCCAATGACTGGTCCCTGCCGGGCGGGCCCGATCAGGAGGAGCAGCTCCGGTTCTACCGGGCGATGTTCGGTGCAAGCGAAAAACGCGGCTGGGTTCAGGGATTTATGCTCTGGGACTGGCCGGCTGAGCTCTACCCGCTGGAGGAAGCGGCAGAGAATGATGATTACTGCATGTACGGCAAGGCGGCTGCACCGGTTATCAAGGAATATTTTACATCCAAAATAAATAGTGAGGAGTGAACGTTACAACATGACAATAACAACTGAAACTTGGCTTGGCGCACTTGAGAATGAGCTGCAGAACAATATCCTCGGCTTCTGGATGAAGCATACGCTGGATGAGGAGCACGGCGGGTTCGTCGGCGAGATCGACAATCAAATGAAGGTTATTCCCGGAGCCGAGAAGAGCCTGGTGCTTAATGCGCGGATTCTCTGGACCTTTGCGACAGCTTACCGGACCTATGGGTCGGCTGAATACCTGGGTATGGCCGAACGGGCCTACCATTACCTGCTGGAGCATTTCCTGGATAAGGAATACGGCGGGCTGTACTGGATGGTGGACGCTTCGGGTGCTCCTTCCCAGTCCAAGAAGCAGGTATATGGCCAGGCTTTTGCCATCTATGCTTTGGCTGAATTCCATCATGCCACCGGCAATGAGGAAGCACTGAATCACGCTGTAGAGATATTCCGGGTTTTGGAGAAGTACAGCTATGATTCTCTTTATAAAGGATATATTGAAGCCCTCTCCCGCGAATGGGAGGTTACAGATGAACTGTCGCTCAGCGACAAGGATATGAATGAGAAGAAATCAATGAATACCCACCTCCATGTCCTTGAAGGCTATACCGGCCTCTACCGGGTGTGGAAGTCCGAGGAGCTGCGGGTGAAGCTGGCCGAGCTGATCGATACGATGCTTGTCCACATTATTGATGATCAGGACCAGCACTTCCACTTGTTCATGGATGAAGAGTGGCATGTAAAATCAGACATTACCTCCTACGGCCACGATATTGAGGGCAGCTGGCTGCTGGTAGAGGCTGCAGAGGTGCTGGGCGATGAAGCGCTGCTGGAGCGTGTTCGCAAGGTTGCCGTTACTATGGCTGAAGCTGTGCTGGCCGAAGGCATTGACAAGGACGGCGGCATCTGGAACGAGGCTGACAAGAACGGCCTTCTAAACGAAGAAAAAGACTGGTGGCCACAGGCGGAAGCAATGGTAGGCTTCTATAATGCTTATCAGCTTACACAGGATACCCGTTTCCTGGATGCTTCTGCAGCGGTATGGACGTTCATCGACCGTCACATTGTTGACCACGAGCTTGGTGAATGGTACTGGGCGGTAGATGAGCATCTGCAGCCCCTCGCCCATGCTCCCAAGGTTAGTGCCTGGAAGTGCCCTTATCATAACGGCAGAGCCTGCTTTGAGATGATCGGAAGGCTGCAGGCTGCTGTAAAGGAGACTCATTAATGACAGCATTATTCGAAGAACGCAAAGCACAGCTGACACAGCGCTATGAGGCGCTGATCACCCGTACCAATGAAAAGCTGCCTTACGGCAACGGGATTTACGACCGCTACCGCTACCCGCTGCTGACTGCAGAGCATGCTCCGCTGATCTGGCGTTATGATTTCAATCCAGAGACTAACCCCTACTTCGCCGAACGGATTGGCGTAAACGGCGTGTTTAATCCCGGGGCAATCGAGCTGGACGGCAAATTCTACATTATTGCCCGTGTTGAAGGTAACGACCGCAAGTCGTTCTTCGCCGTCGCCGAGAGTGACAGCGGAGTGGACGGCTTCCGGTTCTGGGATCATCCGGTTGTCCTGCCTGAGACGGAAGAGCCTGACGTCAACGTCTATGATATGCGCCTTACCAAGCATGAGGACGGCTGGATCTATGGCCTGTTCTGCACCGAGCGCAAGGACCCGGATGCCCCGCATGGCGACCTGTCCAGCGCAGTGGCACAGTGCGGCATCGCCCGCACCAGAGACCTGAAGAGCTGGGAGCGCCTGGCCGACCTGAAAACCGGCTCTGCCCAGCAGCGCAATGTCGTGCTGCATCCCGAGTTTGTAGACGGCAAGTATGCCTTCTACACCCGTCCTCAGGATGGCTTCATCGACGCCGGTTCCGGCGGCGGCATCGGCTGGGGCCTGTCTGACACCATAGAGAACGCGGTAATCGGTAGCGAGACAATCATCGACCAGCGTTATTATCATACGGTCAAGGAAGTGAAGAACGGCCAGGGCCCGGCTCCAATCAAAACCCCGCGCGGCTGGCTTCATATCGCCCACGGCGTGCGCAATACTGCTGCCGGCCTGCGCTATGTGCTCTATGTCTTCCTGTCTGACCTAAATGAGCCGAACAAGGTCACCCATGCTCCGGGAGGCCACTTCATCGCACCGGACGGGGAAGAACGCGTAGGGGATGTCTCTAACGTAGTGTTCTGCAACGGCGTAATCGCCCGTGACAACGGGGAGATCTATATCTACTACGCCTCCTCCGACACCCGCGTGCATGTCGCAACCACTACAGTCGACCAGATGCTCGACTATGTACTGAACACACCGGAAGATCCGCTGCGCTCCTATGCCTGCGTTCAGCAGCGTATCGCATTGATCGACCGTAATTTGCAGTTATAACTTATCCGCCATACAGCAAAGAGGCGGGTGCCGGGAGAACTTGATTGTTCCTGCCGCACCCGCCTTTTGTTATCACTTGAAAACGGATATCCGATCAGCGCGGGATGTTTTCCTGTTTTATTAACAGGGTACAATGAGAGCAAAGCTTTTTTTGCGCAACAAGGGAGGAGGAATAGAAGATGAAACCGCGGATTTCAGTTATCACACTGGGAGCAGACGATCTGGAGCGGTCGCTCAAGTTTTATCGGGACGGGCTGGGGCTACCGACTGAGGGAATTATCGGAACGGAGTTCGAGCACGGTGCAGTTGCTTTTTTTGAGCTGGAGGGCGGCCTCAGGCTGGCCATCTGGAAGCGCAGGGATCTAGCCCACGACAGCCGGCTTCCGCAGACTCCAGCCAGTCCGACGGAATTTTCACTGGCCCACAATGTAGGCAGCCGTGAAGAAGTGGATCAGCTTATGGCAGAGGTGCGGTAGGCTGGCGCAGCTATAACCGTACCTGCCCATGACACCTTCTATGGCGGGTATGCGGGCTATTTTCAGGACCCTGACGGCCATTTATGGGAGGTCGCCTGGAATCATGCCTGGGAGATGCCAGAGTAAGTATGGCCTGGCCCGGAAAAAAAAACTGATCGGCTGCCCCGGGCAGGCTGCGTCTGCAGGTTAATTAGCAGCTGCCCGGCGGCATAGATTAACCTTTGCCGAAACTAATAAACCTCCCCCTCATCCCCCTGTACTTTAGCGCCTAATCCGGCAGCAACCTCGATCATTTTCTCAATTACAAAATCATCCGCACCCGCTACTGTAAACCGTCCATCTGTATGTTTAAAGGGGATTTGTTCGTCCTCTTCCGCCAGCCAGTTAAAAAAGTCTCCGCCAATCGCCAGCGTTCCAAACGGACCTTGCACCGAAAGACCGCTGCTGTACTCAAAGTCCTCCTGACCGGCAAAATAGGCTTTCGCCTCTTCCAGTGAAATCGGGTTACTGCCGCTCTCCGTCCAGCGTTCCGCCCGGGTAATATGTACATCATAACTCATGAGTAGTTCACTCCAGTTTCGATTTTTTATTAGTGGACACCGTACTTGGCTTCAGTCCAACCCTAGCTCAGCTGCGCGGCCCGGCCACCGAATCCCGGTGGACGATGTCGGCAGCGATCAGAATCTTCTCCAGCGGCGAAGAAGGGCTGTTGATCCGGCTCAGCAGCTTCTCTACGGCAGCGCGGCCCATCGCTTCTTTGGGCACATGGACCGTGGTGAGCGGCGGAATGCCTCTGGCGGCATCATCAATATTGTCAAAGCCGGTCACAGAAATATCCTCCGGCACGGACAAGCCCTCCTCCCGGAGCACATTGCAGACAGTGAGCGCAATAAAATCATTGCCGCACAGCAGCGCGGTTGGCAGCTGATTTGCTTTTTTACGCTTCAGCAGCCACTGCTTGAATTCTTCGTGCAGGATGATCGCGTCCATCCCTTCCTGCAGCAGCAGCTCGTCGTCACCGGACTGGGGCTGTAGCCCGCCCTCCTCCAGCGAACTGCGGAACCCGATCCAGCGGTCCCTGAAGCTGCGTGAATAACGGATCGGACCGATAAAATGCTGGTGCGTATGGCCGATTCCGAGCAGATGATTGGTCAGCCTGGACATGGAATCCATATTGTTCGCAAATACGGTATCGCTTGGAATGAGCGGATCCTCATGGTCAATAAGTACCATGGGCAGACCGATCCGGTGCACCTCCAGCAGCAGCGAGGTTGAGATCGTGCCTACACCGACCAGACCAAGCAGGCCGCCGGGATTCAGGATATTCACAAAGTTGTCTGCACGGTGCTCGGAGACAATTACCATTCCAAGACCCTGCTCATCCAAAGCGAGGGCGATCCCGTCAACAATTTTACCCCAGTACAGCGAATCCTGTGTCTGCGAACGGATATTGGGCATCAGCACCAGGACCGACTGTTTATTGCGGTCACCGGCAGACGTTTGGGTCGAGCGTTTTGCATTTTGCATATAGGCGTTCTTTTGCGTAAAATAACCAAGCTGTGAAGCAGCCTGAATCACCCGTTCCCGGGTCGTTTCATTGACGCCCTCTTTGCCGGACAGGGACTTGGAAACGACAAATTTAGAAACCCCGAGATGGTCGGCGATTTTTTGCATCGTTATCTTTTTAGCCACTTATATTCCTCCAAATAAATTCCGTTATCATAACATTTACCTAACAAAATAATTATACTTGTCCTTTTCGGGATACACAAGAAAAAGCCCCTCACAAATGAACAGGCCGGCTCTCCGCTGAGGAAGAACCGGCCTGACTCTACAATATGAAGACCAACAGACTGCCGGCCAATTTTAAATAGTGAACAAGGACAGCTTGTCCTTCAGCTGATTCGAGGCCACCTCAAGCTTGCCGGACAGGGATACGAGCTGATCGCTCACATTCTGCTGCTCGCTGCTTAATGACGCCACTTCCTCTGAAGTAGCCGAGGATTGCTGTGCTACTGCACTTACGTTGCCCATTGCGTCAGACAGCACACCCTGCGAATGGCTGAGACTGCGATCGCACTGGTAACGGACTCGAGACTGGCAATGAAATCCTCCATCTGCGCCTGCACGGATACAAAAATATCACTGGTGCTTTTGACTGAGGTCATCTGCTCTTTGAAGAGCGGCTCCACTTCGGACAGCTCCTCCACCGTTCCGTTCATTTCAGTAACGATATTATCAATGATGCCGGCCACAAGGGCAATGGACTGCTTGGATTGGTCGGCCAGCTGCCGGACTTCACCTGCAACCACCATAAATCCGCGGCCCGCTTCACCGGCTCTTGCCGCTTCAATGGTTGCGTTCAGGGACAGTATATTAGTCTGCTGGGTTATATTCTTCATCACGTCCAGCACTTTAACGACCGAGTATACCGTATCCTTGAGATTGTTGACACGGGTAACCAGGGCACCTGTCTTCTCGCCGATCAGACCGGTCTTCTCCAGCAGCTCCCCTAGCTGCTTTGCTCCATGTCCGCTGGCTTCACCGACTGTGTGCGCAGCCTCGTCCATCGCCGCATTTGCTGCAATGACACTCTGCATCTGTGTACCGATCAGATCGGTCAGCTCATTCCCGCGCTCAGCTTCCAGTGCAAGGCTGCCGGCACCTCCGGCTATCTCTTCCGTAGCTGCAGCAATTTCCTTGGCCGAAACAGCCGTTTTGCGTGAGGCATCGCCAAGCTCGCCGGCAGTCTCCAGTACCTCACGTGCTGTATCCGTGGTCTGGGCCACCAGTTCGGTAATCCGTTCCATCATCACATTAAACGATGAGGACAACTGGCCGATTTCATCCTTGGATGCATATTCGGTACGGACACTGAGATCGCCTTTGGCCCCTTCGACCATCAGATCCTTGAGACGGGCTAGAGGCTGGGCGATCATCCGCACCATCCAGAAGCCCAGCACTACAGCAAGCAGAGCTGCTACAAGCGCGGCCATATAGGTAGTAAACAGAATCGGCTCTGCGGCTTTTACCAGTTCGCCTGTCGGAATGACTCCGCTCAGCTTCCAGTCCGCCTTGGTCAGTGTTCCGAATACAGCCAGCACATCTTGGCCGTCCCCGTCCTTGGCCTCCCGGCTGTTCGTCGCATCCTTGCTGTCCTTAATGAAGCTGAATTCCGAAGCCGCACCGTCATCAGCCGGAACGGAAGATGCAACTACAATCCCTTCCGGATCAACCAGCTGAATTCGCGATCCGTCGCCCAGCGACACACTTTTGAAGGCATCCTCAAGCAGTGTGTTTTTCAGCTCCAGCATCATGACAAAGCCTGAGCCGGATCCCATTGTTTTCAGTGATCTTACCATAGCGACATTCTTGCCGCCGTTTCCTTGCACTGCCGTTGAGAACCAGTAATTCTGCAGCGACTCGCCATCTTTTGTATAGTAAGCGGTATATTCTTTAGTCCGTTCGACCACTGTCTTGAACCAGTCCTGATCTCTGATTCCGTCCATCTTCAGACTGGAATTGCCGCTTGAGATAACACTTTCTTCCGGTTCAGTCGGAATCAGTGAAATCGCCACAATATTGGAGTCCGTTGTCGTCTGGCTGGACAGCTTCTTGCTGATTGAATCCGTGGCGACGAATTTATCATAATTAGACTCAGCGGACACCAGTGCGGTCAAATCGGTTTGCATTTTGGTATCAAAGTATAATTGAAGCGCAAGATTCTCGTACTGGTTGAGCATAATATCCAGCTTGTCCGAGGTCTGCAGAATAGTCTGCCTGTTCGCCTCTGACACATTATCTTTAATCGTCGTCTTGGCTTTGTTATAAGACAATAGACCGAGAAGGAGTACTACAACTACAATCGCTGACAGAAAAATCAAAAACAGCTTGACGCCTACTGATTTTACCGGATTTACCCTTTTTACTTGACGGAGTGAGCCGTTCATTACCCCTTTGAAGCTCAGTTCCGGCATCTTTACTTTACTCTTGCCTTTACCAGGTGCCTTGTTATCCCCTGCAAGACCTGGTTTTGCTTTCTGCTCTTTGCCTGGTTTTTGTTTGTTCTCTCTCACTTTGACCCTTCTCCCCTTCTGGTTTCTCTCTGTTCTTCTGTCTGGAATTCCCCATACAATCACCTGCCAGCTAGAATAGAGGATGTATGTAAGCGTTCACTATATGTATCGGCTAATTAGGACGAATTGCTTAGGCTTCACGAGAAATAACCTGAGAATTTTTTTTATATTTTATAATCTCTTTCCACATTTTGTTTACATATAAAAAAAGGATACCCCGCATACGAGGCATCCTTCATTTAAGCCTAAGCTGTTATTTTCTTTTGCGCATCATATCAAAATAAGCAACCGGATGATCAACCTTCATACGGATCTTTTGGAGCGGATGACGGGCAGCATCAAGCTTGTTCCCTTCTTCATCCCACAGCTCGCCTACAGTCTGCTTGAAGCTGGTGATGTCCGGCCCGAAGAACTCCACTTCCTGTCCGGGCTTGAAGTGGTTGCGCTGCTGGATCAGTGCCATGCCGGTGTCTGCATCATACTCAAGAACAAGGCCTGCAAAATCATACGGCGCCGCTTTTTCCTCAGGTTCATAAATATGATCTTCATGGTCCGGTGTATCGTAAAAGAACCCTGTGTTCAGCGGACGGTTCGCCGCTTTCTGAAGCTCCTCCAGCCATTCCGGATTCAGCACGTAATTGTCCGGATCAGCCATATAGGCATCTATCGCCTTGCGGTAGGCGTTGACTACTGTGGCAACATAGTGGATCGACTTCATCCGGCCCTCGATTTTGAAGCTGTCAATGCCGACTTCGATCAGGTCAGGAATGCTCTCCAGCATGCACAGATCCTTGGAGCCCATGGTGAACTGGTTGTCCTCCGGCTGATGCAGAGGCAGCTGGGTCACTCCCGGCAAAAGATGCTGCGGCGGGGCAGCCTCTGCCTGATCCTCTTCCGATACCCAGTTTCCTTCCGGACGGCCGTCCTCGAACAGGTCATACTTCCAGCGGCAGGATTGGCAGCAGCCCCCGCGGTTGGAGTCGCGGTCTGTAAAATGGTTGGACAGCACGCAGCGGCCGGAATACGAGGAGCACATCGCACCGTGAATGAAGCTTTCGATTTCGATGTCGACATGCTGTTTGATCTCGGCAATCTCTTCCAGGCTGGTTTCACGGCCCAGTACGACACGCGGCAGACCTTCTTCCTTCCAGAAGGATACGGCCTGCCAGTTCAGCGTGGACTGCTGGGTGCTCAGATGCACTTCCAGCTCAGGCACCAGCCGGCGTGCTGTATCTACAATAGCCGGATCGGCTACGATAATAGCAGCGATTCCCGCCTCATGCAGGTTGCGGAGATATTCTTCAATCCCGGCGATATCTTCGTTGTGGGCATAGATGTTGGTTGCAACGAACACCTTTGCCCCGTATTTCTTGGCGAACTCAACGCCCTCGCGCATTTCCTCGAAGCTGAAGTTGTCAGCCCCTGAGCGCAGGCCGTATTTCTGTCCTCCGATATATACTGCATCCGCGCCATAGTGCACGGCGAATTTCAATTTTTCCAGGTTACCCGCCGGAGCCAGGAGCTCCGGTTTGTCCAGACGGTAACGTTTGCCCTTGTACTGGGGCTTGGTCATGGTACCCATTGATGTTCTCCCCTCCATATCTTCAGCTGTTAAAAAAGCTTAAACCCCGCTTTACGGTGTTGTACGCAGCTGCAGGGAATGTTTGGACTTCCGGCCGCTGTTATGTTTGGATTTCCTGATTTTAATCCGCTGCCGCGGTAGAAATCCAAACATAAAGGCGAGCGCTATCGCTCCTACAGTTCCAAACTTCCCTTCCGCCGCTACACCTGAAAGTTAATGGTTCAAACCTTATTTAAGAGGCTGAATCATTGCCTTATTTTATTTCCAAAAACATTAATTAATAGACTTGTTCTTTGTAGAAGAAGCCGAACGACAGGTCACGCTCAGGGTCCTGCAGCGCACGGATTCCATCCATCCACGACTCATCAAACTCATAAGCCTGCGGGTCCTGGAAATACAGGTCAACCGCATGGCGGAATGCTTTAACAACAGCCACATTATAGGCAACCGGCTTGAGCAGGCCTTCGATCTTCAGGCTGTGCACCCCGGCGGCCAGCAGGATATGCAGGTCCTCCAGAATGCAGACATCATCGGAGCTCATAATGTGCGTTCCGTTGATATCCTCGTAGATCGGGAACTTCTCTTCCTGGCGTTCTGCTTCAATCAGGAACAGGCCGCGGTCTTTGCCGAGATTACCATCTTCGACCGGACGTCCCTGGTGTGCCATATAGCTGGCTACCAGTCCGCGCTTGGAATGATAAATATTGGTCATCCCGTGTACCTGCACCTGGGCTTCCACCTCAAGCAGCGGCACCATTTCGGTAATTTCATCCATATTCAGCTCACGGGCCAGTACGACACGCGAAGCCCCTTTGCGGCCCCAATAGTTGGCCGTATAGTAATTTGTCGAGGTCATCTCGGCATTCCAGTGCAGCCGCAGCTCCGGCGCTTCGGACTTCACGGCGTACAGCACCGCAGGATCTCCGAATTCGATTCCGTCGATGCCTAGCTGGCCGATCGCCTTAACATATGCCGGAAGCTCATCCAGCAGCCGGTTGGACATCAGTCCGCCCAGGCCCGCATATACTTTGCGGCCCATGCCGTGGGCCAGTTCTATTACAGCTGCTGTATCCTCCAGCGTAAAATGGCCGGCCAGCCGCATCCCGAAACGGTCGTCTCCGATGAGCAGCGCGTCCGCACCTGCATTCAGCAGCGCACGGGCTTCCTCCAGGGATGCCGCTGTGACCAGCAGCTCCGGTTTGTTCATCATGTTGCATCCTCCTGCCCTTGCGGTACATCAAACCGCAGTAATCTCTATTTTAATAGGTTACGGCGTAGTTTGTTCACTTTTTTTGATATTGGCTAAATGTTCCTCGTACGTTTTACCGAAAAGATGGCCCTGGGTGCCGTCTTTTTTGGTCACGTAGAAGTAATATTCCGATGCCTCAGGCGCAAGCGCCGCCTGAATCGACGCCAGACCGGGACTTGCAATCGGCCCCGGCGGCAGGCCGGCATTTCTGTACGTGTTATACGGGCTCTCAACCTCCAGGTCCTTGTACAGCAGCCGTTCCTTTTGCTTGTCCAGCAGATACTGGACCGTAGCATCGATCTCCAGGTTCTGGCCCTTATTCAGCCGGTTATAAATAACGCCGGCCACCAGCGGCCGCTCATCGTCGACGACAACCTCACGTTCCACCAGCGATGCCACAGTCAGCAGCTCATGCAGGGACATTTTCCGCTCGGCCAGCTGATTTTTCCAGTCGGGAATGCTGTCCAGCTTCTTCTCCAGCTGCTCCAGCAGCGCCTCAACAACTTCCTGGGGCGTGCTGTCCTTGAGCAGCTCATAGGTTTCAGGGAACAAGTATCCTTCAAGACGGTGCAGCACACCCCCGCCCGCAGGAATCTCCAGCCTGTCAACTGCAGCAAGTCCTGCTCCAGAATCTATAATTTCAAGAAAAACCTCAGGCTTCTGCCCCCACGCCTCCGCCAGCTTGCCGGCCACCTGCTTTGCCGTATATCCTTCCGGAATGGTGAAGACCACCGTCTCCTCCTTCACGACATCTCCCGCATTCAGGCGGGCAATCAGACTGTCGTAGGTATCTCCGGGGCTTGCGGTATATGTACCCGCCATAAAGCCTGACCCTTCCTTAACCCACTTCAGATAACCTTTGAAAAATAAAGCGTTACGGATAATACCGTTCTCTTCGAGCAGATCTGCAATTTCCGAGCTGCCCATTCCCTTCTCTATCGTAAACGTAACGGCCGGCCCTGCAGGCTTAACCGGCTGCATTCCATTCCAGACATACCATGCGCCTCCCCCAGCTGCCAAGACCAACACAAGGACTATAATCAGCACGGCGCGGATTGCTGCTTTCAAATGGAACTCCTCACTTTCCGACTATATAGTATAGAATTGTATTATCTTAAATTCAACATATATTTTTGTGTGATTTTCATGCAACCCCATTTTTACAGCCCTATCAAGCAAAAAGAGCGCGGAAATAAATCCGCCCTCTTCCTTGCCCCAGCATAGATATCGCTTATCGTGAACAGCCTTTATTCTGTATCTTCTTCAGGAAAAGTCAGCTCATCGTACAGCTCGGAAACATCTTCCCACTCTTCATCGTCAACGATACTCTCCAGCTCCGGCACACCGTCAGGCGAAACCACAATCCGCAGAATCTCCTGCTCCGCTTCCCTGCCCGAACCGGCCAGTACCGCATACGCGCGGTCACCGACCTCAAACTCGGCGACAATATTGTAAACGGAAGACCGGCCCTGCTCATCTTCCAGTTCTACTGTTTCTCCATAGGCTTCCTTGAGCTTAGATGTCCAGACCGCTTGTTCTGCGGAAAAATCAGTCATTCTCTGCTCCCCCGTCAAGCTCGTCTACAAGTGTATTGAAGGTCTCTTCAACGATTGCCCACTCTTCATCATTCTCAATCATAAAGAGCTGCAGGTCGTCCCCGTCTCCTCGTAGCGGAATGCGTAGACCTCATCGCTGTCCTCATCCTCGGAATCCAGCGGTACCACCATCATATACTTTGCATCCGAACCGTCGACTTCAAACTTCATGATGACCTCAAATTCCTCTTCATTACCTTCCTCATCGGGAATATAGATAATTTCCGGTTCTTCTTCGTGGCCAATCTGTTCGTTTGTCATAATAGCGCACCCCTCACCTTTTACTGTTAGCATCCAAAAAATTTTGCAAAATCAGGGCTGCGGCCATTTTGTCCACAATCCCCTTGCGTTTCTTCCGGCTGACGTCCCCTTCAATCAGCATCCGCTCGGCGGACACTGTCGTCAGACGCTCATCCCAAAGGTGTACGGGTATTTCGAGTTCCTCCCGCAGCTGACCGGCAAATTCGATACAGATTTCACCGCGGGGTCCAACTGAGCCGTTCATATTCTTCGGCAGGCCAACCACGATCTCTCCAATCTCATGCTCCTTGACCAGCTCACGGATACGTTCAAACTCGTTGCCGTTTCCGCGGCGTTCAATGGTCTCCAGAGCCTGGGCGGTCCACCCGAAAATATCACTTGTGGCGACTCCGATTCTGCGGTCGCCGTAATCCAGTCCCAGCTTCTTCATCATCTCGGCTGATCCACCCGGTGATTGGCCAGGTAGAAACGGACCAGTTCCTCAATCAGCTCATCACGTTCTTTTCTCCGGACCAAACTTCTCGCATTGTTGTGGCGCGGAATGTAAGCCGGATCTCCGGAAAGTAAGTACCCTACGATTTGGTTAATCGGATGGTACTCTTTCTCCACCAGCGCGTCGTATACGGCGAGCAGAATTTCCTGGGAAGAAGCTTCCTTTTCGTCGCCCTTCACATTGAATTTAACCGTTTTGTCCATGGAGTCCATTTGTGACACCTTCCTTCTGCAAAATCACCCTCAGAGAGCGGTTTCGCATAGTTGCTGCTGTACAGCTCACTTGCTGCCTTCATCATAACATATTCATGCCCCGCCTTGGAAATCCTCTATCCGAGATAACGCTTTTTTTGGCATTTTATCTACAAAAATATAGATAATTTTGGTTTTCAAGCTATTGCAGAACGGCCTCTAAGGCGAATTTTCGCTAAAATGCACCACACAGCCTCATCAATAAAGCAGCGGTACTGATATGAAGCACTCAGTACGCTGGGCATATTCATATGAAGGAACTGTCTGTGCAGTCAGCCATCTTCAGTCTTTAAGCCTGGGCAGCAACGAGCTCCTCGGCTTTGGCCAGTGCCTCGGACAGCTTGGAAGCATCCTTGCCGCCGGCCTGCGCCATATCCGGACGTCCGCCGCCTCCGCCGCCGCACACTGCGGCAACTTCCTTAACCAGCTTGCCGGCGTGGAAGCCTTGCTTGACCAATGCCTGAGGCACGGAGACTACAAAGTTCACCTTGTCGTCCATCGCAGCGCCGAGTACCAGAATGGCATCCGGCAGCTTTACCTTCAGTTCATCAGCCGTGGAGCGCAGTGCATCCATGTTGCCTGCCTGGACAGCAACGGCCAGCAGCTGCGTGCCGGCGCCTACGGTCTTCACGCTGCCGGTCAGCTCGGCGGCAAAGGTGGCGCTCAGCTTCGACTGCAGCGATTCGTTCTCGCGGGATACTTCGCGCACCTGGGCATGCAGTGCTTCAATCCGCTTAGGCACGTCATTCAGCGAGGATTTCAGCAAGCCGGCAGCCTGCTTCAGGAGATCAAGCTGGCTCTCGGTGAACTGGTAAGCATAACGTCCGGTCACGGCCTCAATCCGGCGTACACCGGAGCCGATGCCGCTCTCGCTGACCAGCTTGAAGATTCCGATCTGCGAGGTGTTGCCGACATGGATACCGCCGCACAGCTCAAGGCTGTAATCGCCGACCTGTACGACACGGACGATGTTGCCGTATTTTTCGCCGAAGAGTGCCATTGCGCCCATAGCTTTGGCTTCATCAATCGGCTTGTTCTCAATGACCACATCCAGGCCGCGCCAGATCTGCGCATTCACCCGGTGTTCAATATCGCTCAGCTCTTCCGGTGTAATGGCACCGAAATGCGAGAAGTCAAAACGGAGGCGTGCGCCTTCTACCAGAGACCCTGCCTGGTTAACATGACCGCCGAGCACTTCCTTCAGCGCCTTATGCAGCAGGTGAGTCGCCGTATGGTTCTTCACGATGTCTTCACGTATTTCACGGTTAACTTCCGCACGCACGCTCTCGCCGGTCTTCAGTTCTCCGGCTTCCACGGTCACCAGATGTACATGCTGTCCGTGCGGAGCCTTGAACAGGCCTGTAACCTTGGCAGTAACGGAGCCGCCTGTCAGAAGACCGGTATCGCTGACCTGGCCGCCGCTTTCAGCGTAGAACGGAGTCGCTTCCAGCACCACCTGGCACTCGGCGCCTTCGCTGACAGAATCCACAAGCTCGCCGTCTACAACAATAGCGAGGATTTTGGACTCTGCTACCGTGTCATTATATCCAATAAATTCACTTTTAACCGTCAGATCGGCAAGGGCGCCGCCCTGGATTTTCATGCTGGCATTGTCCTGGCGGGCTGCTCTTGCCCGGTCGCGCTGCTCCTGCATCGCTGCATCGAAACCTTCACGGTCCACGGTCAGTCCTTGCTCGGAAGCAAAATCCTCTGTCAGGTCAAACGGGAAGCCGTAAGTGTCATACAGCTTGAATGCATCGACGCCGGCAATGACGCTCAGGCCGTCAGCCTTGGCTTTTGCCGAAATTTCACCCAGAATAGCCAGGCCGTCGGACAGCGTTTCGTGGAAACGCTCCTCTTCCGTGCGGATGATTTTGGCGATATATTCGCGGTTCTCCACAACGGACGGGTAGTACACGCCCATAACCTCGCCTACGGTTTCTGTCAGCTCAAAGAGGAACGGACGGTCAAGACCAAGGTTCTTTCCGTAACGTACTGCACGGCGGAGCAGACGGCGGATGATGTATCCGCGGCCTTCATTGGACGGAAGCACGCCGTCGCCTACTGCGAAAGTCACAGTACGGATATGGTCGGCAATCACCTTCAGGGCGATATCCTGCTCCAGGTTATCCTTGTATTTCACGCCGGCAAGTCCGGCAGTCTTCTGGATCACCGGCTGGAACAGGTCGGTGTCAAAGTTGGAGTCTACATCCTGCAGGATGGAAGCCAGACGCTCCAAGCCCGCACCGGTATCAATGTTCTTGTTGGGAAGCGGTGTGTAGCTGCCGTCTTTGTTGTGGTTGAACTGGGAGAATACGAGGTTCCACACTTCCAGCCAACGTTCATTTTCACCGCCCGGATACATTTCCGGATCACTCATGTCACTGCCGTAAGCTTCGCCGCGGTCATAGAAAATCTCCGAGCAAGGGCCGCACGGGCCTTCGCCGATGTCCCAGAAGTTCTCGTCGCCCAGCTTGATGATGCGTTCAGCAGGCAGGCCTACTTTTTCATTCCACAGCTTGAATGCTTCTTCATCCTCAGCGTATACGGTAACCGAGATGCGGTCGCCGTCAAAGCCGATCCACTCCTTGCCGGTCAGGAACTCCCAGGCCCAGGTGATGGCTTCTTCCTTGAAATAATCGCCGATGGAAAAGTTTCCGAGCATTTCAAAGAACGTATGGTGGCGGCGCGTTTTGCCGACATTCTCGATGTCATTGGTACGGATACATTTCTGCGAGTTGGTCAGGCGCGGATTCTCAGGAATCTCGCGTCCGTCAAAGTATGCCTTCAGCGGGGCCATACCGGCGTTGATCCACAAAAGGGAAGGATCGTTGTGCGGAACGAGCGATGCGCTTGGCTCGATTTTGTGGCCTTTGCTCTCAAAAAACTGCAGCCATTTGGAACGGATTTCACTTGCTTTCATCATGTACAGCCCCCGTCTTAGTATTAATCTGCATCCGGCAATTACGCCGGAATACACAAAAACGCCCCTGAATAAATTCAGGGACGATGATTATCGCGGTACCACCCTGGTTATCGCCTTGACCAGTGTATTAACACTCGGACAACTACAGACGATCGCCTTGTCGCGGCTGTTAACGGGCGCCCCCGGCGGGATTTCCCCGCACTCCGAAATCAGCTTTCCGCCGGTCTGTCTTCCGGGTTCTCACAGCCATTACGATTCTCCGTAACGGAACCCGTTCTCTGGGGGAGCCATGCTCCGGCGTACTTCATTTCATCAATGTTTTATCCGATTTGCATTTTAACATTTCCAGTATAGCCAGCGGCGGGGGTTGTGTCAATGTTTGACGGCGGAGCTGTCTGCTGCAGACTGCTGGATCGCCTTAAAACTGACGCAAATCTGTCTTAAACAGATCATTTACAGCGCCTATACGCAGGAGTATAATTCTGGATATTGAGAGACTTTATACGTATAACAACGCATTTCAACTTCATGTCGAGACGTGGCTCAGCTTGGTAGAGCGCTTGCTTCGGGAGCAAGAGGCCGCAGGTTCAAATCCTGTCGTCTCGATTTATGTTGTGTTAATAACAGAAGCCGCAGGGTTCAGTACCTGCGGCTTCTGTTATTTTATTCTCGCTTAAGCGCCTACAGCCCCCAAATCCGGTACACAATGACCGCCGCTTCCGCACGGGTCAGTGTATCTTCCGGGGCCAGCAGGCCGTTCTTGCCGGCGACAATGCCGGCTTCAACCAGCAGCGATACGCTGTCAGCTGCATATCCGGCGACTTGCGCGGCATCCGGATATGCAGCCAGGCTACCGCCACTGCCTGTGGCAGCTGCACCCGCTGCCGCCAGCGCCCGCGCTGCGATCACCATCATCTCCTGGCGGGTGATCGGACTGTCCGGACGGACGGTACCGTCCGCGTAACCGGTGATGACGCCAAGCTGCTGTGCAATGGCCAGATCACTGCCATAATATGCTCCGGCTGGAACATCGCCGAAGCCCGGGGCAGCCGTGCCGGTGCCCTTCAGCTCAAGCGCTCTCACGAGCATCGTGATGAAGTCGGCCCGCTTCACGGATGCTTCAGGAGAGAAGCTGCCTTCAGCCGTTCCCTGCACGACGCCGCGGGCAGCCAAGGCGGTGACGCCCTCTTCGGCCCAGGCCAGCTTCTCTATATCAGTGAAGCTTACAGGGTTAAAGGCTGGCGCATAAGAGCCGGCCCCGGCAATGTGGAACACAAGCGATCTGCTGACCGCGTCATAGCGGCTGTTCGGAATTGCCGTCAGGCTGCCTGTGCTGCCCAGTTGTCCGGCGATCAGGGCTGCGGTATTGCCGAGCTGCGCCGCAGCAGGAGTGTACGGGATGGACACTTTTACCGGAGTATCCGGGCTGCCCAAGGCAAACGCTTTGCCGCCTGCCGTCAGGCTCAGGTCAATAACCGGCCCTGCACCAATAATCGTGCGGGCTTTGGCATCCAAACCATCCTTGGAAGCCTGTTTTATATGGATTGAAATGAGGTCAGCGTCTGCTGCTGCACCGGACAGTATATTGCCCGGAATCTCTAGCGCAGCTGCCGCCGTCTTCACCAGCAGCCTGTAGCTTTCCTGCCCTTTCAGGCTTTGCGCAGGAAGCTGTAATTCATAGGCAGCAGCATCCCCTTGCTTAGGCACATCAATAATGACCTGTTTCCGGCCGTCAGCAGCAGGGCTCGCCTGCGCAAGGGCTTTTTTCAGGTTATCAGAAGAAACAGTCGCTTTAACCCCGCCGCCGGTACCGGTAACCTCCGGTTTGAGTGTCACTGAACCATCACTGTTCCCGACGATGACAGGCTCCGGTGTAGCAAGGCTGCTACTGGTGCCGCCGGGAATCGCAACCGGCGCCGGAGTTGCTGCCGGTGTTGGTGTTGCCGTTGGTGTCGGAGTAGGCGTCACTTCCGGCTCATCCGGTTTACCTGTGAGCGTAAGCACGCCGTACACTGAGGTATCCTGATACCCGTTGCCGGTGGTATCATTCCATGCAGCTACACTTTGCCGCGCGCCATCCTTGGCGTCATTGATCTGCACGTCGAAGCCGAGCTTCCTGGCGTTGGCCGGTGTAACGCCGGTAAGCGGTATTTTTACTTCAACCGTGTAGTTGGTCCCTGATACTTTGGTTGCAGAGGCGAATCCTGCCGCAATCCTGTCGGGATTAAATGTGCTTTCGTTATCAAAATTGACCCGGAACTGCCCGTCATCGTCCTGGTAGAAGGAGGTTTTCCCGTTATTCTGATCCACGAAAATCTCAACCGAATCCTGCTCCCAGACATTCGCGCTCGCCTTATCCAGCTGCGCATCGCTGACCTGAACCAGCACGTACAGATACTGGTCATCCCACATTGCTTTGGCTATGCCGCTTGCCCCCTGCCAGGCCAGCTGGTAACGGTTAACTTGCATTTCGGGCACACCTGTCCAGAGAGCATCTATTGTACCGTCAATGACCGGCGTTCCATAAACAGCATTAGACACATTAGCGTCCGTCGTATCCGGCTGATGCCCGGCGATATATTTTACCGGATCGATAACGCCATAATATGCCGGCTTGGCCTGCAGGCTCTTGTCGAACAGCAGCGGATTGGATGATGCTCTCCAGCTCGTATTGTCATCCATCCCCCAGAAGGTGACCCGCGCAATATTCGCCGCATGCTCCTTGTAGAGGCTCATAAGCTGGGCGTACAGATAACCCTGGGCATCGGCCAGCTTTTCTGACAGCTCATAGTTGCTTCCCGCCTGAATATCAAGCTCCGTGACGCTTACTTCAACACCAAGAGAGATGAATTTTTCCAGCGACAGTCTGACATTCTCAGGATTGGTGTTAACGTTGTAGTGCGCCTGCATGCCGATACCGTCGATCAGCTTTTTGCCGGGATGATTAAGCGCATACTTATCGTTTAGTGCTTTTACCATGTTATAGATGGCCTGGGCTTTATTCTGGTTGTCTTCATTGTAGTCATTGTAATAGAGCTTGATGTTCCACTCCGGATGCTCATCCAGCACTTCCCGCGCCGCCAGAAAAGCCTGCTCGACGTAATCTGCTCCGATTGCGGTTTTCCACGGGGCCTGGCGCAGCGACGACTCCCAGTCGGCCGGATTCCCCGGGTTGTCATTCATCGCCTCATTCACGACATCCCAGGAGATCACCTTATCCCCGAAATGCTCCATCACGGTACGGATGTGGGTCCGCAGATTTACAAGCGCTTCTTCCCTGCTCAAAGGTACGGTATTGCCCTCCGCATCCTTGGACGTATTCATCCACACCGGCGACTGCTGGTGCCAGACCAGAACATGGCCGTGCATCTGCATGCCTTCCGCCAGCACCTTATCGACCATCGCATCCGCTGCGCTAAAGGTAAACTCGCCCTTCACATTCTGCAGCGCATCCGGCTTCATCGCATTGCCTGCCGTAGCCGCGTTATGATGCATCTCCAGCAGCTCCAGCCGTACCCCTTCCAGATCCTCGGCCGTAATGGCGTTCCCAATCAGAAAATCATCCCGGTAGGCATCCTTCAGCGGAACCAGATCCTTTTGGATCGCAATTGGACCGGTGCCCGTATGTTCAAAGCTGATATCGTCAATGTAAAAGGATGCTGTAGCGTTATTCGAGCTCTCCACGTAAATCGTCAGGTACTCGCCGCCTACGCTGTTATAGCGGTAGCTGCCCTCAAATTTGACCCACCCGTCAGCAGCATTGATGGTCTTGGGGGAGAGTGCGACATAATTAGCGCTGCTGCCGTTGCCTACCTGTGTAGACAGCTGAAGCTGCGAACTGGCCGGATCAATCAGCTTGACCCAGGCGGAGATCAGATATTCGCTGCCTTTGTCCACATATTTCTCTACACGCAGCGTTGGCCCGTGCCAGGTTGATGTGCGTCCTTCCACCTTCAGGGCATAGGAGCCGTCCGCGGTATGGTTCGCTTCATCCGTCACCGTCAGCGTCTCATTTCCCGACCTGCCGGCGAAACCGCCTGCTGTCTGATCCTCAAAGGTAACCGTATTGAACGGCAGCGCCGGGTCTCTTACGGGCTCCTCCCCGCCGCCGGAGGCTGGTTTACCGGTAATCAGAACGTCTCCGATATAGAACGGAACCGCTTTGCCGGCCTCGTTGGAATTAATGCGCAGCGCCTGATCCTTGGATGTGTCTACAGTGAATTCTTTGATCAGCGTAACAGCCTTGCCCGCCTCATAAGCTGCTTCGGCATAGTTACCGTAGCTGTTAACCGTCTGCAGCGCAGCTTTTGCACCGTCAGGCAGGACCACAGCAGCGTCAACATAAACAAGCGCAGTCACTGTATAAGTCTCCCCGTTAACGAGTCCGAGGTCGCTGAATTTAAAATCTGCAGCATCCCAGTTGTTCGCTCTGTTGCTTACATACAGGGCTGCGCCATCGGCGTTGCCGTCGAAGGGTATACCGGTAACCGCTGCCAGGCTGGCCCCGCCGGATTGGCCGGCTTTACCTGCCCCACCCGCAAAGGTTTCATGATAAACGGTTGTCACTTCCGTTTGGGCTGCTTCTGCAGCCTGGGATGCCTGAGCTGCCGGAGCAACCCAGCCAAGCGGCAGCAGCAGGCTTGCCGCTAATACTGTGGAGAAGATTCGTTTGAACGTTCTACTCATGCACTGCACTCCTCTTTTTATGAATTTGGATTCAACTGGATTAAGCGCTTACAAAAAGGAATCGAACAGCCCCCTTTCTCAAGCAAAATCGTAGCACACCCGCAAAATCACTGTCTTTCTCCAAACTAAAGATGATACCGGACTTTTTATATAACATTTGAAATAACGGGCAGTTACCGCTCCGTAAGGTCCAGAATTTTTATTTTGGGATTGGAAGTGAATCCAGAGAATATTGGGGAGATCCCTCCCGCTGCTGTTCAATCATGCTTGGCTGGATCCCCTGACTGGGGATGAAATAGGAGAGACAACCCAGCCTTCCGCAGCATATTTAATTTTCTAACCTGTAAGAGGGGTTCTACAGTGCGTACAAGGGATTCCTGGTTCGAGCTAAGTGAAAAAATGGCATCTAATTCTCCGCTTGATCCCACTTTCGGAAATCTAAGTGGAAAAACGCTACTTAATTTTACGGTTTTACGCCTAATGGTGGAGTTTGAGCGAAATTAAGTGCCGATTTTCCAACTAATCCTTAAAACTCAAGAGAATCGGAAGAATTAGATGGCGAAAATCCACTTAGCTGTTCAGGAACCCTCATCCCGGCGGAAGTTTAATATAACCCATATTAGATTCGACCTTCACAGGCTGTCCGTTTTAAAAACCAGCCTCTGCAAAGCAGCATAAAGAACACTAACCAGCCTACGCACATAAACTCCAGCCTGAAAAAAAGCTCCAGCATAGATCCCGCCGCTCTCATCGGACAAGCTAACAGCTCAAGGTAGCGGGCCAGCTCACTAGCTCGCCAGCCAGCCACAGCAAAAAGCCGTATAACCTTGGTTATACGGCCCTCACACTCTAAAACCGCAAAAGCGGCTTATCTCCCCCCGGTCAGCTCCGCTTCCGTCTCCCCGGTTATAACTGAGACTATGCTCTCACGCAGCACATCGGCACTCCGGGCCTGGAACGGATCGGCGTTCCAGATTACAGCATCGGCTAGATAGCCTTCCGCAATCCGGCCTAAATCATGGCCGCGTCCGAGAATTTCAGCCGCGCCGGAGGTGGCGGAGTGCCACGCTTCCGCGCGGGTCAGGCCGTAATCCAGCAGCGTGTCCAGTTCCTGCAGATTATAGCCGTGCAGTGCCGGCGTGGCATAGTCTGTGCCGAACCCAAAGCGCACGCCCGCGCTTCTGGCATAGCCGATTGCCCGGGAATGCGCTTCGGCAGCCCGTGCGGCACGGTCACAGATGACCTGCGGGAGCGCCAGCACGCCGGAAGGATCTGCGGCAATCCGGTAGATTGAAGCGGTAGACACGTAGGCTGTATGGGATTCAGCCAGCCGGCCGGCCTGATCTGCGGTCAGGAACATTCCGTGCTCGATCGATTCGACGCCTGCCCGGATCGACCAGTCAATGGTCACCCCGCCCCAGGTATGGACCAGCACCTTAATCTGATGGGCATGGGCATGGCGGACAATGAAGTTGAACTCTTCTTCCGAGAACACAGGGTCCAGCACTTTCTCTGCAGGTGCACCAAGGCCTCCGGTCGCCATAATCTTGACCCAGCCCGCCCCGGTGGCATAAATCTCTGCCAGCCGGCCTTCCAGGAACTTGGTTCCCAGCGCATCTGCCGAACCCAGCATTTCGCTGCTGGTCTCGACCCTGAGCGGGTGCCCGTAGCTGCGGACCAAATGGCGGATCGTCTGCGGCGTAATCCCGCCCGCATCCCGTGCGGTCGTTACACCGGTCCGCAGGGTAGCCCCAAACGCCGCGCCCTGCATGGCTTCGACCTCACCGCTGCTGCGCTTCAGCTGGTCTGCATGGTCAAAGTCCGTCCAGGCCAGGTGCGTATGCAGGTCGATAATACCGGGGCTGATCCACAGATCAGCCTGCGGGATAGCTGCCCCTGCAGGCTGCACCGGTTCCGGCTGTCCGGATTCTCCTTCCAGGAGCCATTCTCCGGAATATCCGGCCTGCCCCGCCGATTCCTCCGGCACCGTTTCCTTCACCGACGTGAATCTGCCGTCTCTGATGGAAATGTCGTAACGCTTGCCTTCGATCCCCGCAATACGGATTGCTTTGTAATCAAGCGCCTCCGGATGTTTATTAAGCATGGGCATTCCCCCATGCTGCCCGGACTGCCTGCAGCGCTGAAGCAGCGTCTTGTTCGAGCAGCTCAGCCAGTGTTACAATCGCTTTTTCCACACTGAAGAGGCTCGCATTTATACCAAAATGATTGATCCGCAGCAGACGGCCGTTAAGCTCCCCGTCTCCCGGAGCCACTATACCAACCGGCTGCGCAATTCTAAGCCGCTGGTCGCCGCCAATGCGGACGGTTGTAGTCAGCGTGGAATAATGCCAGCTGTCCTTCTGCCAAGGCTCAAGCCCAAGTGCCTTAATGCCGGCAATGGCCGAGGCCGCTGCTGTCTCGTGGCGCCGGATGACCTGATCCAGCCCCTCCTGCTCAACAGCCGCCAGCGCTTCAATCAGCGCTCTGGCCTCAAGCGCCGGAATATTAGGCGGAACGCGCACCGGCTCCGTACCAGCCGGGGACGGCTTCAGATCCAGCAAAGACAGGATCGAATTGCGCGGCGCAAATTTATTAGACTCCATGAATTCCCAGCCGCGCGGCGAGATACTGACCGCGCTGACCCCGTTAGGTCCGCCCAGCGCCTTTTGCGCTCCGACAGCGGCGAAGTCAACGCCCCATTCATCTACCAGGAGCTCTTCCCCGCCGACAGCGGAGACGGAGTCCGTTACCGTAATCAGGTTATGGGTGCGGGCAATGCGCAGAATTTCTTTTGCCGGATTTGAGCCCCCGGTAACGACCTCAGCCTGCACAAAGGAAATTGCATCCGGCTTAACACGCTCAATGGCCGCAGCAACCTGCTCCGCCGGCACTACCTCATCGAACGGAACCTTTACTTCCACTACTCTTGCTCCGCCGCGCTCCAGCCACCCGCCGAACAGGCTGCCGTAAGGTCCGGTTACCACATTAATAAATGTACGTCCCGGTGCAGAAATCCCTGCAGCCACCGCCTCGATCCCCAGAATGGCCTCACCCGGAATGATAACCGGGGGATGCTCCGTTGACAGCAGCCGGGCGAACTGGCTGGTCAACGTGCTGAATTCAGCGCGTGTCAGCGGCACATATCCTTTATGTTCTTGGTTCATGTAGTCCTCCTGATGTGTTCATAGTCGGCATTTGGGGAACCGCAGACAGCAGCTCACGGCTGTAAGCTGCTTCCGGACGGCTAAAGAACCTGTCCTTCGGGCTGACCTCAACCAGCTTTCCCTGCCGCATGACGGCAACCTTGTCGCTTACTGCATGTATAACACCCAGATCATGGGAAATAAACAGCATCGTCAGATTTAGCTCTGACTTGAGAGTGCCCAGCAGCTCCAGCACACTTAGCTGAACGGATACATCCAGGGCACTTGTCGGCTCATCGGCAATCAGCAGGCTGGGCTCAACGCTTAAAGCACGGGCAATGGCGATCCGCTGGCGCTGGCCGCCCGAGAATTCATGCGGATATTTATCCAGCGCTTTTCCCTCGAGGCTCACACGCTCAAGCAGCTGCCTGGATCTCTTCTCCACCTCCGCACGGCCTACGATCTTGTGGAACAGCAGCGCTTCAGCCAGAATCTGCCGGATGGAATGCTTCGGATTCAGTGAGGCGTCGGGATTCTGGAAGATCATCTGGATCTTTTTGCGCTGCTCACGGGTCCGTTTCCCGGTGAGCGGCTCTGCATCCAGCAGCAGCTGCCCCTGATCCGGGATAATCAGCCCGGCAATCACCCGCGCGAGCGTGGATTTGCCTGAGCCGGATTCTCCGACAAGCCCAAGAGTGGTATGCTGCTGCACCTCAAGCCGGATATTGTCCAGCGCAGTAAACCCGCCGTACCGTACCGTCACATCGTTAACCTGCAGGCTCAAGTCCATGAAGCACCGCTCCCTTCAGGCGCAAGCTCGGGCACAGACAGCACCGAGTTGATCAGCATCTGTGTATACGGATTTTGCGGATCCTGCAGAACACTTAGCGTACTGCCGTGCTCCACGATTTCACCTTTTTTCATAACGGCCAGCCTGGAGCACATCGCAGCGGCAACCGCCAGATTATGGGTTACAAAAATCATCGCAAACCCCAGCTCCTGCTGCAGCCGGCCCACTGTCTCCATAATCTGCTTCTGCACTGTAACATCAAGCGCTGTGGTCGGCTCGTCACAGAGCAGAATGCCCGGCTTGCAGGCCAGAGCCGTGGCAATGACGATCCGCTGGCACTGCCCGCCCGAGAGCTGGCCGGGATACCGGTCCGCCTTGCGCAGCGAATCGGGCAACCCGAGCATATGCAGCAGCTCCAGCGCCGCAGCGCGCGAAGCTTTGCGGCTGAGCCGCTGCCTGTAGTACACTACCTCCGCTACCTGCTTAACCACCGGACATAGCGGGTCCAGCGCTCCCCGGGGGTCCTGGAACACCATGGCGCTATCCGCCGCGCCCCGGATTACTCCGCCAGTCTGCTCGACGCCGCGCGGAAGCAGGCCGAGCACTGCGCGCAGCGTAAGCGATTTGCCGGAGCCCGATTCACCGACCAGCCCCAGGCTCTCTCCCTGGTTAAGCGAGAAGCTGACATCCTTGACCAGCACCTCCTGCGATTTGGCAGTCAGCGTCAAGGCTTCTATTTCCAAAACAGGTGTTGTAGCCATTATTTTTTCCTCCATAGATCCGCCAGCCCGTCGCCTACCAGCGACAAGGCAATCCCCGTATATACCACGGCGAAGCCCGGAACGGCCGAGAGCCACCAGGCGGTCGAGATAAAGGACTGGCCGTCCGCAATCATCGTACCCCAGTCGGGAGTCGGCGGGGCGATACCGATGCCCAAATAGCCGAGTGTGACGATCGCCACCAGCAGCCCGACCATATCCGTCATCAGCACGACCACTGCCTGCGGTAGCACATTCGGCAGCAGATGCCGCAGAATAATGCGGGGGCCGGACAAGCCCAGCGTCCGGGCCGATGCAATCCATTCCTGTTCACGGAACGATGCGCTTAGACCGCGGACCACCCGGGCGAACACAATCCAGCCGACGAGAATAAAAGTGATATAAATTCCGCGCTGGCCCGCGCCGCTCGCAAAGGCCACAATGATGACGATCAGGTAAAAAGGAAAGGCAACAAACGTATCGGTGATCAGGGTAATGACGTTATCGACCCATTTTCCATAATAGCCGGCCACCATCCCCAGAAAAATACCGGTACAAAACGGGATAATCTCCGCCAGCACCATAATGGTCAGGTCCGTCCGGGCAGCGTAGATCAGTCTTGTGAGCAGGTCCCGCCCCAGCTGGTCGGTTCCGAGCCAGTGCTCGGCGGATGGCGGCTGCAGAAATGCGCTTAAATTCTGCTCCGTCGGGTCATAGGGGCTGATGTAAGGAATGAAAACAGCCAGCAGGATCAGCACAGCGAACATAATGCCTCCTGCCAGCAGGGACGGAGTATTCAAAATCCGGCGGATCAATGTAGTCTTGGGTCCGTCCGTCTGCAGTTTAGGATATATAGTTGTCGTTTTCATCGTGTTCCTTTCGTCCGGGGATCCAGCCATTTGGCCAGAATCTCAACCAGCAGGCTGATAATCACCACCGAAACCGCACAGTACAGCGCAATTCCCTGGATGACCGGAAAATCCCGGTTTGAAATGGAAGTAAACAGCAGGCTGCCTATGCCCTTGATGCCGAACACCTGCTCAACGACCAGCGTACCGCCGATCAGATAAGAAATGTTGACACCCAGCAGCATCAGCGTCGGCAATGCCGAATTGCGCAGCACATGCTTGAACAGAATAACCCGGCCGGGAATGCGTGCAGCCCTCAGGGTAACCACGAAATCGGACTCCAGCACCTCTAGCATTTGCGCCCTTAACGAGCGGACAAGGGTTGGAATCTGTGAAAAAGCCACTGTAACCGCCGGGAGCGTGAGGCTGTACAGCATGCCGGACCAGCCTTCGCCTACACCGCCGACAGGAAACCAGCGGAGCCGGACACTAAGCAGCATAATGAAAAGGATGCCAACCCAGAAGATTGGCATACCCAGTGTAATCGCAGGAAAAATACGGATCAGATGATCCGCAAGCTTGTCCTTATTCGTAGCCGCAACCGTAGCAAGCAGGAGGGCAATCACTATAGCGATAACACACGCCATCCCTATAAGCAGCATAGTTACCGGAGCCCGCTCGGCAATCAGTACTCTTGTTGAGGTTCCAGAGACAATGGAATTGCCGGTATCGCCGGAGGTGAACAGCAGCTTCACGAACCGGATGAACTGCTCCCACAGCGGAAGATCGAGTCCGAGTGTATGATGCATAGCTGCGATAGCTTCCGGCGTGCTGTATTCACCCAGAATCATTTTTGCAGGATCACCGGGAACAATGCGGATCAGAAAAAAGACAGCTGTCATCACACAGAGGATAACGACAGCGGCTCTAATTAGAGCCGCCGTCAGCCATCTGTAGGATGTACGATTACCTGCTGCAGAACTTTGCAGCTTCCCCGGCATCATCATTGACCGATCCGCACATCTTCAAAGCGCACGCTGCCGTTAGGCAATACAGTGAGCCCCTCTACCGAAGAACGGGCACCGATCAGAATGTCAGGGTAGTAGAGCGGAATGTAAGGCACTTCATCAGCCAGCGTCTGCAGAAGCTTCGTGTAAATCTCTGCCCGGGCATCGCCGTCTGCTGTTTTTTGTCCTTGATACAGCAGCTTGGTTACTTCATCATTGGTATAGTGCGTCCAGTACGATTTGCTGAAGCCTTCCGGATCGGTCTGGAAAGCCAGAATCGAGTTCGCTTCCGGAGAATCTGCCTGGCCGCTGTTCAGCATTGCAGAGAAATCATAGGCGAAGAACCGTTCACGGAAGGAAGCCAGCTCAATGGATTCAATCTCAATCTTGATGCCGATTGCCTGGCCTGCCGCCTGGATAATCTGCGCTTCCTGGGCTCTTGTGCTGTTGCCTGAGGCAATCAGCAGCTTGGTGCTGAAACCGTCAGGGAAAGCGGATTTAGCCAGCTCTGCTTTGGCAGCTTCTACATCATAGTTCAGCGATTTAATGGTATCATTCGCATTGTAAGGAATGGTTGTCGGCAGCAGGGAATTGGCCGTCTTGGCATAACCAAAGGTCAGCGCCTTGGTCAGGCCTTCACGGTCCAGTGCCAGCGCCAGTGCACGGCGGACATGCACATCCTTGAAATGCTCATCGAGTGTATTAAAGAACAGCTGCTCTGTTACCCAGCTGCCGTTGGTTACTACAGCGGTGTCCGCGCCATTTTTCAGCTCTTCAGCATTCTGCAGGGCAAGCGCTTCGACAGCGTTCACTTCTCCGGCTTTCAGCTGATTGATCGCCTGGCTGTCGTCCTCGATCAGCTTATAGACGAGCTTATCAATCGCCGGCTTGCCTTCCTGCCAGTAGTTCGTGTTCTTGACGAACGTCACATCGCCCGCAGGGTCCCAGGCTTCAACGGCGAACGGGCCGGTGCCGATTGGCTTTTTGAAGAATTCTTCCTCGGTGACTCCGCCGAAATCAGCCGGAATAATCCCGTTCGAGAAATTGGACAGCTCGGAGATGAACGGTGTGTATGGCTCCTGGAGCTTAATCACCAGTGTCTTGTCATCCTGCGCAGTAACGCTGTCCACCTTGGCTGCAATCGCCAGCGGACCGCCGACCTTCAGGTGGCGCTCCAGCGAGAATACAGCATCCTTGGCTGTAACAGCGTTGCCGTTAGAGAACTTCAGCCCGTCACGCAGCACAAAGGTATAGGTCAATCCATCCTCACTGATAGTATGAGAGGCAGCCAGCCAGTCCACTATCTCCCCTTCACTGTTGAAAGCAACCAGGGATTCAAACACTTTATCAATCGCAAACGCATTGTTCGAGGTAATTTGGTTATGCAAATCAAACGAGGTCACTGCAGCAGGCCGTCCATAGACGAAAGTCCCTCCCGCCGCCGGCTCGCTGGTGCTGTTGCCCGCATCCGCCGCCTGGCTGGCGCTGGGCTGAGCCGTCTCGCCGGAAGCAGCTGTATTGTTCTGTCCGGAGCAGCCGGCAATCACCGCCATTAGTAGAACTGCCAGTGTTCCTGACCATAATGTTTTTTTGATAGAAGCTGTGAATTGCATGTCTCAATCTCCCCTTCCTATAAACCTTATATGTTTAGTATGGATTGTATTATGGCCCATACTATCCCCCCTGTCAAACAAAATTCACATAATGCCAGGGCGGGTAAAACTATTATATCCAATACAGGAAATGAATCCGTTTTTATTGTAGTAAACCGGCAAATTTTCAGCGTGGCCGATTCCTTGCAGTCTTTAGATCAGCTTATGCGCAAACCATTTTTCCCCTCTGAACCGCCACAGAAAAACAGCCCCGCGGACAGCCCACTCGCTGTTCATCGCGATCCAGACACCCAGCACACCGAAGCCGAGCACGATTCCCAGAACATAGCCAAAAACAACCCGGAACAGCCACATTGTCAGCATCGAGGTAATGGAGGTGAACCGTGAATCCCCTGCTGCCCGCAGTGCCGACGGCAATATAAAGCTGACCGCCCACAGCGGAACCTGAGCTATGGCATTGACCAGCAGCACTATAAATAAATCATCAATAATTTCCGGAGGCGGAGAAAAGATTGACACCAGCGGGTGGAACAGCGGCATCAGAATCAGGGCGATCAGAGCCAGAGAGCCGGAACCAATCCACAGGAAGGACTTGATGAACTTTCTGGCATCGGCGACATTCCCCCTTCCGATACTTTGGCCGACAACCGTCACAATGGTTAGCGACAGCGCACTGGCCGGTATCTGAAACACCATGGCTAATGAGCCGGCAATGGCATTGGTTGCAATGGCATACGTACCCAGACTGACAATAAAGATCTGGGTCAGCAGCTTGCCGCCGTTAAAAAACATCTGCTCCGCAGCAAACGGCACACCGATGAACATAATTTTGCGCAGCATGCTCACCGGAATATGAATCAGGTCGCGGGCGCGCACACGCAGAGCCGTATCCATTTTGAACAGATAGACAAGGGCACAGATCATCCCTGCATACCGCGCAATATTTACCGCCAGCGTCATGCCCAGCACACCCATGTCCAGCAGATTTATAAAAATAATGTTTAAGAGTACATACAACAGGTTCATGATCAGTGACAGCATCAGGGAAGCCCGCGTCCGGCCCACGCCCCGCAGCGCACCGCATACGGCCTGAACCACGGCAATCCCCAGATAGGAGATGCTGCTGCCGATCATATAGATCCGGGCATTGTCCAGCACATCGGCGGAGGCAGACCCGAACAGAAGATTCAATATCGGCGAGTGGAAGCCCATGAGCAGAAGACCGATGCCCACAGCGATCAGCGACACCGAAGTAACGGAGCCCGCAGCAGCCTGTGACACCATACGGTCATTTCCGCTGCCTTTATACTGTGCTACCACCACCGTACCGCCGGTTGCAATCGCCACAAATACGTTGATCAGAAAAATATTCAGTGAATCCACCATATTCACCGCACTGACCGCCGCCATCCCGGACGAGCTGATCATCGCTGTGTTTACGAGATTTAGCCCGATGATGAAAGCCTGATCAATGAGGATTGGGAGAAAAAGGGCGATAATCTGCCGGTAATCCATCCCCTCCCCGGAAAGGTGTTTCTCCAGCCATTTTTTGTTTGGCATTCGAGCCTGAAGCTGCATAAATAGATCACATTCTTTTCTGTAGGATTAGAGTGCGCGAAATACATTCCTTCCAGTTTACTACAAATTCTGACTTTCGTCTGTTATCCGGGTGATAACCGGTATTTACCACAGACACCTTCAATGTAAAAAAAGCAATAACCTGCGAGGCGTATGCCACGCAGGTTATTGCTTGGGTACTTTTGTATGGCAGGCTCAATCCATGGCGTGCAGCCGTGCTTTCACTTGAGTACGGCCTTACAGCTCCACTTCCCCGCCCGGGTACAGGGTGGAGCTGTACAGCCGCTTTGGCTGCGGCAGCGGCCGGCCCGGATGGACCGCCGCAAGAGGAAGCGGCTCGCCGGCATAGACTGCCGCCAGTTCATCCGTATAGATGATGACCTGCTCGGTACCGCTGCCGAGCAGATCCCCATGCACGGCATAGCCCTGCTCGGCAAACTGTGCAACCCTATTCATCTTCCCGTCGTAAAGCGCCGGCAGCACGCCCTCACCGCGCCGGTACGCCAGAATGTAATCCGGCGCGTTCTTCCAGAACATGCTGACCGCATCCACAATCGTCAGCCAGCCGTCTGTGGTACGTTCCTCTTTCCACAGCTCCTTGCCGTTCTGATCCAGCAGGAACATAGCGTCTTTTCCCTTAAGGCCCTTACCATCATCCTCGCGCACCATACGGTCAAGTCCGGCAATCTGCAATCCCGGCAGCTCAGGACAGAAGCGTCCAAGCGCCAGATGCTGGGATTCAATGGAGCCCTCGTACCGCCACAGCTCCCGTCCGTCCCGGTCATACATTACCGTAACACTTCCTCCGACCACCAGCTCGGGAAGGCCGTCGCCGTTCACGTCCCCGACCCAGAGGCAATCTGCATGATCGTCCAGATCACGGCAGCTCCATTTCAGCTTTCCGTCAGCATCCAGCAGATCGTATCCAGCCATGACCTCATCGCGTCCGTCACCGTCCAGATCATACACCCACGGATAATGGCCCACATTGCCTTCATAAGTCCATAGAAGCTGAAGGTTTTTGTTCAGCGCCCACAGCCGGTGATAGCGGTCTTTAAGGATAATGTCGAAGGGTGCGCGTTACCGCTCAGGTTAGCAATAATAATGCAGTCATGCGCTTCAGCGGATGGAAGCTCATGGACTTCCTTTACTTTTCCCGTTGCCCCTTCCAGGATATGCAGCTTATCATCCATGACGCACAGCACCTCAAGCGCACCGTCACTATCAATATCATAGATTTGGGCCGGATAATCCGAGCCCTGGCTGCCAGCGCCCTCATCCGGCTTCCCCGTCTGCCACAGCAGCCGGCCGTCCAGATCAAAAGCGGTCAGGCACTGCACCTGATGGGGAATATATCTTACATCCTGACGGTTATCCGGCTGAACCAGCAGCAGCTCAGCCCTGCCGTCCCCGTCCAGATCCCCCAGCAGCATTTTGCATCTTGGCCCGGCAGCCGAAATATCGATCCCGGCCAGCCGGTGCAAGGCTTGGTCGCCTTCTGCCAGACTGCCCGCTTTATTCGTATTATTCACAGTAGCTCCTCCTTGTCTCCCGTCCTGGGCTCAGCCTAAATCCACCGTCTGCCCCCCGGGCACCTCTACTATATTTCCGTCAACATCGAGCCAGACTGCTAAAGCGTTCGGATTGTAGACAAAATCCCGGCTTGCCGAAAAGATGAGATTCCGGCAGGCCTTCATATAATAGACAAACTCCAGATTAGTTGCGTACCAGATATCATCCCGTCCGCCGGCCATGGCGCAGAATTGCTCCATCAGCTCCCAGTTATCATCATTGTCGAATTCATAGCTGTGACCCCAAACATACATCAGATAAAGGTACTGCCGTTTAAACAGTCCGAGAAAATTCTCCGTGTGCGCAAGCAGTCCCCGGTTGTGATGACATGTCGCCGGCCATTCAAGCCAGTCCTCCGGGAGGCCGAAGCCGCCGGTGCTCTGCACAGTACGGGCATACTCAATGCCCAGATGCGGCAGCAGCTTTTTGATCTCGGCGGTATACGACCCGTTCGGGTATGACATCCCGCGGACCGGCTGATGCAGCAGCGCTTCGAGCGCCTTACGGTCCTCCATAATCTCCTCGACGATATACTCCTGCGGACAGCGGGCCATCGTCGGGTGCCGCCGCGTGTGGGCGCTGACTTCATGACCTTTATACAGCTGAGGCAGCTCCTCCGCTGTAATCCGGTCCCCCTCTCCCAGCAGGCCGGAATTTATGTGAAAGGTTCCTTTAATCCCATATTTGTTAAACAGACCGACCAGCCGCTCATCGGCCCGTCTGCCGTCATCATAGCTCATGGTCAGCGCCTTGTGCCGGCCTTGCGGATAGCAGTAATACACTCCGGGCATTGCTGTTACGCCTCCTTGGATATTGATGGTTTATCTTATTGGCCGCTTCGCCCAATTCAAGGGCATTTATGCCCTTCATTCCGGCCATTTGGCCGCATTTACCCAATTCAAGGGCATTTATGCCTCTCATTCCGGCCATTTGGCCGCATCCGCCTCTTACTATGCGCCCGCGTCCGGCGCTTCCGATCCTTTCAGGGCGCATACACAATCAGATCACTGTACTCTGCAATCAGCGGCGCCATCTGCCGGAAGCCGATGCGGCCGCCGGCCAGCAGCGGACCATAGGACGAGCCGTCATCAGTCCACCGCAGCAGCGGCAGTCCGTTGATGGCGAAAGTTACTGCAGCGCCCTGCTTCACTACCAGCATCTCGTAAGCCGAGGTCATATCGGCCACATCCGGCAGCGGATCAGCCCCCTGCGCGACGAGATGAAAGCCGTAGCTTTTGCGCAGATTACAGGTGTGAAACGACCGCTCTTCCTCCCACATCCGCCGGAAATACGAAATGTGAAAAGCATTCATCTCCCCGTGATGATACTGGTCATATTCCCCTGTCCGCGCCGGCAGCGACGGGTCAAACAGATCCTTGCCCCCGGCACCGGAGGCAGCGAAGAACAGTATGGCCAGTCCCGGCTCGCGCAGCGGCCGGAATGTCCACGACACTGCCAGGTCCGCCGGAAAAACCTCGGGGCACCAGAATACAACATTAGCTTTCTGCCCCTCCGAGGCATCCCTTGTGCTCTCCAGCCGTAACCGGCCCATGGGAAAGCTTACAGCACCGTCCCCCTCCATCCGGAAACCGGCCGTTTGCTCCGGGCCCGCCAGAGTATTGCGGTAGATCTCCCGCCACTGCTCCGGGATCAGCGCCGCATGCTGCTGTACTGTCATTCTTCCGCCCCCTTCACAGATTCCCGCTCCGGCAAGGCTTCTGCAATTAGCTCCAGCGCAATGATCGTATTGAGCGACCATTGGGAGGCTTCATTGGTATTCATCCAGCCGATTTCGTTCAGCTGTTCCATGTAAGTGACCACCGTCTGTTCTTCCTGCAGATTGACGGCTCCGAACGGATTCTCAAGCAGGATGTTCCAGCAGCGGTCAGCCGTTGCCCGGTCATCCTTATACCAGGCCCCGTAAGCAGCAATGGCGACACTCAGCACAGGATGCTCGAACCGCAGCTTGCCTGTAATCGCTCCTCCTGCATAAGCATCCTTTTCTTCCTGAGGCAGATTGTAGAACACGCCAAACTCAGCGAGCATATCCTCCCACTCCGGGTCCTCCAGCATCAGGGCCAGCTCAAACCACACCTGCGGCCCGCCCATGCAGATTGCCAGATGACGGCCCCAGTTATCATCGCCCATCGGGCTGAGGATGCCGGTCTTCGGATCATAGCCGTAGGTTGGGCCGGAAATCAGCCGCAGATTGGCTGCTTTAATGCAGTCTATCCCCGTCAATATTTTGTCGCGGTAAGCCGTCTCCTCGTACCGTTCCCACCTTGTCATCCAGTTGGAGCTGAACGCCGCCCAGTCCGGGCCAACCCGCACATGCGTCGGAAATTCATCCTTGGGAAAATAAGCCCGCATCGGGTCCAGCGTAACGGTCGTATAGTCGGCATCCTTCACACTGTCCATGATGTCGCCGATCCGCTCGTCGCCGGTAAGATAATAGTAATAGCGGTGCAGGCCGGCCATCGCGATCCGCGCTTCCTTGCAGCCGCAGCCCCAGTGCACGACATTATGCCGCGAGCCGAGGCCTGCATACTCCCCGAAATGATACACATCCACCTCGCTCGTATGCCGGGTCATCGCCTCGGCCATACGGAAAATGTCAGCGCGCCCGGTCCGCAGAAAGCTCACCCACAGCCACATATTCGGCACCAGCTCCGCATTCTGCCAGGCGCAGCCGCCGAGGTCATAGTTCCAGACATGGCGCACGGGATCATAGCTGTGCATGAAATCGCCGTAATCCCACAGGCCATACCATTTGCGCTGCTCCACCTCCGCCTGGTAGAAGGAAATTATTCCGTCCAGCCGCTCCTCCAGATAAGCCTTGGCAGGTGTACTTCTGTCCGGCAGGCTCCATAACCCGAATGCCCGGCTGCGGTGATAATACTCCGGTTCACAGACGAGCAGGGGTGGTTGGCCGGCCTCGAGCTGCATCCGCTGCAGACCGGCCGGATCCGGTGTTCCCGAAGTGCACCACAGGGTCAGCTCACTGGTGTTGGCAATGCCGTACGGGGTAGCCCGCAGTTCCTCGGCACCTTCATACGAGGACTCCACATGCGTCTTGGTATCATAGTGGCGAAGGTCCATGGCTGGCACCTCCGGCGACCAGAACCAGACGGTCAGCATGGCCTCATCGCCGGAAGCACAACTTACCTCAAGACCCGAAGGATGCTTCTGCCAGAAGTCTTTCACTCCGGCGGCCAGCCCGCCGCACTCTGAACCGACATAACCAAGCCCTCCGGCACGCCGGCCTTCCGCTCCCTTGATCCAGACACAGTCCGGTCCGGTACGCTTATGAACTGTATAATGCTCGGAAGAGTCCTGAACGAGACGGAAGCTGTCCCAAACTGCCGAATCCCGCAGCAGCCCGGTGAAATAAGCATCCTCCTCCGGGTCAAACTGCAGTCTGCGGCCCTCCAGCTGGGCCGCGAACAGCTCCGCATATTTGCCTTTGGTTCTGCGGGTATGGAGTGTCTTGGGCGACTCGCTGAAGCTGCCTTCATTGCCTGTGAACCGGATATGGCGATTGTATAGCGGGCCGCTGAGCGGTACCTTGAATGAGATACCCAGCCCTTTGATGAAATCCTGGTGCGGATTACCGTCATAATGGAAGGTATGCACCAGCCGGACCGTCTCGAGCCCGGCATAGAAATACAGCCGCAGCGTGTAGGGAATCCACTCCCCGGCGCCGCTGCGGCTGCGGTGTCTTCCCTCCAGCCGGATAACGGCGCGCAGCGGCCCCGCCTCCTCCAGCTCAGCCTGCCGGGTCTCGCCGGTGAACCGTTCCTGCCGCAGGGTAAGCGCACCGCTAAGCATATCCCGCTGCTCCCGGACACAGACCAGCTCGCTTCCGCTGCATACCAGATGCTCTGCCTCTGCATTAGAATCCTTTATATCTCCGGAATATCCGGAATTACCATCCGGCCTTCCCTGCTCTGCCTTGATATCCTCTGCCGGCCCCCGGCGGATGATCCGCGAGACCAGCTCCGCACCGCGTTTTTCCACGGTACATACAATAGCGCCAGTGTCCACAACGAAGGCATCCTCTGTATCTTGAACAGATACCTTTGCTGCGTACTGGACCTCTCCCGGCTCCGAATTCCGCTCCAGCATGTACCCTTCCGCGCTGCCCTCCGGGCAGACCGCAGAATGTAACGACCATTTAATGCTGCCGTCCGGCCAATAAGCGGCCGGACGGCTTTGCAGCGGCAGGCGGGAGTTACCGCCTTGGCTGCCAAGATATAGTGCAGAGAGCCCTTCGCGGCTCAGCTCTCCTTTGGTCCAGGGAACTCCCCAAGTAACTCCCGCAGCCGATGCGGGTTGATTCAGCCAGTGTAAATGGATCGGCAAGGCTGAAGACAAAGCTGTCATCTCCTTTTCGGAGCATCACATAGCGGGCGGTTGGGATGCTGGAAGCGGGCATTCAGCACATTGCGGCATCCAATGTAAACCTTTACCGGGTTTCCGCATCCTTCTGCCCTTCATGCCGGCTAAGCTCACGGTAGCGTGTCGGTGTGATGTCCTCCTGTTTTTTGAATATCCGGTTAAAATAGCTCTGCTGATAGCCGACCTGCAGCGCAACATCGTTCATTTTGAGGTCCGTGTCGCGCAGCAGCTCCTTCGCTTTTTCAATTCTGAGCCCGGTTAAATAATCAATAAAATTCTGTCCGGTAACCCGCTTGAAGGACTTGCTGAGCAGAAAGGGGCTGGTGCCCGTATAATCCGCACAGCTGTCCAGCGAGATATTGTCCATATAGTGCTCCTGAATATACAGCATAGCCTGGTCAATCGTCCGCCGGATCCCGGCGTCGGAACGCTCAGACAGCTCCTTCAGGAAAGGCGAAACCACATGATCGCGGAACCAGGGCAGGATCATGCCCGGCTCATGGATCTGTGACAGGCCGGCATACAGGTTCCTGCCTTTGAACAGCTGGTTCGGCGCAATTCCTGCTTCCAGCACCGCATGCTGTACTGCACCGAGCAGATGCAGCATGCCCTGCTGCACATCAATAACCTTGGCGCCGTCAGCGGACAGCGTGGCGAGGAATTCCTCCAGCAGCCGGTCCGCCTCCTCCGCCTCGCCGGTGCGCAGCGCCTGAATCAGTCCGCGTTCCAGTGTAAACGAATACTGCGGCATATGGGCGCCCTCTCCTTCCCGCTCCAGTTGCTCCAGGCTGACTACCTGGTTACCGCCCCCGTATCTGCGGTGGCTGGCTGCCTGCTTGGCTGCTTCAAAGGACCGCGGAATCGCGGAGATGCTATCGATCGGCGCACTGTAGGCCACGGTAGCCTGCAGCTTCAGCATCCGGTTGATCGTGGCCGCCAGCTCTTCGCCGAAAGCCTGCACCCTTGCCGTCTCCGGAGCGCCTCCCGGTCCGATCAGCAGAATGCCTGCTGTAAGATTGTGCAGATTAACGGTCTCGGCACGCTCGAAATGCTCTGTGGCCAGTTCTGTAATGATGTTCACCGCCGCAAAAGACACCAGACTCTCGTCACCGCTGCGGAACTTGCCTTCCAGGCTGGAGATGCCAGTGAGCTGAATGTACAGCACCACAAAGACGCAGTCCTCTACCTCCCACTTATACTGCTTCATCCGGCTCTGCAGCTCCTGTTCGGAAAAAGCATATAAATAACCCTGGAACAGCTGGTGGAGAAAGCTGCGCTGCACATGAGGCAGCTGCTCCGAAAGCGTATATTGCAGGGCATTCTGCTGCCCGTGAAGATTCTGCCAGTGCCGCTCGATCAGTGTTACCTCATCCTCCCGGCCTTCACAGACGTCATGCTCGGGGAGCAGCGTCTGCAGCAGGCGGCGGAAGGGAGAGTAGATTTTACGGGAAGCAATCCACGACAGGACAGCTGCAAGCAGCAAAGCGCTCAGGCTGACCATAATAATGGTCCGGGAAAGCTCCACCACCGGAGAGGTTATGCTGGAAATAGGCGAAGCCGATACATACATCCACTCACTGGCAATCCGGGAAAAGTCGCCGTAAGTCACCGCATAGGTGACCCCGTCCAAGTCGTACAGGAACGATGTACTGTCTCCGCTGCCCCTTGCTTCAATCGCCGCCTGCAGCGAGTTGACAAATGGCGTGGCGGCATCGCCAGTACCGCTCCCGGAAATGAACAGACCGCCTGATTTTTGCAGCATATAAACCTCTCCGCTGTTATACGGAGTCATGGTCCGCAGCATATCCGAGACCCTCTGCGTATCCATCCGCAGCAGCAATACCCCGAACGGCTCAAGGCTGCCGCCGGGAATATGGTGCACAAGTGTCAGTTCTTTTTGCTGGGGCTTGGCCGGATCAAAAGCCAGCTCTGTCCAGTAGGTGCTTTGCTCGGTCTTCATCAGCTTTTCGTAAACGGCAGCCCCGCCTGAAGTGACCGTACCGTACTCCGTGTTAAACAGCACCGGACGGTCTCCGGCCAGATAAAGCTCCACCTGCCGTGCCATGGAATTGGAGCCCTGCATGACCACCAGCGTCTTGGTGATATCCCAGGCCCGCTCGTGGTTCATGGTAAAGTCCATATTCTTCAGGCTGTAGTCGAATTTCGGATCAAAAGCCCAGTGGGCCAGCATCAACTCCAGATTGGACAGCTGGTCATCAATGTTGGCGGCACGCTGCTCGATCTGCCGGTTATGCATTTCGAGCAGCTCCTCCTCCAGGCTTCCGCCTGCCATCCAATATACAAGCAATCCTATAATCAGGCCGGGAATGGACGAGACGATCAGCACAATAATCAGATTATTGCGGTAATACCGGCCTTTACGGCCCGCCCATATCCGCTTGTAGCCCTTTCGTTTCACTGCTGTTGTTGTATTCTCCATGTGTATTCACCAGCCGAATTCATAGTTTTGCATTGCAGCCTTGCGGCGTTAATGAGGCTATTCCGGCCGGTGCATGGAGCGTGGCCGGATGCTATTTAGCCGTTTTTGCGTACAATTCGTTCATTTCTTTTACCAGATCGTCCCCGCCTGTCTTACGCCATACATCAAAGGCTGCTTTCAGGCCGTCCTCGTCAATTTGTCCGACAATATACTTGATGCGCGCATCGTTGATGACATTATCAAGCTGGGAGCCTTTTTGCGTATAAACGGTAGAGATCAGCGCTTCAGCCGGATTGACGACAATGGTTGCTTTATTTTCTTCCTGCACCTTGGTCTGTTTATCCCGTAGTGGAGTCTGTTTAATCTGCTTCGCGTCCTTGGCATTTTCATCAGGAATATAAGGGATCATCTGGTTAAGCCCTTCCACTTCCGATTCCAGCAGGACGGTGTCAGCCGAACGTTCCACAAAGCCATCCACCAGGTTGTAATGAACACCTTCAAGCCCGTAGCCGAGCAGTGTCTGCAGATCCCCGTCGTTCACCTGGTCCAGGAAGGCCAGCACACGCTTCAGCTCATCCTCGGTTTTGACGGAAGACTTCGGAATAGCCAGCATACCGGAGAAACCGGAGGTCGGGAGTGTGTGAAGCTGTCCGTCTGCTCCAGTAACGCCGCCCATGACATCCATGTAGTGACGGTCAGGCTCATCCTTACCTTCTTTCTGGAGTGCAGCATGGATCTTGTCGTCAATACGGGCCGCAGTGTCCACTACGTCGACGATAACACCTGCCTGGTTGTTCACAACCGGATCATTCCATTTGGAGCTGTCCATAACCGCGAAGTCGGAGTTAATCAGCTTCTCGTCGTACAGCTTTTTCATAAATTCAAGCGCTTCCAAATATTCAGGATATTCATGCTCCGGAACGAGCTTGCCATCCTGTACACCCCATCTGTTCGGGGAGCCGAACCACAGCTTGATCGTATCGAAGCCGCTGGCCCAGCCGCCTGTCCACTTCACCATTACCATGCCGTAAGTGTCGTCCTTGCCGTTGCCGTCCGGATCCTGCTCTTTAAACGCTTTCAGCATATTGTAGAATTCATCTACGGTCTGCGGATTCGCAAGCCCCAGCTTCTCCAGCCAGTCTTTGCGGAATACGACACCGTTGCGGCCCAGCGCCCGGCCTCTGTAAATCCCGTAGTTCTTGCCGTCAATGGCCGAGTTGTTCAAAATAACCGGGTTGGCCTTGCTCAGGTTAGGATAATCCTTCAGGTAAGGTCCAACCTCCCAGAAAGCGCCGGATCTTGCTGCATTTACAAAGCTTGAAGCCTTAACATCGCCTACATAAATAATATCGGGGAGCTTGCCTGAAGCAAGCGTAATGTTGAATTTATCGGTATAAGAGGCATTTGGCACCCATTCAAAATGGATGTTCGTACCCGTCAGCTCCTCCAGCTTGGCCGCAACCGGGCTGTCATCCTTCGGATAATTCGTTTTAAAAATCGGCAGCATCAGCGTCAGATCCAGCGGTTTCTCTGCTTCTGCTCCCGCTGTTGTTTCAGGCTTGGCTGTTCCTTCACTGCCTGCAGCCCCGTTTGTTCCTGCTGCATTATTGTTTCCGCCGTTGCTTCCGCAGCCTGACATCACACTTACAATCATAATTGTTGACAGTAGTGTAAACAACCGCTTTTTGAATTTAATGGAACTCTTTCCTTTTGAACTTTGATTTTTCATGATTGGCCTCCCTTTATTTGTTAGCATAACATGTTTACCTTTTTAACCTTTAACCGAACCCAGCATCACCCCTTTGGCGAAGTGTTTTTGCAGAAACGGATAGACGCACATAATCGGAAGTGTACCGACCACGATAACTGCCATTTTGATCGACTGCTCCGGCGGCTGTACAAAATTCGGGTCCATGGAGCTTAAATCGCCGGCTGCCGACTGGGACAGCATAACGATCTGGCGCAGCATGACCTGCAGCGGCCACTTGGACGGATCATTGATATATAGCAGCGCAGAGAAGAAGTTGTTCCAGTGTCCGACGGCATAAAAAAGAGTAAAGGTCGCAAGCACCGGCTTCGAGAGCGGCAGTACGATTTTCCACAGCAGACCCAGCTCGCTGCAGCCGTCGATCCGCGCCGCCTCCTCCATTTCAATCGGAAGCTCCTGGAAGAAGTTTTTGACGATAATCAGATTGAAGGCGCTGATCGCCCCCGGCAGAATCAAGGCATTCAGGGTATCCAGCAGGTGGAGGTCACGGATTACCAGATAGGTGGGAATCATGCCGCCCCCGAACAGCATGGTAAAAATTACGAGATTAAGGAACAGATTGCGGCCCATCAGATAGCGCTTGGCCATCGGGTACGCCATGGTTACTGTGAAGAACAGATTAACAAGGGTCCCGATCACCGTTATATATAACGACACCCCTATGCTTCGGACAATCGTATCTGTAGAAAAGATGAATTTGTAAGCATCAAAAGAGATCGTTGTCGGAATCAGGAAGACCGCACGCTTTGTAATTTCCGCTTCCGTCGCGAACGAACCGGCGACCACAAACAGGAACGGCAGGATGGCCGCGATTCCGATAATTCCAAGTATTAAATAGTTGAATACGTCAAAAGTAACCTCTCCGGCGCTTCGATATTGCTTCTTAACCACGCACGCAGCCTCCTTCTAATAAAGTCCCGATTCGCCGAACTTCTTGGCGAGCCAGTTGGTACCGAGTACCAGCACAACGCCGATAACCGATTTGAACAGCCCGACCGCCGTACTGTAGCTGAATGCCCCCTGGGTAATCCCGAGTGCGTACACATAGGTATCAAACACCTCGGCCACTTCACGGTTAAGCGCATTCATCATCAGATAAATCTGCTCAAAGCCGTTGTCCAGAATGGTCCCCATCCGCAGAATCAGCAGAATGACAATGGTGCTGCGGATTGCCGGCAATGTGATATGCCAGATCTGCCGCCAGCGGCTCGCCCCGTCCATCACTGCAGCTTCATATTGCTCCACATCAACACCGGCCAGCGCAGCGAGGAAAATGATTGTGCCCCAGCCGCATTCCTTCCAGATCGTCTGCAGGATAATCAGCGGCCTGAACCAGTTCGGATCGGCCAGAAAGTCGATTTTGCTTCCTGTAACCGTGTACAGGAATTCATTGACTGCCCCGCCTTGAGTTGTCAGGAATACATAGGAGATACTCGCGACAATAACCATGGAAATGAAATGGGGCACATAGATCAGCGTCTGGATTGTCCGTTTATAGAAGGACAACCTGATTTCATTCAGCAGCAGCGCAAGGATAATCGGTGCCGGAAAAAAGAACACCAGATTCAGAAGAGACAAGACAAGCGTGTTGCGCAGCAGCATGAAGAAATCCGGATTCTGGAAAAACGTGCGGAAATGCTCCAACCCTACCCATTCGCTTTTCCAGAAGCCCAGGAAAGGCTGAAAATCTTTGAAAGCGAGCAGTACTCCCCACATAGGCACGTATTTAAACAGCAGAAAATACAGGAGTCCCGGGGTCAGCAGGATATAGAGCCATTTGTCACGCTTCAGGCGTCTAAAGAATACCTCCCGTCTGCTGCGGTAATTTGAAGCAGCATGTATTTCAGCTGTTCCGATTGCCGCTCCTTGCTTCATTACATTCACCTCCGATTGAATATGCAGCCCCGTCTTGCCTTCTGGGGGCTACGGTTCCCATTATGTCGGCGGCAGATTTTTCCGGCAATCGGACTTTTTGGATTGCCCTGCTTCAGCCCGGGTACAATCCGCTTCAAAAAAGTGCAAAGCCGGCAAAACTTTACTATTGCCGGCCTGACAGGCAGCATCTATGATGCCGGAAGATCAATTCCCTCATTATAATCTCCTGGAGGTATGCTTAGTGAAGCATAAATTGTATTACGGCGCCGCATGGTACCCCGAGCTGTGGGGGGAGGCTGAGCGGCAGGCCGATCTTGAGCTCATGAAGGAAGCCGGGATTAATCTGGTCCGCATGGGCGAGTTCATCTGGTCGGAGCTGGAGCCCGAGGAGGATGTTATCGATGTACGCCCGTTTGCCGAGCATGTCCGCCAGCTGTATAACCATGGCATCGACACCATTATGTGTACTCCGACGGCAACGCCGCCTATATGGCTGACACACGGCCATCCCGAGCGGCTGTTCGTCCGGGCGGACGGGGCCGTTATGAGCCACGGGTCGCGTCAGCATATCTGCACGAACAACCCTTATTTCCGGCAGCGGGCCGCTATCATTGCCGAACATCTGGCCCGGGAGCTGGGCCGGGTGCCCGGTCTTGCAGCCTGGCAGCTCGACAACGAATTCAAAGCACATGTGGCTGAATGCATGTGCGGTACCTGTAAGGGGCTGTGGCATAAGTGGCTGGAGCAGCGCTACGGGAGCATAGCCCGGCTGAATGAGGCCTGGGGAACCGCTGTCTGGAGCCATACCTATCAGACATTTGAGCAGGTGCCGCAGCCGGTGGCTACTCCTTTCCTGCATAACTCCTCCCTTGTTACGATGTACAGGCTGTTCCATATGGAGAAAATCGCTGAATTTGCGGCAGAGCAGGCAAGCATTCTCCGCCGGTATTCGGATGTTCCCATTACGCATAACAGCAGCGTTGCCTTTCACGTCGACAATGAGCAGCTGTTCAAGGAGCTGGACTTCGCTTCATATGACACCTATGCTTCCCAGGCCAACCGGCACGCCTATCTGCTGAACTGTGATCTGTGGCGCAATTTCAAGCCCGGCAAGGATTTCTGGCTGATGGAGACTAGCCCCGCATACGCCGGATCTCTTACAAGCTACGGACAGCCGCATCCGGATGGGTACTTGATTGCTGAAGCCGTATCCGCTTATGCGCTTGGAGCAGGAGCTTTCTGCTACTGGCTGTGGCGGCAGCAGCGTACCGGCAGCGAGCAGACCCACAGTTCCATCCTCAGTGCCTGGGGTGATCCGGCGCTCGGCTTCGATAATGTCCGGGCCGCTTCGCAGGCCCGTCTGGCCATCGAGCCCCATATGCTGGCTACCCGGCCGGTGCAGGCAGAGGTTGCGGTCACCTATTCGGACCGGACAAAGGCTTTCCTTGCAACAGAGCCGCACCGGAAACTGAATTACCGCTCCCTGCTGGGCGATTTCCATAAGCGGATCGTGGACATGGGCATTCACCGCGATCTGGTTCCCGAAGGCGGCGGCCTCAGCGGCTATAAGCTGCTGTTCACCCCTTTTGTGCATTATTTGTCGCCGGAGTTTACGGAGAGAGCGCTGGCGTTCGCCAAGGCCGGCGGCATCTGGATCGCCGGCCCGCTGAGCGGGGGCCGCACAGCCGAGCACACCCTGCATACCGATGCGGCCTTGGGTGAGCTGGAACGGTATGCAGGCGTGCATACCAAATACGTCTACCCGATGGAGGGAACCGGCAGCATCGGGCAGGCCTTCGGCCTGTCCGCGCCGCTGTCCCTGTGGAGCGCGGTGTTTGAGCCGCTGCCCGGCGGAGCTTCCGTGATCGGCGAGATCACGGAGGGCCGGACGCCGGGCCTGGCCTTTGTAACCGAGCAGCCGTATGGCCGCGGGGCCATCGTCATGCTCGGCTCTTTGCCGCCGGCGAGGACGGCGATCAGCTGCTGCAGGCGCTGATCGGGCATTACGCCGGCCGGGCCGGGGTGACGCTGCGCAGCGATGTCACCGCGGGCACGGTGGTGTGCCCGCGGCGCAGCAGCAGCAGCGAGCTGTGGACCGTCGTGAACATGGACGGTCTCGGGGGCAGGGTTACCCTGCCGCGGAGCGGGCAGGATGTTCTGGCCGGCGGGGCTGTGCCGGCCGGCCCGCTGACACTGGGGCCGTATGAATACCGGCTCATCGCGCTGGAGGAATAAGGGCGCGGCGCTATATCGCGAATCATTCGGGAGCGGGTAATGCTGCAATAAGACCCGGTGTACGGAATCCCGTACATAGGAATGGGGATGTGCGCGTTGGCTGTACATAAACGGGCGCTCTCGTTTGATCGCACATGCTTGCCGTCACACACTCGTCCCACATATGTCCCACATACTTGGTCGTACATGCTCGTGCTCGTCGCGCTCAGTTGAGTTGGCTCCACATCCCTGCCGCACCCGTTAAATCGCAAAAAAAAAGCAGTACGCAGCCGGATTTATTCCGCTGCATACTGCTTTTTTAAATGTTGTAAGTAATGGTTAATGCTTAATGCTTAGTTACTCAACTTCCACTCTTACACATACGTCTACCCTCACACTTACTTCTACCTGTTCGCATACTCACGAACTTACGGCTCCCCGAAATCTAGTTGGATTTTCGCCACTTATTTCCACTATTTATTAATTTCCTCTCTAATTAGGTGGATAAACAGCATCTATTTCTGTCCGTTAACCCACTTTAGCGTAGATACAGTAGAACTAAGTGTCGTTTTTCCAACTAACAACCTCATTCCGGGGAGTTGGAGCAGAATTAGATGACGATTTTCCACTTAGCTTGCTCAGGCATACCCTGTAGATCATTCCTGCCAACCAACCAATCTACATAGCTGCGCTTTATACAACTAAAGCAGCACATTTGGCACGGAAAACACATATAAGTGTATTCCATACAATTAAAATATCCGCATAACCCCACTTTAGGCCGATACGGGCAAATATAGCTGTACAGAATACACTTATATGGCGGGACAACAGGAATGTACCGTTTTTAATTGTACAAACTGCAGTTAAAAGGTCTTCTACTTTAAGTAGACTAATGCCAAACAACAGACTAAGCAATGCCTCTGTCAAGGCTGTTAATGGCTCTTTCAATAGCTCAATAGCTCTATCAATGCTCTTCATTAGCTCATCAATTGCTCTTAATTGCTCTTTAATTGCTCTTTAATTGCTTGGCAACAGCTCTTTATCTGATCTACAACAGCTCAATCTGCAGCGAAACTCCCGCACCACACTACCCCGATATTAATCCAGATTCGCACCATTCGAGGCAATCGCCTTCTGGTACCAGTAGAAGCTTTTCTTTTTGAACCGGTTCAGCGTGCCATTGCCCTCATCGTCCTGATCCACGTAGATCACTCCGTAACGCTTGGACATTTCAGAGGTTGAGGCGCTGATAATATCAATCGCTCCCCAGCTGGTGTAGCCCATCACGTCAACGCCGTCCAGAACAGCTTCCTTAACTTGTGTGATGTGCTTGCGCAGGTAGTCGATTCGGTAGTCATCATTAATTGAACCGTCTTCTTCCACCTTATCTTTTGCCCCCAGACCATTTTCAACAACGAACAGCGGAAGCTGGTAACGGTCGAACAGTTCTTTGAGCACGATACGCAGGCCGACCGGATCAAGCTGCCAGCCCCACTCGGTCACCTGCAGGTTCGGGTTTTTCACCGTACTGAACAGGTTGCCGCCGGTTACACCGTATTTCTCGGGATCTACCGTTGAGATAAGCGAAGTATAGTAACTGAAGGAGATAAAATCTACGGTATGCTCACGCAGCAGCTGCTCGTCTCCCGGCTCTACAACGAGATTGATGTTATTTTCAGCAAAATACCGCTTCACAAACGGAGGATAACTCCCCCGCGCCTGCACATCCGTATGCAGCAGATTGAGCTGGTTGTCCACCTGTGCCTGCAGCACGTCCTCCGGACTGCTGGTTGCCGGATAGTGAATCATGCGCGCCAGCATACAGCCGATGCGGAAGTCCGGATTGATCTCACGGCCCTTTTTCGTTGCCAGACTGCTGGCCACGAACTGGTGATGCAGCGCCTGGTAAGACGCTTCGCGGATATTATCGACTGTATCCTCAACCACACCGCCGCCGGTGAACGGTTCAATGACGGTAGTGTTAATCTCATTAAAAGTAAGCCAGTACTTAACCTTATTCTTGTAACGGGTCATCACCGTCTCTGCATACTTCTCATAAAAAGCAATCACCTTCCGGTTTCTCCAGCCGCCATAATTCAGCACCAGCGACATCGGCATTTCATAGTGGGACATGGTAACCAGCGGCTCAATCCCGTATTTATGCATCTCGTCGAACATATCGTCATAGAACTGCAGCCCTTTTTCGTTCGGCTCGGCATCATCCCCATTAGGGAAAATACGCGCCCAGTTAATCGACATCCGGAACACCTTGAAGCCCAGCTCGCCGAACAGAGCGATATCTTCCTTGTAACGGTGGTAAAAGTCAATTCCGTAACGCTTCGGATACCCCTCAGCCGTAGTGTGCTGCATTGCCCGCTGAATGGATTCGCTGGTGACATGCATCAGCTCTTTAAGGTTGGTATAGTCTTTTTTCTTAAAATAAGGCACCATATCCGCGGTGGACAGCCCTTTGCCGTCCGCATCAAAAGCACCCTCCGCCTGATTGGCCGCGATCGCGCCGCCCCACAAAAAACCTTCCGGAAACCCTTGCTGTATGCTCAATGTGCTCATCTCCTTGGTTTTTATATAGATTGAATTGATAACTTTTTATTTCGGGGTTGGCCGTGGCTCCAGGAATATTTGGACTTCCGGCCGCTGTTATGTTTGGATTTAACTGCTACTATATAGATCGAATTGCTGAATTTTCCGTTTTGGGATTAGCCGTGACTCCAGAGAATGTTTGGACTTCCGGCCGCTGTTGTCTGCAGATTTCTTCATTTTAACCGCTGCTCGCAGTGGAAATCCGCAGACAGTTCATGCTTCCGGAGCTAGCTTCTCTGCGAAAAGCTTTCAGCCGGTCGCTATCGCTGCTACAGTTCCAAAATTCCCCTCCGCCACTTTTCCCTTAACTTAATTTTCAAGTTCAATATAGGCCGTAACATCCAAACATAAAGGCGGACACTTCCGTTCCTCCAGTTCCAAAATTCTCCTCCGCCACTTTTCCCTTAATTTAAGTTTTCAAAATCAATCTATATAATATTTTTTTGTATAAAGTGCTCTGGATCTGCTGCGCCTGCAAATCCATCCCCGGTTAAGTACTATAAAATTGATCTAATTGCCCGGGAAATTCCCGAATTATTCGCGGATGTGGGTCCTGCAAGCCCAGCTACTGTTAATTCTAATGATGCTGTACGCAATACGACTTAACGTCTTACCTACAGCTCCGCCCGCAGCACCGGCTCACCAAAACCAACCGGTCCCAGCTTAATCGGGAGAATCTGCTTATAGTCTGCAGTGTTTGTAACAACCATCGCGGTAGTAATATCATAATTCTGCGCGATCTGCTCCAGGTCAAAGGTCAGCAGCTTGTCGCCGGCCTGCACCTGATCACCGGTCTGCACATGCGTTTCAAAGAACTGGCCGCGCAGCTTAACGGTGTTGATGCCGACGTGGATCAGCAGCTCCATGCCGTTCGCATCACGGATGACCAGGGCATGTTTGGTTTTGAATACGTTCATTACTGTACCGCTGACCGGAGATACCAGCTCACCGACTGCCGGCACAAAGGCAATCCCCTTGCCCATCAGCTCATCACCAAAGGTAGGATCGTTAACCTCTTTCAGAGGAATCGCCTTACCGCTCATGGGAGCATAAGCCGTGCTGTCTGCAGATGCAGAAGCCGTTTCTACTTCAACCGCTGCCGGAGCGGCAGACTGCGGTGCTTCATTAGCAGGTTTGGAAGCAATATTGCCTGAAATCTGTGCAGCATCATCCGCCTCTTCCTGGATTCCCAGCAGCACTGTAACGACAGCGCCGACTACAAAGGCGATAACCATCCCGCCAAAAGCGTACCAGAATGTCTGGCCGACCAGTCCCGGAAGACCCGGGATACCGCCGTTACCGGCTAGTGCGTATGCCTTGGCTCCAAAGGCCAGCGCAAAGCCGCCCCCTGCCGCACTACCAATCATTGCCGCGATGAACGGCTTTTTATATTTCATGTTCACACCATACATAGCTGGCTCAGTAACACCCATAAGCGCGGTAAAGCTGGTGGAGAGTGCTACGGATTTCAGTTTTTTATCTTTTGCCCGGAAGAATACGCCCAGAGTCGCCCCAGCCTGTCCCATATTAGAGATGTAGGTCAGCGGCAGGAATTTGTCGAACCCAAGCGTAGCCAGATTGCTGATGATAACCGGAACCAGCGCGTAGTGCATACCCGTCATAATAATCAGGGCCATCGCGCCGCCGAGGACGATGCCGGAGATCAGTCCGCCTTCATTGAGCAGCCAGTTTATGCCTCCGGACAGGCCGTCACCGATAAAGGTTCCCAGCGGTCCGATTGCAATCAGCGTTACAGGAACCATAATAAGCAGCGAAATTAACGGAACGAGCAGCAGCTTAAGCGATGGCGTGATGAAACGGTCGACGTCTTTTCTACATAAGAGAGCAGCCATACGGCCAGCAGAATCGGAATAACCGACGAAGCATAGGATACGGCAGTAACCGGAATGTTCAGAAAAGCAACCGGATTGCCGCTCGACAATAACGCCCCCATGTCCGGATACATCAATGCCGCGCTTACTCCAACCGCAATAAACGGATTACTGCCGAATTTCCGGGCTGCGCTGAAGGCAATCAGAATTGGCAGGAAGTAGAACACACCGTCACCGATAGCCGAGAGAATCCGGTACGTATCCGTTCCGGTTGTAAGCCATTCCAGCGTTACGAACAGGGCCAGCAGACCCTTGAGAATACCTGCGGCTGTGATAGCCGGAAGCATTGGCGCAAACACGCCTGCGATCGTTTCAAAAATCTTCAGGATGACGTTCTGTTTCTTTCCATCCTCTTTTTTACTGCCCTCACCGCTTTGCTTGAGCGCCGGGTAAGCCTTCACCATCTCATCGTAAACCTTTGGCACGTCATTACCGATGATGACCTGGAACTGCTCGCCCGAGATGTTGGTGCCCATGACCATATCCAGCTTTTTGAGCGCGGCCTGATCGGCCTTGCTGTTGTCTTTAAGCTCAAAACGCAGCCGTGTCACGCAGTGGTAAACTGAATTTACATTGGACACCCCGCCCACGGACTGGACGATTTGCTGTGCCGTTTCCTGATGTTTCATCTTACTTCCCCCTATTTTTGGCATATAAAAAACCCGAACGAACACACCGACTCCGCGCTCTTACGCGTACCGTGCCTCATCCGGGTTTTGCCTGACTGAACAGTAACAAGCCCTTGGTTATTTACTTTTCATCAGCCGCTCCAGATGCAGTGTCAGGTAGAGCTGCTCGGAATGCGTCATGACATAATCATAGTTTTTGAGAATAAACGTTTCGATCTTGATGATACACTTGAACGTCTCCGGATAATTCTTGCGGACAACCTCGTACAGATATTCCTCCGTGTCATCATGACTGGAATGGGTTATCACCCGCTGGCAGAAATATTTGAGATGTGTGATGAATCTGAAATAGTTGACGCTGTCCTCATCCAGATCCACACTGAAATGATATTTGATGATGTTCATAATCTCCTGCAGTAGCTGCATCAGATGTGTCACATCGTTCATCGAATCATTAACTTCAGCGTTAATGAAATGCAGGGCGATATTGCAAATTTCATCCTTGGGAAAATCAATCCCCAGCCGCTCCCTGAGAATCGTCAGCGCTTCCTTGGCTACATCGTACTCAGCCTTATAGAAGTGCTGCACCTCCCACGACAGCGGGTTACGGACAATCTGGTCCCGCGCCATCCGCTGTACAGCAAAGTTAATATGATCTGACAGTGATACATAAATCCCGTCACTGATCTGCTTATTCAGCTGCATGCGGGCAAGACTGACGATATCATCCGTTACCTGCAGAATTTCAATCGGCACCTCGGTAACAATCGATTTGAAGCGCTCGTAGATCGAGGAATCCTGCAGACGGAAGATTTTTTCAATCCGCCCTTCGTCAATAGTGTCGCCTGCCTTGAACTGGAAACCGATACCCCGGCCGAGGATAAGCAGCTCCTGGTTCTTGTCATCAAGCGTACTGACGATGTTGTTGTTAAAAATTTGTTTGATGATCACTATAAACCCACCTGTGTTTGAGGAATCAAAAAAGGGCAAAACAACAATGGATATGACAGAATCATTTCCACTGTGGTTTTGCCCGCATTACCGGTAACAAGCCTCGGAAACAATTTAGCACAAGCTGAAAACGGTGTCAACCATCACTTTAAAAATGTTCCGGTCACCTTCAGGCTGCTTCCTTGCTTCCCTATCTCCCCTGCGTGGTCTGCTGTAACCTAATTTTAACCAGCCGAAGTCTGAACTATGCATCCGCCCTGCATACTAAAAGTACAAATCCCACCCGATGATCAGCGCACTGAACAATACAGCCGACAGGCCGGACAGCACGTACAATACCTTCCTCATTCTTCTGCTGTTCGAGTGCCGCAGCTTCAGCAGCAGTAACACAATATATCCGGCAGCCAGCAGAACATAGACAATATTCAGTGCAAAATGAACATACAATCCGGAGTAGGCTGTGTATTCATAGCCCGGAAAAACATAATCGTATTGTTCAAGAGATAGATGAGACCGGCTATATTAACCCACATATAATATTTATCCAACCCGGGCGCCGGCTTCTTTACTCTCATAAAATGGCGGATCAGCCAGCGGATACATTGATTGATAAGTGTAAACAGCGTAATAAAAGCACCCAGCCCAAGGACAATGAGCGATATTCCGATGCTTTGAGCGGAGAAGCCGGTAAGCGGCAGGTAATCCGCATACATATTGGACAGTTTGATAATCTTCCCCTGATCATCCCTAATAAAATAGTCGATACCCGACGTGTGAATCTTGGTGTAGGCATAAGGTGCAAATTGATTGGAGGGATCACCATTCCAGCTGGAGACCCGTTTATTAACAGGTTCAATATAGGCCAGATTAAGATATTCGATCATTTTGCCGAACCCGTGAATGACCCGGCGCGCGCGTATGTAAGTCCCTTCTACTTCTGAGCTGTCCGGCAGTTCGCCGCTGTAAGCTTCCGGAGTATAAGTGCCAAAGACTCTATCAACCAGCCCCTGGCAATACTGCCCCTCATTCTTCTGATTAGTCATCACAATTATCCCGAAACCGGAAACAGGATCGATTACAAAGTTACTCGAAAAAGCCAGTGTATTGCCGCCATGCTCCAGCGTCTGGACTGCATGCTCATTCACAAAAAATCCGTGGGCCATCCTTGGCACATCAGTGCCTTCATATGCCAGGCTTGGCCTCAGCATTTCTTCAAGTGTTGCATTACTTTGAAATAATGGACTTTTGCTGCCTGCCGGCGGGATAAGTGCGGCCATGAACTTTGCAGCATCTGCCGTGGTGCTGACAGCACCGCCCGCCGGATACATACCAAGAAAAGTCCTGTTATTCTCGATCAACTCCCGCTCTGCTGTATAGCCCTGAACCTTGCTTCTTGCAGCGGCAACGGAAGAATTGTCCTGCAGCGTCGGGTGAACGGAAGTGTCCTCCATTCCCAGCACCCTAAAAATATGCTCATTAACGTATGTATAAATGGCTGTCCGCTCTGACGTTCAACAATGTAGCCGGCCAGGGACGCACCGTAGTTGGAGTAAGCCAATACTGTACCTGGTTTATAGACCTGACGGGGTTCAGCTATACGCAGGGCCTCTTTCAGATCAGGAACATCATCTTCCTGTCTATAAAATAAATCTGTATACCGCTCCTGCCAGCCCGCATTATGATGCATCAGATTCAGCAGCGTAATCGGCTCATCATATTTCAGCTTTCGGAAAAAGCCTTCCGGCAGATACTCCCGTATATCCGTCCGTAAATCCAGCTTACCCTGTTCCACCATCTGCATCACACTCGTCCAGACCAGCAGCTTCGTGACGAGCCCCATTCAAACACCGTGTCCGTATCGGCGGCGATATTGTGCTCCACATCTGCTAAGCCGTAAGCTTTGTTAAAAATAGTCCCGCCGTTGTTGACGACGGCAACAGACACGGCAGCAGTAGTTACCTTACGGGCAGGAGTAAAAAAAGTATCGATCACAGCTTCAAGTGCAGACAGCCTGATTCCGGAAGGGCTTTCATCATTGACCGGCAATACGCCTCCTTCTGCCGCATATGCAGGTAATCCGGCAGACAGCAGTAATAAAATAGCCGTCAGACAGATAACAGGCGGCTTTAATAAGGCAAACAAACTTTTCAGGTTCATGTAGAGCCTCCTTTTTCAATACTGGAATTAGAGTAAAACAATTCCATTAGTGCGTATAACTGCTACTACGTTTCAATCAGAAATATGGTGCGAAATTTTTCCTTTAATAACAAAAGAAAAACCCGCCCCCCAACACGGGAGCAGGCCTTCAACTCAATATACAAACCTTATTTCAAGCCCTTCCAGACCCAGCTTTCAACCTCCGGCAGATCGATGCCTTCTTCACGGATAAAGGCATTGTGCTTCTTGACCATGGCATCCATCTCAGCTGCGATGGCAGTATGCTCGGCGGACTCCGGCAGGCTCAGTACAGCTTCCTTCGTCAGGTCGAAGCGGTCCATCTGATTCAGCACGCGCATATCAAACGGAGTGGTGATGTCGCCGTTTTCACGGTAGCCATGCACATGCAGATTGTGATTGTGACGGTCGAAGAACAGGTCTTTAATCAAGCCTTCATAGCCGTGGAAAGCGAAGATGACCGGTTTGTCTTTTGTGAAAAATTGATCAAACTCTTCGTCGGACAGGCCGCGCGGATCGAGCTTCTGGCTTCTCAGCTTCAGCAGGTCCACTACGTTGATATAACGGATCTTCAGCTCAGGCAATTTCTCATTCAGGATGGAGATCGCCGCCAAGCTTTCAATGGTTGGCTCTGTACCTGCGGAAGCAAAGACCACATCAGGCTCTCCGCCCTTGTCTGTGCTTGCCCAGTCGATAATCTTCAGCCCTTTATCAACCAGCTCCTGTGCCTCTGCCACACTGAACCACTGCGGACGCGGATGCTTGGAGGAGACGATCAGATTGATCTTCTGGCGGTCGTTCAGCACAGTGTCGAATACAGCCAGCAGGGAGTTCGCATCGGCCGGCAGATATTCACGGATGAATTCCGGCTTCTTGTCAGCCAGGTGGCCCAACAGACCCGGGTCCTGATGAGTGTAGCCGTTATGGTCCTGCTGGAATACGGTCGAAGTTGCCACAACATTCAGAGACGGGATGTCGGCACGCCAGCCCTGATCGGTTGCCTTGCGCAGCCATTTGAAGTGCTGGGTAATCATCGAATCCACCACACGCAGGAACGCTTCATAGCTGTGGAAGAAGCCGTGACGTCCGGTAAGCACATAGCCTTCCAGCAAGCCTTCTGCCTGATGCTCCGACAGCTGGGAATCGATCACGCGTCCGTAGGAAGCCAGGAATTCATCGTTTGGTTCAATAACCTGATCCAGCCATTGGCGTTTGGTTACTTCAAACACCGGCGCGAGACGGTTGGACATCGTTTCATCCGGCCCGAAGATCCGGAAGTTGCGATTAGGCTCGTTGCGCAGGACAACCTCTTTCAGGTATTTACCGAGAACGGCCATATCCTGTGCCACCACTTGACCCGGGACAGCATTGTCCAGTGCATAGTCGGCAAAGTCAGGCAGATTCAGATCCTTGATCAGGTTGCCGGCATTCGTAACAGGATTCATCCCCATACGTCTGTTGCCTGTAGGCAGAATTTCGGCAATTTCGGCAAACAGGCGGCCGTTTTCATCAAACAGCTCTTCCGGTCTGTAGCTGTGCATCCAGTCCAGCAGCGCCGGGGCATGCTTCATATTCTTCTGGTCCACTGGAATCGGCACCTGATGGGCCCGGAACGAGCCGGTGTTCGGTACGCCATCCCACTGGGCAGGTCCGGTCCAGCCTTTAGGGGAACGGAAGACAAGCATTGGCCATAGAGGACGGGTAAGGTCGTTATTTTCACGCGCATTTTTCTGGATGGCTGCAATTCTTTCCACGATGGTGTCAAGTGCTTGGCCATTTCAGGGTGCATCTGCTCCGGATCTTCCCCTTCTACAAAGAACGGCTCCCAGCCCATGCCGGTGAAGTAAGCCGTGATTTCTTCCCGTGACTGGCGGGAGAGGATCGTCGGGTTGCTGATCTTGAATCCGTTCAGGTGCAGGATCGGCAGTACAGCGCCGTCTGTAACAGGGTTGATGAAGCGGTTGGAGAACCAGGATGCGGCCAGCGGTCCGGTTTCAGCCTCGCCGTCTCCGATAACTACTGCCGAGATCAGATCCGGATTATCTAGAATCGCACCGGCGCCGTGAGACAGGGAATAACCAAGCTCGCCGCCTTCGTGGATAGATCCCGGCGTTTCAGGTGCAGCATGGGAAGCTACGCCGCCAGGGAACGAGAACTGCTTGAACAGCTTTTTGAGACCGGGGATATCCTGGGTAATTTCCGGGTAAATTTCGGTGTAGCTGCCGTCCAGATAGGAATTCGATACCATAACCTGGCCGCCGTGGCCCGGTCCTTCTATATAGAACATGTTCAGATCATATTTGGTGATCACGCGGTTGAGATGGGCATAAATGAAGTTCTGGCCGGGAATCGTTCCCCAGTGCCCGATTGGTTTGATTTTGACATCAGCATCCTTCAGCGGTTCTCTTAACAACGGATTGTCTTTCAAATACAACTGTCCTACGGAAATATAGTTCGTTGCCCGCCAGTAAGCATCCAGCTTCTTCAGATACGTTTTTGATGAGTAATCAACATTCATGGTCGATAATCCCATTTTCTCCACTCCCTAAATGATTGTATTTATAATTACCAATCTTTTTTCTCTACAGGTACATCATACCTCTGAAAAAAATAAATACAACCTTTTAGACAAGTGATACGGTCCAATTTTGTGAAATTTTGAACATAGTATGAAATGTACAGGTAATTGTCAGGGAAAACTATCGGTTGTTATGTGTTTTTTCATTTTTTAACATTACATTTCCTATTTAAATTAGGATTAAACTGGGATATAAGTGACGAAGGTATATTTTTCATTTATAGTTATAGTTAAAATTAGTAGTACTGAGGAGTTATGGAATGAGCAAACAGACAATAACGTTAAATTCTTGGACTAGCATTACTGACGGGGGACATATTATTTACTTGTTTGAGAATTTTGATCGTTATGTTGATAATGCTCTATCTTATATCGAAACCGCCATTGAGCATGGGCATCACATTCTGCTTATTGAGCAGAGCGACGTTTATTACGCTATTCTGGAGAAGCTGAGAAGCGGCAGCCTGTCCGGCAGCCTTCATTATCTTCATTACGCTAACAATGTGGAGTATTACGGAGCACGGGGGGATTTCAACTTCCAGCATATTGTATCTCATTTCGAGAAAATAACAGCGACGATTCAACATAAAGACTACTCTCTCCGTACATGGGCCAATGTGATGACCTGGGGAGAGCATGATGAGCAAACAATCCGGGAAAATCTGATGGCATATGAGCGGCAGACAGCCGATTTTGTACGGGAATATGGGATGGTATCTGTCTGCGCCTATAATGCACATGCCATCTCTGCATCCCTGCAGACCGGGCTTCTCAGAGAGCATGAATATGTGATGACGGATGCCGAGTTTTACAAGTCGCCTCTCTATAAGCATCGTGCCACGGAAGAAGTCATCTTCCCTTCCCTGTCCGTGCAGAGGCAGCTGCTGAATGAACAAAAGCATCTGCTTATTGAAAAGGAAGCCATGGAAATGGCTAACCAGGCCAAAAATGAATTCATCGCCATGATGAATCATGAGATCCGGACACCGATGAACGGTGTGCTGGGTATGGCCGAACTGCTCGCGGCAACGCCGCTGGAAGATATGCAGAAGGAGTACGTTGCCACTATTCAGAGAAGCGGGAAGTCTCTGCTGCGGATTGTGAACGATATTCTGGATTACAGTAAGCTGGAGTCCGGTTTCGGACAGCTGCTGGCTGAAGCATTCAGTGTGCGGGAATCCATTGCGGAGACGCTGGAGCTGCTTACTGTAGATATCCGGAACAAACAGCTGGAGGTAGACTTGTCGATTGATTCTGATATTCCAGAAATCCTCATCGGGGATGACGGGCGGCTCAGGCAGGTTCTGCTTAACTTATTGGGGAATGCCGTTAAATTTACAGAGGCGGGGAAGATTTCTGTTACTGTACTCCTTATCGCAGCTGCTCAAGACACAATCCGGCTGCAGTTTTCGGTTCAGGATACCGGCACCGGCATACCTGAGGAGATGCGCAGCCAGCTGTTTCTTCCTTTCTACCGGGCTGATACCGGTAAAACCCGGCAGACTGAAGGCACAGGCCTCGGATTGGCCATATGCAAGCGGATTGTTGAACTGATGAACGGGGACATCCGCCTCGGTCCTGCAGACCCGGAGATAACCGGTACGACGATTCTTTTCACTGCGGAGTTCGGCAGCTATTCTACTCTTTCCTAAAAATAATAAGAGGTCCGGGAATATTCCCGGGCCTCTATTTTTTAGTGAACCGATACAAAGGTATTAAATTTCAAGTACTTGTAGTGGAATCTCATATGCGAGAATTCAAGCGGAGTGCCGTTATCGAGGAAGAAAATCCCTTCCATGATACTTACAGGCTCATTCGGCGCCAGGTGCAGCAGCTCCTGGTCAACGGATTCTGACGGCTCTGCAAAAACAGACAGGAATGATTTGGTGACAGCGAGATTGCGCGAATCCTCAAGATAATTAAAGATCGAGCCTTCAATAATCGTCTGGTTGAGATCCTGGACAATTTTGATCGGGATGTAGCCTGTTTCAATCATGAACGGTTCATCGTCGAACAGCCGGAGCCGGACGATTTTGTACACAAAATCATGGGGCCCGAGGAACAAATCCCGCTGCAGCTCCTTGGTCGGTGGAATAACCTCGAAACTCAGCACCTTGACTTTGGGTTTCGTTCCGTGCATCTGGAAATTGTCGGTAACTCCCAGATTGGAGCCTTCATAATTGAAGATGGATTCATTTTTTATGTACAAGGGATTGATAAAGGTGCCTGAGCCCCGTTTTTTGAAAATAATGCCGACACTCTCCATTTTGGCGAGCGCCCGTTTGATCGAGCTGCGGCTGACCTGGTAGGCTTCACTGAGCGTCCGTTCATCCGGCAGGCGCATATCCGGATATTCTCCGGCAAAAATTTTCATTTTGAGGTCATCAATAATCTGCTTGTAAACAAATTGTGTCATGAAGTACTCCCTTTCAGGTCTGTTGCTGTCACTTCGTAAAGCTTAATGTTAAATATATCATAATCAGCGCACTGTTTATACATAAAGGCTATGTTTCATGTACCGGTCAGTGGAGCTTTCCGGGAACATCGGGCTGCTGCAGCTGTTCTATCTGGTGCAGATGGCTAAGCAGCTGCGATAGCTCTTGATCGTTCACAGGTTGAGCATATCCCCGGAAGCTAGTAATATGGACATACTAATGGCGTCAGCCAGGAACGATCCTGCTATGTAAAAAAGGAGGTATAAGATTATGACCTATTCGCAACGATCAGCCCGCACCGGAGCTTCATCGGATTACACCTATCTGGAGTATCAGATCAGCATAGCTCAGGACGCATTAGCACAGGCTGAACAAGCCGGCGACACGGAGCTTGCAGCCGCCATCCGGAAAAAGCTGGCCGGACTGGAGGATGAGCTGGAGCAGTTGGAAGACTAAACGGCGTCCCGCAAGCGAAAACAGCGGTTATCAACGTGCGAATGAGATAAGACTAGGTTAATATACGTAATGCCCATACTTGTGAGTCCCTTTAACCACATCACACCTCACACCGTCCACCGGTTACCTTGAACACAACTTAACCTCGTCAGAAACCTTAAGACTAGTTACCTTCATTCATTTAAGAAAGGGGATTTTTCCCTTTCATTTCGGCGGTTGAGCCTAGTTGCTGCCGAATCAGAGGGATTTTTCCCTTTCATTTCGGCGTTTGAGCCCGTTGCAGCCAAATCTAAGGGATTTTTCCCTTTGATCTCCACAGCCCCCTAATATAGTTGGAGTCCTCCCCCACAAAAATGTAGACTTAATACATGAGGAGGATGAGCACTATGGGAAAAATGTCCGAACAGAGAG
>NZ_LRAC01000164.1 GCF_001517085.1 Paenibacillus sp. DMB5
TGTATTAGGCACGCCGCCAGCGTTCGTCCTGAGCCAGGATCAAACTCTCCAATAAAGTTATTGAAAAGAGCGATTCGCTCATTTTGAAACATCTGACGAGAATGTTACATTCTCTAATTTGGAATCACCGAAGTGATTTCCGATACTCACTCGTTGTTCAGTTTTCAAAGATCAAGCTCGTTGTCACTGTCGATGTTCTCGTCAGCAGCAACTCTTATACTATATCACATCCGGTCGTTCGTTGCAAGCTCTTTTTTTAATTTCTTTTTTCGAGCTTGGCGTCGATGCTTTTCATCATTTCTTGGCCGGAATAAGAATATACCATGTACAGAAATAGAATGCAAGCATTATTTTAAAATCCTGTACTATTCCACTAATGCAGGCTGATATTCCAATACAATAAAGGAGCTGCTCGCGCAGCCCCGGGTATTGTGTGATTAGTCTTTGTTACGCATATGCGGGAATAGCAGTACATCACGGATAGAAGCAGCATTGGTAAGCAGCATAATCAGCCGGTCCACGCCGATTCCAAGTCCGCCTGTTGGCGGCATGCCATACTCAAGCGCACGGATGAAGTCTTCATCCATCTCATGAGCCTCGTCGTTCCCCTGTTCTTTTTCGTGAATCTGGGCTTCAAAACGCTGGCGCTGGTCAATCGGATCATTAAGCTCGCTGAACGCATTTGCATGCTCACGGGCTACAATAAACAGCTCAAAACGGTCTGTAAACCGCGGATCATGATCGTTCTTCTTCGCCAGCGGCGAAATTTCAACAGGATGCCCCATAACAAACGTAGGCTGAATAAGCGTTTCTTCAACAAACTGCTCGAAGAAGGCATTCAGGATATGGCCAAACGTCATATGCTTTTCAACCGGAACACGGTGTTCCTTAGCCAGACGCTGCGCTTCTTCATCAGTCATATGAACGCCAAAGTCAACGCCTGTAACTTCCTTGACAGCATCAACCATAGTAACACGGCGCCATCCCGGCGACAGGTCAACTTCATGTCCCTGATAGTTGATCTTCTGACTGCCGAGAACCTCCTGGGCAATGTGGGCAATCATATTTTCGGTCAGCTGCATAATGTCTTTGTAGTCGGCATAAGCTTCGTACAGCTCAATCATTGTAAATTCAGGGTTATGGCGTGTTGAAATCCCTTCGTTACGGTATACGCGTCCGATTTCGTAGACTTTTTCCAGACCGCCGACGATCAGGCGCTTCAAGTGAAGCTCAATGGCAATTCGCATATACAGCTGCATGTCCAGCGTATTGTGGTGAGTAATGAACGGACGCGCAGCAGCTCCCCCGGCAATAGCATGCAGCGTCGGAGTTTCCACTTCAAGATAGCCCAGCGAGTCCAGATAACGGCGCATCGACTGGATAATCCGTGAACGGGCAATAAACGTCTGCTGAACCTCAGGGTTGATGATCAAATCAACATAGCGCTGACGGTAGCGCAGTTCAACATCCTTTAAGCCGTGATATTTCTCAGGCAGCGGAAGCAGCGATTTGGATAAAACCTCAAGATTGCTTGCTTTAATAGAGGTTTCACCTGTTTTGGTCTTGAACAACGTTCCGCGTACGCCGATAATGTCTCCCAGATCAAGCACGTTGAATGCCGCATACTGCTCTTCAGGAATGCTGTCCTGGCGCACATAGATCTGAATCTTTCCGCTCAGATCCTGTATGTGGGCGAAGCTGGCTTTTCCCATAACCCGTTTGGCCATAATACGGCCGGCAATGCTTACATCAAGATTAAGCTCGTCCAGTTCTTCCTTGGTCTGTCCGTCATATTTAGCCAGAAGATCCCCGGCGCCTGCTGTACGCTCATACTTCTTGCCGAACGGGTCAATTCCCAGTGCACGCAGCTCGTCCAATTTGGCACGCCGGATGCGCAGCAGCTCGCTGAGCTCATTCTCCGTACTCTCTACCGTATTCAATTCCTCGGTCATGTTCGTTCATCCTCTCTAAAACCATCATGTCATATACATAAGAAGAAACGGCTCCCCAGGCCTAGAGCAAGGGCAGTCCGTTTCAGAGCAAAATCCGAAAAAAGCTTCCCTAAGGAAGCTTTCAGGGGTGTAACGGTTAGTTACTTCATTGTGATATCAAGAATTTTATATTGAATAACGCCTGCAGGAACACTCACATCAACGACTGTACCGACTGTTTTGCCCATAATGGCTCTGCCAACCGGGCTTTCGTTGGAAATCTTGTTGTTAAGCGGGTCCGATTCTGCTGTTCCGACGATTGTGTATTCCATTACGTCGCCATACTCCAGATCTTCAACGCTTACAGTTACTCCTACGCTTACCACATCGGTAAGAATCTCGTCGCTGTTGATAATCCGGGCGTTGCGAAGCATTTTTTCAAGAGTAATGATACGGCCTTCAATAAAAGCCTGCTCGTTCTTCGCGTCTTCATACTCCGAGTTCTCGCTGATATCTCCGTATCCGATTGCCACTTTAATCCGCTCGGCCACTTCACGGCGCTTAACAGATTTGAGGGTCTCCAGTTCTTCTTCCAGACGTTTAAGTCCGTCCGGCGTAAGGATGACTTCTTTATCGCTCATCTCAACCGATTCTCCTGTCGTATACATTTATTGAAAACACCATACTATATGCGAATCCGGAGGGATCAGAACCCTCCCTGCTGCATTAACACTTGCTGTAACGGCGATTTTATACTGTGAAATTATATTGGAACCGTTACTAAATGTCAATGATGTACGAGAAACACCGTTTATTCGGGCATTTGCCCTGTTAAAGTTTCTTGATCATCTTATTATTCGACATTTATCATGGAAGAGTTTATTCCCAATTCTCCTGGTTAGTGACAATTGAGTAATCAACAGAAACTCTGCACCTGAAAAAAAGGACAGATGCAAAGCCCGCACCTGTCCCTTTTATTTATGCCGTTACAACGCTATAAGCGCAGCTTCGTTGTTCTGATCCTCTTCATCCTTGAGCTGGGCGACAAAATCATGCAAAATCCGCACCATCTCATCCCGCTCTGTTCCTTCCATGATGTGATCCTTCACCCGTGCTGCAGCTCTGAAGCCTTTGAGATACCAGGCCAGGTGCTTGCGCATCTCGCGTACAGCTACAGCTTCTCCCTTGAGGGCGATCAGACGATCCATATGAAGAATGGCTACCTTGATCTTCTCTTCTGCTCCAGGCTCGGGCATCAGCTCGCCTGTGCTCAAATACTGTACCGTCCGGTACAGCATCCACGGGTTGCCCAGTGCTCCGCGGCCGATCATTACGCCATCACAGCCGGTCTGGTCAAGCATCGCCCGCGCGTCCTCAGGTGTATTGACGTCACCGTTGCCGATGACCGGAATGGATACGGCTTCCTTGGCCATTTTGATATAGTTCCAGTCGGCACGTCCGGTATAGAGCTGCTCACGGGTACGCCCGTGCACGCTGACCGCTTGGCCTCCGGCACGTTCGACAGCACGCGCATTCTCTTCGACAAAAATATGCTCGCTGTCCCATCCGATTCGCATTTTGACAGTAACCGGCTTATCAACCGCTTCTACAACAGCTGATACCATCTCATAAATCTTATCGGGGTTCAGAAGCCAGCGGGCACCGGCATCACACTTGGTTACCTTGGGTACAGGGCAGCCCATATTAATATCAATAATATCTGCGTTAGTCTCTTTATCGACTACTTTGGCCGCTTCGACCAATGACGCCCGGTCGCCGCCAAAAATCTGCAGACTAAGGGGCTTCTCCCGCTCATCGACAAACAGCATTTCACGCGTACGCTTGTTGCCATGCAGGATCGCCTTGTCACTGACCATTTCCGCACAGACCAGGCCTGTGCCGAATTCTTTGGCGATCAGGCGGAACGCCGGATTGCATACGCCGGCCATCGGTGCCAGAACGACCTGGTTCTTCATTTCAATACTGCCTATTTTCAGCATGCTCATTCACTTCCTTACTGTGCTGTTGTATATAAAACTCTACGCATGTTAAAGGCGTATGCTTAAATCGAAGGATCGGCCAGCTCTTCGGCTGATACGCCGAGAACATCCGCAATTTTATTTAAAATTTCATCCTCTAAGCGCCGGTTTCCCCTCTCCACTGCACCCAGTACGGCGAGAGAAATTCCGACAGAATCCGCCAGCTGCTGCTGGGTATAGCCTTTCAGTTTCCGGAATGCTCTGACCCGTCTTCCCATTCGTTTGATGTCCACAAGCGCATTCCTTCCTTTCCGTCCAATTCTTGAAGCGCTGCAGCAAGCTTGCTGTGAAGCGAAGCCCCTGACTGATCCTGCGGCACAATGTCACTCAGCGGGACCAGTACAAATGCCCTCTCCATCATACGGGGATGCGGCAGCGTTAAATCCGGTGTATCCAAGGTCTGGCCTTCCACCCACAACAAATCCAGATCCACCGTCCGCGGACCGTAACGGATATCCCGTACACGGCCAAGCTGATTCTCAATCTCCAGCATTACTTGGAGCAGAGCTTCAGGTGCAAGCGTAGTGCGGAGTGCAGCAGTCATATTCAAAAACTGCGGCTGATCGAGGTAACCGACCGGCTCTGTCTCATAAATTCTGGAGCAGCGCAATACTTCTATAGCTTCATGCTGGTCAAGCCTGTGTAAGGCTTCCTTAAGAGTCGCCTCACGGTTACCCAAATTAGCCCCTAAAGCAATATAAGCCTCTGATGCCTCAGAGGCGGAGTGTATGTTCATGGACTTGTCTCACTTTCTCGTTCTCCGCAGCTCTACGGTCACACCCTCAAAATGAATGTCGAACGGCGGATGCGGCTTGGTCACTTTAACCGTTACCGCATTGATAATAGTATAAGTGTCCAGTAACACGGATGCAATATGTTCCGCCAAAGCTTCAATTAACTTAAAGGACTTTGTTTCGACAATATTTTTGACTGTGTAATGCACTTCGGCATAGTTTACGGTCTGGGTGAGATCATCGTTCTGCCCTGCTGCCTGAAGGTCAAGCTCCAGTTCCAGATCCACATAAAAGCGCTGGCCGAGCTTGCGTTCCTCTTCAAACACCCCGTGATATCCATAGTATTCCATGCGGTGCAGCTTCATTTTATCCATATCGGGTACCTGCCTTCATATTTAAAATAATCCGCCGCTCTTATCCGGGCTATTCCCGGACCTGCGGCCGGGAGGAATATAACATGGCATCGCACATTTGTACGGTACGTCTGATTCTCGCTACATCATGCACCCGCACGATCTGACAGCCTTGGGCAATGCCAAAAGCCACTGTCGCAGCAGTACCCTCTACAACATCATCGGCCGGGAGATCCAGTACGGTGCGGATGAATTTTTTGCGCGAGGTTGCCAGCAGGACCGGATACCCCATTGCAGCCAGACTGTCGAGCGCCATCATCGCCTGCAGATTCTCGGAATAATCCTTGGCAAAGCCAATCCCCGGGTCAAGAATAATGTTTTCCGGCTTGACCCCAGCCGCTAACACCAGCTCAATGCTGCCCTGCAGATCAGCAGCCATATCGGCTTGCAGCTCCTGATAGTTGCGGTCATGGCGGTTATGCATCAGGATGATCGGACATCCGGCTTCAGCGGCTACTGATGCCATATCCGGGTCCGCCTTCGCCCCCCACACATCATTAATGATGTGCGCTCCCGCCTTTATAGCCTGACGGGCAACCTCTGCCTTATACGTATCTATAGAAAGAACCAGCTGGGGAGCTGCACGGTGAATGCTCTCAATTACAGGCAGCACCCGGTCAAGCTCCTCCTGCATACTTACTGGCTCATGCCCCGGCCGCGTAGATTCTCCGCCTATATCAATGATATCGGCTCCTTCCGCCGCCATCTGCAGCGCATGCTCCACTGCCCGGTCCGGTTCATTCCAGAGACCCCCGTCCGAAAAGGAATCGGGCGTTACATTCAGGATACCCATAATTAATGTCCGGCTCCCCAGGGTCAGCATGCTGTCTGGAAAACGGTAGGTCCGTTTATAGATCACAGGTTTCATCTCAGCGCTTCCGTCCTTTCTCTGTATAACCTGATCAGTTCGGCTGTGTACCTTCCGCAATAGCCTTTACCTGCTTGATAAGGCTCGTTGTCCTGCCACAGAATAGTTACAGGAACAAGCTCCTGTATCGAGTTCGTCAAAAAGATCTCATCAGCCGCAAGCAGCTGCTCCCACTGGTAGAAGCCCTGCTCAGTCTGCAAACCGGCTTCCCGGGCCAGCATGAGTACCATTTCCCGGGTAATTCCCGGCAGGATGCCTGTTGAAATATCCGGGGTATAGAGTACATCCTCGTTAATGAAGAAGATATTACTGACTATCCCTTCGGCAACAAAACCTTGTGCGGTCAGCATCAACCCTTCCGCCCCGCCGGCGGCTGAGGGGTAGCGAGCCAGCTCCCGCTTGGCCAGAATGTTATTCATATAGTGCAGTGACTTCAGCCGTACCGGGCCTTCCGGTGTGTTGCGCGCTGTGTTCAGCAGCTGCAGCCCTTTGCCTTCCAGGTATAGCGACGGGTTCAACTTGGGCAGCTCTTTGATATACAGCAGGTGATTAGGCTTGCTGTATTCTCCGGAAGGAAGTCCCAGTAGATCCTCACCCGCAGTAACGGTATACCGGATATAGGCATCCTGAAGCTCATTGGCATCCATTACCTGCTTAATCCAACTGCGCATGGAAACTCCATCTGCTTCAAACGGTATTCCTAATTGTCTGCAGCCATCAGCCAGCCTGTCCAGGTGCCGCTGCAGCAGAAAAGGAATCCCGTTATAGGTGCGGAAGGTTTCAAACAGGCCCATGCCGTACAAAAAGCCGTGATCCAGAGCGGACACCACGGCGTCTTTGGCTTCAACTGCTATATGGTTTAATCCTATATATTTCATGCCGGTTCTCCGGCTCTCCGTTTCAGGAAGTTGCGGAGCATGGTGTGTCCATGATCGGTAATGATGGATTCCGGGTGGAATTGCACGCCTTCAATCGGGTATTCCCTATGACGCAGTGCCATAATCTCACCTTCGGCGGTCTCGGCGGTAATCTCCAGGCAGTCCGGCAGACTCTCGCGCTCTACAATCAGCGAGTGATATCTTGTAGCGGTAAACGGTGATTCCATCCCTTCAAAGACGGAGGTGCCGTTATGGTGAATCGGCGATGTTTTGCCATGCATCAGACGCTCCGCACGGATCACATTGCCGCCGAAAGCCTGACCGATTGCCTGATGGCCGAGACATACGCCAAAAATAGGGATTACCCCCTTGAAGTGCTGCAGCAGCTCGAGGCTGATACCCGCTTCATTCGGTGTGCATGGCCCCGGTGAAATCAGAATATGGTCGGGCGCCATTGCTTCTATCTCCCCGATTGTAATCTCATCGTTGCGGTGCACCTTTACTTCTTCCCCCAGCTCGCCTAAATACTGCACCAGGTTGTAGGTAAAGGAATCATAGTTATCGATAACCAAGATCATAATGCTGCTCCCCCTTTGGCTCCGCTCGCGGCTTGGGATTCGTGCTGCAGCTCGCTGCAGAGAACCGCCTTTACCACTGCTTTGGCTTTGTTATGGCATTCCCGGTACTCCCGGTACGGATCGGAATCAATTACGATACCTGCGCCTGTCTGAATATAGCCCACTCCATCCTTGACTGCCAGTGTTCTTATTATAATATTTAATTCCATATTTCCGTTATAGTCAATCCAGCCCATCGAGCCTGTATAGGGACCGCGGCGGACCGGCTCCAGCTCCTCGATGATCTCCATCGTGCGCACCTTGGGCGCACCGGTTATGGTGCCGCCGGGAAACAAGGCGGCCATGACATCATAAGCATCCTTGCCGGAGGCGATGCGCCCCTCCACCTGCGAGACGAGATGCATGACATGCGAGTATCGCTCGACGTCAGCAGCTCAGGCACGCTGACCGACCCGTACGCAGCGACACGGCCGATGTCGTTGCGTTCCAGATCGACAAGCATGACATGCTCGGCGATCTCCTTCTCACTCCCGCGTAGCTCCGCCTCCATGGCGGCGTCCTCCGCGGGAGTGAGCCCCCGGCGCCGGGTGCCGGCAATGGGGCGGGCGCTGATCTTGTCCCCGTGCAGCTTGACGAGCAGCTCCGGCGATGCGCTGGAGAGCGCGAAGCCGGGCGAGCGGAGCAGCCCCATGTACGGGGACGGGTTAAGCTTGCGCAGCCATTCATAAACATCCTCCGGCGGAGACTTCAGCTGCGCCTCCTGGCGCAGCGAGAGGTTTACCTGAAATACATCGCCCTGGCGGATGTATTCCTGGACATCCAGCACAGCCTGCTGGAACTGCTCCGGAGAAAAGGCTGACTGCATGCCCGGCCATTGTCCGGTCAGGCTGACGTTCTCTTCAATTGCCGCAACAATGCGTCCGGCTTCTGTCTGCGAGTGTTCTTCGGGTACTGAAGCTGCACAGAGCAGCTCCCATTGCTTCAGCATTTCTTCGGCGCGTACCACTGTCTCATCATAAAGCGTCTGAAGAGCAGAAGGATTCCTTCTGGCCTCCTCCGTTAATGGAGCATGAACTGTGCAATAAACCCTGTCTTCCTGGCTGTCATAGATCCAGAGCTCCTCAAAGCGCATAAACAGGTAGTCAGGGAACCCCGGATGATCTTCAGCCAGTGAAGGCAGCACTTCCAGAGAGCGGACTACATCATAGCTGAGAAAACCGATACAGCCGCCTGTAAACGGAGGCAGACCGGGCAACTCCAGGCGTGGTGAAGTAAATTCATTCATCCAGCTGTGAAGCACATCCAGCGGCTTGCCCAGCAGCTCTCCAGGTCCGTTCTCGCCGGCGGCGGCGCTCAGGGCTGCTTCCTGCAGCCGGAGCACTTTAGCCCGTCCATCCTTCCCTTCAAGCACGGAAACCGGCTGCAGCCCGAGATAAGTGAACCGTCCGCCCTTACCGCTCTCCAGTACTACCGAGTAAGGGGAGGCCTGCTTCCAGGCGCCTGTCCAGGAGGCGGGCAGACCCGGCTGGACCTGTGGGGATTGTATAATTAATGGAAGAAGACTCCAGTTCCCGGTGTTCCATTGCTTCCAATCCTGATACGCTGTTAAGATCTCCAAAGCTATCCTCCTAAAAATATGTGATTCGTAAGCATATTCACGTTTATTGCCTGTCAGTATACTGTACTTCCGGCTGGTTTGAAACCCCTGATCGCAGTTTTCTGCAAAAATAACCGGGAATCGTGTAAATCTAAATATCTCCACTAAGCGGGACTTTTACATATAGCGAATTTAGGAAGTTGCGGAAACCCAAAAACATGTACTATTAAAAAGAGCCTTCACTATCCCTGTACAAGCGGATAGGAAGGCTCCAGTAAACGTTATTTAGTAACTTAGGCTTCGAAGTTGTAAAGCGGTGTGCTCAGGTAACGTTCACCGTTACTTGGGATGACAACAACCACTTTTTTGCCTGCGCCAAGCTCTTTGGCTACTTTGAGAGCTGCAAACACAGCCGCACCGGATGAAATACCGGACAGTACGCCCTCTTCTTTGGCAACACGGCGAGCCGTTTCGAATGCTTCATCATTCTCAACGTGAATAATTTCATCGTAGATATTCTGGTTCAGAATCTCAGGGATGAAGTTCGCACCGATCCCCTGGATTTTGTGCGGGCCTGGTTTGCCGCCGGCCAGGATCGGGGAAGCTGCAGGTTCTACCGCATATACCTTCACGCCTGGATATTGCTTCTTCAGCACTTCACCCGCGCCGGAGATCGTTCCTCCTGTACCAATACCTGCAACAAAAGCGTCGAGAGGACCGCCAATGGATTCAATGGCTTCAACAATCTCAGGACCTGTAGTTTCAAGGTGGATCTTCAGATTGGCCTTGTTCTTAAACTGGTCTGCAAGGAAGTAGTCCGGGTTCTCGGCCAGGATCTGCTCAGCCTTCTTAACCGCACCGTTCATACCCTCCGAGCCCGGAGTCAGCACGAGTTCAGCACCGTAGGCACGCAGCAGGTTCCGTCGCTCAAGGCTCATCGTTTCAGGCATAACAATAATCGCCTTATAACCCTTGGCAGCTGCAACCAGCGCAAGTCCGATACCCGTGTTGCCGCTTGTAGCTTCTACAATTGTTCCGCCCGGCTTAAGCAGACCTTCCTTCTCAGCTTCTTCAACGATGCTGAGGGCAATGCGGTCCTTAACGCTGGAGCCCGGGTTCTGGTATTCCAGCTTCAGGTAGATCTCTGCAGAACCTTCTGGAGCAATCCGGTTCAAACGGACGAGCGGTGTGCCACCAATCAGATCTGTTACACTGTTAACGACTTTAGCCATGAGCAAAAACCTCCTTGGAATATTAAATGATATATGAGTACGTAACTTGTGACGGATGTCTTCAGCATGTAATTCCTGCACCAGGATATTATTACCGCAGCGCCAAGTTATAACGCTGTCTTAGCGGCTGTCTTGGATCATCCGCCGCCGATCATTCCCGACTAAAACAGTAGGTTTTACATTTATCCTCATATTATCAATCTTGCAGGCTATTGTCAACATATATCGCTGTCTCATATTTCTTACGCAGGTCGCTTTCCACCTGCTGTAACGGTGCTGCCTGCTCAAGCGCCAGCTCACGCCGCACCTGTGCTCTGATCTGAGCTTCATCATCCCGGGGCGGATCAACAATACTCTCCAGCCGGATTACGGCATAGTCTTCACCAGCCGGCAAGGGACCAGCGATATCGCCCGCTTCAAGCCCGGCTGCTGTCTGGAGCAGCTCCGCCGGCCAGAACGGGTCATTCTCCTCTACCATGCCGATGCTTCCGCCATGCTCCCTGCTTTCAGGATCAGTCGATACCTCTCTGGCCAGGGCAGCGAAATTCTCACCCTGCTCCAGCCGGTCCATTACCGAATCCGCCTCTTCGTAGGTACCTACTCTAATGATAGCCAGCTGCATTGCTTCTTGGGTGCAAAACGCTCGGCGTTCTCTGCCAGATATTCATCGATAGCTGTATCGCCGATCATTATGCCCTCTGTAGCTACCGCCTGAAGGGTCAGCCGGTAAACGGCCTCTTCGCGGATCTCCTGACGGGATAACCCGAGCTCTGACTGCATTTGAGCGTAATACTGTTCTTCTGAGCTGTATCCGGCCATGCTGTGCCTGAGTTCCTCCTCAATATCTGCCTCTGTTACCTTGATGCCGAGCGCTTTAGCTTCTTTATCGACTACAATGTGATTGAGCATAGCCAGAAGAACTTCATCTCCATGCTTTTTTTTAAGCTCATCCATCCATTCCCGGTCCGTTATCCGCTGTCCGCCTGCAGCCGCCACATCCGCAGACTCCCCTTCTGCAGCATCTCCCTTGAGGACAGCCATTGCCCGCAGGCTCCAGAAAAGCAGTCCCCCGAGCACCATTGTACCGACCGCAAGAATAACAACCGTATTGCGCAGTGCGCGCTCTTGTCTAGTCATCATCCTACAGGCCTACGATCTTGCCTGATCCAGGATCGCCTGCATTTCATCTTTATTAAATAAATAGGCTTCGTTGCAAAAATGGCATACAACCTCCGCCTGATCATCTTCTTCAATTAACCGTTCCAGCTCATGCTGGCCCAGGCTGATCAGTGTCTGCTCCACCCGTTCCCGCGAGCATTGACATTTAAACACAATATCCAGCCCATCAAGGATTACCGCTTCCGGTAAAAGATAAGTCAGCATCTCCTCCGGCTCAAGTCCCTGATCAAGCAGGGCCGTAACCGAGGGCATCGTGCTCAGCGTCTGCTCAATTTCGCTGATTTCCGCATCGGTAAGACCCGGAAGCAGCTGAATAATAAAGCCGCCGGCCACACGGACCGAGTTGTCGGCTTCAACCAATACGCCCAGCCCGACCGCCGCCGGTGTCTGTTCTGAAATCGCAAAATAATAAGTAAAATCATCGCCCAGCTCTCCCGACACAATCGGGACGCTGCCGCGATACGGCTCCTTGAGCCCCAAATCCTTACTGACATCAATAAACCCTTCTGTTCCTACGGCACCTGCAACATCCAGCTTCCCAAGACTGTTGCTCGGCAGATGAACATGCGGATTGCTTACATAGCCGCGCACTTCCCCGCGGGCATTGGATTCAGCTGTAATCTGGCCGATCGGCCCGTTACCTTTAACCATCACCGCAAGCTTCTCTTCTCCCTTGAGCATGGCACCCATCATGGCTGCAGCGGTTACTGTACGGCCCAGTGCAGCCGTAGCTGTCGGGTAAGTATCATGTCTGCGCCGCAGTTCCTCAACAAGCTCTGTTGTCCGGACAGTGAATGCCCGGACTCTGCCGTGCAGCGCAGTTCCCCGGACCAGCCGGTCTTTTTTCTTTTCCATTGGGTCATACCCTCCTGTCTCTGAGCCTGATTCAGGCTTCTTTATCTTTATTGGTTACGGTCATAAATAATGCGCAGACCTTCTAGTGTGAGCATTGGATTCACTTCGTCTATACAGTCCGTTTCCCCGGCAATAAGGGTAGCCAGTCCGCCAGTGGCGATCACCTTAAGCACCGGAGCATTCATCTCCTGCTTGATTCTCCGCACAATCCCCTCAACCTGTCCGGCATATCCAAAAATAATCCCGGCCTGCATGGCATGTACGGTATTGCGCCCGATTACCTTCTTCGGCTTCTCCAGCTCAATCCGCGGCAGCTTGGATGCCCGCTGATAGAGGGCTTCCGTGGAAATACCCAGTCCCGGGACAATGGCTCCGCCCAAGTAGTTGGCACCGGCATCAATACAGTCAAAGGTAGTCGCTGTCCCGAAGTCTACAACAACAAGCGGGCATTTGTACTGCTCGATAGCGGCGACTGCGTTAACAATCCGGTCAGCCCCGACTTCACGGGGATTCTCATAACGCAGGTTAAGTCCGGTCTTGATGCCGGGACCGACAAGCAGGGGATCTTTACCGATGTATTTTACACACATCTCCACAATTACTTGAACAAGCGGAGGCACGACAGAAGAGATAATGACACCCTCCACATCCTTGAAGGAGATATTCGACATCTGGAACAGATTGTGAATGAGCACGCCATATTCATCGACTGTGGACTGGCGGGCCGTACTGAGCCGGAAATGATGCAGCAGCTCACGCTTACGGTATATGCCGAGCACAATATTAGTATTGCCGATATCAACTGCAAGCATCATGACAGCGGCCCCTCCTTCCGGGCGTTAAGGTCCAGACTGATGTCCAGACTGTTGAAGGAGTACGTCAGCCGGCCGACAGAAATCACATCTACACCTGATTCCGCGATACGGCGCACTGTCTCCAGAGACACATTGCCGGAAGCTTCCGTTTTGACATGAGGCGATTTGGTCTTGATTCTTCTGACGGCTTCTTTCATCAGTTCAGGCTCCATATTGTCGAGCATTATAATATCCGCTCCTGCTGTAAGGGCTTCCTCTACCTGCTCAAGGCTCTCTGTTTCCACCTCAATCATCATGGTATGCGGAATATTGGCCCGGGCCGCCCCACAGCCTGAAGAATACCCCCGGCTCCCTTAATATGATTATCCTTAATCATTACAGCATCGTATAAGCCGAACCGGTGATTTGCCCCGCCTCCGACACGCACAGCGTACTTCTCCAGCATCCGGTGGCCCGGTGTAGTCTTGCGAGTATCGACCAGACGCGTCGGCAAGCCATCCAATAGCTCTACAAACGCCGCAGTCCGAGAAGCAACTCCCGACAGCCGCTGCATAAGATTAAGTGCAAGCCGCTCACCGGTAAGAATAGCATGAGTGCTTCCTTCCACTTCAGCAATTATCGTTCCTTTAGACACATTCTGCCCTTCTTGAACCAGCGGGGTGAACACGAGCGACGGGTCAACGACTTCAAATACCAGCTCTGCTACAGGCAGACCGCAGATCACACCGGCCTCCTTTGCATGAATAATTCCTTTGGACTCGTGGCCGGCTGGTATAGTGGTCCGGGTTGTAATATCGCCTGAACCCACGTCCTCCTGTAGCCAGCTTTTTATCAACTGTACCAGTTCTTCATTATATCCATTAAACATCATCACTAAATTCCTCCACTATGCCCAGATCACGGATCTGAAGCAGATGTTTCTGCCACTTCGCATCATCGCGCAGCGGATAATCCTCCCTGTAATGGGCTCCGCGGCTCTCCTGCCGTGCGAGTGCTGATTCAGTGATCAGCAGACTGCAGGTAAGCATATTGGCAAACTCATATTCCTCGCGCTTTGTAAGTGCGGCATTAAAAATCGGCAGCTGCGCTTCAGCTCATCCAACCCTTTATTCAGCATTCCCTCATTACGTCGCAGTCCCGCATAACGGACCATTACCTTCTGAAGTTTCAGCCGGCGTTCCACAATAGCCTGAATCGGTGATTCTGTGCGTCCTTCATTGCAGCCCGCTGACAGGCTGGTCCAGTCGGCCGGAGCAAGCTCACGGATGCGTTCTGTAATCCGCCGTCCGAACACTATAGCTTCAGACAAGGAGTTGCTGGCCAGCCGGTTAGCCCCCTGTACTCCGGTTGAAGATACTTCTCCGCAGGCAAACAGGCGGGCGATATTGCTCTCCCCGTTCAGATCGGTTTTGATTCCCCCCATCATATAGTGCGCAGCAGGAGCCACTGGAATCCAGTCACTTGTAATATCGAGTCCGTAGCTCATGCAGGTTTCATAAATGGTCGGAAAACGGTGCTTCACCATATCAGCCGGCTCATGGGTAATATCAAGATAAACAAAGGTGGATTTGGTCAGCTCCATTTCACTGACTATGGCCCTTGCCACAATATCGCGCGGTGCGAGCTCAAGCAATTCATGATACCGTTCCATGAAACGGTCCCCGTGTATATTACGCAGTACGGCACCCTCGCCGCGAACTGCCTCCGAAATCAGAAAGCGTGGTGCTCCGGGATAACAGAGTGCTGTCGGATGAAACTGGATAAATTCCATATCCCGTACATGGGCTCCTGCCCGGTAAGCAATGGCTACCCCATCACCTGTAGCTACCTCAGGATTAGTGGTGTAGCGGTACAATTGCCCCGCTCCCCCCGAACAGAGAACGGTAGCATCTGCCTGCAGAAACAGCCTTTCGCCGTTTGGCCGCTGTACCAGGGCTCCAGCGCATTCGCCTTGTTCCGTAATCAGATCGATGACAAAATGATCATCCCAGACTTCAATATTCCTGTCCTGCTTGACCTGCTCTATAAGCGCACGTACGATTTCATATCCGGTAGCATCACCATTGGCATGCAAAATACGGCGGTGGCTATGAGCCCCTTCCTGGGTTAAAGCCAGTACACCGTTCTCTTCATCAAATATAGTGCCCAGCCGGATCAGCTCACGCACACCCTCCGGACCCTCATTAACTAAAACATCCACCGCAGCAGAGGAGTTCAGCCCGGCACCCGCCATCAGGGTATCCTGCCGGTGATACTCCGGAGAGTCTTCTTCCGAAAAGACCGCAGCAATTCCGCCCTGTGCATACCGGGTATTGCTCTCCATCAGCGACTTCTTGGTAAGTACTATAACTTTCCGGTCCTCAGCGGCTTTGATGGCAGTGAACAGTCCTGCAATACCTGAACCGATTACAATTACGTCTGTTTTTACTGAAGGAAGCCCGTGAACATCGAAATCTACTAAATATTGTGGAATCATGACCGCTATTCACCTGTTTCAACGAAAGAGTAGCGCATGCTACCGGACTTGTAGCATGCGCTCTAGGGAGGTTCTGGCTTTGTCGGCGACAGCGGGCGGTACGTAAATCTGCGGCTTCATCGTCTCCAGGCACTTAACCAGCTTCTTTAGATTATTAACCTTCATATTAGGACATACGAGGAATTTGGTTGCAAAATGGAACTCCTTATCAGGACTGTCCATGCGCAGCTGATAGCCCGTTCCATCCTCTGTTCCAACGATAAACTGCCGGCGGTCCGATTTCCGACAATAATCGATAATTGAGGTGGTGCTCCCCACATAATCCCCCATTGCAACAACTTCCGGCCGGCATTCCGGGTGAACAACAAATTCGGCTTCCGGATATTTGGCCTTCATTTCAATAACATCTTTAACTGTAAGCATGTCATGAGTGTTGCAGTAGCCTTCCCAGATAATCAGTTTCTTTCCGGTCTTTTCCTGAACATAATGGCCCAGGTTTTTATCGGGCACCCAGATAATCTCTTCCGCATCAAGCGATTCAATGACTCTGACCGCATTGGCCGAGGTACAGCAAATATCCGTCTCCGCCTTAATCTCAGCAGATGAGTTGATATAAGTGACTACCTTGGCGTTCGGATGCTGAGCCTTGAGCCTGCGGAGTCCGTCTACATTGACCATATCAGCCATCGGGCAGCCGGCGCGTTCGTCTGGAATGAGTACTGTTTTGTTCGGAGCAAGAATTTTAGCGCTTTCCCCCATAAAGTGAACGCCGCAGAAAACAATGACCTCTGCATCCGTCTCTGCTGCCTTTTGAGCAAGTAAAAAAGAATCACCCCGGAAATCCGCTACCTCCTGAATTTCGTCACGCTGATAATAATGAGCCAGAATAATTGCATTACGTTCTTTCTTAAGCTGTTCGAGGCGCCCACGAAGTTCGCGGTTCTGTTCCTGCTTGCGCTCAAGCGCCAGAGCTTCCACGGTTAATTGTCCCCCTTAATTCTAGTGGCTTGTATTGCCGTTCAATCCTTATAAAATCCCTATTCCATACTGGTCTGCACAGCCACCCGGCTCTGCTATATCATGGATCTTCTAATATTTAATAGTTAATCACTAATGTACACAACGTTACCCCCACTGTCAATGTAACGAACCATTCACAGTACGCCCCAGTGGTAACAAAATGTCAGAGCGACGATTGAAAAACGGTCATGCTTACCTGCCTGTTATTCCATAAAAAACCGAGAACCCTCAGGTTCTCCGGTGCGCCATTCTTACAGGCTTCTTATTGGATTAGACGAGGTTGCCGCCTCCGTCTTTGTTGCCGCCGTTCGGATCATTACCTTCTCCGGAATCCGGCTTGTTCGGAATGTCCTTGGTCAGATCAGGCAGGGACGATGGTGTTTCGTCAGTTTTGCCCTGGATACGGACCCGTACATCTCCGATCGAATCAATAACAGGTTCGCCGCCTTCATGCGTAACACCTTCTACTTCAGCCGGTTTGCCGTCTTCAGTCAGGTAACCCTGTTCAATCAGTTCCTTGATCTGATCAAGCTCCAGTGTTTCCTTCTCAAGAAGGGTGTTTGCAATCAGGTGCATTTCCTTGGAATACTTAGTCAGCAGCTCACGGCAGCGTTCATAGCAATCACGGATAAAGCGCTGCATTTCCTGATCAATTTCGTATGCGATGGAATCACTGTAGTTCTGCTCATGTCCGATATCACGGCCCAGGAATACCTGGCCCTGGGAAGTGCCGAACTGCATTGGCCCCAGCTTGTCACTCATACCGTATTGCATAATCATGCTGCGCACGATGCTTGTTGCCTGCTGGAAGTCACTATATGCTCCAGTGCCGATTTCACCAATGAACATTTCTTCGGCTACACGTCCGCCGAGGAGTCCTGTTACTTTATCAAGCAGTTCCTGCTTGGTAACCAGCATACGGTCTTCCTTAGGAAGCATGATGACATATCCGCCTGCGCGTCCGCGCGGGATGATGGTAACCTTGTGAACCATATCGGCATGCTCCAGGAAGTATCCTGCGATGGTATGGCCTGCTTCGTGATAAGCTACGATGCGTTTCTCACGGTCGCTGATAATGCGGCTGCGCTTCTCAGTACCCACGATTACGCGGTCAATCGCTTCATCTACTTCGCGCATGCCGATATCCTTGCGGTTGCGGCGGGCAGCGAGCAGGGCTGCTTCATTAAGCAGGTTCTCCAGGTCAGCCCCGGTAAATCCGGTAGTACGCTTCGCAATGACATCAAGCTTAACGTCCTTGGTCAGCGGCTTGTTGCGGGAATGAACTTTCAGTACAGCTTCACGGCCCTTCACGTCAGGGCGGTCAACCGTAATCTGACGGTCGAAACGTCCCGGACGGAGCAGCGCCGGATCGAGTATGTCTGCGCGGTTGGTTGCCGCGACGATGATAATGCCTTCGTTGCCGCCAAAGCCGTCCATTTCGACGAGCAATTGGTTGAGTGTCTGTTCGCGTTCATCATGTCCGCCCCCCAGTCCGGCGCCGCGCTGACGGCCCACTGCATCAATTTCATCAATGAAAATGATACATGGCGCGTTCTTCTTGGCATTCTCGAACAGGTCACGTACACGGGAAGCACCGACACCGACAAACATTTCTACAAAGTCAGAACCGGAGATACTGAAGAACGGAACGCCTGCTTCACCGGCAACTGCACGGGCCAGCAGGGTTTTACCTGTACCTGGAGGGCCGACAAGCAGCACCCCTTTGGGGATACGGGCACCCACTGCAGCAAATTTGCGCGGGTCCTTCAGGAATTCAACGACTTCAACAAGCTCCTGTTTCTCTTCATCAGCACCGGCAACATCCTCGAAGCTGATTTTCTTCTTCTCTTCGTTGTACAGGCGGGCTTTGCTCTTGCCAAAGTTCATTACTTTGCCGCCGCCGCCCTGTGCATTATTGAAAAGGAAGAAGAACAGGATGAACATAATAACCAGCGGGATAATGGAAGAAAGGAATGTCAGCCAGATGCTGTCACCCTCCATTTTCTTCTGGGTCAGCTCGACGCCGTTGGAATCACTGGCGGCAATGAGCTCATTAATCGCTGCATCTGTAGGAGGTACATATGTGGAGAAGTTTTTCGATTTGGTATCAGTCGGCAAATTTTTGTATTCGCCGGTAACCAGAAAAGCGTTACCTTCAAACTGAATCGTCATGCTCTTCACATTGTTGGCTTTGATCTCCTGTCGTAACTCATCGTATCTAGGGAAATCGGCGGATTCATTTCCATTGCTGACAAACTGGACAATGCCCACCACGACTAAAAATAAAATCAAATAAAAACCAGAATTCCGGATGAACCGATTCATCCCCTACCTCCTCTCACAACGCTCAAGTTATTGTACCATAGCCTGCCCGGAGTCCTCAAATAACATCAGGCCCGGGAATCTGATCCGTGGATCTAAGGCTGTCGAATAGTTTATTTGGTGTAAATTTCAGGCTTTAGCACACCGACATAAGGGAGGTTCCGGTACAGCTCGGCATAGTCCAGACCATAGCCCACCAGAAAGGCATCAGGAATCACAAAGCCGGTATATTCAGCTTCAAGAGTCACTGCACGGCCTGACGGCTTGTCGAACAAAGTTACTACTTTAATGGAAGCAGCATTACGGCCCTGCAGCATGTCGATCAGATAGCTGAGCGTAAGGCCACTGTCGATAATGTCCTCAACAATCAGAACATCACGGCCTTCGACCGAAGTATCAAGATCCTTAATAATTTTGACTATACCGGATGATTTGGTCGTGCCGCCATAGCTGGATACCGCCATAAAGTCCATTTCGACAGGTACTGTAATCACTTTAACCAGATCTGCCATAAAGATAAACGCGCCCTTGAGTACACAAATTACTAAAGGCGTGCGTCCTGCGTATTCTTCGCTCAGCTGGGCGCCAAGCTCCCTGATTCTTTGTTGAATTTCCTCTTCGCTGATCAAGATTTCCTGAATATCATTCTGCAACTTGCGAACCTCCTAAGTTATACTATGAAAGACTTACTTCGACCATTACGCTTCTTCGCTTTTCTCCAGCTCCTCCAGAGTCAAAAGCAGAACCGAGGCCGTGTGCCGCCCTACTGCGGCATGCATCGAGCGTCTAACGCCCGGAATCCAGACGATATTGCCTGCAGCATCACAAACGAGGGGAATTCTAGAACGTTCGGAAGAAGGTATTTTATCGTCAATGTAAATATCTTTTACCTTTTTGCTTCCGTTTAATCCCATAACCCTTATGGTATCTCCAGGCAATCGGGAACGGACAGTCAGCGGCATGGCCAGCACCCTGCTGTCAAACCAGGCTGATGTCTTCCCCAAATCCTCCCCCTGTAAAGCAAAACTTTCCCTCTCCAGCACCGTCATCGTCATTGTTTTCCCAATCTCCGCGATTTCAAGGCGGGAGTCGGGCAAGGACAACCGATATGTATAGCTAACCTGCCGCTGCTGAGGCTTGGACGAGAATACAATGGTATCATACTGCCGCACACAGATCAGCCCTCCACCCAAGTCCAGAGTCCAGACGGTGGGGTGTTCCTGCAGCGTTCCCCGGCGTACTGCTTCAATCTTTAAAAAATCAGGTGATAAAGCATCCGCCGACAGATAATTTAATATTAGTTTAATCAAACGCCGTTGTAAAGCGGACGGCACGGCCGCAAATGCAGCTCTTTGCAAGGTGTATTTGCCATGCTCCGCCAAAACCAGCTCTTCAAAGCATTCTAACGCTTTCGCCTCCATAAACTCATCTTCAGCCCCGGTAATTTCGGACAGCTGAAGGAGCGACTGTTTCACTTTGGGGTTATATTTCTCAAGCATGGGCAGCAGCTCCAGCCGGACCGCATTCCGCTGATAATGAGTAAGCAGATTGCTGGCATCCAGAACGTACGGATATCCCTGCTCCTGGCAAAGCCCGATAAGAGCTGTTTTGTTAATACGCAGGAAGGGGCGGATGAGTTCCACCTTTTTTTCGGTTCTTTTCCAGCGCATACCGGCCAGTCCCGAGGGACCGCTTCCGCGCAGCAGCCGCATAAGCACGGTCTCTGCCTGGTCATCCGCATGATGTGCCAGCGCGACCGCACGCGCCCCGTAACGGCGGGCTGTTTCGATCAGAAACCCATACCGCTTCTCCCTGGCAGTCCCCTCCGGTCCTAATCCGCTGCCCTTGGCAATTGAGGGAATATCGAACTCGGCCAGCTCAAACGGTATCCCCAGTTCACCCGCAAGCGCCCGGACAAATCCGGCCTCTTCAATTGATTCTTCCCTGAACCCGTGATTTACATGGGCGCATACCAGCTTTAGCGGTGTCCATTTCCGGGATATTTCATGCAGGATACGCAAAAGAGCCACAGAGTCCGGCCCTCCGGAAACTGCGACTATAAGAGTGTCATGGGGCGCCCACAGCTCATGCTCTGCCGCGGACTCCATTACAGACTGCACCAGTCCATTCATCTGCTCCATCTACGGCTTCCTTTCCTGCCTGTTGATATACAGGTGCTTCAGCTTCATGCTCAGCCCCGGATCGTATGTATAATGTCAAAACCGGATTACCCAGTAAATTGTAAAAGCCAGTACAAACAGTGATAACATAAACGCGTTCTTGAGCCAGCGCGGTGTAGCCACTGTCTCTTTGGCCGGCTTCCGCTGGCCGTAGACATGCTGCTTCCATACAGCCGCCGCCTGCGCCGATCCCGGGAACCCGCCCTTGAGTGCCAGACACAGCCAGGAGGACAGCTTCTTGTCAGGGAGATTTCTGGCCAGGCGCAGCAGATCCTCTACATTCCGGGTCTGCGGAAGCTGCTGGGCGCATGCCTTGAGCCCATCCTCATTTAGAAGACGCAGACATAATACAGCAAAAGAAAACAGGTCGTAGCTCTCGTCCCCCGTACGGCTGCCGGCATTCCAGAACCCGCGGTCATGCCATTCGGTAAACTGCTTCACACTGCGGCCCATCGGGCTTGCACCGCCGTAGTCGATCAGCTCGGCCTCCCCGTAATCCGATACCATAACATTCTCCGGCTTCAGGTCACCGAATACAAAGCCGCATTCATGCAGCTTCTGCAGCTTCTCCAGCACCCGAAGTCCGACCAGCCCCAGCCAGGAGGGTCCTTGTCTGGCCAGAAAACGGTGCAGCGGCCGTCCCTCCACATAACGCATAACGTAGAAAGGTTCATTGACGCCATCCTTGAAATCGTCAGATTCCAGCAGGAACGAGGACAACGGAGACTCACGGCGCGCCCGGTGTTCGCTGCGTTTGCGGCAGGACTGCAGAGAGGTCAGCACATTGATCTCGGACTGCAGCTCAAGGGTATCGTTACCGACCTTTAGCGCATACTTCTCCCGTCTGCCTTCCCGCTGTACGAGATATACGGTTCCGTTCGCCCCTTTTCCCAGCATCCGTTCGACGACATAGCGGTTCCCCCGCCATTTGCCTGTAATTACCGTGCCTACTGGATAGGGTGGATTAGACGACATACCCACCAATCATCCCTTCTCGTTCATCGTGCTCTCCGCTCTCATAGCGGTCGCGGTGTTCATCCAGTTTATCATAACGGTAATGCTCAAGCACCCTGAAAATCGCCGGCCCGGTCGGAGTTGCGCCCCTCATCTTTAGCCTGCTGAAAAGAGAGCGGACTTCCGATACATTGCTGCTCCAGTCCATATCAAGCGTTGCCTCCTCGCTGCTGGACCGCCCCGGAAAATGAAATACGGCAATTTCGCTGCGCCCTTCACGGGCTTCCAGACTAAGCGCCAGGTCACGGATTGCTTCCTCTACAGCTGCAAGCTTGGGCTTCATGCTGGCACTTGCATCAATAAGCAGGGCAATGCGCAGAGGCGTTGTTTCAGTAAGCTCATCCACCACCGTTACCACCTGTGAGCGCTTGGCCGGTGGCAAATCCTCCAGTGAGCCTTCACCCAGAATTTTTTTTACCTCTTTATTAACCGCCTGCTGAATGGTCTGAACCACGGTCTTCCGCGTCATCATCTGCATCGTCTGTGCAAGCTGCGGTGTACCGACAATCCGGCTTAAGCCCCCGCCGGCCTTGGCGATGTCGGCAATCTCCCGGCTGCCCAGCTCCCCGATCGTTCCATAGTCGACCACCCCGACAACATTTACGGTGATTCCCTCCTGCCGGGCATGCGCCGCAGCCATCACCGGACTTTCCCCCACGTTTGAACAACCGTCAGTAATGAGCAGAATTTGTCTCATAACCCGTTCACTCCCCTTTGCCTTGTCTCTTTTCTAGCATATCCAAGGTTGAGAGATTTCAAACGCCGCTTAGGCTGCAAAATAGATGATAACAATTAAGGCGAACCTAGGGGAACTACGAGGAACTTTTGGGCTTCCGATCGCTGTTGTCCTCCGATTTCTTTAATTAGAACCGCTCTTTGCGGTTGAAATCGGAGGACAGCCAATGCTTCCGAAGCGAGCTTTCCTGCGGAAAGCTTTTAGGCGAACGCTACCGCTTCTACAGCTCCAAAATTCCTCTCCGTTCCGTAGATTTAACTTTAAAGTAACCACATGAAGCAAACTGCCTAAACAGCGGCATTTGAAAAGGGGGCAGAGCAAAGACGGGCGGGTCTAGTGAATGGACCCGCCGAAGATGAGCCTACGGAAAGCAGGCTTTTAACCCTTTGATAGAATACCTGACTCTGCCTATCAGCTTACCGTACGCGGACGCTCCATCCGGCCGATTCCGGGCAGGTGCAGACTGGACCACTGCGGATGATAATGATCCAGACGGCTGATGACAATGGTCATATCATCATGAATCTCATTCCCCTGATAGCGGATCACCTTCTCCAGCAGCTCGTCGGCCATATCCTGCGGATCATCGCCTTCAAGCTCCTGGATCAGCCGCTTCATCCATATCTCTTTATTAACGGCATATCCGGGCGCATCGTAAATACCGTCTGTCATCATAATGAGAATATCCCCCGGACGCAGCTGCATGCTGATGAGATCAACCTCGATATCCTTGATGATTCCAATGGGCAGGTTGCTTGAGGTAATCGGAATGACCTCACTGCCCGCCGGATAAAGCTTGGCGCAGATGCAATCTTCATAAAGGTAGTCTGCGCAGAATACTGGTCAATCAGCGCCATATCCACCGTGGCATAGAACTCATCCGGTGAACGGAGGAGCAGAATGGAATTGACGGATTTGACGGCCAGCTTCTCATCCATTCCTGACTGCAGCAGCTTCTCAAGCATCGACAGTGCAGCGCTGCTCTCCATACGCGCCCGTTCTCCGTTGCCCATGCCGTCACTGACAGATACGGCAAAGGTTCCATTACCCAGCTCAACCGTGCTGAAGCTGTCGCCGGACAGGATATCGCCGCCCTTTGCCGCACCTGCTACACCTGTGCTGACTTCATATGCCTTGGCCGAACCAAAGGTAACCATAGACAAGCCCTCGCGCGGATGGACGGCCGTCTCGCTGACTACGGCAATATTCTCCTCAAGAATGTCAGAGAGCAGCGGCGCAATCATTTTGCGGCATTCATCGAATCCCCTTGTATACGCATGGACAATTTCTATTTCAACCCGTCCAGGGTCCAGACTTAGAATCTCAATACTGTGGATGGACAGCCCCAGCTTCTCCAGCGCCTCACGGATCTGGCCCTCCTGTCGGTACATGGCCTGTCCTTCCCGTTTGATTTCCCTGGCCAGATCTCCATAACCTGGGAGACACCGGACAGCTGCTCGGCCACAAATTGCCGGCTGTCGTATATTTGCCGCTTCCAGCGCATATCATGCTGGTAAAGCTCATATTGTCCTTTCATCACTTCCAGGACGTCAGCCGTCTTCCCGCAGATCCGGTTCCATTCAGGGGGAAGCTGGGCCGCCGTAATATCCGGGCATTCTTCTACGGTAGTCATCATATCTGTCATGTATCTATAGGTCTGATAGAATTTGGCATCCCAGCAGTGCGTCCGCCGGATGCAGCCGGCGCAGGCTCCCTCTGTAACGGTACTCATGAAGTTTTCCATCTCGCGGTCGCTTTTGCCTGCCTCGGCAGCACGGGGAATCTGGCCGAAGCTGCTTGACAGCTGCTGAAACACCTGAGAAAACTGAGTCACCCGTTCAGCTGTAATATCCCGGACTCTACGTGCATATTCATGCTGGGAACGGCTGTGATCGGCTGTACCGGGGACGTACTTGGCAATAGCAGTAATAATTCCTTTCGGTGTTAGAAGAAACATCACTACAGCAGCGCAGGTTTCCCAGGTGGAGGCCATGACATCACCGGGACCGAGGAAATAGACGGATAGAATGGTTGAACCGAGCAGCATCCCCATGGATACGGCACCTTTGCGTCCCGACTGCATCATACCGGACAGCATGCCTGAAAAAGCAAGCAGGCTCATCTGATAAATGGCACCAACATTGGCAAGACTAAGAATCAGACCGGTTACCACACCGACCGCGGCCCCAAGCGGGGCTCCTCCGGCCAGCGCAAAGATCAGAATCAGGTATCTGGACAAGATATGTTCAAGGGACAGCCCGCTTACCGTCCAGCCCACAAGGCCAGTCATGACCGACGCAAGCAGAATGATCAGGCATAGAATCTCGTCGCTGCGCAGCGCCCTGCTCTTCATTTTGAAGGTAAACAACGGAAGCGCCTGCAAAAATACCAGAGTCAATACAAATCCCAGCAGGGCGTCGACCGCACACATCATCAGCGGGTACCAGGCAATCGACGGTCCGATCACAATCCGGAACAGGCCAACCATAAACGATGATACAAATACCATTAACGGTGCATAGGAAAGATCTACCCGCTGGAAGTTCTCCAGACCTTTATAAATCAGGAAAAAGATAATCAGCTCTGACGCTACAACAATCGCACCGGGAAATGGTGTGAACAGGCTTCCAAGAATAACCGCTGCCGCCACCGGCAGCACGGAATCTTTTCTCATAAACATAATGACAGCAAAGTAAGCGGCAGCAAAGGGTGACAGCTCGTCCAATATCATGGCCCGTCCTAACAGAAAGCCCATAAGACTCAGCAGCAGTGTCCATTTCTTCACCGATATCAGCTGGAGAAGCGGCTGTTTAAGCATCCAGTTCTTCACACGCGTGCCCCATGCCTCTTCCTTCTGCTCCTTGTCCTTGCTCCCGGCTCTGGTCCACTCCGGCAGATTCACCACATTGCTTTTGTTCATTCCTTCGCACCACCCGTTTGAGAATTTATGGTTCTCATTATAAGCGCACGATTCTATGAAAGTTTGTCAGAAACAGAGAGCAGTTCCTGAGAAATTTCCGACAAAAAAGCCAGCTCCGACATTATCTGGAAAATCCCATCCAACCCTTACGGGTCACAGGATTGACACGTCTTTAAGCTGTCCGGACGGACGGCAGCATAAAACCTGACAGCGTATATTCGTCAGCGATTGCCCCGGAGATATGTGAAATCGGCAAGGATGCTGTCGGCAATTTATGCGGCAACGACAAAAAAAATCCCACATAACAGGATCTGAACATGGAAGCCGGCCCAGACCCTTTGCGGGGACCCAAATACATAACAAAAAACCGCAGCGGCATTATGCCCCTGCGGTTATTATGCTGTACCAGTACCTTATTACACGCGTTTGGCTCCACGGCCGCCGCGTTTTCCTTCTGTGTTCTTCTTGATCGAAGACATCCGCTCTTCGCTATCTTTCAGGAAGCGTGACATTTTATCCTCGAATGAAGGTTTACCGGCTGCAGGCTTGAATGGACGCCCACCCCGTTCACGATTGTAACCACCGCCGCCTCCACCGCCGCCGCTGCCTCCGCCAAAACGGTCTCCACCGCTTGGACGTTCAGGTCTGGGAGCTCTTGGGGGACGTACTTCTGATGCCGGCTTATCAACAGCCTGCTTGATGGAAAGTCCGATCTTGCCGTCCTTGTCAACATTGATCACCTTGACGGTTACTACATCACCAATCTTTAAATGATCGTTAACATCCTTGACGTAGTTATCGGCGATTTCCGAAATGTGAACGAGACCTGTGACACCTCCTGACAGATCCACAAATGCTCCGAAATGCGTGATGCCTGTCACCTTGCCCTCTAACTTGGTGCCCACTTCAATTGCCATAGAATAAAATGATCCTCCCTTAAAAATATACAGACGAATATACACTTCATCCAGTCTGCGGTGATTTGATTATACAGTAAAGAGCAAATCAAGGCAACACAGCGAAAGCCTGATTTGGCCTGCTTTATTCCCCTGATTGCTCTGTACGGATTGGCAGTTCGCCCGGAAGATACATATTGTACCATTTCCGTGCCAGCTGGCCGATATATTCATCATCATTAAGCCTCGATACGTCGTATTTCAGCTGATTAAGCGAGGCCGTTACACTTTCATTCGTTGCCTGCTTTTTGGCAAGCACCTCACTCTTGTCCGCTATTGAAGCGCTCTGGGCAAAGAAAATGTAACCGGACCAGCTGAAAAATACAGTCATTACCGCAAGCCATATGAACTTTCTTCTCTTCGCACCTGCGGCCAAAGCCTTGCTTGCTGTTCCCTTCTCTTCCGCAGTAAATCTGTTCATGCGTCGTACCCCCATTGTAAGGTCAGCGTTTCCGCCATGCGGTTATCCATTCAATAGATCTCTTAAACCAGGCAGACTGATAGATCCTGGACACATATGGAGAGATCCATCTTACTGGTAATACCCAGATCGGCTTCGTTAGACGCAAGAGCAGCTTCAGAATAAATAACAGGATACGGCCGAGCAGCAGCAGCATTCCTCTACAAAGCCTCCAAAGCCAGCGCAGCGGTACACCTATTAAGATTTCCAGGGTTCTCCATAGCAGTCTGCACGTATACTGGACCGACTGAATTAACATTACCACAAATCGCCGCACCGTAACACTGAAGATCAAAAAATAGATCCATACGCCTAGAAAGAGCCCCAAAAAGACATAAAACCTCAATTGCCCCTGATTTCCGGCATACAGCATGCGGAACACCAGCAGCGCAGCCCATATCCAATACAGCAGGTCCAGCAGTGCATTCAGCCATTTGGGAAAGCTCAGCTTCAGCGACAGCACCCGGTAGCTGTCATAGGTCAATCCCATAGCTGTACCTGCCAGTATCATATAGATCAGGGTCATCCACTGAACTGCCGGATTCATTTAAACAGCTTGCCCAATATGCCCTTATTTTTCCCCTGTGTTCCGGGATCGAGATAAATCAGGGAATGGACATTGCCTTCCAGCGACAGAATACCGTTCTCCAGGCTAAGGTTCTTGATATGTAAATGGCTGCCGCGGATAGTGAGATGGCCAAGCTCCGTACGGAGCAGGAACTCCTCGCTGTCGAAGCTTTCTACATTCTGCACACCTGTCAGCTCCAGCTGCTTGCGGCTGCGCATGTGCAGATCATGCTGCTTACCTACTTTGACTGGCTCGATCATAGCATGTACCCCTCCTTCTTGATTCTAATCTATGGTGATCGGTGGGGTAATAGAACTGGCTGAATCTCCGGAAAATATAAAAAAGCACAGCTCTACATAACGTAAGCTGTGCTTGTGGTTATAGCTGTCTGCCTCTACCAGTCAAGACCGCTGCTTTTGGCAACAGGCTCCTCGCGGAGCAGGGTGTACATGCCGGCCGCCTCATCCTTGCGGGTGGTTTCAACCAGCTTTTCCACTTTGACGGTTACAAGCTTCTGGCCGAACTGCACTGTAATCTCGTCGCCGATCTTTACGGTGCTGCTGGGCTTTGATTCCTTACCGTTAATCAGCACCCGGCCCTGTTCGGACACATCCTTGGCCACTGTGCGGCGCTTGATTAGCCGGGACACTTTCAGATACTTGTCCAGACGCATTAGTTAACGGCTTCTTTGAGCTTGTTGCCAGCCTTGAAGGCCGGTACAGTCGATTCAGGGATTTCAATAGGTGTGCCCGATTGCGGGTTGCGGCCGGTACGGCCGGAACGTTTGCGGGTTTCAAAAGTACCGAAGCCGATCAGCTGTACTTTATCGCCCTTGGACAAAGCATCGGTAATTTCGCTAAGTACTCCGTTTAATACGGCTTCTACATCTTTTTTGGCCAATCCGCTTTTTTCGGAAATGTTGTTTACCAGATCTGTCTTGTTCATAATTTGAAGTTCCTCCTAGGATACAAAAAAATAAATGAAACGCGATAAGCTGCCAAAATATGCCGCCGATCGTCATTTCGTCTTTATGATATTCTTGATGCCGCCCGGAAATCCTGCCGCAAAACGTCGTTTTTTTGAAAAAACGCCTTCTTTGGCTCCAGGCACTACTACATTATAAACCTCATACGGCATTTGAAACCAGAAAATAAAGCCTTATTCCCAGCATTGCCGCTTCCTGCCGCAGCTATACGGCCACAGTAACATTTAATGGAAAATGGTTCATTTACTGATTCAGACCTACCTTACACGGTTACTTCCGCTCCTGCACCTTGGCTTCCTGCCATAACTGCTCCATCGTCTCCAGACTGCTCTCCTTCACACCTGTGCCCCGGTCCTGCAGCTGCTGCTCGATATAAGCAAACCGCGATACAAATTTACGGTTGGTGCGGGTCAGTGCCTCCTCCGGATCTGCACCGATGAAGCGGGCGGCATTAGTTGCTGCGAACAGCAAATCCCCCAGCTCCAGCATCTGATCCTCCGCCGCTGCGCCGCTCTCAATGGCCTCCTGCAGCTCATCGACCTCCTCGCGAATTTTGGCTAGAACATCCGTTATGTTATCCCAGTCAAAGCCGACCTTGGCGGCCTTCTTCTGCAGCTTGTAGGCTTTCATGAGTGCAGGCAGATCACGCGGGACTCCGCTCAGTGCCGACTCCGACTCGGGCTTCACACCCTTCAGCCGCTTTTCCTCCGCCTTCATCCCGTCCCAATTCTTTAGGGCTTCGTCCGCATCAGCAGCACTCATATCGCCAAACACATGCGGGTGGCGGAATATCAGCTTGTCATTCAGACCCTCAATAACATCATAGACGCTGAAGGTGCCCAGCTCCTCTTCAATCTGCGAATGGAGCATAATCTGCAGCAGCAGATCGCCCAGCTCCTCCTTCATGTGGTCCGGATCATCCTCGTCGATCGTTTCCAGCACCTCATAGGTTTCCTCGATCAGATTTTTGCGCAGTGATTCGTGTGTCTGCTCACGGTCCCACGGACAGCCCTCCGGGCTTCTCAGGGTATCGACAATTTCATGGAGCCGGGCAAAGGTGCGCCGGCGCGCGTGCTCCGCACGGTTCGCAGGGACATAGACCAGAGACAGATTGCCGTAACCATCAATCCGGTCCAGCTCATATAGCGGTACACGGAGAATCTGCTCCTCCTGCTCTACTCCAAGGGCATGTCCTACAATCACTTCATATTCCGCCGGGTACAGCTCCATCAGGCACAGCTTGGTCTCGGAGGCCGTAAAGCTGTCATAGACCTGTCCAATCAGCGTATGCAGCTCAGGCTGGAGCTGCGAGCTGCGGATGCCGGAAGCATCCAGCAGCTGAAAGCCTTCGATCGGATCAAAGCCGAGCCGCACAAAAGCTTCATCCAGAAAGCTCTCGCCGCCGAGAATCTCGAGCGTGATCCCTGCTTCAGGGCAGCGCCGGCGCAGCTGGGAAACTGCCGACTCCGCCACCATCGGATGGCCCGGAACCGCATAGACAATTTCGGTCCCGTCAGGTGCGGCAAGCGCTTCTTCTATTAACCTCGAGGTAATGGCTTCGTAGACCTCCGGGAAAGAGTCCAGTGACTCATACAGCGCGTCAAAGGACTGTGAGGCAATCTCAAGCTCCTTCAGAGCCGCCATCACCGGATGCTCGGCTGTTCTAACGTAGACAATTGCTGCCGCCTTCAGTTTTTTGATAATACCTAGCGTCAGCCGGTCCGGATTGCCTGATCCCAGGCCGACTACTGTTAATCTTGCACTCATTCCGTTCCACTCCTCCTTGGCCTGCCGCAATATTTGTTAAACCGGGGGCAAGGCCTAACATGCCATCATGATTATATTGGTTCGAATGAAAAGGGTAAGGATTATGCCCGCTGTCCGTTCGGCTGACCGCCCTCTAAGGGAACAGGCGCAGCCTCTTCAGCTTGTCCGCAAGCTTCGGGCCGAAGCCCGGCAGCTGGCGCAGCTCGCTCTCGCTGCAGCAGCCGCAGCCTGACAGCGCCCAGCCCAAAGACCGCGCAGCCCGCCAGCACGCCCAGCAGCGTCTGCGCCAGGC
>NZ_LRAC01000165.1 GCF_001517085.1 Paenibacillus sp. DMB5
ACAATATATTTTACAGACTCGCTGAATACATCTGTAACGCCCTCCATAGTTTATATTCTACCTTTTAAACTTCATTATAATTGATATACAGAGCGGGCTTTTGTTCTTAGAATATGTAATTACTGCTTATCTTTACTGATAATTCAGGTGAATTTTCCAAATTTATAATTAGCATTCAACCTTCTCAGTATGTACAACGTAAGCTATGTAGTTGCTACATTCAGTGATACTTTCCAAGTGCGTAAGCAGAAAGTTAAACCTACAATCAAGGAAAATATTCAATATAGTGTTCGCAGAGCATTAATACTTCGGCTACATAAGATTACGATGGAAGGCAGTGAGCATTGAATACGTCTTCTTATAAAACCTTGTTTCTTATGGAATATTATCATTGAGTATACTACATAGTTTCTACTGTGTGCTTTTTTTGCAGGAAAATCACGGTCATGATTCAAATTACATTTTAATCCTCACATTTTTGAGATTCATATAATCAGCAAAGGAACAAATCATTAAAGCTGTAATATGTAATCGGGTTTGTTCGTTTCGTTTATTTAGTTAAAGTCTCTTTTTAATATAACATGCAAAACAATAAGAGGGAGAAAAATTATAATAAAATAAATGAAATGTCGAAAATGCCTTGTTATTGTCGAATTTCATTAATAGTTTAAGGTGAATAAATATATACATCACTAATAAATAGGAGATATAATAAATCTCATCGGATTACAAACAAACGTTAGTTAGGGGGAGGCTTTGTGTCTGCTAATAAGATAAAGCAGTCTGCTCTAAAATTATTTGCACTAAAAGGTTATGAAGCTACTACAATGCGCGATGTGGGTAGTGAGGCGGGGATTAAAGCGGCTTCTATTTACTCTCATTTTGAAAGCAAAGAGGTACTTTTCCTGACTATAGTATCTGAAGTTAAACAACAGATTATATGGGAACTGAATGAAAAGAGAATCCAAGAGGCATCAGATTTAAAACATACTCTTTTTAACATTTTTAATGCTTATTATCAGTTTTTTTCTCAGCATGAAGTAGAATTGAGATTTTGGCAACGCATTCGTTTTTTTCCACCTGCCGGAGTTGAACAAAAATATGATTTGAATATAATAAACTCTTCACGCTCGTTGCTTGAACTCTATATTAAACTTTTTTTATCATTTTCCAACCAACATCAATTTACTCATCCAGTTGAAATGTATGTTATGTCATATTTTTCATTTGTTAGTGGTTATATAGATTCATTATTAATCGTTCCCTTCAAGCTTTCTCAAGAGCAACTGCATCAGGCTTTTGATATATATTGGAAAGGACTGATTATCAGTTACGAGGAAGCCCTGTAGTGTGAGAGAATTGTGAGAAAATTATGAGAGAATTACTTGGGGATAAACAATGTCTTCGAGGAAGGATTGACCATAAGTGGTTAATACTTTAACCGTTTTAAACATGTAGCGATAGAAAAATTAGGACAGACTATGTATATATTTTAATGCCGATTCCCTTGAAGGAACTTGCGTCAATTAATTCTTAAGGTGAAATCATAAGAAATGAATAAATGAAATTTATCGAACTTGTAACCTCAACACTAAGAAATTTGAGAGAAGCTTTTTTGCCTTCACTATAATTTGTTACATGTTGCTTTGTAACATAGTGATGAGACGAAAAAGGTAATAAGAGCGTACTCATAATCGGATGTGGGGCCTTCTACCCCCACCTCATCCCCGCACTTTTCAACGTACGTGGGTTCGGGCATCCAGTGCGTGTTACCGCACCTCATCATTATTAATCTTGAGGATTAAAATTCTATTATTCCTGAAAGGTTAAAATTGTTAATGTAATTTTGAATTTTTAAATTGTGAAATATTTTACAAATGAATAAAGAAAAAATACTGGAAATTGTTAATACAGGATAATAAAAAGGGGTACAAAAATGAGTTTAATCGCCTCAGTATTAATGACATAAATGCTTTAGTCATTTATATTTCTTTTTTAACAATAATCATCTTGTGTTTTAGTAAAAAAAAAAATCGGATTCAACTTCAGCTATCACGACAACGGGAACAAAGACTGGAACAATTGATGTCAGCTCTAAATGATCATGTTTTCGTTGTGGAACAAAGTGGAAAAATTCTAACGATGAATATGATTCTTAAAGCCGATTCAATAAAAATGCAAGATTTTGAAGGATCGTGTTTTTTGGATCAAGTCCATTCTGATGATATCCAATATATTAATAAATGCATACTTGAGGTTTTTGAAAAAGGAAATACCGTAATTTTCGAATTTAGGATTTTAAATGAACGAAGTGAAATACGTTATACTGAGGCTATTGGAAACCCTGTATACAGTGAAGATATGACTATAAATGAAGTAATACTTGCCTGTAGAGATATTACTATAAGAAAAGAATATGAGGAGAAAATGAGTAAGGCATTAAAAGAGTTACAAGACATAAAATTTGCCCTAGATGAGTCTACTCTGCTACAAATTGTTGATAGGCAAGCCAATATATTATATGCAAATGAGAATTTTTGTAAGCTATCAGGATATTCTTTTCAAGAGCTTATAGGTAAAAATATGCGTATTCTGAATAGCAGGTATCACTCTAAGGAGTATTTCAAAGAGTTATGGGCTACCTTGTCAAAAGGAATGGTCTGGAAGGGCGAGATGAGAAACCAATCAAAAGATGGAGGATATTTCTGGGTTAACACAACAATAGTCCCATTTCTTGATGAGGATAAGAAACCTTATCAATATATTGTAATTCGTAATGACATCACAAAAATGAAAGAAAATAAGGATAAACTTGAGTATTTGTCTAATGTAGACGGCTTAACATCGTTATTCAATCGAAGATACTTCGACAAGAGATTTAAAGAATATTGGGAAAATTGTTCAGTTCACCTTCTTTCACTATCTATTATCATGTTTGATGTAGATTATTTTAAAGCCTACAATGATTATTACGGACATATAATGGGTGATCAATGTCTTATTCTAATATCGAACCGAGTGAAAACAATTATTAATTCCTTTGAGGCAATTTGTGCCAGATATGGCGGAGAAGAATTTGCAGTTGTTTTACCAGGAAAAAATATTGATGAAGCCTACGAAATTGCAGAGGAAATTCGCATTGGAGTTCTGGAGTTAAATATTCCTCATGAAAAATCAGATGTAGAAAAATATGTAACAATTAGTCTTGGAGTGGCTAGCATAGTTCCTAATGCAGATTTAAATCGCAACGAATTGTTGAAAGGTGCTGATCAGGCTTTATATTTCATCAAAAATAATGGTAGAAACTCAACACACATAAAAGAATAAGCAAGTAGGTTAATGTAGAGGTATGATTTACAATAATTTTTATTTAAATATTATTTATTTAATGTCATAATTTATTTGAAACAATAACATTCCTTATCAGTGCTTGTCTCACTACAAGCTTTAGTAAGGATTTTTTTTGTTCCAGTTTCAAATACTACTATAGTATTTATCTTTAGAAAATGTACCTTATATGTCTTGCATTTTATTTATATTTGGGAGAAATGAGAATGCCTATTCTTTACTATGTTCAAACATCTGCATTTGGTTTAATCATTACAATAATCATATTTTTCCATATGATTGCACATAAAGGAAATAAGACTACCTCAAGAAAGATATTTTGGGGATTGCTTCTTTCTAATATCATTTTATTAATTTTGGAATTATTGCTCAATATTTTTAGCGGGTTGGATTCATTCACAGCTAGAAAAATACTACCTGTTATTCTATGTTTCTTTTACATTATGAATCCGGTACCAGAGGCTTTATGGGTACTTTACCTAGATTCGATCTTAAGAGAAAACAAAGAGAAATTTAATATCTTATTGATTTCTTTAGTAGCAATTCCATTTACCATAAACCTTTTGCTATCTGTATTCAGTTTATCTAACGGCCTCCTATTCTATATAGATAGCGCAAACAATTACCATCGTGGTCCTTCTTTTGCAATAATGTTTTTGCTCTGCTATAGCTACCTTTTATATAACATTATGATTATCATGATTAAGCGTAAATACATTATGATGAGTGAATTTTTAGTTTCTCTTTTTGCCGCACTACTTCCTGTCCTTGCCGGGGTTTTGCAGTGGATGTTCTTTGGGGTTAGCCTAATGTGGACTGCCCTATCATTCTCACTTTTGATTGCTTATATGAATTTGCAAAATGAACAAACCTATCGAGAGTTGCGGAATTTGGACAAAATGAAGGATGAATTTCTTACTAATACTTCCCATGAACTGCGCACACCTTTAAATGGTATTATCAATATTACTGGTTCGCTTTTAGAGAACGGAAACAGCAATCTGAACGATGTGCAGTTACAAAATCTTCAGGTTGTTTCATCATCTGCTCGAAGGCTCTACAGTATGATTAATGACATTCTCGATATCTCCAGTCTTAAAAAGGGAGAAGTCTCATTGAAGAAGCAGGGGATTGACCTTACCTCGATAGTAGAGACAATGCTGTATGTCTTTAGTCTAATGAAAGAAGATAAAGAAATTGAATTCGTTAACTCTGTTCCTCAAGATTTGCCGCCGGTAGAAGCCGATATAGAACGGACATATCAAATATTTTACAATCTATTGGGAAACGCGTTGAAGTTTACTCCTAATGGGAAAATTGAAGTTGGTGCTGAGCTTCTGGCTGATTATGTGGAGATTTGGGTAGCAGATACTGGCTGCGGCATTTCTAAAGAGCAACAGTCAAGTATTTTCAATGCTTTTTATATGGTGGATACGACTGGTACAAGAGAAACTCCTGGTTCTGGTCTTGGCTTAGCTATTACATGGAATTTGGTAAAGCTTCATGGTGGGAGCATTTGGGTTGATTCAGAACCGGGCTTCGGAAGTCGCTTTACATTTACTTTACCCATCAGTCAATCTGAAGAGCATCATAAAACTGTAACCTTGCCTAAACCTCATATAGAAACGTCACTGCCCGCTTTTCTTCAAATCGACCGAGAACGAAATAAAGAACAGCAATCTGTTCTCATCGCAGACGATGATCCGGCAAGCCTGACCGCTCTATTTAATATTCTTGACCAAGAAGGCTATCATACGAAAGTAGTTACGAACGGACAGGCTGCTTTGTTGGAACTTGAGAAGCAGAATCGGTATGATCTTCTCATTTTGGATATTATGATGCCAAGAATGTCTGGTTATGAGGTGTTACAAGAAATCAGACAGCGATTTCAGCCTGTTGATCTTCCAGCTTTGCTATTAACAGCTAAAAACAGGCCAGAAGACCTGCAGGCCGGTTTTGAAGCGGGTGCAAATGATTACCTGTCAAAGCCCTTTGAGGCTCAGGAACTTAGGTCTCGTGTTAAAACTTTAATACAATTAAAAAAATCATTTGAAAAACGTGTAGAAACAGAACTGTCATTTTTGCAAGCGCAGATTAAACCACATTTTCTCTTTAATTCTCTTAGCATTATTGCAGCTTTAATTAAGGAACATCCTCAACGTGCTGAGGCGCTACTTTATGATTTGTCGGACTATCTCAGGGGAAGCTTTAATTTTGAAAATTATGACGGTGTAACTCCACTTAGCAGTGAGCTGGCTACTGTGCGTGCTTATATCTCCCTAGAAAAAGCTCGTTTCGATGGTAGATTGAACGTGTTACTTGATATTGATGAGAATATCTCGGTTTACGTCCCAATGTTAGTTATCCAGCCACTGGTTGAAAATGCGATTCGTCATGGGACTATGAAAAAAAATGGCGGGGGTACCGTTAAGCTAAGCGTAAAACAGCAAGAAAACAATACCGTTATAACTATCCATGATGACGGGGGTGGTATTACTGAAAGACAGTTGAACGAGTTTTTGTCTGGTGTAGGTGGAGGTTCTGGGGTCGGCCTTAAAAATATTCAGCGGAGAATGCTCCTTAGTTATGGTCATGGTCTAGAAATCAGCAGTTCAAAAGACACCGGGACTACAATCGTGCTGAAAATTCCTAATCATATGAGGTGACCTATATGCTCCGAGCTATATTAGTCGACGACGAGCCTATTCTTTTAAACAAACTAAAGTCTTTATTACTAAATAATGAGCAGGTTGAAGTGGTAGGAGCTTTTACTGAGTCATCTGAGGCAATTCGTGCTGCTACTATCCTTGAACCAAACTGTGCATTTTTGGATATTGAAATGTCAGAAATGAATGGTATTGAACTTGCCGAGCAACTTACACTCATGTACCCTGACATTGACGTAATCTTTATAACAGCCTACAATCATTATGCTGTACAAGCCTTTGAGGTTAACGCTCTTGATTATATACTTAAGCCATTTCGGACAGAAAGATTGGACAAAGCTGTCGAGAGGCTTTTAAGAAAAAAAGGATATTCATTGGTACAAACACCTAGACAATGTGTCATACGGTGCTTCGGTTCGTTTGAAATAACAATTGATGGTGCGATAATTAAATGGAACCGCTCCAAAGCTAGGGAGTTAATGGCCTTTTTTATTCAGAATGAGAGTAAATGGGTATCTAAATACCGAATATGTAATGAATTGTGGCCAGAATATCCTGCGAAACAAGCTCTTGCCTATCTACAAACTTGTATACACAGAATAAGAAAGATTATTAAAGATGCAAAAATTGATGCGCTTGAAATTGAGTACTCAGAAGACAGATATATTTTACGTATAAAGAATGCTCAATGGGATGTACAGCAGTTTGAAAAAAAATATAGAATATTTCTTGAATTCCGTACAATTAAGGCTGCAGAAGATGCTTTAGAATATTGTCGGGGAGAGTACCTTGATGGGGAAGATTGGTTGTGGTCCGATATTTTGCGAGAAAAGTACGTATTAATACATGATGAGATTCGTGAAACTCTGGTTCAATTAAAAGGCAGCTTATAAGCTGCCTTTTTTATTTTCTCGTAAAAGTTATGAATGAAATGAAATGTACAAATGCGTGGTTAATATATTCGCAAATACGATAGTTAAACGGGTTTATTAGAACATATAGGTCTGATTGAAAAAAAAGATGTGTGGTTTAGTCGAGTTTTGTTGAATTTTGTGAGTGATTTGTAAGCGCAGGATGTTAAGATAACCTTAATAATGGATTAAATTATTATTAAAATTGGTGGTGATAAATTTTTTAACTGTAGTTTTCAAGTTCAAAATAATTCTCAAAAGAGGAAGTGCTTTAATCTGATGTTTAAACTGAATGATAAAGATAAAACACACAATGCGGTAAAGGTTTCGTCCTTGCTGCTTACAGCTGCGCTGGTACTTCAACCACTTGTACCTGTTGTGTCAGCTGATAGTCTGACAAGCCAAGATAACAATGCTGAGCAGCAAAATGATAATAGCGTTTCTGTATCTGAAAATGTGTATGCGATGTCATTATTGGATAATGACAGCAATCCAGTTCTTACTGCTGAAGGTGATAATCTCAACAATTTAGTGAAATTAAGCTGGACTTCATCAAAAGCTGGTGAAGAGTATTACAGAGTTTTTCAGAAAGATACCGGTAGCGGAGGACTTGACGAGTACCAATCTATTCCTTTGAAAACGGACATTAAGGTATTAAATGTATATCCTGATATTCCTGAGTCTTCAGGATTGCAAGATTGGATGCAGACTTATGGAAATCCAAATGGCTATTCCATGCAAGTAGATGAAGTGGCTATCAGCGATTTCAATGGTAATGATGCTACGAAGAATTATGCCAAGTATCTAGCCAAGAATGCGGATGGTTCCTATCCGTATGATGTTCTGTATTTCGGAGCATGGGATGTTAACTATGGGCGTGATTTATCTCAGGCTTCTTATGAAGCTGTCGATGCATTTATTCAATATGGTGGCGGCGTTCTGGTCGGGCATGATACTGCGAGCTTTGCCCACACCTATTTTATTAAATTGGCACAAGATTACCTCAACATGGATATCAAGTTCCAAGAAGGCTGGTGGAATCCAGATATTCCTCCTGTGGGGAGCAATCAGGTTCTGATTCAGCGTCGGGGTTTCCCAATGAATTATCCATATGCATTAGGTGATGTGGGAACCATTCTGTACACTCCTACGTCCCATAGCTATTATCAATTTGCCAGAGGTGATATTTGGTTCAAGTATACTAACATGAACTGGGGGGGAGGACAGGAATTGACCACTTACAATGGTCGCCCGGGTACGAATAATTTTTATTTGACCACATGGAACAATGCGGCTATGATCCAAACTGGACACAGTAATGGTCAAGCTACAGAAGACGAACAGAAAATTTTGGCAAATACACTGTTCTATCTTTCACAAATTTCCACTGCCAATCATTTTGATGACCGTATGTCCCAGGACGTTGCGGCCCCTAATACAGTATCAGGCGAGGTTACAGTTACTCCTAGCAGCACAGCGGGTAAAGTGAAGATTAATTGGAAGGAAGCAGAAGATAATGGAAGTAGCTATAGCTACTATTTAAAAACCATTTCTTTCACGGATGCAAGCAGCATCGATTCAACAGAAACAACAGCTACAGTTACTACTGGTATCAAAGGCTACGCAGTGAGCGTAGACACCGATTCTTCCGATATTGACCCGGGCAATGAGGTGAATTCGGATGGTGTAAGCATTGAGGTGGAGAACCTCGAGCGAGGAGTTACCTATTATGCCCATATCAAAACCGTTGATAACGCATCGAACGTATCTACAGTATATACTATACCATTCACAACAAATGCTTCTGGATTGACGGTTACATCTACAGACCCAGCCAGAGCAATAAATGACGGTAAAACTAAGCTTGCCGTTGCAGAGAAAAGTGGACAAGGAAACAAATTTGTTTATATGAATTTTGGTAGTAGTAATGTGGAAATTCCGGGTATCGGTGATGAGTTGACGAGCTATACAGATATGCCGACTGATGGTCTTGTAACAGCAGCTAATGGCGACTTGATTGGTGTAGCTGAGGTGGACGTTGACGGTAGGGTAGTGCGTTTCGGACAAGTAGTTGCTAAATCCATTCCATCTCCGGCGTTGCTTGCAGTAACCTCTGTTGATCCAACTGGAGTGGAGAATGACGGTAAAACACGCTTGGTAGCTAGTGTGGGTAACGGCAACAAGTTAGTTTATATAAACTATGGCAAAGGTGAATTAATAGACCCTGTCCAGGGTGAAGAATGGATGGGGTATACAGACCTGCCTGATGGCGGAATTATTGGCGCCGCAGTGGACGATAAAATTGGTGTTGCTGAAATCGGAGCAGATGGCAAGGTTTTGCGTTTTGGAGTAACTGATGCGAAAGTATTAAATGAAGTACAGGCAAAAGGCTTGGCTGCTAATATAACTTATCCAACTGGTCAGGAAACAGAAGGCAAAACAAAGGTTGCAGTAAGTGCTTCCAGTGGCAACAAAATCGTTTATATTAATTTCAAAAAGGGACGGGCAGTTATACCTAATACCGGGAGTAATGTAAACGGACTTGATTATGAAGAACTTCCTGCAAATGGGTTGGTAGAAGCAGAAGAGGGCGACCTGTTGGGACTTGCCGAGGTAGATTCGGCAGGAAACGTAGTTAGATATGTTACAGCTCCAGCTGTAGTATTGGCAGGAAAAACATCCAATGGTTTAGTTGTTGGAACTAAAGAAATTGCCGGAAATACTGAGAATACTCAGTTGACTGGCAGTGTAGATGAAGGCAATAAGTTAGTTTATATGAACTTGAGTAATGCTCCGGCTACACCACTTAAAGAGGGACAGCAGGTTGGAAAAGGTTATATAGAACTGCCAGCTGGTGGAGTGATTTCCGCAAAGAACGGAGATTTACTAAGTGTTGTAGAAGTCGACGAGAATGGAATGATAGTAAAGTATGGAACAACTCGTGCGAAAGTTACTTCTACATCTGCACCAGAAAAACTGATAGTAACCGCTATTGATCCGTTTGGAAGCGGAACTGATAATCATACGCAAATTGTCAGTAAGGCTGCTGACGGTAACAAATTGGTCTATGTGAATTTTGGTGTAGGCAAAGCGAATATACCGACAACCGGCGACAAGCTAAACGGTTATGTCAGCCTACCATCCAATGGAGTAATTCCGGCTAATAATGGGGATATAATTGGGGTAGCTGAACTTGGACCGGACGGTACAGTGCTGAAATACGACCTAACCGAAGCCGTTGTTATTCCAGAGCGTGCTGCAAAGAATCTTCCAGTACAAAGCAGCGACCTGACAGGCACAGGAACTGAGGGTAAAAGTACTGTCAAAATTGCAAGCGGAACAACTGTTGGTGCAGGAAACAAACTGGTGTACGTTAATACGGGAGATGGCAAGATAGCCATTCCTGAAATAGGAACAATTCTTAACGGCTATACAGATGTTCCAGAGAACGGTCAAATAGAAGCCTCAAATGGTGATAATATTGGAATCGCCGAAGTGGATTCAAGTGGTAAAATTGTTCGTTTTGGAACAACAAAAGCTGTAGTTGAAAATGAATCGGCCGCAAAAGGACTTACTGCAAGTGCAATAGATCCAACAGGCGTTGAAAACGATAATAAGACAAAAATTACAGTGGAAATTAAAGCCGGTACCGGAAACAAATTTGTGTACCTGAACTTCGTTAGTTCTCCTGTAGCAAGTCCTAACGTTGGCGCTACTCTGAACGGATATTCAGAGCTTCCTGCAAGCGGGCTAATTCATGCGGCAAATGGTGATACTGTTGGGATTGCAGAAATTGATGAAGCAGGCAAGGTTGTAAAGTTCGGCTGGGTGGTAGCCGTTTCGTATGCTGAAACAGCAGCCAAGGTACTTACTGTGGCATCAATCGACCCCGATGGCTCTGATAATGATGGAAAGACTCAAATTCAGGCTAATGCTACAGAAGGATTAAAGCTGGTGTATGTAAACTTCGGAACCAGACAAGTTCCTGTTCCTAATACTGGCGAACTTTTGGCTGGTTATGCTGAACTTCCAGAGAACGGAATAATTCCGGCTATTAACGGAGACAACATAGCAGTCGCAGAAATTGATGCAAACGGACTTGTAGTACGCTTTGGAACAACAATTGCAAAAGTATCCGATTATATACCAAATAGCAATCAAGGTATTAATACGACGGCCCCATCCACCAAAGCACCAGGAGTAATCGTTTTGGTAAATGGCAAAGAAGAATATGTGGGTACGGCTGATATAACATCCGAAAATGGCAGAACTGTTACAACAATTAATGCAGATGAAACCCAGCTTAAGGCTAAGTTGGATGCAGAAGGTTCGGGGGTAGTTGTTACAATACCTTGGAAAGAAACATCTGACATTATTATTGGACAACTTTCAGGGCAAATTGTCCAGCAGATGCAGGAAAAAACAGCAACTCTTGTATTAGATACCCCTGCAGGTGCATACAAAATTCCGATGAGTCAGATTAATCTTGCTGCGCTGGCCGGTCAATTGGGTCAGAATATTGCATCAGTGGATGTAAATCTAGAATTGCATATCGAAAAAGCTTCTCAGGAAGCTGTTCAAGCAGCTGAACGTATGGCTACCAAAGCGGGAGTGACATTAGTAGCCTCTCCGGTTACTTTTTCCTTATTTGCGGTTCACGGAGATAATAGTGTTGAAATTACCGACTATTCTGTATATGTTGAAAGAACTATTGTTCTACCGGCGAATGTTGATCTAAACAAAATTACTACAGGCACCGTTTTGGAGAAGGATGGTAGATTACGGCATGTACCGACCAAGATTCTCAAAGAAGACGAAGTATACATCGCAAAGATTAACAGTTTGACAAATAGTGACTATGGAGTAATTTGGAATCCGGTTGAATTGGTTGATGTAGCCAATCATTGGTCCAAAAATGCAGTAAATGATATGGCCTCTAGACTTGTTGTGAATGGTGTAGGTGGAGGAAAGTATAATCCCAATGCAGATATCACTCGTGCAGAGTTCGCGGCTATCATGGTCAGAGGATTAGGGCTTAGATTGGATGAAGGACAAACAAGCTTTAAAGATGTGGACGTTTCAGCCTGGTACTCAAGTGCGGTTAATACCGCTTCTAAGTACGGATTGATTTCGGGATATGAAGATGGTTCCTTCCGTCCTCAACAGAAAATCACACGTCAGGAAGCAATGACAATCATTGCACGTATGATGAAGATAACTGGTCTAAAGGCCAAACTGGAAAATAGTAATTTATCATCTACGCTTCTAGCATTTAAGGACGCAGGTACTATAGCAGATTGGGCCAAGGAGGGAGTTACTCTCTCTGTAGCAGCGCAAATTGTTAACGGCAGAACAGCAGACTCATTAGCTGCAAGTTCTTATATTACCAGAGCTGAAGTCGCAGCAATTATACAAAGACTCCTACAGAAATCAGACCTAATCTAATCTATTCAATAAAGTATAAAAGAAATCGTTCTGTCTTGAGTTGGGGACAATCCAAATAAAAGATAGAACGATTTTTCCTGTCATATCATTTATTTTTTTAGTTTATAATAGTACCTTTCAAAGATTAGAGTGTTCTAATACTGTTCCTTCACTAACTGTTAAACATGCTATAAAATGAAAATTGAGAAGTGAATTGCAAAGGGAAAATATATTAGATATACTCTCTAATCTCTTCAATGATAATAATGAACTATTAGATGAGCTTCTATCAAAATTAAAGTAAAGAGTGTGTAATAGCAGAAGGGAGAAACATATGACAACAAAGAAAATCAAATGGTTTCCAGGTTTTTTAGCCATGCTGCTGGCCATAATGAGTCTTGGTTTGCCTACAGAAATGAGTGATAAGGCTTTTGCAGGTGGAGCTCAAATGGTTTATACCGACTATGCGCTACCTGCTAGTAATAGTGCACAGTTGCGAGCGGAAATAATACAGTATGATACTACCAACCCTATCGTACAAAAGGGTTTCGAGTTTTGGTTAGCTTCATACGGTCCTACACCACCAGAAAATCCACAAACGGTAGATGCTGGAGCGGGGATGGAGTCGCAGTTTTTTGGCTATGTAACAGGTCTTGTTGAAAGTAGCGATTATTACTTCCGGGCTTTTGTCAAGACTCAAGATACTTTAGTGAACTATGGAGAACCTGTTTTATTTACAACAGTTTCTAACGAATCAATGAATGGTGAACATTGGATTACCAATTATATTCCATTTAATGATATTGAATTAGAGAATGGAACACCTGCTACTGATGTAGAATGGCCTTCAGAAGTTGAAATGATTTTCTCCGATGGTACGCACCAAAATTTCCCCGTAACATGGGATAATCAGAATGAATACGAAGATATTATGGAAGATGGCGGAGAGTCTTCATTTGAGGGTACAGTACAGCTTCCCAATGGAGGAATAGAGGTCTTTCACCCTAATCTGATGGGACAGATGTTTATTTCACAAAAGATTAAAGTTAAAAGTTCTAATATCATTGATGTGGCTTCCCTTTCATCTATTACAGTACCAGTAGGAACAACGCTTCAGCAGATTGTACAAAAACTTCCTTCTAAAGTAGATGTTTCGTTAAAAAATGGAAAAAAAGAAACTGCATACCCGGAGTGGGACAGTGGTGCACCTTCTTTTGTGTCTGATACAGCTGGAACCTATGTATTTACAGGTCTTATTGGCCCGGGTGACCCACCTCTTCGGAATGATGATAACTTGACAGCTTTAGTTACAGTTAACGTTGTTCCTTATTTGTGGCAGCTTGTTGGTCCAGCAGGTTTCACAGCAGATGAGGGGAATTCAGTTTCTTTCGCATTTGATAATGGAGGTAATCCATACGTAGCCTTCCAAGATAAAGCGCATGGCGGAAAGGCAAGTGTTATGACCTACAATGGAACGAACTGGCTGTATATTGGTGGGCCAGGTCTATCAGTAGGAACAGCAGATTCATTGTCCTTAGCCTATGACCAAACTTCGAATAAGTTGCTTCTGGCTTATGCAGATGGAAATATGGGTAACGCAATTACTGTCCAAGAACTGGATATAAAGACTTCAACCTGGTCTATTTTAGGAACGGAAGGCTTTACATCTGACGCAGCCTCAAGTATTTCTCTTGTAGTGGATAATTGGGGAAGTAAGCCGTATGTAGCTTTTTCGGATAAATCTGCTGAAGGAAAAGTATCGGTAATGGCTTTTGATGGGGTAGCATGGGAATTGCTTGGAACAGAGGGATTCTCAGTCGAAGCTGTACAACAAGTGAATCTGACCGTCAGCTACGGCAGTTTACTACTTACGGCTGAGGCTTTGACTACGCCACATGTTATCTCAACATGGCAATGGGATTACTATAATCCAACATGGAGCTTGCAAAACTCTAGCATTACAGATTCGAAATATTCTATTCATGCCGATGGTAATGGTCAAAAGGCACTGGTCTATTATGATGACCAAGGTGTTCAATACAGTTCATACTACTACGGTTCATGGACCACAGATTCAGCCCAGCTCGTAACGACTGCTAAAGTACAAGGTCTTGACTTAACGCTGGTGCCAATAAGTAAATATAACTATGGACCATATGTGGCCTATGCTGACAGCCTGGATTCAGGTAAGGTAACTGTTAAAATGTTAAACACAACTACTAATAGTTGGGTGACAGTCGGAATACCTAATTTTACGGCTGGTGCTGCACAAGAGTTAAAACTTCGTGTGTATGATGGAACACCTTATGTTGCGATAAAAGACGGTGCGCAAGAAGGGAAATTGACTGTGCTAAAATACGGTCCAATTGGTAATGTTTCTGTTGAGACGCAACAGGCAGTACAAATCACGGAGACTTCTGCTTCAGTCAGTGCAACAGTACAAAATTCGGCTGCAACTACTATCATAGAACGAGGAATTGTATATTCGACTATAGCAACTCCTTCTGTAGGTACAGGTATAACTGTTATCTCGTCTGATACAAATGATTACTACCAGCTTCGACTGACCACTTTACAATCAGACACATTGTATTATGCACGTGGCTATATTGTAACAACGGATGGAATTGTTTATGGTAACGAAATTACCTTCACAACGACTAAGTCAGTTTCACCGAGTGAGCCAGAGAATCCAATTAATACTCAGAAACCTACCGAGCCGGCTACATCACCGACTCCAGTTCCTACAACTACACCAGCGCCGTCTAACTATGTCGGAGAAGGAACAACAAGTATTAGTTCTCCAGCGCTGACGGTGGTTATAAAGGACCCGAATAATCATACGAGTAACCCGGATTCTAAAGTTACTGAGATTGTTGGAACCAAACTTGATATGTTGGCTACAATATTTACTTCTGATGGCAAGTCGCTGAATATTCCTGCATTTACTGTGAAAGCAGATACAGGATTCCAGCTTCCAAATGTACCAGCAGGCAGTTATAAAATTATGTTAAATGTCATCGCTCCGAATGGTCAAAAACTCGCAGGTACGCTTGCAAAACTGACGGTATCATCTAACGGAAATGCGTCTATTGAGTCAGAGCTTATAGACCCTTATGGAATAATTACAGATTCTGTGACAGGCAAGCCTGTTGATGATGTAAAAGTAACACTTCACTGGATGGATACTGAACTAAATAAATCAAAAGGTCGTATACCAGATGCACTAGTGGAATTGCCAGTGCTGCCGGATTTCGCACCTAATCAGAACAATAATCCTCAGTACAGTAAGAAGGAAGGCCAATACGGATGGATGGTTTACCCGGAAGGCGATTATTACATTTTGGCAGAAAAAGCAGGTTACGAAATCTTCGACAGCCGTAAAGAGAAGTACGAAGCGGTGTTTGGTGAGGATAGCTATATCAAAAACGGTATGATTCATGTCGGTCAGTCTATTATAGAGTACAGCTTTGAAATTGACCCGAAATTGAAGGAAACAGGCAAGCATACCCCTTATATGGTTGGTTATCCAAATGGTATGTTCCTACCTGGTAATGGTATTACACGTGCTGAGCTTGCCGCAATTCTAAGTAGGACGATGGGCGGAAAAGTTTCGACAGTAGGGCAGGTCGTATTTAAAGATGTACCTAATTCCCACTGGAGTAAAAATGCGATACAGACAGCTGTAGCAAATGGCTGGATGAAAGGTTACCCTGACGGTTCATTCCAACCGGAACAGAAGGTTACACGAGCTGAGCTTGCCGCAGTGCTAGCGCGAGTGAAATACTTACCTCAAAACCAGGCGACCACCATAGAGTTTAGTGATGTGGATGGCCATTGGGCAGAAACTTTCATTGGAAGTGTAGTAGCAAGTGGATGGTTCAACGGTTATGAGGATGGCTCATTCAAACCTAATCAAGCGATTACCCGTGCTGAGACAGTTCGTATCTTTAATCTATTGTTGGAACGGCATACTGAGCATATCGGTTTAACACAGGTTTGGCCGGATGTACCAGAAGAGCATTGGAGCTTTGTTGATATTATGGAGGCTTCCGTCCCTCATACGTATAATTTGTATGAAACAGGTAGTGAGGTTTGGATACAAAAATAGAGCTTTTTGAAAAAGATTTATAAAAATCTAATGGACAAGATTAATAATTTGTCCATTAGATTTTTTTGTGTTCCTATTGCCATGGAGGTAGGGAAACACTTAATACAGTTTTATTTGAATATTTCAGTTTGAGACTAGACAAGTCGATAATGTTTTGGGGATGAAGAGATGATTGACGGCATCGAGAATTACACTAACATAACCCATGATTATTTGTTTTTTTAACAAATGTGATGATAGTTCATATTATATTCCTCAGAGTCGCATTTAGTTTACAAAAAAATAAATGAATACCTATTATCTTCATGAATACTTTTAGCAATAACCATTGACTACTTCTCAGTGAATACTGGCGGAAGAGGAATCGTTGGATTCCACTTTTCTACTTAATAGATATTGCAATCATTGCGTATTATAATAATAGTATGCTCATATTAGTTAGTATGGTTATCCTTGCCTTGCAGCACATCCTCAGGTTTTTCACTCTTCTGAGTAACTTGTGCTCTTTTTTATGTGAGAATTTGTAGTTAGGAGAAATGAAAATGGAAAAAGTAAAGAATCAACACTTTGTTGGTCAATTTTATCTTAAGCAGTTTGCGAATAAACATAAGCAAATCTATGTTAAAGACATAAAATCATCCAAATCTAGTTTCCTAACTAACATTAGGAATGTTGCTGCTAAAAGATACTTCTATGATATACCAGATGATATTAATGCGATGACCAATAAGAATAATCAAACAATTGAGAAATATCTATCGGTACAGGGAAGCACTGCTCTCAGAAATATTAAGAGAAACAATTGCAATTACAGAAGAAAAAAATGAAGATTATTGTCTAACAGATTACCAGAGAGAAAATTTAGTTGCTTTTAAGTTTTTTCAATGGATGCGTACCGATATGTATAGAAAAGGCTCCATTCGAATGAAAAAATTAAATAATCCAAATACGCCGAGTAAAGAAATAGACTCATATCAAGAACTAATTCATGCCAAAGAGTTGCTTGAGTATGATGTGATTGTTGACGAAATAAACTTTTACAGCCAGTTTGTCAAGTGTGCTAATTAGAAATAATACATCCGTTCCATTCATTACCTCTGATAACCCTGTAGCAATACATTATTTGGAGAAAAATAAAGAATTAACAAAAGCATTTGATTTGATGATGAATAATCAGAAAGTAACAGGCTTTAATGATAATGATAAGTTTCAATACGGAATTTCATACCTTTGTCCATTGAGTCCAACAGTAGCTGCCTGCTTTTATGAACGAAAGTATTTAGAAAATAATAATATGTCGAATTTTTTAGAATTGGATAATAAGATTACTTCATGTGTAGAGAAGTTCGTGCGAGGGGCTAATGGGTTAATTTATAACCAAGCTAATAGTTAAGTTTTCTCCAATATTCCTCTTGAATAATTTAAAGCCATGTAAAGAATCTATAATGATTCATATAAGTAAAGATGAAGATAAGGTCTTAAAAATCTATAAATATTACACACCATGATTTTAGAGAGAACCCCCGTTTTGGATAAAGGGAATACTAATCGCTCTGCATTTAGCATTGTCCTTAAATTGTGTAGAGAGAAAGAGTCACCCTAATAAGAGGTGACTCTTTTCTTTCAAAGGACACAACGAAAGTTAGTTTAATACTCATCAGAAGGTGTTTTTGTACTAGAGTCTAAAGTGCCGTCTTCTGTGTACCAATCTGTTTTACCCGATTCCTTATCATCATATCCAGAAAACTTTTGTCCATCAGATTCATTTTGGGATGTGCGGTCATAATTATTTGAGTTACTCATAATTTTTCACCTCCGCTTGCTTATAGGGTACATATTCTATTCATCTCCAAAATTCAACAAATCAATACTGTCATCGAATGTTAATTGAGATTAAATTACATGCATAATCATTCAAAGCCTAAACGAATTCTTGTATCGAAGTCGAGTTTTCCTGGACATGTCGCAACATCAGATGGCTCTATTGCCCTTAATGACACCGGTGGTCTTCTCAGCAAAATTGCTGTAATGTTGTCCTTCTCTAATTAAAACAGAACTAATGTCTTAATCATTGTGAGTTAACACAAGGATTCTGCACGGAAAATTCATTTGAGTAATATAATGGTTAAACAAATACAATATTGTTTAGGAAGGAACTTTAAAGATATGGGAACTGTAGAATTTGTATTTAAAGATGGAACTGTAATTGAAAGTGAATATGATGATGATAACATAAATGAATGTTTAGATGAATTACTACGACTAACTGAAGGTGACGAGATAATAAGGATAAGGCAACCAAATGGGAAAGTGATAAAATACACAATCGATTACTCCAAATTAGAAAACGTATGTCTAAAGGAAAATGAAAAAAATCATTCATAAACTAACCAGACACTTTAGTTGGTTAGTTTTTAACTTTGTGGATATTAAAAAGAATGTTGCCTGTATCGGTTATTTGGTGAAGAAGAAAGGGCATCAAAAAAAGTCAACGAAAAAATAAGTATAAAAACAAAATAGTGTCTGCTTAAATGGGGGAGTGACGACTTCTAATTACACATTTGTTGGTATAATTCTTTAAGATAAACATAGACTATCAATATAAAAGCTGCTGCTAAAAATAAAATCGTACCCAAATGGAGGGGCGGTTTTATTTTTATCTAAACATGTGTGCTATGATTGTATGAAGTGCATTATATCATTAATCATTACTAAATAGGATATTTAGGCCAATCAGAACGATTCTATAAAATAAAGTTAATTAGAGATTTATTAGATATTCATTGAGTTAATTTATTGTAATTAATCAATCACCTAGAGAGAGGATACCTAATTCCAGCAGTTGTTTTCTTATAGGTGGGACATGTTTCAATCGTTCGATTTTATCTTGTGTAGGCTGTTCTAAAAACTCAATTTTAAGGATTAACTCAGGTCTCCTTGAGAGGGTTTCTAACATATCAAAAACAACATGTAGGCCTTTTTGTCCAAAATTAGGTGTATTTAATAAGTCATGTTTAGTAGCGTTTAAAACGTCTCCAATAGTTATATAGTTGTTTTCCAATAGTGAGTTTAGAATTCTACTTGTACTTCTACATGAAAGGTCGAGAGCAGCCAAGCGTAAAAAATCTACTGGAAACGGGTAAAATACCAATGGGACATGTATAGAATATCTAAGTGGAATTGAATATTTCACATTTATTCCTCCTTTACTGATTTTCCAACATATCGATTGTATAACTTAATGAGTTGTATGAAATCAAACCATATAATAAATATATTACAAAAGAATCAATTAGATTAAATTAACTTTGTCATATTTAGTTTTAACCAGTGTCCCCGCCGTTTTACTTGTTTGAGTAACTATCACTTTACAATTATTTGGGTATCTGATCAAAATTCCCACTGATACTGGAATACAAATCGAAATGATTTGGACGTATTACGATTGAAGTTGCATGACTTTCAATCATCCCAGTTATGCTCTAATGGTAACCAATAAAAAAATGATGTTAAAAACATGAGGTCCAAACCTGTAATACCTATAATGACTGTAAATACAGTACTTCAAAAATGATAGAAAACTAGTCACTACCTATTTATAATGAAAACATTTTTACTTCAGGAACTGTGGGATTCGTTCAAGATTACTTTCATTTGAAATATGTTCGTGAGAATTGTCAAATCTTAAGATGACATTGCTTAACACATGTATTTTAGAACTAAAATTTATCCAATGGGTTGTGTGCTTTTTGTATTTTTTCTACTTGTTATTCCACTGTTTTTTCTAAAACAAGGAATTACATTGAAGCTTAATAATGCATATTCATTTCTATTTTGGATGTGGTCAAATACAAAATTAGATTTTCAATTTTATCATCTCCAGTTTTTGATTTCTTTAACGATTGAAGCACCTGCTGTAGAATTTTTTCATTTAGTGGACCTTGGATGTTGAATTCACAAATATCTTTAATAGCATTCCATATATTTCTTATCGAATAATAAATAGTAATATCGGTAGAATTCATTTCATGTAATATTTTCATTGCCCATAAAAGTTCATATAGTATTTTATTTTTGTCCATTTGTTCTCCTCCATTATATTTTTAGATGAAGTGGACAAGTCCATTTTCAGAAATCAAGAGTGAGATTCTTCTATGGTAAGGGTAGCTTGTTTGGAGAGCAGGTAACTTATTTAGTGATGATATTCAAGTTTAAATCACAGTTCAACTAGAAATGGTGCGTATAAAGAAAGACACTACTATTTTAGGATTCTCATATTTTCAGTGTTATTATAAAATACATTTCTGAGAGTATAGTATTTAAAAGCATTTATTACGCTTTTTAAAAATTTTTGTTGAATCAATATTAAAGACCAATGTACATACATTGATCAGTAAATTGTAGCTAAAACGATAGTGGGCCGCCGATTAAGTTAATCCTGATGATTCTGAAAAAGAATTATCAGATTTAAACTTAAAGAAGTCTTTGAGAATGTGATAGGTTGTGAAGATAATAATGCTGTAACCAGAAGAAAATAACTGTATTATTAGAATTGACCTATTTCTAAAAGTAAATGGGGCAGTTTAAGCACGTTAAGCTGCTCTTTCTTTATGGAAAATAAAAACTAAAAGATAAACGAAGTTTGTGTGTCTCAAAGAAAAATACTATTTTTAATATTAATACTCAAGAGTTTAATTCTAATGATTAGTTAATCGCGAGGTCGCTTAGTGTCCTTCTTCATGGAAGATAATAAAACTGCCCCCATAAAACTGGATTAAAGCGATTTTCCAGGTTTTAGGGAGCAGTCAAATCTAAGGAACTTTGTGCTGTTACTGACTAATACGAAACTACTTTTTATAAAAGTTTAAGCTTTACTAAAACAGTATTTATCTGTAGTAATACTCCACAGGATATTTCATCCATTCCCAAAATCGGTTTCCTTGGGATGCAAAATACCTGTCTAGCCACAATTCAAAGTTTGAATTTAAATTTGTAGGTGCATCATTAATATCTTCTATAGAAGCCCAAAAAAGATAGTTAGATGCCCTACTTGCAGAGTTACACAAGTTAGAATCAATAAATAAAAACTCAGTCCCTTCTTCAACAGCAATTGGATACCAACCAACTGGAAGAAATTCTTTGTAAATAGCGTAGAGCTCTTCAATACGCTGTAAACTTAATAGTTCTAACCCACCACCATATTCAGGATGAGAATAGAGAATTCCGCCGTTATGGATAAGTAGAAAATCGAGGTAATCTTGAGGTAGTACAAGTTTACTTTCTTTACTAAAAAATCTAAAAAATTTTTCTAAATCCGTTATTTCAAGTGGATCGTTAAAAGCGATTTTTTCTTGTCTGTAACTTTTTGTGGAGAGATATTTCGAAATCTGTTGATCAGTACTTGTTTTTTCAGATATATTTTTTAAAACGTTAGAGATAATTGAATCAGTCAACATTATCACTCCTTGTATTAGATGTGTTAATCAAGGTCTGCATCAGGGTCATATGTGGAATAGTTTGCAAACCATGGTGTTACATATTTTTGATGTTCTGGTGTTCTAGGAATTGCAATCAAATTAGAAAAGTCATTGGTTCCACCAAATGCTAAAGGACGAATATGATGAATATCGTAATCAGCCCAATCAAAATTTGGTCGTCCATATTTTACTACATACCAAGCAATGAATTTTTGACGGAGTTCAGGGTCACGTGGAGTTCTCTGCGATTCAGGTAATTTAACCCAATCCGTTCGAGGGAATCCTAGTGACTGGCCTGACCAACTATCTCGGTAAAGCGGGAACGGATTCCCTAGATTGTTAGTTAGAATTCTGACGCTATCTTTTGAGTGTGTTTCAGTTGAGCCATCCTTCCATTTGAAAGTCACAGTAACGCTTGCTTTCCAATAAGCTGTACGGTTAGCTATAGAAGCGATACATCCTTTTAACCCAGGAAGGTTTTCGCAACTTTGAGAACTAATTTGAGTCCAAGGACCATCTCCAGATGGAGCTGTCAAAATTCTAATATTATAATCAGTTGATTTAGGTTTAAAGCCAAAGGTTAAAACTGGCTTTACCTGAAAATTCATTTTTCCATCTTTATTAAATGGATTAATGTTAAAGACAATGAAAGTAAATGTCTTATAATCTTGTGTCGACTGATCATCATAAACTGAATCAGTGACAGAATTATTAATATTATCATTATATACTGAATCTGTAACTGTTGCAGAATCAATAGAATTTGTAACAATGCTAGACGACTTTAATATGGCTGTAGTTTGTTCATAATCAAGATTAGAATATGAATCTGGATTAGGGTCTGATAAGGCATATACATTATTCCCTGTTTGATAAATATCCATATAGTTACTTAGCTTGTGGAGATATACCCAATATTGACCATCTTCTACGAAATAATCACTTGGTTCTCCATTTTGTAAATCCACTAACATATCATCATCTGGATTCACAGCAACAAAGGTGCTCGTGTTATTATATTGTCTTGCTAGATTACCGATATAATATTGAGTGCCATCTTGAATTTGTACATACAAGTTCAATGGAGTATAGGATGAGGTATTATAACCAACAGTGCCTCCAAAGGCATTACCAATTAACTGAAGCTCTTTTGTGCTAAAGGAAGACAACACATCGTAGTTCGATTTTTCTTTTAATTTACTTAAGAATAAGTTTAACTTACCAATTTTAGTTGATGGGACGGAAGAAGCAGATAGAGCATTGATATCTCTAAAAGTAGATTTAAATGGTTGCCAACCAATAATGTCTTTTAATCTTATAAAAGTATAGGTTAAAAAATCATTATGATAGCTATTTGATGCCATCATCTTATCATAGCCATAGTCAGATACAGATTTGTAATAATTCTTGAGCTGAGAGCCAGTATATTGAGTACCGTTCATGGTTACGATACTATTATTTTGTTCAACAGCATAATACATTTTTGTATTAGCCCAAAATTCTGCATCAAAATTCCAATTACTTGAATCGAAATTATGAGAAATTTCATGCATTATACCAAAAGACCAATCATCATAATTGTTGACTCTAACTAATTCATCTTTGATATATTTTTGATACCATAATATTGGATTGCCAGAGACTGCCCATCCTCCTGGGTAATTACGAGTAGATTTTATTTCGATTTTTTGAGCACTGTATGGAGCAGTGCCTACTAAGTCTAAAAGTGATTCATATACTTTATCTAGATGTGTTAGCCATCTTGTATGGTTGGCCGTAGACAAAACATTGGTATCGTATATTTCTAGATTTGTAAAGACATGGTTTCCGTCTTTTCGATATAAAATTTCAGGTGCGTTTAGTGTAGAAACAGTTTGCAATTTTTCTTGCCGAGTCCAATCGTTAGAGTAATCAGTATACCAAACCTGTTGGACTACGTAACTTGTTCCCGGCGATAAATTAGAAATAGTGTATCGTCCACTCGTTGCATTCCAAGAGCCATATATATCGGACCACGTATTAGTACTCTGATTAAGAAGGAACAAACCATTCCCATGTTTACCTGAAATAGGGTAGGTAACATCAATTGTGAGTGTGCTTTGTGTAATATTAGATACTGATAAAGTTGGGTTATAGGATTTGGTCTTTGTGTAGCTGAATCGTTCTTGACGGGTCCAAGAATGTGTATCATCGGTATACCACACAAGCTGTACGTCATAGGAGGTACCAGGTGTGAGTCCCGAAACATAGTAAGTTCCAGAGGCGGCGCTATAAGAACCGTAGATATCTCTCCATTGTCCTGTAGAGTTATCCTTTATAAATAATCCATTACCATTAATACCTGATCTGGGGAATGTTGCACTGACTATTAATGATGTTTCTGTAACATTGCTAACACTGACAGATGGAAGTGCTTGTGTATTTATTACTGTTTTGCTCTCTTTGGTGCTATTATTTGCTTTTGGGGTAGGCATTTGTGTAGGAACTGGTTTAATCTCTGTTTCATGCTCAGCTGCTTTTTGTGCAAGAAGTAATTTGTCATTTATTTCGGATGGATACTCCGGAAGAATTGTTATGCTGCTTTCAATTTCTAGTCTTTTTTCTACTGTTGTTTCATCATTAGATAAGTTATTAAACTCAGTGTAATTATAGATTGTTGGTCCTTCGTTATTTAAAGCATTGTAACTATTGAGCATTGATTCTGATTTCACTTTAGTTTTCAAGCTTAAAAGTTTTAATCCATTTTCAGTTATTTTAGCCTTTGCTTCTAATGGTGTCATACTATCATCAATTGAATAAAGTAAGGCGGCAGTACCGGCTACATATGGTGCAGCCATTGAGGTTCCGCTTAACATAGCATATTTATTGTCAGGTATTGTACTTAGGATTGAAACTCCCGGAGCTGCAATATCAACTTTAGCTCCATAATTTGAAAAAGGAGCTAACTCACCTTTATTGTCTACGGCTGTTACTGATATTACGTTAGGTAAGTTAAAACTTGCAGGATAATTAGGTTGAATAGAAGAGTCAGCCCCATTGTTACCAGCTGATCCAACGAATAGGATTCCTGAGTCGTTAATTGCACTTTCTAATGCTGGATTATAATCTTCTCCTCCCCAGCTTGCATTAATAATCTTAACGCCCACTTTTTTTGCATACTCGATTGCTTCTAATGCATCACTTGTGTATCCATAGCTTCCATTAATGAATTTCAAAGGGAGTATTTCTACGTTCGGGGATATTCCAGATATGCCGTAATTATTAGAAGATGCTGCGATTATTCCTGAGATATGAGTTCCATGTAAGTCTAAATCAGCCTTATCATAAACCGTTGCATCTTTATTAAAAAAGTCAAAGCCTGAAATGTCATCGATATATCCATTTTTATCGTCGTCAATACCATTTCCAGGAATCTCATTTTTGTTTATATAAATATTGTCCTTAAGGTCTGGGTGATTAATATCAATGCCTGTGTCTAGGACTCCAATAATTATGTCTTTTTTACCAGTTGTAATGTCCCAAGCTTTTTCAGCCTCAACATCAATACCTGTTAATCCTATTTGACCTGAAATATATTGACCTTCATTTGAGAGGGCCCATTGAGAATTAAACTGCTCATCTGTTGGAACCAATGTAGGATATAAAATGTAATTTTTTTGAGCAAACTCTACATTAGGATCATTATTTAATTCAGAAATAACCTTATCGATATCGCTTTTCACATCAAGCTTCACTACTTCTGTAGCAAGTGTTGGGAAAGACTCAGTAATATTCAGCTTGGTGCTTTTTTTAGAGAGTTTTGCTTAGAAGCTGCCTTCATTTTTTGTTCATCTTTGTACTTTACGATTATTTCTGTATTATTAGGTACAGGTGTATTATTTATTGAGTGTTGTACCTTAATATCTTCTGTATTGTTTTCATTTTTAGCAAAAACAAAACCAGAATTACTTAATGTAGAAATGATAATTACAAGAGATAAAAAGATAGACCATAAGTTCGTTTTTTTATTTTTAATCATATAAACGTCCCCTTACCATAAATTTGTTAGAGCTTGTAATTAATTTTTCTCTTACGATGAATCATAATGTTTCATACTATATACCTCCTGTTCTAATGACCTGTGAAAAATATCATACAGTAAAATTTTTCTGTAGTATGTCGAATCCTGCTGTAATAAATAATATTTTTAGGTAATTAGTAACTGTAAATTATTAGTTTATTTTATTATTGTACTGCTATAGGTGCTTAGTTGTTATTTTTCTAGGTATAAAAGTTTGAAGATTGAATTTGGAATTTGGTAATAAAGTTAGTTCATCTCACATAGTTTCAAGGTATTGCAAGGATGTAATGTTTGATTACGATTTGACATCTAACTGAGGAGGATATAGAGTGAAACTATTTACAAATGCTGTTATACAATCAATTGTATTTGCAATAGTTGTGGAGTTTTTTTTATTTATTATTCTACATTTTTACGCAATGCCTAAAGTTTTGAATAATGCTGGTGAGGAAAGTTTTTCTTATAAAAACTCTTATTTTTTTGTGTATCATGGACCATTTGAAAACTATCCTTCAGGCGTTTTTTTTATTAGTGGAGCCATTATTTTTACTGCATTATTTCTTTTGTTTTACACTTTAAGTTGGATATTTAGAAGGGTGCATAAAAAATGAACAACGGCCATGTTTAGGAGTGGTAGGTTCTCACGAACTTTCTTTTTAGAAGGTTATTAAATTAGCAATCCCTGCAATTTTGCAGTTAAAACCCTTTTGTTAAGCTCACAAACACTTTCAAAAACTACTCACTTAGTAGGTGTATAAGTACTAGATATTTTTTGTTCCCAATTTAGGAGTTCTCTTAACAATTAATTACATTTGATAAGCCAAGGGCCGGAATAGCAGTATATAAAATATTTAACAACCGTAAAGAAAGTTGCAAAATGGATACTGGAGAATATTACTATATTAAAAACAATATGATTTATTATGTTCAGTCTAATGTAAAGTAAAGCTTTGAGATTGAGATATTGAGAGAATAAATAAGATAGCAACCAGCCATTACAGGAATAAAGCTGCTGATCAAAAAGACGAACCCATTAAATCGGGCTCCGTCTTTTTGATAGATGCTGTTTTAGTTATATAACTGCGAATAAAGAGTAGTTATAAGTTTTTAATGTCATACGTTTTTTTTATTGGGCGGGGTTAGGCTTTTGTACGTTAGAATTATAGTATTATAATTAATTTTATGCAAATATATAATAGAAATATTTTGGCACCATAAATAAATTATCCTCACAAATACAATGTGAATTATAAACAGAATATGACTAGTTTAAACAAAATCTTTTTATGAATTTGAGGATATAATTAGATGTGGAGAGATGTATAGATATTTCTGAATTGGAGGCTAAAATATATGATAATTCAACCCAATACTATATAACACATACTAAAGATACTACCTGGAGAGCATGATATATGGGGTGAATAAATGAGACAAGCTTATGCTAAAAGAGATGGTACTATAATGCATGAATGCAAATATATCGAAGCTGATTACTTCACTGAAGGTTTTGCATTGTTAAATACAGAAAATGGGTTTACCCATATAAATATGGATTTTTCAAAACCATATCCTTACTACAAGTGGCTGACAAAATATTTTTATGGATGGGCAGCATTTGAATCTTTTCACGGTAAAAAAGGGTTTGTTGATTACACACATCAAAAATGCATCTATTTAGATTTTGATGGTTTTTCTAGATTTTCAGCTGATGGACTAGCTACTTTTAATAAAAATGGTTTCTATGGAATTATAAATCAGTCTGGAAATATCATATTAAGCCCTACGTATACCAGACTCGATGTGTTTTCTGAGGGACTTGCATTGGTAGAAATAAATTCTAAATGTGGCTATCTTAATACTAAGGGTGAGGTTGTCATTCCTGCTACGTGGAGTAATGGCCTGTTTTTCCACAATGGTTTGGCAGTGGTTTGTGATTCCGATAATAAATCAGGTTGTATAAATAATAATGGAGAATTAGCGATACCTACGAAATATTCCTATCTAGGACCATGTGCTGATGAACGAATTTGCTTTAAAAAAGGAAGAAAGTATGGATATTTGAATATAGAAGGAGAGATTGTAATTCCTCCAATATTTGAAGAAGCTGAGACATTCTCTGAAGGATATGCATCAGTTCAATTCAATAAAAAATGGGGTATTATAGATACCGATGGAAAATATTTTGTAAAACCGGAATTAGAAATGACTAGGCAATTCTATAACGGCTACAGCATTGTTGTTAAAGAAAATACTGTAGGATTATTATCTCATGATGGTGAGATAACAATGTATCCGCAATTTCGTAACATCGATTATCCGTACAAAGACATAATGTTAGTTATAAAGGATTAAAATTAATGGGATGCATATCAAGTTATACTCCAAGTTATGCATGTAGTACCCATAAGCAAAGTTCTTTCGGGAGATGTTGAAAAAAACGATATATTTATAAATATAATTATACTGCGGGTCTGTCAATAATTTTGT
>NZ_LRAC01000166.1 GCF_001517085.1 Paenibacillus sp. DMB5
CCAATTCAAGGGCATTTTTCCCCTTCATTACACTCACCTGAGTGCCGCCCCCGTTTCTTACCCGTTCCTCACCTGAGCATCAGCCTTCCCCCCAACTTACAGGTCCTCCCCTAAGTATCCGCCACCCGCAACTTGCCGCAATTACCGTAATCCCCCCGTTACAATTCATTCCCTCTAACTCTCTTTCCGCCTCTTACCTATTCTGTTCATACCACCTCACCCTTACCCTCACTATGCCCATACGCTTGTCTTCCCCCGGAACACTAAAAAAGCGGCCCTCCAAAGGAGGGCCGCTATCTTGCCGTATATAAGCTTCATAAGGAGCTATATCAGTCACATCAGGTTGTCAGTTAGGAAAGTTTGCCGTAAGCCGGGTTCTGTGCTCGTCGTGGTTCATACGGGAACTACCCTCCCACCATAAGCGACAATCATCTATCTAGGCCGTACATTACTGCACGGCTCCAGCGACCAACCTAGACACGCCTCAGGCGAAGGCTGCCCTTCCGGTAAAGGAAGCGCTGTGTCTCATTAGGTCTTGCTCCAGATGGGGTTTACCAGGAACGAAGTCACCAGCGTTCCTCGGGGTCTCTTACACCTCGGTTCCATCCTTGCCTGTGCCGCCCGAAAGCGGCCATCGGCGGTCCATTTCTGTGGCACTATCCTTCGGCTCGCGCCGACTGGACGTTATCCAGCACCCTGCCTTGTGGAGCCCGGACTTTCCTCCCGCGGACAAGCCGCCGGCGATTGTCTGTCAAACTTCCCGAACAACATTGTATATTATACAGACTTGCACCAGTCAGCACAAGTGTAAATAAAGGGATTTTACATGAATTTGAACGGCTCTGTGCCGATATCCGAAGCATAGACTGCCGTATCGTATTTATGCTCGGTCAGCTTGCCGGACATCCACTCGGCTACCTTAACCTTCATAATTTTCTCGGCATTATGGCCCGGGTCAATAAGCGTAATGCCGGCCAGGTAGGCGTCCTGTGCGGTATGGTAATCAATGTCACCCGTTACCAGCACATCTGCCCCTTTAAAAATAGCGCTGTTATAATACTTGGCCCCCGAGCCGCCCATAACAGCAGCCTTACGGATCTTCCGGTTCAAGTCCCCTACGACCCGGACATGCTCCACGTCCAGTCCCTTTTTGACCGTTTCGATGAATTCGCCGAGCGTTACAGGCTCCTTGAGTTTGCCTACCCGGCCCAGACCGAAGCTGCGGCCCTTAAGGTCCATGGAATAGAGGTCGTATGCCACTTCTTCATAAGGATGAGCTTTCAGCATCGCTTGGACTACCTTATTCCGCACAGACAAAGGCACAATCGTTTCGATGCGGATTTCTTCGGCGCGCTCCATCTTCCCGGCTTCTCCAATATAAGGATCCGAGCCCTCACGCGGAACAAAAGTACCGTAGCCCTCAATGTTGAAGCTGCAGTGACTGTAGTTGCCGATCCAGCCCGCACCTGCGTTCAGGATCGCATCCAGTACCTTCTGATGGTGATCTTTAGGCACAAACACAACCAGCTTGGACAGCTGATCCGTGTGAATGTCCTTGATCGGTGCACCATTTTCGATACCCAGCGCTTCAGCCATCCAGTCATTCATTCCGCCTTCAGCAACATCAAGATTGGTATGGCTGATATAGACGGCGATATCGTTCTTGATCAGCTTTTCGTAGAGCTTACCCATAGGAGTGTCAGTCTGGATTCCTTTGATCGGCCGGAAAATAATCGCATGATGCGCAATGATTAGGTTGCAGCCCTTGGCAATCGCTTCGTCCACAACCTCATCGTTCACATCCAGGGCAACCAGCACGCCGGTAATATCCTTCTGCAGGCTGCCAAGCTGCAGGCCCACATTGTCCCATTCCTCAGCCAGATGCTTCGGGGCAAGCTGCTCCATGTAACTGATTACAGTCTGTCCTTTGGCAAACATTCCAGCACCTCCGAAATTTTCTTGATCTGCGCCCGGATTGCAGTCCGCTTCTCTTCTGCCGATTCCAGCTCAGAACGGGACAGTGAAGACAGTATCCCTTCAAGCTTGGCGATCTCCCCCTGCCACTTGGCAAAGAACACCGCATTCGGCTTCTCCAGGAGCCAAGGCCCCATCTGCAGAAGAGTCTCCTTATTTAATACAACACCGCCCGGCAGCACACGCTCAAGGTACAGCTGCTCATTTGTCAGCCCGAAGGATTGTCCCTCCGGCAGTGCAGTGAGCACTTCATACGTTTTGCCGTCTTCTTCGAGAATATGCTCGGTGGTGACCACCCAGCCGTTATTCAGCAGCCAGCGGCGCAGAATATCCTCGCCGACGTTCGGCTGCAGCGCCAGGGTTTTGACCCCCTCCAGCTTGCCGAGCACACGGCCGCGTTCAAGAATAGCGGCGATCAGAGATCCCCCCATGCCGGCGATCGAGATACAGTCCGCTTCGCCCGGTTCCAGGACTTCAAGGCCGTCGCCGCGCCGCACAGCAATTCGGGCGCCCAGTCCGGCTTCCGCAACGCCTTTGCGTGCTGCTTCATACGGGCCCGGGTTTACTTCACCGGCAATTGCAGAGACTGCTTTGCCGCTCTCAACGGCAGCTACAGGAAGCAGGGCATGATCGGAGCCGATATCGGCAAGCCTGCTTCCCTCCGGCACCTGTTCCAGCAGAAGCTGCAGCCGGTCTGATAATTTTACTTTGTTCATGATGCCACCCACGTTATCCATTTTTTTCGGAAAATAAACAGCAGAGCCAGCCCCGCCGCTATCTTCACAATCAATAAAAGCGAAACCCAGTCCGGAAAGCCCTGTCTAAGCCACAGCGCATCAACCTCCGGCATTAACCACAGTGAAACCCCGACTCCCAGATAGACCCCTGACACGCCGCTGACCTTGTGATAGAGCAGCCAGCTTAACCACACCATAAGCACACAGAGCGGAAGCCAGAGCAGCTCCAGCTCCAGCATGGATGCTTCCGGACGCATCTGCCCCGAGAATCCGGCATAGAGCAGTGCCCAAAAGGCAATCCCGCAGTAGTGGAGCAGCCCGATCCGAAGAGTGAATCCGAGCACACTCCAGAGCAGCCCGCAGCCGGCAATCAGCACAGGCCGCCAGAAATCAGGATCAAGACCATGCAGCACAATCATCCACAGGCCAAAACCCATTGTCAGCACGCTGCCGACCCCGGCCAGCAGAAGACTGATCGTCTGGTTCCGGTCCCGGTATATAGCAGAATAACCGTAACAGACGACCAGTACACAGAGTGCCGTGGCAATTTGCAAAGGCCAGGGAAAAACGCTAAAATAAAGACTAATCATGAAAATCAAGGAAATTATTCCAAAACCAAACAACCATATTTTGATGCTTCCCTGCTGCAGATTTTGCAAGGATACCGGATTGCTGTCTTTGATTTTATCCTCGTCATTATAGAGATTGGTCAGGAAATCACAGTATTGCTCCGGCAGCAGCTTGCTTCTTCTCCAGTATTGAATCTCTTTGATAATGGTCTCACGTTTTTCCAGATTCAACGTCTGATCCCTCATTTCCCCCTGGTGCTTAGGCTGTATTAAGCGCAAAGGACCCCCTGCCGCCGTGCAGCAGAAGGTCCGGGTATAGTACAACTATTCGAGGAAATCCTTGAGCCGTTTGCTGCGGCTCGGATGACGCAGCTTGCGCAGCGCCTTGGCTTCAATCTGACGAATCCGCTCACGGGTTACGCCAAATACCTTGCCTACTTCCTCAAGTGTTCTTGTCCGTCCGTCATCCAGACCGAAACGGAGTCTGAGTACGTTCTCTTCACGCTCAGTGAGCGTGTCCAGCACATCCTCCAGCTGTTCCTTCAGCAGCTCATAGGCAGCTGCATCCGCAGGGGCCAGAGCCTCCTGATCCTCGATGAAATCGCCCAGATGCGAGTCATCCTCTTCCCCGATAGGCGTTTCCAGCGATACCGGCTCCTGGGCAATCTTCATGATTTCTCTGACCTTCTCGACAGTCAGCTCCATCTCAGCGGCAATTTCCTCCGGCGACGGCTCGCGTCCCAGTTCCTGCAGCAGCTGGCGGGATACACGGATCAGCTTGTTGATCGTTTCCACCATATGCACCGGAATACGGATAGTACGGGCCTGGTCGGCAATCGCACGGGTGATCGCCTGACGGATCCACCATGTAGCATAGGTACTGAATTTGAAGCCTTTGTTGTGGTCGAACTTCTCGACCGCTTTGATCAGACCCATATTACCCTCCTGGATCAGATCCAGGAACAGCATGCCGCGTCCGACATAACGTTTGGCGATACTTACAACGAGACGCAGGTTAGCTTCAGCCAGGCGGCGTTTGGCTTCTTCGTCACCATTTTTGATCCGCATAGCCAGCTCGACTTCATCATCAGCCGACAGCAGGGGCACACGGCCGATTTCCTTCAGATACATCCGGACAGGGTCATTGATCTTGATACCCGGCGGAAGCGACAAATCATCGTCAAAGCTGAAGTCATCATTGTCGTTGCCGTCACTGTCATCCCCTTGCCGGAGCGGAGAGCCTTCATCCTCGTTATCATTAACCACTTCAATTCCGTGATCGCTGAGCTGCTCGTAGAACTCCTCCATCTGCTCGGGGTCCTGATCAAACGGCGACAGTTTCTCCATAATATCTTTGTAGTTCAGTGATGATCTTTTTTTACCTTGTTCAATAAGCTGGTCCTTAACCTGATCCAGAGTAAATTCTGCTTCCAGTTCAGTATGCTGATCGTTCGCCATAATTCGACTCCCTCCTCCCTAGGTACATCCTGTCAGTTCCTCATTGTCTCTCTAGGGTTATAATCTCACTTGCTATTTGTGCCGCACGCAAAAAGTCGCCGGATTTCTCCGCTTGAATCATCTCTTCACGCTTCTGCTCCATCTTGCGCTGTATAGGGTATTTCCTCACTTCACGGATACAGTCATCCAGAACCTGCGTGTTCCAGTCCGGAGGGGTGTCCATCATGGATATCGCTGTAGCGGTTTTCTCCAGACGGTCATCCTGAAGCGATGATAGAAACCGGCTGATGCCGGGTGGTTTGCCTTGCGCGTAATAGGCATATAGATAAGCAGCAATTGCCGCATGATCATCGATGTTGAACTCTTCTCCGAGGCGTTCGCCCACATAAGCGGCTGCTTCCGGGTCCTGAATCATTAGAGACAGCAGTCTCCGTTCCGCAGCATGATAAGCTGGCAGTAAAGTGGGTGTCTGCACCTGCCCTTTTTTATGCCTACCATTATTCCACCTTTTGTCGTTATTATCCCCTTCGGGCATGTTTTTTTGCATAGACGCCCGGAGTAAATTACAGTCCTGCTTCAGGCTGTCATAGGACAGCTCCAGCTCAGAGGATATTTCCCGCAAATATACTTCCCGCTCGGTCGAGGAATGCAGGGTGGCGATAATCTGCAGCGCCTCCTTGACATAGGCAATTTTGCCGTCTTCCTCTAGGAGTATATGGTTTTTTTTCAGATATATAAGCTTAAATTTTATGGCTGAGACCGCGGAATCGATGATCCGCTCCATGAAGCTCTCCGCGCCGTGACGGGAGATAAATTCATCAGGGTCCATTCCGCCCGGCAGTACGGCCACTTTAACCCGCAGCCCGCTTTCCTCCAGCATCGGGATTGCTTTCAGCGCTGCAGCTTGTCCTGCCTTGTCACCGTCATAGGAGAGAACAATCTCATCCGCCAGACTTTTCATTAGCGCCACATGGCTTTCCGTCAGTGACGTGCCCATAGTGGCAACACCGTTATGCACCCCTGCTTCCCAGGCCGAAATGACATCGCCGTATCCTTCAAACAGGACAATTTGCCGCATTTTGCGGATAGATGCTTTGGACTGGTGCAGATTGTACAGAATCCGGCTTTTGTTAAATATTCTGCTCTCCGCAGAATTCAGGTATTTCGGCTGTCCGTCCCCGAGGATTCTTCCGGCAAAAGCTACCACCTTGCCCGTCCGGTTCGCTATCGGAAAGATGATGCGCCCGCGGAAACGGTCAATATAGCCCTTCCCTTCACCTCTGGCAGACAGCAGCCCGCCTTTTTCCATTTCGGCAAGATCAAACCCGCGCTTCTCCAGAAATTGCAGCAGTGTATCCCAGCGGTCCGGGGCAAAACCGATCTGGAACTGGTCAATCATTTTGTCGCTGAAGTTCCGGGATCTTAAATAGTTCATCGCGGCTGTGCCGTATTCCGTGTTCTTCAGCAGAAAATGATAAAACTTCGCCGACAATTCATAGGCTGAAAGCAGCCGGTCCCGCTCAGGATCAGGGGGAGATAACGGTCCGCCCTTGCCCTCGGGAATTGCAATATCACTTTCTTCAGCCATTATTCTGACTGCTTCGGGGAAGGATAGTCCTTCGATTTCCATCCTGAATTTGATGGCATTTCCGCCCATACCGCAGCCAAAGCAATGAAATACTCCCCGGTCGGGGGTTACTGTGAAGGAAGGGGATTTCTCCGAGTGGAACGGGCAGAGGCCCCATAAATATTTCCCCTGCTTGGTCAGATGGACAACTTTGCCGACAGTTTCGACAATATCATGCCGCGCCAGCACGCTCTCGATAACTTCTTCCGGAATATTACCGTGTCCGCTTGCCACTTTTAGCCACCTTCATCTCTTAACAAATAAATATAATTCGCTATTGCTGCACATTCTCCTGCAAAAGTGTTAAAAGTTTTGTCAGTTTATGTTGAAAAAGAATTTTTTCTTCGGCCGTGATCGCCTTAGGCCCTTTGGAATAGTGCCCGCGCCGGCGTTCCACCGCTCTGGCATGCCTGCCTTCCAGCATAAAATCCATCTTGGAATCCTCATACTCCTGCCCGCGGTTCGACAGCACTCTGCAGCGTTTGCCAAGCGCCAGCGCAGCCAGGCCGTAGTCCTGGGTGATAACGATATCCCCGGCAGCAATATGATTGGCGATGTAAAGATCGGCACTGTCTGCTCCGCGGTCAACCTGAACCACTGTAACCCCTTCATCGGCCTGAAGCACATGGTCGTAAGAAGAAACCATCAGCACTGGAATTTCAAAGGCACGGGCACAAGCCGTAATCTCTTTTTTCACCGGACAAGCATCCCCGTCGACAACAATTTTCCTTCCGCGGGGCTTTTCCATGGCCATCACCAGATTCCTGTGTAATATATATACGCTTTACGCAAACCGAAATCCTTCTTTCGATAAAGCATAAATACGGAACGGATGTCAACTTACGCATTGGCACCGTTCCGTATATTTATACCCCAAAGCATCGATCTATACCATAGTTCACACAAAATCACAACTTTTTCAGGGCTGCTGCCCAAAAACCGGTGAGTGCTTCCTATAACAAAGCTCTATTTGCGCCAAGCCGCTCCTGTATCCGGCAGGGTAATTACCACACCAGCTTGCTGAAATCGGCAAAGACTCTGGAGTCTGCATCCACCCCTGCCAATAGCGCAAGACGGTTTGTGCGGATCTGCTCGTCCTCGGCCATAACCATTACGGAATCGAAGAAACCGGTAACGGCATCCTTCAAGCCGGACAGAATGCGCAGCGCTTCAGCAGCATTGCGGGCAGCAATGGCTTTCTGATATGGCGCATGAATACTCTGCCATGTCTCATACAGCTTGATTTCGGCTTCTTCCTTAAGCAGGGAAGGCTCGATAACAGTACCCTCTGCGGCTTTGGCAGCCAGATTGCTGACACGGGTCAAGGAATCCACGGTAACTTTAAAATCATCCTGAGTACTTACAGCTTCGGTAAGTGCCCGGCTTCTGCCGACAACATCAACGATGTCGTCAAAACCGGCAGCAGTTGCTGCTTCTACAACATCATAGCGGATATTGTCATCAGCCAGCAGGCGTTTTACACGCAGACCGAAGAACTCGTACAGGTTATTACGCAGTTCAGGGGCAAAATGTTTCTCTTTACGTAAATTTTCATGTACTTCCACGGCCGCTGCGAAAATTTCCTGCAAGGTGATGGACAGCTTATGCTCCAGGAGCATCTGCACAATACCTGCCGCCTGACGGCGCAGCGCGTAAGGGTCCTGAGAACCAGTCGGGATGATCCCGATGGAAAAGCTTCCGACAATTGTGTCGATTTTATCGGCAAGGCTGACAACCAGCCCCGCTTCGGTCGAAGGTACGCTGTCTCCGGCAAATCGCGGCTGGTAATGCTCAAAGATCCCTTTTGCCACATTCTCGGCTTCTCCGGCTTTGCGGGCGTAATCCTCACCCATTGTGCCCTGCAGCTCAGGGAATTCACCCACCATCTGGGTCACCAGATCGAACTTGCAGATATCGGCAGTACGGCTTACTTCAGCCGCTGCAGCTGCAGACAGTCCAAGCTTGGCGGCCAAAGAATCGGCAATGGCCCGGATTCTGCGCACTTTATCACCTACGCTGCCCAGCTCCACCTGATAAACAATGGTTTCCAGCTTGGCCAGTGCATCGCTGATCTGGAGCTTCTGGTCTTCTTCGTAAAAGAACTTGGCATCCGACAGGCGGGCGCGAAGAACCTTCTCGTTCCCTTTGGCAATCACATCAAGCGATTCTGCATTACCGTTACGCACGGTTACGAAGAACGGCAGCAGTTTGCCTGCGCTATCCAGAACAGGGAAGTAACGCTGATGCTCACGCATCGAAGTAATCAGCACATCCTGCGGAATGTCCAGGAAGGAAGGATCGAAGGTACCGAACAGCACAGTCGGAGTCTCGACCAGGAACAGTACCTCTTCCAGCAGGTCTTCCTTGATTGCGATCGTCCATTCTTTATCAGCAGCCAGCTTGTTGATCTGCTCCAGAATCAGCGCCTCGCGTTCCTTCACATCCACCAGCACATGCTGTGCCCGCAGTGCTTCAACATAATCAGAAGGCTGGGAAATGACAGCATCCGTACCCAGGAAACGGTGGCCGCGGCTAACATTGCCTGCTTTGACACCGGTGATTTCCAGATTCACAATTTCAGTGCCGAACAACGCTACCAGCCAGCGGATCGGACGGACAAATTTGAAATCATAGGCGCCCCAGCGCATATTTTTTGGGAAAGTCATCGCATTCACGATTCCGGTAAGTCCCTCAGCAAGCAGGGAGGAGGTCTCAACGCCGTCGCTGTTTTTGGTCACATAGATGTATTCAACGCCCGCCAGCTCCTTGAATGTGAACTGCTCAGGATCTACACCCTGGCTGCGGGCAAAACCAAGCGCCGCCTTGCTCCAGTCACCGTTAGCATCAAGTGCGATTTTGCGGGAAGGGCCCTTTACCTCTTCACTGACATCGGACTGCTTCTCTGCAGCTTCTTTTACCAGTACAGCCAGTCTGCGCGGTGTCGCATAAGCCGTTACTCCGCTGTGTTCAATACGTGAAGCTTCCAGCCATTTGGCTGTTCTGTCCTGCAGCTGCTCCATCGCCGCCCGGATAAAGCGGGCCGGAATTTCCTCAAGTCCGATCTCGAACAAAATATCTTTAGACATGCTCAGCACCTTCTTTCTTCAGCAGCGGGAAGCCCAGCTTCTCGCGTTCCTCCATATAGGTCGCAGCCACGGTACGGGCCAGATTACGCACTCTTGTAATAAAGCCGGTCCGTTCCGTCACACTGATCGCTCCGCGCGCATCCAAAAGGTTGAAGGTATGCGAGCATTTCAGCACATAATCATAGGCCGGGAATACCAGATGGTTCTCCATGGCTCTGCGTGCTTCCTGTTCGTAGGTGTTAAACAGGTTGAACAGCATCTGCACATCAGACACTTCAAAGGTATACGTGGAATGCTCAACCTCAGGCTGATGGAAAACGTCACCGTAAGTCACGCCGTCCACCCACTCCAGATCGAACACATTTTCCTTCTCCTGGATGTAGGAAGCCAGACGCTCCATACCGTAGGTAATTTCTACCGCTACCGGACTGGTTTCGATTCCGCCGACCTGCTGGAAATAAGTAAACTGCGTGATTTCCATTCCGTCCAGCCATACTTCCCAGCCAAGGCCCGCGCAGCCCAGCGACGGATTCTCCCAGTTATCTTCTACAAAGCGGATGTCATGCAAAAGCGGGTCTACGCCCAGCGCCTTCAGACTGTCCAGATACAGCTCCTGGATGTTGTCCGGTGAAGGCTTGATGATAACCTGGAACTGGTGATGCTGGTACAGACGGTTCGGGTTCTCGCCGTAGCGGCCGTCCGACGGGCGGCGGGAAGGCTCCACATAAGCTACCTTCCAAGGCTCGGGTCCCAGTGAACGCAAGAACGTCATCGGGTTCATCGTTCCGGCCCCTTTTTCCGTATCGTACGGGTTAACGAGAATACAGTTCTGCTCTGCCCAGAACTGCTGCAGCGTCAAAATCATCTGCTGAAAGTTCATACTACCGACTCCTTCGCTTTACAAGTGTATTGGCATCGCTGCCGTGAAGCATCTTACTGTGCCGCGATGGAGGCGGTTTTCTTCTATGCTGCAGGCGTTACAAGCGCCTGCATGCAAAAAGCTCCCGCCCCCATGCCTGATATCCAGACATAGGGACGAGAGCTTGACATATACTCCCGCGGTTCCACCCTACTTGATTACGCCTTGCATTGCCGGCTGCTGCTATCTGCACCGCTGCAACACGAATTGACGAAATCCACTTTTCATTCTGCCGTTTCCGCACTCCCGGGTGCCCTGTTCATGAACCATGCGCTGCCGGGCTTCCACTCTCCCCGGCTCGCTTAAGCGGCATCTTGTCCATTACTTTCCCGATCACTGCACGTCTCTGAGACTTCAGAGTAATACACGGCTGTAAAATTAAAAAGAAACTGTTCCCATAGTAACGGAAATTTCGGGATTCGTCAAATATCGTATTTATCAAGCTGGTCCAGAAAGCCCTGTGACTTCAATTTCAGCCCGAGCTGGGCATCCATGAAGGCGCGCATAATCTTTTTCAGCTCGCCGCGGGTAGCTTCCTTGACATCGACATTGCCGAGGCGTGTCAGATCCAGGGCCGCAAACAGCCGCAGGAGCTTCAGGGCACGCGGAGAGATTTCCATCGCCGGGGGATCGTTGTGCCTGCAGCTTCGGCATAACACACCGCCGAGCCGCGGGCTGATCCGCAGCTCTTCAGCAGGCTTCTCCAGTCCGCAGGCGATACACTGGTCAAGCTCCGGCCCGTACCCTGCAGCCTGCAGTATTTTCATCTCAAACACATTAATAATGATGCCGGGTTCCTTGTCTTCCTCCAGTGCACTGAGACATGCCGACAGCTGGCGGAACCAGAAGCTGCCGGTCTCCTCATCATGCAATACACGGTCAAGCAGCTCGCAGGCATATGAAGCATACGCCGCTTTAATCAAGTCTGTCCGTAACGCGTGACGGGACTGTATGATCTCACCCGCATTCAGAGTTCCCAGTCCCCCGTTGTTACGGAAAAATACAAATTCCCCGGTTGTAAACAGCTGGATCAGCGCAGCATGACGGCTCTTGACCTTTTTCGCGCCGCGGACGAGAACTCCTACTTTACCGGCGTTCTCGGTGCAAATCGTAATGATGGCGTTCCCTTCGCCGTAATCCATACTGCGGATGACGATCCCTTCCACCCTGTGTAGCATGCCTCTTCCCCCAACCATCCGGCAAGCAACCAGTCTTTACTCAGCTTCTTCATCAAGAACCTGCACTTCCTCCGCAGACAGCGGTCCGCCTGATTCCAGCGGATCTCCGGCTTGCCTGTACAGCAGATATGCATCGACATCTCCAGTCATTGCAAAATACTTCCACGAAAAGTCTCGCATTCGTATTCATCCTTTCTTCGGAAACACGATGTCTCTTCAGAAATAGGATGTGCGCTGAGCGGAGGTTTATCCTTGCAATTCCTGCCAGAAAGCAGCGGAGCCAGGCTTTAAACGTCCTTGTGGAAGCCCAGATCGCGCAGAACGCGGTCCTGGTTGCGCCAGTCTTTTTTCACTTTTACCCATAGCTCCAGGAAAATCTTCGATCCCAGCAGGTTCTCGATATCGGTGCGGGCCCGTCTGCCGACTTCCTTCAGCATGGCCCCCTGCTTGCCGATTATAATCCCCTTTTGCGAATCGCGCTCAACAAAAATAACCGCACTGATATGCACCACGCCGTTAGATTCAACACGCATATCCTCAATGCCTACCGCAATGGAATGCGGAACCTCTTCGCGCGTCATGTGCAGAATTTTCTCGCGGATCAGCTCGGCACAGACGAACTGCTCAGGATGGTCCGTTACCTGATCCTCCGGATAATACTGCGGCCCTTCCGGCAGGTATTTGGATATCTGCTCCAGCAGCGTATTGACGTTGCTGCCCAGCTTGGCGGAAATCGGAACAATCTCGGCAAACGTGTGCAGCTTGTTGTATTCCGTAATCAGCGGAAGCAGCGCTTCGGCTCGATTTTGTCGATCTTGTTCATGACCAGAATTACCGGAGTCTTGACCTCTTTCAGCTGTTCCGCGATGAAACGGTCACCCCCGCCCATCCCTTCCGAAGCATCTACCAGGAACAGCACCGCTTCCACCTCATGAAGTGTGCTTAGCGCAGTCATGTTCATGTAGTCGCCCAGCTTGGACTGTCTTTTATGAATACCCGGCGTGTCCAGGAACACGATCTGCGAATTGTTCGCCGTATACACCCCGTGGATTTTGTTGCGCGTCGTCTGCGGCTTGTCCGACATGATGGCGATTTTCTGGCCGATCACCTGGTTCATGAGCGTCGATTTGCCAACATTCGGTCTGCCGATAATGGCGACAAACCCTGATTTGAATTTCATATGATCTTCCCTTCGGTGGTGAAAAATTAATTTAAAATGTGTTTTTATTTTAAAGCTATTTGAGCTTAAAACCTTAATCAAAAACTCAAAAACTTTAGGTAAAGACTTTAGATCAAAGACTTTTTCAATCCCCCTAAATCCCCCTTAGCCAAGGGGGGACCCCAAGGGCCCCGGCCCTCTGGACACCCGGAAATGGGCGTGTGAGTGGTTGACGGTGCTTCGAGCAGACTTTTGATCTAATGAGCGCTTTCGTTCCCTGCGGGAACACGCTGGACGGCGGCGCTCGGGGTGGCGCGTGAGTAACTGTGCGCTTGTAGCGGACAGTTAGTGCAATGAGCGCTTTCGTTCCCTGCGGGAACACGCTGGACGGCGGTGTTCGGATGTTAGTTAACTAACAAATCTTAATCCTTCCACCTCAACTCACGACCTCCCAAGGGGGCTGGCGCTCTGGAAATCTGTAGTTTGGGCGTTTAGGCGTGTGAGCGGCACTCGGCGCAGGGAGCGAACAGATGGTGCACGGAGTGTGATCGCTCTTCCTGCAGAACACGCTGGACGGCGGCGCTCGGGATGTTAGTTAACTAACCAGTCTTTCAGACCACTCATCCCTACCTACAGGGAGCCCCAGCGGCTCGAAGATACGACATAATAGTTAACTAACGCAGTCGCTTATACGCTCTTTTTCTTAGGCTTGAGGTTATAGCGCTGGGTCCACGCCAACGGAGGCTTTAGTTGTATTTTGTACAATTATTTCAGCCTGAACCGGCTGTTTTCCTGATTTAGCTGTATTTTGTGCAGTTATTTTTGGCTATTTGAGCGTTTTGGGCACAAAAACCCCAAAATTGTTGCACAAACTGCAGTTATTTTCAGCTGCGGGCAAATATAGCCAGGTTTAAGTGTACAAAGTGCAGCTATTCTCAGTTGTCGGCAACTATAGCCAAGTTTAGTTGTACAAAACGCAACTAAGCAAAATATCAGCAGATCTGCCAGCAGCAAATGGACAAACGAGATCGTACAGACAACAACCGTTCAGGCTACAACCTCAACACAGCAAACCAGGCCCTGCCAATAACCGGCCAACCAACAACAGACCAGTCTACTCCGGTGCCTGCCCCTGCTCCAGATCAGCCGTCGTAAACGCGCCGGGCAGCAGATCACGTACGGTGGTTTCGACGATGTCGCCCTTCAGGTTGCCGAGGATTACCTTCATATCAGGTCCGCACAGCTCGACCATTACCTGACGGCAGACGCCGCAAGGAGATACTGGACCGTCTGTGTCTGCAACAACGGCAATCGCCTTAAAGGTTCCAGGTTTATGCCCGTCGGCAATAGCGCGGAACAAGGCGGTACGTTCACCGCAGTTTGTCGGGCCGTAAGCAGCATTTTCGATATTGCAGCCGCGGTGGACATGGCCGTCCTGATCCAGCAGCGCAGCACCGACGCCGAAACGGGAATACGGTATATAGGCATTGGCTCTGGCCTTGATCGCTTCCTGAAGAAGTTGAGCAGATTCCATAGTGGCCCTCCTAAAAGTTTTGTCAGCATATGCTACCTGAGTGACTTCGCACAAAACTATCTTCGTAAGCATTCACTTAGTTTGTTTAGCATCTTCTTCACGGCTTTACTTCGGCAAACTTACTTCGTAAGCATGTACCCAAGTTTGTTCAACGTATACTAGCTGGATGAATCGTCCAAAGCTATCTTCGCAAGCGTTCCGCATATACTCCATGAGTTGACCACGTACAAAACTCCGCGTAAGCATTGCTGAGTTCTCAGCCGATTCTACATCTTTTCACTTCAGCAAACTTGCTGTACAGCATTTACTCCATTCGTGAGCAACGATAATTGCCAGTTTACACACCATTAGATTCCGGCAATCCTGCATGAATGCTGTAAAGCCGCTTAATAGAAGATGGCGGAGGGCACAAATGCCGGTCCGCCTTCCCCGTTCTGCTGAATTTGTAAACTGATTATGACATAAACCCGGTGATCCAGTCCATTACCGGGTGATAAAAAACGTAGATTCCCACAATAACGGCAAAAACCGCCGTAAGCAGCACAGCTCCTGCGGCGGTATCTTTGGCAGTCTTGGCCAGGGGATGAATATCCGGCGACACCAGATCAATCGTCGCTTCAATCGCTGTGTTCAGCAGTTCTGTACTCAGTACAAGCGTTATTGCCAGCAGCAGCAGCATCCAGCTTGAAGGCGGCAGTCTGAAAAACGCCGCAGCGGCAAGCACCGCCACAGCCAGCACGCTGTGCACCTTCATATTCAGCTCAGATTTGAACGCAGCGGCGATGCCCTGCGCAGCAAACCGGAATGAATGCCAGAATTTTTTGTGGCCCACCGCCGTATTCTTGACCATTAGCGGGTCAGCCCTACCTGTGCCAATACCTGCTCCTGCTTGGACATCATTTCAGCCTCAGATTCCGCATCCTGATGGTCGTAGCCCAGCAAATGCAGGAAGCCGTGAACGAACAGGAAGCCAAGCTCCCGCTCCAGGGAATGGCCGTATTCTTCCGCCTGCTCCTTAGCGCGGGTAACAGAGATAATAATATCCCCCAGCGAGTTCGGAACCTCCCCGTATTCTTCAGCCTCTTCAGACGCATATATAATCTCCGGCTCATCTTCCCCGGCCTCGTTCATGGCAAAGGACAGCACATCCGTCGGACGGTCGATACCCCGGTATTCGCGGTTCAGCTCGTGAATGCGGTCGTTATCAACAAAGGTAAGGTCTACCTCACCCTTGTCAAGCCCTTCAGCGGCACCCGCTTTTTGCAGAATACTGTCCAGGAGCGTGATCAGCGCGTCCGTAATTTCATATTCTTCCTGCTCGTTATTCCAATTGATGGCTAGACTCATGTTGTAGCCGCTCCTTCCTCTTTCTTCGGTTTCTTCACTTCTTCAGGATATTCGATCCGCGAGTGAAAAATCCCCATGACCGTCTCTTTGAGCGTCCGGGCAATGATGTCCAGCTCCTTGATCGTCAAGTCACATTCATCAAACTGGTGGTCATCCAGCCTGCTCTTAATAATTTTTTCAATCATCGTCTCTACCTGAACTACAGTTGGCTTGCGGAGTGAGCGGACCGCTGCTTCCACACTGTCGGCGATCCCGACCACGGCCGCTTCCTTGGACTGCGCTTTGGGCCCCGGATAACGGAAATCCTCTTCTGTAAAATCAGGCGTAACGCCCTTTTCCTCCGCTATCTTCAGCGCCTTATGATAAAAATAATGGAGGAACGTCGTGCCGTGATGCTGCTCGGCAATGTCGCGGATCGGCTTGGGCAGCTTGTACTCCTTCTGCATCTCCACCCCGTCCCGGGCGTGCGCTACAATGATGGACTTGCTGAGTGCCGGCTCAATCGAATCATGCGGATTCTCCATATTGTTCTGGTTCTCAATGAAATAAAATGGCCGCTTCGTCTTGCCGATGTCGTGATAGTAGGAGCCTACCCGGCAGAGCAGCCCGTCTGCACCAATCGCCTCTGCCGCCGCTTCCGACAGATTGCCGACCATTACGCTGTGATGATAGGTTCCCGGCGTCTCCGTCAGCAGCTTGCGCAGCAGCGGATGATTCGGGTTGGACAGCTCAACCAGCTTCAGCGCCGACAGGATACCGAAGGTAGCTTCGAAGAACGGCATCAGCCCGATGACAAGCACCGCTGTCAGCAGACCGCCGGCAAAAGCAAACCCGACCGAATATAAGGTCTGTGTATCATTCCAGACTCCGCCTCCAAGGAGCTTCAGCATAAAGACGGTCACTGTACCGAATAAGGAGACCATAATCCCGCCTTTGAGGAGCGTGGAACGCTGGCCTGCGCGGTGGGTGGCAAAGATCGCTACATACGATACCACGAGCGCAAAGAAGCCGAAGGTAAAATCAAATACCGTGTTCTGCTGCACGTTCAGAATAATGCTGGCGAGTACACTGAACAGGATCGAGCAAAAGTACGCCAGAGTCATATCCAGCAGCATGGCAATCAGCATCGCCCCAATCGCGACCGGAGCCAGGAATCCGACATAATAGCGGACATCGGTCTGCAGGAAGGCAGCCAGCCTCATCGTGATAATAGTGATGATAAAGACGAGCACCAGCATCAGAAGCTGCGAATTATTGTACTTGAACCCTGATCCGCCTGTGCCTCCGGAATAACGGATGAACACCATCAGCCCTGCCGAGAGCATTACCGACAGCAGCAGCAGGCCGAATTGCGGCCAGTAGTTAACCTCGTTGCTGAGCAGCCCGTTCTCATCCAGGAGCGTGTACAGCTCAGGCGTGATGACATCACCCTTGGCAACAAGCACATCGCCCTGCTCAATGAACACATCCGGCGTATTCTCGCGGGCTTCAACCTTCGCTTCCTTGGTAGCTTCCTCGTCAAAAAATTTATTAGGCATTATAACCAGCCGGACCAGCTCCTGAGTCACCTCACGGGCTGTCCGCTGGCTGAGGGAGCTGACGCTGACCTGCTCCGCCACCTTCGCACGGGCGGTCTGGGCGTCAACAATCTGGTCATTCATCAGCTTGATGACAATTTCCCGGGCAACCTGCTTCATTTCGATAATATCCTGGGAGGTGAGCCGCGGAATTTTGATATAGGTCTCTTCCGGAATAGTGTAGGCCTGTTCAGCAATGCCGGACTGGATCTCCTCCAGGAGCGTATCTGAATATGTACCGGCGCTGCGGCTGGAATTGATAAAGCTCTGTACAAAATCATTGGCCCGCTGCGGGATAACATCCTTGTAAATGCCGATTTTATCGCTTTGCGAGATTAGATCATCCTGATTCAGGCTGTCAATCCGGTCGAGCAGCAGGGTAATGAGACTGTCCGCCCTGATCGGTATAATTGCATATTTGTTCTGTACAGCCTCCGCCGCAGCTTCCTGGGCCTTCAGCTTCGCCTTGTTGTCAAGAATCTGCTTGGGGGCCGTAATCTCCTTGGCGCTCGTCGTATTCACTTTGATGTCATAGCGTTTCGGCAGCAGGTCGGATGAGAGGCTGAAGTAGAAGACCAGCCCCAGGAACAGGAAAAGAGCATAGCGCGTTGCCGCGCTATACTTCCATCCGGTATTGCTGTATACGAATCCGCTTAGTTTCGATGGTTGCTTTGAAGCCATGAGGACAGTCCCCTTTGTTAGTCGAGGTTTTCGGCAGAGCGGTCATAGGCTACGATAATTTTCTGCACCAGAGAATGTCTTACTACATCCTGTTCTGCAAAATATACAAACCCGATTTCCTCAATACCGGATAAAATCGCCTTAGCTTCGATCAATCCCGATTTTTTGCCGCGCGGCAGGTCAATCTGTGTAACGTCACCGGTGATGACCATCTTGGAGCCGAAGCCAAGCCGGGTCAGAAACATCTTCATCTGCTCCGGAGTCGTATTCTGGGCTTCATCCAGGATAATAAAAGAATCATCCAGCGTACGTCCGCGCATATAGGCAAGCGGTGCAATCTCAATCAGTCCCCGCTCCAGCGCCTTGGCAACCTGGTCCGGCCCCATAACGTCGTATAGGGCATCGTAGAGCGGACGCAGGTACGGATCAACCTTCTCCTGCAGATCGCCCGGCAGAAAGCCCAGGCTTTCACCAGCTTCAACAGCAGGCCGGGTAAGCACGATCCGCTTCACGGAGCCCTCCTTGAGGGCAGCGACGGCGAGCACAACAGCGAGGTAGGTTTTCCCCGTTCCCGCAGGCCCGATGCCGAAGACGATGTCGCGTTTCTTAATCGTGGTCACATAATGCTTCTGGCCGATGGTTTTGACGCGGATCGGCTTACCGCGGAACGTAGTCGTAATTTCGCCTTTGAACAGGTCCAGCAGCTGATCAGAGCGGAACTCCTTGGCCAGCTCCACTGCATACTGGACATCGCGCTCGCTGAGAATGTAACCGCTGCGGATCAGGGACAGCAGCACATTGAACAGCTGCTCCAGCATGTCCACCTCACGCTCTGCCCCGCGTATTGTAATTTCTGCTTCACGCGAGTCAATCACTGCCGGAATTTCACTTTCAACGATTTTCAGAAATCCATCCTGCGGGCCGAACAGGGATTGCGCTTCTCCCGCATTTTGCAAAGATATACGAATGCTTGCAGTCTGTTCTGACAAGTAGCCTCATTCTCCTCAGTTGTTTACTATCGGAAGTTCTTCCGCGATTCTCTCTTCCACCTCAAACAGCACTTTCATATAAACTTTACCATTGTCTTTCTTCTCATGCAAAATTTTTTGACTTTTAATGGTGCTGTCCGTGCCGTAACGGGCCAAAATATCGCTTTTTGCGCGGGCAATCCCTTCCTCCCTCGCCTCTTCCGCCGTCTTCACCGAAGACGCATAACTGATCTCCAGCTCCTTCTCCGTCATGACGCCCAGCGGCAGCTGAAGGGAGCGCCAGGAGAGCATATTATTTTCCGTGAGTGTACGCGATTTGCTGAATCCGGATTTACCGTATCCCCACAGCTGTACTGCCCAGTCTCCGATTACAAGATAGGTCCGGTCTTTTCGTTCCCCGGTATAGGAACTGCTTGTCGTCTTCAGCGGAACCTCGATATTGTATTCATGCCAGACAAGTCCCTTTACTTCCCCCTTGGCTACTACATATTCTATATTTTCCTCATCACCCAGTGCCCCTGATATGAGGATCTGTCCTTTTTTAACCCGGGAATTGATGCCCACCACCGGCCGGCCCTGCTCAGCATAAATACCGGTAACAACCGCATCCGTTCTGCTGACCAGATGGCGCTGGCTCAGGAGGGGCTTCTTTTCCGGCTGGTCTGCCTCGACAACCTGGATTGTAATGCTCGTCCCTGTCCGCTCCACCCCCACCCAGGAAAGCCCCGGCACGCGGGAGGTCAGCCTTTTGGAGAGCTTGTCCGGCTCGTCCATGCGCCAGATCCACTGAAACGGATAAATCCCCTCCTGGCGGGCGGCAGCCAGCAGATCATCGGAGGCAATACGCTGGTTGCCTTCAATCCGGACTGTCCAGACCATGGAGCAGAACAGCAGAAGCATTACCCCGAACAGCAGGATGCCTCCCGTAAAAAGCTTGCGTCTCCACAGCCTGGCCATCCGGAAAGGAAGGCCGCTTCTCGCAGTGACGTGCACGCGGCAGCCTGTCTTTTTTAAAAGCGGCCGGAGGCTGAAGAAGTCATCCAGCAGCAGGTTCAGGGAAGCGCCGTTTCCTGCAGGCTTCACCTCCCAGATGACGATGCCGGCTTCGGTTACGGCGTTGATAAACTTTTCCACCGCAGGTCCCGTCACATGCAGTGTAACGAACCCCCGCAGTGCTGACAGAGGCGGCTCTTTCATGGTTTCTCCTCGCTTCCCTTGTATCTGATTTCCCCGATAATGCCTTCAACAGCCAGCTCCTGGCCGAGGATATTGCGGATCATTAGCTCCTGCCCGGAGATTTCAAGCGAACCCTTGGCTAACGCGATGGTAAGCTGGCCGGACGAAAAATGCAGCACACCGCGGTGGTTCTCGATATACAGTTCCTTATTGCCGATCAGGGTGATCCGGGGCAGCTCCTGCAGCACATCCTGCGGAAGATCCAGTACCCCGTTTGTCCATCCCCGCAGCCTGCGGCCGATACGGGTCATATGTAGACTTCTCCCCCTTCCTGCCTTCTTTACACCTTATGCGGCGCCGCAGGCTTTTATGAGAAATACTCACACAGGGTCAAAGAAATGCGGTTGCGGTTCTTCCGCAGGGCCTGCTGAAAACGCAAAAAGCCTCCGGACCCTTCAAGAAGGTTCCAAAGGCTTGCCTTGCAAAATCTGTAATCCAGTTCTGATCGTCTCAACACGGCAGCTGCAGTACGGCCGCTATCTCCTTGTTGAGTGCGGACGCCGTGAACGCGGCGGACCGAGAATTTCCGCCCAGATAATCCCGTTCCGCAGCGCCTGACGGCTGTCCGCAGCTCCGCCGGGGAGAGAGGCGGAAGCAGAACCCTGCACACGGGCCGCTGCAGGCCCGTCTGCAGCCTTCTCCAGGCCATAGGCTGCCATACCGTCATATGCGGCCTGCAGGCGCTCCAGCTCACGCTGCATCCGTTCCGTGCGGGCCTGCACACTGTCTTCCTGTTCCGCAGGCTGCTCGTAAGACATCCCTTCACCCGTCTCATAGTCAGGAGTCGGGATCTGAGGCGGCTCTTCCCAGGCAGGGGCCAGTTCATGCTCATGCCGCTCATAGGATGAGCTGTCCCGGGTGGACATGCTGCCTTCGGGTGCAGGGAAGCCGCTGCCGGTTCCGGCAGAACGCGCTTTATCTTCGTCAGCGTCCGGGCGTCCAATCCTGCGCAGCGGGTTATCCCCGCCCCCGCCAAAGGTCGGCATCCCGCCGCGGGCGTTAGGCTTTTTCTTATTCTTGGCCGCTTTATTCACATTGGTAAAGATTGCAATCAGAATAATCACGGCAATATAAATCAGACTGCCCATGGGATCTCACATCCCCTTATTTATTGGTCGGACGGTTCGGATCATCCCCGTCGTTCACTTTACCGAGCGAGCCGCGCATCTGCGTGTCGGCCTCGATATTTTTGAGATTCATGTAATCCATTACACCCAGCTGTCCGGACCGCAGCGCTTCGGCCATAGCCAGCGGAACCTGGGATTCGGATTCGACAACCAGCGCCTTCATTTCGACAACTCGAGCCTTCATCTCCTGCTCATGGGCCACGGCCATCGCTCTGCGCTCCTCGGCTTTCGCCTGGGCGATGCGCTTATCCGCTTCTGCCTGCTCAGTCTGCAGGTAAGCCCCGATATTCTTGCCGACATCAACGTCCGCAATGTCAATGGAGAGAATTTCAAAAGCTGTTCCGGAGTCAAGCCCCTTGGACAAAACAGTCCGGGAAATCGAATCCGGATTCTCCAGCACGTCTTTATGCGAATTACTGGAACCTACCGTGGTAACAATCCCTTCGCCGACACGGGCAATAATGGTTTCCTCACCCGCACCCCCGACCAGCCGGTCGATATTGGCACGGACAGTCACGCGGGCTTTTACCTTAACTTCAATCCCGTTTCTGGCAACTGCAGCTACAATCGGTGTTTCAATGACACGCGGGTTAACACTCATCTGAACCGCCAGCAGCACGTCACGCCCTGCCAGATCAATCGCCGCCGCACGGGTAAATTCAAGCGGAATATTGGCCCGCTGCGCCGCGATCAGCGCATTGACAACCCGGTCCACGTTACCGCCGGCAAGATAATGGCTTTCCAGCTGGTTGATGTTAAGACCCAGTCCGGCTTTGGTAGCCTTAATCAGCGGATTAACAATCCGGCTTGGTGTTACCCGGCGCAGTCTCATCGCCACCAGCGTAATAATACTGATTCTTACACCGGATGCCCATGCAGAAATCCACAGCATAACCGGGAAGAAACTGAAGAACACACTCAATACAATGATCACGACAACCGCAATCAGCAAAATAGGAATCAAAGAAGCTTCGCCCATACCTGTTCCCAACCTCCGTTACTTTTATTAAAAATCATTCTACATTCGCAGGCTCATTCGGCTGCTTCCTTTACCACCACACGGCCGCCCTCCACCTTCACCACGGCAATAGGACGGTCAGGATTGATAAAGCTTCCTTCGGTAACCACATCCACCCGTTCTCCGCCGATCATGGCTGTTCCAGCAGGACGGAGCGGAGTAATACTCATTCCCGCTGCGCCAATGAGGCTGAGCTTTTCCAGTGCAGGCACAAAGCCCTCTTCTTTGGTCAAACTCTCCTGGAGAATGAACCGGTTCCAGATGCCGCGCTCCTTAAAAGTAACCACAACGACCGCAATGACTACTGCCGCAGCAGCAAATGCGATCCCGAGATTAAGCAGGGCGTGGGTGTAGCTGAAAGCTGCACGAACAACACCTGCGATCAGACAGACTGAACCAAGCAGTCCGAGTATGCCGAAGCTTGGCACAAAGAGCTCCAGCACCAGCATGACAAGCCCCAGAATGAACAGCAGCCATGTCTCCGCTCCGGCGAATCCTGCAACGTAGTTCCCGAAGAAATACAGCGCGAAGGCCAGGGTCCCGATAATACCGGGAGCACCGAAGCCCGGCACCAGCAGCTCAATGACAATCCCGGCAATCCCGATAAAGAGCAGAATAATCATTACAACCGGATTGGTGAGAAAATGTGACACTTTTTCCGCTCCGGTCTGCTTGACGTGAAAAATGTCGTCCGTCGAGAAGCCCAGCAAGCCGACTGCCTCCTCAGAGGTAGCCGCCAAATGCTCGGCATAGCCCGCCTTCAGCGCCTCGTCACTGGTCAGCGCAATGATCTGTCCTGCCGCCTTGTTCACTCCAAGCTCAGGCTTATTCACGACCAGGTTCACATCCATCATTCCTGCAGCAATGTCAGGATCACGGCCGTTCAGCATGGCTGCCCCGACCATTTTGGACTTCCAGTATGAGACGATTTTGGCGTCATCCACACTGTTGCCGTTCCTGTCTACTAGCGATGCCGCGCCGATCATGCTTCCGGGCTTCATAATAATGTTGTCTGCGTTCAACGCTATGTAACTGCCTGCCGACGCAGCGTCGCCCTTAATAAAAGCGGTAACCGGAATGTCGCTGTCCCTGATCAGTGAACCAATCTGCTCTGCAGAATCCACCAGTCCCCCCGGTGTATCAATCTCCAGTACAATCAGAACCGCCCCGTAGTTAGCCGCCTCTGCAAATCCGCGCTCCAAAAAGCTCTGCAGCCCGCGTTCAATCTCATGTTCAACCGGAATGATAAACACAGGGCCGCTTTTGACTTCTCCAGCCGGCCGGTCTGTTGACCCGGATGATGCGGCTGCACCTGCCAGTACCGGTATGCACAGCATCAGCAGCAGAATAGCGGCAGTAAAGGAAACAAGCCCTCTCCGGAATCTGCTCACAATAGAACCTCCCCTCTTCATGATAACCCATTTCATACTCCTAGTACGCCCTTATCCGCCAATCCGTTTCAAAACATTAACCGGGCTGACGGCTGTAAGACCAACAAGTAGAAACGGCTATGCCTTCCTTCAGAGAAGGCGGTACCCGTTTCTGCGAGAAATAGAAGGATTATTTATAACGTAAAACACATAAATTCTTATATTTTGAAAAAGGGACAAAGATAAGCAGATGCTTATATTTTGTCCCTTTATAACGAAAAACACCCCTTATAAAAAGGGGTGTTAGCGCTATATTATTGCAGAAATTGCAGAACCGCCTGGTTCACAAGTTTACCATCGGCGCGACCTTTGACCTTAGGCATCAGTGCGCTCATGACCTTACCCATATCACTTTTCGAAGAAGCACCGGTTTCCTGGATGGTCTGCTGTACAATTACTTTAATTTCTTCTTCGGAAAGCTGCGCAGGAAGATACTTAATGATAATCTCGATTTCTGCCTTCGTATTCGCGGCAAGCTCTTCACGACCCGCTGATTCAAATTCTTGGAGGGCATCTTTGCGCTGTTTGATTTCACGACTAAGGATATCAAGCACTTCGTTGTCGTCTAATGTTCTCTTTAATTCTATTTCAGAATAATTTATCGTAGAACGAACCATTCGAATGGTGGAGAGTGTGAACTTGTCCTTACTCTTCATCGCTTGCTTCATATCTTCGTTCAATCGTTCGCTAAGATTCATGACTCGGTAATCCTCCTAAAACTTTCTCTTACGAGCAGCCTCAGACTTCTTCTTGCGCTTAACGCTTGGCTTCTCATAATGCTTGCGTTTCTTCACCTCAGCCAAGACACCATCTTTAGCGATGGAACGTTTAAAGCGACGAAGTGCAGCATCAATTGTCTCGTTTTTACGAACTTTCGTTTCAGACACCAGTTTTCCCTCCCTCCGACCAGACCGTCCAAGAGCATAACACGGTTCATCAAATTTCATTATAGGTCAAACTGAAATAAGGTGTCAACCTTCGTGTTATTCTTTTTTCGGCAGGCAATCTGATTTTCAATAAAGTATTACGCGTGTGAGTCTGAAATGCCGACAAGGGCACCCAGCTTGGCGCCGCCGATCAGATGGTAATGCAGGTGAGGAACGGCTTGTCCGCTGTCTGGTCCGCAGTTATTGATCAAACGGTATCCGGTTTCCGCGACACCAAGCTCGACAGCAATCTGCTGGGCTACAGCATGGATCTCGGCGATCAGCGGCAGATCCTCTGCCGTAACATCGTTCATCGAGGCGATGAATTTCTTGGGAATAATCAGCACATGCACAGGGGCCGCAGGCTGAATATCATGGAACGCCAGAATCCGCTCGTTCTCGAACACCTTTTTTGAAGGAATTGTGCCCTCAATAATTTTGCTAAAAACGGTTTCCATACAACACTTCCTCCTGAACGTTTTGTGGAGCCTAGCTGCTTGAGTAGTCTTAGCGGCAAAACTTGCTGCTTGGACAGACATTTGGTCTTCATGGACCTCCTGCCTGACCTTGGAATGCCCGACCCTTCACGCCATGTTTTATGTGTTCTAATCATACAGGATTTTGAAGAAATACGAAAGCCGCGGTGAGTCATTTGGAAGCAGGGCAATTCAGGCTATGGATAATACAACCCAGCAATCACACGTTATCAAAACTGTATCTGTAACAGCAGCAGATATGGTCTGGAATACACCTGTGAATCAAACCACCATGAATCTTTGCCATCCTTTCCCGGATAGCAAATATAAGGACGAGCTGTAATCCTTTTTCTCACGATACATAAAAAAAGACAAAAAAAAGAAACACCCTATCAGCTGAAAGGCTGATTCGGCGGCGAACGTATGAAAAGGAGTGCATCCCGGTCATACGTCCGCCGAGGTGTTTCTAAAAGATGTCGGCTTAGCTGTATTATAACAGGGGCATGATGGTGTCTCTGTGATTGACATCACATCAAGCCCCTGGTTTCACATTTTTTCCAAAAGAATGTGCGATCCCCCGCCGCCCTGCTCGGCAGGAACGACAATCAGCTTGCGCGGCAGCCGGGCCCGGAGCTCGGGAACATGGCTGATAATCCCGACGGACAGCTGGTCATTATGCAGTTTCTCGAGGGAAGTGATTACGGTATCCAGCAGTTCTGTATCCAGAGTACCGAACCCTTCATCAAGGAAAAAGAACTGCAGCGGGTATTGTCCGCGCAGCTGGATCTGTGCCGACAGGGCGAGAGCTAGTGACAGGGATGTCAGGAACGTCTCACCGCCGGACAAGGTAGATACCGGTCGGCGCACGCCACCGTTGCCGTCATCGCGGATCACGAAGCCGCCGCCGGAGTCAACTTCCAGCGCATAACGCTGTTTGGACAGAAACCGCAGCCGCTGCGACGCGGCCTGACACACCTGCATCAGCTGCTCTTCGGCGATATACTCGACGAAGGCATTGCCGCGCAGCACGGTCTGCAGCTTGGACAGCCGGTCCTGCTGCTCTGCATGGCGGGACCGCTGCTCCTCCAGCTCCATCCAGCGGATGTGGCGCTGCTGGAGATCCTCCAGGTCGCGCTCGGCACGTGCCCGGCTCCGCAGCGATTCCTCGTCGTCCTCCTTGCATTGCTTAAGCGCAGCCACGCTTTCCTGCCATTCTCCGTCGCTGAGGACTTCTCCCTGCAGCTTATCGGCGATGCTCCGCAGCTGCAGGTTCACTTCAGCTTCCTCCTCACGGTGGCTCCGCACCCGGAGGACAGCCGCCGTCCGTTCTTCCGGCGGCAGGGCTGCAGCTTCGATCTCAGCCGCTGAAGCAAACGGAGACGACTGCAGGCTCTCTTCCCAGCGCGCAGCAGCTTCGGTGTAATGCTCGCGGGCAGATTCAGCCGCCTGGCGAGCAATGGCCGCTTCCTTCAGCTCATGCTGTGCCTTCTCGGCAGCCTGGCGGTGGCTTAGCCTGCTGCTCTCAAGCGCAGCCTGAAGGCTGCGCAGCTGCCGCTCGCAATCAGCAAGCAGCCCGGCAGCGGCCGGCCGCCAGTCCACTGCTGCAGGCGCTGCGCCTTCTCGCGCTCCAGCGCTTCCTTGCCCTCCAGCTGGGCATGCAGCTGGGCCAGCTCCTTGTCCAGACCGGTAATTTCCTCCTGCAGCGCCTGGACGGCGGTATTTTTGTCCTCCAGGAATTTCACGCTGATCTCCAGCCGTCCCCGGATTTCCTCCGACTGCTCGTCCTTAAGCTGCATGGCCCGGTAAGCGGCCTCCGCCTCGTTCACCGCCAGTTCCGGGAACAGCGCTGCCCATTCCCCGCGCAGGCCGGCTAACTGGCCTGCCAGCTCCTCGGCTTTGGCGGCCAGTCCCTGCAGCCAGGTTGTCTCTGCCTCTACGGCAGCCGCTTCCTTATGGCACAGCTGCTGCTGCTCCTGCATGGACTGCTGCCAGCGGGCAGCTGTGCTGCGCAGCCCTGCCGAGCGTGATCTGCCGGAAGCCAGTCTGGCCTCCAGCTCTGCAAGCAGCCCGGCATCCGGCGCTTCCGCCTGCGTCTGGCCGGCCTGTGCAACGGCAGCAACGGCCTGCTCCAGGCCGGCAGCAGCCGGCGGATCAGCCGGGCTGTCCGTCACGCTGGCGCCGTACACCTGCTCGAGCCACGCTCCGTCCTGTTCCAGCAGCTGCGCAGCAGATTGCGTGTATCCGAGCGCCTGTCTGGCCAGCTGGCGCACCTGCTGGAGCCGGCCGGCCGTCTCTTCCTCCGCGCCGCCGCCCTGGGCGGACGCAGGCGCGGGGTGATGCTCGCTGCCGCAGACCGGGCAAGCAGCCCGTCTTGGAGTTCACCGGCGAGCGCAAGCGAGAGCCGGTGAACCTCCTGCTCTTTGAGCGCGGCCTCCAGCGCGCTGCCGTGCTGCTCCAGGCGCACGGCAGCTTCCCCTGCGGCGGCTTCCG
>NZ_LRAC01000167.1 GCF_001517085.1 Paenibacillus sp. DMB5
TCATTTGGCTTGTTTAGCCGCCATGGGCGAAATCAAGGAGGCATCTTTGCTCTTCATTTGGCTTGTTTAGCCGCCATGGGCGAAATCAAGAGCATTTTTGCTCTTCATTTGGCTCATTTAGCCGCAATGAGCGAAATCAAGAGCATTTTTGCTCTTCATTTGGCTTTTAGCCGCATCTTAAATGGGCAACTTAAAGCCTCAGCTGTATACGGATGAAACTTTTTTCACAACCATTCTTGCAAATTTTATTTAAAATTTAATATTTTATACCCTGGATACCTGCACTCTACGCAGCTTATTCCTTCATGATCAATAAAAAAAGCCGCCCGTGAAAGCACGGACAGCAGCCAAACTAAATCAAATCTTATCAAATCATATCCAGCGGGACTCTCCACGCCGGCTGCGGAAAAGCTTCATCCAGCTGCCGCAGCTCCTCATCGCTCAGCCTGATGGAGCCTGCCGCCGCGTTTTCCTCGACATGCCTGCGGGAGGCTGCCTTGGGAATGGCAATCACATCCCCTTCCCGGATACTCCAGGCCAGCAGAATCTGCAGCGGTGTAACCCCGTGCTTCTCGGCGATATGCACAACCGCCGCGTTCTCGGTCAGTCCCTTGCGCAGGCTGCCTGCCTGGGCAAGCGGGGAATACGCCATTACCGGAATGTTGTGGCTCCGCTCCCAGGCCAGCAGCTCATGTTCGATGCCTCTTGAACCCAGATGATACAGCACCTGATTCACAGCGCAGTTCTCCCCGCCTGGTATGCTGAGCAGCTCCCGCATATCCTCCGTATCCAGGTTGGACACACCCCAGCGCTTGATTTTGCCGGCTGCCACCAGCTGCTCCATACCTTCGACGGTCTCTTCCAGAGGGACATTCCCGCGCCAGTGCAGCAGATACAGATCCAAGTGGTCCGTACCGAGCCGCTTCAGGCTGCCTTCACAGCTCCGGACCAGCTGATCCTTTCCGGCGTTGTGCGGATAAACCTTGGACACCAGAAATACATCCCCGCGGATGCCCCGGATCGCTTCACCGACCAGTTCCTCGGAGCGTCCGTCCCCGTACATTTCAGCGGTATCGATCAGGTTCATTCCAAGCTCTACCCCAAGGCGCAGTGAGGCAATTTCCTCGGCCCGGCTTGCTGCATCCTCCCCCATAAACCAGGTGCCCTGCCCGATTCTCGGGACAGAAGCGCCGCCCTGCAGCTTGATCCGGTTGTGAATGCTGTTGTTCATATGGCAATGTCTCCTTAACAGATGGATTGTATACTTACTATACTTACCATGTTGCTCCGTCCGAAACATCGTACAGGTGTCCAAATCTTTAACATATTGCCGCTTAAGGTCAGCCGGTCAGCTTCAGCCCGACTGCTGCGCCAAGGATCAGCACAATGCAGAGTATCCGCCGCATATCCCTTGATTCTCCATACAGCACCATACCAAGGATGGCCCCGCCGGAAGCGCCGATCCCGGTCCACACTGCATATGCAGTCCCCATGGGAAGCGTCTCCATCGCCAGGGATAACAGTACAAAGCTGGCACCGAAGCCTGCCATCAGCAAAGCCAGTGTGCGCCAGTTGCGGTGCGTCTGCAGCCTGGCCATCATTGCCACACCAAGCATCTCGCACAGCCCGGCACCTATCAGCATTATCCAGTCCATTTTACGAGACCTCCTTTATCTGTTTCTTCGCAGTATCCTTGGTAGCCAGCTTGAGTCCGATAACACCGGCCAGCAGCAGTACGATCAAGGCTACCTTGACCAGCTGAAACGGCTGCCCGAACCAGATCATATCCGCCAGGACCGTTCCGGCCGTTCCCAGCCCGACAAACACAGCATATACCGTCCCTGCCGGCAGTCTGCTGCTTGCAGAGATCAGAACATAAAAGCTGATAATAATAGCCAATACCGTCCCCCCCCATTCCCATGGTGCCGCTGCATGCTTCAGTCCGATCACCCACACTACCTCAAAACAGGCTGCGCCTACGATTTTTAGCCATGCCTTACTGCTCTTGCTCATCTCTTTCTCCTCCCGCTTTGCTGAATTCTTAATCCAGACCTTCCACCGCAACATAAAAGCCCGGAAGGCCACCGTCATCACTGACGATACCTCCCGGGCTTTTATCCCTCCGTGTAGACACGGACTGGAATCCGTGCGTTTTCCCTCGGACCAGTCCAGCCGTTACCGGCCGCGGAACCCTAGAAAACCAATTTGATTAAGTTACATCGTATGTTAGCAAATTAGGTGCGGGAAAGCAACCCTTGTCAGCTGTCAGTAAATAGAAATGAATTTCTGCTGAACTGGCAGCTCTGATAGAAGCAGGAGCTAACTACTGGAGCAGTACCACTCCGGTAGTGGCGGTACTGCTCTGCGAGCGGGCTATATACGCTTACTAATGCCCAACAAACTAATCATAAGCTGTGGCGTAACGTGTCGCCGAATTAGAGGGGAAGAATCCCTCTATTTCCTTCCAAATGGGCTACTTACATCCAACTTAAAGGGAAAAATCCCTCGATTTCCTCCAAAACTGGTCGCTTTCATCCCACTTAGAGGGAAAAATCCCTTTATCCTCCCCAAAAAAAGACCCCGCCCCATTTGGGGCGAGGTCTACACAACTACTGCCAGCTTTTCAGATAACCTCAAGCGGCTACTCCTGTCCGGCCAGGGCGTTCAGCTCACGGAGATCATCGGCGAGATTCTCTTCGGTATACTTGCCTTGGCCGAAGTTGACCAGTGCGCGCAGCGGCATATATTTCATCATCGCGAGGAACATTTCAGGATTGTCCTCCATCGCACTTTCCAGACCGAAAATGCTGCTGTAGTGCTTCGCCTTGTCGGCGGTCAGCGGATTTTCCAGCAAATCACCCACTGTGGTGTTACGATGGAAGTTGGCCGCCGTCTTTCTAGTCGAGATAACTTCCACCTGGGTGGTGAGACGGACGTCACGTGAAGAAGCAGCCAATGCAATCGTAAATTCTCCGCTCTCTACATGCCAGTCTCCCAGCTTCACATCATAATAGGCGAACGAACGCTTATCCAATGTAAATGTAACTTCCTGCGCTTCACCCGGCTGGAGCGCTATTTTGGTGAAGCCTTTCAGCTCCTGCAGCGGACGGATCACACTGCTCTCCACATCGCTGACATAGAGCTGTACGGTTTCTTTGCCGGCTACAGTGCCGGTGTTTTTCACGGTTACTGTAACCTCTACTGTCTCAGTATCCTGAAGACTTCGTTTATTCAACAACAGATTGCTGTACTCAAAGCTGGTATAGCTCAGTCCGAAGCCGAACGGGAACAGCGGCTCGATTTCTTTTTTATCATAATAACGGTAGCCGACGAACAGCCCTTCCTTGTACTCTACCCTGTCCCCTTCCCCCGGGAAGTTCAGGAACGAGGGGTTGTCGCTCAGCTTCTGCGGGAAGGTCTCAGCCAGCTTGCCGCTTGGGCTTACAACACCAAAGAGAAGATCGGCAACTGCGCCGCCAAAAGCCTGTCCGCCGAGATACCCCTCCAGCACCGCTTTGGTTTTGGACAGCCAGGGCATCTCCACCGGCGATCCGTTGCTCAGCACAACGATAACTTTTCCCTGGACCTCCGCTACCGCATCTATCAGCGCCTTATGGCTGACCGGCAGCGAAAGGTGGCTGCGGTCATAGCCTTCCGACTCGTATCTGTCGGGCAGTCCGATGAACAGCACGGCAGCATCCGCCTGACCCGCGACCTCCTGTGCCTCTTTCAGCAGTCGCTCATTGACCTCATCGCTTTCAAGCTCATACCCCTGCGCATACAGGAAGCCGGCAGAAGCTCCGGCAACCGCCTGCATCTCGGCAAAGGCATCATCCAGCTTCGTCGGATTCACATGCGAGCTGCCGCCGCCCTGATAGCGCGGTTTTTTGGCAAATTCGCCGATAATGGCAATCGTTCCGCTCTTCGCCAGCGGCAGAATGCCCCCTTCATTTCTCAGCAGCACCATACTCTCCCGGGCGACCTGACGGGCCAGCGCATGGTGCTTATCCTTATCGAATGAGGCATTCTCCTTGCGACTCTCCACACTTTTGAAAACAAAGGACAGCATCCGTTCCACAGCCTTATCCAGCGTCTCCACCGGCAGTTCGCCGCTGTTGACAGCCGCTACAATCTTGGCATCGCCAATCCCGCCGCTTGCCGGCATTTCAAGCTCCAGTCCGGCCCGGAGCGCCTTCACCCGCTCATTCACCGCACCCCAGTCGGATACTACAAAACCCTCAAAACCCCACTCATCGCGCAGCACCTTGGTCAGCAGCGTTTCACTCTCGGAAGCAAACTCGCCGTTCACCTGGTTGTAGGAGCACATAACGCTCCAGGGCTGGCTCTGCTTGACGGTTCCTTCGAAGCTGGCCAGGTAGATCTCCCGCAGCGTCCGTTCATCAATGACGGCATCGACAGACATTCTGCGGTGCTCCTGGTTGTTGGCGGCAAAATGCTTGAGCGATGTTCCGACACCCTGGCTTTGTACACCACGTACATGACTTGCTGCCAGCTCTGAGGCCAAAAACGGATCTTCTGAAAAATACTCAAAGTTCCGCCCGTTCAGCGGCGAACGTTTGATATTGTTGCCCGGACCGAGCAGCACAGCTACATTCTCCGCCTGGCACTCTGCTCCGAGCGCTTCACCAACCTTTGTAATTAAATCACGGTCCCAGGTAGAGGCAAGTCCTGCCGCCGAAGGAAAACAGGTTGCCGGCACACTGTTGTGCAGCCCCAGATGGTCCGCGCCTTCCTGCTGCTTCCGCAAGCCGTGCGGTCCGTCCGTCACCATTACAGAAGGAATGCCCAGCCGTTCAATGCCCTTTGTATGCCAGAAATCCAGCCCCGAGCAGAGCCCGGCCTTTTCTTCCAGGGTCATTTGTGCAATCAGATTACGGATGTCGGATGTAGTCTTCGCCTTTGTCACTATGTCAGCCTCCCAAGTATGCGTTTTCTTTTTTATTTATTTTAACGAAGCTCCGCATCATTTTATGGTATTTTCATTTGAATTTTGGTATTTTTATTGGACAAAAGGAGATGAGCTTATGCTTGAATCTGATGACGCCAAAGGACGGATTTCATATATCTGCAAGCTAATCTATGAGGCTTATCGTATTCCGGTATTCTGGCTGGATACCGGCGGCAGTATACATGTGGTCCTGCCTGCGTCCTTTGAGTGCCGGGCCACACTGCAGGGAAGCGGCAGTCTGCTGGATGAGGTTTCGGATTTCGCCGCCCAGCAGACCGGAGCCCGGGATCAGAGCGGTGGCGTGTCATCCCTCCCGCTCCTGTATACGACAGGCTTCCTGGAGCAGTTCATTCTGCTCCGGCTCCCTGACGGGCAGCCCGGTTCCTCCGGAACTGTTATTATCGGGCCTGTTCTATCGGCACCGATTACCGGTGATAACGCGGCAGACCTGATGCGTGATTATAATCTTGCCCCAAGCCAGCAGGAGAGCTGGCTGCAATACTACCGCAGCCTGCCGGTGCTGAGCCGGACGAGGTGGTACCACGCGGCCCTTCTGCTGCATACGCTCGTAACCGGAGAAGAATTGTCGGTTACCGACCTGCTGCTGACTGCCCCGGTTCAGCAGTCAGCAGAGTATACCGGTAACGGGCCGGATCTTGACCTTTCTTACCGGCGGGAGAATGAGTGGCTGCATCATGACCCGATGCTGGAGCGCGAAATGTTCCGTTTTATTGCAGCCGGGGATAAGGAGGGGCTGCTGGCGAGCCAGGCTGCATTTTCCGAAGAAAGCTTTGGCCTGCTATCCAAAAAAAGCCGGCTGCGCAGCAAAAAAAACCTGGCTGTCTCCTCCATCACCCTGGCGACCCGGGCAGCGATCGAAGGTGGCTTGTTCTGGGAGATTGCCTACACCCTCAGTGATTTCCATATACAGCACATCGAGGAGCTAAATGATATTCCGGCTGTGGACCGCGCCCAGACTGCCGCTCTATGCGATTTCGCCGACCGGGTCCGTGATAACCGCAGATCGAAGCATTCCCGCATGTCTGCCCTGTGCCAGAATTATATTTTTAACCATTTGTACGAGGAAATTACACTCGGCAGGCTGGCGGAAGTTGCCGGACTAAATCCCAGCTATCTGTCTCACCTGTTCAAGAAAGAAACCGGACTGGCTGTAAGCGATTATATCCAGCGCGAACGGATAGAGGAAGCCAAGCGCCTGATGACGCTGCCCGGCATCACCTTGTCGGACATTGCCACCCGCCTGCATTTTAACGATCAGAGTTACTTTACCAAGGTTTTCAAAAAATTTACGGGTTTCACTCCCAGGCAGTTTAGGCATGATATGGGAAATTATTATTAGCCTGGAACCGGATCACACAACTTTTTTTGAAAATTATGGTATGATCGCTTTAGAAGTCCTCTTTATTCACTTCCTAAAAAAGGAGCGGAATCAGCTTGGTTATAGGAATTATTTTTGCCGGGGTTTTTTTGGTTATCATTGCTCAGGCTGTAGCACGTAATAATGGAAATGGAGGCAGAAAAAACGGCCGCGGGGGAAGCAGCAGCTCATCAGACCATTATTTCTTCACCGGGGCGGACCCTAACATGTTCACAAGTGATCTTCACCGTAATGATGATCCTGACAGCACCCAGAAGCATCACGGACATCATAGCCAGCACAATCATAGTCATCATGACCATCACCATGGCGGCAGCAGCTGGAGCAGTCATGACAGCGGGCACAGCAGTCACGGGGGATGGGACAGCGGAGGCCACAGCGGCGGTGATTCCGGCGGCGGTGGCGGCGATTCCGGCGGCGGCGGCGGCGGCGGGGACTGAGGCAGACAGCATTAATAACCCGTCAGGCTGCGTGATTACACAGCCTGGCGGGTTTATTTTTCCCATGTTTTTATAGGTTGGGAGATGACCACAATGGATTGGTTAAAGCTATATGAACAGTTCGATGAGTCCAATACGTTCATTTAAATCAGTATGAGCGTGGCAAGCCAACTTTAAAGGGCGAAGGGAGATGCACCCTTGAAGAGAAAATATGGGGACCGTTCCGATTGGAAACGAGTACTGGAAAGAGAGTATGCCCAGTCATATCTTGAAACGGATCATTTTAAAGGTTACTTATCACTCCTGAAGATTGCCAAAGTTAAAGAGCCCCTATACGTTAAATACTCTGACCAACATATTTGCATTGTAAATGACGGATACTTATGGCTTCAACAATTCCCTTGTGATAAGCATCATTCAGTGACTACGATGTTTGACGAAAAAGGACAAATTGTACAGTGGTATATTGATATCTGTTATATGAATGGTGTGAGCGAGGATAACGTACCTTGGATGGACGATTTGTTCTTAGATATTATCGTAATGCCATCAGGAGAAGTAATACAAAAGGATTCAGATGAACTTGATGAAGCATTGCTTAACGGCACAATCGACAAATCTCTATATAACCTCGCAAGACAAGAAGCAAGTATGATTAAATCCCTTATTCAAGACAACAACTTCACCTTATTGCAACTTTCAAAGGAACACAAAGATATTCTTTTACAAATGCTCCAGAAGTAAGCCGTTGACGGAGAAATGAACAACCTCGCCAATTGAATGGGGTTGTTCATTAGCAACAATAATTTCGACAAGAGCCTATTTTATAAAGCCCCCGTGGAATACACATTCATAAATTTTGGTCTCTCCCGCGCGGATTTCTTCAGCACCGCTGAACCAGCTGAAATCCCCATCCACTTTACAGATATAAGTAAAATGTCCATTGGTGTAGAGCTCCGGTCCTCTGAACGGCAGCTCTGCCGTAACCTGTAGCAGCGCTTCTTTCAGAAAATCCCCGCTGAACCCGTCTCCAATAACACGTCCCGCATAATTCATCGCCCATAAGGGCTTACCATCCTTTCATAGAGCTTCTTCCCCGGCAAAGCTTTCAGACCCGAGATAGGTATCCATATATTTCAGATTCCCGCGTTCAAACGCCAGATCATGGGATGCCGGACGGGACGGTGAGCGTTCTGGCCCCTTCCCGGCGTAGGTTGCTTTCTTGGCTGCCAGTAGAAAATCTACAAGTTCCACCATATCTATCAGCTCCATAAAATTAGTAACCACTAGCCAATATTAGAACGCACGTTCCTTTTTAGATATGATTTTTATCCCAGATCATACAAAAAAAAGCCCCGCCATTCTGATCACAGAATTAACGGGGCTTCTCCTTACTTATTCATCTTGTCCTGACAATTCACTGCCGGGCATTTACACTGTAAACCGGAACCGGCTGAGCAGAACTTCACCAGTAAAGACAAGGAACACATCAGCTGTTCCAGCATCTATACCTGCATCGGCAGTCAGAGTATTCCATTCCTGCTGTCCGCCCGCCGGTACCTCCAGCGTTGCCGCCAGCTTGCCTGCCGGACTGCCGGTTCTCACCTCTATGCTGCCGCCGCGGCTAGAGGATACCAATGCTTCAACTCCCGCCGCTCCTTCCGCAAGCTGCACGTTATGGAAGCCGATCCAGGCGCCGTCTTGTACCGGATGAACCGATGAACCGCCTGCCTTGCACTCATCGAGGTAAACAGCTTCGTAATCGTCATAATTCTCCGCTTTTACCGCGAGATACAGATTACGGGCCGGCACAACCTCGCCGTGCACTCTGATCTTCGCGGACAGCCGGATGTCGCCGGACGAACGTCCAATCAGGATATTGTACTCTCCGTCCTCCACGCAGTACTGTTCCCGGGTTACATCCCAGAACGACAGCTCAGAGACAGGAAGGGAAAAAGCAACGGTCTGCTTGTCTCCTGCCGCAAGTCTAACCTTCTTGAACCCTTTCAATTGCTTGAGCGGGCGCTTGATCCGGGTTGACAGCGACTGTACATACAATTGGACAACCTCGTCTCCGTCCACTGCACTGGCGTTCTCCAGTTCTACCTCAAGGCTGATCGTATCATCAAGTTCAAGCTCAGCGGATTTAAGCACCAGTTCGTTGTAGGCTACCTGCGCATAGCTCAGGCCATGGCCGAACGGATACAGCGGCTCGCCGTCAAAGTACATATATGTTCTTTTTCCCTTGATGATATCGTAATCCATCAGCGGAGGAAGCTGGTCAACAGACCGGAACCAGGTCATATTCAGCTTGCCGGACGGGCTGTAGCCCCCGAACAGCACCTCTGCCACCGCATTGCCCAGCTCTTGACCGCTGTGTGAGGTATACAGCACGGCCGGGATATGCTCGTCGATCCAGGTGGATGTAATCGGGTAGCTGCCGACGATTACTACAACCGTGTTCGGATTAGCCGCGTAGACCGCCTTTACCAGATTCTCCTGTTCTTCCGGCAGTACGATATCCGGTCTGTCGATTTCTTCCTTGCCGTTCAGCAGCGGATGGTTACCGACGAATACAACCGCAACCTCGGCAGCTTTAGCCGCTGCAACCGCAGCTTCCACGCCGTTCACAACGATGTTCTTGCGGAAGGCATGCGCTTTGGTCTCGGCATCATCCTGCTCCGCCGATTGAAGCGTACCGTCTGAAGAAACGGTTATCGGCTTGCCGTTCCATGTGCGCAGGCTGATCGTTCCGTCTTCCTCAGGCACAAGGTCCAGCGATTCCTTCACATACCAGCCGTAGATTTCGTCTGCAGAAGCTGTCAGGGTTCCGGCATCGTTCAAGGTGACATACTGGCCGCGGCTTGTCGCTTCAAGCGTATTGGCGGTCCACCCCCAGGCTGTATGGCGGAACAATTCTCCGCGCTCCGGAGCATCATACAGCACAGCCAGCCTGCCGTCTTCGCCGGTCATACCGACAGCCTGCCCGACGTCAGCCGAGGTCAGAATAATCCGGTCATCGCCGCTTTCAAAGGTCACCTGCTTGCCGGCCAGCTTTTTGGTCATACCCTGCAGTGGAGTCACTCCGTAAGCCAAAGTGCCGGAGTACCAGTCTCTGAAGGCTTCGTCCGCAAGCGGTCCGATTACAGCTACTTTGGATAGCTCCTGCCGGTTCAGCGGAAGTGCGCCATTCTCATTTTTCAGCAGCACAATCGACTGCTTCGCCGCTTCCAGTGACAGTTGACTGTGCGCCTTGCTCAGAATAACGGAATCGTCAATCGCTGTATACGGATTCCCTTCCTCCGGATCAAACTCACCAAGCCGGAAGCGGACACGGAAGGTGTTAAACAGGGCACGGTCCAGGTCCTCTTCGGTGAGCAGTCCCTCAGCCAATGCCTCATGAATGACCTTGATCGTTTCCGCTGTCTCTTCGGTTACGCTGTCGATCCCGTTTTTGATCGATTCCGCCATGGAACGGGCAAAGGATTCATAATACTTATGATCTTTAACAATACCGAACAAATCCCCGGCGTCACTTACAATGAACCCGTCCATTTCCCACTCGCCCTTGACCACATCCATGACCGCAGGGTGCAAAATAACAGGCACACCATTAAGCGAATTGTAGGCGGTCATCATCGACTGCGCCCCGCCTTCCTTGAAGGCAGGTTTGAAGGCCTCCAGATAATATTCACGCAGGTTGCGCGGATCAATGCTGGACGAATCTACTCCGCGGTTAATTTCATTATTGTTGCCGAGAAAATGCTTAAGCGTTGCTACCGCTTTCAAGTACACCGGATGATCACCCTGAATCCCCTGAACCAGTGCAGTGCTTAGCTGACCGGTCAGTTCAGGATCTTCCCCATAGGCTTCTTCTGTACGCCCCCAGCGCGGGTCGCGCTCCATATCAACTGTCGGTGCCCAGAGGGTCAGTCCGTTTACCGTCGGATTCTTTTTATAAAAGCTCTTGCTTCATCGCCGATCGCCGAGCCGACTTGCTTCAGCAGCTCAGGGTTCCAGGTGCAGGCCAGTCCGACAGGCTGCGGAAAAGAGGTGGCTTTGCCCAGCCAGGAGATGCCGTGCGCTCCTTCCGTACCGTGCTTATAGGCACCTATGCCCAAACGCTCAATCTCCGCCTGATATTGCGGAATCAAGCTTACTTTTTCATCCAAAGTCAATCGGGACAGCAGATCCTGCACACGTTCATTAAGCGGCAGTCCGGTCTGCTGGAAAGGATATGTCGCGGTTTCCATCCATAGTCACTCCTCAGCTCTATATGATAACGGTTTCATACTACTTAATCATAAAAGATAACCGCTTTCAGAAACACCAGGACAATTGACGGAAAAATCAGTTCAAAATTAGAGATTTCATTCTGTCTTCAAAAACCTGAGCGCATCAGGGGACATCCCGGTCAGCTTGATCTCTGTGCCGCTTGTTATCACATAATCGCCCTCCGGCACGTTCTCAGGGCTGTGATTACGGAATTCCTTGGGCGAAATGCCGAACCTGGCTTTAAAAATCTTATGAAAATAGGAGTATGTCGGGAATCCGCAGCTTCCGGCAATGGCCTCAAGGCTCAAATCGGTGAAGCGGATGCGCTCGAGCGCATTGGACAGCCTGATTTCCTGTGCATAATGAATAATCGTATAGCCGGTCTGCTCCTTGAACAGATGCACCGCCCGCGAAACACTGAGTCCGGCAAAACGGGCCACATCCGCAACCTTCAGCCGGTTAAGCGCATGCTCATTGATGTAGCGCTTCATCCGCAGCACCGGCTCGCTTCCCCGCCCGGGCGCATCCTGGCGGGGAAGCGTCTCCACCGGCAGACGGTCCAGCGACAGGCAGAGCGCGCAGAGCAGATGACGGATCAGCTCGGGATTATACTGCACAATCCGGTGCTGCTCCATGCTGAGCTGCTGCCACAGGGACAGCATGCCGGCATCCAGATGAATGCGCTGCAGCGTCTGCCGCGGCTGGGCTTCCCACCAGGCTTCAATCCATGAACCTTCACAGAGCAGGTAATAATCCCCGCTTTCAATCTTCCCGTCCATCTCCTCCACCTGCAGATGATAGGGCTCACCGGGACGGTAAACCAGCAGATCCCCGGGCCCGATCAGACACATTTTTCCGTCTACAAGTGCCCGGCAGCTTCCGACCACCTGCAGCCTGAACAGAAAAAAGGGCGGCGGCGTAAAGGTTGATCTGTACGGCAGCGTATGAAAGGAATACGCGCAGGCATGCAGCCTCAGATCCATAATTGTCACCATCCCAGCCAAATAGTAGAGGTATATAATCAGATAAAACATTCACGAAGCCCAAACCATTAACTATACTATAACCAAATCAAAGAGAACACCGCAAGGAAGCTCAAAGGAGAAAGTTCAACCTATGTCTATCCGTATCCGCCGGCTGCTCGGCATTCCAGGCTATACCGCATTTATGATCTGTATGATGCTGCAGGGGATGGGAATATCCATCAGCTCCCCGTTTCTGGCCGTCTATTTCACTTCAGAGATAGGCGTATCCGCCGGTGTCTTCGGCATCTTCACCGCTGTTACGCTGATTAGCGGCGTTACCCTCAGCTCGTTCATTGCCAGACGCTCTGATCACGGTATGAACCGTAAAACCCTCATGGTTACGGCCATGTTTTTCAACGCTATAGCTTTTTCGGGTTATTTGTTCATTCATGAGTTCTACCTGCTGCTGGCCTATATGACAGTATTCACCGCCATCGGCGCACCGGCTATGCCCCAGCTGTTCGCCAGCGCCCGCGAGGCTGTGAACGCCAGCAGCAGTACTGATCACGCTTTTGCCAATTCTACACTCCGCTCGATGTTTTCACTGGGTTTCATTACCGGCCCGCTGATTGGAGCGGTTCTGCTGAGGCATAGTGGATTTCAGGGGATTTTTACCGGAACCTCACTGATCTTTATCATCAATGCCGTGCTGATGCTCTGCACCGCCAAACGTCCGTCACATGCAGGAGCTGCGCTGGTACAGCCCCAAAAGCCGCTGAAGCTTCATCAGGATGCCCGGGTGCTTATTCCTTTTCTCGTCATGACGCTGCTTTATTCGGGACACTGGATGAACAACCTGAATATCTCACTGTTCATTATTAACACGCTGGGCGGCAGCACGCAGAATGTTGCTACCGTCTCCAGTGTATGTGCACTACTTGAAATTCCTTTTATGTTGCTGCTCGGTATTTTGTCAGCCAAATATTCCAACCGCCTCCTGCTGCTGTGGGGAATTGCGCTGGGCGGAGCCTATTATGTGCTGGTTCTATGCTCGGGCGGGCTGTGGCAGATTATTGCCGGACAGGTACTGCTGGCCTTTTTCGTCGCGGTGATTTCGGCGGTCGGCATCAGCTATATACAGGATCTTCTGCCGGATCTGCCCGGCTATGCCTCAACCTTATATACTAATGCGTCTACATTGGGCAGACTGTTCGGCAGTCTGGCAGGCGGGGCAGCGGCACAGCTGCTCGGTTACCGTCACGCTTACTGGGGCTGCCTGCTGCTGCTCGTTGCCGCTTTTGTGCTTATGATCCCGCAATCAGCATCATTAAAGGAAACATCCGACAAAAGCCCTATTCAAACAGGAGGAACCCCGTGATGAAGATTCTGCTGATTGATGATACAGCCCAAGTACGCGATTCCCTCAAACCGGTGCTGAAAAAGCTTGCGTATAGAAATGAAGATATCCTGGAGGCCGGCTGCGATCAGCAGGCAGTTCAGCTGATTGCTGCCCACCAGCCGGATATTATTGTGACCGATGCCAAGCTGCTTCTGCTCAGCGGGGAGCTTCTGGCCGGCAGGGATTCCTGCCCGCACAGCAGAATCATCGTTACCAGCAGCCACGAATTTGTGCTGGATGCCTTCTGCCGGGGAGGCATGGACTCTTTGCAGAAGCCCATCGATGAGGGCAAGCTGGAGGATTTGCTGCGGATAGGCGCTATGGGATGATACGGCTAATGCAAAAAGCGGTAAGGCGCTCCTTCCGGACGATGCCTTACCGCTTTTGTATACCGGGAATATTTAATCCTTGCCTATATCTTCATATCCTTACCCGTATAATCCACAAACCTGAAATGGCCCTCAGGAGCTGTACGCTGCTCAATCAGATCAAGCACGCCCCTGGCACTTTGACGCGGATCAGTCGGCGCCTTCTCCCCGCCCATATCCGTATGCATCCAGCCCGGATGGACGCTGAGCACATACACTCCGCGTTCCTGCAGATATACATGCAGCTGCTGGGAGAACATAGTGAGCGCTGTCTTGGAGATGCTGTACGGATAGTCTCCGGGATATGCATTGGTGATGCTCCCCGCTTCCGACGAGATATTAATAATGGACGGCTCTGCTTCCGTAAGCAGCGGCAGGAAATGCTTGACCACACGGATAGGCCCGTACAAATTAATGTCCATTGTAGTGAGCATGTCCTGCAGGTCAAGCGCTTCAACCGGTGTATTGCGTGCAGTCAGCACAGCTGCGTTGTTGATGATGGCACCAAGCGTGCGGCCCTGCTCTTTAAGCTCAGCAGCCAGCGCTGCAATTCCCGCTTCATCCGTAACATTCAGCTTGGCGACAGTTAGCTTTTCCCCGTATTCAGCCGCAAGCCTGGACAATTCCTCAGCCTGCCCGTCCGGGTTGCGTACACCCGCAATCACCGAATATCCGCGTTCCAGCGCCTCAGCGGTCAGATCCAGCCCCAGTCCGCGGCCGGCACCGGTTATAAGAATATTTTCCATCCGTAAGTCCTCCTCTATGGGTTAACCATTATTAATTATCGTTCTCCAGCAGCTCTACGAGTACCTTCAATTCCTTAAAAGTATCCATATACGCGTAACGTCCGCCAGTATATTCACCTTTCTGCTGCAGCGCAAACCCTTTGCCTTCAAGTAACATGATCTTATCCTGCATACCTTCAATCACAAATGCAATATGATGCGGGCCTTCTCCGTGCTCATTCAGGTAGTCGCGCCAGGTGCTCGGCTGGTGGTCCGGCTCAATCAGCTCCAGCTGCAGTGACCCCATGTCAAAAAAGGCCAGCTTCGCCCGTGCCTCCGTCTTTTCACCGTTATACCGGGTCTGCGCAAGTTCAGCTGTATCCGTAACCACAATTTCCGGCTGCTCCAGCCCGAAAAATGCTGCATATGCCGCGCTTACCTTCTCCACATCATTCACCAGAATGCCTATCTGCGTAACAAAATGATTGCCTAGTAGCCCTGTCAACTGCCTCAGCCTCCCTTTTCTTCTGACCAGTCTACCATAACGTCACTATGAAAGGGCTGTCAATATTAAGCAAAAATGATTCGGTTAATCACCCTTCCGGTTATTAAATCAAATGCTTAACTTTACACAAAGGAGTGAGGAATGATGGACCGTAGTAAGCGATCACGCCTGATGCAGCAGTTCATTTTTGTCGGGCCGACGTCATTGTTTTTCTTTGTTATTGTTCTGATTCCGTTCTTCCTGGGGCTGTATTATTCGTTTACCAGCTGGAACGGGATCTCGCGTCATGTCGAGTGGACCGGGCTGAGGAACTATTTACATATTTTCACCAAGGACCCTTCCTTTCTGAATTCGTTCTGGTTTACGGCCAAGTTCACTTTATTCGGTCTTGTGCTGACCAACCTGCTCGGCTTCGCACTTGCTTACGTGCTGACCCGCAAGCTGTTCACCCGCAATCTGCTGCGGACCGTCTTTTTTGTGCCCCATGTCATCGGCGGACTGCTGCTCGGGTTCATCTGGCAGTTTATTTTTGTCAGAGGGTTTGCCTCAATCGGGGCTGCAACCGGCTGGCCGTTCTTTAATCTGCCTTGGCTCGGTACGGAAGGAACAGCGTTCTGGGCAATCGTCATTGTATTTGTCTGGCAAAATGCCGGCTATCTCATGGTCATCTACATTTCCGCGATTAACAATGTGCCGCAGAGCCTGATTGAAGCCTCCCGGGTGGACGGTGCCGGGCTGATGCAGACGCTGCGCCATGTAACCATTCCGCTGGTCATGCCGGCGGTAACGGTCTGCCTGTTCCTGTCGATCTCCTGGTCCTTCAAGCTGTTCGACCTGAACCTGTCGCTGACCAAGGGCGGTCCTTTCAAGGCTACCGAATCGGTAGCGCTCAATATCTACAATGAAGCCTACACGATCAGCCGGTTCGGAATGGGCTCGGCGAAAGCTATGGTTTTCTTCTTGATTGTGGCGGTTATCTCCCTGCTGCAGGTTAGGGCAACCAAGAAAAGAGAGGTGGAGCTGTAATGGAGACTACCGTCAAAAAGTACAGGGTCCCCCTGCTGGCGGCTGAGCTGCTGCTCATTCTACTGGCTTTGGTATTTCTTGTTCCGTTCTATTTTCTGCTGGCCAACTCGGTCAAAAGCTACAGTGCGATTCTGTCTGATTCCGCTGCACTGCCTACAGCGTTCCAGTGGAGCAATTACGCCGAGGCGTGGAAAGCGACTGCTTTTCCGCATGCTTTTCTGAACTCCCTGATCGTCACGGTAGCCAGTAATATTCTGCTGGCCTTCCTGTGCTCCATGTCTGCCTATAAAATGGTCCGCAATAACAGCCTGTATAACCGAATTCTTTATATCGCACTCGTGGCGGCTATGGTCATTCCTTTTCAGGCTATCATGATTCCGCTGGTACAAATCGTCAGCGGCCTTGGCGTGATGGATACGACTGCCGGGCTGATCCTCGCTTATCTGGGGTTCGGTGCCCCGATGACTGTATTTCTGTTCCACGGCTTTGTAAAGTCGGTGCCGATTGACATTGAAGAAGCCTCGCGGGTGGACGGGAGTAGCCCTTACGGCACGTTTTTCCGGATAGTCCTGCCGCTTATGCAGCCGATCATTGTAACGGTCATCATTCTGAACACGCTGTGGATCTGGAATGATTACCTTATGCCTTCACTGATTCTGCAGAGCCCGGAGCTGCGGACGATTCCGATCGCGACCTACAGCTTCTTCGGACAATACACCAAGCAGTGGGATCTGGCGCTCCCGGGTCTCGTGCTCGGCATTACGCCGGTGGTTATCTTTTTCCTGCTGATGCAGAAGTATATTATTGAAGGCATTGCCCAGGGCTCTGTTAAGGGCTAACGCATGGTAACGTACTTTTCAGGCTGAGAGGATGAATCGATATGAACAAAAAACGTGGAATTCTCCTCGCTTGCTCTCTGCTGCTGGCTGGACTTATCTCCGGCTGCGGACGCGGCAGCGGCAATGCGGATGGAATAAAAACGGTGCATATCTACCAGTTCAAGGTTGAAATATCCGAGGCGCTGGCCTCGCTGAAAACGGAATTTGAAAAGGAACACCCTGATATCCGTCTTGAAATCCAGAGTGTCGGCGGCGGCAGCGACTACGGTGCCTCCCTGCGCGCCAAGTTCTCGTCCGGGGATGAGCCGGACATTTTCACGATCGGCGGCAATAATGAGCGCGACATGTGGCTGGAATATCTGGAGGACCTCAGCGGCGAAGCCTGGGCCAAGGATGTAAAGCCGCTTGCCGCGGAACAGATGACTGTTGACGGCAAGCTCTACGGCATGCCGATGAATCTGGAAGGCTATGGCTTTATCTATAATAAGGACCTGTTCCAGCAGGCCGGAATCACCGAGAAGCCGCTGACGCTAACCGAACTGAGAGAGGCAGCTGAGAAGCTGAAGGCGGCGGGCATTACGCCGTTTGCCAACGGGTATCAGGAATGGTTCGTCCTCGGGAACCACAATGTGAACGTGGCTTTTGCCCAGCAGCCTGATCCTGAGGCATTTATCGACGGGCTGACGGACGGCTCAAAGACCTTTGCCGGTGACCCTATTTTCTCCCAGTGGATCGACCTGCTGGATCTGACGGTGGAGTACGGCAACAGGAATCCGCTCTCGACCGATTACAACACCCAGGTCACCATGGTTGCAAGCGGGGAAGCGGCGATGATGCAGCAGGGGAACTGGACCCAGGGCCAGATCGACGGTATTGATCCGGAACTGAACCTCGGCATCCTGCCGATGCCTATCGACGATACAGCCGAAGACAACGACAAGCTGTATGTGGGCGTTCCAAGTAACTGGGTCGTTAACAAGTACTCCCCTGTCAAAGAGGAAGCCAAGGTATTTCTGGATTGGCTCGTCACCTCCGAAACCGGCAAAACCTACATCACCAAGGAATTTCAGTTCATCCCTGCGCTCGACAGCATTGAGGGAACCGTAGAGGAGCTCGGCTCACTTGGCGCAGAGGTGCAGGAATATACGGATAAGGATCAGGCCCTGACCTGGAACTGGTCGCGCCTGCCGAACGGGATGCCGCAGGAGCTGTCGAGCAGCATACAAGGTTATCTGGGCGGCAAGCTGACCAAGGAAGGCATGCTGAAGGAGTTTCAGGTGAATTGGGACAATCTCAGCGTGCAGTAACCGGTAAGTGACTTAGCGGATTGATAAATCGTAGGTTAATATCTGCACTTGAATCGCCGCTGGATGGCTCCAAACTAGATTCGACGGACTAGCCAGCCGAAAATAAAAGCTAGCCACAACCCAAAGCCGCGCATCTCTGCGCGGCTTTGGGTTTATTTCTGTTCATTCGTAAGCTTCACCGGATACTCCCCCATCTCACTCCAGCGGCGGCGGAGTCTGGGTTCAGCACATATAGCGGGTTCCCATCATACAGTTACTTTATACGCATCTACCGTGACAGCGGAGCCGTTAATGCTCAATGTCCCGTTGTAATATCCCCGGTCGCCGCTTGGCTTACATTTATAATCGCCGGAGCAGCCGGTGACGAAAAATTTCGTCTTGGTGAAGCCCGGATAAATATTGGTCAGCTTGCGGAAAAATTTATGGCCGTGATGGGTGAAAATAGCCAGCACCTTATCTCTCACCTTATCAGGGATCGCTGCAAAAAATTTCGCCGTCTCCGCTGCGCTGAGCACATGGCTGGGGTCCACTGTAATCCCGCTGATCTGGAGCGGCCAGTGAAAGTCGATTATATAATAGTAGCGGTCGTCTAAGTTTTTGAGCAGATTAATGCTGTCCGCCGAAAAGCTTCCCAGTGCACAGTCCAGCCATACATACCGGACCAGCCCCTGAGTTCCCGGAAAATTGATTCTCCCCGTTACCGCTCCAAGGTACTTGGTGAACAGCGGACGGGTGCTGGCTTCCCAGTTGCCTATCGAAGCTTTGTAGGGAGTGCTGCCGAGTGTGGAAGTGACTATATTTTTAAAATCCCTGTAATACGCATCCGCATCTTTCCCGTGATTCGCCCCGGCCTGTGCATTATCTCCGCCGAAAATGAAAAACCGTTTATTCCCGCTGCCTGCCGCCTTCGGCAACAGGTCTTTAAAGATAGCTGAGCTGTTCGCATAGCCCACATGGCTGTCTCCGATCACGGCAAAATTAACGGTGTAGGCTTTTGTCTTACGTTTCAATCCTGGTTTGGGTTGCTTGGGCTGTTGAGTAGAGCCGCTGAGCTTCTTTTTTAGGCCGGGGCTTAGCTTGGAGATTAATCGTGTCCTTGCAGATTGGGTGCGCCGCTTTCCCGCTGCCGAATGCCGTTTCATTTATACCACCTCTTCAATATGGAGATTGAATCTAGTAGCATGTATATTCGGCCGGCAGGGAAAGCTCTTGGACTGGACTATATTATATAGAAGGAAAAGATTCCGAGCAGGCTGGGTGTCGACGGCTTTCACCGGAATCAAGGGCATTTTTGCCCTTCATTTCGGCGTTCAGCCGACTTTGGCCGGAATCAAGGGCATTTTTGTGCTTCATTCTGGCGATCGGCTTCACTCTACCATATTCCGCTATCCATCATGGAAGGAACACATTCATAACGGCAGACTCTGCTGCTTCCCTTCGCCGGGACAGGCCTTAGCTTACCTCTTTCACATAGCCGGCTTAATGATTTACGGATGGTACGTGAGTCAACTCCCAGCCCGTTCGCCAGATCCGCAGGTCGGATCAGCCCGTCCCAACGTACCGCTATTCGCATAATCTCTTTTTCCAGTCTTGTATAGTGTTGCTCAACATCATCGGCATTGATCATCAAAGTTGGGGCCAACAAGGACTTAAACAGCGAGATTGTCAAATCCGGTGCCGATTCCAAATCATCATAGGGAACGGCGACCACCTGATAACCCGCTATTTGCAGATAAGTCTCCCGATTGAGCTCCTGCCTGTACCTCGTCCGGTCCATTTGCTGCACATGCGGGCCATAACCTTTTACCTCTATAGCCACCTTTATCTGCCCCCGCTTCCACACAAAATCAACAAAATACGGTCTTCCCCGCCAGTCCGAAACCTCATACTCAGGATGCAAGTCATCCATATGGCCGAAAATAGGCCACCATACCCGCTCAACAAACAACTTTTCTCCATGTCCGTGTCCACGCACAAGGCGGTCCAGCCTTTCACCGCTCCTGCCCTTCTTATGAAAATTAATCCATTTCAAATGTTCCTCAGTAAATCCCATTACCCCATTCTCCTCTCCAACACAAAAAAGTCCCGCACCCCAATAAGCTTGGAGTACGGGACGTTCTTCGTCCGTTT
>NZ_LRAC01000168.1 GCF_001517085.1 Paenibacillus sp. DMB5
GGTCTGCGGTCTGCGGTCTGCGGTCTGCGGTCTGCGGTCTGCGGTCTGCGGTCTGCGGTCTGTGGTCTGTGGTTGCGATTCGCGTTCTGTACGAACTCCTCTACCACTTCCATTACTTCAGTTTCATGCTCCGCAGCTCATTCTCCCACCTACAGTTCTCACTCACAACTATTCATTCCTTAATCTCTATTCTCAATCTCTACTACTCATTCTTCTCTCCCTGATCTCTACACTTCAATCTCTTCCACTCATTTTTCACTCTTCACTCTTCATCCATCGCCCTTCACTATTCACTCTTTACTCTTCCACACTCCTCACACAAAGCCCCCGGCTCCCCATCCTTCCCTTTACCTTCACTCCTCCACCTTACATCACCTAGAATGAGTACCCCGCGTACCTCTCCGCATTGCTGATACTGGTCCAGATGTCCGGGCTCTCGCCGCCGATATGCCAATAGGCGATGCCGGCCAGCTTTTGCCGGGCGGCCAGATTGAACTTGGCCGTCAGGGAGCGGCCCTCCTCCAGCCAGATGGTGTGCTTCAGCTGACCGGTATAGCTGACCACATATTGCCCGAGCGTGCTGTTCCAGACCGGCCGCAGACCATAGCTGCTGACGCGCTGATTCTGTTCGGCAAGAGACAGCTCAACGGATGATGCCGGGACGGAGCCTTGCTTCAGCGTCCAGTCGCGTGTATACAGCGGCATGGCCAAAATCACCTTCGCGGCCGGCACCGCCTGCAGCAGCTTGCCCACCGCCTGCCGGACATAGGGCAGCGAAGCGTTCGAGCCGGGAGTCGGGCTCCCGGTGTAGTGCTCATCATAGCCCATCATCACCATGTAGTCGGCCTGTTTGCCAAGTGCTGCATAGTCAAAGGCCTCCGTCCAGTCTGTCCCGAGATCTGGCGATACATCTACCGAGAGTACAGCGCCGAGAGCGTGCAGCTTACCGGCCAGCTGTGTAACAAAGGCTGTCAACGCAGCCTTGTCGGCCGCAGCCACGTTCTCGAAATCGAGATTCAGGCCGTCCAGATCATATTTGCTGACAAGCGCCCCCAACTGATTAACTGCCGCCGTTCGTGCTGCCGTACTGGACAGCAGCTGATGTGTAGCAGCCTGATCAAAGCGGTTCCCGACCATCGGCCAGATCTTCTTGCCGTTATTCTTCGCCCAGGTAACCATTGAAGCCACTGTCGAATCTGATACCGTTCCGGTACCCCCTACGAAATACCAGCGTGGAGATAAGGTGTTCACATTGGATTGCAGTACGCTGTTCTTATACTCTGCCGCAGTCTGGCCATACTGCCAGCCCATTACGATCTGCGGGTTCTTATCCCCCTCAAGCTCAGTCACCCAACGCTGCTGCTGCAGCGCCCGATAGATAAGCACCGCAGTCTCCTGTCTTGTGATAGGAGCCGCAGGCCTGAAAGCGCCTGTCTGGTCGCCCTTCATTAAGCCTAAACTGCTAACGGCCGCTACTGCACCGCCCGCCCAGGTGGCAATTGTCCCGCTGTCCCGGAAGACAGCCTGCACATCCGCTGCGTTCCCTGTCTGCTTAAACGTCCGGGCGAGCAGCGCTGCAGCCTCCTGGCGGGTGACCGGCTGCGCCGGGACAAAGGTCCGCTCTGAGGTTCCGCCGGCCAGCTCCAGCTGGACTGCCGCCTGGATCCAGCCATAATACCAGGCGCTCCGTGCCACATCAGTATACGGTGAGAGCGGACTGTTGACGGGTTCCAGCTTCAGCAGACGGCCCAGCATGGTAATGAGCTCCGCTCTGGATACCAGACCCTGGGGCGAGAAGCTGTTCTCTGAGGTTCCGGTTATGATCTTCTTGTTATATAAGTCTATGATTTCATTTTTGGCATAGCTGGCTGCGATATCATTAAAAGGCTGCGCGGCATCTGCTGACGCGGCCGGGGTGTATGTAGTGTAAATAGCAGCTGCACACATGACAGCGGCGGCTCCGGTTGCGATTCTTCCCAATATTCTCTTCACGTTACTGCCAGACCCTCTCTCACTACCATTTTGCCCAGAGTATACCAGAGATAGAGTATGTTATCACCGCTTAAATACTGGCAGAAACATGAAGTGCCACCAGATTGCCCGGACGCCGGACCCGTCAGAAGTTTAATTCGAAACCCGCGTGGTTATGAATGGAATAGAGTATAAGATTCGGAGTCTATAAAATATGAAGTAAGCCAGGAGGGAACAGCATGATGAAGGATTCCAGTTCAACCGGCAGCATTCCGGCAGCGGAGAACACCGGCCTCGCCGCACAAGCGGTCAACGCTATCGAGGGCTTATCCGGCGTCCACCCCGGCTACCGCCGCGCCCACGCCAGAGGCATCTGCTGCCGTGCTGTGTTCCGGCCGAACGGGCTTGCTGCCGCCTTTACCACTGCTGCACATCTGCAGGAGCAGGAGTCGGCGGCGGTGGTCCGTTTCTCCGGCAGCTCCACCGATCCGGCGCTGGCCGATCTGCTCTCCCCGGCCAAAGGCATGGCTGTGCAGTTCAGCCTGCCGGACGGAGGGAGTACGAGCCTTGTAGGAGCTACTGTGCCGGTATTTTTTGCCCGGACGCCTGAATCTTTTGTCGATATCGTCCGCACCGCGCACAAAGCACAGGAAGGCAATCTGGGGCCGCTCGAGCTCATGAAAGAGATCACCACGCATTTCAGCGAGAGCAAGGAAAGCTTTCTCAGCCTGAACAAGCTGAAGCCGCCCGCCAGTTATGCCGAGCTGCAGTATTACTGCATCCATGCTTATTTTTTTGTTGATACGGAAGGCCGCAAGCGGCCGGTCAAATTCGAGTGGAAACCTGAAGCCGGCGTGCGTTCGCTATCGCTAGCAGATGCCCGGCAGCAGCCGGACCGCTACCTGGAGGATGAGCTTGAGCTTCGCCTGAAGGACGAACCTGTTATCTTTCAGCTTGATGTGATCTTCGGTGAAGACGGCGATCCGACCGATGACCCGACCAAAGCCTGGCCGGATGACCGGCGGCGGATTGAAATTGGCCGTTTGTGCCTTACGGAGGTCATAACGGAGCCGGAAGAGCTGCTCATGGACCCGGGGGCTGTTACAGAAGGCATTGAGCTCTCGGATGATCCTATTCTTCATTTCCGCCGCACTGCCTACGGAGAGTCCTTCCATAGACGCCGTAAAGAACAATAACCTATAAATGGAAGGACGGGAGTACTGATGGAGCAGGCTATGATTATTGTGAATCCAACCTCCGGAAAGGAAGAAGGCGCAGGGTATGTCCAATTGGCCCTGGATATTCTGGAAGAGCAGGGATATGCGGTAACTGTGATGAAGACGCAGCAGGAAGGAGATGCTACCCTTTTCAGTACGGCTGCATGTGAGCAGGGCTACGGGCTGGTGGTGTCGATCGGGGGGGATGGAACACTGCATGAGGTGATCAACGGGCTGAGCGGAGCTCCGCAATGTCCCAAGCTTGGGGTCATTCCGCTCGGAACGGTAAATGACTTTGCCCGGCAATCGGGCTATCCCTGGTTCCGGAAGAAGCCATCCGCACGCTTGCCTCCTCCGCCGTCCGCGCAGTCGATGTCGGACGGCTGAACGGGCGGCTGTTCATCAATGTGGTCGCCGCCGGCGCCATTGCCGAATCGGTATCGGCGGTAACCTCAGAGGATAAATCGCGGCTGGGCTCACTGGCTTATTTCAAGGAGGGGCTGAAGGAGCTGACAGGCAACACGCCCAACCGCCTGACCATCACTCATGACGGTCAGGTATGGGAGGGCGATTCGCCGCTGTTTATTGCTGCCCTGACGAATTCGGTCGGCGGCTTCGAGCGGCTGGCTCCGGGCGCTGCCGTTGATGACGGCCTGATCCACTGCTTTGTCATCAAGGATCTGACGATTCTGGGCACCCTGTCCGTCAGCATCTCCCTGCTGCTGGGCACCCTGAAGAATCACAAGGATGTAGAATATTTTACAGCCCGCAGTGTGACTGTAGAATCGGCAGCGCCGATGCGGACCAACGTTGACGGCGAAGCGGGCCCGGCACTGCCGGTTCAGCTCAGCGTCCTGCCGCGGCATATCCGGATCGTAGTGCCGGAGGAATAAATCTGCTAAAACAGCAGGTGTGTATTCCTTGCGGAAACTCCCTGCCCCCGCCAGCCCGCCTACACCTGCTGCCGCAGCTTCCGGGCATATACGATCTGGCCGATGTGATAGGCATTATGCGTAGCGGCATTGCTGATAATCTCCCACCACATCGCGGGTTCAGCGAATCCGTTCACCTGCGCTTCCAGGCTGTCCTCGGCAAGCAGAGTCTGCCAGCGCAGCAGGACATCCAGCAGCCCGCTCTTCAATTCACTGAACACTACATTGTCGGGCAGAATAAAGCTGTTATTGTTATCGCCTATAGGCGGTACGGCATCCACCCGGCCGGCCTCATAACGGGTCTGCCAGGTCTTGTTCCAATACAGCAGATGCTGCGTCAGCTCGGCAATACTGTTCAGGCCGGTACCCGGCTTCCAGAACGCCTCCTCTTCCGTCACCCCTTCCACCGCCTGCATGAACGGTAAATGCCAGCTGGGATCATTGGCACCTGCCAGCAGCTGGTTGGCTAATACTTCTCTCGCATGAATCATTCTATTTCACTCCCTGGTCTATACTGGTTGAGCTTGCCCTGATAAATCAGTTCCAGCCGCTCACTCTTGCGGAAATCATCCGGCGTAACGAGCGCCGGCAGCTTATTCCACAGCTTGATGCCGGAACGGTCAAGAATTTCTGCAACGAACTGTGAGCAGAAGTATGAGTTGCTGAATTCCACCGGTTCCTTCAGGGCAATGCCGATCACGCCCAGAATGTTATACAGGTATTTCTGACGGCTGCGGATAAAAATGTGCAGCACCCGCTTCATTTTCTCCACTTCCCGCTCTGTAACCTTCAGCTCATAGATCACGCAGGTCGTATTCGGATATTTACTGAACGTCCCCGTATGCAGATCCTCCTTCACAAACCCGCCGTTTAAGGGATTGCTGGGATGCTTTCTGCCAAAGCTGTACATCTCCGACAGGTCACGGGTAAATGAGATGGACGCATGGTTATACGGAGCCCTGGTGTAGCCCTGAATGAGCCTGGTGAACAGCGTTCCGGTATTCGTAAGCAAAATAAAAACCGATTGATTACCTTCCATTTACAAATTTTCCCCTTATCATGTTCGGACATTTCCTTCATAATAACATATGATTCCTTTAATGGAATCCTATCCTGAAACAGGCTGGTGATCGGCTCTTGAACAGCTCTTTATTTACGCTACTCCTTATTACCGGCGGCCTTTCCGTCATCCATCTGATCTACCTTGCCGTCAGCCGGCTTCAGAAGGACAAGGATTATACCGGTATCGGCTTCCGCATCAAAACCTGGTGGGGCATGCTGTTTATTTTCTGCCTGGCCACACTGTTCAATGCAGTGGTGTCCCTGTTATCACTAATGGTGCTGTGCTTCTTCTCGCTTAAAGAATATTTCTCCATGATCCGCACGCGCAAAGCCGACCGCAGGCTGTTCCTGTGGGCTTACCTGGCGATTCCGCTGCAGTTCTACTGGATCTATATCGAATGGTACGGGATGTTCATCGTCTTTATACCGGTCTACGTCTTCCTGCTGCTGCCGCTCCCCCGGCTGCTGAATAAGGGAACGCTCGGCTTTCTGCGCAGTGTCAGCTCCACCCAGTGGGGGATGATGCTGATGGTGTTCGGGCTTAGCCATCTGGCCTATTTCCAGTTCGCCACTCCGGAATACGGCGCGGGACTGGTGCTGTTCCTGGTGGTGCTCACCCAGCTGAACGATGTGGCCCACTATCTGGGGTCGCTTTATTTCGGCAAGCATAAGGTCGTTCCGACCGCCAACCCGCATCTGACCTGGGAGGGCTTTGTCTGCGGATTTGTGGCCACAACCGCCGTATCCTATCTCATCTATCCGTACCTGACCCCGCTCACCCCGCTGTTCGGGCTGCTGTCCGGGGTATTAATCAGCCTGAGCGGCTATTTCGGCAGCCTGACTGTCTCCGTACTGAAGCGTGACCTGCTGATCGGGGACGATGACAAATTCGCTGCCCTGCAAAAAAGCTACCTGAGCCGGGTCGACAGCCTGGCGTACACCTCACCGATCTTTTTCCATGTGATCCGGTATTTCTTTGATTTCATGTAGCTGGCCGTGCGATAGGCATTCCCTACGAGGGGGTGTCTATTTTTTTGAAAAATAAAACGTATGACCTGCAGGGTTTGGAAAAGAGCCTTCGTCTATTACGGGTGGGAAGGGGGAGAGGACTCATTGATGAGGAATGTTTGATCAAGCAGATTTTACAGGGCGACCACGCCAAATTCCGCTGTCTTATCGACAGTTACGGGCGGCATATCTACCAGGTTACCTATTCTGTGCTTCACCAGGCCCAGGATGCCGAGGATGCTGCCCAGGAAGCTTTTGTCCAAATTTATAAGTCTCTCCCCCAATACCGTTCAGAAGGATTCAAAACATGGATCACCCGCATCGCCCTGCACAAAGCAATCGATATCAAACGCAAGCTGGAGCGCCGGAAGGCGGAGATTAATGACAGCGGGGATGTAATTCTGCAGACCGCCGATCATCAGGCAGACGTTGTCCGCCAGCTGCTGAAGAAGGAGGAGAAGGAGCTTTTGCGGCAAAATATATTGTCCCTCCCCCATCAGCACCGTGATATTATCGTTGATTTCTACTTAAAAGAAGAAAATTATGAGCAGATTGCCCTGAAGTCGCAGATCTCGGTAAGAACGGTGGAGTCGAGGCTGTACAGGGCACGGCAATGGATCAGAACACACTGGAAGGAGACGCCGCGGGATGAATAAACCTGACAAGCAGGAATGGATACGTTTTGTACAGGGAGAGATGACCGGGCCGGAGCGTGAACAGATGGACAGACTGCTTCTTGAAGATCCTGAAGCGCTTCCCTCCTATATGACTGCTCTGGAGCACTGCGCGGCACCGGAGCTGCCTGACGGAGAGGCCTTTGCCGGACAAATTATGGGCCGGATTACGCCTTATCCATCTGCAGCAGAGCCCGCAACCAGGCAGACAGGCGGCCGACTATACAAGATACTGGGCAACCAATGGGTGCATTACATCGCGGCAGCCTGTATAACGATGCTGTTTATCTCCGCCGGGGTATTTGACCGGATTGCTCCGGGTAATCTGGATGCCGGTGCCGGAATAAAACAGCCTTACAGCGAGAAAATGGTCCAAAAAGCAACCGGGTGGCTCGAAGACATCAAGCCTGCCTCCATAAACCATAAGAAATGAAAGGACTGAACGCCAATGCCGCAGCAGCGCAGCAAAATGCTGGCTTTTCTGCTTAATATGATTCCTGGCCTCGGGCACTATTATTACGGAAGCCGGCTGAAGGGGTTTATTTACGGATTTATCTTTTTTGGAAGCCTGGGTGTTGCCTTTCTTGCACTCGTTGCGGGAAATGATGAGGGATTTGCCGCCTTGTGTCTTTTAGCGGCAGCCGTTCTCTGGTTCATCAGCATGTTCGGTATGGTAATCAGGCTGATCCGGGAACCGGATTATCCGCCATACTACCCCCATTATCCCCACCCTCAGGGCCAAATGCCGGGCAATCCCGAAGGGCCGCTGGAACAGCCTGTATTCGGATACCAGCCGCAGGACGGATATGGATATCCGCAGCATAATGTGGAGCCGCGCCGGGAGAGCGAACGGTTCTACACCATTCTCCTGTCCTTTGTCCCGGGCCTCGGCCATCTGCATTTAGGCCTGCTGCAGCGCGGGCTGTCGTTCCTGATCGGGTTCTTCGGCCTCGGCATTATGCTGGTGTTTGTTGCAGGCATTACCGGGCAGGAAACGTTTCTGATCTTTCTGCTCCTGCTGCCGGTATTGTGGCTGTACTGCATGTTCGATGCAGCACAGCATGTGAACCGCAAGCAGGCAGGCGAGCTGCTGGAAGACAAGACGATCTTCGAGCAGCTTGAGCACGGCAGAAGCGCAGGCAAAAAAAGCAAAGTCATCGCCACCCTGCTGGCAGCCTTCCCCGGAGCCGGACATATGTATCTGGGGCTGCAAAAAAGAGGCCTTCAGCTGATGCTCATCTTCCTCGGAAGCATCTATATTCTGGATCTGCTGAATCTTTCGCTGTTCCTGTTCTTTATTCCGATCGCCTGGTTTTACAGCTTCTTCGACGGGATGCAGCAGGCCAGCAAATACGGCAGGGAGCCCCTCTATGACAAGCCGGTCCTTGAAGGCTGGACTCGGTATCAGGGGTGGATCGGCGGCGCGCTCCTGTTCCTGGGTGTGTATTATCTGTTCATCCGTATAGTCGTTCCGGAGCTGAACTTTAGCTACGGCTACTATATTGCCCGGATTCAGTCGTATATGAATACTGTTGTCGTTGCTCTGCTGATGATCGGTGGGGGTATCCGGCTGCTAACGAATTCACGGAAAAAGAACACCGAAGCGGAAAAGTTCCTCAGAGCGCTGGAGCGCGAACCCAAGTAGAAACAGTAAACAGCAAAGCAGCACGTTTCCCGGGTAAGGGGGAACGTGCTGTTTGCTGTTTCACTAATAATATTGCCGGCTTTAAAAGCCGCTGTTACATCTGAGTCCCACTGTCCGTTCCGGATTGCGTTGTACCGCCCGTCCCGGCAGATGGAGCGCCAGTTGGCGGGGTGCCAGTCGGCGGAGTGCCGCCAGCGGTGCCGCGGTCAGGTCTTGTACCGCCGTCAAAGCCGCCTTGGCCGCGGACTCCACCCATGCCGCCCATACCCTGGGTTGCTTCAGTAACACCGGATTCATTCAGCCAGGTCACGCTGCTGGAGAGGTCAAAGCTTACGACTTCTGTGCCGCCGCTGTAAGTACCGTCCGTATACACTCCGTCAACTGCGGTGCCTGTCGAGCTGCCGCCGGTGGAGAGGGTGTATGAGCCGCCTTCTTTCAGATCAGGCGAGCTGATTACAACCGAGCGGTAACTCTTCGCTGGAGCAAAGGTTGTAATGGTGTTGCCGTCCTTATCCTTAAGGCTTACCAGCTGTCCGGCTTCCTGTGAATCCGTAAAGGTCATGGCGATGGAGTATTGGCTGGAAGCATCGCCAGGTGCCTGAAGCATACCCGCGCTTCCTGCCACAACCAGATATCCGCCGGTAATTTCGAAGGAACCGTCATAATCGAGGGCGCCGTTGCCGTCATTGGTCGGGCCGTAGACGGTAACCGTACCGCCGCTCATTGTGATTGAGCCGTTAGAATCAAGGCCATCGCCTGTAGCATCTACATTCAGTATGCCGCCGGTAATGGTCAGCAGGTTGCTGCCGGAGCTTGCAAACTGATCCTGGCCGCCTGTCGCCTGGCCGGCATTAGTATCATTGCCGCCCGCTACGTTGACGCCGTCATCAGAGGCTACCACATCAATGTCACCGCCGGAGATGGTAATATTGCCGCCTTCAATCCCTTCATAGCTCTTGGTGATGTTAACGGTACCGCCGGAGATGGCTGTCAGGCTGTCGGCGTGAATGCCGTCATCGCCTGCTGTTATCCCGAATTCACCATCCGTGATTGATACGTTGCTGTTGCTGTGTAGTGCATCATCTGCGGAGTCAATCGTGAAGCTGCCGCCGTTAACGGTAAGGTCACCTCCCGATTTCAAGCCTTTCATACTGGTCGATTCTGTTTCGGTAGTGGCCGCAGTATCCGTGGATGCCGCAGCACTGTTGTCTGCTGGTGCCGGAGCTGCAGTCCCTGCCGCAGTTCCTTCTGCTGCCTCAGCTGTAGCGCCTGCCATTGCGTCAGAATCCGGCATTTCCGGCGGCGCAGCCTGCGTACCGTCACCTGACGGAGCCTGGCCGCGCATTCCGCCGCCCATGCCGCCTTTGCCGAACCCGCCGCCGCCAAAGCCGCCTTCATCGCCTGTTTTCACCTCAGCGTTGGCACTGCCTCCGCCGGTAACCAGATTATACGTACCTCCGTCGATGACAAGGGAGGTTTCACCTTGAATGCCGTCATTTGCTGCCGTGATGTCAAAGGTTCCTCCGGATATCGCTATGAAGCCCTTCTCGGTATCTTCATCATTGGTCGACTTGATGCCGTCGCCCTCTGCTGTAATGGTAATGCTGCCGTCCTGCACAGCTACCAGATCTTTACCGACCAGACCGTCATCTGCAGCCTGCACTTCAATTATGCCGGAGACGACTTTCAGATCATCTTTACTTGTAATACCGTCGTTATAGTTTCCGTTAACCTTCAGCGTCCCGGTTCCGTTAATGGTCAGATCCGCCTTGCTGAAGATCGCTGCACTCGGCTCATCCGTAGCCGCATCCGGGTACACATATTTTGCGGCATCGGTTACTGTGTTCACCGTACCGTCTTCCAGCGTCATGATTACCTTGCCGGCTTCTTTAATGTAGACTGGCGCACTGCTGCTGTTCGTGAGTGTAGCCCCGTTCAGCACAAGATGCACGCTGCTGTCATCCTGCACATCGACGATGATCTGGCCGTCACTCAGGGTGCCGCTCAGCACATAGGTTCCGCCAGCCGAGATGGTTACTGTGTTACCGGAAGCAGCCGCGCCGGTTCCAGTCACGGCGGCACCGGTTCCGCTTAACGCAATCGTTGTGGCGCTGTCAGCGCTCCAGGCTGCCGCCACATCTTCTTCATCAAAGCTGACGAGGTCCGCCGCCTTCACACTTGCCAGTTGAACGCTTGCTGCAGCCCCGCTGGCAGCAGCAGTAGTTACTGCTGCTGTACCGGCAGACGAAGAGGTAGAGGCATTGCTGGTTGTGCTGCAGGCTGACATGACGGCTGCGAGCAGCAGAATCAGCCCCGCTTTGCCTGCCACTATAAATTTACTCATATCGGATCAATCCTTTCAGTCTCTGGTTTAGTATTCTGTAGTAGTAGGGCACATCGTAAGCGACAGATCCAGGTTGCCGTTCCGGGTGCGGATGGCATCCAGGAATTCCTTCTGGCTTGTGTGCTCATCAAGGGTAACGTTATACACCAGCTCATAGAGGCTGCCGAGCTCGGTGGTTCTGATCTTTTTCAGCTCATATGCGACATTGAACTTGTTGAACACTTCGGCAAAAGCTTCTTCATAGCCCAGATTTTCCGGGATGGTTACCTTCAGCGTTTTTTGCGCTGATTTTCTTACGCCAAAGCCGGTGCGGTTGAGAATGACCATGATGATGCAGAGAATAATGGTGAACAGGACTGCGTAAGCATAAGCGCCGACGCCGCAGGCCAGGCCGGATGCCATAGTGAACAGGACAAAGGTGATGTCCTTAGGATCGCCGGGCGCACTTCTGAAGCGGATAATCGAGAACGCTCCGGCCAAGCTGAAGGCTCTGGCAACGTTGCTGCCAATTAAGAGAATGATGATGGCTACAATAACAGGCAGCAGTACCATGGTGAGCGTGAAGCTTTGCGAATAGCCGGCCGGGCTTGTTCTCATATAAGTGAAGCTGATCAGCGCGCCCAGCGCCAGGGAAATCAGGATCGTCAGAACCGCGTTGCCAAAGGTTAAAGCCGTGCTGTCAGAGACGGCGGTGAAGATGGAATCAAGCATACAGGACACTCTCGCTTTCTACTTTGCTGTTTCTCAGCATTTTTTTATATTCATTGCCGTATTTGGAGAAGCTGGTGCGGTACATCTGGTGCTCGGAGAGCATTTTGGACAGCCAGACCGGAATCGTCTTCTCGGCTTTGACCTCCATCAGCCACTGGCCCGGTTCCATCAGCAGCTCGCCGTGAGTGCCGTGCTCCATTTTCAGATCGTACCGCCGGCTTCTGATATTCGTATCGAAGGTGATGCGCAGATCGCGGTTATTTTTACAGAACAGGGCTTTGCGGTCATAGGACAGATACACCATCGGCTTCAGATCATAGCAGCTCAGGAAGTATTTGATTTCCTCAACCACCTGCTTGTTCATGTAGTCCTTATACTCAGGCGGGATACCTGTGCGGACAAAATCGTAAGCTTCGTGCAGCTTGAGCGGGGTTCTTCTTTTATTAACGAGGCCGAAGACCTTCTTCTTGATCTCCAGGTAGACCCTGGAATCGCCATTTGGAACACCGTATGCCCGGAGGCGCAGCTTCTCTTTGTATTTCGGCTTGGACAGGCTGTTGCGGATCAGCGTATTGCTCGGTGTGTCGTAGTACAGATTCGTAATGGAATAAAACTCATGCTGTTTGTTGTAATCGTCCGGTTCCATATATTCGAGCAGTTCGTTATAGAGCTTCAGGTACGCTTCATGATCGAACAGGTATTTGTTTTCGTAGCGGTTAAAAACCTCAATAGCCATGGGATCAGATCCTTTCTCTTCCGAATGTTTCGTATGTCTCGCTTGCCTATGAATGTATCTTAGCGGCCGAACCTTTAATGAATCTTAAATGGATTTTACACTGCGTTTATTTTTTTACACCGGCTTTACAAAGAGCTTCTGCAGCAAAAGAAAACCGTCACTATATAGTAGAAGCCTTAGATTTCGCCTCCGCGGTTAAGGTTGGTTAAAGGTAATCTTGCTATAATGGCGTAAGTTACAATACAGACATTAAGCTAACCAGGGGATGATGACAGGGTGAGAATATTAATCGTGGAAGATGAGGCGCATCTGGCCGAGGCCGTGACCCAAATCCTGAAAAAGCATAACTATTCCGCAGACGCCGTGCATGACGGCAGAACGGGCCTCGATTACGCGCTGAGCGGGATCTATGATCTGCTGCTGCTGGACATCATGATGCCGGAGATGGATGGAATCAGCCTGCTGCGGGCCTTGCGCAAAAAAGGCATCCCGACCCCCGTCATCTTCCTGACGGCCAAAGGTGATACAACCGATATGGTGACGGGGCTTGATTACGGCGCCGACGATTATATCGCCAAGCCCTTCTCTTCAGAGGAGCTGCTGGCAAGAATCCGGGCGGTGCTGCGCCGCAAAGGCGAGGTGCTGCCGGATGATGCGCTGAAATACGGGGATCTGGAGCTGAATACGGCGAACCTGAAGCTGATGGTGGGCGGCAAGGAAATGAAGCTGAATCTGAAGGAGAGCGAGCTACTGGAGCTGCTGATGGTCCGCAAGCAGTCCGTCACCTCGAAGGAGCAGATCATTGAGAAGCTGTGGGGCTTTGATTCAGAAGCCGAGCATAACAATGTGGAGGTCTATATCTCTTTTCTGCGCAAAAAGCTTACGTTTCTCGGGGCCTCCACACGCATCAGCACAATCCGTAATGTAGGCTATGTATTAGAGGTGAATGTCTGATGTTCAAAAAGCTCAGAAACCGTTTCCTGATTGTCAATCTGGTGACCATCTCCGTGATGATGCTGGTCGCCTTCGCTACCATTTATATTATCAACTACCTGAATGTCCAGAATGACATCCGCATGGATCTTCAGCGGATAACCGAGGCCTTCCAGAAGCCGGGCAGCGGCGAGCACCGCGGCGGCGGAATCGGCGATGGCATTGGCGGCTCGCCGGACGGCGGCACAGACACTGGAACTCAGCGGCAGGATATCGGCGGCGGCAGCTTCGGGAGAATGGGCGGCAGTCCGCCGCCGGAGCGTTCGATCTCCTTCATGATTGAGACCGATAACGATTGGCAGCAGACCGGTACGCCTGTCTCACAGCTCAGTATGGATGACGAATTCTATGCCCAGGCACTGCAGGAAGCCGTTGATATGAATAAAACAACCGGAAGATTTGAGCTGGACGCAGTCTCTGGGCCTTTGAAATCAAGCCCGCCGCTGACGGGCATATGCTTGTTTTCCTGGACATCACCTCCCAGCAGAAGATTCTCACGAACCTGATCTACATCTTCACCGTTGTCGGCATCGTGATGCTGGTCATCCTGTATTTCACCAGCCGCTATTTTGCGAACCGTTCCATTAGGCCGGTACAGGAAGCCTTCGACAAGCAGAAGCAGTTCATCGCCGATGCCTCGCATGAGCTGAAGACACCGCTGGCCATTATTAATACGAATACGGATGTGCTGCTGTCGAATCCCGAAGATACCATTCTTGAGCAATCCAAGTGGCTGCACTATATTAAATCGGAGACGGAGCGGATGGCCAAGCTGACGAGCGATCTGCTCTACCTGACTGAAATGGATGATTCCCGTACCGGAATGATCCATGCCCCCTTCAACATCAGCGAAGCGGTGGAAAATATCATCCTGACGATGGAGGCCGTTATCTTCGAGAAGAATGTGGCGCTGGAGTATGATATCGAGCCTAATCTAAGCGTGAACGGCAACAGTGAGCAGATCAAGCAGGTCGTTATGATTCTGCTGGACAATGCCGTCAAGTACACCGGTCCGAAGGGTGAGATCACCCTGTCTCTGCGCAAGCAGCATAACGATGTGCTGCTGTCTGTCACCAATACCGGCGAAGGTATTGCCCCTGAGCATCTGACCCGGATCTTTGACCGGTTCTACCGCACCGATACCTCGCGTGCCCGCAAGCAGGGCGGATACGGACTCGGCCTCGCGATCGCGAAGTCGATTGTCGAGCAGCAGCATAAGGGCAAGCTCTATGCCAAAAGTACAGTCGGGGAATCTACTACGTTTTATGTGCATCTGTAATTAAAGCGAATTTTAGATAAACAGCTGAAACCAGGTGGAGGGTCCCTCCGTATCAGAGTTATTACCGATAAGGAGGAGATTCACAGCAATGTCCATGTTTAAAAGAATGCTCGCAAGCGCCGGAATTGGCGCCGCTGAGGTGAACCTCATGCTTCACCAGGATGTAGTAAGAGCCGGTGATACACTCAGCGGGGTTGTCCGCATTCAGGGCGGCCGTGTGGATCAGAAGGTTGATGATGTGTATGCCTTCGTCAAGACCCGCTACGTGAAGGAGCATAATGATTCCAAGAGCCATGTAGAGGCAACCATTGCCAAGTTCCTGCTGGCTTCCGGTTTCACCGTGGAGGCAGAGAAGGTCTATGAGTTCCCTGTATCCTTCCAGCTTCCGTCCGTTACTCCGGTGACCATGGGCAAAACTCCCGTATGGATTCATACCGGGCTTGATATCAAGGAAGCACTCGATCCTAAGGACGAGGACTATCTCCAGGTCCTGCCTCATCCTCATTCGGCGGTTGTTCTGGATGCTGCAGCCCAGCTCGGCTTCCGGCTCCGCGAGGTCAGCTGTGAATACGCTCCTCATTACGGCAAAAGAAACGGGCTCCCCTTCGTTCAGGAGTTTGAATTCCTGCCTTCCAGCCAGTTCCGCGGCCGTCTGGATGAGCTGGAAATCATGTTGTACCCGGATGAGCAGGGCGTTGAGCTGCTGCTGCAGGTTGACCGCAAGGCCCGCGGATTATCCGGCCTGCTGGCAGAAGCGCTTGATGCCGACGAGAAATTCGTAAGGCTCCGCTTTGACCAGAGTCATCTGGCAGCAGGAACGGAATACATTGCGGGCCAGCTGCTCGCAACAATCAGCAAATACGCATAACGGCATTAGTAAAGAAAAGCGGCTTGACGGATAACGATCCATCAAGCCGCTTCTTTTTATGTTCTACGCGCCTTCAGAGTCAAGCGTGCAATAACTTCTTCAAATAGCCGCTTAGCGCCCGGGCTGTCTGCTCATGGGCCGATATTCCCGGATGGCTTCGTGCGCCGGCGCTTTCCGGTGTCATGTTAGGCAGCTGGAATACAGAGACCCTGGTGTCTCCTGATTTACGGATATAACTGTCAACGGCACGGCTGATGGCCGGCAGCATCGGAATGCCCAGCATTCCGTAAGCCCAGACCAGATGAGCCTGCGGATTGCAGGATCTCAGCTGTACAAGAAACGCTTCTGCAGCCGCCTCAAAAGCCTGCAGGTCCTCCTCATTGAAGGAGCCGTCTTCGTTCAGCCGCTGCTTGCGGGACCTGCCGCTGACCGGATCGTTCCAGTCCGGCGAATAAAAGGCGCCGCCGTCGTTGGTGCCCAGATTAATCACAACGGCATCCGGCTGCCAGGCTTCAAAATCATGGTCCTGCAGCGCTCCGAGCGCTTCATTGCGCTCACCGCCCAGCAGGCCGCATACCTGCCTGTAATAGAGGGGGATATTCTTCCCGGGATTGTTATCCCAGCTTGTCAGCACCCCCCAGCCGCTCTGGGAGATGACACGGTAGTCCGCATCCAGCTCCCGGGCTGTCATGGCGGTATAATTCACGGCAGCACTGAACCACATGGGAATCCAGTCTTCCTCGGACTGGGCGCCGATCACGCCCTCACCTGAGGTGATGCTGTCCCCGATGAACTCGAGCTTCAGCGGCTTATCCGCTACCGGCAGAAACTCCCCGTCACACTTAACTCCATGTATCTGCAGCAGACAGCCGGGGTCATCACTCATCGCCTGCAGCTCTTTCATGATCTTCACGTTCTTCACAGACTGCTCATTCATACCTCTGAAGACACAGATCCAGTGTCTGCCCGCGGTTACCATCTGTCTGCTGACAGGGGAACCGTTAATGACGATGCTGATCCACGGCTCATGCTGGTCATAGTCAGCTTCCGCCTCAATCCACAGCTCCGAACCCCTGATATTGAATTCAAGTGCGCTGCCTGTCCAGAACAGCGTCAGGGGAGCCAGGCTCCCATTTGTTCTGCCGTGAACCTTGAGCTGTACAACCTCCTGCAGGGCTGCGGCTTGCAGCCTCCCGTTCTCTTTCATCCTGTCGTTCCTCCCGGCTCTCTCCCATGATCAACTAACCTCGCTTGATTGGTGCCGCCAGTACAATCTGGCCTCTAGGCGCTTCTCCCCCGTCATCCGGCTCCAGTGTGATAGCAACGGTATCGTACTCCTGCGGCTCGAAGGTATAATACAGCGCCCCGTTGCCGCCCTGTGATACGAAGGTGCCCGCATTCTGCGGAACATCCCCTTTGATCAGCCATACCTGGTAAACTTCGGTCCCTGTAAGCTCGGGCAGACCTTCGGCCTGTACAACGAGATGTGTGCCGCTGTTGTCCGCGATGATGGTAGCCAGACCTTTGACCGCAGACTCCACTTCGGCCGGACTAAGCACAACCGACTCATTCACCTTGATTCCCTGAAGCGGTCCAGAACTGACGGCCACCTGGCGCTGCAGCTGATCGATATCCTGGCGCAGCTGGCTTGTATAGATGAGCAATACTACCACTGCTGCAGCAAGCCCGGCGCTAAGATAACGCAAAATCGGCTTCTTTTGGGGAGCGGCGCGGCCTTGACTATATATTCGGGCTCCTCCCGAACCGGCTTTGGCGCCTCACCTGCAGGCTTCTGAACTTGCTGAACCGGAGCATCTGCTTCCAATACCCGGGACAGAACACGTTTCTTCATCCCTGTCGGCGGTTCGGCAGGCTCGGAGGCAAGAGGGAGCAGCTCGATTACCTGGCGGTATTCTTTTACCAGTTTCTCACATTCAGGACATTCCTGTAAATGAATGCTGAACTGCTCCATTTCATCGTCCTGCAGTGCACCAAGCGCATACAATTCAGCCCATTCACACAAGTCTTTATTCTCTTCAGTCATGAGCCTGATCCCTCCTTCCCCAGTGGACTAACCGTTTCTGCAGCTGCCTCATAGCCAGCCTTACTCTGCTCTTAACCGTGCCCAGCGGAACAGCCACGTGATAGACTACCTCCTGCTGCGTAAGACCCTGATAATAGATAAGGTCCATCACCTGCTGCTGGTCCCTGCTGAGCTCCAGCAAGGCTTCTCTGATCTGTTCTCCTGCCACCAGCATTTCGACCATATCCTCCGTCATCGCCCCGGTATCGCGGAGCTGCTGCAATTCCTCCGCATCGGCGGATTGCTGCGGCGGCCGTGTATTATTTTTACGCAGCTGGTCAAGCGCAATATTCCGTGTAACCGTAAACATCCACGTCGACAGCTTGCCCTTGGCGGAGTCATACTGCTCCGCGTTCTTCCAGATCCGCATAAATAATTCCTGCATGATTTCCTCCGCCGCCATTGAATCCTTTACAATCCGGTAAGCAAAGCTGTAAACCATCTGCTCGTACCGGTCGTAGAGTTTTTCGAGGGCATCCGGGTCCTTTTGCCTGATTTGCTGCATTAATTGTACGTCGTCAGCGACTTCGTTCAACTGTTCCCCCCCATTTCCCCAGCGAAGTTGGATGAATTAATATTTTAAAATTTATTCTTTAAAAAGTGATCCAACTTCTGAATACTTACGTTCCACTGAGTATAACCGCTTTTGATTAGCGGCTCAACTTTGGATGAAGGAGTGAACTGAAATGAAAAAGCTGCACAGTAAGCTGGCCATCCTGATGCTCTGCCTGAGTTTATTTCTCCCGGCACTGGCAAGCGCTCACGAAGTGGATACGAACGGTGCTGCACCGAATTTGCAGGCGGCTCTCGGTGAGCTGCTCGGTGAGCATGCCCTGCTGGCCGTCATTGCGATGCAGAAGGGCTACGACAATGCTGCAGATTTCAATGATGCCGCAGCCGCACTCGGCAAAAACACAGATGACCTCTCAGCCGCCATCGCTTCAGTCTATGGCAGTGCCGCCGGTGAAGCATTCGAACCCATCTGGTCCTCCCATATCGGATATTTTGTGGACTATGTGAAAGCGACCGCTGCCAAAGACGAGGCCGGACGGCAAAAGGCCGTTGCTGAGCTGGATGACTACCGGATGAAGCAGGCCGAATTTTTCCATAATGCCAACCCGGCATATTTTGAAACGGCTGCCCTCGCAGACGGGCTGAACATGCACATCAACCATCTGCTGGACGCCTTCAACAGCTATGTAAATAAAGACTATACAGCTGCATACAAGGATACACGGACTGCGTACGCTCACATGTTCATGACAGCCAAATCGCTGGCTGCCGGCATTCAGGCCCAGTTCCCTGACAAGTTCCCTGCAGGCACCACAACCTCACCGGGAATCGACCTGCGTGCAGGCCTTGGACAATTGCTGGGTGAGCATGCGACACTGGCCGCACTCGCTATGCAAAAAGGCATCGACGGTGCCCCGGACTTCACTGCGGCAGCTGCTGCCCTGAATAGCAACACGGATGACCTGTCTGCGGCGATTGCCACCGTTTACGGTAATGCAGCCGGCGATGCCTTCAAGCCCATCTGGTCTTCCCATATCGGATATTTCGTCGATTATGTAAAAGCCACAGCTGCTAAAGACGAAACCGGACGCGGGCAGGCTGTTGCCGCGCTGGAAGATTACCGTATGAAGCAAGCCGAGTTCTTCTACAGTGCAAATCCGGCTTATTTTGAAACAGCAGCCATTGCAGACGGACTGAAAATGCATATCGGCCACCTGCTTGATACCTTTAACAGCTATGTAAATAAAGATTATGCCAAAGCTTATAACCTTGAACGTACTGCCTATTCCCATATGTTCATGACAGCAAGCGAGCTGACAGGCGGCATTGTCTCCCAGTTCCCGGACAAGTTCCATGGCAAGACTGGCGCCGCCGCCCCTGAAATGACAACCATTTCAATGAAGAAAGGCAGCACTGCCGTTACGGTTAACGGGACTACAAGCCAGATGGACGTTACTCCGGTCATGAAGGACGGCAGTACCTTCATCCCGCTCCGTTACCTCGGTGAGGCCATTGGTGTCGATATTACCTGGGATAACACCAGGAAAACGCTCTGGATCAAGGACGGAGACAACACCGCAGTCTTCTGGGTAGGACAGTCCTACATGGAGCTGAACGGGGAGCGCAAGAACATCGGAGCCCCTGTCTTCCTGGACAGCGGCCGCGTGCAGGTTCCCGTCCGTTTCATTGCCGAGCTGCTCGGCTGGGATGTGAAGTGGCTGCCTGGTGACGGCACCATTACATTAACCAAAGCAATGGCGGCCACAATGGAGCATAGCCATTAATAGATTCAAATGGGTAAAAACAAAGGCCACCCCTCACGGGATGGCCTTTGTTCTGCCTCTATAGTTACTTAGTGCACCAGATGAAATTTAATAGTTCTCCCCGCGGTAATACCGCTCCAGCTTATGCTCCAGATGGGCGAGCTGCGCCTTCTTTTTCTCGATATCATCCAGCAGCACCTGCTTCTGCTCCTCAATCATTCTGGTTCTCTCCGGCAGGGTAGACGTTCCGGTCTTAACCATATCATAATATCTTTTTATTTCCTCAATGCTCATCCCCGTTTCCCGCAGACATTTCAGGAACTCCAGCCAGCCGATGTCCTCTTCACTGTACAGCCGGTTATTCTGTTCATTACGCACCGCCGGCTCCAGCAGCCCTTTACGCTCATAAAAGCGGATTGCCCCGATGTTCAGCCCTACCTTTTTTGCAATCTGTCCTATCGTAAACATTCTTCCTGTCTCCCGAAAATTCACTGTTGACCTACACTTAGTGTAGCATATTAAGCTTCAGATTATAGATCGATATCACTTAACAGAAAGAAGGATAACAATGATGAAAACTGCTTTGGTAACAGGTGCGAACAAAGGAATCGGACTGGAAACAGCAAGACAGCTGGGCGAAGCCGGCTGGAAGGTAGTACTCGGAGCACGCAGCACGGAACGGGGAGAGGCAGCAGTTGCCGAATTATCCGGCCAGGGCCTGGATGTGGAGCTTGTGCAGCTGGATATGACGAATCCGGACAGCATCGCCCAGGCGGCTGCCACGATTCAAGCCCGCTACGCTGATCTTACTCTGCTGGTCAACAATGCCGGTATGCCGGGTGCCTTCTCCAGCTCATTTAGCAATACCCGTGAGGAGGATCTGCGGCAGGCTTTTGAGGTGAACTTCTTCGGTACGTTCCGGTTAAACCAGCAGCTTCTTCCGCTTATCAAGCAGAATGAAGGAACCATAATTAATGTCTCGACCGACATGGCCTCTCTGCACTTCATGCAGCATGCGGAATATCCGCTGAATTGCTTCGACTATAATGCCTCCAAAACAGCCAGCAACGCGATGACCACCGCAATGGCTATTGAGCTAAGAGACAGCCGCGCTCAGGTCTTTGCTGTTACTCCTGGATTTACGAAGACGGACCTGAATCACAACGCGGAAGGCGGCCAGTCCAAGGAAGCAGGAGCAGCCATTATTGTCGGCTATGCCACTGACGGCAAGCGGCATAACGGGGAGTTTCTGGATGTGAACGGGATCTACGCCTGGTAAAAACATATATATATTGCTGAAAGACCGGAATAGCTTCTGCTTTTCCGGTCTTTGTAATTCTGCTTGATTATGTAATATCTATTTGTGTGATATGAAATTTCTCGGCGATTACATAAGTGAAATCTGTAAATAGAAGAATCCGCTCCCTTCCGCTGGCCTTAATCCTCCGCGGCTCCGGCTCGGCGGTAACTTTTAACCCCCTGCTTCCCAGCACGGTGCGGTAAATATCGGCGATTTCCCGAGGGCCGAAGGTAAAATGTACTCGCTCTGCTGTCGATCCTCCATAAGGCATAAAGTCAATGATTCTGTCTCTTGCGTTATAGGTACCCAGAAACTCCTGCAATGCGTTAAACACACGGCCGTAAATCTCATTATCCCCCTCAAGCTGGATAGGGCCCGAGATCATATACTGGGGCTTATTATATTTAAATAAAATGGGATGATCCTTCAATATTCTCAGATAGGTAAATCCGCTTGCAAATTTGATATTACTTTCCCGTACATTTTCACATATAATCTCCCAGGTGCGCAATTTACCTACAATGGTTCCGCCCTCACATTCGTACATAGAGATAATAAGCTGTAAATTGTCCCCTGCCATTTCTCCCTTGTCAACGCAGAAGACATCAAACCAGTTTCCTTCCATTGCTTTGTTAATATCACGGATATTAAGCAAGTGCAGCAGTCCTCCCTTTTATGAAAACGGTTAATCTGTGCCGAAACAAACATATCATTTCCTCTGTCTCTGTTAAAATGATAAGTATCGCTTTTCTGATTATCTGCGCATTCAATCTGATAAAGGAGTCACCACATTATGTCTATTAAAGCAGTACTATTCGATTTTGACGGAACGCTGGCTGATACGCTGCCTTTGTCATTCACGGCTTTCCGCACGGTGTTTAAGCAATACGAGAACAGGGATGTAACGAACGAAGAGCTGGTGGCCATGTTCGGCCCGACCGAAGAGGAGATTATCGAAGCTAACTTCACTAATAAAGCCGCTGCTCCGCAGGCGGTTCAGGATTATTTCTCGATCTATGAAACGGGCCATGATGGGGAGTCAGTCCGGAACACCGAGATTAACAGTCTGCTGCAGCTGCTGAAGAATCGTGGGATCAGGATGGCTGTCATTACCGGCAAAGGACAGCGGGCATACCGGATCTCCTCCAAGGCACTGCAGATGGAGGACTTCTGCGAGTTTGCCATTACAGGGGATGATGTGACTCAGCCGAAGCCTCACCCGGAGGGCATCTGCCGCGCCCTGGAGATTCTCGGAGTCAGCCCCGCCGAGGCTGTGTTTGTCGGTGACAGCAACGCCGATATTCTGGCAGGCAAAGCTGCCGGACTGCGTACCTATGCGGTGCGCTGGCTGTCGGCTTTTCAGAGTCAGACCTATGATGTTGAGCCGGACGGCGTTTTCAGCAGTGTAGCTGAATTGGTGGAACTGCTGGAGCAGGATCGCCTGTAATGTTGCCGTGGTGAGCTCGCGGTTGCGATTGTTTATATTGAGAAAAAAGCAAAATCCGGCTGCTTTTTGTAGAATCATAAGACGCTGCTAATCTCGGCTTTACTCGCAATACCACTTTGTTTAGCGAACCGGCACCACCTTTGTCACCCGTGCAGGGAGTCGCTCCTCGGGAGCGAATAGGTATATCACCAAATACCCAAGCGGAGGAATGGAAAATGGAAATGTTTAAAACAAAGGAAGCTGCAGAGCAATTGTCCGTCAGCCAGACCACAATCAAACGCTGGGCCGCGATGTTCCCTGCCAGCTTTCCCAAGGACCGGTTCGGTCATTATATTTTTACCACCCAGGAAGTCAGCCTGCTTAAATCTATTAAAGAACGGCTTGAGCAGGGAGAGTCGCTGGACAGCATCACGCTGGCCGAGAATAAGCCGCAGGCAGAGCCGGTGCCTTTTATCCAGAAGCTTCCCGTTACGGAGCCGCCTATGCAAGAGGTCTGGTCCCGCCTCGTCCGCATCGAGCGTTCGCTCGACCAGAAGGCCGACGAGGTGGTCTCCGTGCAGCTGCTTCAGCAGCGCCAGGAGCTTGAGGATCTGCGCCGGATGATCCAGCAGCTTGCTGTATCCATTGAGAGCATCCAGCAGCCGCGGCTTCAGGCGGCCGCTGCGTATGAGGAGATGCATCCCCTTGCCGCTATGAAGCTCAAAACCCCGCCCAAGAAGCGCGGGCTGCTGCGCACTTTTTTCTCGCTGTAGGCTATACGTACAGGCCTGGGTCCGGTACGGCCATTGCCGGGCTCAGGCTGGTATTTTCAGGCGTTCAACCTTGTCCCACCGTGGCTTATCTGCCATATCTTACACCCCGCGCCGCAGCCGCTCCTGCCAATCCAGCCATCGGCGTTCTTCCCAGCCCGGCCAAATCCTTTTTACCTCGTTTAACAGCCACTCACCCGCTATCGTAATTGAGTTTTCATGGGAAGCGTAGATGACCCAATCCATGTCAGCAGAAAACCAGTAGCCCTCGCCATTGATTGTGTAGGCCGGGTTAAATCCTTCTAGATCAAGCTGATACTCCGGCGAATGGTCGAACTCCCGCAGTTCGAAAACCCGCTCTATCCCGTGAGCACTTAATATTGCCTTTAGTGCCTCAATCCCCACCTCCGCCGCAAAATAGTCTTCCATAAAAGCTTCGGTTTCCGGCGGCTTAGGCTCAGTAAGCGGGTACCAGAAATCACTGATGCCCCACTTTTCCCTCAGGTCCTCCCACAGCAAGGTCCGCTCTACCTCTGACAAGGTGCGCCGGTAAGGCAGCGGAGATACGCCGACTATCCCTGCTGCAGCTTTTTTATCCAGATAATCAGCTAACGCTTGCCGCTCAGCCGCCGCTGTCTGCTGAAAGATACCCCCTTTATTCTCGGTAAACAGGCTCTGGGCGCTCCAGACAGCCGCTAGAATCTTGTTATGCGCTTCTTCCTCAGCTGCAAATTCTGTTCCTTCAAACCGTTCAAGCTCAGCAAGGATCGCATCCAGAACTAAATAGCGGGGGAACAACTCCTCTGCTTCTACCGTGTAGCCCCCGTCTGCCGTCCTGTCCCCGCCGGCATTCATCAGCCGTGAATATGTTCTTCCCCAATACCGGGACATAATCATGCAGTAACGCCTTGCAAGAGTGTGAAGCTGCTCTGCCTGATTCATAGTGCACATCCTTTTTATATGATTTGGTGGATACCTAACAGCTCATCCCTCCGCTCAACATCTCTATTAAAAATAAATTCACTCATTGAGGTGTCTCCTTTTTTTATCAAACAAACAGTGACTTTTCTCTACAGCAAATTCTTATAGATATGCTACATTTTGATCAAAAAGATCAGAGAGGATTGATCTAACTGTCAGGCTATTTTAGACTGTTTTTTAGAATCCATCTGAAATTCTGGTATTTGTCTGCCGCTACCTTAGTATGGGGGATTGCAGTCTTTGGAATCATCTTGCCGATCATGGCATTCGGATTGTCCTATCATTTCAGTGATACGGCTACCGGAGTAATTCTGGCGGCTATAGCCCCGTTTGCGGTGACAATGCTGCTAATTTTTCCGAATCATACGATTGCCCGGGAATACGCAATAACCCATGACGTAAGCGGGGGAGCGGGCAAGCTCCTGGTTCTGGGTCAGCTGCTGACAATGCTGCCTGTCTATGTGCTGGAGGCCTCTGCATTTCTTCTCTATTTCACATACCGGTAGTTTCCAATTGGACGGTGCCAACCCTATCTGTCACAAGCCCTTGAAAGCCTGCAAATCCGGGTCGCCAAGGGCTTGTTTGATATACATGAGCTATACTTCTGTGTTTTATTCTATAATTGTAACAATGATAAGCAAGAAAGGAATTCTATGCCCATCTTTGAACTCATTACATGGACAATCGCATTTGCCCTCCTGCTATCCGTACTCTGGATTGTGCTCATAAGCTGGAAGAACGGGATTTCGCCGATGCCCGCATCCGGTCCTGTCCGGCTGGCGGTGATTGCAGAGGTGCAGCGGATTCGGGGCTACGGCAATATCATTGAGGCCGGGTCCGGCTGGGGAACGCTGGGGTTGGAGGTTATCCGCCATTGTCCCGGCAAGCGGCTGACCGGAATCGAAAACTCCGGCATTCCTCTGGTGTTCTCCAGGCTGCTCACCGTACTCCATGCCCGCATGCTGCCGGATAAGATTGCCGGGGAGGGGCTGCGCAAACGGGTTATTTTTAAGCGGGGGGATATCTATAGCTACTCGTACAGAGATGCCGACATTGTGCTCTGTTATCTGTTCCCGGGAGCAATGGGGCGTCTGGCGGGGAAGTTCAGGCAGGAGCTGCCACAGGGTGCGACGGTAATCAGCGTTTGTTTTGCATTGCCGGACAGGCAGCCTGTGCGCGTTATTACCTGTAAGGACCGTCTGCGGACTAAGGTGTATGTCTACCGGTATTAGGGATGGGTTACAAATTGAATAACATCTTCCGCAAACCGGTCCGGCGCTTCAAAATGTGGCAGATGGCCGCAGTCCTCATATATTTTTAAAGTCCCGTTCAGTGTGTTTTCAACAAAACTCCTGGTCTGCTCTTCACAGGTAATCGGATCATACCTTCCTTTGATCAGAAGAACGGCAACCTTGAGATTTTTAAGTACGGGAAGCACCGGGTCGAACATCCGGCCCTCTTCCATCAGTTTGGACAAATGTATAAAACTGCGCCTTCCGAACTCTTCTGTCTCACTGCTTGAATACTGCATCTCTGTATAATTGTTGCCGTCATTCGGCGTATATACCTTCATTCTCAGTTCACCCAGACCTTGGCCTAACTCGAAAAAGGAGTGTAGCAGCTCCAGCGGCGGACGATTATCCTCTGCTGCTGTAAGACAAGCATTTGCCTGCTCTGATTTCCAGAGAGACTCGTACAAGCCTGCTGCCTTGCGCAGCCAGCTCTGAAGTGATTTTGGCAAATCTAAGGAAGGCCCCTCCAAAATCAGGCTCTCTACCGAGTCGGGATACTTGCCGGCATACCGGACCCCCAGCAAACCACCAAAAGAATGGCCCAGAACAGACCATTTTGCAATCCCCAGCTCTTTACGCAGCTGCTCACAGTCCTCTACCAAATCCTCCAGCGCTAACGGCTCACTCTCTCCGATCTCCTCAGAACGCCATACTCCCCGCTGGTCAATGCCAATTAGGCGGAGTTGGCTGATAAGCGCTGAGACTGATGCAGCATGAATTCATAGCAGCTTTCTCCCGGTCCCCCATGCAGATACAACAGTGGCGGAGCCGCTTCATCACCGTGAATTTCTACATACAGCCGTTTACCGCGGACTTTAATAAATGCAGTTTCCATACAGACCATCCCTTCCTGTACCTCTAACTGTTAAAATTCATATCTCTACCTAACCTGCCAACGGAAATTAACCGCCTGAAATTCTCAACCAATTCCATATGGTATTCCTTGTCGAACAGATACCCTCCGGACAGGGTTATGTCAGGCAAGCCTAAGCTATATTGGTGCTGAGTAAGAGAATACAGGATCATAAAGTCACCCTTTTTATTCGTACGCTTAACCGAGATTGTAAACTCCTCCGGCGACATTGCACTTAAGTCTGCATGTTCTAACCTATCGAAGTGTTCCAGCTCGTGAACAAAACGCTGAAGCTGCTCCAGCTCGAACCAGACATTAAGACTGCAGCCAGTAAACTTGTTATTTGTAACCTCAATACTGCAAGCCATGCTAGGTAACCGTTCATATATGTACTGCTCGAGATAAAAGGTGATGTATGACGCTCTATCGGACGAGTATATCCTGAAGTCATAATCGGTGTGCGGGGTAAACATGGCTCCCTCCCAGGCGGACAAAATGAAACAGACTTCTAAAATGTTCCAACTACTCTATGCCCATTGTAATCTCTAACCTCCCTCCCAGCCAATACATCCTAACGGACTCGGCGGACCTTATTCTCGCAATCTCGGCCCTGCGGCGGGTTTAACGGACTCCAGTGACGTTATTTGCACCAATTTTATCCGCACTAACGCAAATCCGTCTAAATAGCGTCATCTGAGTCCGTTAGAATGTCCAACCGCCGGAAAATCGGCAAATAACGCCTCCTGGGTCCGTTAGAGCACCCCGTGCGCTGCAGCTGCTATGAATGCTCCGTTAGAGCGCCCCGTGTGCTGCAGGTGCTATAAATGCTCCGGCTGCGGTGAGTGGGACTATTGCTACACCTGCCTCATCCCGCCACCCGCGCAAAAAACAGGACAGCGCCTCCCAAAGCGGGAGAACGCTGCCCTGCTCTTGCATAAACCTACGCCTGCCCGCCCCAGCGGACCGCATATCCCTGCCTATAGCTGGCTATTCATTATTACTTGTTCGCCAGGAAGGCATCAATCTGTGCCTGCAGCTCGGTCTGAATCTTATCAAGACCCGCGGATTTCAGCTGCTTGTTCAGTTCAGCCAGTCCTTTGTCGATGTCTTCGATTACGCCGTATTCCAGCGGAATGGCGTAGCGCAGCATTACGTTGCCGACATTGGCGATTTCTGTCTTCACTTTGCTGTTGTCGAACACGAAGGTCTCCAGATCATAGTGGTACACGCTTGCTTCCCACTTCTTGACCAGATCGGAAGCTTCCTGCGGGAACGCTTCATTGTCGCGGTTCAGCGGCGAGTTGAAGTTCCAGTTGGAGAAGCCGGTGTAGTTCGGGTTCTTCTCAAGCGCTTTGTATTTGTCGTCACCAACCGGCTCATAGTGCACGCCGTTGATACCGTACATGATCAGGTCGTGAAGCTGTTTATCATTTTGCATCAGATCGATCATCATCAGGGAGCGCTCCACATTTTTGGAGGTCGCATGGATGGATGTGCCGTTCTGTGTCGAGATGGCGATCGATTTTTTCTTACCCTGGTTGATGTCAGCCAGCGCTACCTCGTAAGGTGAATTTTCCTGGCGCATCAGGGCCATCAGGGCACCCAGTGTACCGTTGTTGTGCGTAATGGATGCGGTTTTGCCTGCTTTGAAGTCAGCCTGATGATCGTTTTTGCTGTTCAGCACGTTCTTGGACCAGGCGTTATTGTCGGCGAGATCCTTGTAGTATACCAGCAGATCCTTGAATTCCTGAGTTTCATAGACGTTGAATACTTTACCTGTCGGATCATCCAGCTTGAAGGCGAACGGCAGGTCGAGGTCGAACATGTTCCATTCATTCTGCTGCTTCAGCAGGACACGGTCGAGGTTATGATATTTCCAGTCTCCGGTTTCCGGAGTGAACGGGGCAACGCCCTTTTCTTTCTCAGCAATGGTTTTCAGGTAAGTCGCATAGGTTTCAGGGCTGTTGATCTCAGGCAGATTGTACTTTTTGCGCAAGTCTTCGCGGTAGAGAATCAGCTTCTCAACAGACTCCCCTCTGTTCTGCGGAACCATGTACAGCTTGCCGTTCACTTTGGCCTGATCCCAGCTTACCTGCGGCATAGCCTTCATAGTTTCCGGCATGTATTTGTTCAGCAGCTCATCGGTCAGCTCCAGGAAGCCGCCTTTCAGCGCCTGGTCATTGTAGCCAGCCCAGTTTGCCGAGTAGATCAGGTCAAAATCCTCATTCGCCGCCAGCTTCAGCGGATATTTCTGCGCCCAGTCGGACCAGTCCAGGAACTCGCCTTCGATGGTTGCATTGATCTTTTCCTTCAAGACTTTATTGATTTCGGCGAACACGCTGTCATAATCGACCGGCTTAGGTCCGACAAAAATCATTTTCAGCTTCACTTCTTTGGATGTATCAATGGTACCGGAAGCCGCAGGATCTGTTGCAGTTCCCGTATCCGTGCTGTTACCGCCTGCCTCTGATGCACTATTAGTAGGCTCAGCTGGAGCATTGGCATTGTTATTGCCTCCGCCGCACGCACTTAGAATCATAACGAAGGTTAAAACGAGCGCCAGCAGCATCATTCTATTTCTTTTCAGCATCTCAAGCCTTCCCCCTTGTAGTTGAATATGAAATCTATTGATAAACCGGATGACTCCGGGTTCACCCTTTAACAGCACCGATCGTTAAGCCTTGGACAAAATAACGCTGCACGAACGGATAAGCCAGCAGGATCGGGCCAGTAGCCACAACCGTCATTGCCATTTTGAGGCTCTCGGTCGGAATGGCTGTAGTCACGACAGCGCCTGCACCCATCATCGCCTTGCGCATACCGTCCATGTTGCCCAGCATTTTGTACAAATAATACTGCAGCGGCATCAGATTCTCATCGGAGATGAACAGAAGCGCATTATACCAGTCATTCCAGTAAGCCAGAGCCAGGAACAATCCGATTGTAGCCAGGGCCGGCTTGGACAGCGGCAGAATCAGGCGGACATAAATCCGGAAGTCGCCGGCGCCGTCAATTTTGGCCGATTCGACAATGGCTTCGGGTATGCTGCTCATAAAGGACTTCATGACGATAATGTAGAACACATTCAGCATCATCGGCACAACCAAGGCCATCGGCGTATCCTTCATGTTGAGATAGTTGACGATCAGCAGATACCACGGGACGAGCCCGCCGCTGAACAGGGTGGTAAAGAAGAAGAAGAACGAAAACTTGTTGCGCCACTTGAAGTCCTTGCGGGACAGCGCGTATGCAGTCATCGAAGTCAGGAACAATCCCAGCACGGTGCCGGTCGCCGTAACCCCGATAGTCACCAGATAAGCATTAATCATTTCTTGCGGGTATTTAAAAAGAATACTGTAAGCCTCGGTTGAAAAGGCAGTTGGTATAAACTGATAGCCGTCCGTTACGATTTTGGTCTCTTCCGTCAGGGATGAGGAGACAACCAGAATGAACGGGAAGATACATAGCACGGCGAGAAGGATCAGTGAAACATAACCAATGGCTGAGAAAATTTTGCGGTCAAGCTGCTTCATATCGTTACCTCCATTTCCTGTTTGTCCCTAGAACAAGGCACGGTCTTTGTCGTATTTGCGGACAGCGTAGTTCACCGTCATAATGGTTGCGAAGCCAAGCACCGACTGGAACACGCCTGCCGCAGCCGACATTCCGATATCATTGGAAGTAATCAGGGACCGGAAAACAAAGGTATCGATAACATCCGTCGCGGAAAACAGCAGCCCGTTGTTGCCGATCATATTGTAGAACATTCCGAAATCACCGCGGAAAATGTTCCCGACCGCCAGCAGCACCAGAATGATAACCGTCGGCATCAGATTCGGGATCGTTACTTTCATAATCCGCTGGAAAATGTTCGCGCCGTCAATCTCGGCAGCTTCATACATCTCCGTATCAATGCCTGTTATCGCTGCCAGATACATTACCGTTCCGTACCCGAGGCTCTTCCAGGCAGCTACAAGCACCAGGATGTAAGGCCAGTAAGCAGGCGTATTATAAATATCGATTGGCTCAAGGCCAAGCCCTCTGAGCAGCGCATTCACCGTACCGATATCATAGTTCAGCAGGTTATAGGCAATCGCCCCGACCACGACCCAGGAGATAAAATAAGGCAGGAACAGTGCAGACTGTGTAAGCTTGCGGAACCATTTGCCTCCGACCTCGAACAGCATAATTGCGGCAAAAATCTGCAGTATGTTGTTTACCGTAATAAAAGCGATGTTGTACAGCGCCGTATTCCGCGTTACCCGCCAGGCGTCGCCTGATTCAAAGAAGAAGCGGAAGTTGTCCAGCCCGTTCCACGCACTGCCGAAGATCCCTCCGGCGTAATCGTATTTCTTAAAGGCGATGACGATCCCCGCCATCGGGATGTAAGCAAACAGGAGGAAGAAGGCAACCGCCGGCAACAGCATCAGCAAGATAACCTTATAATTTTTTAAATCACTCCAGAATGTATGCCTTTTCATTTCTGCACCCCTCTCATCTCTATATCTCACATTATAAGCAGGGCGTGCTTCCGGCATAATTCAGCGAAACAACTAAACTTAATACTAATTCAACGATTTAGTATATAAAAAAAGCCCCGTTCCACCCGGAACAGAGGCTGCAGTATTATATTTTATTCCGCTTCCGGTACTCGCCCGGCGACATCCCCATATACTGCTTAAATTGCCGGTTGAAGTAGATGATATTTTTGTAGCCGGCCTGCTCGGCGATTTCATAGACCTTTTTGGTAGGGTCCTCCAGGAGATCACAGACCCGCTTCATCCGCAGCTCGCCGACATAGTCGCTGAACAGGCTGTTCGTCTCCACCTTGAACAAGTGGCCCAGGTAGTTAGGCGAGAAGTCGAAGTGGGCAGCCACCTCGTTAAGGGTAATCTTCTGATCCAGCCTCGCCTTCACATAGTCTGTAATTTCATCAATCAGCTTGCGCTTCTGCCGCTGGCGCTTCAGATACAGACGCTCCGACAGCTCGAAGAACCGCCGTCTCAGCCAGGAGAGGATGTCATGCACCGTCTCGAACTGGAACAGCACGAACGGCTGATGAGCGTCCCAGTTAAGAATCTCGTACAGATGCTCGTTCATCTGCCGCAGGTCGGCGTGCAGCTTGGAGGTGATCCGGATAATGATATCGTAGATATCATTTTTTTGGGAGATCGGGCTGTCCCCGGCAAACAGCTGCAGCAGGCAGTCATCGACGGTCGTAAGGTCATACTCTAGCATGGCCTTCAGCATCCGGTCCACAATCTCCTCCAGATCGGAGGCTATTTTCTCCTTCGGGTGCCACTCTGAAGCGTCCTGAATGAGCCTGTTCTTGCCGACTATCCATTTGATGCTGAGCGCAGCCTGGGCCTGACGGTAGGAGTCATGCAGCTTGTCCGGCCCGGACGCATACATGCCTCTGCCGATGGTAATGGAGCAGGCAAATTCCTGATAGAACGCCCGGATCAGCTCCTCCAGCAGGGCAGTGAAATGCTGCTCCTGAACTGCAGCCAGAATGATAAAGTGATAGTCATAGCCGGTAATCACCATACCCAGATTATGCTCCCGGGCAAACTCCCGGATAAACCCTCCGGCTCTGCTGCTCCAGGCAGACCGCTCTTCTTCGCTCCAGCCTCGTATTTTCCAGGCGATATCGTCCAGCTCCACAATCGCAACAGCCGACAGTGCCTGCAGGTAAGGCGTGAGCACACCGAGAATATGTGTCTGCGCCGGTCCCGGCGCGGTCTCACTGAACCAGCGCAGCAGCAGCTCCTGATTGACAAGAGACAAGGTCTCAGTCAAGGAGGTATGCTGCTTGCGCTCCTTCTCGATCTTGGCGCAGAGCCGCTCCAGCATGCTGTACAGCTCCTCATCGTCCACAGGCTTCAGCAGATAGTCAGAGGCATTCAGCTGGATCGCCTCCTTGGCATAGCTGAAATCCTGATGGCCGCTGATGAACACAATCTCGACCTCCGGGTTCAGCTCCTTCGCCTTGCGGGCAAATTCCACCCCGGTCATAATCGGCATCCGGATGTCGGAGAGAATAATATCAACAGGCTGCTGCTCCATTATTTTGAGTGCGGCAAAGCCGCTGGCGGCCGTTCTGACACTATGCAGCGGCAGGCGGCTGCTTCCGGCCACACGCCGTCTCAACCATTCCAGATCGATGGCCTCATCATCCACCAGCAAAATATTTATCTCCAGGGCCATAATCCTCTACTCTCCCCTCACTTCGCGGATCTCCGCATTCTCAACCGGCAGGACAATCTGCACCGCCGTCCCGGCTCCGTAATAGCTGCCGATTTGAATCCCGTAATCATTGCCGTATCTCAACTTGATCCGTTCCTCCACATTTTTCAGGCCATAGCTTCCCGGCTGAAAAGAGCCTGCGCGCATGCTGCGCAGCGTATCCGGCCGCATGCCGATGCCATTATCAATCACCTTCAGCTCAATCCGGTCACCAAGCCTACGGCCCGTAATCCGGATGGCAATACTCTCGCCGAACCAGGCATGCTTAAATATATTTTCCACAAACGGCTGCAGGATCAGCTTGATGACCGGAACCTGCAGAATTTCAGGATCAATATCATAATAGACTTCAAAGGCGTCGGCATATTTCACCCGCTGGATTTCCAAATACATTTTGACCTGCTCCAGCTCTTTTTCAATTGAGATATAGACCCGCCCTTCGTTTAAGGTCAGCCGGTAAAACTTGGACAGCCCCTTCACCATCCGCGTAACCTTCCCGACCTCTCCAAGATTGGCCAGGCTGCCGATGGTGGACAGGGTGTTATACAGGAAATGCGGGCTGATCTGGGCCTGCAGCACATCCAGCTCGGCCTGTTTCTTCTGAAGACCTTGAACATAGACGTTGCGTATCAGCTCCTGAATGCTCGCCGCCATCTGATTAAAGCTGTTGGCAATATACACAAATTCATCATTCCCGGGGAACCCGATCCGCTTGTAGAAGTTCCCTTCCTGGAAGGAACGGGCCAGGTAGACGATCCGCTTGATCTTTTTGCCGGATATTCGGGCCACAAGGAACCCGATCGCTGCCATAACCGCGAAGCTGATTGTGCAGACAGTACCGATAGCCCTCTGCATTCTGCTTGCATCCTTGTTAAGATAGCTGTGCGGCACCCGCGCCTCAATGACATAACCGGGTATCGGAATATCCTCGCTGATAATCAGATAATTGTCCGGCTTATCCGGCTTGTCCGGTGTACCCTGCTCATAAATAGTCTGTCCTTGTACCCTGTCAACCAGCCGAAGCTCCAACCCCTGATCCACCGGGAAGGTATCAAAATTGCCGAACAGCTCATCTATTCTCGCCGTAACCCGGATATACCCGATGATTGACGGAGCCGCGTTGGAAGCCACGAGCTTGCGGAAGTAAGAAATGTTGCCAAGCTTACTGTCACTGTCCGCCTGCAGCCACAGGCTGTCCCGGTTATTCATCACGATCGAACGGAACCATTCCTTGTCCTCAATAACCCGGCCCGAGAGCACATAGTAATCGCTTCTGCCGATAGGCTCCGTCATATCGTCTCCGGTAATTTCAAGCATGGTCTCGTTAGCCGTATACAGCGCAAGCCGCAGCTTGTTCCCGTATAACTGCAGAGGCGCCTTCATATAAGGGACGATATCATCGCGCATCTTGAGCATATTCTCCAGCGGATTACCCCTGAACTGCAGCGCATTCTGAAAGTTCGTATTGAGAAACAGCGAATTGCTCATCCGCTTGATCTCATCGGTCTGGTATTCGATATTGCTCCTCGTCTGCTTAAGGGCCGTCCGCACATTCGTCTCCGCCATCTCGGTCCTGGACTCAACAAGCATCGTGTAGGCTATATAGCCGACCAGCAGGTCTGTCAGAAGGACCAGAACCAGATAAGGAATCATCATTTTGTAGGTGAACGGAATATACTTTTTATCCGGTGAAAATTTCTCCATACCTGGTGCTCCCTTGCATGCTTGATTGCAGCTGTCCGCTGTTTTCATCCATTCTACAACGAAGTGTAAGCGGTTACTACTATTTTTACGCAAAAAAAAGAGGCATCAGCCGCCTCTGGCTGGTGCCCTGCCGGTACCATAATAGAAAGAAGTTGTATATATCCTTTTCTGGAGTGCCGCATTGCCTCACTATCTGATAGAATTATTATTGATGGTCTGTTTCGCTCTTTGATCCGGCATCCGGACGGTAGCGCTACGGCGCTTACGGCTGCATTCCGTCCTCGATCCGTTTCATGAATTCTTCAACAGCGCTGTAGCCCAGCTGCTTCAGGTACCAGTTGTTGGCTGCCGCTTCGATTAATCCGGCGACATCGCGTCCCGGCTGAAGCTGAACCTCAATATGCGGAATTTGTACCCCGAGATATTCGGTGAACTGGGGAACGAGCTCCAGCTCATTGTTGAGTGCATTCTCCCTCCAGGGACACAGCTCAATATCGAGCACGATCCGCGTCTCATCCTGAAAGGCTTTGCGCCCGTATTGGCGGACTACATTAATCAGCCCGATGCTGCGCAGCGCCAGGAACTCGCGTGTAGTCTCGTTATGCGTACCAAGCAGCGTATGCGGCCCCAGCTTCTTGAGCACCACTATATCGTCTGCTACGAACCGGTGGCCTCTGCGGATCAGCGTATGTGCGGTTTCACTTTTGCCGATGCCCGATTTGCCCCGCAGCAGAATGCCGATGCCCGATACGTTAACACATACGCCGTGAATCGACAGCTCGGGGGCCAGCGCCTTCACCAGATAGCTGTCCAGCTTGGCAATGAACTCGTTGGTCGTATCTGCTGTCCGCAGCAGAGGGATCCCCTCCTGGTCGCAAAAATGCGTAAGATAAGGAATCTCCTGCTGTCCGGTCGTTACAATGAAGCACGGGGGATGATATTTGACGATGTTGCCGATATGCAGCACGCGGTCCTCTACGCTCAGCGTAAGCAGATAATTAATCTCCTTGCGGCCGAGCACCTGTACCCGCTCCATAGGAAAGAAATCAAAATATCCGACAAACTCCAGCCCGGGCCGGTGTGTCCGGGGCCGTGTGACCAGGCGGTCCATCCGGCTGGCTCCTGCAAGCACCTCCAGCTGGAATTTATCAGTAAGGCTCTGAACGGTGATCGACTTCATGGGGTTCTCCTCCTGCAGCTAAGGCGTATTCCGGATACGCCTGAAATGTAATAGTAGGGTTGACGGTTATATTCAACGGCTGGGGTAACTCTACCTTCTCTTTATTATAGATATCCCTAAAAATCTTGTATTCTTACAATGCTGATTATATAGTTAGAAATATTACCTAAGTCTTAAGACCCACAGAAATTCATAATCTACCAATTAATGCAAGAAGGTGCGGCGTATTGGATTTGGGATCATGGATTGATCTAATGATGTGCTTTGTCTTGTTTCTGCTGTTCATATACATATTTGCTTCTGTTACCATAACCAGATTACACAAAGTGTATCTGGGCTTTCATTTTTCGATGATGGTATGGCCTTACTGCCAGTTCGCCATCAAAACTGTGGACGAGCCGGTCTTTCAGCTGTTTTATGTAAAAGCAGCCTTTGTCGATGCGTCCCTGCTGATTGCCGGCTGGATCTTCTTCACCATACTGATCTCCGGCCAGTCCCAGTTCCTGAAACGGAAAATCTTAATCCTGCTGTTCCTTCCGGCAGTCTTCTCGTCGCTTGGCGTCATCCTGAATCCGAACGAATGGTTCGTCCGCCCGGTGAACGGAGGATATGTAGAAAGAATTTACGGCCCTATTTTCTGGATCAACATTTCCATTCTGGTTATTCATGCCCTTGTGTCCCTGTATATCATTTATGTAGCGCTTGTGTCCGATCAGGCATCACGGATTAAGAACCAGATCATGTCCATGCTCAGAGGGATCCTTGCGGTAACGATATTTTTGCTGCTTGATATCCTGCTGAATGTTGTCCTTGATGATTACCTGCCGGTCATTCCGGGCTTCACTTCGCTCGGCATCGTCATTTCGGCTATTTTCTTTGTGATTACCATTCACCAGGATAAAGTATTCGATATTGTAACGATTGCCCACCAGGATATCATTGATACGATGGAATACGGCATCCTTGTGCTGGATGACCACGAACGGGTAGTAGAGATGAATCAGGCCCTTGATCCTTACTCCAGGCTTGAGCCCGGCGACCGTTTCCAAATGGAGGCTTTTCTGCCGGGTACAACCGATGCCATCAGACGCTTTCTTGACCAGTACCGGGAACGTCCGGATGAGATGGCCGAGATTGAATGCCTGCATCCCGGCGGCCACCTGTATATTAGCATTCATGCTGCACCCATCATGGTCAGCTCGGTCAGAGTAGGGCGTACCATTACTTTTCAGGATATTACCGAGCTCCGCCGGCTTATTGACGAGACCAATCATCAGAATACCATTCTTCAGGAAAGAAATGAATCCCTGATCAAGGTTCAGGAGGAGCTGTTCCAGACTAACCGCAAGCTGACAAAAATGGCCATTACCGACAGCCTCACTGATTGCTATAACCGGCATTATCTCACACAGCAGCTGGAGAAGGAAGTAACGGAGAGCCGTGAGCACCCGCTTCCTTCGGCCATGATCCTGATCGATATCGACTTCTTCAAGGCAGTCAATGACCGTTACGGCCACCTGGCCGGCGATCTGGTCATCTGCGGAACCGTAGAGGTGCTCCAGCGCCTGCTGCGGGAGAAGGATATTCTGGCCCGCTATGGCGGCGAGGAATTTATCATCTACCTGCCGGGTACGGAAGAGACGGAAGCGGTCGCCATTGCGAAGCAGCTTAAATCCGCTGTGGCCGCCAATAAAATGAGCATTGACAACGTAGAGCATCCTGTATCGGTTACGATCAGCATGGGAGTGCTGAGCATCACCGACTTTAAGGCCGGACAGCCCAAGGATGCATCCGCCTATCTGAACGACCTGTTCAAAGCCGTCGACAAAGCGCTCTATGCCGCCAAGCATCAGGGCCGCAACCGGATTGTTTCGGTGCGGCGGTAGGCAGGGATGCATAGTATATACCCGGTCCCTGGCTGAAATGCAAAGAAGACCTTCCCGGAAGAGTATTCCCGGGAACGGTCTTTTTATTAAACTATCCAGCTTACTGCATCGCTTCCGCCAGCCCGGTAAAAATCACACCCAGCGCATAAGCGCCGGCATCCGGGTACCCGATGCTGCGTTCGCCGACTGTACCGGCTCTGCCCATCCGGGCAACGATCTCCCCGGTCTGCCTTGCTCCTTCTACTGCAGCAGCGGCTGCCTTGGTCGAAGCAGTACCAAAGTCATTGCCCTGTGCGGCGCTGTCCTTCCACGACTGCGCATAAGGAACCAGCGCATCAATCAGCGTCTTGTCGCCGACTACCGCCCCTCTGCCGAAGGCACGCTCCCCGGTATCCTGAATGCCTTTGACCACGGCCTCCAGCATTTCGGCCAGCTCCTGTACGGACAGTCCCTTCCGGTCTCCGGCATATTTGCCGGCAGCCCGGAACGCGGAGCCCCAGATCGGGCCGGAGGCGCCGCCGCAGTGCTCCATAATGACCAGGGAGCAGGCATCCAGGAAGCTGCCCAGATCGGCTGAATGATTGGCTGTAATCTCCGGCCATTCGGTTTTGAGCTGCTTGAACCCTTTGGCTACGCTCATTCCAAAGTCACCGTCACCGGCATGGGCGTCCAGCTCACAGAACGGAACCTCATTCTCTATGATAATCTCGCTCATTTTATCAATGGCATATACCATGTTATTCAGCGTAAAGGTGTCCCCTGTAACCTTGGCATACGCAGCATCTGTATCGCACTTAAAGGATACTTCCTGCTCCGCTTCCGGCTTCAGGACAACTTCGGTATATTGCACCGGCTCGAACGGTCCCTGCAGTACCAGTGCAGGGGTATGGCATTCGTCGGCCAGCAGCTCTTTAAGCTGATCGTCCAGCTTCATCAGCGACAGGGAGGCCCCGGCCATATCAATGCTCGTCATGAAATTGCCGGCGAGCACGTTATGCACGGTAACCCCTTTGGCATCCAGCTCACGGATCACCGAGTTGCCGAGCAGGTACAGCTCCTGCAGCGGCGTTGCCCCGAAGCCGTTCACCAGCACGGTAACCTCAGGTGATCCCGCCCCGCCAGCAACCGAAAGGCTTTCCAGCAGCGCGTTTACCATTCTGGCCGCCAGCTCATCGGCAGTAACTACAGGCTCCCTGCGGATACCGGGCTCACCGTGGATGCCGACCCCGTATTCCATCTCGCCCTCTTCCAGCTGGAAGGTCGGCGTGCCTTTGGCCGGAACGGTACAGGAGGTGAAGGCGAAGCCGATGCTGCGGATATTCGCGATGGCCTTCTCTGCGGCTTTCTTAACCTCAGCCAGAGACAACCCCCGCTCGGCCGCCGCTCCGGCGATCTTGTGTACCAGCACCGTGCCGGCTACCCCTCTTTTGCCGACGGTATACAGGCTGTCTTCAACAGCGATGTCATCATCGACCTTCACATAATCCACTTCAATGCCGTCTTCGCCGGCAAGATAAGCGGCATTCTTGAAGTTCATCATATCGCCGCTGTAGTTTTTGATGATCAGGAGCGTGCCCTTTTGTCCCGCTGTAGAACGGATTGCCTGATACACCTGGATCTGGGACGGTGAAGCAAAGATGTCGCCGCAGACCGCCGCATCCAGCATTCCTTTGCCGACAAAGCCGGCATGGGCAGGCTCATGTCCGCTTCCGCCGCCGCTGATCAGCGTCACTTTGTCCGGGTTCAGCTGCTTTTTCTGGATTACCTTGTGCTTGCTGTTGAATTCAAGAGACGGATGGGCCAGCACCAGCCCGCTGCACATTTCCCGTACCAGTGTCTCGGGTGCGTTGATAATTTTCTTCATGTTATGCCCCCTTGCTCTGCTTGTAGTTCCGGCCGAGCTGGTCGCAACCCGGATTGCTGCGGCTACAGCCTCTACCGTAATAGGGAACGGCATGGAATGGATCGACTCCTCCGCAATGCAGGCCTTGCCTGCAACTTCCAGCAGCTCTTCCTGCGAAATGCTGTCTACTCCGATGTCAGCAAGGCTGACCGGCAGGCCGACCGACAGGCAGAAGTCCATCACCTGGTTCAGCTCTTCGGCCGGCGCATTTTCAAGCACCAGCTGGGCAATCGTGCTGAAGGCTACCTTTTCCCCGTGATAGTAGTGATGTGTACCCTCAAGCGAGGTTAGACCGTTATGGATCGCATGGGCTGCCGCCAGACCGCCGCTTTCAAAGCCCAGTCCGGACAACAGAATGTTGGCTTCAATGATATTTTCCAGCGCAGGCGTCACCTGATTGCAGTCACTGGCCACCTTCGCGTGTAATCCGTCTTTCAAAAGAGTCTCATAGCAGAACTTCGCCATCATCAGTGCCGTATTGGTTCCCTTTGCAGGTCCGCACACACCCTCACGTACACCGCTCGGCAGGCCGGCGTTGACATTGGAATAGGAATTTGCTGTTGCTCTTGCTTCAAAATAAGTCGAAAGCGCATCCCCCATCCCGGATACCAGGAACCGTGTCGGCGCATTGGCAATTACGGTTGTATCAATCATGACCACACTCGGACTCTGTTTAAAATAAGCATAGTCGTCAAACTGGCCGTCCGGAGTATAGAGAACCGCCGAATGGCTTGTCGGTGCGTCGGTCGCCGCAATCGTCGGCACGATAATCAGCGCCTCGCCTTCAGCTACACACTTGGCTGTATCAATAGCCTTGCCTCCGCCGAGTCCGATGGTACAGGCACAGGAATGCTCACGGGCCAGCTCCTTCAGGCGGGCAACCTCCTCGCGCGAGCATTCGCCGCGGAAGTTGCTCTCGACGAGCGTAATCTTAAACTTTTCGGCTGTGGAATCCAGCTTGGCCTGCACACGCTTCACATCATCCGGGTGGGCGATCAGCAGTGCAGACTGGCCGAAGGTCTGTACAAAATAACCCAGGTTGAGCAGTTCATCTTCACCCTGCACGTATTTGGTCGGGCTGATAAAGGCTTTTCTCATCTTAATTCCTCCTAAAAGTTTGGTGAGCTGTACTATCCGAGAATCCCCTTGCAAAAACGGCTTCAGAAGCATCCGCTTAATTCATATATAAATCAAGTATAGTCTGCCCATTCTTTTTAAGCATTGTACTCTGCCTGCTACATTAAGCGTTTTCACATTGTGTTTTCTTGTTGTATACTTAGATAATAGTATTATCTTGCACTCGTTACTGGATAGGAGGATCTTACACTCATGAGCAATCCGCTGTTCAAGCTGGAAAACATTATAGACCTCGAGAAATGGCATGTGCTTCAGGACTCTCTCGCGCTGGTCACCAAGATGGCGATTATCACCGTCAACTACAAAGGGGTTCCCGTCAGCAAACACAGCTACTGCCAGCCCTTCTGCCAGGGCGTGAGAAAGGATGATGTCCTCTCGCCTTTCTGCCAGAAATGCGATGCCAGAGGCGGCCTGGAAGCCGTCCGGCTCAATGCCCCCTATATCTACAAATGCCACTTCAATATTATTGATATTGCCGTGCCGATCATAATAGACAATCAATACATAGGAGCGGTCATGGCCGGACAGATCCGGCTTCGTGACCCGGACCAGCAGCAGCTCGAGCAGCTGGTTTCCCGGCCGCCCAGCGCCGATACGGAGCTTAAATTCCAGGCACTTGAGGCTGAATATGCCTCGCTGCCCACATTGACCTATGACGAAGTATCGACCACTGCCAGCATGCTGTTTCACCTCTGTAATTATATCGTCGAAGAAGCAATCACCAAGAATGCCACCATTCAGATGTACAAAAAAACACTGCTCGCCGAGGCGCCTCTAAGCCAGACCGATGATTACGCCGCCGCGCCCGTACCCGCTGTCGGCAGCCTGCAGGCGATTCAGAACGAGCTGTCCAACACACTGGTCGAGCATTCGATTAAAGAGCTGAGCGTAAGTCAGTACCGCGCCGCCAATCCGCTGCTGCAGCCGGCCTTTGATTATCTCTACCAGCACAAGAACAAAAATCTGACCCTGGCTGACCTGGCCAGACAATGCCACATTAGCCCAAGCTATTTCAGCCGGATCTTCACCAGGGAAACCGGAGAGAACTATTCCGCTTTCGCACCGCGGCTGAAGATCGAATGGGCCAAACAGCTGCTCAAGACTACGGAGCAGCCCGTTAACCGGATCAGTGATGCACTTGGCTTCTGCGATGCGGGCTATTTCATCAAGACCTTTAAGAAGTTTGAGCATCTAACGCCTGCTGTATACCGCAGCAGGTACCGGGATGAGGAGTAACAGACTATCCTGGCTTCCCGGAGAGGTGGCTCGGCTCCCGGAACCCGCAGAGTGTAAGTTATGTCTTGTACGTCACGCGCCAGAACTAAGTGGAAATCCGCCACCTATTTCTTCGGTAAACCCCACTGTTGAGAAACTAAGTGGAAAAATGCCACTTAATTCCGCCAAAATTACCCATGGAGCAGGAAAGGGCCCAATTTAGATGACGTTTTTCCAACTAATCGCCGGAAATGCCGAGAAACGCTGAAATTAGGTGGCGAAAATCCAACTAACCGTCCGCTTTCCGCTGTTTGCGGTTGGAATCTGCAGACTGCCTATGCTTCCGATGCTAGCTTTTCTACGAAAAGCTTTCAGGCGGTCTCCAAAGCTCGCACACCAGCAATTCAGGCTTTTTCCCTTTTCATAGCACAGCTCCAGCAATGCAGCAAAGGCAGGCCCCTCTGAACAGGGGCCTGCCTTTATACCTTTTATCTGAAATTAGCCTGCTTCTGCGGCTCCTCTTCACCCAGACCCAGGGTCTGGTTCACCGAGGCCATAATTTCTTCCAGCAATTCCGGGCGGGACGCCAGCGGGATGCCGTAGGAAGGAATCATCTCCTTGATCTTTGGCTCCCAGGACTTGATATGCTGCGGGAAGCACTTGTTAAGGACCTCCAGCATGACATGAACCGCCGTGGATGCGCCCGGCGAGGCGCCAAGCAGCGCAGCTACCGAGCCGTCGGCGGCACTGACCACCTCGGTGCCGAATTGCAGTGTCCCCCTGCCGTCAGGTGTATCTTTGATGACCTGCACGCGCTGGCCGGCTACGACCACCTTCCAGTCTCCGCTTTTGGCGTTCGGAATAAACTCGCGCAGCTCGTTCATGCGCTGCTCGCTGGAGAGCATCAGCTGCTGGATCAGATACCGGGTCAGCGCCATTTCCTTGGCACCGGCTGCCAGCATCGTAAACAGATTGTTCGGCTTCACCGAGCCGATCAGGTCCAGATTCGAGCCGGTCTTGAGGAACTTCGGCGAGAAGCCCGCGAACGGCCCGAACAGCAGGGCCTTCTTGTTGTTAATGTAGCGGGTATCCAGATGCGGCACCGACATCGGCGGGGCGCCCAGCTTGGCTTTGCCGTACACCTTGGCATGATGCCGCTCGACAACCTCCGGATTGTCGCAGGCCAGGAACAGCCCGCTCACCGGGAAGCCTCCGATATGCCTGGATTCCGGTATCCCGGTCTTCTGCAGCAGAGACAGGCTCCCGCCGCCCGCGCCGATAAAAACAAACTTGGCGGAATGGAACTCCGTCTGCCCGCTGCTCAGATTGTGCACCTTAACCTTCCATAAACCGTCCCCGGTACGCTTGATATCTTTAATGGCGTGCCTGTAGTGAACCTCGACCTTCCGGCTCTGGAGATAGTCGAACAGCAGCCGGGTCAGCGCACCGAAGTTAACATCCGTCCCCGAAGTAATCCGTGTGGCAGCAACCGGCTCCTGGGAGCTGCGGCCCTCCATCATCAGCGGAACCCACTCCTTCAGCTTCCGGGGATCCTCGGAGTACTCCATGCCCTGGAACAGCGGATTTTGTGAGAGCGCTTTAAATCGCTTATTCAGAAAAGCCACATTCTTCTCGCCCTCGACCCAGCTCATATGGGGGATCGGCATAATGAAATCCTGCGGACGGCGGATCAGCTTATGCTTGACCAGATAAGACCAGAATTGCCTGGACAGCTGGAACTGTTCATTGATTTTGACCGCTTTGCTGATGTCAACCGACCCGTCGGGCTTTTCGGAGGTATAGTTGAGCTCACAGAGTGCCGCGTGACCGGTACCCGCATTATTCCATTCGTTGGAACTCTCCTCTCCCGCGCCTGCAAGCTTCTCAAACACTTTAATGTTCCAGTCCGGTGCCAGCTCTTTCAGCAGGGCTCCCAAAGTCGCACTCATGACTCCTGCACCAATCAAGATAACGTCTGTTTTTTTGTGTTCGCTGCTCATTAAAAAACCTTCCTTATCTCTGTGAATTTGCCAAAAGAGCCAGGCCGCTTTGAAGGCTGCAGGACGCATGGCTCCACTCAGGAAATCTATTAAAATGTTCATCGGCTGTTATCAGATAATTATATACAATTTGAAGCAAATAAAAAATCAAAACTTCGCGCGGGCCGCAGGGAATATGGACACTCTCTAATCCAGCTCCGCCCGGGAAAACAGGTCCCGGATCAGCTCCTCATGCTCGCAGGCCCGCTTAAATCCGGTGATGAAGGCTTTCAGCGCCGCCCCGTCTGAAGAATAGGCACAGAACATATCCGCTTCCGGGTCAAAATGAATCTGCTCCTGCAGCTGCGGCATCTGCTCTTCAAGGAATACTGCGGCGAGTGAAGCCCAGTCGTATCCGTTGCCCTCAAAGCCCTCGCCGGCCCTCGCAGCAAACACCTCCTGCATGTAGCTGCCGACAACGAGAATGACCGACATTCCGCCGTTAGCCTGTTCGATCAGCTTAAAGGGGGCCACTTCCGCTGCCATCGCCGGATCCACTGTCCCCGCTTCATCCTCCTCCGGCTGCTCCGCCGCCAATGCCGCTGCTCCCAGCCGTTCTTTCACCTGGCTCAGCGCCTCAGCAGTGAATGCCAGCTTCCCGTGGGACTTCACAATCTGGCCCTCCCTGATCCGCCGGTCAAGCCAGTCGCTGATGAAACCGGGCGCATAGCCGCCCTGCCCGAACGCGCCGCCGAAGGCAATCATCTTCGGGTAGGCTTCCAGATATTCGTCCCGGCTTGGCTGCGGATAGCTTGCTGTATACAGCCAGAACTGCACATCGTACATCAGCAGCGACAGCTCATCGGCATGGAAGGAGAAATAGCCCTTCTCGCGGACTACACGGGTACATACTGCCCTGATCTGTGTCTCCAGCCGCTCCGGATCAGGCTGGTTGCTGCACAGCTCGGCAAGCAAAGGCGAGAATTCGCCCTCTTTTACCTTACGCAGATCCTCTTCCCTGTCCTCTGCAGATGTATCATATAACTCCTCATGCACCAGCCCGCGGATGAACGTCTCAAAGTCCGGGGCCAGATACGTAATCTCGTAATCCGCCTCCTGATCCACATGAATGACCTCAGGCTCCCCGTCTTTTCCGCAGTGGCGGTAATCCAGCATAATGACATCATGCCCGGCTGACGGACAGTCGCAGATAACCACTCCGATATCAGGATAACCCCATTCTTCAATCATGAACGGGCTGCCGAGATCGCCGCACAGCGAATAGGATTTATCCCGGCCGATCCCCATAATCCCGGTGATAGCGACATGATCGTCTGCCCAGGAGGTAGGTACAAGGGTAGGAAAGCAGGTGTTGTGCGGAACTCCGCCGTTATGCTGCTTCATCAGCTCGATATAAGAAGCCGGCAGCTTATAGCCAAGCTCCTCCTCCACTGACGCGATCAGCTCATCATCCGGCGGCGCCAGAACATAAGCATCCAGCGCATAATCGCTGTCATCCCAGAAGGACGCTAAGTCCATCCCTTCAAAAAGCTCACCCTTGCGCTCCCCGGCCCTGCTGCGCTCCCGGTTAGCCGCGATCAGCCGCTCCTGCTCCAGCTTCCTCCGGCTCCAGTCCAGCAGCATTGCGGACTGCTCATCCCCCGGATCAAGCGCAAGCGCTGTACTGAACGCCTGAACAGCCTCTTCATGCCGGTCCAGATAGTAATAGGAATATCCGGTGCGGAAATGCCACAGCGGGTCCTTTTCCCCTTCTGCCGCAACCTGCTGAAACTGCTCCAGCCCCTCCTCATACCGGCCTAAATTGTTATATGCCCGCCCGAGGCTGCTGATGATTGCGTAACCGCGCTCCGCCGGAGGGATTTCTATTATTGTATCTACTATTTTTTGATGCTCGTCTTCTTCATGCCACTGTGCCAGTTGTGTGCTTAGATCCTTATCCATAGTCTTCAGCCTGCCTCCCAGTGAAAATGTGATACTCTTATTCTATCAGACCGGTAATAAAGAATGAAAATGGCCTTGCGTCCGCGCTAAAGGTAATGAAGCCGTTTTGTCGAATAGTTATGCCTGAACGCGGTTTTTTCAAGAACCAGCAACTACACAATGAACACGACAGGAGGAAGGATTCATTATGGCTTTTACCATTAATAATCTCAAAGACAACAGCAACGTTATTATCAAGGAGCAGCTTGGCGGTTTTACAGTGATTGAATATAAAGAGGATTTAAGCAGTACCAGCATGATGGAGGCGCAACTCAACTATTTTATGAGCAGAAGCAACATGCGCAACAAGCAGCTGATGATTGAGCTGAACAATAACGAGGTTATGCTTAGCGCAGGTGCTATGCAGTATATGGTCGGAAATATTGAAATGACCTCAGGTGTTAAGGGTGTCGGCGGGCTGATGCGCAATATTATGTCCAGTGCAGTAACCGGAACTACGGCAATCAAGCCGCTGTACAAGGGAACCGGAACGATTCTGCTGGAGACTACTTATAAATATCTGTGGCTGATTGATGTTGACAACGACCACATTGTCATTGATGACGGCATGTTCCTCGCCTGTGAGAGCTCGCTCGAGGTTGCTGTCTCTCCCCGTAAAAACCTGTCCTCTGCGGCACTCGGCGGAGAAGGCCTGTTCAACTTAAGCGCCCGCGGCAAAGGAATTCTCGCGCTGGAAGCGCCGATCCCTTCCGAAGAAGCGGTTGTGGTCGAGCTTAACAATGATGTGCTGAAGGTGGACGGCAATTTTGCGCTGATGTGGTCCAATACCCTTGATTTCACTGTAGAAAAATCCGGCAAAACCAAGCTCGGCTCCGCCGCCTCCGGGGAAGGCCTGGTCAACGTCTACCGCGGAACTGGCATGGTCTGGCTGGCGCCGCTGATGTCATACAAAAACAGTATATTTACACCTAATGCTTAACGTACACAGCGAATCATCCAGTTTTTAGTATAGGAGGTTCCTTGAATGCCGCGGACCTATGAAGAGCTTGCGCAATATTTCGCTGTTACCCCTATCCAGCTGTTCGGTATCTACCGGACCTGGCTGGAGGGCGGCCGCATCTATGGCGGGCATGTTAACAAGCCGACTACGAAATGTGCGGTTATTATCGCGCTCAAGGGGGAGGCCCTGTTCAACTTTGACGGAGGAGAGCAGTACCGGCTGAAGCCCGGCCATATGCTGATCGGAGGAGCGGAGCGTCATCTCGAAATCACGACAGGGACGGACGGCTTTCAGTACTTTCTGGCGCATTTCCTGCCGGATGGCCCGGCTGAACTTGACGGGCAGAGGCGCAAGCAAGACATCTCCTGCCTTGAGACAGTGCTAAATCCGGAGCTGCTGCCGCTGATGGAGCAGCTGCTGAACACCGCCTCGGCCCCGGATGTGCTGGGCCGGCTGAATCAGCGCTCGCTGTTCTATCAGCTGATTACCCGGGCGCTGCAAGCGGAGCGCCATAACCAGAACAAGGACAGCTACCTCATGATTGAGGATGCTATCCGTTATATTCAGTCCCATTACACCGAGCCGCTAACGCTTTCCAAGCTGGCTGGCCGTTATCAGCTGAAGCCTAAATATTTCTCTTATCTATTTACCAAATATACCGGTGCAGGCCCGATTGATTATCTGATTCATTACCGGATGAACAAGGCACATGAATGGCTGCTGACCAAGCAGTTCTCTGTAGCTGCAGTCGCCAAGAGCATCGGATATGCCGATCCGTATTATTTCAGCCGGCTGTTTAAGAAATATAAAGGCATCGCCCCCAGCCAGGTGGATTTTGACAGCAAAAAGGCTGACGGCACTTAGTGTTAACAGATGTCCTCTATCATGCACAATATCGTCTGTTGCTGCAGCCACCGCCGGCTCAGGCGAAATTGTCCATCATTTCATCGGGAATCTCTTCATTCTCATCTGCGCCGGATGATGTTACTATTGGAAATGCAATTGATAATCATTTTCAATAGAGGAGCGCATTTAATTTATGAAATCTCAACGAGCCACCTCGTGGTCTGCCTTTCTTGCAGGGATGTTCAGTCTGCTTCTGCTGCTGAGCGCCTGCTCAAACAATGTAAACTCCGGCAGTAACGGGGCCGCAGCCAGCCCGTCACCCTCAGCCCCGCCGCAAGAAGCGGCAGCTGCCGGGGCGCCGGCCTTTCCGCGGACGATCGAAGCCGCCAACGGCAGCATCGTAATCGCCCAAAAACCGGAGCGGGTCGCCGTCGTTCACTGGGGTTATGTCGATTCTCTGCTGTTGTTCGATCTGCCGTCTGCCGGGCTTGCCCTGCCTTTCACCAAGGATACCTCATCGCTTGGTACGGATACGTACAAGCCGTACGTAGACCGGATCGGTGAGCTGGCCATTGTCGGTGAGAATACAACCGTCAATATGGAGGCGCTGCTGGCCTACGGACCGGATCTCATCATCGCCGGGAATGCGGTGAATGCAGAGGTCACAGAGCAGCTGGAGAAGATTGCGACGACTGTTGTTATTGATGAGACAGCTACTGATGTATGGAGCAACTGGCCTGCCCTCGTTACCGAATTCGGCAAGATTCTGGGCCAGGAGGCGGTAGCGGAGCAATTCATCAGCGGCTATCAGGCCAAGCTGGCCGATGCCAAGGCGAAGCTCGCGGATGTTGAAGGCAACGTGGCCTTCCTGCAGGTGCGCAATAATACCGTCTATCTTGGCGGTACCAAGTACCTGACCCAATACTACGATCAGGGAGTCGGCCTGACCGCGCCGGATGATCCTGCAATGGCGGAAGGCGCCGAGATGTCACTGGAGACTTTGGCTGCGCTCAATCCGGATCATCTGGTCCTGGGCTACTTCAACTACGACAGTCCGGAAACAGCTTCCCTGACCGATGAATGGGAGCAGACCGAGGTCTGGAAGAAGCTGAAGGCGGTGGAAAGCGGCCAGACTTATTCGGTCAACGGCGTACTGGCAATGGGTTACGGGCCGCTGGCCAACACCTATGGCGTTGAGGCTGTACTGGAAGCGCTGGAGAAATAAGCGGAGTCACAACAAACGAACCAAAAAGGCAGTCCCGGGGCCGGATAACGGCTTAATGGGACTGCCCTCTTTTTAGGCACATACAGGTTCAAATATACTTGTCCTTCAGCTGATCGCTGCCCACTCCGCCGCCCACCATCAGAACCAGCGGCAGAAAATTGGTAACCGCCTTCGGCAGCCCTTCGAGAATCTGAATGTCAGCATTCATGAAATGGTTCAGGCCGATAATAATGATTTTGATAACCAACAGAAATACACCCAATAAAAATACACTGTCAAACAGCGCCTTCCACTTCGGGTGCGCCAGCTGCCTGCTGTCCTGGATAACCTTCTCCTTCAACCCGTCATCTCCCCTCAATAGCTCATCTATCGTAATACCGAACAGATCGCTCAGATCTATAATGACCTCGATACTCGGATAGTTTTTGCCTGTTTCCCACTTGGATACGGACTGGCGGCTTACATGCAGCTTTTCAGCGAGCTCAGCCTGGGACCAGCCCAGCTTTTCACGTTCGCGTTTCAATTGTTCACTGAAAATCATCGGTTGCACGCCCTCTCCTTACAGTCAGATTATTGGGGGGATACCGGGATAAAGTAAAGCTAGTTCTAGGCGCATCAAGAGGCAACCGCAGGTTGCAGCCCGCTCTCAGGCCTTATTTGGCAATCCAGTATGTGTTGAGAAAAGCAATCCTGAACCCGGCCCGCTCCATATTGGCATGGCTGGCTGAGCCGAACTCCACATCGGTATATACCGTTGTAGCGCCGCGTTCAGCAGCTGCCGCGAGCCGATGCTTAATCAGTGCGGACTGGCACCCTCTGCCCCGGTATTCCGGAAACGTATAGTCGTTGGCCAGATAGCCCTCTTCTCCGCTCAGAAACAGCGAGCCCATTGAAGCAGGCTTCCCGTCTATGCTTAACATATAATTCAGGAAATCTTTCCTGTAAAAATACTCCCGCGACCGCTCAATCATCTCCCTGGTAACCCTTAGCCCGCCGGCAGATTTTCTGATCCATTCAATAAATAGTTCGGCTGTTTCTTCTGTCACCATCTCAATCTGAAAGCCCGGAGCCTGTTCGGCCATCCCCTGCAGATTTATATATAAGAAGGCAAGCTGTTCGGCAGGAATAAACCCCTTCTCACAGAGCGCCCGCCCTACCTCTTCCGTCATATGACGGGGAGTCATATCAAAGCAGGGGGCTGCCTCAGGATAATGGCTTAACAGCGTATCAAGCGCAGCAAGATCCTCCGGGCCGAATCCCTTGATCCGGTTATAGTAGCTTGAACCTGCATCTGTGCGGTCACGCAGAAGAATAATCCCGCCTGCAGGCAGCACCTCCAGCTGGCGCGGTACATCCACCAGTGAACGCGCTGCATTCAGCCGGGTTAGCTCAAGCTCAATTGTCTCAATATTCCTCACATAATCCAAAGGCTTCACCGTACGATCCTCTCCTCTCTGCCTCATTATAATGCCAACACGCCATGAATTACACAACAACAGGAGAGCAGTCCCGCCTCAAAAAAGAGGAAGTACCGCTCTCCTGCAAATCGCACTATTTAACAACCATTATACGATTCCCGTTTCCCTGTTACAGTCCCGCGATTAACGCCTTTACCGAGCTGTCGGTCTCCAGGGCACGGATAATGAGCGTTACAGCTTCGGCACGTGTCGCATTGTGGCCCGGTGCGAACGAGGAAGCCGACACCCCTTGCACCAGTTTGGCCGAAGCTGCCTGCTTGATGGCTGCGGCAGCCCAATAATTGCTGCTTACATCGGTAAAATCAGCCGCACCGCCGCTTTCAAGCACTCCAAAGTTTAGTACACGCGAGAGGATTGTCACCATCTCGGCACGGGTGATGGTTGCGTTGGGCTTGAAGCTGCCGTCTGCGTAGCCGGTTACGATTCCTTTATCGGCCAGGGCACCGATAGCTCCGGCAGCCCAGCTTGTGCCGGTGTCGCTGAATCCGGCTGCGGCCTGATTCCCGGCCAGCCCGAAAGCCCGGGCGATCATAGCGGAGAACTCCGCTCTGCTGACAGCAGCATCCGGCCGGAAGGAGCCGTTCTCATACCCGCTGATAATCTGCAGCTTCACAGCCGCTGCAATAGCATTGCTGCCCCAATGGCCAGCAGTATCACTGAACGACGTATGCGTGTTCTGTGTTCTGGCGATGGCATCGCTCACCGTCTTCAGCACCGTCTCCTGGCTGATTACGGCAGACTGGAACGGATTCAGGGCTGTTACCGGATTGGTGGTGCCCGGCTGTTCACTTGGAGCTACAGGTGCCGTTGTTCCGCCTGAAGTGCCTCCTGTTGTTCCGCCTGTATTATTGTTCGAGCCGCCCGGCAGGGAACCCCCGGAATTGCTGCCGCTGGTCGTATCGGTGACCAGCAGCGCAACCTGGCTGGACTGGTAAATAACCTGGGCGCTGCGCGTGCCTGGCAGACCGTTAATCTGAACAGAAGTAAACTGGCCGGACCGCTGGTTATCGCCATGCGTGATCAGCGGAATCAGACCGCCGGCAGGCACGTAGCTGTTCTCGAAATCGATCTGCAGCTTGCCGCTTGCTGCTACTTTGCCTTTGACATCGAGCACATCGCCCGCTCCGGTAAGGTTCAGCTCCAGCGTGCCTTCAGCCGCTTGTGTGAAGGCTCCGCCGATGGTTATTTTGCCGTAGACATTCTCCACTACAGAGCCATGTACGTTCACAACATCGCCGCTGCCAAAGGCCGTGGCTGAATCGCCTTCAAGCGTACCCGCCTTCACCTCGGTACCGCCCGAATAGGAATTGCTGCCGGTCAGCTTAAGCGTTCCGGTACCTTCCTTGGTCAGTCCGCCCGTGCCGGAAATATCATTGCGCCAGCGGTCGGCTGCATAGAAGCCGCTCTTTGCCGCATCCAGGGATACCGTTACATCGCTGTTGAATGCGCCGTAGCCGTCAGCGGCAGCGAACAGGTTCAGCCGGCCCCAGCCCTCAGGATCATCCAGCAGCGGATAGCCGGACTGGATTGCAGTTGTAGCCAGTACTGCACGGCGCTGCTCTGCGCTCAGATAAGGCAGGCGGGTCTCCAGCAATACTTCCGCCCCTTTGGGAACCACGGCAGGCTTAACAGTAGAATTAATCTGCGGGAAGTTGTAGGTCAATCTTTGGGTGAACTGCGCTTTATTTTTGGCATAATCACTGAACCGGTCCTCTGCCGTTCCCGTTTCGGTCAGCAGCTTCTCATGAGCCTGATCATAAGCAGCCTTCTTCAGCTCCGCATTATCCGGATCAGCCAGGGTTGCCGCTGCCAGTGCCGTTGCCAATACCCGGCCTCCCATTACATCGAACGGGGAGTGCATGCCGGCAACAATCCGGCTATTCCCCATTTCCGAAGCGCGTGTCAGCAGCTCCTGGAACCTTTCAGGCACCGCATAGGCCAGAGACAGTGCAGCCAAATAAGAAGCATTGGTATGACCGCTCGGGAATCCGCCGTCCGTAGCAGGCGTACTGCTCATCGCAGGCACAAGCGTCGGCACAATGACGGAGGTGTCCAGCCAGCGGAATGGACGCATATAGCTGTAGAACGATTTTGACGGATTGGTTGAAGCATAATTGCCGCGGATGGTACCGATCAGGTCAACCATTTTGCCCAGCTCGGAGCCGGAGTCTCCCGCTTTGTTCGAGCCGTTGCCGTCCGTATATTTCACTGAAGTAGCATCGGCCGGAATTTCGGTAATCGTCGTGTACGTCCCTGATTTCGCGCGGTATACCTCCGAGAGGGAACCCAGGCCGTCAGCAGCACCGTAAGTCTGATTCCGCCGGTCATCGAAATAGGCCATGTCCTCCTCTGCCTTGGTTCGCGTGGCTGCAATTTTGGCTACATATTTAATGTTGGCATCAAGCACACTGCTGTTCAGCTTGGTCCCGTTATTCCACGAGGTACCCGGCGTCCACAGCTCCAGAAATCCCGAAAGGATACCAATGGCAGGGTTGGCATAAACGGCCTGATTAACGGAGGTGTTGTTCTTGTAGCTGTCTACGAAATGCCCCCACTCGGGAGCGGCAGGTACCGGGATTGATGAATCCGCGGGAGCAGCCGCTGCAGGCTGCAGCGCAACAGAGTTATTAAGGATGGCGAGACCGGCAGCAACAGATAACAGCTTTTTGGCAGTCTTTGTTTTCAAGTGATTGGCTCCTATCGTCAATTGTAGTCGATTCGAATCGGTCTCAATGTAGCATCAGGCCGCGTGAACCGGCAATAAGACGATTTCTCTTTTGTATCACTTTGGGAGCATTACGGGCAAATCACCTGATTTAATATTCTGTTAACACAAATCGGGAATAGGCTTGTCATAGGGTAGTGTATAATCCGCCTGGGAGGAGAATACGCCATGAAAAAATGGAACTCAGCATTTACCGGCCTCGCTCTTTCATATCTGTCCGTTGTTCTGGTTATCGTTCTCTTGCTCTGCTCCGTCTTCTCGGTCTATTTCTCGGGACATTATAAAGAAGAGCTGCGCAATAGCAACCGGCTGGTGCTGGAGAATACCGCACGGACCATTGAAACCTCGGTGCTTCAACGGGTTCAGCAGATCTATCTGGAGCTATCTCTGGACAGAACCTCGGCTCTGCGTTTGTTCAGCGATACTTCCTTTCAGCATAATCTAAGCAAAGTGAGCGGGCTGCAAAATCTGCTGAAAGCCGAGGTTGCCGGCAACTCCGACATCATCCAGGCGGTACATCTGTATGCCCCGCAGCAGCAGGTCATGCTGTCATCGCTGTATGGGCTGAGATACCAGGCTGACCAGGGGGACAGCGCCTCAGCTTTTACAGACTGGATCGGCGGAATGCGTAATAACTCCGGGAACAGTCTCTGGACTTCTGCCCGCGAAGTGCCTGAAGATATATACTCCAGCGTGCCTGGCGGCAAGCACAATACGCTCATTACCTATGCCCATAGCTATCCTTTTCAGTCCTCCGGGGCTGAGAGCGATCTGATTGTGGCAATTGATGTTAAACAGAGCGCAGTCAGCGCTATTATTCAGAATATGATGCCCATGCAATATGAAGGGACTTTTATTGTAGATCCTTCCGGCCAGCTGGTTGTCCCGGATACCTCTACGGATCAGGTCAGCAGCTATAGCTCCAGCATCAGTGTGCCGCTTGAGTCTGCGGCGGAGGCTGGCAGCTTCGACAGCAAGCTTGGCGGTACTCCCTATGTCCTCTCCTATCAGACCCTGCCGGCTGCCGGGTGGAAAATAGTCAGCGCTGTACCCGCCAGTTTCTTTTATGCGCCCTCCAACGGGATGCAGCAGCTGATTGCGGGATTATGCCTGCTTGCCATCTTGCTTGGACTCTTTATGTCGGGAGTTCTGGCTAAAGTGAACTATACCCCGATTAAACGAATCGTTGGCAAAATTAAGGATCTCTCGGGCCATGCGCCGGAGCCGGCGGCGAATGAGTACAGCCTGATCGACACCGCCTTCACCCGGCTCAGCGAGCAGGTCAGCAGTCTGGAAGAGAGCCTGCAGGCCAGCGCGCCGGTAATCAAGCATAATGCTGTGGTGTGCCTCTTGCGCAAGGGCTCCAGCCGGGAGGAGACAGCCGAGGCACTTCAATGTCTTGGAATTTCGCAGGATTACAATCACTATTGCTGCCTAATTGTGAATACAGAAAGAGCCTGGAGCCACATGAGCTCAGCGCATATCCAGAATATGATGAGTACCATTATCGGAGCGCTTGAGGCCGTCCGCCTGACGGAGTGCCGGATCATTGCCGAGGAGCTGCCGGATAAGCGGATTGCCGTCATCGTGTGCGCGGGCAGTGCCTCGGACAGTCTGCTTGACCAGCTCTCGCAGCTCATTACCAGGGAAGGCAGACAGCAGTTTCAGGCAGAAATCCAGCTGGCCTGGGGCTGCTGGGTGCAGGAGCCTGCCGAACTCCACAACAGCTGCTCTGAAGCACAGCTTCTGATGAAGTATGCTTATTTTCTGCCGGAGCAGTCTGTCCTAAAGGACCGCAGCCTGCTGGAGCGGGAAAGCAGCCTGGAGGAAATTCCGCAGCAGCTCCTTGTCAAATTCAAAGATAAGCTGCAATCCCGCCAGCCGGATGAGCTTACGGCCATCGTCGGGCAGCTTGTCACCGCCATGCGGGAAGGTTTATACCCGGCGGATTATTGCCACTTTATTCTGGGGAATACCGTGTTTGTCTACTCGGATTATCTGAAGAGCGTCCGCTATAAGCCCGGCGATCTGTATCAGCAGTATATCGGAATGCCCGACATCCTCAGCTTTCAGAGCTGGCTCACCGGCTCGCTGACCGGCTTTATTAATGAAACAGACAAGCGTAACAGCGACAGGGCTTTATCTGCCATTGAAGCGGCAAAGCAGTATATTGAGGAGCATCTGGCGGGGGATCTGTCACTGGATGCCGTGTCGTCCAAGGTATATATCAGTCCCAAATATTTAAGCAGACTTTTCAAAGAGGAGCTTGGAGTCACCTATACCGACTATGTCACCGCCCGGCGGATGGAGCACGCCAAAGCACTGCTTGAGAAAAGCAGCATGACCGTTGAGCAGATCGCGGGCAGCGTGGGCTACGGGACGGCGGCTTATTTTATCAAACGGTTCAAAGAAATGTACGGCTGCACACCCGGTAACTATTTGCGTACCCTTAATGAGGGTTAGTCCGCAAGCGGCCGCCGGCATAGCTGACAGGAGGAAAACCCGGATGAGAATGAACAACCGTTGGAGTGCCGTGCTTCTGACAATACCCGTTATCCTCACGGCTCTGGGCCTGCTCAGCGGCTGTGATCCGGCAGCTGTAACGGCTGCAGACCCGTCCGCTGCTTCGGCACAACAGCCACCGGCTCCGGGCGGCACCGCAGAATCCCCGGCTCCGGATTACACGATCTCTTGGACAATGCACCAGAACCTCCCGGTTCCCGATGATGCGGCGGTGGTCCGCGAAGTGGAGCAGAAATTCGGCGCCGATCTTGATGTCTGGAATCTGGAGAACAACAAATATGAATCCCTGCTTGAGCTAAAGCTGGTACAAGGTGCCATTCCCGACCTGTTCCGGATCAGGCAGACCCAGGATCTGCTGAAATACCAGCAGCAGGGCGTGCTGGCGGAAATTCCGCAGGACCTGCTGGACACCTATGCGCCTAATATCATGAAGGCGATCCGGGAAAATGCGCCTGCTTATCAGAATTCCGGTATCATTAACGGAGCTTACTACGGCATTCCTGTCGTTAACCCGACTAACATCTATCGTATTCCTGTTGTCTACCGCCAGGACTGGCTGGATAAGCTTGGCCTGGCTGTTCCGGATACACTGGCTGACTTTGAGAAGGTGATTTATGCATTCGCGAATGAGGACCCGGACGGCAATGGCGTCAAGGATACGTACGGCCTGTCACTGGAAGGGATGAATGTTATCTTTGGGGCGTTCGGGCAGATTGTTTTTGCTGATCAGCTCTATTTCAGCAGACAGGATCAGCAGCTGGTTATCGGTGCCCTGCAGCCGGAAGTGAAGGAAGCGCTGCGCTATCTGCGCAAGTGGTATCAGGACGGGGTTATCGATCCGGAATTCATCACCGGGGAGAATAAAGGCGGCTACAAGCATCTCTCCCATGCTTTTATTAACGGCCGGATCGGCATGACCTCCATGGGCAACTATTATCACTGGATTCAGGACGGGGATTATTCCACATGGACAACGGATGAGCTGGGAAAAACCGTGGAGACACCTGTTGCCGCCACTTTTAATGTGAAGGAGCTAACGGCAAAAAATCCGCAGGCGCGGATTGTATTCGGCCGGCCGGTAAGCGGGCCTGACGGCAAACGCGGATCTAAAGCCTACGATATGCTGATGAGCTTCACCGCCATCGGTGCAGATGCCGTGAAGGAGCCAGGCAAGCTGGAGACCATCCTGCAGATTCTCGACTATGTCAGCGCCAATCCCGACCCGCAGGAGGACACAGCAATGAAATTCGGCATTCAGGGGGAGCACTGGGAGTGGGCGGACAGCCTGAACAAAGAGGTGGTGGTGCTGCCGCCGTATGACCAGACCTTTAGCTACCAGAACACCATCGGTGCCGGTCTTGGCATGACAGTGCCCGTGATGCCTGGCGAACGCAGGGAGCAGTGGGCGGCGACGCTGGATCTCGACCGGGACGGGATTTACAATGCCCTGGAGGTCGCAACGCCCTCCCTGGTCAAGAACGGGCCGGAGCTGATTCAGCTGCGGAACGAGGCTTACATCGCCTTCATTACCGGCGAACGTCCGCTTGAGGAATTCGGCAGCTTCGTTAAGGAATTTATGGCAGCGGGCGGGGCTAAGGTGCTGCGGGAGGCGAACGGACTACCAGAAACCTAACAGATAGCCAAAACCCCATATATGCAACAATGGTAATACGGCCAGCGTAGTTGTAATATGCATATTCAGCTTTTGTTCCGTTGAGATATTGGTAACACCTCTCCACCGCACTAATCTTGTCATGAGAATATGAAGTAAAAGAAAGAAGAGATTAAGGGCCACATAGAGATAACTTTTGAAAAATTCCTTGCTGTCATGAACACCAAAAAAATAAAAATCAAAAGCTTTATCAATATGGTAGTCCCCATATAAGCTTATAGGCAGACTGATTATTAACAGCGTCGTTGTCATACGCAAACACCATGTTAATAGCCTCAAATGATCATTGTCCCCCGCTTTATTAATGATAGCTCCGGCAATGAGAAAGAGGACCACCCCTGCAGCAAGGGTCAAAATTTCTTTAAAATCCATCAGAACGCTCCAATTAATCAGTTATGCTGATCATTATACGGCAGCCGCTGTTTCTTGTATGTGCTATACCATATACTCAGCCATAATCTGCTCAATATGAAACGGAGTCAGCCCCTGCTCTACCGAGAATACTGTATCAGCATGGCGCGCCGATTCGGCAAGCTGTCCCCGGGCTTTGACATGGAGCATGAACAGATCATATAGATCCGGCTTTTGGAGCGAGGTCATAGCTTTGCCGATCAGCACCATTCCTTTCTGGTTACCCTCCACATTATTGTAGTATTGGGGAGCTCTCGTCAGTGACAGATCGGTCCAGATGACCGTCCGTTCAACAAGATCCAATATAACAGGGATCGCTATCTGTGTATCCGCTGTAAAGTCTATCTTATTCGTTACGGTCGAAGGCTCAAAAATCTCGCCCGAGCCGGGCTTCTTCCGCATCATCCAGCCGGTAAAGCATTCCGGCAGATTACAATACGGCTGCTCCGTGAAAGAGTTCAGCGACGCCACCACGTATCTTCCGCCATATTCGACGATAGAGGGGATATGCAGATCAATGAACTCGCAAGCCCCGTGAGGCGCCGAGACAATATCCCCGCTGTGCGCCGCCAGATAGTTGGACGAGCGCAGATTCGTATAAGAGATATGCTCCACATAGTTCCAGTTTTGATCATACATGACCGCAGACAGGTCAATATCGACCCGGCCTGTAGGCACACCGCCAACTTTCCCCTCTTTCCACCAGCTGAAAAAGCGGATTGTATCCCCCTCCCCCATCGGCAGCCGGCTTCCCCGGACAAGCGTATGCAGCGCTTTGCTGGCCGATCTCTGGGAAAAGGGAACATTGTAGCTTTTGAGCCGCTCATCCACGTAAGCATTCCCTAAAGGAGGCAGCGCTGCGAATCGCCCGATTAACGCCTGCTCACATACATTTACGACATCCCGGCAAGTTTCGGCATCAATCTCCGGCAGCGTATCAGGGATTGCAAAAGCTTTGGCGACATTTCCTTTCGGGAAAAAGACCCGCAGACCAGGCCAATCCAGCCGGTGGGCAAAATGGTTCTTCACCTGCAGCAGCACCGGAGTCGCTACCTGCCCCGCCACCTCGCCAAAGGCTAGCACAACGTACTCTGTATGTTCTGTAGAGCGCAGCAGATGATCCAGTCTCCGCGCAAACTCGCCAGGGCGCTTAATCAGCAGATCCAGCGCATCCCAGACCTGTTTGTATTGAATCGACAGTTCCACACTGCTGTTAAAAGTTGCAAACGGCTTGTTATTCCGCAAAATATCAAAGGCTTCCTCACAGCGCGCATACCGCTGCTTGTATTCAGACGGGTGCAGGATTTCGCCCAGGCGAATCCAGCGGTCCTTATATCTCAGCATATCCTCAGTAATCGGATGGCACTGTTCAAGTAATCCGAGCAGCAGACGGCGTTCGCTGCGTTTAAACTTGCGGAAACGCGCCGGCACCGCCAGGCTGACATCGCCGTCCGACCACGCCACCGCGAGGCGCAGCACATCGGTCGCTGTTTTGAAATACCGGCCCAGCCGCGCCAGATTAGCCTTGTCATGCTTCAGCAGCGATGACGCCACAAATGAGGTATTTTCCTTGAACGGGATTTCCTCCGGAAGGACTTCATCCAGCTCCTCCGGTTCAAGCCCCGCTATCACAGCATCAATATCCTCTTTATCGGCTGCAGATATAGAACCCTTGGCCTGGATAAGCCGGCGGATCATCTGTAAGAACTCAGCTCTGTCCCCAAGCTCAATCACCTTCAGCTGTCCCTGTTCCTGCAGCGGCGGCCTCTTCGCAGCCCCGTCGTATAGCGGAAAATCCCAAGTATAATAATGGTACATGGCATTCAGGTACAGGATGGCATCCTGCTCCAGCATCACCTGCTCCGGAAACCCGGGATACATCGGCGTGTACTTTACATGCGCACCAACCATGACCTTCAAATCTGCAACCAGCTGCTGGTACAGCGCCTCAAACTCTTCCTTCGGCAGCTCGCGCACGCGCGGAACAATGCAGGGGACAGAGCAAAGCCCAGCGCTTCCAGATTGCGGACTGCCGCCGCCAAATACCCTTCCGGCAGCCGACCGTTCCCGTTATATGAATCAACAATGATCTTGCGTTCTCTTTGCAGATAAATCGAATTTATTTTCATAGTAAAAGTGTCCAGGAAAGCCGTATCCCTATTTAGATCATCCTCTGGGTTTAGAAGGAAGGAATACGATAGCCTGGACGCCTCCTCTCTAAGATAAGATCCTTCAGGAAAGCTGCGGCCCTGTTTCATTTACAGTGAGTTAGAAGGAAGGACCGCAATAGCCTGAAGTCCAAGCGTCCCGGATTCCGGTGAACCCGGCCGTTTGATGCCCTTATCATCGCATACGGGGAGGAGTGTAAACAGGGCGGAAGTATTACGAGGGCGGAAAAAACGGGAAATCTTTTCCCTTACAAATTCCTTATAACTCCCCTTTACACTGCTAAGTGGAAAGGATGATATAATATGCCGGACATTATTTTAGAAACCACGAACCTATGCAAAAGCTTCAAAAAACAGCCCGCAGTAAACAACGTCTCGCTCTCTGTGCCCCGGAACTCCGTCTACGGGCTGCTTGGGCCGAACGGCGCGGGGAAGTCGACAACGCTCAAGATGATGGCGGGTATGCTGCGCCCCGATTCGGGGAGTATTCTCTTTCAGGGCCATGAATGGGACCGGAAGGATTTGAGCGAAATCGGCGTTCTGATTGAGTCGCCTCCGCTGTATGAGAACCTGACGGCCCGGGAGAATCTGCAGGTGCGGACGCTGGCGCTCGGACTGCCGGAGTCGCGGATAACCGAGGTGCTGGCGGTCGTTGATCTGGCCCATACCGGGAAGAAGCGGGCCGGCCAGTTCTCGATGGGCATGAAGCAGCGGCTGGGAATCGCGATTGCGCTGCTGAACCAGCCGAAGCTGCTCATTCTCGATGAGCCGTCAAACGGGCTCGACCCGATCGGAATTCAGGAGCTGCGGGAGCTGATCCGCTCTTTCCCGGGGCAGGGAATCACGGTCATATTATCGAGCCATATTCTCTCTGAAGTGGAGCAAGTAGCCGATCAGATCGGGATTATCGCCGGCGGGCAGCTGGGGTATCAGGGTACTGCGCCGCAGGGGGCTGAGCTGGAGGCCCTGTTCATGCAGGTGGCCGCAGCCGGCCGAAAGGCGGGTGAATCCAGTGCTTACACTCATTAGCGCGGAACGCCTGAAATGGCGGCGCACCTTTATCCCTTGGCTGCTGTGGATTGCACCGCTGTTTACGCTGCTGCTCTGCATGCTGCTGATGGGCGGGCGGTATTTTCAGACCGGTGCATATAACTGGTGGTATACGATGCTTCTGCCGGGCGCACTGACACTGGTCTGCTCGCTCGCCATGCAGAAAGATGCCAAGATGAAGTACCGCGCCCTTCTGGCGCTGCCCCTCCGTCCGCAGGCACTATGGTCCGCCAAAATCGCCTCCGTCACCGGTTGGCTGCTGGCCGCCAGCCTGCTGTTCTTCGCCGGCATTTCATCCGGAGGCTGGCTGTTTGGCCCCGGGATTCCGCTGATGAACAGCGCAGCCGGCAGTCTGCTGATTGTCATCACATTTCTGTGGCAGATTCCGCTCTGCTTGTTCCTGGCCGCACGGTTCGGGCTGTTTGGCGCCGTGCTGATTAATATGGCCCTTAACATTGCAGGCGTTGTTACCTTTGACATCGGCGGGCTGTGGGATTTCATGCCCTACACGATTACGTTCCGGCTGATGTGCCCGGTGCTGCATATTCTGCCGAACGGTCTGCCGGTTCCGGAGGGCAGCCCGCTGAGAAGCATGGATACGGTTCTTAGGGATACACTGGTTTCCCTGGCCTGGTTTGCCATCCTGGTCTTCTTCACGGCCCGCAGATTCCGCAGGCAGGAGGCTGAGTAGAATGGCCTCCTTACACGGACTCTTCAAAGCAGACCTGCTCAAAACCCGCCACACGCCGTTTTTGCTCGTTCACCTGCTGGCCCCGCTCATCGCTGCAGCGGTATTCCTGGCGTACTACTCGTACTCCCCATGGAGCGCTGCCGATAAGGTACAGGCTTATCTCCAGGTGCTGGGCTGCGCTTTGCCCACCCTGATTGCCCTGGTCTGCTCGATGGCAGCAGAGCAGGAGGCGCTGGCCGGGCATTTTCAGGGGATGCTGGCGCTCCCTGCCGGACGGACCAGAGTTTACACCAGCAAGCTCCTGCTTCTGCTGTTATATGGCCTTTGCGCCATCCTGCTCGCTGTCGTCACATTCGGCATCGGATTCCGCTATGTACTGGGTCAGGACAGCCTCGGAATGGACTTTTACTGTTACAGCGCATTGATTCTGTCCGGAAGCACAGCTTTTCTCTATCTGCTGCATGGATTCATCAGCCTGCGGTTTGGACGGGGTGCGTCGATTGGAATTGGCATTGCGGGCAGTCTGATCGCGGCCCTGCTGCTTACCGGACTCGGCGAGGGCCTATGGCCGTATGTCCCTTTTGCCTGGGCAGCACGCTTCATTTCCATATGGACAGTCGCCAGCTCGGGGACTCCATTATCCTCCGCAGCATCACAGGCCGATATCGGAGCCTTTGTATGTGCTGCTGCAACAATACTCGCTGTCCCCTTGTCCTTCCTCTGGTTTCAGCGGTGGGAAGGCCGGTCTGCCGATAATTAAATTAGAAACGTTTTTTGATACACAACTATTATTAATAGAGGGAATGCATATGGCCAAAATACTCGCCGTCGACGATGAGCCCGCCATCCTGGCATTGATCCGCAGTGCCCTGGGCGCAGACCGTCACTTGATAACGACCATTCAAGATTCAACCACTGTGCGCCAGAGTGATCTGGGTACGTATGATCTCATTCTGCTCGATGTGATGATGCCCGGAGTAGACGGCTTTACACTGTGCCGGGAGATCCGCGCGGCGGTGGACTGCCCGATTCTTTTCCTGACCGCCAAGACGCTGGAATCCGACCTGATGTACGGGCTGGGACTGGGTGCGGACGACTATATTATGAAGCCCTTCAGTATCGGCGCGCTGCGGGCGCGGATTAATGCCCATCTCAGACGGGAGACCAGGGAACGGAGGAATGTGCTGTACTCCGAGCATATCCGCTTCAATCTCTCCGGCAGAGAGCTGCTTGCCCGCGGCCACAAAGTACCCCTGACCAAAAGCGAATACGACATCTGTGAATTTCTGGCGAAGAGCCGCGGACAGGTCTTTTCCAAGGAGCAAATCTATGAGGCGGTCTTCGGGTTTGACGGGGAAAGTGACAGCAGCGCCATCACAGAGCATATCAAGAATATCCGCGCCAAGCTGAACAAAGCGGACATTGAAGCTATTGAAACAGTCTGGGGGATCGGTTACAAGTGGAAGCTGTAAAAAGAGCACCGGGGATGCGCCTGCGCACCTTTTTTCTGCAATATCTCCTGATTCTAAGTGCCGGAACCATTCTGCTGCTGCTCCTGCTGCTGGGCTTGTTCACGGCGGCATTTTCGGCCAATGTGATTCTGCCCGCCAATTATGCGGAGAAGGAGATTGGGGCTGTTAAGCATGAACTCGAAGCAGGTGACGAAGATGCCGCTGTTGTCATTCCGAAGCTGGCGGACTACGCCATATTTACAGCCGGAGGGAAGCTACTTGCGGGCAGTCTGAATACGAAGGAAGCGGACCATGCCTGGAAACTGATACAACAAGGCATAAACCGCGACTCTTATTTCTATACTTCCTTCCGGCATGGAGGGGAGCTATGGATTTTCCGTTATACGCTTACTCCGCAGTTCGCCTCCCCGCTGCTGCGCAGCACTCTGCCGAATCCCCAGCTGGCGGCCGTGCTGCTCTTCATCCTGGGTGTGCTGATTCTGGCCGCTGTGCTTGCCGCCCGCTTCGGCCGCAGGCTATCGCAGAAAATGGCCGGCTTACAGGAGGCAACCGACAGCATCCGGCAGGAAAATCTGGCGTTCACCGTCCAGCCAAGCGGGATCATGGAAATCGACGAGATGCTGGTCTCGCTGGACCAGATGAAGGAAGCGCTGCAGGCCTCACTGAAGCGCCAGTGGGAGCTGGAACGGTCCCGCAGAGAGCAGATTTCTGCGCTCGCCCACGACATCAAGACCCCGCTCACGATCATCCGGGGCAACGCCGAGCTGCTGCAGGAAACCGTCCAGGATGAGGCCCAACGGGAATATAACCGCTATATTCTGCAAAGCTCAGAGGATATTGAAGCCTTCGTGCAGGGGGTCATTGATCTGTCCAGTCTGCAGGCTGCCCCCGGAAACAGGAAGGCACAGGCGCGCCTTACGGATTTTGTAGCCGAGCTGGAAACCCAGCTGCGGGCCTTATCCTCAGGCAAGGATATTTCAGTACAGGTCATCGCAGACGGCCCGCTGCCTGAAATGATATTCATAGACAGGGAGCTGCTCCAGCGGGGAATTGTCAATATACTTGCAAATGCTGTGGAGCATACGCCGCCGCAGGGGAAGGTTACTCTGGATATCCGCCGGGACGGGGACGGGGCTATTTCTTTTACCGTTACAGACACGGGCAGCGGCTTCTCCCCGGCCGGATTACGGGAAGCAGCAAGCCAGTTCTATATGGGCGACCAGAGCCGCAGCTCCGGCAAGCATCACGGGATGGGCCTGTACATTGCCGAATCTGCCGCGCAGCAGCATGAGGGAACGCTGACATTGGATAATGCTGTAGCTTCCGGCGGAGCGAAGGTGACGGTGAGGATCATGGCGGATAGCAGCTTGAATTCGGACTAATTTGCCGAATACACCGGATCGAACAAACTAAGCGGAAATTCGAAATCTGTTTTCGGTGAAACTGCCCTGAAGCGCTATCTAGTGGGAAAAACGCCACTTCCTCCCCAAACAGACAGCTACGGCGTAGGCTGAGCTATCCGGCAGACTGGTAGCCTGCAGCAAAAAAGGCCACCCCTCCCGGGATGGCCTCTTTATTCATTTGCGCCGATCAGAACGGATTGGTAGCAATAAAGCTCGCCGTCTTCACATACACACGCGGGTTCAATTTAAGCTGGTCGATAATGAACTCTGCGATATCCTCAGGCTGAACGAACTTCGCATCATTATTCTCCTTGATCAGGTTCAGGTCGAGCGCAAGATCGGTAGCGATTGTACTCGGGGTCAGAGCCGATACACGGATGTTATTGCGGCGTACCTCCTGGGCCAGGGATTCGGTCAGTCCGATCATGGCAAATTTGGAGGCGCTGTATGCACTGGAGGTAGCTGCGCCGTTAAGTCCGTTAGTCGAGGAGATGTTAATGATGTCTCCGGCATTCTTGTCGATAAGCTGCGGCAGCACAGCACGGGTTACATAGTAGGTGCCCATCAGGTTGACGTCGATCATGCCCTTCCACTCTTCCGGGTCCATTTCCAGCAGTGTGCCGAATGTGGCAATTCCGGCGTTGTTAATCAGAATGTCCGCAGCGCCCAGCTCGTTTTTGAGTGCTTCGACCGCGGCGTCTACCTGTTCCTTGGAAGAAATATCAGCGACGGCAAAAGCGGCCTTTACTCCGTAGCCTTCAATCTCGGCAGCCAGTGCCTGCAGTGCAGCTTCACTTCTGGCCAGCAGACCGACGCTGACGCCCTCCTTGGCAAGCGCAACAGCTGTTGCTTTTCCGATTCCTCTTGCCGCTCCGGTTACAATTGCTACTTTTCCTTGCAATGATTGTGCCATCTAAGCAGGCTCCTCTCCAATCTTCTTTTAAAAAACCTCTTCTATTATACTATGTCCGGACAGCCGGAGCTAAATGCTCCATGTGATATTGACATCTTAAAACGGTCATAAATGCCATCAATCCAAATTTAATTTACCACTTTTTTATTGACACTTCCCGCAAATCCATATATATTGTTCGATAATGAGAATCGTTATCAAGTATTGCTAAATACACTACATAAAGGATGGGGTCACACCAATGAAACACATGAACACAACAAGGAAGTATACTTTCAGAACGCTGCTTGCTCCGCTTGCGCTAACCCTTGCGCTGGTAGGCTGCGGTAACAACAACACTGCATCGAACAATGCTGCTTCCCCTACAAACGCTGCGGCCACTACTGCACCGGCTGCCACAGAAGCACCTGCTGCGACAGAGGCCGTTCAATATCCGATTACAATCAAGACTGCGCTTGGGGAAGCTGTAATTGAGAGCAAGCCTGAGCGTGTAGTTACTATTCAATGGGCTAACCATGACGTCGCGCTTGCACTTGGCGTTATTCCTGTAGGCTTCTCTGCTGCGAACTTCGGCGTTCAGGACGGCAGCGGACTGCTTCCTTGGACCAAGGAGAAGCTGGACGAGCTGGGCGTGACGGATCCTAACGTGTTCCAGGATACCGACGGCCTTGATTTTGAAGCCATTTCCGATGCAGATCCGGATGTTATTCTTGCCGCATACTCCGGTATCACGCAGGAAGATTATGATACCCTGAGCCAGATCGCTCCGGTTGTCGCTTACCCGACTTCCCCTTGGACAACCACATGGCGCGAACAGGTTTTGCTTAATGCTGAAGGCATGGGCATGAAGGCAGAAGGCGAACAGCTGATTAAGGACACTGAAGATATGGTAAAAGAAAAGCTGGCCGCATACCCGCAGATTGCCGGTAAAAAGGTTGTATGGGTTAACTTCTCCGCTGACGACCTGTCCCAGCTGCACATCTATGCGCCGATTGATTCCCGTGTTGCCTTCCTGTACGAGCTGGGGATGGAATACCCTGAGAGCATCACATCCCAGATTACCGATCCTACCAGCTACTCTTTGAGCCTGAGTGCCGAGAACGTTGAAGCCCTTAATGATGCTGACCTGATCGTCGGCTACGGCAATGACGAATTGCTGAAAGCCCTCCAGGCCGATTCCCTGCTGGGCAAAATTCCGGCTATCGAGCGCGGATCTGTTGCCTTCATTGACAGCGATACACCACTGGTAGCTGCCGGAACGCCTAACCCGCTGTCCATCGCCTACACCATTGATGAGTATCTGGCTTTGATCGGCGGAGCTATCGACAAGATTAATGAATAGTTCTACAGTTTCCGAACAAAAACAGCCTGCCGCGCATACACCGCGCAACTTCACGCTGATCCTGGTCATCTGCTTCATCCTGCTTGGCTTATGCGTGATAGCCTCGCTGGCCTTGGGCTCGCGGGTGACCAGCTTCCGGGAGCTGATGGACGGGTTATTCCATCCGGATGTCCAGTCCTTCGGGGCTAACGTAGTCCGCAAACGGATTTCCCGCACCGTGTTCAGCTTAATGTGCGGAGCGGCGCTCGGCGTGTCCGGAGCGCTTATGCAATCGGTCACCCGCAATCCTATTGCGGACCCGAGTATACTTGGAGTCAATACCGGCGCGCCCTGTTTGTGGTGTGCGGGATTGCTTTCCTGAACATAAGCTCAGCCAGCCAATATATTTGGCTGGCTTTGGCCGGAGCTGCGCTGACTGCAGTGTTCGTATTCGGAATCGGTTCAATGGGGCGTGGCGGAGCCACCCCCATTAAGCTCGTTCTGGCGGGCGCTGCCACCAGCGCAGCCCTTTCCTCTTTGGTCACCGCCATTATGATTCCGCGTTCCTATGTCATGGATAAATTCAGGTTCTGGCAGGTGGGCAGTGTCGGCTCAGGGAGCTGGGATAATATCTCCACCTTCCTCCCTTTTCTGATCGCCGGCATGCTGATTGCTGTGTTAACCGCCCCTGCGCTTAATGCCCTGGCTCTGGGGGATGATGTGGCCACCGGTCTGGGCGTGAAGACGGGCTTCCTGCGGTTTATTGCCGCCTTTGCCGGTGTTGTCCTATGCGGTGCGGCAACTGCACTCGCGGGCCCTATCGGCTTCATCGGGCTGCTCGCCACTCATGTGATCCGTCTGATTCTTGGCCCCGATCTGCGTTTTGTTATTCCCATGTCCGCGATTGCGGGCGCTATTATTCTGACCGTGGCCGATGTCATCGGCAGACTGCTGGGCAGTCCCGGAGAGCTTGAAGTCGGTGTAGTGACAGCGTTCATCGGAGCACCGATATTAATCATATTAGCTATGAGATCGAAAGTGCGGTCCTTATGACAAATCATCCTACTTCAACTGAATTCATTATGGCAGGCAGGCGGCTCAGACGCCGCCGCTGGATACTGGTTACAGGCCTGCTCGCAGTGCTGGCCTGCTCGCTCTGCATAGCTATGCTGCTGCTGGGGAACACCATCTATCCGCTGTCCAAGGTCCTTCGGGCGCTGTCTGGAGAACAGCTCAAGGGCGTATCCTTTGCGGTCAATACGATCCGCCTGCCGCGGATGCTGGCCGGCCTGTTTGCCGGGTTTGCTTTTGGTGTCGCCGGCTATACGTTTCAGACCATGCTGCGTAACCCTTTGGCTAACCCGAATGTTATCGGCATTACGTCGGGATCAAGTGCAGCAGCTGTGTTCAGCATCGTCATTCTGCATGCCGGCGGGGCTGTGGTCTCTTTTGCCGCAGTCATCGCCGGTCTGGCCACCGTCATATTGATCTATTTCCTGTCCCGGGGAAGAACCTTCTCGATTGGACGCCTGATCCTGGTCGGAATAGGTGTGCAGGCGATGCTGGATGCGGTCATTTCCTATCTCCTGCTGATCAGCTCCGAGAAGGATGTGCCTACAGCAATCCGTTGGCTGACCGGCAGTCTCAACGGCTCGCAGATGAGTGAGCTTCCGCCGCTGGTCATTACCGTATTGATCTGCGCACCCATCATTGCCCTGCTGGGCAAGCATCTTGATATCCTGGAGCTCGGCGAGCAGTCAGCGTCTTCGCTGGGTGTGCATACCGACAAAACGCGAATCCTGCTTATCGTAGCCTCCGTTTGCATGATTGCGATTGCTACCGCTACAACAGGCCCGATTGCTTTTGTCTCCTTCCTTGCCGGACCCATAGCCAAAAGACTGGTCGGAGTCGGCTTCTCCGGTGTCATTCCGGCAGGACTTGTCGGCGTTGTTCTGGTTCTCGCTGCAGATCTGATCGGACAGTTTGCCTTCGTTACCAGGTTCCCGGTCGGTGTTATTACCGGACTGCTCGGAGCGCCATATCTGATTTACCTGCTGATCCAGATGAACCGGAAGGGAGAACTATAATGAATCAGGCGCATACTTTTCAAGTCGAACGCCTCGTAGCAGGCTATGAGAATAAAACAGTCATCCAGGATGTCAGCCTTCTGCTGCCGAGCAGCAAGATCAGCGTCATTATCGGCTCGAATGGCTGCGGCAAGTCAACGCTCCTGAAAACGATGGCCCGGCTAATCAAGCCCTCCTCCGGTGCCATTACAATTGACGGAAAACCGCTTGCCAAAATCGCCTCTAAGCCCTTGGCCCGCATAGTTGGAATGCTGCCGCAATCACCGATAGTCCCGGAAGGCATCACCGTCGCCGATCTGGTCGGCCGGGGAAGATTCCCGCACCAGTCCCTGTTCGGCGGGTGGAGCAAAAAGGACTATGAGGCTGTGGCCGAAGCAATGGAAATTATGAAGATTACGGAATTCGCCAATCATCATATTGATGAGCTGTCCGGCGGCCAGCGCCAGCGCGTCTGGATCGCCATGGCACTGGCGCAGCAGACGGATATCCTGTTCCTCGACGAACCGACAACGTTCCTCGATATCACCTACCAGGTCGAGATTCTGGACCTGTTGACCGACCTGAACCGCAAGCACGGCACCACTATCGTCATGGTGCTGCATGATATCAACCTGTCCGCCCGGTATGCCGACCATATTTTTGCCCTTCATTCGGGCAAGCTAGTCGCTGAAGGCACGCCGGATTCAGTGATTACAAGCACCCTGGTCAAGGACATCTTCGGACTGGATTGTGCGGTAATCAAGGACCCGGTTGCCGGCTCTCCTATGATCGTGCCCAAGGGCCGCTATCATGCGGATTATGCGCCTGTTCATTAGCGAATGCATGGTTTACTACAAAAAAACCACCCCGGTCAACGGAGTGGTTTTTTTCGTTAAGGCTAGATATGATTTCCCGCCTCGGTATTGATATTGATCTCCTGGCTGCTCTTCTGCTTTCTGCTCCTTACCGAATACAGAATGAACAGAAGAATGAACCAGACAGGAGTGAATAGCAGTGCCGGACGGGTCTCTTCGGCAATCAGCATGATGACCAGAATTGCCGCGAACAGTGCCAGAACAATATAGTTTACCGCCGGAGTGAACGGTGCCTTGAACTTGGAGGCAGCCTGCAGATCCGGGCGGTTCTTCTTGTATTTAATGTGGCACACCAGTACAACGCCCCACACCCAGATGAAGCAGATGGCGCTGACTGTGGTTACAATGCCGAAGGCCTGCTCGGGAACAAGCTTGCTCAGCAGGGCTCCTGCCGAGATTACCAGCGTAGAGACGAACAGCGAGTTGGCAGGTACATGGTTTTTGTTCAGCTTGCCGAACTGGCCGGAGGCCTGATCCTTGCGGCTCAGATTATAGAGAATCCGGCTGGTCGAGAACATCCCGCTGTTGCAGGCCGACGCAGCCGAGGTCAATACGACGAAGTTGATAATTCCCGCAGCAATCGGAATGCCCACCAGGCTAAAGGTTCTGACAAACGGGCTTTCTGCCGGACTGAGCTGAGTCCACGGATTCACACACAGCAGGACGAACAGTGCTCCCACGTAGAAGAACAGAATCCGCAGCGGGATCTTGTTGATTGCCGACGGGATATTTTTCTCAGGATCAGCCGTTTCCGCTGCCGACACCCCTACCAGCTCTACACCGACATAAGCGAATACGACCATCTGGAAGGAAAAGAGGAAGCCTGTGATACCGTTCGGGAATACCCCGCCGTGCTGCCACAGATTGCGGACAGTAACTGCTCCTGCATCTGTTTTGAAGCCCAGTACGAGCAGTACAATTCCAAGCCCGATCAGGGCAAGAATCGTAACCACCTTGATCAGTGCGAACCAGAACTCCAGCTCGCCGAAGCTTTTGACAGTCAGCAGATTGAGTCCCAGCAGAATAATCAGGCAGATGACTGCCGGAACCCACTGCGGGATATCAAACCAGTATTGTACATAGACACCCACCGCAATGACATCGGCCATCGCCGTCATAATCCAGCAGAACCAATACGTCCAGCCTGTAACAAAAGCGGCCTTGGGTCCCAAATAATCCTCAGCGATATCTGTAAAGGACTGGTACCCTGCCTTGGACAGCAGCAGCTCTCCCAGTGCCCTCATGACAAAAAATACAGCGATCCCTACAATCAGATAAGTGAACATGATCGACGGACCCGCTTTTTCGATTGCCCGCCCTGACCCCAGGAATAATCCTGTTCCAATCGTTCCTCCGATTGCGATTAACTGAACGTGCCGGTTGGCCAGCTCTCTCTTTAACTCTGCCATGCCTGTTTCCCCCTTATGATTACAGCCTGTTGTTGCCAATAAAAAAAGAGACTGGATATCATCCAATCTCCCGGCTCATAAGAATATCAAACACTATCCGCCCTGCGGGCAGCAGCCCGCAAGGCAGATAAATATTCAGTACTCTTCTGTCCTTTTGCCTGAGATTGTGAACCCTTCGGCGCTGCGGTAGCCCGCAGTCTCTCCAGAAGCTGCTCCTGCTATAGTGTGATCCATAGCATTCATAGCCTGTAGCGTATTAAGTTGGTGAAGCGTTAATGCATTTTAATATTCTAACATATTACTCGTCATGTGAGTATATAAGCTGTGAAAAAAGTCTCAATTCCAATTTTATCCTTACAGCCTAACCCTGTACCTGCTCTTCCCCGGCCTTCCCGTAGAACCTGAGAAAAACAACGATACCGATCAATGCTACAACAATGCCCGACCAGAAGAACCAGACCTGCACCCCGTACCGGTCGGCAACCGGTCCGGCCAGGGCCAGCCCGATGGGAGAAGACAGCATGCCGATGCTGGAGACGAGCGAAATTACACGCCCCAACGTTTCCGGCTCGTATGCCTTCTGAATCATAGCCATATAGGGGCCATTAAACAGTGGGGCGGCTGCACCCATGAAGAAGGACAGCACGGCAAAGGCTACGAAGGCTCCGCTGCCGACAACTCCGCTCAGCAGGCAGGTCAGGCCGATAATTACAAGGCTGGCGCTCATATAGGTGGAGTCGCGCCACTTGGAGGACAGTACCGACAGCAGCACGCCGCCGGCGATCATGCCGATGCCGAATACCGCCTCGATTACACTCGCGCTGTATCCGCCCCGGCCAAAATGCTCCAGCGTCATCAGCGGGAACAGCATGGCCAGCGGCATAAAGACAACGCTGAAGCCGGCCATGGCTATTGTAATAAAGACAATAGGCTTAGAGGATACAAAGGTCCGCCAGCCGAGAATAAACTCCTGCCGGAACGAGGGTGCCTGCACCACCTCGGGCTTCGGTTGATGAATCTTCACCATCAGCAGCATAATATTGGCAATTAGTGCGCCTGCCACATCAAGCAGCAGTACCGCTCCCAGCGAGGTAGCCGAATATACGGCGATTCCCAGCGCGGGCCCGAGTATGCTGGAAGCGGAGAAGACCATCTGCTGCCAGCCCGCCACCCGGGTCAGCTGATCCTCCGGGGCAATCAGCGGGACCGCTGCCTGGAACGACGGCGCGTGGAACGAGGAGGCCACGGAGCGGATGAACAGCACGACATAAACGACCCACAGGCTCGGGTCGCCCCATAAATAGTAAGCGCCCAGGATCAGGCTGGTGACAGCAATCATGCTGTCGGAGATAATCATGGTCCGCTTGCGGTTCCAGCGGTCCAGCCACACGCCGATGAACGGACCCAGGATGGCCTGCGGCAGGAAGCCGACAAGTCCGGCAATCATAAGCACGGAGGCCGACCCCGTCGTTTCCGTCAGATGCCAAATAATAGAGAACTGCACCATCGATGAAGTCAGAATCGAGAAAATCTGACCGCTGAAGATAAAGGCGAATGTCCTCTTCCAGTGCATATGATTCATAAATTGTACCTCCCAAAAGTAAATGGATTTCATGTATGAAGCAGCCTAGCCGTTAACCAAAAAAACAGACCCAAGTCCAGTGGGCTTGAGTCTGCTTGCTTTACGTATCAGAACAGGGCATAGCCAAATAAGGCTCTGCACATTAACCGTCAGGATTACGGCCTATGTCCATACGTAATAAAACAAGCATCTCAAAAAAGCCCACCTTACCGGTGAAAAAAGCTCCTCTGGATACTCATCTTAAACGTATGAAATAAATCATAGTCCGCAGCCCTCCTTCTCATTAATTAGCCGTATCTTACCATCGGCAGCAAAAGCTGTCAAACCTAAAATTTCATTAAAAAAGCGGGCAAGCCAACGCTTACCCGCTCCTCCAAAACCTATTGACTATTTGATGATTACATATTCCAGTCCTACCAGTTTAGCGTAGCTAACGATCTGATCGGTAGTCAGGTTCAGGGAAACCACAGTGTGGTGGCCGCCGCCGTTCTCGATCCAGGCCTTTACTCCGTCCTGGAAGTTAGGCTTAACCTTCCACAGGACGCGCGCTACCGGAAGGTTAGGAGCCGCAACCTCAGGCTCAAATGCTTCCACTTCGTTGATCAGCAGCTTGTAGTGTGTACCGAAGTCAGCCATCGATACAACAACGCCTTCGCCTGCTTTGCCGTCGAATACAAGGCGGGCCGGGTCTTCGCGGTCGCCGATACCGAGCGGCGATACCAGCACCTTCGGCTTGTTGCTTGCCAGGCTTGGATCAACCTCAAGCATGTGGGACTGCAGAATCGCTTCCTTGCCTTCTGCCATTTCATAGGTGTAATCTTCCATGAAGCCGGTGTTCACGTTGTGCGCCATTACCTTCAGCAGGCGGTCAAGGGCAGCGGTCTTCCAGTCGCCTTCGCCGGCGAAGCCGTAGCCTTGGGCCATCAGGCGTTGTACCGCCAGACCCGGAAGCTGCTTCATGCCGTGCAGGTCTTCGAAGTTGGATGTGAAGGCATTGTAGCCGCCGTTGTCCAGGAAACGCTTAAGGGCGATTTCATAGCTGGCCTGAACCTTAACGCTCGCTTCCCAGGCCTCCTTGCTGTAGTTGCCGTAATCGAAATCGTACTGCTCTGCATATTCAGCGAACAGGGCATTGATCTCTTCTTCCGTTACTTCGTTAACATAAGCTACAAGATCGCCGATACCGAAGTAATCAACAGTCCAGCCGAACTGGATCTGGGCTTCTACTTTATCGCCTTCAGTAACCCCTACGTTACGCATGTTGTCGCCGAAGCGGGCAACCTTAATGTTGAAGCTTTCGTTATAGGCAACCGCTACGTCCATCCACTCGGCAATCTGCTTCTGAACATTAGGGCGCTGCCAGTAGCCTACAACCACTTTGTTCTGTTTCTTGAGGCGGGCGTTGATGAAGCCATACTCACGGTCACCGTGGGCAGCCTGGTTGAGGTTCATGAAATCCATGTCGATGGTTGCCCAAGGAATGCTTTCATTGTACTGGGTAGCCAGGTGCAGAAGCGGCTTCTGAAGCAGCTTGGTGCCGCGGATCCACATTTTTGCCGGGGAGAAGGTGTGCATCCAGGTAATTACACCGGCAACCTCGTCACGGTAGTTGACTTCCTTCATGATGGTAGTGATTTTGTCTGCGCTCACTGCCAGATCCTGCAATACAAGAGGGTAAGGCAGAACGCCGCTGTTATTCAGCGCGTCAACCATTTCCTGGGCGTGGGCTTTAACTTCTCCGAGTGCTTCTTCGCCGTACAGATGCTGCGAGCCAACAACGAACCAGAACTGCTTGTCACTAACTGTTGTCATTTATATTCATCCTCTTCTCTTAAATTGTAATAGTAGGCTAATCCGTACGTAATATTACTTCTGACCGTAATAAGCATCCTTGCCGTGCTTGCGCAGATAGTGCTTATCCAGAATCCGCTGCGGCAGCTCCTCGGCAAAATGGTTCAGCTCACGCGCAAAATGGTTCATCTTGGCCACTTCCTCCAGCACCACACTGTTCATGACTGCGGAATGGGCATCTTTGCCCCAGGTGAATGGTCCATGGCCCTTCAGCAGTACGCCGGGAACCGCCATAATATCAATACCGCGCTGCTCAAACGTCTCGATAATCACATGCCCTGTCTCTGCTTCATAGCCGCGGTCAATCTCTTCTTGTGTGAGGAACCGGGTACATGGTACAGCGCCGTAGAAGGTGTCAGCATGCGTTGTTCCCATAACCGGAACATCAAGCCCTGCCTGCGCCCAGACGGTCGCCCACATGGAATGCGTATGCACGATGCCGCCGATTTCCTTGTAATGCTTATACAATACAGCGTGGGTCGGTGTATCCGAGGAAGGTCTGAGATCGCCCTCAACCACGTTACCGTCAAAATCGACAACGACCATATCGCTGGCTTTCATTTTCTCATAGCTGACTCCGCTTGGTTTAATGACGAACAGGCCCTTCTCACGGTCAACCGCGCTCACATTGCCCCAGGTGTACTTGATAAGTCCTTGCTTAGGCAGGTCCAGATTGGCCTGGAATACCTCTTCCTTCAGTTGCTCTAACACATTAACCCCTCCCGTTCTCTACCAGATGATCTACAGCAGCCTGCTCAATCGCCAGCCCCTCCACATACCGCTCCATAAAGAGCTCAAAGCCCTTAACGTCAGCAGCATCCGGATGAATGACCTGTCCTTCCGTATCCTTAAATACCTTGTTATCGAGAAAATCGTCCAGACGCTCCTGCTGCTCCCTGTTCTGCATGAACGCAGCCAGAATCGCCATCCCCCAGGCGCCGCCTTCGCTGGCTGTTGCCATTACAGAGACAGGTACGTTCATCGACGCAGCCACGATCCTTTGGCCGACTACCGGAGTTTTGAACAGGCCGCCGTGCGCCAGAATGCTGTCGATTGCGACATGTTCCTTCTTGGTGAGGATATCCATCCCGATCTTCAGCGCAGCGAAAGCGGTGAACAGGTGCGTGCGCATGAAGTTAGCCAGATTGAAGCGGCTCTCAGGCGAGCGGACGAACAGCGGGCGTCCCTTTTCGATGCCTGTAATATTTTCCCCGGAAAAATAACCGTAGCTCAGCAGACCGCCGCCGTCGGCATCCGCCTCAAGCGCTTTGTTAAACAGCACGCTGAACAGCTTGCCGGAATCGGCCTCATAGCCCATAGCCTCCGCAAATTCACGGAACAGGCCGACCCATGCGTTGATGTCACTGGAGCAGTTATTCGCATGTACCATCCCTACCGGACTGCCGTCTGGAGTAGTAACCATATCAATCTCCGGATACACGGCGGACAGATCGTTCTCAAGCACGATCATCGCAAATACGGATGTACCTACGGATACGTTACCGGTGCGTTTTCTTACACTGTTGGTAGCGACCATGCCTGTTCCGGCATCCCCCTCAGGAGGGCACAACGGAATGCCTGCCTGCAGATCCCCGGACACGTCCAGAATCGCAGCACCGGCCTCGGTCAATACGCCTGCCTGCTCGCCTGCATGGTACACTTTTGGCAACAGCTCACCCAGCTTTAAAGAGTACCCTTTGGCTGCTGTCAGCTCGTCGAACTGCTTCACCATTGCCGGATTGTAATCCTGCGCTGCCTCATCAATCGGGAAAATCCCCGAAGCGTCGCCGATGCCGATCGCTTTCGTTCCGGTCAGCAGCCAGTGGATATATCCGGCCAGCGTCGTTATAAAATCAATGCTCGGCACATGTTCTTCCTTGTTAAGAATCGCCTGATACAGATGGGCAATGCTCCACCGCTCAGGGATGTTGAACTGAAACTCTTCAGTCAGTTCCTTGGCCGCAGCTCCGGTTGTCGCATTACGCCAGGTCCGGAACGGAACCAGCAGCTCTCCCTTGCTGTCAAAAGCCATATATCCGTGCATCATGGCCGAGAATCCGATCGACCCCACCTTGCTCAGGGTGACTTCGTATTTCTGCTGTACCTCCTGCTTCAATTCACTGTAGGCAGTCTGCAGGCCCTTGATGATGTCATTCAAATCATACGTCCAGTATCCGTCAACCAGCTGGTTCTCCCACTCATAGCTGCCGGAGGCAACCGTCTCAAACTTCTGGTCAATCAGTACCGCCTTGATACGTGTGGACCCAAATTCGATACCCAGTGAGGTTCCTCCCTCAAGTATCGCTTGCCTGATGTTCTGATCCATGCCCACGTTACTCCTCTCTAAGCCAACCTGTTATAATTGCAGTAATAAAAAGAAGGCGCTTCCCTTTAACAGCTCCAGTATATTTTTTGTTCGTACATTTGTCAATACAACCAGTAAGATATACATACAAATTAACTTTATGTTTATACATATGCGCTCATGGACTATAATAAGCTAATATCCGTGTTACAATATGTACGTACAACTTTTACACAATCATTACATTCCGTTCTGAACTACCTCGAAAGAAGTGAGTCCGATGAAGACAAAATACCAGATCATTTTTGATGATATAAAAAGCAATATTCTCTCCGGGGCCTACAGTGTGGGGGAGCAGATTCCAACCGAGCTGGCCCTGCAGGAAACGTACAATGTCAGCCGGCAGACGGTGCGCAAGGCGATCCTTGAGCTGTCTAATGAAGGTTTTTTGCGCAGTGAAAAGGGCTCTGGCACCTACGTCAGCAGCCAGTTCCGCTCCAAAGCGGCAGGCAGCTCCAGCAAGCGGACGATCGGCGTTATTACCACCTACATCTCGGATTACATCTTTCCTTCTATTATCCGGGGGATTGAGGGGCGGCTGAATGAGGATAATTATTCGCTGCTGCTGGCCAGCACCAACAATGATGTGGCCCAGGAGAAGAAGGCGCTGGAGATGATGCTATCCTTCGGGGTCGATGGCCTGATTGTGGAGCCGACCAAGAGTAACCTGTACAACCCCAACATCGCCTACTACCTGTCCTTTAAGGAGCAGGAGGTGCCGTTCATCATGATTAACGCGTATTATGAGGAGCTGGAGGTACCGTTCTTTTGCCTCGATGATGTGCAGTCCAGCTACCTGGCGACCAAGGAGCTGATCTCCAAGGGCCACACCCAGATCGGCATCATAGCCAAGATGGATGACCTGCAGGGAAAATACCGGATGAAGGGCTATATCAAGGCGCTTGGCGAAGCGAAGCTGCGGTTCCACCCGGAGCAGGTGCTGTCCTTCGATACCGAAACGAAGCAGGAGCTGTCTGACAGCCTCAAGAAATTCCTGAGCGAAAATAGAGAGATGCTGACAGCCATCGTCTGCTACAACGACGAAGTCGGCCTCGAAGCCGTAAATGTGTGCCGGCAGCTGGACATCTCCGTCCCGGAGGATCTGTCCATCATTGGTCAGGACAATTCGTATATTGCCAAGAACGCGAACATTAAGCTGACGACCCTGACCCACCCGCAGGAGCAGATGGGACGGGACGCCGCGGAATGGGTGATCAAGAAGCTGCAGGGCAAGAAAGACCTGCGGAACAGTACCTACTATCAGCCAGTGCTGGTGGAGGGGGAAACGGTGCGGGAGCTGGAATCTTGACCCTATGACAGTATGTAAAGATTTGATGAGCTATGTACCGATGATTTTTCTCCGCCCGGATCGTCTAACATTATGAACCACTCAAATCGATCCGAACCCAAGGAGGAATAACAATGACAGTCAAGCTTACCCCTTATATCACGTTGGAGGGACGTACGCAGGAAGCTATCCGGTTTTATGAACAAGCGCTCGGTGCTGAGGTTATCTTCGTAACTACTTACGGCGAGATGCCGGATATGCCCAGTACGTTTACGGAGGATCTGAAAGCCCTTGTCGCGCATGCCAAATTAAAAATCGGTGAAGCGGAACTGATGTTTTCCGATTCCCCCAGCGGTTCGTCGCCGGGGGAAGGGAAGCGGGTAACGATCTGCATTACGACAAACGACGTAGAACAATCGAGGCGGATATTTGAAGCCCTGCAGCAAGAAGGCCAGGTCAATTTACCCTTTCAAGAGGAAGCGTTCAGCCCGGGGTTTGGCGATGTGACAGATAAATTCGGGGTCACTTTTCAGGTGTTTACAGAGTTGCCGTACAATTGATTGGATAAAGAGTCGTCCGGTGAACGGGCGGCTCTTTGTTCCTTTCAATTTAAAATTCTTCAATTTTCAACTAATCCCCAATCGCATATAATGAAAGAACAACCTTTCGGAATATCGGTTTGGGGGGACAAAATGAAAGATACGGCATTTGACGTCCAGACGTTCGAAGACCTGAAGCCGCAGTTAACATCGTTCTGTTACCGCATGCTTGGGTCCGCTGATGACGCGGACGATGCTGTTCAGGAAACCTATATTAGGGCCTGGGAGAACTGGAGCTCGTTCCGGCAAGAATCTTCAATGAAAACATGGATTTACCGTATCGCTTCGAATCTGTGCCTGGACAAGCTGAGGCGTGCCAAACGCCGCATGCTTCCCGTTGATTTCTCCGACCCGGCGGCCCGGATTATTGAACCGCGCGAGACGCTGCCCGATTCAACATGGATTTGGCCTGCGCCTGATTTTGCGGAAACTCCCGAGGAGCAAATCGTTCGTAAAGATACGCTGCGGATTTGTTTTATTGCACTCTTGCAGACACTGCCTCCGCGTCAACGGGCGGCGCTTATCCTGAAGGATGTATTCGAATGGTCTTCAAAAGAGATCGCGGAAACACTAGGCATTTCTGCGGCGGCCGTGAACAGCGCTTTACAGAGAGCCAGAGAGACGATGAGCCGGGCAGAGCTCCGGTCCGATGAGCTCAGCTCCATGGAGGTTCACCCGGATCGCGAGCTGCTCTCGCGGTATATCGTTGCCTTTGAACAATTCGATATCCAGGCACTGGTCGCCTTGTTCCATGAGGAAGGCAGTATGTCGATGCCCCCTTTTGCGATGTGGATTCATGGCAGGGACGACTTATCCCGATTTTTTTCGATTACACGCCCGCATTGCGAAGGATCGAAATTTATACCGGTTACGGTCAACGGCGGTTATCCCGCCTTGGCGCAGTATATGCCGAGCCAGGAACCTGGGGTTCTAGTCCCTTGGGGCATTCATGTTCTCGAGGTCAAGGAGCACTGCATTCTCCATGTCCAAAACTTTATCAGCACCACTTTATTTGCCCGATTCGGCCTGCCGGAGCGGATGTACCGATGAATTTTGAAGCTCGCTTTCGTCTATACAGGTAAGAAGCAAATTTCAACCATTACGAAAGAGGTGTCCTTCGATCATGGAGACGAACAACAAGGCAAAAGTAACCGTACAGGCTGTCATTCAAGCGCCGGTAGAGAAGGTATGGACGTATTGGACCGAGCCGGTTCATATCACGAAGTGGAATCAGGCTTCAGAGGATTGGCATGCGCCAAAAGCGGAGAACGATTTGCGGATCGGCGGTACATTTGTCACAAGGATGGAAGCGAAAGACGGGAGCATGGGCTTCGATTTTGGCGGGACTTACGATGTGGTAAAGCAGCACGAGGCGATCGGTTATACGATGGAGGATGGGAGACGCGTCGATATTGCTTTCGTTGACAAAGGCAGCGAAACGGAGGTTATCGAAACGTTCGATCTGGAAAGCACCCACTCTGCCGAGATGCAGCAGGCCGGCTGGCAGGCGATTTTGGACCATTTCAAAGCATATACCGAACAATCGGCATGAGGACTAAAGGCGCCAGAACGGCGCCTTTTTTATTTGTTGAAATCTACTTGCAGCCGTCTCCTTGTACCCGGAAGTGGTTAAGGTTGATTGCTCCCGAAGCATTAATATGTTCCCTAATACACTTTCCATATGTTAGACACAAACAGGCGGAAAGGTTGAAGGATTTTCCAATTATTTATGGAAAGATAGGAGTACCTGAAATCGAATACAGCGCACCTGTAATTAGGGGTAGTATTGGGATGCCATTTCGTGGACTATGCGGGCGGCCATCCGTTTTGGGAAATGATTAGGGAAAAGAGGAAATGAAGCTGATGACAACCATTCGGTTAGGCGATACCCGGTTAACAGGAGCGGATGGCGTGCGTGCCATTGCCTGCCTGTCCGTCATCCTGCATCATGTGTCACAACGTCTGGCGATGCCCGCTCCAAGCCCTTGGCTTCAAGAAGTACAGTCGGTTCTCTTGCTTGGGAACAGCGGAGTAAGTTTGTTTTTTGTATTAAGCGGATTTTTGTTATCGTTTCCATTCTGGGGCGCTTACCTGAACAATGAGGCATACCCGAGCATCCGAACGTATACGATGCGCCGCGCGGCAAGAATTATGCCCGGCTTTTATGTTGCATTCCTCGTGTGTCTGTGGCTCGAATGGAGGCTGGGCAGCGAAATGGGGTTCTTATGGCGGCGGATCATAACGGGCTTCACGTTTACGTCGGGTTTCCACTATACAACGTTTTTCCCGTCCGAATGGAATGGGCCCTTCTGGTCGATCAGCTTCGAGGTATTTTGCTACCTGCTTATGCCGTTGTTTATGGCTGTATTGTTTCGGCTCGGCCTGCGGCGTTCGTTCGGTAAGGCGGTCTTGTTCTGGCTCGCTGCAATCGGATTGGTGTTAGTCGTCAACCCGCTCATACATCATTGGTTTACACCAAGCGAGAGCGGCCGGGGCTGGGAATATGGTCAAATGGGCGGTGCAAAATACTGGATGCCGAATTATAATCCGGTCGGATTCTTCGGCCACTTTGCTATCGGCATTCTGGCGGCGGGAGTGACAGCCGCGACCATGCAGCGCGGCGCCGCAATCGAGCGGTTGCGCAAGCTCGGGCTGTTCGACGCAGTTGCGGCAGCCGCTTTGGCGCTTGCCGGCCTGCTGATCTGGCGAATGCGCCATCAGGGCGAATTCGATTTCAGCTTCCAGCAGCAACCGTACTACTTCCCGGCATATGCCATCCTGTTCGGAATCGTGCTGATGTCCGCACCGTTCAGCGTGCTATTGGGGCGCTGGTTAGATAACCGCTTTTTCCGTTTTACCGCGAAAATGTCATTTGGTCTGTATATCTGGCACTATCTGTTCATCACCTTAATCGAAAAGTATGGCATGAAGGATTACCACTATTCCGGGGTCACGGACGTGTGGCGATGGGTCGGCATCAGTGTATCCGTCATCTTCCTCTCCTATGCGGCCGCGACGTTCTCTTATTATGTCATAGAGCAGCCGTTCATTAACAGGTCGAAGGGCAAACCGTTTTTTCGGCGCAAGCGGACGGATACGCCCCCGATTGAAGCGGCATAAGGTATCGAACATACAGCAAGATGAACAAACCCGGATCTCAAGGAGAGAGCCGGGTTTGTTTTTACTCATACAGCCAGATCCCCGCCACCGTCATCACCCCCGGCAGGCTGTCCTCATCGACCGCCACATTATTATCGTACCAGCCGCCCAGGGCCAGGTTGAGGATCAGATAAAACGCTGGTCGAACGGCATGCCGGGCTCCAGCCGGCGCTCGGCGAAGCAGTGGCCGTCCACCAGCCAGCGGATGGAGTCCGCGCTCCACTCCAGGCCATAATCACGGAACTGGCTGATCGTTCCGTCTTCAAGCTCGTGGGTAAACTCCTCAACCACCTTGCTGTCCAGATCCTTGCCATAGTGCAGCGTTCCGGCAATCTGCCGGGGCAGGCGGCCCTTGGCCTCCAGCATGTCCAGCTCGCCGGACGCCGGCCACGGACCGTAGGCGTAATCCTGCGGCATCAGCCAGATTGCCGGCCACAGGCCCTGGCCCACAGGTAGTTTGGCGCGAATAACCAATTTGCCGTAGCAGAACGAGAAATGATTTCTTGTATCGAGACGGGCTGAGGTATAGTCGAAGCTCCGCCCGTCCTGCTCTATTTTTTCACGGCATGCCCGAAGGTTCAGCCCTTGCTCATCAAAGTAGAGGTTCGCGGCACGGCCCGTATAAAACTGCTGCTCATTATTGCCCCAGCCCGGATAAACGGGCTTATCATTCAGATCGAGCAGATCATTGCCTGTCCGGATGTTCCAGAGGCTGAGATCGCCCCCGCTTTTTACAAAATCCTGCTCCCACACCAGCTTGCTCATCGCTTGGCACACTCCTCTCATGTAAACACAGCATACTGCATTTCTAAATGCGAATATCGGAATCCAAAAAATTGGGATGGCGGCAAAAACGGTGGCCTTTTTTTCCTGCGCCTTTTTTCTTACGATGAGGAGGAAAGGGGGGACATAAGACATGGTTCGATTCCGGGGAGAACAAATGAAAGCGTTTTTTAGACAGTGGCAGCTGCAAAGCATGGTTATTCCGGGCATTGTCTGGATGGTTATTTTTTGTTATCTTCCGATGTTCTGGCTCGTTATCGCCTTTATGGATTACAGTATTGCGAGGCCCATGCTGGAATCGCCGTTTGTCGGGCTGAAGCATTTTGAGGCCTTTGTAACCGATGACCGGTTCTGGCGTTCGATCCGCAATACACTGGGGATGAGCAGCATCAAGCTGATTCTTGGTTTTCCGATTCCGATTCTGTTCGCGCTGCTGCTTAATGAAATCCGCAGCCTGCGCTTCAAGCGTACGGTGCAGACCATATCGTATCTGCCGCATTTTATCGCGTGGACGATCTTCGGCGGGATTGCGCTCAACTGGCTGGGCGAAGGCGGGGTTATTAATCAGCTGATGATGGCTATCGGGCTGCAGGACCGTGAAATTCTTTTTAACAGTGATGCCAAATATTTCTGGTGGATTACCTTTTTTACCGATACGCTGAAGGAAACGGGCTGGAGTGCCATTATCTACATTGCGGCTATCTCGGGCATTGATCCCGGATTATATGAAGCTGCTGAGCTTGATGGTGCAGGCCGCTGGCAGCGGATGTGGCATATCACCGTGCAAAGTATCCGTCCGACGATTGCCATCCTGTTCATTCTCGCGGTGAGCGGTATTCTGGGCAGTAATTTTGAACAGATTTTTATGCTGAAGAACAATATGAACATGAAAATGGCGGAAAGCCTCGACCTGTACATTTACAACATGGGGCTTGTGTCAGGGCGGCATTCCTTCTCCACAGCGGTACTGTTTGCCCGTTCCATCGTGGCGCTGGGGCTGCTGTTCATGGCGAATCAGACATCCAAAAAACTGACCGGGGACAGTATCTTCTAGAAAGGGGGCAGACCGGTGAAAAGACGCACAGGCTTACGGAGCATCGGCGTATTTGAAGTCTGCAACACCCTGCTGATGCTGGGCGTATGCTTTCTGACGCTGTACCCGATGTGGTTCGTGCTGATTAACTCGCTTAACGCGCCGGAGCAGGCGCTGCTGGGCACCGTCAACTGGTTCCCGGAACAGCTGTCGCTGGCGAGCTACAGTGTAGTTTTTAATGATAAAACGATGATGAACGGGTTCCTGATCACCACGCTGCGTACCATAATCGGCTCGGCGGCACATGTGCTGTTCACCGCCATTATCGCTTATGGCCTGAGCAAAACAACGCTGATCGGACGCAAGGTGTACATGAAGGTGGCCCTGGTTACGATGCTTTTCTCGGGCGGACTCATTCCTACGTTTATTTTGATGACGAAGCTGGGGCTTTATGATAACTTCTGGGTGTTCGTCATTCCCGGCATGTACAGCTTTTTCAATATGGTGATCTTTATGAGCTTCTTCCGCACTATTCCTGATAGTCTTGAGGAGTCGGCTAAGGTCGACGGGGCGTCGGACTACGGTGTGCTGTTCCGGATTGTACTGCCCAACAGTATGGCTGTAATCGCTACCATATCGCTGTTCTCGGCCGTCTATCACTGGAATGACTATTATCAGGGCGTTATTTATATCCGTTCGCAGGATATTTTGCCGCTGCAGACGATCCTGTACAAAATCATCGCCGAAAACTCCATGTCGTTCATGCAGCAGCAGGCCATGGCCCAGTTCGGGGCAAGGCTGCCCGGCAACTCAATCAAGTTCGCCTCCATGATGGTGGCCACACTGCCGATTCTGCTCTTCTACCCCTTCATTCAGCGTTACCTGGTCAAAGGGGTAATGATCGGCGCAATTAAGGGATAACCAAACCGAAAGGATGATCTTCTAATGAAGCGTAATTCCGTTAAAAGAAGTCTCACCCTGCTGCTGACGGCGATGCTCTCGCTGTCCCTGGCCGCCTGCAGCGGCAATTCCGCCAATAATGAAAGCGCGCCGACAGCAGCACCTCCGGCAGATGCTACACCAGCACCGCAGGAAGAAGCCAAGCTGAATCCCGATGAGCCGGCCTGGAAGCTGGACACAAGCCCGATTGACCTGACCTGGTTCGTCGGGGCCAACTGGTACGCCCACACGTGGGGGGAGAGCCTGACCTCGAAATATGTTACGGAGAAAACTGGCGTCAACGTCAAGCTTGAAGTCCCTTCCGGCGAGGCAAATGAGCATATTACCCTGATGATGACCTCCGGCCAGCTGCCTGACCTCATCTCCATGGGCTCCTGGGAAACCGCTGTCAAAAAGCTCTGGGAAGGCGATCACGTCTTCGCCCTGAACGAGCTGGCTGACCAGTATGATCCTTACTTCTACAAAGTGGCCGGCGACGGCACGCTGAAATGGTACCGCCAGGAGAACGGCAACACCTACGGGGTTCCGAATGACTCCTACAGCCCGAATCTGATGCATGAGACCGGTATGACGGCGGCCAATCAGACCTTCCTGGTGCGCAAGGACCTGTATGAGGAGATGGGCAGTCCTGACCTCAGCACACCGGAAGGCTTCCTGGGCGCATTGCAGCTGCTGAAGGATAAGTATCCTGAATATAAGGGCCAGCCGATCAGCCCGTTTTTTGCCCAGGGGAATGTGCCTTACGGAATGACTGAATATCTGCAGAACCTGCTTGCTGTCCCGCATGAAAAAGACGGCAAGGTGTACGACCGCGTAACCGATCCCGAATACCTCACCTGGCTGAAAACCTTCCGCACTGCCTATGAGCGCGGACTGATCAATGTCGACTTCCTCGTGGATTCCGATACACAGGTGGAGGAGAAAACAAACAACGCCCGCTATTTCATGATGATCCGTGAATGGACCGGTATGACGGCGGTCAATCCGCTGCTGGCTGCAAGCGCCAACCCGGATTCCTACTATATCGCTGTAGACGGCCCGCAGAACAGCAAGGGCGACAGCGCCAAGCTGTTCCCCGGCAACATGGACGGCTGGATGGTCACAATGATCAGCAAATCGACCAAAAACCCGGAACGGGCGATCCGCTTCCTGACCTATCTCGCCAGCGAGGAAGGACAGCAGGATCTGTTCCTCGGCAAGGAAGGCGAAACGTGGGAGACCGTGGACGGCAAGCCTCAGCTGAAAGCAGATATGGTGAACCTGATTGCAAGTGATATCGAAACACTGGAGAAGCAATATGGCGTGCTGGATACGTACTGGATGATGCGTAACCCGGTTATTGTGAACCAGTGGAGACCGGAGAAGGCACCGGTAATCAAGCAGATGGAGGACTTCGCTAATGCCCAGGCTGATATTGACAGCGGCATTTATAAAGGCCTTGACCCGCTGGGCGATTCCGAGGTTGCGGTAGCCTGGTCGCGGATTTCGCAGAACTGGGAGGAAGTGCTGCCGGAGCTGATTACGGCCAAGGATGAGGCTGCTTTTGACAAGGTGTTTGCAAGCTTCCTTGAGCGCCGTGACGAATACGGCTTCCAGCAGGTGGTGGAATTCCGCCAGGCTGAGCTGGATGCGCGTAAGACCAAAATGGCGAATTAGTTGATAAAGATGCCGGCTGCCCGGGGGCGGCCGGTATTGCCTGCTTGTACAGAGCCTTTTGCAGCGTCTGTTGTAGAGTCTCTATGAATAAGTGCATTTTGCTGATTACCTGCCTGTATTTTTGTAATACATGGTATATTACAAATATGGGGAGGTATGGGAATGAAGGCCGTACAGACAACAATAAGGAAGCTTTACCGCAATTCACGGATCTCGCAGAAGCTCTTTCTGGCCTTCAGCCTGATGATCGCCATACCGGCCATTATCATATCCTTTCTGTTCATCCGCACACAGGAAGCCCAGCTGTACAAGGATGCCATGGCCGAGGGCAGCAGTCATGTGTCCCGCCTGGAGGGGCAGCTGCGCAGCCGGCTGACGATGCTTGAGAACGCTTCCTCAACCGCGCTGACGCAGAAAGGCTTCGTGGATTTCATCCACTCTGACATGCAGGCTGACGGTCTGCAGCTGGTAAAGTTCCGGCAGAACCAGTATGAGCAGATGCATAATATCATCCAAAGCTATGATCTGATCAGCCAGCTCAGCTTCTATGTCGATAACCCCGGCCTGCATGAGATATGGCCGGAGATTTACCGTTATGACCGGTTCTGGCCGCAGGATTACTGGATGACGCTGCGCGAGGAGAACGGGGCGGCTTTCCGCTTATTTTCCCTGCAGGAAGGCGAACATACTTTATCTTACTATAGGCTTGTCCGGCTTCAGGGCAAACAGAATGAACGGCCGACGATTATGGAGATACGGGCCCGACATAGTGCGATCTTCAGCGATTTACTGGAGGAGAGGGACGGCAGCTTTTTCTCTGTTGTCATGGACGGAAGCCAGCCTTCCCGCAGTGTATATAATGCTGCGCATGCGTCAGCTCTCGTCGCAGACGGCAGCTCGAGGATATCCTAACCCGCGTCCACAGCCGGCTGGATGTGCTGCAGCACGATGAGCCCGTTCAGATCACTTCCGGTGATCAGACCTACTATGCATTGTACCGGTACATCGCACCGCTGAACGCCTATATCGTAGACATCACCTCCCATCAGGAGCTGATGAAGGGGCCGCGGAACTGGTATTTTCTTGTGGTGGCTATTACCCTATGCGTCCTGCTGATGATGATGGTGATGATCTCCTATATGACCCGGCGGATCTTCCGCCGGCTGGAGATGGTGCTGGCCTCCATGCGCAAGGTGCGTCAGGGCCAGCTGGATGCCAAGATTCATACCGGACTTCGCGATAGTGATTCCGGTGATGAGATTGATTATGTCGCTGTCAGCTATAACAGCATGCTGGACGAAATCCAGCGGCTGATGACCCAAGTTGTTGATAAGCAGCTGATCGCCAAGAATGCGCAGCTCCATTCGCTGCATTCGCAGATCAACTCCCACTTCCTGTACAATGCGCTGGAATCGATACGGATGCGGGCGGAGGTGGAGCGGCAGCCGGCGATTGCCGGAGCGCTGGTGTCGCTTGGCTCACTGCTGCGCTACAGCATGCATTGGCGCGGGGACACCGTCAGCCTCGGCGATGAGTTCGCCAACATTCACAGCTATATCCGCTTCATTAACTTTATGGAGGGAAGCAGCTTCGAGCTGCAGGCCGAGCTTCTGCCTGAGGTGCTGCGCTACCCGATCCCCAAAATGTGCATGCAGCCCATTGTGGAGAACGCCGTGCACCATGCGGCGCCGCCGGGAGGGAGCGTAGCCATCGAAATGAACGTAAGCGTGGAGAACAGCTTCATGCTGCTGATTGAAATCCGTGATAACGGTACCGGCATGGATCCGCAGACGCTCAGCCGCCTGCAGGAGGAGATGGCCGATGAGTCCGACCGGCCGATTGTCGCCAGCCGCAACGGGCTGGGGCTGGCGAATGTGCATAAACGGCTGCAGCTGCATTATGGCAAAGGCAGCGGGCTTTCGATTGAGAGTGTACAGGGTGCTTACACGAGTGTCACCATACGTTTGCCTTGGGAGCAAGTCAATCTGGGAGGATGGTAGAAGTTGATGAACCTGCTGATTGTGGACGACCAGAAGCATATCCGCGACGGGCTGCAGGCGATGGTGAGCCAGTTCCCGCAGCAGCCGGACAGTATCTACAGCGCGGCTAACGGTATTGAAGCGCTGCAGCTGCTCCGCCGGCACAGCATCCAGCTCGTCATTACCGACATCCGCATGCCCGATATGGACGGCCTTGAGCTGATGGCCCGCACCCGGGAGGAGCAGCTGACCGTCGATTACCTGATTATCAGCGGCTACGGCGATTTCGCTTATGCCCAGAAGGCCATTGGGCTGGGGGCAAAAGGCTATCTGCTCAAGCCTGTCAACCGCGAGGATCTGCAGGCCTCGGTGGAGCATGTGTGGCAGGAGATCATGACCCGGCAGGCAATGTCCCGCGACATGGAGCAGCTCTCCCGGTTGGCCCGGGAGACTGACCGCAAGGAGCTGAGCCTGTATATGCAGGGCTCGGCCTACGACGAGGCGTGGATTGGCAGGACGGAGCAGCAGCACCCGGAGCTGTGGGCCAGCTACCGGCTGTGCCTGCTCAGCGAGGAGCGGCGGATCAACCAGCCGGGCGCAAGCAGCGCCCACAGCATGGAGTCGCTCGCCTACAGCGTGTACGGCAGCGAAGGCTGCCTCTGCCTGCAGCGCCGCCCGCATCTGATTCTGGCGGTAGACGCTACCGCAGATACGGGGAAGCTGCCTGAGGTGCTTAAAGCTGCACAGATCGCGGCGACAGCAGCCATAACCGGGCCGCAGCAGGGCTTAAGGGCGCTGCCCGCTGCCTACACCGAGGTGCAGGAGCTGCATAAGCACAGCTATCTGTTCCCTGAGCTGCGCTGCATTCTGCCGGAGAAAACGGCTGGGCTGGTGCAGCAGTGGCAGCTCCCCCATGAGGAGCTGTACGCCCTGTTCCGGTTCATCGGAGCGGATAGCGGCAGCCGGATCGCGGAAGGCATCTCTATGCTTTTTCATAAAAATGTACTGCAGCGCTATCACATCGGCTATACGGAAAGGCTGTGCCGGGCGGTGGTGCAGATGCTGGAGGAGTACGAGTGGGTGATCCGCCCCTACATGGGCGAGGATGCGCTGGATATTGATCCGCTGCGCAATCTCTACGATCATCCGGGTATCCGCGAATATATTCAGGCGCTCCAGCAGCAGATGCTGCGGCTAAGCCAGTTCTACCACGAATTCAAGTGCAGCTACCGTAACTCCCAGGACCTGAACGAGGCGATCCGCTTCATCCATGAGAATTACCACAAGCCGCTCGATCTGGCGATGGTGTCCAACCATGTGTCGCTGAACTACGCTTATTTCTCCAACCTGTTCAAGAAAAACGTCGGCAAGGGCTTCGCCGAATACCTGCGTGATGTCAGGCTGGATAAGGCGCGCCGTCTCCTGGCCGAAACGGAGTATAAGATCATCGAGATCACGCCGCTGGTCGGCTACGAAAGCTACAAAAGCTTCACCCGCGCCTTCCGCGAAGTCATGGGCATGCAGCCCACGGAGTACCGGCAGATGGTGCGGCGCAAGCAGGGGTAGCGGACGGTTTCTACCGGGGCATAAAAAAGGCCTTAATCCAACGAAACGCTGGACTAAGGCCACCTTTTTTTATACAGACTGGGTCTGCCAATACTGCTTGGCAATCCGCTGCCCTTGGTTAATCTTCGCCCATTGCTCGTCTTCCGTCAGCTCATTACCGCCGTCACAGGAGGCAAATCCGCACTGATGGGAGAGGAACAGCCGGTCTTTATCAATAATCGTCGCTGCTTCATTCAGCAGTCTGACTACGCGCTCTTCATCATCAAGCGTATTGGTTTTGGAGGACAGCAGGCCGAGTACAATCTCGGTATCCGGGCGATCCTTGAAGACAGCGAGAGCCTCAAGCGAGCCTGCGCGCTCATCATCCCACTCCAGGAAAAAGCGGTCATACTTCAGCTGCTTCAGGAACAGGTTGGCAATCTTAACGTACGAGCCCCCGCCCATGTTACGGGAGTCATAATTACCCCGGCAGTTGTGCGTCCACACCTTAAGCCCCAGGCTATGGCCGTAATCAATTACCGTGTTGTTAATATCAATGAATTCAGTGGCCAGCGCCTGTACTTCCTCCTGATTGATATTTTCGCCGGTATACGGGGAGTTCGGGTTATCATCTGCAAAAAGCTCCCACAGGCAGTCGTCGAACTGAATGATTTTACCGCCTGTAGCCGCAAATTCACCTACAAATTCCTTATACGCCTTAACGAGACCGTCCTTCAGCTCTTGTCTGTTCTTATATACGGCATCCTTGCCGCCAATGTTGTCGGACCAGGACAGCTCTCCGAAAATATGCGACGGCGACGGGACACACAGCTTCGTTTCACGGTCACCGGCATGCTCCTGGAATTCTTTGAATATTTTGATAAAATGATGATTCTTCCCGCTCAGCTCACCTGTAATCCGCAGGCCGATATCTTTGCGCGTCTCATACTTTGAAGTGCCGTCTGTATCCCGGAAAAAGTACCCGTGATCCGCGATGTACCGCTCAACTCCCTCAAAGCCCCACACAAAATCCAGATGCCACATCGACTTGGAGTACTCGCCGTCCGTTATTACCGACAGGCCGTGCTCGATTTCCTTGTTCACTACATCCTTAATCGCCGCAGCCTCGCAAGTCTCATAACCGTCAAAATCCTCATAAAACGGATAGCTGATATCATCCCGGTGCTCAATCTGCGTTTTATATTTTAACAGTTCCGACGGCCGTAACAGGCTGCCTACAATTTGAAATTTATTACACATGATAAAATCCTCCTCCGTTATGCTCGCATCAAGTTCTTCGTGCTGTGATTGTAGCATGCGGCTGAGGCCTGCCGATAACACCTAAATGTCATATCTAGTTATAGGGAGGGGCTATAGCTCCCCAAAACCAAAATATTGGGCCTGTATATAAAATCCTGTACCTTTTACCGGGCTTGCCCATTCGCTAGAATGAAGATGTACTTATTTGTAAGCGGTTTCCAAAGGGCTAGACTATTCTAAAGGAGGGCAAGTATGAAACGATTGAACAAGGCTGATCCCCGGTTCTCACGTAAGGTGTGGAGTCTGTTTCTCGCGCTGGTAATGTTATCGGGCATAGGGCTGCTACCGGCTTCTAAGGTTCAGGCAGCGGCGACAACGGTAACGTCCATGGCTTATTTCTCGGCGGCAGACGGGCCGGTCATCTCCAAATCGGGTGTGGGACAAGCCAGCTACGGGTTTGTTATGCCAATATTCAATGGCGGCGCGGCAACCTGGAATGATGTCTCCGGCGATGTCGGCGTCAAAGTGAAGAAAAATGGCAACTGGGTAGACATCGACAGCGCAGGCGGCTTCGTATATAACCAGAACTGGGGGCACTGGAGCGACGGCGGTGCGAACGGCTACTGGTTCACTCTCAGCGCGACCACTGAAATTCAGCTCTACTCAAAGGCCAACAGCAACGTTACGCTGAATTACACACTGGCGTTCCAGAACGTCAACACGGCGACCATTACGTCGATGGCAGCAACGCAGGGTCCGGTGCTTACTGCAGGCTTTACCGGCAGTGCGGGCTTTACGTATCCGGTGTTCAACAACGATCCGAATCTCATCTACGCAGCAGTAGCCCAGGATCTGAAGCTGTCCGTCAAGCCGGTCAGCAGCAGCCAGTGGGTTAACATCGACAACAATGCGGCCAGCGGCTGGATCTACGACAGCAACTTCGGCCAGTTCACCGAAGGGGGCGGCGGCTACTGGTTCACAGTAACTGAATCCATTAACGTGAAACTTGAATCCAAAACCTCCGGGGCCAGCCTGATCTACACCATCAATTTCAATCAGCCGGTCCGCAATTCGTATGTACTGTCCGCCTACGACAGCAATACGACCTACACAGCCGACAATAACGGCTCCATCGGCTTCCCGCTCCCGAAAATTGACGGAGGTGCGCCGATCGGCAGCGAGCTGGGCAAGTTCGTCTATCAGATTAAAAAAGCGGGCGTATGGGTCGATCTCAGCAGCTCCGCCCAGAGCGGCTTTGTCTATGCAGGCAACGGGTACAATAACATGTCCGCCGCCAACCAGTGGGGATACTGGGCCGACTATATCTATGGCCTGTGGTTCCAGCCCATCCAGGAGAACATGGAAATCCGCATCGGCTATCCGCTGAACGGACAGACCGGCGGCAATGTCGGTAGCAACTATGTCTATTACAACTTTATCGGCAATCCTAACGCTCCACGCCCGGATGAATCTGACCAGGAGGACATCGCCATCGGCACGCCGAGCGATCCGGCCATTGCCGGCATGAACCTCATCTGGCAGGATGAGTTCAGCGGCACTGCGCTTGATACAAGCAAATGGAATTATGAGACCGGCTATTACATCAGCAACGACGTGAACAGCTGGGGCTGGGGCAACGCCGAGCTGCAGCATTATACCAACAGCACGCAGAACGTGTTCGTGTCCAATGGACAGCTGAACATCCGTGCCCTGAACGACCACCGTTCGTTCCCGCAGGACCCTAACCGGTACGCGGAATATTCCTCCGGCAAAATCAACACCAAAGACAACCTGTCCCTCCAGTACGGCCGCGTAGATATCCGCGCCAAGCTACCTACAGGTGACGGGATCTGGCCTGCGCTCTGGATGCTGCCTGAAGATGCCGCCTACGGCGCCTGGGCCGCTTCCGGTGAAATCGACATTATGGAAGCCAAAGGACGGCTCCCTGGTACAACCAGCGGCGCGATTCACTTCGGCGGCCAGTGGCCGGTGAACCGCTACATTGCCGGAGAATATCATTTCCCGCAAGGGCAGACTTTTGCGAACGATTACCACGTCTATACGATGGTATGGGAAGAAGACAACATGAAATGGTATGTAGACGGCAAGTTCTTCTTCAAGGTCACCCGCGAGCAGTGGTATTCGGTAGCCGCACCGAACAATCCGAACGCACCGTTCGACCAGCCGTTCTACCTGATCGTGAACCTGGCCGTCGGCGGCCATTTTGACGGCGGCCGGATACCGGCAGCGTCCGACATTCCGGCTACCATGCAAGTGGACTATGTACGCGTGTATAAGGAAGGCACCGGCGGCAATCCGGGTAACCCCGGCAATGTTGCGGTCAGCGGAGTCACCGTGACACCGGCTACCTCGCAGATCGAAGTCGGGCAGAGCGTTCCATTAGCCGCTAATGTTGCACCTTCGAATGCTACCAATAAGGCAGTCAGCTGGTCTGTTTCCAACCCGGCGATTGCTTCCGTTAATGCCAGCGGCAGCGTAACCGGACTCGCGGCGGGCACCGTTACGGTAACCGCCACAACCGCTGACGGCGGCAAAACCGCCTCCAGCACCATTACCGTCGTAACCCCGCCGCCTGTCACCGTCGTCATCGGCGACAGCGTGCGCGGCCTGAAGAAGACAGGCAACAACCTGCAATTCTACGTCAACGGCGCAACCTTCGCCGATCTGCACTACAAAATCAACGGCGGCGGCCAGCTCAATGTAGCCATGACCCCTACCGGCAACGGCAACTTCACTTACCCGGTACTGAACCTGAAGCAGGGCGACACTGTAGAGTACTTCTTCACCTACAATCCAGGTCAGGGAGCACTCGACACCACTTGGCAGACTTATGTGCATGGGGTGACGCAGGGGGTGCCACAGTAAGGTAGGCAGCCGTGGTATAAAAAAAGACCTCAATTCCGCTCTTCAGAGCGTGTTGAGGTCTCTTTTTTTGTTCTCAATAATCCATCGCCTTCGCCCTTTGGCTCTTAGGCAGCGGTTTAAGGTCTAACACTCATGATCTTTAATCGCCCGTTTTTGGCAGCCGCCCAATACACAGCACCATCATAGTACACTGGCCGCTCAAACGAGTTTAACGGTAGTCCTCCGAGTGAGGTTGCAGGGGTGATAACTGTTCCTTCTTCAGATAACACCATGTAGAAGGTATCCTCATCTGTCGACCATAATATAACAATACGCTCATCCGCCGATACAACTTGCGGAGCAATAACATCTGTATCGTTATAATGGGTAAGCCAGTGTACACCGTAGTCCGTCACCTTTTCGAGCGGTGAATTATTACTGTCATTTATATCTGTTGATAGAGCACCGCTACGAACTTCTCCACCTGTAAACATAGATTCGGAAACCTGTCCTGCTTGCGGGTCAAAGATCTGGACAAATAAATTCTGTTTCTCACTCTTTGCCTGCTCACTTATGGATTTGGCCGATGCACCGACCAAAGCGACACCTTTACTTGTCTCTGCAAGTCCCCCAAGCTGTGCAAAAGTTTTATTGACTATATACATATCATAGTTTGCATTTGCTTCCAGATAGAAATGGAACAGTATTTCTGAGTCATCACCATATTTTCCGGAGCTATTATTAACTCTGAACCCGCGGGCGTACGCATCACCATGACTGGCAAAGAGGAAACCTGATAATTTCTTGCTGTAAATCAGGCTTTGGTTAAAAGAATGTCCGCTATAAGTATCATTTGGCAATGAATAAGGCGACATATCGGATATTTTTACAGCAATGACATTATCGCTCTGATGGCCATCGTATCTTCTTTTGGAATGATAATTGACCAATATACCATCTGCTATTACCGAAACGGAGTTGCCATGAGCAAAGGGAACCTTGGTTTTTGCTGAGTCCGCATCACGCCATGGCGTAGATTTTCCTACAAACCCGGTTGTTTTCAGCTCTTGTCCTTCTGGTGAGTATTTTGAAATAAAGACGGTTTCAATTGTAGCGTCTTCTGTCTCATTTGCTTTTCCCCAAATGACATAAAAGTTACCGTCGTCATCTGAAATGACATCTCCGAGAATAGGATACTTTACTTGTAAGGTTAATGTTGTGCCGGGGGTTGTTATCTTAAGCTGATTGTTATCGGCATAGGCGTAAGCGAGACCCTCCCCTTTATAGGGAAATTGATGGACTGAGGAAATTTGTGCCCAATTATCTACTCCATACGCTTGTGTATTCTCCAGTTCGTCCACGATAATGACCCCTTCCTGTTCAATGGAAAGAATCTGTTTTGCTGCGTCCCATGTCACTTCATAACCAAGATTCTCAACGACTGCACGAATGGGCAATAAGGTGCGTCCATTATAAATTTGTGGCGGAACATCTAACTGTACCGGAGATCCTCCGCTTACTTGCATTTGCTGGCTATCGATTTGTAAGCTTAGCGTTTTGTTACCTTTACTTACAGTCGTGGTCCGTGTACCAACATCCCATTTAATAGTTGCGCCAATCTTCTCACAGACCGCACGAATGGGAACCAGTGTCCGGCCATCAAAAATAACGGGGGGCTGATCGAATTCGACTGATTCCCCTTCAACGTTGACTCTTATATCATTACTTTTCGCATATGTGGTTGTACTTATCGCCGGCAAACACAACGATAATCCTAATAATAACGCCAGACACTTCTTCAAATCTTTCAGCCTCCAATATGTAAGTTGAACCTATTTTTCAATTCCCGATAATCCATTCGCCTTCGCCCTTTGGCTCCTCGAAGCCGCTAAGAAAGGTATTTAATAGCTCCTCATTGATCGTAAAAGCAGCATTCGCATCAAAACGTTCACTCCGTACCTTCAGCCGCCTCCGCAGCTCATCCGGGTGCACCTTCAGGTAGATCAGCTTCCACCGGCCTCCCGCCTCTTCGATCAGCCGTTTATACTTGTCCCTTTCCGCCTTATTCCAGAAGCTGGAGTCCACTACAGCCGGTTTGCGCTCTTGGATGCACTGTGTAATCTGGTTTTGCAGACTGAGATGCGCCTCATTCAGATACTCCCGGTACTTCTCGGCCGGATAATCGATCCCGTACCGCCCATGAACCGCCCACACCTCTTCATCAATAGACAGACGCGTGAAGCCGTACGGCTCTATTTTCTGCGAAAAGGTCGTCTTGCCCGAGCCCGCTATCCCGCACATCAGTACAACCAAAGGCTTATCCGAATCATGGTCTGGGCCGAGCAGCTGCTCCAGGTCTGCTTTTTGTAACATTGTATGTCCCTCCCTATCTGGCAGTAAGCTTAAGAGCCAGGTTTCGTATCTCCGTGCTTAGTCTTGGATTGGCCGGATACACCGCTTCAATAAACTCTAAAATGCATAACGCCGACTCTGGTACACGATCATATCCCTGCAGCATACCGCCAAGCTTTTCCGCAAAACCGGGGTACCGCTTCTCTAAACGTCGCTCATTCCCGAAGGGATCGGGGAAGTAATCGACCTCCGGTTCCAGCAGATGAAGCACCGATAAAATCCGGTCGATCGCATGCCCCTGGATAAACCGCGCTGCCGACAGGCGCTCTCCTCTGGCATAACGGCCCAGCCCCACATACAGGTTGGTTAATGCCTCGTTCAGCGGAAAGTCCAGAGCATCACACTTTTGACTCGGCAGCGCTCTGCGCGGTTTGGCAATAGCCGTGTTGTTATACAGCGGATCTTTCCATACCACCCGGCCCTCCGTATAAGCGGCATCGGTCAGCTCCCACTCCTCGAATATCGCGTATTCCCCGTAGATCCCGTCCTCGAACAGGATTTTGCAGCCCGCATCAGAATTTTTAAAAGCATACGCAAGCGGATGTGTCTCCTCCAGCCAATCCAGCCGGTCAATATACCTGTCCTTCTGCCCTGCTTCCACAATAACAAAAAAATCCAAATCCGAATACTCATCCATCCGCTCCAGCTCCACCCCCACCGATCCCACACCCAGCAGCAGAAGCGCCCCACCCTTACGTCCGAGCGTCTCCCCAATCTTATCCAGCCTTTGTAAAAGCAATTCTGTCCGCAGCACGCTACTGTTCCTCCCTATTTCGGAATGCAAAAAGGGCCCAACCCACACTTGTCAGCGAGGTTGAACCCTAAGGTTACATTGCCTTTGATTTTCTAGAGTTAAAATAGCATTGGTTGGGGGTGGGTGTCAATTGGGACGATGCGACGTTTTTCCATGGCTTCCTCACATTGAGAGAAATCATTTCTTGACTACACAATCTCTTTATTAAAATGCCCTCTTGTGTCTGTTTCCTGATCAAAGACAGCATGATTCATTGAGCCATTTAATTTGCCAGAGGCTATATTAATGATTTTCACAACCTGCTCTTTGGATTCAACGGTTCGATTTTCATTTTGAATCCTCCTTCACTAACCACAATCGGTGAATACTGCATTTTTTTGAGCTTATTTGTTATAGACGATAGGCATTTTTCTAATCAATTGGTTGTCACGGGTGGCAGCATACATGATTTTAGCAACATTTTCCCTGGAAACCGATAATTTAGCCGATTTATCTCCGAATGAATAGCCATAAGATTGCCCTTTGTGTTTAACATTGGGGTTAATAATTCGGACAACTGTCCAATCAAGGTTCGATTGTTTAACAATTCCTTCCATCTTCTTCATTTCCGCTTGACCGTTTGGAAGTAAAACTTTAGCCAATACACCTGGAAGTATCGTCGAAATGTTTTTCTTATCGTCATCTGATTGCAAAGCCGGCGTCGCAAGTGTAATTAACCTTGTTTTGTTATGTTTCTTCATAGCCCTAATCATCAGTTCGTGTCCGTCCGCAATCGGCGTGCCTTTAAGCTTTCGTGACATATCGGATGCTGGCCCCAATGTGCTGATTACGACATCTGATTTAGCAACAGCCTGCTCGATGGTTGAAGCATTCGAAAGTTCCCCTTGTACAAAGCTCAAATTGGGATGTTTGAGGCTGATTTTGTGGGCGTTTCTAACATATGCCGTAACGAAATCTCCGTGATCTAGAGCTAATTGTGTTAGCAGCTGTCCGATTGCACCACTTGCACCAAAAATGGTGATATTCATTTTCTTGAATGATCTCCTTCATCTAAATTATTCAAATCACACTCGGTCTTCAGTTATAAACTCTTCTACTCTGTCTCTTTTGGTGTACATGTCATACCAAATATCAGCGATTTTGTCTTGAACTCCTGAATTCGGTTGCATCCAAATTCCGATCGAAAGGTGACCCGCATAAATACCTTTGTCAGCTAATTCGCTGTTCAAATTAAAGATATAATTGCGAAGTCCTGAAACTGCAATTCCGACATTACCCATCATCGGAACTGGGTGGATTGCAGCGCCTCCAGTAGTAAATAATAAGGCACCGCTTTGCTTATCCAACATTTCCGGCAGCACCTGTCGAACACTGGATAACGCGCCTAAAACATTAAATTGAAATTGGTATAACGCATTTTCTTCTGTTACATCTAATGTTGGCGCTACTGTGTTGATGCTCGGCGTTGGACTGTATTCAAGAACATCAATAAATCCGTATTTCTCTTTAACAGCGGCAAATGCCATCTCAATTTCTTCTTTATTTAATATGTCCGCTTGAAATGAAGCCGCTTCGATCCCCGATTGTTTTAATTCAATAACCAGTTGGTTCAGCTTTTCTTCATTTCGGGCAATAAGAGCTACGCGAAAGCCATTTTGTCCGAATTTCTTTGCAATGGACATTCCTAAACCTGCTCCTGCTCCAACAACGGCTATAGTTTTCATTTGATATCTCCCTTTCAATCAGAATTAATAGTCAATGAGATAAATAATAGTCAAGGTGTTGTATATTTATCTTGTGTTTATTATGCTTAATAAAAGCTCAGCATTCAATATTTAATATTTCTGATTTTGAGAGATAAAATGCATTTTCAGCTCAAATGTCGTATATCTAACAAAAAAATTAAGGGAATGAGCCATAATGAACAAAAAAACCGATTTGCGTATCATTCGCTCCAAACATTCGATCAAAAAGGCGTTTATAGAGCTTCTTACGGAAAAGGGATACGAAGGAATTACGATTCAAGATATTGCCGATAAAGCGATGATTAACCGGAATACATTTTACCTTCATTATCAGAACAAACCCGATTTGTTAAATACATCTATGGACGAATTAATAGAAGAACTAAAGAGTACACTCAAGCAATGCTCAAGCAGCAAAACTCCGGTAAGCGGCTCTATGCTTGAACAACTAATGCAAACCATCCTGGAGAAAATCCAGGACAATGTACCTTTTTACAAAGCATTGTTATTAGATGAGAATAGAATTTATGGTTTCCAGTCAAAAATGGAGGAAATTATAAAAAATACAGTGGAGGATGGCTTGGATAATACCCCATTGATGATTTCAAAGGAATTATTACTCCAATATATTGCATCTACTTTTATGGGCATTGTAGTGTGGTGGGTTAAACATGATTTTCCCTATACCCCAAAGGAGCTCGCATCTCAATTTGGTAAAATTCTAACTCACGGACATTTAAAAGCAGCAGGTATTGTCGTCAATGATTAAAGTGATAAAATCTTACGAACAGTAGCTGAGAAGATAGAGAAAGAAAGCATAAAGGAGCCATCGAATGATAGCTCCTTTATTTGTTACTACACCGTCAATAATATTGTATTGCACTCTTGAAGACTAACAGAAACCTCCACTCTTCGCTTTACCACTATTTGTGATACGGTTCCCCCCGATTTATCTTCACCGCGCGATAAATCTGCTCCACCAGCACCAGCCGCATGAGCTGATGAGGCAGCGTCATGCGGCCGAAGCTCATGCGCTGCTGGGCGCGGCGCATCACGTCATCGGAGAGGCCATGGCTGCCTCCGATGACGAAAACGACATGGCTCGTCCCGTAGGTGCCGAGCCGGTCGATTCCGCGCAAGCTCCTCGGAGCTCCAGAGCTTGCCGTCGATCGCGAGCGCAATGACATGCGCATCGCTCTTGATGTGCGCGAGGATCCGTTCGCCCTCGCGCGTTTTGACCTGGACCACCTCAGCATCGCTGAGATTGTCCGGGGCTTTTTCATCCGCCACCTCAATGACCTGAAATTTGAGGTATGGCGTCAGCCGCTTGGCATATTCTGCGATGCCGCTGACCAAATATTTCTCCTTCAATTTGCCTACGCCAATAATTTGAATGAACATGATATCCTCCATATGCCGGCCGGAAGCCGGCTATTGCTCGTTAATGTGAATGTATAATAAGAAGGCAGATTGTAACCGCCTGCTCCGCCTTAATTTGTCCAAAAATAAGCAATTCCATAAAACATAACTACGACCACTACGGCTAGGATCACAAAGGCAATTATACCGGCCATAAACAACCCGCCTGCCGATTCTTTTGCCAGTTCTATGGCTCTCCGCTTGTCTGCCTCTTCCTCAGAAACATTCAAGTGCCAGGTTGCATAAACACTCTACATTAGCTCATCTATGACCAAGCTTACCATATCCCGAACCATCTGTTTATTCGTACATACATTTTAACTGAATTGCGGGTAATTTGTTTCTAACTCCGCCCATTGCCCGCCAAACATCAAAAAAGACCCTGCTACCGCAGAGTCCCTGTATCCTCTATTTTCTTCACTCTTCCATCTTCTCCCCAAACTCCACCGCCTCACCGGCAGACTCATACGCTTCCAATATCGAATCCAGAACCCCCGGAAACCGCTCATTCAAATCCTCTTCCCGCAGCGACAAAATACGCTGGGTGCCCTGGGCCCGGGTGTGCACAACACCCGCTTCGCGCAGGGTACGGGCGTGATGGGACAAGGTGGATTTGGCGATCGGTACCTTAAAGCTGTTGCAGGCCTGCTCGCCGTGCTTGCGGATTTCCGACACGACATATAAACGGATCGGATCGCTAAGCGCATACAAAACCGAAGCAAGCTGTATGTCTTTACGGTCCGGATGATGGAGCAGCTTCATATATAAGACCCCTTTATGATTACTTAAAATGTATCTTATCTCTTCAACTTCTCAACGTATCTCTTCAATTGTTCATATTTTTATCTTTCAGTTTCTCATACTCATATCCTTCAACGCCATGCTAATTCTCATCTTCCTAATTGCATTTTACAACTTTGCATGCTATATTTCAATTGTTCGTAAGTAATCGAACTATTAAACAATAGAAACAAAGGAGTGACACCCCCTTGAACTCATTACATACATCTAAAGGTACTGCGGACAAAGGCAGCAGTCCCTTTAATCCTGGCTCTGATCCTGTCCCTAATACTGGCTCCAACCCCGCCGCCCCAGAACCCTCCCTCCCCCGCGAGGGCCTGCTGACCCTGCTGTTCAGTGTCGCCGTAGTGCTCGTCATCATGAACACGGCAATGTTCAATCTGGCGCTGCCCGATGTGACCGAGGCCTTCGGTATTACGGCAGCATCGGCATCCTGGATTGTGACCGGGTATTCCATTATGTTCTCGATCGCTTCGATTACGTATAGCCGACTGTCCGATTTCTTGCCAATCCGCCGGCTGCTGATTATCGGCCTGCTGACGCTGGGGCTGTCCGCTGTGGCCGGCTTCTTCAGCACGAACTTTATCTTCCTGCTGATCGTGCGGATTCTGCAGGCATCCGGTGCGGGAGCTGTCATGTCGCTGTCGCTCGTCCTGTTCACCCGCTATGTGCCGCAGGCCCGCCGCGGCAAAGCCATGGCAACCATCATGTCCGCCGTCTCGCTCGGGCTGGGGCTTGGTCCGGTAGCAGGCGGCTCCATCGTCGAGTATCTGGGCTGGCATTGGCTGTTTGCTGTTACGGCAGCGATACTGCTGCTGGTGCCGCTGTTTATGATCCTGCTTCCTAAGGAAGTGCCTGCGCGCGGCTCGTTCGATATCCTGGGCGGAGTGTTCCTCGGGATCGGCACAACCGGCCTGCTGTTGTTCCTGACAAGCGGACTGTGGGTGGCACTAATTGCCGGACTTGTTTCAATTGCCTTATTCATTGGCCGCATCCGCAGCACGCCTGATCCATTCGTGATGCCGGCGCTGTTCGCCAACCGCTCATACCTCGTGCTTGCCCTGGTCGGAATTGCTTCTTACCTGTGCAGCTTCGCTACCCTGTTCCTGCTGCCGCAGATTCTGACCCACCGCTTCGGGTTCACTGCCAGCCATGCCGGGCTGGTGATTTTCCCGGGCTCCCTGCTGGCGATCTTCGTCTCCCGTGCTGTCGGGCGGGTCATTGACCGCTACGGCAATGCCGGAATCCTGCGCTACGCACCGCTTCTGGTGCTGCTGGCTACTGTGCTGTTCGCCTTCCTGGCCGGCAGTCCTGGGTTGCTGTTATGCTCGTTTACATGATAATGAGCTTAGCCTTTACCGTACTGTCGAGCAGCGTGTCCAACGAAATTTCGCGCATCCTGCCATCCTCGCAGATCGGCTCGGGCATGGGACTGTTCCAGCTGCTGCAGTTCTTCAGCGGAGCATTCAGTGTAGCGATGGCCGCCAGCGCTCTGGAATGGCAAAAGGGGCTGCCACTCTCTACAGCCTACTCCAATATCTACTGGGGACTGTCGGTTGCCGCAATCATAGCAATCGTGTCAGCATTTGCCTACCACCGCAGCAGTCAGAGCGGTCGGCCTACCCAAATGGCGGATGCAGCAGACGCCTAAATCTCCATATTTGCTACTGATCTACCGATTTTGGCGCTAACTCTCCCTACACCAAAACACCCTACAGTCCGCTAACACGGCTGCAGGGTGTTCTTTTGAATAATTGACAGCAGTCCTCAGACCACCAGATATTCCGCATTCTTCTCACATTCCGCACATTTCGCCGGCGGGTCCCAGTCCGAGAATTCAGTCTCCTTCAGATCCACAACATCCGGTGCATCCTCGTACTCGTCCACAAATCTGTCGATGGCCAGCTCAACGTGTTCCTTACACACTACATACATTCAATCAAGCATCCCTTTCTGTGCCGCTGCGGCGTATACTTCTACTATTGTTCTACCACACTTCCCCGTAAAAAGGAACCTTCCGCCCCGTAAAAATCAGCTCTTACTCCGCTCCCGCAAATTTCATGACATCTCCGGCAATCAGCTGGAGCGCATCCCGCCAAAAAGCCAAAGAATGGACATCAATGTCCATCAGCCTGGCGGCATCGGCAATATTCCGTGTGCTGGAAGCTGAGAGAAACTGCTCGTACCGGCTGACGAACGCCTGCCCCTGCTTTTTATACTGTGCATACAGCCCTTTGGAGAACAGCAGCCCGAACGAATACGGGAAGTTGAGAAACTCATTGCCTGCCATATAATATCCGGCCTTGCTGATCCACTGGTAGGGATGGATCGAGTCCGGCAGCACACTTTCACCGTAAGCAGCGGTCATTGAATCCAGCATCAGCTCATTTAACTCATCCACGGACAGATTGCCTGATTGTCTGCGCTCATACAAACCGCTCTCGAAGCAATAACGTGCATAGAAATCAACGATATAATACCCGGCATCCGCCAGACTCCGCTCCAGAATGGCTGCCGCTTCACCAGCCGGGGCACTCTGCAGCAGCTCACCGCTGATCAGACTCTCGCAAAAGATCGACGCCGTCTCGGCAACCGGCACCGGATAATCCGTATTGACCATACTCTGCCCGGTAAGCCGGCTGCTGTGGTAAGCGTGTCCGATCTCATGCGCCAGCACGCTCACATCTATATAATTACCGTGGAAGCTGGTAATCATCCGGCTCTCCCCGATCGGGAAGATATCAACACACATCCCGAAGCTGCCTTTGCCGGCGCGCGGCTCCGCGTCGATCCAGCGCTGTTCGAACACTTTTTGTGCAAAAGTACCCAGCTCCGCACTAAACCTGCTGAAGCCGGACACAATCATCGTCTGCGCTTCTGCATAAGAAATTTCAACCGACGGTTCTCTGCCAATTGGCGCGAATACATCATAGAACGGCAGCGCGCCGTTATGCCCCAACATCTCAGCCTTCTTAGTATAGTACCGGTGGAACACCGGCAGACTCTCCCGGATCGCCTGCAGCATCACTTCCAGCGTGGCTTCATCCATCCGCGAAGCTTCCAGCACCTTATGCAGCGGCGATGCATATCCCCGCAGCTCATAGACTGCCGCCGCTTCACCGGTCACGGCATTAATGCAAGCAGCACTCAGCGTAGCTACACTTCGACAGGCTTCACCCTCCGCCACTGCCGCTGCTTTCCGTACGGCTGCATCGGAATCATAGACCAGATTACGCAGCTCTGACAGCGACAAACTCCGGCTCTTTCCATCCAGCTCCAGCTCTGTCCGCAGCGTAGACAGTGTCCGCATATAGAGCCGCTCCCAAGCCTTCGAGCCGTTGGCCTGCATCCGGGCAACGACCGCTTCACCTTCCACGCTCAGCAGATGCCTTGACTTCATCTGCAGCTCACGCAAATAGAAGCTATGCTCCGCCAGATATGCGCCAGATTCCACGCTAGCCTCTAACTCCTCCATACTGACCCGGGCCAGCCATTTGCTGAACCCAACCCGTGCTTCCTCCGCCCCGCTGCCGATCTTCTCCAGCTCATCCATCAGATTGACGGCTTCCGTATTACTGCTGTCGGCGCTGAAGATCAGCTCCGCGTAGCTGAATAAACGGAGGTAAATCCTTTTATAAGCGTTATATTGTATAAGGAACTGCTCCATTACTCCGGAAGCATCCTGTACATTCTCTAGCTGTGAGGCGGCCCATGCTGCAAGCTCCCCGGCCAATATCTCTACAAGCCTGCGGTCCTGCCGCAGGGGCTCTGACTGGAAGCCTGGGTAGATGCTGCTCAAATCCCAAGTTAACTGCATTTTTCACATCTCCTTATATTAGCTGCAGTTACCGCCGTTCCTCACATGCTCCCACCTCATTCTTCATATTTTCACGGAAAAAGTTAATTCCAGTATATCACGCTTGCCAAATTGCTAGTCTATGGAAATAATAGATTTAGCTATATTAGCCCGAAAGGAGCATCACCCATGGTTAACCAGACGATTACTGAAGGGGTCCTCCGCACACGATCGAAGCTGCGCAGGGACCTGCTGATTTCCATTCTGGACGAATTCGACGGCAGTATTATGGCTTTGAGCCATGTCAACCGTGCGGAGAAATACGGCAAAATGGCGCAGAGCGCGTTTTCCTTCTACCGGGGCAGCGCCTATCTGTTTTATTTTGATACGACCAGACAGTACTTTCCGTACCACAGCGCACCCGAACGCCCGACCTGGATACAGGGAGATCTGCATTTTGAGAATTTCGGCGCTTTCCGCAGTGAGGACGGGGCGATTGTCTATGATGTGAATGATTTTGACGAGGGGTATGTCGGCTCTTATCTCTACGATCTACTGCGTATGGCGGTCAGTATTGCCCTTGTCGGCAGGCAGCTTGGCTATGGCGGGAAGGAGCAGCAGAGCTTCATTTCGGATTACGCAAAAGCTTATGCGCGGCAAATCCGCCGCTTCTGTCAGGGTAAGGATGATCCCGCTGATTATGTGGTGGACGAGGATAACGCCAAAGGCCCGGTTAAAAAGCTGCTGCGCAAGCTCGAGAAACGCCGTCAGAGCCATTTTCTGGAGAAGGTTACCGCCCATATGCAGAGCAGCAGAGTGTTCCTGGAGAATGCCGAGCTGCTGATTCCCGGAGCTGACGAGCAGGCCCAGCTGGAGCAGGCATGGAGCTTTTACAAGCAGACGGTGGTAGCACGCAAGCTGCAGGATGAGCATTTTCAGATTAAAGATATTGCCGTCAAACGCGGATCAGGAACGGCTTCAATCGGACTCGACCGCTATTATATTCTGATTGAGGGCGGCATGGAGCTAGAGGGCGCAGATGATCCTGTACTTGAGGTAAAAGAGGTCCGCGCTCCCGTCCCGGCCTATTTCATGCCGTATTCGGAATCCTTCTGGCAGGCCTTTGCCCATCAGGGCAAACGGGTAACCGCTACCCAGCAGGCGATGCATCATAAGGCTGACCCTTATCTAGGGTTCCTGACGATGGACGGCCGGGAATTCTACGTACGGGAGCGTTCCCCTTACAAAAAAAGACTGAAGCTGGAGGACATCACAGATGCTGGCGAACTGACCAAAGTACTGGAGCTGATGGGCAGCCTGACCGCCAAAATGCACGCCCGGGCCGATGCCGATGTGGACCGGGGAATTCTCGATTACCATAGCGAGCAGGAAATTGCCAGAGCCATGGGCTCCGATTCGGACGCTTTTGCCCGTTATATTGCCGAATGGGCCTTCGGCTACGCCAATCAGGTGGAGAAGGACTACGCAATGTTCAAAGATTGGGTAACCGCAGAATTCGGCCTGTAGATTTGTACAAAAAAAGAAGCTCTCACCGCCCCAAGCCGGGCAGGAAGAGCTTCTTTTTCTATAATGCTATATCTGTTCCGGGGCGTCCGCATCCATGAACTGAACCGGCCGGTCCAGCTCATACAGCTTGCGGTAGCGCGGTTCGCGCTCCATTAGCTCTGCATGGGTGCCGCGCATTTCCACCTGCCCGTTCTCCATGAAGATCACTTCATCCATCTGCTCTGCACCGACCAGATGATGGGTCACCCAGAGCAGCGTCTTGCCGGCCATCGCCTCGAACATGGTCGCCAGCAGCTCACGCTCTGTCCGCGGATCAAGGCCTACCGTCGGCTCATCCAGCACAACCACCGGCGTATTCTGCAGCAGAATGCGGGCCAGGGCCATCCGCTGGCGTTCACCGCCGGAGAAGCGCTGTCCGGCTTCGCGTACCGGTGTGTTATACCCTTCCGGCAGCGAAGAGATCAGCGTATCCAGCTTAGCCAAGCCTGCCGCCCGGCGGATGTCCTCCTCCGAAGCCCCGGGATTGCCCAGACGGATGTTGTTCGCCACCGTAGTATCGAACAGATGCGGGCTCTGGTTCAGCACAGCAATGACCTGCGGAATCTGCTCGCCGAAGGCTGAAGCCGCAACCCCGTTAATCGTTGCGGAGCCGGCAACCGGAGTAATGACACCCTGCACCATCTTGAGCAGCGTCGATTTACCTGCTCCGCTGCGCCCGATAACGGCAACCTTCCGGCCCTGCGGAAGGTTGAGGCTAAGATTTTGGACCGACCAGGCAGCATCTGCCGAATAGCGGTAGCCTGCCGACTTCAGTACAATATGGGCCTGCCCGGTAGCCTGAATGCTCCCGATTGCTGTAGCGGCTTCTTCATTAACAGCCGCCGGCGCCTGCGGCATAGTCCCCTTGGCCTCTTCTACACCGTCCAGGCGCTCCAGTGAATTCCGGTACTGCGGAATTTTCTCGACGGCCTCCGATACCGGCAGGAAAGCATCCGCTACCGGAAACACCACCAGCACGAACGCGGCGATCAGCGTACCGGCTATAGTACCGTCAGCGAATTCTCCGGCGGACCAGTACAGCATCGATAGTACAGCCAGCCCGACTACAGCCTGTCCAATAAACATCCGCAGGCGGCCCAGCTGCGCAGTGCCCCGTCCGTTCGGGCCACTTCCCGTTCATCTGCCTCGTACGTTGCTACGAACTGGGCCTGCCGTCCGCTGATCATCCAGTCGCCCATACCGAGCACGGCATCGGTCAGCTTCTGATAGAGCCGGTTGCGCTCCTGCTTGACCTGCCGCTGGCGTCTTTGGGTGAACAGCAGCGAGATCAGCGGCAGCACAACCACCAGCACCAGCATATACAGCCCCATCAGCAGGGCGAACGCCAGATCAAAGGTTCCCAGCGCAATGATTGCTGCCGCATAGATTAGCAGCGCAATAATACTCGGGAACACCGTACGGAGATACACGTTCTGCAGGTATTCAATATCATCAGCAAGCATACCCAGAATATCTCCGGTACGGAAACGGGAGGATAGGAACAAAGCCTGCGGCTCCAGAATGTTGTAGAGACGGGTGCGCATTTTGGACAGGATGCGCAGAATTGTATCGTGGCCGATCAGCCGCTCCACATAGTGGATAACGGCACGGCTTGTCCCGAAGGTGCGTACACCGACAATCGGCACATAGACCATCAGAATATTTTCTGGCGGGATGGAAGACTTCGAAATCAGGAAGCCCGAGGTGTACATCAGGGACGAAGCTGAGAAGATCGTCAGCGCACCCAGCACAATAATCAGCACAAACCGCCAGAAATAACTTGAGGCATAAGGAGCAAACCATCCTTCACGTTTCAATGGATTCCCTCCAGTTGACTTTGAATAAGCCCGTAATAAGCACCCCGGCGCCGGATCAGCTCAAGGTGTGTACCGACCTCCGCCACCTGGCCCTGCTGCATGACGATGATCTGATCCATGTCCATCATCCAGTGCAGCCGGTGGGTTGCCAGAAACACCAGCTTCCCCTCGAACAGCGGGAGCATCGTCTCCTTAAGCTCATACTCCGTCTCAATATCAAGATGAGCTGTAGGCTCATCGAGCAGCATAACCGGGCGGCTGCTAAGCAGGGCACGGGCCAGCGCTATACGCTGCTCTTGCCCTCCGCTCACCGACCGTCCGCCTCCGCCGATCATTTCGTTTAATCCATCCGGGAAAGAAGAGACAAGCTGCGATAATCCTGCAGCCTTCACTACTTCAGCTACATCTTCAAGCGTTGCCTCCGGGTAATAGAAACGCACGTTATCGGCCAGCGTCCCGCTGAAGATATAAGGCCGCTGCGGAATATAGGCAGTCTGTCGGCGCCATGCTTCATCAGTCAGCGCACTGACGCGGTTTCCGTTAATGACCAGATTCCCGGAGGTAGGATGCAGGAATCCGCCCAGAATATCGACCATCGTTGATTTGCCGGCCCCGCTCTCCCCGATAATGCCGATCTTGGCAGCGCCGGTAAATGCAAGGTTCACCCCTGCCAGCGACGAGATCCCGTCCGCTTCATATTGAACGCCGATTCCCTCAAGCATAAGGTTACTATCTGGCTTCCAGCTGAATGCCCCTGCTTGCAGCGGCTGTGCAGTTCTCTGTCCGTCAGCGGAAATCGGCTCTGCCTTCACGGTCTCGCGGTCAATGATATCCTTCATCGCTTCTCCGGCTTCCTTGCCGTCCAGCGTAGCATGGAAGTCAGCACCGACCAGCCGGACCGGCAGGAAATATTCGGGTGCGAGAATCAGGATCGTCAGACCCGTAACCAGGGTCATCTCTTCATTGATCAGCCGCAGCCCAAGGCTTACGGCGACTGATGCAACTGATAACATGGTGAAGAAATCAAGTGCAAACGATGACAGGAATGCCACACGGAGGGTCTTCATCGTTGCCGAGCGGTACCTGTCACTGACAGCGGCAATACTCTCGCTGTGGCTGCGGCTGCGCCCGAGAAATTTCAGCGTCTCCAGTCCGCGAAGGGAATCGACGAAATGATTGGACAGGGTCCGGTAGGACTTCAGCTGCCGGTCCATCTGCTTGCGTGCAGTCATCCCGATTAGAATCATAAAAATAATAATAATCGGCATCGTTAGGGTCAGGATGACCCCGCTTGATGTATCAAGCCAGTAAATATAGGCCAGCAGCAGCCATGGTGTAATGCCCATCCCAACCATCCGCGGAATAATCAGCTCCAGATACGTACGGAACTTGGTCACTCCTTCAAGCACAATTGTAACCAGTGTTCCCGTTCCCCGGTCGCCAGCCAGCCTTGGTCCCAGCTGGAACAGCTTATCCATCATTTGTCTCCGCATACTGCTGCCCGTTGCCTCCGCGAAGCGGTAGGAGACACGGCTCATCAGCATGGCACAGGCATGACGCACAAGAAACGCAAGAAGGAACAAGAGCATTCTTGCCCCTTGTTCCTTCAGCGGTTCTCCCGCAAATAGCGCCGAGACAGCTTCTGCCAGCGATTTCGCCAGCAGAAGAATGGACAGGCTTTGCACCAGGGTAAGGAAGCCAACGATCAGAAAGACCGGCTTAACTCCTTTATACCCAAGCAAATTTTTATCCATTAGTATTCAAGATGCTCCTTCTCGTGAACCCGTTTGTGGAAGATAAAATAACTCCAGATCTGATAGCCGAGCACGAACGGCAGCAGAGTCAGCGCTACAATGGTCATTACCTTCAGTGAATAATGGCCGGAAGCAGCATTTGTAATAGTCAGGCTGAATGCCGAATCAATCGAGCTGATCATGACCCGCGGGAACAAGCCCACGAAGACGGACAGAACGGACAGCGCCATTACGGCTCCGGTCATTCCGAACGCCCAGCCGTCTTTCTTCTTGCTCATGAAATAACCGGACAACACATAAGCGGCGATTCCCAGAATGACAAGAATCATCAACACTGTTCCGCGCTGTTCAAAGATATCTGTCATGAAATAAGTCATAATAACGAATGCTACCAGCAGCACTGCCAGCGGAATCAGCAGCAGCTGGCCGAGCTTGCGGGCCCGAACCTGCAGATCGCCAACCGTACGCAGGGTAGTAAACATAAGTCCATGCACCAGGCAGAGCATCACGACAGTAATACCCGCTACTACCGTATAAGGATTCACGATATCGAAGAATCCGGCATACATCTGCATGTCGCCGTCAATCGGCAGCCCCTTAATGAAGCTGGCGAAGACAACGGCAAGCAGGAACGGCGGCAGGAAGCTGCCGAAGAAAATGCAGACATCCCAGGTTTTTTTCCAGGTCTGTGAATCCCGTTTGCCTCTGAATTCAAAGGCGACCCCGCGGGCAATCAGCGCCAGCAGCGCGAATACGAACGGAATATAGAATCCGCTGAACAGCGTGGCATACCAGTTCGGAAAGGCAGCGAACATCGCTCCGGCACCTGTAAGCAGCCATACTTCATTCGCATCCCAGAAAGGTCCGATCGAGTTAATCAGCAGACGGCGTTCTGTATCATTTTTGGCCAGAATCTGCGTTTCCATGCCTACGCCAAAGTCAAAGCCCTCAAGGAAGAAGAAACCGATAAAGAGAACCGCAATCAGCACAAACCACAATTCATTAAGAGAAAGCATGTGTAGTACCCTCCTTGCTATACGGGTCATGGGCATCACCATGATCGTGATCCATGTGATAAGGGCCCTTCTTGATTACTTTAATGAACAATCCAACCAGTACAACGCCCAGAATGGCATAGATAGCGTTAAAAGTAATAACCGAGAACAGAACGGAGCCTGCAGTTACGTTAGGCGATACACTGTCTTCCGTCGTCATCAGGCCAAACACAGTCCATGGCTGACGCCCGATCTCCGTCATAATCCAGCCGGCGGTATTCGCAATCGGCGGAAGCAGAAGTCCCCAGAACATAAAGCGCAGGAACCAGGTGTTCGGACGCTCCATCTTTTTACGCCACATCAGGTACATGGCATACAGGCCAAACACTACCATAAGTGAACCGGCAGCTACCATGATCCGGAAGCTCCAGAATGTAGTCCGCACAGGCGGGATATAATTACCCGGCCCATACGCCTGTTCATATTCTGCCTGCAGCGTATTCATCCCTTTAACCTCACCGGAGAATTTACTGTAGGACAGGAAGCTGAGCAGGTATGGAATTTTGATTTCACCGGAGTTCACTTTATTTACAGGGTCAATAAAAGCGGAAACCGTCCAGGCAGCAGGATCACCGCTATCCTCCCATAGTCCTTCTGAAGCTGCCATCTTCATCGGCTGTGTCTCTACCAGATACTGCGCCTGGGCATGACCGGCAACTGCTACACCCACAGAGGATACAATTCCGACGATGGCCGCAATTTCAAAAGATTTTCTGAAGAACGGCACATCCTGCTTCTTCAGCATTTTATAAGCACTGATCCCCGTTACCAGGAAGGCGCCTGTTGCATAAGCAGCCAGCAGAGTGTGCGGCAGTTCAACAAGCAGCTGACCGTTAGTAATCAGAGCCAGGAAATCATTCATTTCAGCCCGGCCGTTATTGATTTCGAACCCGACAGGGTGCTGCATAAATGAGTTGGCTGTGAGAATCCAGAACGCTGACAGCGTTGTTCCCAGTGCAACCATCCAGATGGACAGCAGGTGAATCTTCTTGGAAACCTTGTCCCAGCCGAAGATCCAGATTCCGATAAAGGTGGATTCCAGGAAGAAGGCCAATAGCGCTTCAATAGCGAGCGGAGCCCCGAATACGTCACCGACAAAGCGGGAGTAGTCCGACCAGTTCATTCCGAACTGAAACTCCTGTAAAATTCCTGTTACTACACCGACAGCAAAGTTAATCAGGAAAAGCTTCCCCCAAAACTGTGCCATTCTTTTGTACTCCTCGTTGCCCTTTCTGACATACATCGTCTCCATGATCGCAATCATCAGAGCCAGGCCAATCGATACCGGTACAAAGAAATAATGAAAGATCGTCGTCGACGCAAATTGTATACGCGACAGCATTACTGTATCCATATTTCTCCCCTTCCTTCTCCCCATTCAATATGTCTATTCTGTCAAAAACATAACGATTAAAGTGTGATATATGTCACATTATACGCCTCGTTTTGCGCAAATTTTCAATAAATTTGTGACAAATATCACAATATTCCGCTTAGAAAACAAAAAAAATAAGACGGTTTACCCGTCTTGGATTTGTTCATCATTTATATTTAAGGTTGACTTATAATAGGTGATGGTCAGGTAATGGAAATACCCTTTTTAAGTGATTTCAGATCGCCGTTGGAATTTACCAGCTGCGGCAGCATCTTCATATTACGGGCCATTGGAGCATGGCAGAGGGGGCAAGACGGCGCATGTTCAAATGCGAAATTGTCCCTCATCCATCCATTGCAGTCATCATTGGTACAGGCCCAAATAGCGGTATTCTCTTCCGGTACTTCCTCGACAGGCTTCTTCCGGTAGTTCATTGCCGTTCCTCCCTTCCTTATATGTCACATGCCTGGACAACAAGTAAAAAAGCATCTGACGATGCCCTTGCAAGTTGCTGACTGACAAATCCTTTATTACAGAACGTGTGCCCAGCGTTATTCTGCTTAGATCAGGCTGTTTTTACAAGGGTGAGTTGACTTCTGATCTTTATAAAAAAAGACCGTCCCGACTTACGTGTAAGCAGGGACGGCGCTTCTATTATTACAGTTTTACAACGTTTTCGGCTTGTGGTCCACGGTTGCCTTGAACAACGTTGAATTCAACGCGTTGGCCTTCGTCCAAAGTCTTGAATCCTTCGCCAGTGATAGCGGAGAAGTGTACGAATACGTCGCTTCCGCCTTCAACTTCGATGAATCCGAATCCTTTTTCTGCGTTGAACCATTTAACTGTACCTGTTTGCATGTGTGTTACCTCCACAAATTTAAATTAATATGTTCTTTTTATCTTCAAACAAAGAAAAAATTCACACATTGAGAAGGGTTGTATACCAGTTGACAGCCCTTTTCAATACGAAAATTAGGTATCAAATGTATGATTATTCTCATGTTACCACACCCGGGGAACAAAGGCAAGCTAGCTTATCCGATATTCTCCGTTTTTTCCCTTAAAAGGTTTACTTTCCAATGTAAGGGCTATCAGTCCAGTTGTAACTTGCACTTCTGCACGATACTTTTTATTACCCTGCTTATTCTGCCTTGAAACGAAAGAAACGGTGCCGCCCCAAAAAAAATTTCTGTTCAGGGCGGCCGTGCCGCTTCACTTCCTCATGACTGCCTTTTTATTATATACAGCCTGTGCAGCATTTATTCCTGCGGCTTCTCAAGAAGTTTCACAGTAGCCTGCTTTACTTCTCCGTTCCGGTAATAAGTAATCTTCAGTTCATCGCCGATCTTTGTCTGCTCGTATAAATACTTGCGCAACGACAGCGTAGAGGTAATCGGCTGGTCATTAAACTTGGTAATTACATCGTTGAACTGTAGGCCAGCCTCCCCTGCCGGTCCTACTGCATCAAGCACAACGACGCCTTCTTTGACTGAAGCAGGCAGATTAAGCTCCTTCACCTGATCCTCAGCGAGCGGAACATAAGGATTGTTCAGATCTACCGAATACACGCCCAGGTAGGAACGTGATATTTTGCCCTTGGCAGCCAGCTCATCCGCCGTCTTCACTACATGGTTGGCGGGGATAGCGAATCCGAGTCCTTCTACGCCGGTGTCAGAAATTTTCATCGTATTGATTCCGATAACCTTACCATCCAGATCGACAAGCGCCCCTCCGCTGTTGCCTTCGTTAATGGCGGCATCCGTCTGGATAACCTCCTGCTCCCAGTCATAAACCCCGTCCTGGTTCAGCGACACCGGAATAGTCCGCTCCGTGTAGCTTACAATTCCGGAGGTCAGGGTATCGCCGAGACCAAGCGGATTACCGATGGCAATAACCGTCTCGCCAAGCCGCAGCTTGGAGGAATCACCGATCTGGGCAACCGTTGTCACATCCTTGGCATCCATGGACAGTACGGCAATATCCGTGACCTTATCTGCCCCTACCAGAACTGCCTTATGTGTCACACCGTCTACCGTTACCACTTCAAGCTTGCCTGAGCCTTCAATGACATGATTATTGGTAATGATAAAGGCCTTAGTATCGTCCTTCTTATAGATAACTCCCGATCCGAGTGCCGACTCATCGAGAATGTTGAGTTCCTCATTATCTTCTTTATGATTAATAATACTCACGACCGCGGGACGGACCAATGCGGCAGCCTGAATAATCCGGTCATACGGATCCCCGCTGCTCGCTGTAACCTTCTGCCCTACTTCCGGTACATAGGCTTCCCTCTCGGCAGCAAATTGTCCTGTAACAAGACTGAACAGCAGCACGGCAACTACTGCACTGACTGCTGAGCTGATTACAGAGACCTGCCATGTTGCCATCGTGCGCCGTGATCTGTGCACGGTCCATTTCCGGCTGGTAAGCACTTTGCTTTTCTCCAGCTCTTTTCTTTTGCGGCGCGGTACTTTGGTTGAATAGAAATCGTCATCGAACAATCCCACGGGTACATCCTCTCCCCTCTATTGCTACTGCATTCACAACTGAACGCCAAGCAACTAACCCCGAACTTCTCGCTCTCTCTTAGACTGCGCAGAGCACTAAAAGGTTTCACTTAATAATATATACCGCCAAATCAGCGGTTTATAAGCGCCAAGGGTCTCTGATTCTTGCAACCTGCCATGATAAACACCGTGAGTCTAAGGAATATTTTGCAGCTTAAAAGACTACAATAATAGAAGTAATGTACATCTGATGCTTATATCTGTCGGTTCCTTATAATTGTATCACAAGCGGGCATACCGCCCACATTTTTCTTGGAGCAAAAATGCATGAAATTGTTTACAGTTTCCGTATCATCTCCAGCCGGAAAGGAGCAGGTGTCATGGAATCTTTTTCAACCAGCATGGATCTTGTGCAATTTATCGGTAAGCTTGGTGACCTCAAGGATGAACACTATCATTTGCTGCTGGTGCAGAGTGCGCTGATCGAACTCATGATTGATAAAGGAGTGTTCTCCCGCCAGGAGCTTGACCGCAAAATGGCTGAGCTCGACCGGCTTATGGCTGGCTCACCTTATCCCATGGCGTAGGCCGGTCATAGTAGGTATCGCATAGTTTAAATTCGCTGTCCTTGTAGAAGCAGCCCCGGTCCTCCATGGCTCCTCTTACCGACATTCTGGCCAAATCGATCATGTTATGATCGAGGCTTAGATGCGCCAGATAAGTCCGTTTGGTCCTGCCCGTCAGAATCTCGCTTAACGCCGCCCCGGCCGCCTCATTGGAGAGATGGCCCATATCGCCAAGAATCCGCCGCTTGGTATTCCACGGATACCGGCCCATCCGCAGCATCTCGATATCATGATTCGCTTCCAGCACAAGCACGTCTGACCCTTCAAGCGCCATTCTGACCTTATCGCTGACATACCCGAGGTCTGTCGCTACACACAGCTTCTCTTTCCCGTCGTAAAAATTATAGCCTACCGGTTCAGCAGCATCATGGGAGATTGCAAAAGACTCCACGCGCATGCTGCCAAAATCACGGTGTGTACCGGTCTCCAGAATAATCCGGTTATGCTCGGCAATATTGCCTATGCCTTTTTCGATTGCTCCCCAGGTCTTGCTGTTGGCGTAGATCGGCAGGTCGTATTTACGTGCAACAGCCCCGAGTCCTTTAATGTGGTCGGAATGCTCATGGGTCACCAGTATTCCGTCTATATCTTTCCCCGTCAGCTCGCGCATCCCCAGCAGCTCATCAATCCGCTTGGCGCTGAGCCCGGCGTCGATCATCAGTGTTGTTTCCCCGTTGCGTACTACTGTCGCATTACCGGTAGAACCGCTGGACAGCACTGTAAATGAAATTCCCATCTCTCCTGCTCCTTCTACTCTGTTGTCTTGGGACTGATAATGTCCGCACTGATCGCATCTACGTAATAGGCGCTGCCGTCCTCCAGCCAGAATCTCCACATCGGTGAAGCCACCTGGCTCTCAGAATTAAACAGCTCCCCGTAATAGCCCAGTTCAATTTCCTTCACTACCGCGTCCGCGGGAAAATATTTTTCAATCAGGCTGCTGAGCGCCTGGGAGGCCGGAAGCACCTTCTGCACATCCGCATTTTCGTTGTCGCTGCCGGTTGCTACAATTTCAATCTTCGGCGAACGGTAGGCAACGATTTTCTGGTTGCTGTTGATGAGCTCCAGCTTTACCCGGAATAGGGAGTATTTCTGGTCCACCAGCGGGTGTAGCACGAACTTGCCAACTTCACTTTCCTGGGAATCGAAACGGTAACCTGCAATATCCGGAATCTCCCCCTGCAGGGCCTCGCTGAGCTCCGGGAATGAAGAGTACATCAGCCCGCTGTCTATAGGCTCCTTCAGCAGGACCGGCGGAGCGTTCTGCTCCTCACCGGAATAAATGTAGGTGATATCAGGCAGCTGCGGCGTAGCCGCCGGAATCGGACTGAGTACCCGAATTCCCTTCTGCTCCATCACTGCCTGCGTTTCTGCCGAGAGGGAAGTAAAATCCAGGTTGGCAGTGGCCTGATCGCGCAAATCCATCCACAGCTGATAGCACAGCAGCAGATTCAGCACCAGAAAAGCGTAAATCAGCACACTCTTTGCTCTTCCCCAGTCCATACTTTCCCTCCTCTATGTTTATAACTCCGCAATTATTCATTATACCGCCTAGCTGATTGTAAGCACACTGCCATCATTTAGGGTAACCCGCCATACCGGTGTAAGGCGCAGGGTGTCCCGCTGCAGTACAGGAATATAGGCCGGGATCAGATCCTTCACAGCAGAGCCGGAGCTGATCTGGGCCAGCTTGGCCTTAAGCTCGTCCCCCCCGGAAGCTCTACAATCCGCTTTTCTGCCTGTTCTTCCTCAGTATACATCAGCGAACGTTCGTAGGAAGATACGGTACCCTGCTGCAGCTCCAGGATGATGACCCCGTACTGCAGCTGCGGCCGGCTCATAATCGGGTACGAGCCGTAATACTGCTGAAACGAAACCTTGCGCTCCTGCTTTTCCTCTTCCGTCGAAGCCAGACGGTAGGTCCCGTTCCATCCGCCGTGCTGATTGACGAAATCAACAGCCTCCAGCGCATCCTTGGCAGGCGTGCTCTCGCCGGCCGGCAGCGCCGCAGGATCGCTGTAGCTCATCCAGTTCAGCTCCTGATCAACCTGAAGGCTGCGCTTGCTGTCGGTATAGATCTTGGAGCCGTCTTTTTCCGGAATGTATCTGGTGCTTCCCGCATCAAAGAAAAGATTGCTCTGCATCTGTTCAATGGTATACATGCCGGACGGCATCTCGGCCTCGACCAGACCCAGCTTCTCCTGTGGCACATAATAATCCCCGTTCACCGCTGTATAGGGAGTCCAATTGATGCCGAAGTCGACATGCTGCTGCACGTCCTGCACGGTAAGATCAGCTTTGGCTGCTTCATACACAATGTCGCCTCTGGTACTGAAAAAGACGGCATGCGCCTTCGAATCATTTTTGACATTGTAAATCCAGATCCGGTCAATGCTTTCTCCCTCAAACAGCGAATCAGGCGACAGCTGCATTACCCGCTGCAGCAGCGTAACAGGGATTCCGGCGCCGAAGCTCAGCTCAATCCCGGCATTTTCGCTGCGGATTTTGTCCCAGTCAAAGTCCTCCACCGAGCGCCGCTGGAAGCTTTCAAAGCTCCTTCCCTTGAGCCGGTTAAAGATCAGATCATAGAAGGTGGAATCGGGGTAGAACAGCGTATGCTTCGCTCCGCCCATATGAATAATCATCCTGTCGGGATAGAGCAGGTTTTCAACCTTTTCCTCAGGGCCCATATTATCGGTTTTGACATACAAATTCTCAGACATGACCGCTGAATCACTGCCCGGAAGCCGGTAGATCAGATAATAGCTTTCTACCAGACTGCCGAGGACCAGGATAGCAAGAATCCAGGTTTTCAGTTTCTCTCTCATCCTTCACTCCCCCTTTGCTGGTTCAGCAGAGGCAGCGTAAATGTGACTAATGAGCCCTCGTTAAGCTCCGACTGCAGGGAAATGGAACCGCCGTGCGCTTTGACAATTTCCCGGGCAATGGACAGTCCGAGACCCGTACCGCCCATATTCCGCGAACGGGCCTTGTCCACCCGGTAAAAGCGTTCAAAGATACGCTCAATATCCTTCTTGGGAATTCCGATCCCGGAATCGCGTACCGATATAGCCAGCATCCCGTCCTCGCTTTTTACGGCCTGCAGGCTGATCGTGCCGCCCTCAGGCGTATATTTCAGTGCATTGGACACCAGATTGCCAAGCACCTGATCAATCTGGTCCCGGTCCAGCCAGGCCATGGCGACATCCTTGTGCACGATCGTGCTGATGTGAATCCGCTTCTGGCGGATCTGGAACGAGAAGCGGTCGGCAACATCCTCCAGCATCTCGGAGATATCGGTCTGCTGGATACGCAGGCTGGATTCCTTGGAATCCAGCCGCGACAGATGCAGCAGGTCGGTGACAAGCCGGATCATCCGCTCCGTTTCGTTGCGGATCACGCCGACGAAACGCACGGCAAGCTGCTGGTCATCCAGCGCCCCGTCATCCAGCGCTTCCACGTAGCTCTTGATCGTCGTCAGCGGGGTCCGCAGCTCATGGGAGACGTTCGCCACGAACTCACGCCGTGACTCCTCCAGATTCTCCTGCTCTGTGACATCCTGCAGCACGGCAATCGTCCCGGCGATTCCCCCGCCCTCGCGCCGGTGGATTGGAGTGAATGTCACCCGCACGATGTTCGGGTCTCCCCCGCCCATCGGCGACAGGTGAATCAGTGCCGACTGGGCATTGCCCTCGGCAAGCGACCCTGTCTGCTCATGATCCAGTCCGAGCAGTTCATCAAGCGGCGCCCCTTCGGGCAGCGGACCCTCAGAGCCCAGCATATCTGCAGCGCGGGTATTCATCAGGATGACCCTGCCGCTCTCATCGGTAGCAACCACGCCGTCGCTCATGTTGGTCAGGATGGAGGCCAGCTTCTCCTTCTCCTCCTCATTCTGCGACAGCGCCTCACGCAGCCGGCCGGTCATATAGTTGAATGCCTGGCTCAGCTGGCCGATTTCGTCATTGCCAAACTCGGGCATCCTGCGGTTGAACTTGCCTTCAGCAAGGGCAGTGGCATGACGGGTCATCTCTTTAATCGGATGGGTAATCGTATGAGCCAGAATGACACATAACACAGCCGTCAGCGCCAAGGCCAGCAGCAGCCCGGAGAGGAACACGCTGTTGATCCGGCTCATCGTCGCATACAGATCCTTCATATCGGCAGCAATATAAATCGCTCCAACGACCTTATCACCGGCAAGCACAGGCTTGGCTACAACTTTCTTGCGCACATTATCATCGGCGATGATATATTCCTCATTATCGCTGATGCCCTGCAGCGCCCGGCTGACCACAGTCTGAGTATTCCGCTGCCCCACATAGTCATTCTGTGACGGAACGGAAGTCGTAATAATTTTGCCGCTCGCATCAAGCACCTGAATTTCCGCACCGTTGATGTACAGGTTATTGACCATGCCGCGCAGGCTCTCCACTGCGGCCTCTTCATCCGTTGTTCCGGTTTCACTGCCAAGCTTATCCGCAGTCAGGATGGACAGCATCTCCGCCCTTGCCTTCAGATCCTTGGTGAAATTCTCAGTCAGGGAATTCTTCATCGAGCTGACAAAATAAACCCCGATCAGCTGCATCGCCACCAGGATCAGCAAAACATAAATAATGGTCAGCCTGGCCTGAATTGTCCGGAAAAAGGACAGCCCTTTCTTCATCACAGGCCCCCGCTTTTGGGGCTATGCATCAGATAGCCCAGTCCCCGCCGGGTAAAGATATATTCCGGCTTGCTGGGATTCTCCTCAATTTTTTCTCTCAGGCGCCGGATTGTGACATCGACAGTCCGGACATCCCCGAAATATTCGAATCCCCATACCGCCTGCAGCAGATGCTCCCGTGTCATAACTTTGCCGGCATGGCGGATCATATAATAGAGCAGCTCATATTCGCGGTGGGTCAGATCCAGCGGTTCTCCGTCCTTGTAGACCATGTACATGTCGGTATCCACGAACAGCCCGAAATGCTGGATACCCTGCTTGCTCTCCACCGTCTCATTCAGCAATCCGGCAGATACCGGTTTATGCTGGCGCCGCATCTGCGCTTTGACTCTGGCCAGCAGCTCGCGTGTGCTGAAGGGTTTGGTTACATAATCATCGGCGCCCAGCTCAAGGCCCAGCACCTTATCGATCTCCCCGTCCTTGGCGGTCAGCATGATAATCGGAATATCCAGATGCGCCAGACGCACCTCGCGGCACACATCCATTCCGTCCTTGCCTGGAAGCATAAGATCGAGCAGCATCAGATCAGGCCGTTTGGATAGTGCCAGCTCCACCGCGCTGTTGCCGTCAAACGCGCAGATCACCTCATAGCCTTCTTTTTCTAAATTGAATTTCAAAATATCCGCAATAGGCTGTTCATCGTCAACTACCAGAATCGTCCCCATCTGCATATGCTCAGCTTCACCTTTCTCGCCATACTTGTCATTGATTCTCTTATTTTAACATACCTGTCCTAACGTCACATCCTACTCCCGGTAAATATAAAGCCGCCCGAAACGGTTTCGGACGGCTGGGTTATAAAGAATGTATTATTTCAAATATTTTAGCGGATTGACGGCTGTGCCGTTCTTGCGGATTTCAAAATGCAGGTGGGTTCCCGTCGAGCGGCCCGTGTTACCCATAATCCCTATCTTTCCTCCCTGCTCAAGCCGTTGTCCGACTGAGACGGAAATACTGCGCAAGTGACCGTAATAGGTCACGTAACCGTTCCTGTGATCGACAATAACTACATTGCCGTATCCGCTCTGTACGCCGGCAAAGGTAACGGTTCCTGCATCGGCTGCCTTAATCGTACGGTTGCCCGACACGAGGTCTATACCCTTATGGGCGCGTCCCCAGCGTTCGCCGAAGCTGCTGGATAAGGTTGCACCGCTGACCGGCCAGGCGAACATGCCAGTTCCTTCACCGACAACCTTTGTCCCCCGGTAGACGACTTCGGGCAGCGACTCCTTGAGCACCGTCTGTCCCAGCCACTCCTCCTTGACGACCAGGCCGTTCTCCTTCGTTAACCGGTACTGCATTTCCTTCAGCCCGGTCTGGCCGGGACGAACAACCTTGCTCTTGCCGGCAGCCAGCTGATCGCTTGTACGGACAATGACCTCAGGCTCTGTAACCACCTGCTCTGTTACCTGCTCAACCGTTGTAACGGTAAGCTCAGGCTGCGGAACAGTCAGCTGCAGCTCATCGCCGATCTGCAGGGTCAGCTCCTTGACCGCCGGATTGTTGCGGAAGATATCAGCCTGGGTGATGCTGAACCGCTTCGCAATTCCGGAAACTGTATCACCTTCCTGTACGGTATAGACCAGCGGCTCTTCCTTGCCTTCCGTCAGTGCCTTGACCGCTTCCTCCAGCGTTAACACCTTGTTAGGGTCAGCCTTGACCGGAACAATGGTCACTTCTTCCTCGATGGAAGCCGAATCCACCTTCCCCGTGTTTGCGGAAACCGCCGCCTTGCTGGTGGCCGCCATCTTCTTCAGCTGTACACCTGCTGTCTCCGCTGCAGCTGGCAGGTAATGCTCCTTCACGCCCTGCAGTACAGCATTTGCTGTTTCCTGGTCCTTAACAATACCGATGGATTTGCCGTCTACAGTCAGCTGAACACCGACTGCATATGCCTTGAGCATGCCATCCAGCTTGTCCAGCGTAGCTGCAGTGTCAACCACCGGCTTATACGCCGCTTCTTCCTCGGTAGTAATCCCGGTTGTCTGCAAAACCATAACGGAGTCGGGATACTTGGTCTGGTATTCCTCGCGTTTCTGTTCAAACAGCTGGTCCAGCTCAGACTGCTGGCTGATCTTGCCGATTTCTTCGCCCTTCACCAGCACCGTGTAATAGGTGACTGTATTGGCAGCCACATACCTCTTCTCTGCCCCGACCAGGAATGCAGACAAAAGCACCAGCCCGGCTGATGCTGCAATCCAGGAACGCCGCAGTCTGCGCGGTTTGGGTTCCTGATGAAAGACAATAGCGTCTCCGGAGGCACGTGTGCCCTGTTGACTCTCTGCACCGGATCCTGCGGATGTTCCTTCGCTGCCCCGCAGCTTCCCCATCCGGCGCATGAACTTAAATCCCTTCATGAAACTCTCCCTTTCAATCTGCCCGTTCAGCCCGCTCCTGAAGAGCGGCCAAGCTTGTTTTGCGACCCCTTTTATATATTCTGCTGTGTCTTATTTTTATTTTTACATTAGTGTGAATGGTTCGTGTTGTATGTTATAAATTTTCACGGTATGACCAGTGTCTTTCAGCACTTAAAAGGTTACAAAAAATTAACCCCTTCTAGTCCTTTTTTACTGTACCATAGCCCGAAGAATAATTTCAACTTTCTAAACATGGCAAAACCCGCGTTTATCGCGGGTTTTTATCAAGAATTTGCAGTTTAAACACCATTCCTGTGTCTAAAAATTGACTCTTTTGTAATTTATGGATTTACGGAAGAATCCGGTGTAAGCATTTTCATTAGCAGCTCATATTCATCCTGATTTACGTATCTGGCAATAACCTCCTGTATTTCCTTAACTTCAGCTTCTGTTAGCCCATCCTCCATTGCTGTAGAGATCGCCTGCATCTCCTCCTGCGGAAGCTTTGTCATCAGAATATTGAAGATACCTACCTTATCCTCTTCCGGTATATTATCCTTCATCTCACTCATCGCGTCAGGAGTCATAACCAGCTGTTGATCCTTGCTCTCCGCATCCGGGGCATCCGAGCCATTCGCGGTATCCTCATCGGCCGGCTGGCCCATAACGGCCACAGCATCCTCAGGTACCTTCTCCTCTACCGCCTTATCGCCGGTGTCCTTGGCCGGATTCTCCCCGGTATTCTCTTTCTCCTTCTGGCCGGTGACCTCGTCTGATTCAGTCTTACTGCCCATTCCCGTCAGACTCTTCACAAAGCCGCCGATTCCCGGCGCCGGGCTGTCCAGCTTAATATCAAAGCTTGCCAGCACCGACTGAATGTAGGTATTAACCACATAGGCCGTTGTCAGCACTGACAGCGCACTGGCCAGTACAACAATCAGGCATATGCCAACTGCATTTTTTACAATCTTCATTATGATCACTTCTCCCTTGCTCTCTGTCATACTCCATCTTTCGGAAAACGAATCTTTTACCGCTCTTAAATTCCAGTATTGACCATATTACGCGGCGGGAAACGTATATCCGGTGAACAGAGCCAGGTGCAAGTGAGAAACAGACATGCAAAAAGGACCCCTTTGCAGAGGTCCTCTCGTTATAAACCGTTTATTATACGTAGATTGGCAGCACTTGATTAGTCTGCTCACGGTTACGTCCAACCGAGAAGATGGCGATTGGAATACCCGTCAGTTCAGATACACGCTCCACGTAGCGGCGGGTATTGGCCGGCAGATCCTCCAGAGTCTTAGCAGCAGTGATATCCTCGCTCCAGCCTGGAAGCTCTTCATACACCGCTTCACATTCAGCCAGCATTTTGAGGCTGGCAGGATAATGGGTGATAATCTCTCCGCGGTATTTGTAGCCGGTGCAGATCTTAACGGTTTCCAGCCCGCTGAGCACGTCCAGCGAGTTAAGCGACAAGCCGGTAATTCCGCTTACGCGGCGGGCATGACGCACCACTACGCTGTCGAACCAGCCCACACGGCGCGGACGTCCGGTTACCGTACCGTACTCATGGCCAGTCTCACGGATGTAGTCACCGGTTGCATCACTGAGCTCTGTCGGGAACGGGCCGTCGCCAACACGTGTAGTGTAGGCTTTGGCAACACCGATAACCTGCTTGATCTTCGACGGGCCAACACCGGAGCCGATGCACACACCACCGGCGGACGGATTCGAGGAGGTTACGAACGGATACGTTCCCTGGTCGATATCCAGCATAACGCCTTGGGCACCTTCGAACAGCACCTTGGAATCCGCATCAATGGCATCGTTCAGAATAACGGAGGTGTCCGTTACATAACCGCGGAGCACTTCTGCATATTCCAGGTATTTCGCCAGAATCTCTTCTACATCCAGCGGTTCAGCACCATAAACCTGTGTAATAACCTGGTTTTTCTCCGTTACAAGATGACGCAGTCTCAGCTCGAATTCCTCGGCGTCCATCAGATCGGCGATCCGGATGCCGTTACGGGCAGCTTTGTCCATATAAGCAGGGCCGATCCCTTTGCGGGTGGTTCCGATCTTATTCGGGCCCTTGCGGTCTTCCTCCAGCGCATCCAGCAGCATATGGTACGGCATGATGACATGGGCACGGTCGCTGATGACCAGGTTCTTCGTATCAAAGCCATTTTCATGAATATAATTAATTTCTTGGATCAGGGCTTCAGGATTGATGACCATTCCGTTACCGATTACACAAGTTTTCTCTTTATAAAATACACCAGATGGAATCAGGCTCAGCTTGAACTTCTTCCCGTCAATCAGAATCGTGTGACCGGCATTGTTGCCCCCCTGATACCGGGCGACCACATCTGCGCTCTCTGCCAGAAAGTCAGTGATCTTCCCTTTGCCTTCGTCTCCCCATTGTGTTCCCACGACGACTACCGTTGACATATTCATTCCTCCGTTGGCGCCAGCTTTAGCACCATTATTTATAATAATATGGGCCCTGTACAGCGTTCTTATGTACGCAGCCCTCCGGACGCTATGCGGGTTTAACCCGCTAAAGCACAATAACCAGTGTAACAGCGGTACTTTTTAAAGTCAAATAAAAACGAACGATCACACAGGTAAATGTATGATCGTTCGGATATTGTGCATAAATCGCCTAACCTGCAAACGGTTCGGAGTGTGCGCGCTCGTAGTTGACGAACTTGTTAAAGTTCTTCAGAAATACAAGCTCCACGGTGCCTACCGGACCGTTACGCTGCTTGGCAATAATGATTTCGATAATATTCTTTTTCTCCGTATCCTGGTTATAGTAATCGTCACGGTACAGGAACGCTACGATATCGGCATCCTGCTCAATTGAACCGGATTCACGGAGGTCACTCATCATCGGTCGCTTATCCTGACGCTGCTCAACACCGCGGCTGAGCTGGGACAGGGCAATAACCGGAACGTCCAGCTCACGGGCAATCTGCTTCAGCGTACGGGAAATCTCGGAGACCTCCTGCTGGCGGTTCTCGCCGGGCTTGCCGCGGCCCTGAATCAGCTGCAGGTAGTCGATGACGATCATGCCAAGGCCTTTTTCCTTCTTCAGCCTGCGGCATTTGGCGCGGATATCGGTAACCGTAATCCCGGGAGTATCATCAATGTAGATTTCTGACTCAGCCAAGGCTTGGATCCCCATGGTCAGCTTGGACCAGTCGTCATCATTTTTGAATTCGCCGGTACGCATGATATTGGCATCCAGATTAGCCTCGGCGCAAATCATACGCTGTACCAGCTGGGCCGCCGACATTTCCAGACTGAAGATCGCCACGGTCTCCTGGGCGCGGACCGCTACGTTCTGGGCTATATTCAGCGCGAACGCCGTCTTGCCGACAGAAGGACGGGCAGCAACAATGATCAGGTCATTGCGCTGAAAGCCGTTGGTCATATGATCAAGGTCGACGAATCCGGTCGGAATCCCCGAGGTATTGCCTTTATTCTGATGGAGCATTTCCACACGGTCGAACACCTCCATCACGACGTCACGGATGGCAATAAAGCCGCTGCCGCTGCGCCGGTTGGAGATTTCCAGGATCCGCCGCTCGGCATCGCTCAGCATAATGCCTACATCTTCGCCGCCGGTGTAGCCTTCGCTGACAATCTGCGTAGCTGTGCGTATCAGCCGCCGCAGCATCGCCTTTTCTTCAATGATCTGGGCATAGTAGTCCACGTTGGCTGCGGTCGGCACTGCATGGGCCAGCTTAGCCAGATAGCTGACACCGCCGATATCCTCAAGCTCTCCCTTATCCTGTAACCGGGAGGTCAGTGTAATCAGGTCAATCGGCTGGCTCTCTTCTCCGAGCTGCACCATCGCCTCAAAGATCATCTGATGCGGTTTGTCGTAGAAGTCTTCGGTTTGCACCCGCTCCATCGCTGTAATCAGCGCCTCATCATGCAGCAGAACAGCACCTAGTACGGCCTGCTCCGCCTCCAGATTCTGCGGGGGAATCCGATCGAAAAAGAGATCTCCACCCATTTTACTCCTCCGTTACCTGAACCGTGAGGTTAGCCTTTACTTCAGTATGCAGCTTCACATGAATCTGGAATGTGCCGATATGACGGATAGGATCATTCATCTCAATCTTGCGTTTGTCGATCACGATCCCCTGTGTCGCTGCAAGCGTCTCGGCAATCTGCTTGCTGGTGATTGCCCCGAACAGCCGGCCGCCTTCACCTGATTTTGCTTTCATTGTCAGGGTAAGCTCGTCCAGCTTCTTGCCAAGCTGTACTGCCTCCTCTTTCTCCTGTTCCTTCTTGCGTTGTTCGGCAGCAGCCTGGTTCTCCAGTGTCTTGACGTTGCCGTCAGTAGCCGGACGTACGAGTCCGCGCGGCAGCAGGAAGTTCGTTGCGTAGCCTTCCGATACCTCTTTAACCTGTCCTTTTTTACCTTGTCCCTTAACATCTTTTATAAAAATGACCTTCATTCGAACAGCCCCTCTTTCGCTTCAATTTCCGCCAGCACTTCAAGCAGTCTGGCCTCTGCTTCCTTACAGGTTCCTTCAAGCTGCACCGCCGCGTTGGACAGGTGTCCGCCGCCGCCCAGCTTCTCCATCACGACCTGCACGTTCATCCGTCCCAATGAACGCGCGCTGATGCCGATCAGGCCGTCAGGCCGCTCACTGATGACAAAGGATGCCACCACATTCGTCATGCCCAGAAGAGTATCTGCTGTCTGGGCAATAAGCAGCTGCGGGATTTTCATGCCCGGTGACGTTACAACCAGTGCAATATGATCATACACCATCCGCGCATGTTTGATAATTTCGGCTTTGGAGATATACTCCTGCAGATCCTCCTTCAGCATACGCTGGATCAGGATCGTATCCGCCCCGATCCGCCGCAGGAAGCCTGCCGCCTCAAATGTACGGGAGCCGGTATGAAGGGCAAAATGCTTCGTATCCACCGTAATACCGGCTAGCAGCATGGTCGCCTCCAGCGGGCTTAGCTTGATCTTGTCGTGAATATACTGCAGCAGCTCCGTTACCAGCTCACAGGTTGAGGAGGCATACGGCTCCAGATATACCAGCACGGCATCATTAATGAACTCTTCACCCCGCCGGTGATGGTCAACGACAACGACCCGGCTGGCATACTGCACCAGCCGCGGCTCCATAGTCATTGAGGCTTTATGGGTATCTACAACGATGAGCAGCGTATGCTCGGTCATCATCTGCAGTGCCTGCTCGGTGGTGATAAAATTGCTGTACAGGTCCTCATCCCGCTTGATCTGTTCCAGCATCCGGGTTATGGAGGGGTTCGGCCCCTCCATAACAATGCTGGCTTCCACATTGTACATCTGTGCAGCCTTAAGCAGGCCGATTGAAGCACCGATCGCGTCAATGTCAGGCGTGCGGTGGCCCATAATCAGCACCTTGTCACTCTCCTGCATAAGGTCGCGCAGCGCATGGGCAATGACCCTGGCCCGTACCCGGGTCCGCTTCTCTGCAGCATTGCTCTTGCCGCCGTAGAAGGACAGGCGCTGGCCTGCCTTCACCGCAGCCTGGTCGCCGCCGCGCCCGAGCGCCATATCCAGGCTGGACTGCGCCAGTGCCCCAAGCTCGCTTGCAGACTCCGTCCCATAAGCAAGACCGATGCTCAGGGTCATCGGCACTTTAAGATCAGCTGTCATCTCGCGCACTTCATCGAGAATGACGAACCGGCTCTCCTCCAGCGCCTGCAGGCTGCGGTGATTAAGCAGCATCAGATACCGCTCTGAAGACAGCCGCCGCAGATAGACCTCGAACTGCTTGCTCCATTCCGTAATTTCACTGGCTACCTTGGCAATCAGCGAAGTCCGCTGCTGGTCGTCCATGCCCTGGGCGGCCTCATCCAGATTGTCCATCATGACAATACCGATGGCCAGCTTTTCTTCCTCATAGCGTTCACGAAGCACCACAAGCTCCGTAATATCGTATAAGTACAGCATGCGTTCACTGGGAATGATCACCGCCTGGTAATACCGGTCGTCCACGGTGATTTCCTGTCTGACATCCTTCAGTATGCCGGTATCCCTGGCCGCTTCCCGCTTCACCGGCCCGCCTGCGGCCAGTGCAGGCACTACATCAGGCAGCAGCTCCTGCAGTTCTTCACCTACAAGTGTCTTGCGGCTGAAGATATCACTGGCGTTGCGGTTATGCCACTCCACAGTTCGGTCCTCACTGTACAGGATGATGCCAAGGGGAAGCATGCTGACCGCCTCGCCTTCCACCCTTTTGATCCGGAAGGACAGACCGTTGATATACTCCACCAGATTGCGCCGGAACGAGAGCTCCGCCTGCAGCATTGAGAAGCACAGCGTGCCTGCCAGAAACAGGCTGGCCACACCGAGAACCCAGTTATAGCTGCTGACAATGATAATAAGGACCAGCATCAGCAGGAACGCCCATACGGTATGATAGCCGTGCCAGCGTCTTTGCAGAAATTTAGGCATGACCTCTCACCCTATCGTTTCGATTTCTTCACAAACTCCCGCAGCGGGAAGGCAATGTCAATAACACCGATAATCCAAAGTCCCGGTATCCACAGAACCAGCAGTGACAGCACGACCGCTATAACCTTGCTCCACTTGAGCTCATGGACAATAAAGAACATGAAGCCGATGGTCTGGATGATAAAGACAGCCTGGAGCAGCGGCAGCAGGTTGGCACTGATCATCGGCATAAAGCCGCTGTCCGAATTGCCGAAGATGAAGCTGATGATGACGCCAATCAGGTAGTACCAGATAAACGATCTCGAGAGTCTCCATTCACGTGCAGGCTTCAGTTTCGGAACCGCATATTCCATACTGTTAAGAATAGGGCGGACAATGGAATGGGTAATTACAGCCATTATGAAGGAGCTCATGATCAGCGTGATTGGAATCACCTGTATGGTCATAAAGCTGATATCACTTACATCCTTGGAGGTGAGAACAAATTCACTGGCCAGCGGGTTGCCTGTGCCGAGTTCAGCTAGTATGTCCGCAACCATCTGCACCGTATCTGTTACATAAGTGGTTAGGCTAAAATCAAACAACGCGGTACCCACGACAAGAAGCAGCAGAAACTGTCCAAGAATCGTAACGGTTCCGGCCAGAATGGTGGACAATGCCGAGGCGCGCTTCCTGTACCATCTTCCCATTACGAGCGCAGGAATCAGGAAATAGAGCGCTAACAGCACATAGACAGGTGTAATCAGGCCTACGATCAGCAGGACAGGCAATAGATGAAGAATAAACTGTTTCGTGTTCAGGGTAGTGAACAGCACTACAGCCGGAATGATCAGAAATAGTGTAGTAATAATGAGCAGCGGGGTGGATAGGGATAACAGCAGCAGTAAGTATGCGATGCTCCATGCCACAGATGTCCAGCGGAATTTCAACAGTTTTCACCTCTTACGCATATGTTCTTCTAGTGCAGATATATCATTGTACCATTCTTCAAGCTGATGCCCTTCCTGCCTATGCTTCCTTAGCTTCTCCAGCAGCAGGTCATCAAGCTCCCGGTAAGGGAGTCCAAGCCGGCGTCCCAGGATATAAGAGCTCATAATCAGGCTGGCCAGACTGTCGCCGACACGGGCGGTACTGCCTTCCCAAAGCGCCTTAAACAGCCTTGAGACTTGGTCGATCACTTCGGTCTTTAACCACTCAATTACTTTGGCGCGTTTGGCTACATCCAGATCCTTCGGCACATTCGGCACGTCTCTCTACCTCCGGCAAAAGCATTATTCTCCATTATAGCATAAATATTTCCCGGTCACACGGAACCCCCAGCCCCCGAAAGGCCTTGACTAAAGGGCCCTTCAAAAAAGGCCCGCATTCCGTTATATGCCGGAAATACAGGCCTTATCAGTGTTCCATCTGCTTCTGCAATCAGTTAATCATTATAATGATTCCTGCGCCTGAGCTTGCGATTGACGCGAAACGACCTTCTCGCAGTATTCAATAATCTGGCTCCGGCGGACAATACCGATGAAACGGTTCATATCATCGACCACCGGCACGAAATTCTGCACCTTGGCCAGATTAATCAGATCCTCCATATCAGCATCAATGGATACCGGCAGATTATTCATCCGCAGCGGCACATCCTTAAGCAGAAATTTGGAAGCATTCTCAAAAGTAACCGTTCCGCCTGAATCCTTCATGTACCACAGCAGATCGCCTTCTGTCACCGTTCCGGCGTATTCTCCGTTTCTGTTAAGAATCGGTACAGCAGTATAGCGGTGAAATTCCATCCTTTCCAGGGTCTGGCGCAGCGTCGAATCCAGTGTAACGCAGGCCACCTCCTGCTTGGGAAGTAAAAAAAACGCAATATTCATCTCTGATCCTCCTCAAAGAATTCCGAAGGAATTAACCCTGCTTCTAAGGGCACCCGTAATCATACGTTTCACCCGGCGAGTCGTTCCATTTCATTATACCACGAAGACAGTAAGCAGCAGCCACTAACATTACACATGGCTGCTGCATTTATACTTCTATGGTATTTACGTGCGGTTATTCTGCTGTTGCTGTAGCCTTCGGCTCCAGTGCATTTGCCGCTTTGCCGGGCTCAATCAGCTGGCTGACCGGTGTGCTGGCATTCATCCAGTTATCGATCATGGCCTGCGCCTCACTCAAATCCTCTTCATCAACGATGTCATAATACACACCGTCAATTTTTTTGCCTTCACCCATAACGGTAAAGCTGGAGATATCCATGTCCTTGCCGCCCATGAACTTCTTGGCCAGGCTGATAATCAGCGAAGGCTCCATGTCTGTCTTGAAATTCTCACCCATAATATCAAGCAGCTCAGGGATTTTGCCAATCTGGCTGATCGATAACATTTTATTCGCAACCACATCAATAAAGACCTGCTGGCGCTTGGTCCGGTTAAAATCACTGTCCTCCCGGTAACGGGTATAGTTGAGCGCCTCTTCACCGCTGTAATTGGATTTGCCGCCTACAATAGTGAATTTCTCATGATCGGCGCCTTTATTGACAATATCCTTCTTGATGGGCAGCGGAACGCCGCCAATGGCATCAACTGCATCCTTCAGGCCCTGGAAGTTAATTGTGGCATAATATTGGATATCATGTCCGAGCAGTGCCTCCAGTGTATCTTTGGCCATCTGCTGGCCGCCAAATGCATAGGCATGGGTAATTTTGTCTTTTTTGTTGTCCCTGTGTCCGATGATTTCCGTGTACGTATCACGGGGAATAGAGATCAGCAGGAGCTTGTAATCCTCCGGCCGGACAACGGCGTAGATCATCGTATCCGAACGCGCAGTTTCATTACCGCGCTGATCCGTTCCGAGCAGCATCAGGGAGAACGGGTCGCTTTTGAAGACGACAGGCTCCGGTTTAACAGCAGTCTGGCTGTCCTTAACAAGCGGCACGTATGACTCCTTTTCGAGCTTCGCCTCTACCCGGTCAGAGAGGAACAGGTCAAAAGCCAGCACTGCAAGCTGCTTCTGAAACAGAAACCCTCCCAAGATGATGACTGCTACCGCTATAAGGGCTATATACCTTTTCTTCAGCTTTTTCATATTCATCAAATGATTCCTTCTTTATTGTGGAATATAATCATTGCTTGCGATCTATTTACAATGGCTGCCTGCGGCTTGCCAGGCGCTCATCTCCGGACTTCTCTCGGCTGTCGTTCATCTGCCCCATTCGGTATTAGTGTTCCCCCTTTCAGGAATTAGGGTCGTTCTAATTGTAGAATAAACTTGGAAAACGGCTTTGACACAAACAATATTTCTATTGTAATCACTTGGCCTCTAAAAAGAAATAACAAAAAACGACAATTTTGATGCTGCAGCAGCCGTTCATTCCTAAAGTATATGACGCGCTAAATCCGCTTTTGATTTTATTTTCACAAAAAAAAAGCAAAACCTTCCGGACCGCAGCCTTTCTGCCGCTGATCCTTCAGGTTCTGCTAAACTATTCTGCACATTTTATTTAATCCACCATTTATCCGGCTCATTGATATTGCTTATGGAGTTGACCCGCACGCCCTGCAGGCGTTTGCTCACGGCGGTAATGTTCATCCGTTCCGCGAAAAAGATCATCGGCACCTCTTCATTGATCAGCTGCTGCCATTCATGGTAGACCTGCTTGCGGTAATCCCTGTCATAAGCTTTGGCCTGCACGCCTTCAAGGATCAGCTCTTCGCTTCGCTCTGATGACCAGCGGGAATAATTCCACAGATCAGATGCACGCCACAGCCCGGATGGGTCAGGATCACTGGCGAGCCCCCATACTCCATTGAAGACCTCCACCGTAGGATCATCGTTTTCAACCGCTTCGTAAAAGGTGTTCAAATCCTTGAGCTTGCCCCCATTAAGCTGCACATTAAGGCCGATGTCGCGCCAGTTCTGCATAACCGCCTGCGTCCGCTCTTCCGCTGTAGCGTTCCCGCTCATCGCATCATAGTGGATAATAAGCTTTTGTCCCTGCGGATCTTCACGCCAGCCGTCGCCGTCAATATCGGTATACCCCGCTTCCTGCAGCAGTGTCATCGCCTTCTGCGGATCATAGGGATACGTGTTAATTTCGGTGTCCGGTATTTTGGCCCAGCTGGTGCTAGGGATCGGCGTTTCAATCAGTTCACCGAGACCGTAAGAGAAGCGGTCTATAATACCCTGCCGGTCCAGCGCATAATACATGGCCTGCCGCAGGCGCTTATCAGCGAACTTAGGGTTGTCCATCACATTCTGCCGGGCTGACTCGTCCCAGTGTCCGAATTTGAAGCCTATGTATTCGTATGACAGCTCTGCCGATTGCATTAGCGTTATGTTATCAAGCTGTTGAAGTGCAGAATACGTATCCCTTGGTACAGTACCGATATCAATGCTGCCATCTTCCAGCAGTCCGGTTAACTCTTCGTCCCCGACGACTTTATAGTCAACTCCGTCGAGCAGCGCCTTACCTTTGTAATAGTTATCGAATCTCTTCATCCGGACAAGCTGGCCGGGCTGAATCTCTGTCACCTCAAAAGGTCCGATACCGATTGGCCTCTTGCGCACCTGGTCGCTGTCCGCCATATCCTTGACTGCGACTCCCTCAAAATATTTTTTGTTCATCGGATACGGCCACAGATTATCGATTGTATTCACCCGGGCAGAGTTTACTGTAATCCTCAGCGTATACGGGTCGATGACCTTGACTCCCGCCAATTCGTCCGTTTCTCCCCGGTGATAGGCCTCGGCCCCTTTAATCATCTCTACACTATAGTATCTGGAACCCGTATAATCAGGACTGGCAATGGTCTCTAGTGCAAATTTCCAGTCCTCAACCGTCAGCTCATCACCGTTATGCCAGCGGACACCAGGCCTGATTTTGAAGGTAAACACGGTATGATCTTCGGATTCCTTCCAGGATGCAATATTGGGTACGGTCGTCAGGTCATCTCTTACCGTGAACATGCCTTCCGTAATGAAATCCAGCACATTGGAATCATCCTCCCCTTCAAAAAAAGGCGGGTTCAAACATTCCCTGAAAAGGAGAGGTATAAGCATAGGTAACTGTACCGCCTGACACAGCTTTCTCTTCAACTTTATTGTAACGTACCGCGTAGGAATTACTGCTTGTCCCTGCGCCATTGCATGCTGTCAATATACAGGTAATGAGCAGCAGCAAAATGCCGATCTTGGATTTATGCATGTAGTTCTTCCTTTCTTAGGTACACCCTGATAATGTAAGCGTTTTCCAACGAATATTATTTTAAATCATATTCCGTTAAATTCCAATTACATTCCATATTAAGTTATATATATCATACACTGCGTAAATTTTTTATATATAAATTTTATCAGCTACAACTTAGAGAATAACGAATAATGCCCGGAATGGGAAGTCAATAATTGGAGGACGCACGTTTGGAAACTATATTTGCAGCCTAAAAAGCCTGCCTTTTCAGGCAGGCCTAAGCGTTCTGCAGACGGTTTATACCTCTTCCTCCGTATGGATAATGCTAAGTCCTTCTACATGTCTTTTCCGCATCAGCTTGCGCTTTTTCCGGTTTTCCTTAGTCTCGAACAGAATATCAAAGTCATAGTCCTCCGGATACAGCTCATCTTTTGACAGGTACGGCTTCAGACGTTTATGGTTTATGCGCATTTTCTCCTTCTGGACCATCACCCCGACAATGCCCATGCTGTCCTGTCTGGCATAGACAATTCCCGTCCGGTTAAGGGAAGTAATGTATACTGCATCACCGATTTCAAAGCCGGTTTCCGCTGTTTTACCGTTCTTCGGGTGACTGCTGTCCTCTTCCTCCTCCTGAAATCCGTCTTGAGTGCTTCCGGGCGTTTTATAACCGGGATTCGGCTTAAGGGCTGCCTTTCGTCCAACACCGCTGATACGGCTTCCAGGTGTCCGCTGCTGCTCTGTAAGCTCATGGGACCGCCGGATTACCTCACCCGGAATGCCGAGCTTCTCGGCAATCTGCAGGGCATAGCTTTCGCCTGCCTCACCGATGGTCAGCTTATACAGCGGCTGCAGCGTATGCTTATCAAACTCCATCCGCGCATTTTCGAATCCCGGTGTAGAAGCGGCGAATGCTTTTAACTCATTAAAATGAGTGGTCACAATTATATTGGCCCCCTTGCGGTTCAGCTCTTCAAGTATAGCAATGGAAAGGGCAAAGCCCTCACCCGGGTCCGTACCGGCGGCCAGCTCATCGATCAGCAGCAGTACGTCCCTGCCTGCAGCACGCAGCATGCCCTCAATGCTCTTCATCTGGGCCGAGAAGGTGCTGAGCGACTGGGTCAGGCTCTGGCCGTCTCCGATCACACTGATAATGTCCCGGAATACAGCAAAGTCACTATGCTCCTCCACAGGAACGAGCAGTCCGGATTGCGCCATGGCTGCCAGCAGCCCGAGTGTTTTGAGTACAACGGTTTTTCCGCCGGTATTAGGGCCTGTGACGATCAGCGATTTATAGCCGTGACCGAACTCCAGGCTGACCGGTACCATATCCTTCAGCTCGGGATGCCTGCCTCCATTCATCCGGAACCATCCCCGCTCATTCAGCGCAACATTCCGCGCCCCTATACTCCTGGCATATTTAGCCTTGGCAAAGATGAAATCGTAGGTGCCCGTTACTTCAATATTAATGCGCAGCGCCTCCTGCTCGCGTTCTACAAGGCCGCTCAGCATGCTCAGGATAATGCCCTCCTCTCTCGCCTCCTCAGCTGTGAGAAGCTCCAACTCGCCCTGGAGGGCGGCAACCTCATAAGGCTCTACGAATACCGTCTGCCCGCTTGTCGACTGATCGAGCACAGCCCCTTTTACCTGCTTATGATACTCCCTCTTCACGGGTATAACGTACCTGCCGCCCCGCATACTGACCAGACTCTCCTGCAGGATAGACTGATGCCGGGCCATAATGCTCTCCAGCTTGCGCTGCAGCCGCTCCTTAGCCACTGTCAGCCGTTTCCGCACCCGCTCCAGCCCTTTGCTGGCCTGGCTTTCAATGACACCAAACCGGATGCAGCGGTCGATTTCATCCCTCAGCTGCCGCAGCTCCTGCAGTGAAGCCCCGTAGGCCGCAATTCTCGGTGAGCTCTGCTCCTTGGAGGCCATGTATTTGCGGAGTTGGCTGCAACTGTTCAGAAAGGTTGCAATGGCTGTGAAGTCCTGCTCATTGTATAAATATCCCGTCCCCATCAGCGAGATAATCCATTCAATGCCTTCAAGGGACGGCAACGGCACGCTTGCCCCGCGCTCCAGCAGCTCCTTGGCCTCCTCCGTTTCTTCCAGTGCCCGCTGTATTGCCGGAAGATAAACCATCGGGGCAAGCTCCCCTGCCAGCCTCTTCCCTTCATAGGAAACCGCGTACCGCGTAACCTCACCTTTAATTCCCTCATATCCGAGTGTGCACAGACTTTCTGTATTCACTGATAATCCTCCTTTTTCCCTGCCTGTAGTATGAACAGCTCCTGATAACGCAAAAAAGGGCAAAGACTGCACAATGCAGTCCTTGCCCTCACTTAGATGGTATTGCCCCTTTGGAAAATAGAAAAAACCGCGCTCAAGAGCACGGTTTATCACAAAGAGAACAATAGCCCAAAAAGAGGCCAATGTTGACGCTTCGCGTGTTCTTAACTAATCATCCACCATGAACACAGGTGATAAGTATGCTATCGCACATACTTAAACAGAGCAAGCCCTCAGCCAAGACTGAACCTGCTAATGCCTATCTTCAGGTGATATGAAATTGCTTAGTTAAGAACGCTCACCGACATCAAAATTTCCCCTTTTGTTATAGGATACCTGTAATTTACTACATTCCGCTGATCACGTCAATTGCCGGAGAAATAATTAAATACCCAGGTAATGCCGTTTTTAACATCTGATACTTGTCCATGAAGCGCCCCGAAAAAGGTCTTCTGCAGCTCTACCTGAACTTTACCGCCGTCTTCAACCAGTCTGGCATAGATGGCACGCAGCTCTTCTTCGCTCTCCAGTGCCATAATGATGCTGACATTGGCTGTCTTGGCACCTCGGCCGTAATCATCCGAGAAATGAATCAGGCTGGAGCCCAGGTGCAGCTCCGCATGCAGCAGCTTGCCGTTATGCTCGTTCAGCACCTTAATTTCGCCGCCGAATACGCTCTGGTAGTAATCGGCCGATTCACGCACATTTTCAATTATTACATAAGGGCTTGCACTGATCATGGTTATGCCTCCAGGATTTTTAATTGGACAGCTGCTGTGTGCACCGTCTTTGCTTATTATATACAATTGCTGTGATAGCTACCAAGGCTTAATAAGCCTATCTATAAGATTGCTGAACACACCAAACAACCCCGCACAGGTACATTGAGGGGCTCTCATAACAATCAAAAAAGCAGCCGGCTTAGCCGGCTGCTTCATAAAACGTCCTACTCCGTTGTGTAAGGCAGCAGCGCGATTTGACGCGAGCGTTTTACAGCAATGGTCAGAGCGCGTTGGTATTTTGCACTTGTACCAGTTACACGACGCGGCAGAATCTTTCCGCGTTCGCTGATGAACTTCTTGAGAAGCTCAGTGTCTTTATAGTCAATGTGAGTAATTTTGTTCACAGTGAAGTAGCACACTTTTTTGCGCTTGTTGCGTCCACCACGACGTGCCGGTCTTTTGTCGTTGTCTCCGCCTTCTCTTTGTTTGAAAGCCATGTTCTTTTCAGTCCTTCCTTATTAAAATGGCAAATCATCATCCGATATATCGATCGGTTTTCCATCGCCCGAAAAAGGATCTTGATTATTGTTGCTGCGCGAGAAATTGTTGTTATTTCCGCGTGCACTGTTACCGCCGTTACCGCCGCCATAGGCAGGCTCTTCAGGCATACTTCCGCCACTTGCATTTCCGCCTTCACGGTTCTGCGAGGATTCCAGGAAACGGACGTTATCAGCAATAACTTCAGTTACGTATACACGTTTGCCTTCGTTATTCTCATAATTCCGTACTTGGATGCGTCCTTCTACGGCTGCCAGACGGCCTTTGCGCAAATAATTGGCACAGGTCTCAGCCAGCTGTCTCCAGGTTACTACCGGGATGAAGTCCGCTTCGCGTTCACCGTTCTGGCCCGTAAAGTTACGGTCTACGGCAAGCGTAAACTGTGTTACGGCAACACCAGCAGGAGTATAACGAAGTTCCGGGTCACGGGTCAACCGACCGATCAGAATGATACGGTTCAACAATTCAATCCCCTCCTTATAGCGCGATTGGTTACAAAGCTTGTCTCGATCTTAGGCAACGTCGTTCGTAATGAGATAACGAATAACTTCGTCGGAAATCTTCATGATACGCTCAAGCTCAGTAACTACTGCAGGTTCTGCAGTGAAGTTAACCAATACATAAACGCCATCACGGAATTTCTTGATCTCATACGCAAGACGGCGTTTACCCTGCACATCGTGCTTTGTAATTTCCCCGCCGTTGGAGATGATGCCTTGGAATTTTTCGACTGCTGCTTGAACGGCTTCTTGTTCAATATCAGGACGAATAATGTACATCACTTCGTATTTGCGCATAAATTTCACCTCCTTATGGTCTTCGGCCCCTGATCATGTCAGGAGCAAGGAGCGAGCACAAACATAGACTCGCACCAAATCAGTTTACCAAATTGCTCTGCTGATTGCAAGCAATATCATACATTAGATCCCTCAGGTACTTTTTAGCTACATGAAGCCTTCCGCCGCTGCGCACAATAGATCTGTAATTATCACTCTTGAGAAGGAGGATTTATAATGGGCGAGCAGACAGAATATGAAAAAGGGGACCGGGCACCGAACCCTGGTGTTTACACTGAGGTTGGAGAAGCGCGCAGCTTCCACACGCAAATCCAGAATCCAAAGCGGATCACAATGGAGAAAGGCGATATTTTCCCTGAGACCACCAACAAGGACCGCAAGTGGAAAAAGGTTGAGAAAGCGCGTGTCCATTAATTTTGTGCAGGCATGTATAAAAAGCTGACTCAGGCACATAATAATCTCAGGCAGTACAAAAGAGAGGTGTGGTTCCGTTGAACGTCGATGACGAACACAATCACTGGGATTCTGATTCAGCAACTATTGTAATCCGGGAACAGTAAGGCTGGCCCTCATGTAGTAACGGCTTCGCCGTCCTCATTGGACGGTGTCCGTATCTGCGGGAAAGATAAGGCTAAAGTTATGGTGCAACCTATACTTTCTTATCTTTTAAAAAAGGCAACAGCTTTTGCAACACCCAGCACTTTAGCGGCTTTAGACAGACAAATCCAAACATCATTGATGTACTGCCTCTGGAGGGAGATCCGCAAGGATCTCCCTTTTGCGTGTACATAACGGTACCTCTGCCCGCTTCCCTGAACGCAGTAACTATACAACAAAAAAACCTCCGCAGCAGCGAAGGTCTGATTAGTAATATTATTAAAAAGCTGTGGTGGCGGAGAGGGTGGGATTCGAACCCACGCACGCTTTGACACGCCTAACTGATTTCGAGTCAGCCCCCTTGGGCCTCTTGGGTACCTCTCCGCAGCAAGACCTATTGTATCATGGTGTATTTGCTTTTGCAAGCTTAAATATCGTGCCCGTCCGATTCTGTTGAAGCACTCTTTGAGCGGAGCACTTTTTTGAGGTTTTTCTCGAACTTGGCACGGGGAATCAGTACGCTGTGCTGGCAGCCGGTGCATTTTATGCGGATATCCATCCCCATCCGGATGATCTCCATTTCGTTCGTTCCGCAGGGATGAGGCTTTTTCATCAGCACAATATCCCCAAGTCCAAAGACCTTCCGTTCCATCAGTTATCCCCCTCTTCTCCCTCTTGGGCAGCTGCAATCAGCCTTCTCGGGATGGTTCCTGCCGTCTCACTGGCTTCCCTGGCTGTTTTTACAAGCTCAGCCTCTATTGCCGCTCTTGATGCCTGCTCTTCCTGCTCCAGCGCTTTACGCGCTGCCTCAGCCTCTTCCTGGGCTGTCTGTTTCTCCAGAGCCTGTTTGATATCGCTCTGAATCTGCCGCTGCGCAGCTTCCCGGGCATTAGGCTGGCAGTTAGCGGCTATACGGATCACAAACTCCGATGTGCTCATGGACTGAATACCGAGAATATTCGGGTAAGCGATAATGTTATCACTCCGCTCCTCAATTCCCTTCAGTGCTTCACCTATCAGGGCAAGCGTATTTTCCAGACCCCGCTCGATCTTCACCGGCACGTCCACCACAGCCATCGCATTAGCCAAAGAATAGTTGGTTACATTGACTATCGAACCGTTAGGAACAATGTGAACCTCACCTGTAAAGCTGAGCAGCCTGGTTGTTCTGAGCCCGATCATCTCCACAGTTCCTTTATAAGTACCGGTCTGAATCACATCGCCTACTGCAAACTGATCTTCAAAAATGATAAAGAAGCCGGTAATTACATCCTTGACCAAACTTTGTGCTCCAAACCCGATAGCCAGACCGACAACACCTGCGCCAGCCAGCAGCGGCCCCAGATCGAAGTTGAATTCAGAAAGAATCAGCATAATCATGATAAAATTACAGATGACCGTGACCACATTTTTCAGAAGCCCGCCCACAGTAGAAAAGCGCCGGCTGTTTGCCAGCAGTCTGCTTCCTGTTACCTCTTTTTCCATCGAACGGTCAATGACTTTGTAGACTATTTTAATTATCAGCCGGGTCAAAATAAAAATAGCCAGGATTCTGAGCCCCGAAAACAAAACATTCGCCCACATATCAGCATCCGTTAACCAGTTCCACACCCTATCCTTGAACCGGACAGCATCATCCAAAGCACCAGATGCCGCAGATTCCAACAACCAGGTTTGCATTCAGGTCCCTCCCTCTTTAATCATGTATCTCCATATACCCGTTTCCCTCTTCATTCCTGCCAAAGATCCCGCGGATTTCCACGTTTTGTCCAGCGATGATTTCTCTCACCCCTGACAGATCCTTGCGAAAAAACTGAATCGACATCGCACAGCCCGCTGTAATTTCCTTCGGAGTCGGGAAGATATCAATTTCCATTTCCGCATACTCCAGCAGCATCTCAGCACGCAGTGCCTGCTGGGTTGAGTCAAACGCAATCAGCAGCTCTTCCCCCATCTCCATCACTCCCTCTGGTCTTAAGGTCCTATCTCTTGCACCTGTAGTATAAAAAGCTTTTTTCATCCATATACTAGGATCATCAACACTCTCCTGCGGAATAGCGCAATACCTTATCAGCAATCTTTGAAATGGAATGAACATCCTGCTGGTATTTTCGTAGAAGCTCCGCCTGAAGAAAGGAAGGTTATATGAATTTATCTTCTAAAGCTGTATCGCTGCCAGAACCGTCATGTCTTAAAATATCACATGCAGATCCTAATATTTACTCGGCCATTACCCACCGCCTGCTGTTCCACTTCTCGCGTACACGTCCGGATACTCCGATTGTTATTGTCTGCGTGGGCACAGACCGCTCCACCGGTGATTCACTGGGCCCTCTTGTGGGCACCGCTTTATCCCGCTTTCACAGCCCGTTATTTCATCTGTACGGAACTTTGGACGAGCCGGTGCACGCCGTTAATTTGGAGGAGACACTAACGCTCATTTATAACAAACATAATGATCCTTTTATCATCGGCATTGATGCCTGCCTGGGGCATTCCGCCAGCGTAGGCTGCATCCAGGTCGTTGACGGTCCTCTGCGCCCTGGTGCCGGTGTCAACAAGCAGCTGCCTCCTGTCGGAGACATTCATTTAACCGGTATTGTCAATGTGGGCGGATTCATGGAATACTTCGTGCTTCAGAATACCCGCCTGAGCCTCGTAATGCGCTTATCGGACATCATTGCCGTCAGCCTCTACTCTGCCTTAAAACAATGGAACCTCCATGCTAAATCTGCTGCTGCGCTTGAGCAATAACTTCCTTTTCTTCCGGGGACAACGGATATTGTGATGACCCGTTCTCAAGCGGTTTGGCATAGATATAAGAATTCTCGCGGTTATGCAGACTTGTTAAGACTACACCGTTACTGCCGTCATCGATAATGGCTATGGAGAAGCTCAGGTCGCTTCCACGCTCACCAAATGCATTATACCGCTTCACAGCTACTTTGGATTTCATGCCGCGCAGTTTATTCTGAGCCGCTTCAATCAGTGTCTTATGTTCACGTTGTTCTTCATCCAGACGCTCACTTTGATTTTTTAGATCAATCAGCAGACTTTCCAAATCCTCAATACCGTTACCGCCCATCATTGCCTCATACTTACGCCGCATCCTGCGGAGCTTGCTGCCTTGAACAATCTGCATAATCAACAATATTAATATGATCATTACTGCAGCGAACATAACCAGAGAAATTTGTTCATTAATCATTTGATTCAGCTCTAACATGTATGGACCATCCTTTTGTATTTATCTGCTGCTGCGGGACCGGCCGTATAGCTCCTCCATGGCATCCAGCATTCTTTTTATATCATGCTCAGTTGAACTGATGCCTACACTTGCTCTGACAGCCCCGCTCTCCAGCGTGGCTGCTGCTTTATGGGCTAACGGAGTACAGTGCATTCCCGCCCTTACAGCAATGTTATACTCGCGGTCCAGCCGATGGGCAATAGCTGCTGATTCCTCACCGTCAATAGTAAACGAAACAATTCCGCTCCGCGGCGCTCCTATTCCAGGTCCAAGCAGCCTCAGCCCCGGAATTGCTGACAAACCCTCCATCAATTGCTGGGTCAGCAGCCATTCCTGCTTATGGATATGATGGGTACCCAGCATTTTGATTTTGCGCACTCCGGCCAGCAGCCCGGCAATACCGACAGCATTCTGGGTTCCTGCCTCATAACGGTCAGGGCGGACCGTCGGCTGCTCACTGCTTTCTGACTGGCTACCGGTTCCCCCGTGCATTAAAGGTTCCGGATTAAGTTCCGGAGAGATATACAGCCCTCCCGTCCCTTGCGGGCCAAGCAGGCCTTTATGCCCCGGAAAAGCAAGCATATCAATATTCATCTTCTGCACATCGATATCCAACGTTCCGGCACTCTGTGCTGCATCAACCAAAAAAACAGCCTTATGCGCCTTGGCGATTTCTCCGATCTCACCAACAGGGAGTATACTTCCCAGGAGATTCGAACTATGGTTGCAGATAACCATCCTGGTATTAGGTCTAAACAGCCGTTCCAGTTCCATCAGATCAACCTGTCCTTCTTCATTTACACAAAGATAGTCCACCTGTATACCGATCGTTCGGCGAAGGTACTCCAGTGGACGGCGCACTGAATTATGTTCGGTCATCGTTGAGATGACATGATCCCCTGCCTGAAGCGTCCCCTTTATGGCCAGATTGAGACCCATTGTCGTGTTATGAGTAAAAGCGATGTCCTGTGCATTTGATATCCCAAACAGCTCAGCAAGCATACTTCGGGCCCTCACAAGCACTCTGCCCGTTCCTATGGCCAACGAGTGGCTGCCTCTGCCTGCATTGGCACCCGACTGTTCCAAGGCCTCCATCATCGCTGCAGCCACCTCTGGCGGCTTAGGCCAGGAAGTTGCCGCATGATCCAAATACAACAACGGTTCCATTCTCCACCTCCCTTTTCAAGTGTAAAAAACATATCCCTCCATATCCGTGTTAGGGATACCTCAGGATATGTTTTCACGTCTGCATATTCAAATCAGTTCCCCAGCAGTTCCAACAGTCTTTCCAGGTCTTGGGCGCTGTAGTAATTGATTTCGATCTTTCCTTTATCCTTACCCTGTTTAATCTTCACTGTCGTTTTAAATCTTTCACGCAGTCCCTCTTCCACATTATCAATATACGGATCGCGTTTTACAACTTTCGCTTTGATTCCTGCAGCCGGCTTACGGTCAAGGTTTTTGACCACCTCTTCAAGCTGTCTCACGCTCCACTGCTGCTCTACACACTGCTCAGCCAACTGTTTGACAATCTCAGGATCTTTAAGCCCGACAATAGCCCGCGCATGTCCCATTGAAATTGTTCCACGTGAAACATAATCCTTCACTTCCTCCGGCAAAGTCAGCAGACGCAGGAAATTAGCGATATGCGATCTGGATTTTCCTACCTTAAGTGAGAGCTCTTCCTGTGTTAGTGAGAATTGATCCATCAGCCCCTGGTAAGCTACTGCAATTTCCATTGCGTTGAGATTCTCACGCTGCAGATTCTCAATCAAGGCGATTTCCATTACCTGTTGATCACTCAAACTTCTTACAACAGCAGGAATTGTTGATTTTCCGCAATACTGGGATGCCCGGAATCTTCGTTCCCCGGCAATAATTTCGTATCCCTTGAGTACACTGCGGACAATAATCGGCTGAATCACTCCATGCTGTCTGATAGACTCTGCCAGTTCCTGAATTGCTTCTTCATTAAAGTCCTTGCGCGGCTGATAAGGATTGGCCCGCAACTGGCCTAAAGGTATCTCTACAACCTTATCATCTTCATTAATAGATAAGGATGGAATCAGTGCATCTAGACCTTTCCCTAAACGCTTACTCATATGAGATCACTTCCTTTGCCAACTCTAAATACACTTCCGCCCCCTTGGAGCGGGAGTCATAAGTAATAATGGACTGTCCATGTGAAGGTGCTTCACTCAGACGGACATTACGCGGAATAATGGTACGATATACCTTTTCCTGGAAATACTTCTTAACCTCTTCAATGACCTGAATCCCCAGGTTTGTCCGGGCATCCAGCATAGTCAGCAGAACGCCTTCAATGCTTAAATGCGGATTAAGATTTTTCTGCACCAGGCGAACCGTATTAAGCAATTGGCTCAATCCTTCGAGTGCATAATACTCACATTGAATTGGAATGATCACCGAATCAGCCGCTGTCAGAGAATTAATAGTTAAAATGCCGAGAGACGGCGGGCAGTCAATAATGATGTAATCATAATTGTTTTTTACTGTGTTCAGCGCTTTTTTGAGCTTTAATTCCCGCGAAATCGTTGATACTAGTTCGATTTCTGCGCCAGCCAGCTGGATTGTCGCCGGAATAATATGCAGCCCTTCTATTTGTGTGTGCAGGATCGCATCCTGCGGATTGACCTCATTGATGAGAATATCATAAATGCAATTCGCTACATCCGCTTTGTTGACGCCAACGCCGCTTGTAGTGTTGCCTTGCGGGTCAATATCGACAAGAAGCACTCTCTTCCCCAAAGTAGCCATACCGGCACCCAGGTTCACAGAGGTTGTCGTTTTTCCGACTCCGCCTTTTTGATTTGCTATGGCAATAATCTTGGACACTTATTTCACCTCGAATTGTTAGAAAGAATCATCTTGTAGTTCGTGAAGTTGTAACGTTTTGAACGGCATCAAATCTGCGAGAAAATAGACAAATATACAAGTAGGAGTTCAAGTAATGGGATACAGCGGTACAACCCGCATGTAGTCACAGAAAAGGCGGCCAATCACCTCAGGGCCGCCTTCAGCTTTTGAAACAATTTATCGTTTAGGGATCTGAATCACAATCTCATAATGGTCACCGCGGTCGTTTTCCGAGGTCTTAATCTCCATTCCTGAGCCTGTTACCATATCAATGGATTGACGAATTGTATTAAGAGCGAGACGAACATCCTTGGTGTAGGAAACCCGTTTTGATTTTTTGGCAGTCTGGCTTAGCGCCTTATAGAAGGCAATACGTGCTTCTGTCTGCTTAACATTCAGTTCCTTGGAAATGATCTCTGCCAGTACCTTTAGCTGCATCTCAACACTGTCCAGAGAAAGCAAGGAACGGGCATGCCGCTCGGTGATTTGGCGCTCCATCAGCGCTGTCTTCACTTCTTCCGGCAGCTGCAGCAGGCGGATCTTATTAGCGATGGTAGACTGGCTTTTGCCTAAACGCTGGGCTAGGCTTTCCTGGGTCAGTTGATGAAGATCAATCAATTTCTGATAGGCGATTGCTTCCTCAATAGATGTCAGACCCTCACGCTGTAAATTTTCGATTAGAGCGATTGAGGCAGCCTGGGAATCATTAAACTCACGGACAATGGCAGGGACGGTATCCAAACCAAGCTTCTTAACCGCACGCCAACGCCGTTCTCCAGCAATAATCTCATACTGCGAGTCACGTACGCGAACAACAATGGGTTGAATGACTCCGTGGGTTTTGATGGTCTGACAGAGCTCGTCTATCTTCTCGTCATCAAAAATGGTCCGGGGCTGATAAGGACTGCTGATAACCTCATGAACCGGGATTTGTTTGACCTCTTCTCCGCTGCTCCGCTCGCTAAATCCAAAAAGCTTGGTGAATTGTTCTTTCATTCCGTTCATAACCACCTAGTTTCATTATATTACGATCCTCTTAACCTAGCCTGGCAAAAAGCCCATCGTACAACCTACTCTAAAAATGGATACTATATCATTCTATCACTTTTCCTCAGATAATCCTATTCTCCATAAAGACCTATTTTTCCTGCATTTTATAACAATTGAAATATGATACGGCATAGTCTGCAAAATAAAAAGCCCTTAGCAATTAAGGACTAAGGACTTCTTATTAACCAAGCTATTCAACTGGATAAAAATGTTTCACGTGAAACAATTAAATGAGCGGTGCTTTCGCCGGCATTCCTGCTTTACGGGGATACTTGGCGGGTGTAGCACCTGTCTTACGGATCATAACGATATGGCGCGCCGATTCTTCTACCGGCAGGCTGAACGATTCAACCTTCTTAAGCTCAGCCCGCAATTCCTTGAGACTGCGTGCTGCTTCAGTCAATTCCTCGCCTGGATCATTTCCCTTCATTGCGGCAAGGATACCATCCTTACGGGTAAACGGAAGGCAAAACTCATTGAGCAGTGACAAGCGTGCAACCGCACGTGCAGTGACTACATCATATGCGTCACGGTGAGCGAACTGTCTGGCAACATCCTCTGCCCGGCCATGAATCAGCTGCACTCCGCTAAGTCCCAGTGTGTCACAGATATGCTGGAGGAAGGAAATTCTTTTGCTGAGTGAATCAACGATTGTCAGCTTAATATGCGGGAAGCATATTTTTAGCGGAATACCGGGAAAGCCTGCACCTGATCCGATATCTGCCAGACTGTTCACTTGAGTCAGATCAACATAAAAGGCAAGCGACAGCGAGTCATAAAAATGCTTGGTGTAAACCTGATCCCGTTCCGTAATGCCAGTCAGATTCATCTTCTCATTCCAGGAGACGAGTTCCTGATAATAAAGCTCAAACTGCTCCAGCTGCCGTGAAGAGAGCTCAATGCCCTTCTTCTGCAATAGAGCAACAAACTGTGTTGTTGTGCTGTCCATAAATTATCCTTTCGCTGCTGTCACCCGGTTATAATGCTCTAAGTGCACAAGCAGAATCGAAATATCAGCCGGAGTTACTCCGGCAATCCGCGAGGCCTGTCCAATGGAAATCGGGGCAATCTTGGTCAGCTTCTGCCGCGCTTCCATTGCGAGTCCATGAATCTCATTATAGTCGATATCATCCGGAATTTTCTTCTTCTCCATCTTCTGCAGCTTCTCTACATGGGCCAGCTGCTTCTCAATGTATCCGGCATATTTGATCTGAATTTCTACCTGCTCCTTCATCTCATCATCCAGTTCTTCAGGTGAAGGAGATATCTGATCAACAAAGCTGTAAGCGACCTCCGGACGGCGCATCAGCACAAGCAGGTTAGAGCCGTCAACGATTGGAGCGGATTCATATGCTGCCAAAGCTTCATTAACCTCAACAGGCTTAACCTTCGTTTCCCGGAGACGGACAATCTCGCGTTCAACCGTTTCTTTCTTATGGACAAAGGCATCATAGCGCTCCTGCGGAATCAGCCCGATGTCATAGCCGATAGGAGTAAGACGCAGATCGGCATTGTCATGGCGGAGCAGCAGCCGGTATTCGGCACGGGAAGTAAGCAGGCGGTAAGGTTCATTTGTTCCTTTAGTCACCAGATCATCAATCAGAACGCCGATATAACCTTGGGAACGGTCAAGTACTACAGGTTCCTTATCCTGCACTTTACGGGCTGCGTTGATACCAGCCATAACCCCCTGCCCTGCAGCTTCCTCGTATCCGGAAGTACCGTTAATCTGTCCCGCAGTGAACAATCCCGGCAGACGTTTGGTTTCCAGAGACGGCCACAGCTGTGTAGGCACCATGGCATCATACTCAATCGCATAACCGTTACGCATCATTTCAACCTTTTCCATCCCCGGAATGGAGCGAAGCACAGCTAACTGTACATCTTCAGGGAGACTGGTGGACAGTCCCTGTACGTAATATTCCGAAGTGTTTTTTCCTTCCGGTTCAAGAAAAATCTGGTGCTGTGACTTGTCGCTAAAGCGTACCACCTTGTCTTCAATAGACGGGCAATAACGCGGGCCTGTTCCTTCAATAATACCGGTGAACATCGGGGCACGGTGCAGGTTATCATTAATAATCTGGTGTGTTACAGGTTGGGTGTAAGTCAGCCAGCATGGCAGCTGTTCGTTATCCGAAGATTTGGTTTCAAAAGAGAAAAATTTCGGTTTATCATCTCCGGGCTGAATTTCCGTCTTCGAGAAGTCAATTGTATCTTTATGGACACGCGGCGGTGTACCTGTCTTAAAGCGGACCAGTTCAAATCCGAGCTCACGCAGGTTCTCGGACAGGCGTACAGAAGGCTGCTGATTGTTCGGTCCGCTCTCATATGTCAGCTCGCCCATAATCACTTTACCGCGCAGATACGTTCCGGTCGTCAAAATAACAGTCTTACTGCGGTATACTGTACCGGTCTTGGTAATAACGCCGGCACATTTTCCGTCCTCCACAATCAGCTCCTCAACCATCCCCTGGCGAAGTGTCAGATTCGGCGTCTTCTCCATCGTTTCTTTCATGGCGTGCTGATAAAGGTATTTATCCGCCTGGGCTCGCAGTGCATGAACCGCAGGTCCTTTGCCTGTATTAAGCATGCGCAGCTGAATAAAGGTTTTATCAATGTTGCGGCCCATCTCGCCGCCCAGCGCATCGATTTCACGGACGACATGCCCTTTGGCCGGGCCGCCAATTGAAGGATTACATGGCATAAAAGCCACCATATCCAGGTTAATGGTAATCATCAGTGTTTTGCAGCCCATCCGGGCTGCAGCCAGAGCAGCCTCGCAGCCGGCATGGCCGGCGCCTATGACCACTACGTCATAGCTGCCTCCTTCATAACTCATTTCTATTCCTCCTGACTGCTTATATGAGCAGTAATAATATATATGAACGGTTTATTTTCCAAGACAAAATTGCGAGAAAATCTGATCAAGCAGCGAATCGGCAGCTGTATCCCCTATAATCTCCCCGAGCTGTTCCCAGGCCAGCCGCACATCAATCTGGATCATATCAATCGGCACCAGCATATCGGCAGCTTCATAAGCATCCTGCAGCGACTTATGCGCTTTTTTGAGCAGAGCGATGTGCCGTACATTACTTACATAGGTGAGATCGCCTGATTCCAGCTTGCCTCCGAAGAACAGCTCTGAAATAGCTTCCTCCAGCTTATCCAGCCCCTCCTCCTCAAGAACAGACATCGGCACAATACTGGACTCCTCAAAAAAGGTGAGCAGCTTGGCTTTGTCCAGCTGAGGCGGTAAGTCCATTTTATTCATGATGACCAAAGCTTGTCTACCGTGGATTTGTTCCATTAGTGCCAGTTCGTCCTCATGCAGCTCTTCATTTGCATTAAGAACAAGCAGAATCAGATCAGCATCACTGAATGCAGCCTTGGAACGTTCCACTCCGATCCGCTCAACCACATCCATCGTTTCACGGATGCCCGCCGTATCCAGCAGCTTCAGCGGGATGTTGTTGATTGTAACATACTCTTCTATTACATCACGCGTTGTTCCCGGAATATCGGTTACAATCGCTTTATTGTCACGGGCAAGCGCATTAAGCAAGGAAGATTTGCCGACATTAGGGCGGCCGACAATAGCCGTCGTGATGCCTTCGCGCAGAATCTTACCTTCATTGGCAGTTTTCAGCAGCTTATCAATACCTGCCATAACCTCACTGCTTTTCTCTTTAATGAATTCTGCAGTCAGTGATTCCACATCATGCTCAGGGTAATCAATGTTTACTTCTATATGGGCCAGTGTTTCGATCAGTGTATGGCGCAATGTCTTAATGCGCTCAGATAAAGAACCACTGACCTGCTTCAGGGCAACGGAGAACGCCCGGTCTGACTTTGAACGGATCAGGTCGATTACCGCTTCAGCCTGGGAAAGGTCGATCCGGCCGCCCAAAAATGCACGCTTGGTGAATTCACCGGGCTCAGCCAGACGGATATCCTGCTGCAGCAGCAGATCCATTACTCTTCTTACTGAAATAACGCCGCCATGGGCGCTGATCTCGACTACATCCTCTGTAGTAAAAGAGCGCGGCCCCTTCATAACTGTAACCAGTACCTCTTCCATCCGCTCCCCGTTCACAGGATTAATGATATGTCCGTAATGTACGGTATGGGAAGGAACCTCTGTAAGCGGAGTACCGCCGCGGAATAAAAGGGCTACCTGCGATATCGCCTCCGGCCCGCTCACGCGGACAATCGCAATTCCTCCTTCACCCAGTGCCGTCGATACGGCAGCAATGGTGTCACTAAGCATGCTGTTTCTCACCTCAATATAATGTTTAATATCTCAAGTAGAATCATTTGCAGATACATAAATTATTATGTTTCAAAAAAAGCAATGACCCCTTACATTGGACAAGGAGTCATTGCAGCATATTTAATCTCTACTTCAATGTTATAACAACACGCCGGTTCGGTTCCTCACCCTTACTGAGTGTACTGACCTGACGATGATCCTGCAGCCTGGAGTGTATGATCTTGCGCTCCTGCGGTGACATCGGTTCAAGCACAACCTCTTTGCGGGTCCGGACCACCCGGCCGGCCAGGCGGTCTGCCAGCTCCTCAAGCGTCTTCTTGCGGCGCTCGCGGAAGTTCTCCGCATCCAGCACCAGACGGACGAAGCTGTCAGAATAACGGTTGGCCACAATATTAGCCAAATACTGCAGAGCATCGAGAGTCTGTCCTCTTCTGCCAATCAGGAGTCCCAGATCCGGACCGGAAATTTGCAGAATGGTCGATTCCTTGGTATGAACGATTTCTACTTCCACTGTAAGCCCCATGCTCTTAGCGACATCAACTATGAATTGAACGGCCTGTTGGTAAGCTTCCTCTGCGGGTTGTCCGGAATCTTGGCGCGGCACACCGCCGCCAGCCTCCTGTTTGCTCTCTCGTGTTGACTGCTGAGGCAGTGACGGAGCACTCGCCGCTGATGCCGGTGCGGCCTCAGGAATCAAGGTAAGCTCTACCTTGGCGCCTTTCGCACCGATCAATCCCAGGAATCCTTTTGACGGCTGTTCAAGTACGCTGACCGTTACCCGGTCCTTTTGAACTCCAAGCTGGCTCAGGCCACGTTCTACAGCTTCTTCAACGGTTTTCCCTGTTGCGACGACTTTGCTCATTTTGACTTTTTGGCTCCCTTCGCTTTGCCGCTATTGCCTTTTGCAGCGGGAGTAACATCCTTGCGAGCGCTTGAATCCTTGCCCTTCACAAGATTGACTTCTTTGCTGGTACCGGCACCTGCGACAGCCAATTTGGTCTTATCGTTGTTGCGGTATAAGAAGTAGTTCTGAATGATAGTGTACACGTTACTGTAAACCCAGTATAGCGGCAGTGCTGCCGGGAAATTGTAAGACATGATGAAAATCAGAACCGGGTATACCATCATCATGAACTGCATCGGACCCTGCTGCTGAACCGGATTCATCTTGGTCATCATCCGGGTCTGAAGGAACGTTGTAGCCGCAGCCAGCAGCGGCAGGATAAACAGCTTATCCGGTTCGCCGAGCTGGAGCCACAGGAACGAATGCTCACGAAGGTCCGGATTATAGTAGATCGAGTTGTACAGAGCGATAAAAATCGGCATTTGCACGATCAGCGGCAGACAGCCGGCCATCGGATTGACTTTGTTCTCCTGGAACAGGCGCATCGTTTCCTGCTGCACCTTCTCAGGCTGATCTTTATATTTTTTCTGGATTTTCTGGAGCTCCGGTTGAATGGCCTGCATTGCACGCGAGCTTTTTACCTGTTTCATAGTAAGCGGCAGGATCAGCGTGCGGACGATAATCACCATTACAAGTACGGCCAGTCCATATTGTCCATTAAACCACTTGGCGAACGTATCTAGGGCGATGGCGAAATAATAAACTACGTTACTTTGCCAAAAGCCTCCATTCTTCAAATCCTCCGTCGTGTGCGTAACCGTTGATGATGGAGCGCACCCTGACAGGACGGCAATCATCAGTACCATTAATCCGAGGAGAAGAAACATTTTTCCCCGTTTAGTCTTCATTAGAGACACCTCAAAACCCCTCTCTTAAACATTCCACTGCACCGTAAATCATACCATAATTATGAAGACAAATAAACAAGCCTGTTCCGGGCCTGTTACTTGCGTGAAGCCTTGAGCAGCTTGGCTTTGCGGAGTACATGCAGTGCGCTTTTTTCGAGCTCCGCGTAATCCTTATCCAGTGCTCCCTTTCTAACGATAAATACTATATCCAGCCCGCCGGCAATTTCCGGCTCATGATGGCGGACAATTTCCTTTACCAGCCGTCTCATGCGGTTTCGCACGACAGCATTTCCGACCTTCTTGCTGACCGAAACACCAAGCCGGAACCGTTCCACTTCTCTTTTGCTGAACCAGTACACTACAAATTGATGATTCGCAAATGACTTCCCATGGCGGTATACGCGGCTGAAGTCCGCACGGTTTCGTAATCGTAGACTTTTGTGCACGGGAATCTCCTATTCAAATACCGGATACTCGGTTAAGCTCCGGAAAATGATCTTCTACTTAGTATTGTCATCCGGCTGCGTCATAAACGGTTGTCCTCCGGACCAGGCATGTTACTTCCCCTGTTTGCGTATACATAAACCATTACATTCCAAACCATCTAAAAAAGGCCCGCAAAGTGTAACGAACAGCCTTTGCAGAGCCTCATCAATATCCATTCGCATCCGGCAGAAGCGGCGCGGTCCCCAGTTTGCGGCCGGCATCCGTTTCTGCCCTATATAAGGAAGCAAAAATTTCGGGACAGCTTATCAGCTTCCTTAATATTCAAACCTACCCCACAAAGCGTGGCCTTACTTGGGTGCTGACTCAGATACTTTGCGGGGAGCCGGAAACTTATGAATTCTTTAATAGTAAAAAAGGACCACCGCAGTGGTCCCTAAGTGGCCTAACTTACGCACTCAAAACTTTTCTGCCTTTCAGGCGGCGGGCTGCCAGCACTTTACGGCCGTTTTTCGTGCTCATTCTTTTGCGGAAACCATGTACCTTCTTGCGTTTGCTCACATTCGGTTTGAACGTCGGTCTCATGTATTGCACCTCCCTTACAGGATCTTAATTACTGTCATATTAGCAGAAACGGTCTAAGCCGTCCTTTTGAGTAGGGACAGTATCTACAAGTATCATCAATTAATTTTGGAGACATATCCTCACAGAAAACACCTTTATATATTAAAGCATATCATTGTCCCAAAAGTCAACTATGTATTGCAGCTTCCTTCCTCTTTTTGAAGGCCTATTATCCACAGCCTCTGCCGCAAAAAAAATAATCCACAAGCTTATGCAGTTATCCACCTGTGACTAAAAAAATTATCCACGCTCCAAATTATGAGTACAACCTGTGTATAAAAAAAATAGACCTCTGACAGAAACTGTCGAACGGTAAACAAATTATCAACAATATCTAGTGTTGTTCTTAAAGATTATACACAAGTGATTGAATTTGTGGATAAAATGGCTTCGCTCATTGAAAAACAAGGGACGTTTTGCTATGATGGTATTACTTTTGAATGTGAATAGATTTGTTTGTTCTATATATTATCAACAAGCTGTGGATAAAGTTGTGAACAATTCAAGTTTATCCATATTTTTTGTCTCTATATATTGCTTACTGGGGATAAGATTCAGCACGAACCCATTTTCTTCGACATTTCCACTTCATGGCTGACGCCACATTGGAAGATTTAAAGGAGTGACAGTCTGTGGACAGCCATACTTCGGAATTATGGCAGCAAATATTATCGATTATTCAAACTAAACTAAGCAAACCGAGCTTCGATACATGGTTCAAGGCGACGAAGGCTATTTCGTTCAGTCCGCAAGCCCTGATCATCTCGGCGCCTACAACTTTTGCCGTAGAATGGCTGGAAAGTCGTTATACCAAGCTGGTAGGAGCTACAGTTTATGAAGTTACAGGACAACAGGTAGAGGTCAAATTTGTCATTGAGGAGAACAAGCCTGCAGAGCCTGTAGTTCAACAGGCCGCGCCTTCGCCGGCAGTATCGCGTGAAGAAGCGCAGACTCATCTGCTCAATCCGAAATATACGTTCGACACGTTCGTAATCGGTTCCGGCAACCGTTTTGCACACGCAGCCTCACTGGCTGTAGCCGAAGCGCCTGCCAAAGCCTACAATCCCCTGTTCCTGTATGGCGGGGTAGGTCTCGGTAAGACCCACCTAATGCATGCCATCGGGCACTATGTGCTGGAGCATAACCCCAACAATAAGGTTATTTACATCTCATCCGAGAAGTTCACGAATGAATTCATCAATTCCATCCGTGATAACCGCGGTGAAAGCTTCCGCAACAAATACCGCAACGTTGATATTCTGCTGATTGACGACATTCAATTCCTGGCCGGCAAAGAATCTACGCAGGAGGAATTTTTCCATACGTTTAATGCCCTGCATGAAGAACGCAAGCAGATTATCATCTCAAGCGACCGCCCGCCCAAGGAAATACCGACGCTGGAAGAACGGCTGCGTTCCAGGTTTGAATGGGGACTGATTACCGACATCCAGCCTCCGGATCTGGAGACGCGGATCGCCATCCTGCGCAAAAAGGCCAAGGCGGAGAACCTCGACATTCCCAATGAGGCTATGATGTATATCGCCAACCAGATCGACACGAACATCCGTGAGCTTGAAGGCGCGCTGATCCGGGTTGTCGCCTATTCGTCTTTGACCAATCAGGATGTCACGACCCATCTGGCAGCTGAAGCGCTGAAGGATATTATCCCGTCGAGCCGTCCCAAAATGATCACCATCGGAGATATTCAACAAAAGGTCGGGGAATACTACAATTTGCGCATGGAGGATTTCAAAGCGCGCAAACGCACCAAAGCTGTCGCTTTTCCGCGGCAAATCGCTATGTATCTGTCCCGCGAGCTGACGGATTACTCGCTGCCCAAAATCGGAGAAGCCTTCGGAGGGCGCGACCATACCACCGTCATTCATGCTCATGAGAAGATTACACAGTCATTAAAGGTCGATCAGGAGTTGTACAAAGTGGTAAATAATCTAGCAGAGAAAATTAAAAATCCTTCCTAAGAGGAATCAAGAGCCTATACACAATCTATACACATGTGGGTAGGCTTAATTTTATGCTGTTTTGGAGACTTATCCACATAAACGGAGCCCCTACTACTAATACTATTAAAGATCTATAATAATTAATCTTCTAAAAGCAGTTCCAAAGAACATAAACAAAGCACAACCCCAACTTTCCCGCTAGGAGTGAAATCATGAAAATAAGCATCCTCAAAAATGAGCTCAATGAATCCATCGGACATGTATCCAAGGCGATTTCCAGCAGAACGACGATTCCGATTCTCACCGGTATTAAATTTGAGGTTAGCCATCAGGGTGTTACACTGACTGCAAGCGATACGGATATCTCCATCCAATCCTTTATTCCCGCAGAAAACGACAGCCATACAATCGTTAAGGTAGAGCAAACGGGAAGCGTTGTGCTTCCAGCGAAGTTTTTTGTCGAAATTATCAAAAAACTCCCCTCCAAAGAAATCCACATGGAAGTAAAGGAAGGCTTCCAGACTTATATCTCCTCAGGTTCCACCGAGATTCAGATTGTCGGTCTTGATCCGGAGGAATTTCCGGTTCTGCCTAACATCGAGGAGAACGAAACCATCTCCCTGCCCGGAGATCTGCTCAAAAATATGATCAAGCAGACCGCTTTTTCCATTTCCACTCAGGAAACAACACCGATTCTTACTGGTATCCTGTGGAATCTGGCCAATAACGAATTCAAATTTACAGCAACTGACCGTCACCGCCTGGCGACAAGAGCTGCACATCTGGAGGGCACTGAAAATGTACAGTTCTCCAACGTGGTCATTGCCGGTAAAACACTGAACGAGCTCAGCAAAATCATTCCTGACCAGAATATGCTGGTAGATATTGTCGTGGCCGATAACCAGGTCCTGTTCAAAATTGATAAAGTCCTGTTCTATTCCCGCATCCTGGACGGCATTTATCCGGATACTTCTAGAATTATTCCGACAACATACAAAACAGAACTGACTTTGGACACAAAAAAATTAAGCGAATCGATTGACCGTGCTTATTTGCTGTCCCGTGAGGAAAAAACGAATATTGTCCGTATGCAGACGCTGGAGAACGGTGATGTCGAAATTTCCTCCAGCTCCTCAGAGCTCGGTAAAGTCCGGGAAGAGCTGGAAGTGATTGATTTTAAAGGCGAGCCGCTCAAAATCTCCTTTAACTCAAAATATATGCTGGATGTGCTGAAGGTTGTCGAAAGCGAGCAGCTGGTAATTGCTTTTACCGGGATGATGAGCCCGATTATTCTGCGTCCGCTTGACGAAAGCCGCAGCCTGTATGTTATCCTCCCTTACCGCACAACTAACTAAAATGCCGCTGTTCACGGACCTGTGGATAAGTGGTGGAAAGGATAAAAATCATGAAAAAAATACTTATCCACAGTGGATATATTAAGCTCGACCAGTTTTTAAAGCTCTCCGATTGTGTATCCACAGGGGGAATGGCCAAGGCTCTGCTGCAGGAAGGTCATGTGCTTGTTAACGGTGAAGTGGAAGAACGGCGTGGAAGAAAGCTCTACCCTGGTGATAGAATAGAGGTTCAGGATAACGGCGTTTTCGAGGTTGAAGGCGGCGGAATACAAGAGTAGTACTTCGGGGAGGCCTAGCTTCGTGTTTGTTAAAAATATCGGTCTGCAGCATTATCGCAACTATGAGCTGCTGCGTCTGGAAAGCCTGGGCGATGTCAACCTGATACTCGGCCGGAATGCCCAGGGCAAAACCAACCTCATGGAGGCTCTGTTTGTACTGGCCATGACCAAAAGCCACCGCACCTCCAAGGACAAGGAGCTGATATCTTTTGATGCTCCGGCAGGCTCCGCGCAGATTGTAGCTGAAGTTGAGCGCAAATACGGGGATCTCAAACTGGAGCTGACCTTGTCCGCAGGGGGGAAGAAGGCCAAAATAAACGGACTGGAACAGCGCCGGCTAAGCGAATTTGTCGGATCGCTGAATGTAGTCATGTTTGCTCCGGAGGATCTGGAGATTGTCAAAGGTACGCCGGGTATACGCCGCCGTTTTCTCGATATGGAGATCGGCCAGGTGCAGCCCAGCTACCTTTTTCACTTACAGCAGTATCAGAAAGTGCTGCTGCAGCGGGGAAACTTGCTGAAACAGCTCTGGGGCAAAGAGGCTGCCGGTAAGGAGCTGCTGGAAGTATGGGATGCCCAACTTATAGAGCATGGTGTTAAAATCGTCAAAAAAAGGAAACAATTCATAAAGAAGCTGCAGATTTGGGCAGAAAGCATTCACCGGGGCATTACGAACGGCGGAGAAGAGCTTAAACTACAGTATGTTCCATCCTTTGGAGAGCGCGAAGAGGAAGATGAAGCTGTCTTATTGGACAAATTTATGTTAAAGTTATCACAAACGAGAGAACAGGAAATTAGGCGCGGCATGACGCTGACGGGTCCCCATAGGGATGACCTGTCCTTTTTTATCAACGGAAGAGAAGCTCAGGTCTACGGCTCCCAGGGACAGCAGCGTACGGCAGCTTTATCGCTCAAGCTGGCGGAAATTGAACTGATCCATGAGGAGATCGGAGAGTATCCTGTGCTGCTTCTTGATGATGTTTTGTCCGAACTTGATCCCTATCGTCAGACCCAGCTTATAGAGACCTTCCAGAGCAAGGTACAGACCTTCATTACCGCTACCGGGGTGGAGACTCTGAATACGGATAAGCTGAAGGGCGCAAGCCTATACCATGTTCATGATGGAAAAGTGGAGAATTAAAGAGCGGAGGCAGAGCATGTATATTCATTTGGGCGGGGAGAAGGTTATAAGATCCTCTGAGCTGATAGCTATATTTGATATATCGATTGAGAAATCCTCTAAGGTGTCGAAACAGTTCATCCTTCATTCCGGCCAGGACAAGAAACTGGAGCGGATCGGTGAAGAGGAAGCAAAATCTATCGTCGTCACTAAAAATACGGTCTACTACTCCCCCATATCCTCCTCCACTCTCAAAAAAAGAGCCAAAATCTTGTTTGAAATATAAATCGCTCAAGGTTTCAAGAGATAATCTGAAAGAAGTAGGTGAAGGCATGTCAATGAATCAACCGACATATGATGAGAGCCAGATTCAGGTGCTTGAAGGGCTGGAAGCCGTTCGTAAGCGTCCCGGCATGTATATCGGCTCTACCAGCGCCAAAGGTCTGCATCATTTGGTCTGGGAGGTTGTCGATAATAGTATCGATGAGGCGCTGGCAGGTTTTTGCGACCGGATTCAAGTGATTATTCATGAAGATAACAGTATTACCGTAATTGATAACGGGCGGGGGATTCCTGTCGGTGAGAATGTGAAGCTGAAGAAATCCACTCTTGAGGTTGTAATGACCGTTCTGCATGCCGGTGGTAAATTCGGCGGCGGGGGATACAAGGTATCCGGCGGTCTGCACGGCGTAGGGATTTCCGTTGTAAATGCGTTGTCCGAGCGGGTGGAGGTTACAGTCAAGCGTGACGGCCATGCCTACCGGCAGGAGTACAGACGCGGCGTTCCGCAGTATGATATCAAGATTATCGGGGATTCTGATGAAACCGGGACAACCACAACCTTTCTTCCGGACCCGGAGATCTTTACCGAGACAACTGTTTATGAATATACAACCCTGCTGACCCGTATCCGTGAGCTTGCCTTCCTGAACAAGGGCATTGAGCTCTCGCTGCTGGATGAGCGCACAGGAACCAGCAATACATTTAAATATGACGGCGGTATTGTGGAATATGTGAAATACCTGAATGAGAAAAAAGAAGCGCTGCACGAAGAGCCGATCTACGTGGAAGGTTCACGGGATATGATCGCTGTTGAAGTAGCTCTCCAATACAATGATTCTTATACAGAGAATATCTACTCTTTTGCCAATAATATTAATACACATGAAGGCGGAACGCATGAATCGGGCTTCAAGAGTGCGCTCACCCGGATCATTAACGATTATGCCCGCAAGACCGGCGTAATCAAGGACAGCAGCGGTAACCTCACCGGGGATGATGTGCGTGAAGGATTGACGGCTATCATTTCTGTCAAAATTCCTGAGCCGCAATTTGAAGGCCAGACGAAGACCAAGCTCGGCAACAGTGAAGTCCGCGGCGTAGTGGAATCGCTGTTCGGCGAAAAGCTGCAGGAATTCCTGGAAGAGAATCCGGCGGTTTCCCGCCGGGTGCTGGAGAAGTCGCTGCAGGCTTCCCGTGCGCGTGAAGCAGCCCGCAAAGCACGCGAGCTAACACGCCGTAAGAGTGCGCTTGAAGTCAGCGCCCTTCCAGGTAAGCTGGCTGACTGCTCATCCAAGGATGCTTCGATCAGTGAGCTTTATATCGTCGAAGGAGACTCTGCCGGCGGATCAGCCAAGCAGGGGCGTGACCGTCATTTCCAGGCGATCCTGCCGCTGCGCGGGAAGATTCTGAACGTTGAGAAGGCGCGGCTGGACCGCATTCTGTCCAATGCCGAAATCCGGGCGATTATTACGGCACTAGGCACAGGGATCAGCGATGACTTTGATATATCCAAAGCGCGCTACCACAAAATCGTCATCATGACCGATGCCGATGTCGACGGAGCTCATATCCGTACCCTGCTGCTGACCTTCTTCTACCGTTACATGCGGAAGATTATCGAGGCAGGCTTTATCTATATTGCCCAGCCGCCGCTCTTCAAGATTGAGCGCAACAAGGTAATACGTTACGCCCAGTCCGAGAAGGAACGGGATGAGATCATTGCCGGCTTCGGCGAGAATGTGAAAGTCAATGTTCAGCGTTACAAAGGACTTGGAGAGATGAATGCGGAGCAGCTGTGGGATACGACAATGGATCCTGAGAGCCGTACAATGCTTCAGGTGACCATTGAGGACGCCATACTGGCTGACGGTATCTTCGATACGCTGATGGGCGATAACGTAGAACCGCGCCGTGAGTTTATCCAGGAACATGCGCAGTCTGTCCGTAACCTGGACGTTTAATATTTTTACTATGACAAGAACCTCCGGCTTCGCTATTCGGATTGAATAGCGGGCTGGAGGTTCTTTTTCAGTTGTTCTCTTTAGGCTTTCCGTCTGGCAGTAGGCTTTCTGCGGGCAGATGCTGCAGGCCTGGGGTTCTTCAGTCGTCCATAAGCTATGGCATAACGGCGGATTTTGCGGTATATCGATTTGTCGGGGAATGTTTTGAATACCATAATGGCGGGGAGCGTATTTACCTCAAGCAGCCACGGATCATGATGCTGATCAAGTGCGACATCAAGCCCGATCTCCTTAAGTCCCGGATATGCGGTTTCCAGCTGATTCCCGATTCTGACTCCCAGTGACTTCAGCTGCTGGATCATGCCGGCCGTCTCACCCGGACTCATATGCTCTTTAAACAAAGCATCAACTGAAAAAATGCTGCCGCCGTTATGATAATTGGTGACCACCTTCTGGGGGGCCGCCACCCTTCCGAGCATACCGGTTGTTTCCCAGCTGCCTGAAGGTGTCTTTTGCGTAAGCACACGAAGATCAAATGGCCGTTCATGATACTTAAGCAGATCGATGCCCTGCTGCACCAGATAGGGGCGCCCCTTCAGCTTGGGGAGAATGGCATTATGGAGCTCCGCGGCTGAGTTATACACCTCTGCATCTTTTGCATAACGCAGTACGTACATAATCTGCTCCTGCGTTACATACTCATCATCATCTTCACCTGCTGAATCCCGGTTCCTTTGCTGCCCGCCCGGACTTAGATGTACGATACGCCGTTCAGCCCGCATTACCCCAATGCCGTAAGTACCGCGGTCAGGCTTAATATATACCGTGCCGTAGACATCAAGCAGCTCGGTCAAATGGTCCAGACTGTATCTTCGCGTTTCCGGAATAAAGATCGCCAGCTGGCGGTTTTGCAGGATGACTCTGGTTTTGGCCCATTTGCTGGACACGCGTTGAATCCTCATTATTTTCCTCCCAGCCTATTTCTTAATTGCAGATTGCGCTCTTAATTGTCAGGACAAGTTAACTAAACAATGTTATAATATTAGGATATGGGGCTATACCTGTATGGCTTTAAATAGGGTCATAAACCCGTTCCACTTGTCTGTATAGTCTATGTACTGGAGGCATTGGCGGAAAGGGCATTTACCCTAGCCGGTGCTAAAAGAAATGAATAATAGCAGATATAAGGCTACCCTGTTTAATTGTGCTGTTTTTGTGAAAGTAATATAATTAAGGGTAGCGGTTTTTAACTGAAGGAGGTCCAGCAACTCATGGCTGAACAAAATAACCCGCAAATCAAAGACCGGGACATTGGCGAGGAAATGCGCGAATCCTTTATGGATTATGCGATGAGCATCATTGTCAGCCGGGCTTTGCCGGATGTGCGGACGGACTAAAGCCTGTTCACCGGCGCATTCTGTTTGCAATGTCAGAACTCGGAATGTCTCCGGATAAACCTCATAAGAAGTCAGCGAGAATCGTCGGCGAGGTAATCGGTAAGTATCATCCGCACGGTGACTCTGCCGTATATGAGACCATGGTACGTATGGCTCAGGATTTCTCTATGCGTTATATGCTTGTAGACGGCCACGGGAACTTCGGTTCCATTGATGGTGACATGGCTGCGGCAATGCGTTATACAGAAGCACGTCTATCCAAAATTGCAGGCGAAATGCTGCGGGACCTTAACAAGGAAACGGTTGATTTTGCGCCTAACTATGACGGTGAAGAGCATGAGCCTGTAGTTTTGCCTGCCCGTTACCCGAACCTGCTCGTTAACGGGGTATCAGGGATTGCAGTAGGTATGGCCACCAATATTCCTCCGCATAATCTGGGCGAGGTCATTGACGGCGTACAGGCCATGATCAAGAATCCGGATATTACCCCTATGGAGCTTATGGAATATATTCAGGGTCCTGACTTTCCGACGGCCGGGTATATCCTGGGCCGTGAGGGCATCCGCCAGGCCTACCGCACCGGCCGCGGATCTGTTACGATGCGCGCCAAGGCGACTATTGAAGAAAATAACGGCAAAGCCCGGATCATTGTGCATGAGCTTCCTTACCAGGTGAACAAAGCCAGACTGGTCGAGAAAATTGCCGAGCTGGTCCGCGAGAAGCGGATCGAAGGCATTACGGATCTGCGTGATGAGTCAGACCGTACCGGTATGCGTGTTGTTATCGAGATGCGCCGCGACGTTAATCCTAACGTTGTCCTTAACAATCTGTATAAACATACGGCTATGCAGTCGACCTTCGGCATTAATATGCTGGCGATTGTGAACAACGAGCCTAAGATCCTCAATCTCCGTGATGTGCTGTATCACTATCTGCAGCACCAGATTGAAGTTATCCGCCGCCGGACGATCTTTGATCTGAAGAAGGCTGAAGCCCGTGCTCATATTCTGGAAGGTCTGCGTATAGCGCTTGATAATCTGGATGAGATTATAGCTCTAATCAGAGGTTCACGCACAACGGATATTGCCCGCGAAGGCTTAATGGAAACATTTAAGCTCAGCGTCGAGCAGGCACAGGCTATCCTCGATATGCGGATGCAGCGTCTGACCGGACTGGAACGGGAGAAGATCGAGAATGAATATAACGAGCTGGTAGCCAAAATTGCCGAGTACAAGGAAATTCTGGCTAACGAGCATCTTGTCCTGGAGATTATCAGCAACGAGCTGCAGGAAATCCGCGATAGATATTCCGACGAACGCCGGACTGAAATTACGGTGGGTGAAGAAAGTATTCTGGATGAGGATCTGATTCCCCGTGAAGAGGTCGTTATTACGATTACACACACCGGCTACATTAAACGTCTGCCGGTCAGCACGTACCGCAGCCAGAAGCGGGGCGGACGCGGCGTAATCGGAATGGATACCAAGGATGAGGATTTTGTGGAGCATCTCTTCGTGAGCAACTCCCATAACTATCTGATGTTCTTTACCGATAAGGGTAAGGTATACCGGATCAAAGCCTATGAAATCCCAGAGCTTGGACGCACAGCGCGTGGAACGCCGATCATCAACCTGATTCAAATAGAACAGGGCGAGAAGATCAGTGCTGTAATTCAAGTGCAGGAGACAGACAGCGATAAGTATCTGTTCTTTGCTACCCGCGAAGGTATTGTGAAGAAGACACCGCTTGAGGATTACAACAATATCCGTAAAGGCGGTCTAATTGCAATCAACCTTCGTGAAGAGGACTCCCTGATCGAGGTGAAGCTGACTGACGGTGAGCAGAATCTGATTATCGGTACGGCGCGCGGGATGTCCATTACTTTCTCTGAGAATGATGTCCGGTCTATGGGACGCAGTGCAACCGGCGTTAAGGGGATCACCCTTGATGAAGATGACCATGTCATTGGAATGGACTGCGTAGATAAGGATCTCGAGGTCCTGATCGTAACAGCCAAAGGCTACGGCAAACGGACGCCTGCCGGCGATTACCGTTCCCAGACCCGCGGAGGGAAGGGGATCAAGACGATTAACCTTACTGACAAGAACGGTCTGGTAGTCGGTCTGAAAGTCGTTAAGAGTGATGAGGACCTGATGATTATCACAACCAGCGGAACACTGATCCGTACCAGCATGGATGGAATCTCGACAATGGGCCGTTATGCGCAGGGCGTTAAGCTGATTAACATCCGTGAGGATGATGCTGTAGCTACGCTGTGCAGAGCGGATAAAGAAGAAGACGAGCTTCCTGGTCATGAGGACGGGGAAGAAGGACAAGGCACACTGGCAGTGGATACAGAGGGAGTAACTGAATCAGAGCCTTTGGCGGACGCTGAGGGTGAAGAGGATAGTCTCGAATAGAACGCATTAAAGGAGCACCGGTTTCTGATTATAGAAACCGGTGCTTTTTTTAATTATTTTACGGAATTGGCTGTACCCTATCTAGTCGCCTCCAAATATCCATAATATAATTAGAGGATTAAGCAGTAGGCAAGTTTTACAGAAACAGAGGGGCTGAGTGTATGCCAAGTATATCCGTGGCAGAGGTAAAACCGGGTTCGAAAATTATTAAAGATGTCAACACTCCATTGGGAGGGCTGCTTTTTACTAAGGGAAAAGTAATCCTGCCGCGTGATATCGAGATTCTGCAGGCATTTCTCGTGCAATACGTAGAAATTGAGGGTACACAGAGTGAGAATAAAGCTCCTGAGCCGGTCAAACCTGCAGCCAAAGCTACACCTGTTAAAGCAGGAGCAACGGTTGATGAGTCTCTGCTTGCCAAGAGCAACTCTTCGCTGCATGACGAATACGACAAAATGCTGGTCCTGGTTAAGCAGATTTACCGTTCTGTGGCTGCTGCCCCGATGCCGATCCTGGAGATACGCAGTCAATTGGAGGCACTGATCAATGAGCTCAAGGACTATCATGTTTTAAAATTTTCTCCGCGTGTCATTCATGAAGAGGATTATAATTATCATAACGCTGTACTGTCTGCCTTAACCTCATATAAAATTGCCCAGTGGTGCGGCTATCCGCAAAAGGATTGGATGCAGGCTGCATTTGCCGGCTTGCTGCATGATATAGGAAATGCGAAGGTTGATGTTTCATTGCTCCAGAAGCCGACACCGCTGACAGGAGCCGAATTGGAAGAAGTGCGCAGACATACAACCTATGGCTACCAGCTGCTGCGTAATGTTACGGCAATCAATGAAGGTGTCAGGCTTGCAGCACTTCAGCATCATGAAAAAATAGACGGGTCAGGTTATCCGCTGCGTCTGGAAGGCACCCAGATTCATTTCTACGCCAAAATTGTGGCTGTAGCAGATATCTTCCATGCAATGACGCTGAGAAAGGCTTATAGAAAGGCACAGTCCCCTTATCTGGTACTTGAACAGATTCTGGCTGAGAGCTTTGGCAAGCTGGATCCGGTTATTGTTCAAACCTTCATTCAGAAAACAACAGATCTTTATAACGGAACCAGAATCAAGCTGAGTGACGGACGCCATGGAGAGATCATCTTTACGGACCGCAGTAATCCTACACGCCCTATGGTCCAAGTAGAGGGCAAGATTGTTAATCTCATGGTGGAGCGGGAACTGCATATTAAGGAGATTATTGCTTAACGCTATGCCACAACGCATATAACTAAGTATAGCTGTCTTATGGCCGAATCCTGTTTTGGGGAGAACGGAGGTAAGTACAGCTTTTATTTTTATATTATAAAATAATGCTTGCATTCTATTTCTGTACATGGTATATTCTTATTCCGGCCAAGAAATGCTGAAAAGCATCGACGCAAGCTCGAAAAAAGAAATTAAAAAAAGAGCTTGCAACGAATGACCGGATGTGATATAGTATAAGAGTTGCTGCTGACGAGAACATCGACAGTGACAACGAGCTTGATCTTTGAAAACTGAACAACGAGTGAGTATCGGAAATCACTTCGGTGATTCCAAATTAGAGAATGTAACATTCTCGTCAGATGTTTCAAAATGAGCGAATCGCTCTTTTCAATAACTTTATTGGAGAGTTTGATCCTGGCTCAGGACGAACGCTGGCGGCGTGCCTAATACA
>NZ_LRAC01000169.1 GCF_001517085.1 Paenibacillus sp. DMB5
AGATCTCACCGAAGTGATTTCCGATACTCACTCGTTGTTCAGTTTTCAAAGATCAAGCTCGTTGTTACCACCGATGTTCTCGTCAGCAGCGACCTTTATAATATATCATGTTGCCCTCGTTTTTGTCAACATCTTTTTTGATTTCTTTTTTCCGTTGATCACCATCTGCCTTTCAGCATCTTGGTGTGTCGGAGGGACGAGTTATAATTTATCACATATTCAACACTGGAGTCAACCCTTAATATTCCGCTTTGTTTTTAGCTTGTTCGGGAATTATTTATAATCAAAAACAAACAAAAAAAGAGAGTACGCTTCCTCTCCTTAGCTTAACCTATTCAGCTGTATTTATAATGTATAGCGGACTGCATGCCCTTCGGAAGCATCATCAGCCCAAGCTGTAATTTCTCTTATCTGTGAACGTGACACCAGCTTGCGAAGCACCAGCGGCAGTTCTGCACCAAGCGGACTGAGGCCGGAATGCTGTAACAGCTCCTTGATACTCCAGGATTCTTTGCGGCTCCCGAGAATGTCCAGCAGCAGACTGCAACAGTCGGACATCTTGGACATCAGGGCAAATTCACAGGCAAGCAGAATAAGCTCGATTCTTTGTTCAAGTGTTTCTGTGCTTACTGTAAGTTCTTCATAAAGCTTATGAACCGGAGTGTTAAGGCTTTTCACTTGCTCCCACACTGCAGGATTCGGGAAGTACCCTGCCTCACTTACTTCAATGCGGGCCCAATGATACAAGGCCATAAGTACACAATTATATGCATCCATTGTACAGCGGGCTTCTATATAACGCTTGGACTTCACATACATATGCAGGAAGCGGGCAAATTCCATAAACAATACCCGTTCCTTGAGCGGCCCCTGGAACCGGAGAATGTCACGCCGCATCTCTCCGAGGATTCCCTCGGGATCCCAAATCACCTCGCCGGCTATAAGACTCGTTAATAATTCATTGTTGTCACCGGCCAGTACGGCTCTTTCCAGTGCAGGCATACCGACATGAACCGTCTGTGTCCGTCTCTCACCTGCAATGGTATGGGTCAGTACCCGCTCCTTCTCCTGCTCCGCGTGCAGCATCAGCACCACCATATCAAAATCGTGGAGCAGCGCGCTCTGAAACGGGGCGTTCCCTTTTTGCCTCAGTACTACAGCACCCAAGACACTTTCATCAAACGTTTCTCCACTCAATAGGGTCAAATTGGATAGTTCCATGCTTCCCTCCATCAAATTTGGCGATTTCGCGTCACGTCAGTTATAATTCTCATACATATTAATATTCTACATATTCGTGTCAGTTCCTTCTGGATGTCCCAACTATATTTTAGTTAGGAGCAAATACTCATGAAGATGAAATCGGCTAAAATCAACGCTTTTCGCACCTGGGGACTTCTGCTTACAATGCTCGGAATGGGCCTGATGATTGCAGGAACAGCAGGAATCGTGTTCTGGGGTTCAGCCGGCAAGATAGCAGCGGCAATCGGTCTTGTTATCGGACTGATCTCGATGATGGCCAGTCTGGCCATCTACTTTTGGGCCGGGATGCTGTCTACAAGCGCTGTTCAGCTGGAATGTCCCGAATGCCACAAACTGACCAAAATGCTGGGTAAAACCGACCGTTGCATGTTCTGTCATACCCTGCTCACCCGTGATCCCGCCCAGGCAACCATTACAGCTGAGCAGCTTGAGAGTCAACAGTCCAGCCATTCTTAACAAGCCTTATGCATAGCCATCTTCTCATTATCTTCTCTTCTACTGAAAAATCACTGAAAGTACACTTGAAATACAAAAATAAGGTACTCCCTGAAGGGAGTACCTTATTTTTGATACATTACAAATCAGCTAGTTGCTTATTTCCTGCAATGCTTCCCAAGCCTCAAGCGTTCCGAAGCTTCTCGTCCAGGAAGCAATTCCGCCCAGCCCGAACGACTTCGCGAGCTCTACTCTTGCTTTCAGGGAAACCTTGTCTTCAATCCAGATTCTATGAAGACTTCCATCCTCTTTGTACTCAACATAATGTTGTCCCGCCTTGTTATCGAATGAAGGCGTCAGCTTCTTTTCTGCCAACAGCTCCTGGACTGTTTTCATTCCGACAGCCTTGGAGCTGACTTTTGTCTCTCCATTCTCCGTTGTCTCGGTCCAGATACGTGTGTATAAAGGCACCCCGAGAATCAGCTTCTCGGCCGGTACATCATCTTCCTCTATAATCCGGCTGATCGAATTCTCGACCCACGGCAAGGATGCCACGGAGCCCGCTTTGGGACTGGACGCCCAATGCTCGTCATAAGCCATCACAATCAAAAAGTCCGCTGCTGCGCCAAGAGCCTTCCGGTCCAGGAATAAGGACCACATTTCACTATTGGACTTGGGGGTAACATCAATCGAAACAATCAGATTCTTGGCCTGGGCCATCGGCTTCAGCTCCCGCATAAACTGCGTAACATTGCCTCCGTCCTTGGTATACACATTCTCAAAATCAATATTAATACCATCAAGATCATATAAGTCTGCATACTCAAGCATCTGCACAATCGTCGTCATCCGTCTCTCATAGCTTGATAACGCCTCAGTAGTAAGGTCGGCATCAAAGCTGTTGCTAAGCAGAGCCCAAACCTCCATATCCTGCTTGTGGGCCCACTCTACATAGGCCTTGTCCGCTTTGCTCCGCACATTTCCGTTAACATCTATAATACTGAACCAGGTCGGGCTGACCACATTAATCCCCGGGAGCTCACCGAAATTTGCCGGATTAGGCTTACGCTCATATACGGCTTCCCAGAACAGGTTCACAGCCTTTCCTTTCCAGCTGCGTTCTGCACGCGTTGGCTCGTACTCCTGCTGCTCAACGGTCTTTTCACCGTCTGCGGTAATGTCTTCAGCTTTAATATAACCTGCATAACCGCTGCTCATCTGCACATACAGCCATTCCTCATCTTCATCATCCCTATTCCAGATCCGCACAACTGTCCCTGGAGGCATGTCCGCTACGATAGGCGCATGAATAGTCGCCTCACTCCGCAGCACCTTGGTGCGGTCACCCGCTTTCCCTTTGACTGTGCCGATTGGCACACTCTCTCCGGCAGTCATCAGCAGTACAGCACCTGTACTGCTGTCCTCCTCTACCTCCAGACCATACAGCTCCTCAAGGGAGTCTGCCGGAAGATAGGTTACCCCATCCTGTTCCTCGGGAGCAAGTCTGAGCTGAACAGGCTCGTTATTGAGGCTTGCTGAAGTTGAATCCTCCTGCATATATAGCAAATCATTATCCGTTGACAGGATAACTGACTTGGTAGCTTCTTCATAACGGATGGCCGGATCAACATACTCCTGCAATAACGGAAGCGGTAAAAGCAGGCCGTCGCCCGTGCCGCTGGCTGAGTAGCCGGTTAGCTGCCCCTTAACAAAAATCGGCTGCTGCAGTCCTTTCCAGTCGGGATCGGTATGCTGCCGGTTAGGCAATACATAAAAAGCGACCCAGTAAGCGGCTGCGGCAATTATAACAAGTCCAATAAAACGGCGAAGACGGCTTCCACGCTTTTTAGTGCGTCCTTGTCTCTGTCTGCTCTCCAAAATATATCCTCCAAAACTATCAATAGATTTTAAGTGCAGTAACCAATTTTAAGTATACGCTATATTTGACGCTTTGGTTTCGCAAATCTGCTGGAAGAACCGGCATTATATGGCCCTAATGTTTCCAGCTAAACAAAAAACGCGTGGCAGCCGTTAACGGATACCACACGTTATAAGATCGTTTCCTGACTATAAGCAACTATACGGTTAATGCTTCTTCTCACTGCAGCATTGGCAGACTCCATACATCTCCATCCGCAGTCCGTGAACCTTGAAGCCCGTTGCCAGCTCGGCCGCGTGCTCAACCTCATGAAGCGAAGGATAGCTGAAATCCTCAATTTTACCGCATTCCTGGCAGATGACATGATAATGATCGGATACATTGGCATCAAAGCGGCTCGAATTATCACCGTAGGTCAATTCACGCACCATTCCGGCTTCCATAAACATCTTCAGATTGTTGTATACTGTCGCCACGCTCATGCTTGGAAACTGCGGCTCCAGCGCACGATAAATATCGTCTGCCGTAGGATGATTCAACGCTTCCATCAGATACGTCAAAATTGCATGACGCTGGGGTGTAATACGGACACCGGTAGTCTTCAATTGTTCCAATGCATGCTGTACGCCACTACCCATCAATTCCACCGCCTTTAAAATTAAAACAATAATGTAAATCCAAAACTATACTGCAATTGTAAAACCCTGCTTTGAATGTTGTCAACGTGCCAAGTACATTATATTCATTATTATATAATAAAAATTACTTTTTTCAATATTCCTTCACATTTAAACTGCTGTTCCCTTCCACATTCAGCTTGAATTCGCCAGTGCCCACTTCGCCGGAGACGGTTTTTTTGTCTATGACCAGTCCGGCAATGTCCGAGCTGATATTCCCGTAACCGCTCGACCCGTTCAATGTATAATCGGCTGCAGCAGGCAGATAAAGATTGATGTCTCCTACCGCGCTGTATACCTCCCAGTCACCGCCAAGCACCTCTGAGCGAATATTGATTGTGCCGTTCAATGATTCTGCATGCAGCTTTGCCCTTGCACCGTCAACTTCGAGATTACCGTTTTTACTGGACAGATTCACTTCATCTCCGCTGCCTGTGGCGGAAATATTGCCGACAACTGTGGAGAGCTTCAGCGGACCGGTGATATCCCAGGCATCCATGCTTCCGCCTCCTGTTGAAAGCTCAACGCTTCCTTGAACGGTACGTGCACGGACTGCGCCGTTCAGCGTTTTCCCCTTTATATTCCCGAAAATACGGTGCAGAATCAGCTCACCATTCCCCGTCTCCAGGGCAATATCCTCAATGGCCTCTACGTTCTGTAACGTAATGCCGCCGTTCATTGTCCGGACATCCAGATTGAACCGCCGGTCTTCAGGGAGCGAGATATCCAGATCTATACGCGGCTGGCGTTTGCCGGAATCGCCGTAAGTCTGATATTGGGGAGTGATTTTGATCGTCGGCCCTTCCTCTACTTGTACAAAAGATTGCTCGGAGACCGCCTCAGCCTGTGCACCTTCCAGTTCATCAACCCACACAGTAGCTGTAATCTCAACGTCCTCTACAGCGGCGCGGTGGATCAGGATATCCCCGTTAATGCCGTCAACTGTAATCTTGGAGGTGTTAAGCTCAACCGGTACAACCAGCGGCGCTTTCTCATACCGGTTGCCTGCGGCTTCCCCATAATCTACTGCTGCTACAGTCAGGTTCATACTGACCTTGTTCCAGAGGTGCAGATAATGCTCCTGTTCGGCCACGATAAATACGCTGGCACCCAGTATCAATGCTGACAAAATTCCGCGCAGATCCATTCGGGGCCTTGGGGCTTTCGCTGTTGTGCCTCTACGGCGTGTAAACAAGGTAATCAGCAAATACTCCACGCCCCACAGCACGGGAATCAACGGCCACCACTTGAGCAGCAGCAGCATAGTCTCGGTACCGTTAAGCCAGTCCAGCAGCAGAAAAGTACCCACACCTGCCAGCACCACAGCCGCAGTATACCGGCCTACCCGGCGGGGACGGCGTTCATCGCTTCTTCGGATCAGGATGCTTTTAGCAATTTCGCGTACTCCCAGCCACAGCGCACAGAGAAGCAGCACACCTGCAACCGCAGCTCCGGCATAGGTCTCAATGAATTGCTGCAGCCAAGGGGGTTTTTGACGAAAAAGGAACATAAGCGCCCCGCCGATAAGCAGCATCAGTCCAAAGGAAATCCCCGGCTCGCTGATCCAGGATCTGGCTGTCTTTGCCGCTGTTATCGGCAATTCAGGCTCGGATTCCTCCGGCAGCCGCAGTATACGGTCCGCAGACTGCAGAACATCAAACACATTGTAGAAATAAACGGCCGGAATCAGCAGTGCCAGTAAAATGAGCAGCGGTACGTTGATCTGCATGCCGATTGAGGAGAAATACAGCATCGCCGCGATATCCAGCAAAATAATGAACAGGAAAGAAATCCCCTTGCGGAGAAGCCCCAAATAAAGGTGTCCGGCACCCGGAATGACGGCTGCGAACAGCCCTGCTATAAATTTACGCTTCCGGGGGCGTTTTTTCTGGCGCGGCGGTATTACAGGCGGCTTGGGCAGCATAACAGATTCATCCTGCTGTTGTTCGGAACTCATATCGGGACTCTTCCTTTCTCGAAAGGTATAGTTCTTCCTGCTCAAAGCCGCCCACCCCGGTAAAACTCAATCAGCTCCACTCCCGGAGCCACTTCCTCTACATTCGCAGGAACGAATCCATGCTTCGTATACAGTGTAACGGCAGGATGATTCAGCTTCCCTGTAGATACTATAAACTGCTCTATCCCGGAATAAAGCCCAAAAATAAACTCCAGCAAACTGCCGGCTATGCCTTGGCGGAAATGCTCCGGATTCACCATCATCCGGGTAACCGTCAGATTGCCGGGTGTTTCCTCGAGAACAGCAACGGCACCCAACAGTTCTCCGCTTTCATCAAAGCAGCCGTAGAACGCCTCTTTAACCGCCGCCAGCATTTCTCTCGTCTCCATCAGCGGAGGGATTTCATGAAAACCGATCATCTCGGCCTCCAGCCGGTAGGCTTTATGCTGAAGACTCCAGAGCTCGCTTAGGGTGTAATCATCCTGCAGATCCAGCCTGATTATTGTATTCATCCGCACATTCCCCTTATATGCCGCTCAGGGCCTGCCGTTTGCCGACAAGCCCTGAGCTGAAGATCCTATAATAAATTACCCAAAACCGGTTCTAGCCGTTCAATACTTCAGCCAGAAGTGTGTTTACAAGACCCGGATTGGCTTTGCCTTTACTTTCTTTCATGACTTGCCCCACGAGGAAGCCGATTGCTTTCTGCTTGCCCGCCTTGTAGTCCTCTACAGACTGCGGGTTAGCCGCTACGACCGCTTCGACAATTTGCTTGATCGCGCCTTCGTCACTAATCTGCACAAGTCCCTTTTCTTCTACAATCACTGCAGGCAGCTTGCCGCTTTCCAGCATTTCCTTGAATACGGTTTTGGCAATCTTGCTGCTGATGGTCCCGCCCGCGATCAGACCGATCATTTCGCCCAGTCCCTGCGGGGTAATCTTGACCTGGGATAGTTCAAGGCTGTTGCTATTCAGATACCCGAGCAGATCACCCATCATCCAGTTGGCCACGGCTTTGGCATCCTTGGTATAGGCCAGGCTGCCTTCAAAGAAATCAGCCAGCGGTTTGGAGGAAGTCAGCACGCCTGCATCATAAGCAGGCAGTCCATACTCTTCGCTGTATCGGGCCTGCCGGGCATCCGGCAGTTCCGGAATAGTCGAACGGATGGATTCCTTCCAGGCATCGTCGATATGCAGGACGATCAGATCCGGATCCGGGAAATAACGGTAATCGTGGGCTTCCTCCTTGCCGCGCATGGACAGGGTTTTGCCCTGGGCCTCATCCCAGCGGCGTGTTTCCTGCACTACCACTCCGCCGTCATCCAGGATCTCGCCTTGGCGGAATTGTTCATATTCCAGACCGCGCAGTACGCCGCGGAAGGAGTTCATGTTCTTCAGCTCGGCGCGGATACCGAATTCCTCCTGCCCCACAGGGCGCAGGCTGATGTTGGCATCACAGCGCATCGAGCCTTCCTCCATCTTAACGTCGGAGACATCGCAGTACTGCATAATCGCGCGGATCTTCTCCAGATAAGCGCGGGCCTCTTCAGGCGAGCGCAGATCGGGCTCGGAGACAATCTCGATCAGCGGTGTACCTACACGGTTGAAGTCAACCAGCGAGGCAAAGCCGCCATCAACGTGGGTCAGCTTGCCCGCATCTTCCTCCAGATGAAGACGGGTAATGCCGATGCGTTTCGTTTCGCCATTCACCTCGATGTCGATCCAGCCGTTTAAGCCGATTGGCTGATCATACTGTGAGATCTGGTAGGCTTTTGGCGAATCAGGGTAAAAGTAGTTCTTGCGGTCGAACTTGCTGACATCACCGATCGTACAGTTCAGCGCCATTGCCGCTTTCATTGCATATTCCACCGCCTGGCGGTTCAGAACCGGCAGCACGCCGGGATGCCCGAGGCAGACCGGACAGGTATGGGTATTGGGCGGAGCTCCGAATTCCGTCGAGCAGCCGCAGAAAATTTTGGACTTGGTATGAAGCTCCACATGAACTTCCAGCCCGATGACCGTTTCGTATTTAGACATAAATGATCTCATCCCTTAAAAGTTTTGTGAGCCTGTACTCGTACACAGTCTTATCCGGCGGGACTTACAGCTGTGGCCGCTCTTTGTGGTAATCTGTATTCTGTTCAAAGGCATGCGCTACGCGCAGCACGGTGCTCTCGTCAAATTCCTTCCCGATAATCTGCAGTCCGACCGGCAGTCCTTCGGCAAAGCCGCAAGGAATGCTGACCGCAGGTATGCCGGCAAGATTGACCGGAATGGTCAGTATATCGTTCAAATACATCGTCAGCGGGTTTTCCGTCTGCGAGCCAAGCTTAAAGGCCGTCGTCGGCGCTGTAGGCCCGATGACTACATCGTATTTCTTGAAGACTTCATCGAAGTCCTGCTTAATCAGGGTGCGCACCTTCTGCGCCTTCAGATAATAAGCATCATAATAACCGGAGCTCAGGGCATAGGTGCCGAGCATAATCCGGCGCTTCACCTCAGGGCCGAAACCGCGGCTGCGGGAGTTAAGATACAGATCCAGCAGGCCGCCGCCGTCATCGACGCGGACACCATAACGGACACCGTCAAAACGGGCCAGGTTGGAGGAAGCCTCCGATGAAGCAAGCAGGTAGTACGCCGCTACCGCATATTCGGTATGCGGCAGGGAAACCTCTTCCCATACCGCGCCAAGACCTTCAAGCACCTTCAGTGCAGACATGACCTGCTCACGCACGGATGCATCCACGCCTTCGCCAATATACTCCTTCGGCACGGCAATGCGCAGTCCGGAGATGTCGCCGGTTAAAGCGCTGAGATAATCGGGAATATCCACCTTGGCCGAGGTCGAGTCCTGGGCATCATAGCCTGCAATGGCCTGCAGGACATAAGCGGAATCCTCAACATTGCGGGTAACCGGGCCAATCTGATCCAGCGAGGAGGCGAAAGCTACCAGACCGTAGCGGGACACCAAGCCGTAGGTTGGCTTCAGGCCGACCACTCCGCAATAGGAAGCCGGCTGACGGATGGATCCGCCTGTATCGGAACCCAAGGCGAATAATACTTCACCGGCAGCTACAGCCGCTGCCGATCCGCCGCTTGAACCGCCTGGAACATGCTCGAGATTCCACGGATTGCGCACGGCGCCGTAAGCAGAATTCTCATTGGAGCCGCCCATGGCGAACTCGTCCATGTTCAATTTGCCGATAGTTACCGCATCGGCCTGACGCAGCTTGGAGACGACGGTTGCATCATAAATTGGCTGAAAATTGTCCAGGAACTTACTGGCACAGGTAGTGCGAAGCCCCTTGGTTACAATATTATCCTTAACTCCTGCAGGTAGGCCGAACAGCAGGCCGCGGGCCGCTCCGGAGGCCAGCTTGTCATCCAGCATCCGCGCCGACTGGCGGGCCCCCTCTTCATTCAGTGTTAAAAATGCATGCACCTTGCTGTCACGCTCAGCGATTGCAGCCAGCGATTGTTCCGTCAGTTCGCTGACGGAAATGTCTTTGCTGTGCAGCATGTTATGTAATTCAGGCAATCGATATTGAAACAGGCTCAACATTCTTCCTCCTTTCGGTATAGTTATTCCAGTACAGCCGGAACCTTGAAGTGACCTTCTTCATCCTCAGGCGCATTAAGCAGGGCTTCTTCCTGGGACAGGCTCTCCTTCACCACATCATCGCGCATCACATTGCTGACCTGCAGCACATGTGTAGTAGGCTTAACATTTTCTGTATCCAGCTCATTCAATTTCTCAGCATATTGTAAGATAGCATTCATTTGTTCAGTAAAAACAGCCTCTTCTTCCGGGCTTAATTGCAGTCTGGCCAGCTTGGCCACATGCTGCACATCTTTGACAGTAATGCTCATACCCAATATCCCTCCTGTTTAAAGGGCTAAAGCGCCCGGATAACGTTTTTAATTATATTGTAGAAGCCTGGACAATTCAATGTACTTGTCCTTCCGCCCTTATCCGCATAACAAAAAGACCGGCTTGCGCCGGCCTTCCTTAAATCCAGGCCCGGAGATTCACCTGTTTGATGAATTCCGCCTGGGACATGCTCTCTTTAGGTGCTGCTTCCGCCTCCGGGACTTCCGCATCATCGCCGTTCATCAGATGATGAAACAGCTTCTCGTTATGTGTTGACAAAGCGTAGTCGATAAGCGCTTCATGGGTCGCTCTTTCGGCTTCCGCCTCCAGCAGCTGCTCTTCTGCCTCAATATCCTCCGCAGTAACATAAAAATTCCTGTTAGCCTGAGGGACACGGATGACATAATCGAACGCATTGTCCGGATTGCGGTCATAAGCAATCAGGTAGCCGTAGTCTCCGATAGGAAGACTCTGTTCAAACGCGTCAGCAACAATGACAATTTTCTCTCCCAACCGCAGCATCGCCTTACCTCCTGCTCCAAAATCTATCATGGTTCTACTTGTTTCAACAGTCTACTAGAAAAAGCTAGAGCTGTCCAGCAGCTGCAGGAGTGTTAAATGAAAGTTCACAAAAATTTTCTGAAAAACAGCATTTATAGCACAGGTTCAGCGTTAGCGTCCCTGCTTGCGCCGCTGCGGCAGCACAATGACCAGCAGGTAAACGACCAGCGGAGTTGGAGATCCGGTCATCCCCCATAATCCCCAGAACCAGGCAGCCCTGCCTTTATCACGCCTGCGGGCATCACGGAACATCCATGTTCCCTGGACCAGCAGTATGGCTGCAATAACAGCCCACAGCCAATAAGGTACATCATGCAGCTCCTTCATTGATCTCTTTCCTCCAGTCGCCGCCTGATCCTAACGGCCGCCAGACCGCCGAGTGCAGCAAGCGGAATTACCGCTTGAAGAATCCAGTAAACTGCAGGCGCAAATCCCAGAACGGCCAGAACAATGCTAAGGAGGAATAGTGCTGCCAGCCAAAACAGCAGCAGCTCCCGGCGGCTCTGACGCCGTCTGCGGATAGCTTCTGCGGCCAAAAACTGCTGCATTGCCGGCAAGGACGGTGCCGGGATGTCATCATACTGCGCATCCAGCCGGTCCAGCTCAGCAGACAGCTTGTTTAACAGCTTCTTGTCCCCTGTATCATTATTCATCCTCTTTCAGCTCCTTTCTCAGCTGCTGCAACCCTGCAGACACACGCGATTTAACGGTTCCCGGCGGAACTTCCATAATGCTGCCGATTTCTTCATAGCTGTAGCCGTAATAATGCTTCAGCAATACGGCAATACGCTGAGGCAGCGGCAGCCGAGACAGTGCATCAAGCACTTCGCTCCACTCCATATTGCGGCTCTCGAACCGCCAGCGGATGGCCGCTGTTCCCCGTTCCTGGCGCAGCCAATCTGCTTCCCTTTTCCAGCGCCGTTTGCGGTCAATGTATAGCCGGGTTGCAATCGTGATCAGCCATGAGGAGAATGCGGATGTGCCGTTATAGCTGCCGATCTTCTCCATGGCGCGCACCACGGTGTCCTGTGCCAGCTCCTCCGCCAGGGAAGGATCCATGGTAGCTTTGATTAAATATTTGAACAGGAAGTTGTAGTGCTCCCGCAGAAGCCCGGCCAGCGCCGAAAGATCACCCTGCTGAGCCTGCCTGATTAACTCCAGCGTCCCTTCGCTCATCAGCTTCTTTCGCTCCTCCTTTATTTATGGCCAACTGTAATACGTACAGGATTGCCGGATCGTTCATTCACGGTCCCGGTTATTTTGCAGCTCCCATAATCTGCGCCGCCAGGACTGATAGCGCCCCCGGCCGTCAGGAAACCGCCAAAAACATAAATGGCTCGGTGCCTCTCTGAGCGCCTCAGTCTTCTTCGCCTTTGAATGGTACAACGCCTTTCCCTCTATGCTTTCAGCCTTTAAATCGGCTTCGCTTAAGTCGGAGCAATCATATAAGTCAATGATATCGTTCTTCAATTAACTTCCTCCCATACAAATAAAACCCGTATACACAGACAAAAAAAGAACGCAAACCGGGATTAATTCCGCAGTCTGCGTGCTTCGCGAGGTAAATGTTACATTTAATTAACGTTATTGTAGCAACTTTGTATCCTTCTGTCCATCTCTATTTTCTCGCTTTTTGTCGCTTAGGAAGGAATAACCTCACTGCATAGGTACATAAGGATTGTTCCGGCGCTCGAAGCCGATGGTCGTCCGCGGGCCGTGTCCGGGGTATACCTTCACTTCTTCGTCCAGACGGTACAGCTTGCCGCGCAGCGAATCAACCAGATCACGCTCCCGGCCCCCCGGCAGATCCGTGCGTCCCACACCAAGCTTAAACAGGACATCTCCGGAAAAAAGATCATTCCCGCACAGGAAGCTGACGCTGCCCGGCGAATGGCCCGGGGTATGAAAAACCTTGAAGGTAAGCCCTAGCAGCTTCAGAATCTGACCCTCGGCCAGATCATATTCCGCCGGCTCTGTACTGATCGGAGGTGAAGCCTCCGGCCACATTAGTGAACCGTTCAGCTTGGGGCTGACCAGCCACTCGCTTTCCAGGGCATGAACATATACCGGACATTTTTTGGCTTTGCGGATTTCATCCACGCCGCCGATATGGTCAAAATGGGCATGTGTCAGCAGGATGGCTTCAATCTCCATATTCTCTATGGCGCGTACAAGTGCAGCAGGATTCATACCGGGGTCGATGATCACTCCACGCTGCGGGTCAGCTCCGGTCAGAAGATAAGCATTGGTCTGGAGCGGACCCAGATTATAGGAACGTATATTCAGCATAGGATCAGAAACCGGAAATCAGGCTGCGCAGTTCTTTGGCAATGACTGCGTGCGATTCCGTACCTTCCCCGTAGGCTTGCCCCATTGCCTTGCGTACTTCAGCAATTTTGCTGTCATAATCGGCGGCTTCCCGGTCCGGATTCTCCTGTTTGAAAGCCCGCATCAGCGACTGCACATGCTCCGGACGCGGTCCCCAATGGCCCAGCACATAACCGCCGGTATCGGCAAAGATAACCACAGGCACCGATCTTCCGCCCATCGTCAGGAAGTCGTCCATCAGATCCTGATTTTCTTCCAGAATCAGCACTTCGGTTTTGATGCCTGCGGTCTCCAGAATCCGGAAAACAACCGGCACATTGCGTACAACATCGCCGCACCAGTCGGCAGCCAGAATCAGCACGCGCAGATCATCGCGGTGGTTCAGGCTTTCAAAAAATTCACGGTCGTCCGCATTCTCCCAGGCAAACTTCTCATACCAGGATTCAAAGGCCTGCTGATTTTTGGTCATGCTCTCCACGAACTGGCGCGGGGTCAGGCCTTGGCCGAATTTATGGGCTACATTCTGCTTCATGCTGCACTACCTTTCTTTTTGGAGTTATACCATTTGAACAGAAAGTAAATAACGATAATAGCGATAGCGACCAGGATAAGCTCATGGGTATATTTGCCGGCAACCTCGTCAATCGTCTCCCATCTATCGCCCAGGGTGTATCCCAGATAGACAAACAGGGCACTCCAAGGAATTACTGCCAGTGTGGTCAGCAGTGTAAATTTCCCCAGCGGCATACGTGAGATGCCGGCAGGCACTGAGATCGCATGACGGACAACCGGAATGAATCTCGCCGTAAAAATAACTCCTGTACCGTACTTTTTGAACCATTCCTCTGAATGGTCGATGTGCTTTTTGTTAATAAAAATGTACTTCCCGTATTTCTCCAGCACTGGTCTTCCGCCATAACGGCCGATCCAGTAGACAAAAATCTGGGCTATGACTCCTCCGACTGTTCCAAATATAATGGCCCCGAAGAAATTAATGTCGCCCTGTGAAACCAGATAGCCGCCGAACGCGAGTACGATTTCACTCGGAATGACCTCAATCATCAGTCCGATCATAATTCCGAAGTAACCAAGACCCTGAATCCATTCGAACAGATGTGAGATCATTTCAGATATATAATGCAACTGCAGCCCTCCTCCCTTTTGGATACAGAATGTAAACGTCCGGAAATCCGGGCATTTCTCTGCTATGTACCAGCCTTCTCCTAGCTTATTCTAGCATATGCGGAGTTACAACTTCTAGTTGGAGCCTGTAAAGGCAAATCTGCCATTGACAAAAACAGGAATACACGCAATTATATATTTAGACAATTATTTAAATATCGAAAGGTCGGACAGAACATGAATGAATCTTTTAAGGCGCTGGCCGATCCAACCCGGAGACAGATCATCCGGCTGCTGCGTGAGAAGGACCGGACTGCCGGAGAGATTGCCGAGTATTTTCAGATGACCAAACCGAGTATCTCACATCACCTTAGCGCCCTGAAGCATGCCGGACTGGTACAGGATGAGCGCAAGGGGCAGTTTATCGTGTATTCACTCGATACGACTGTGCTTGAGGAGGTCCTGGGATGGTTTCTGGAACTGACGGGAGCCGGGAAGAACAGTGAAACTGAGCCGCCTGCAGCGGGGGATCTCCCCCGCGGGAAGCTCCAATCTGACAAGGAGGAATCGTGATGAAGGATTTTAAGTGGAAATGGCAGGACACGCTGATTGTTATACTGGGTGTGCTGGCGCTCGGATACGCACTGGTCAATTACAGCAAGCTGCCGGAGCAGCTGCCCGCCCAGTTCAGCATTACCGGGGAAGTGAATACCTATTGGCCGAAAAGCTCGATTATTATCCAAGGTATCGTCCTGGGCCTCGTGCTTCCGCTTGCCATGCAGTTTATCCGCCGGATTGACCCCAAGAAGGACAACTACAGCAAATTTACCGGAGCTTACAAAATGATCCGACTGGCCATTGCCGTTCTGATGGATGCCATGCTGGTGCTTTCTGTAGCCAAAGGCCTGAATCCGGATTTTGCGGCAGGCAAGCTTGCAATTGCAGCTGTGGGAGTACTATTTATCGCATTGGGCAACTACATGCCGCAGATTAAAGACAACTATTTCACCGGCATCAAAACACCGTGGACGCTTGCAAGCCCCGAGGTCTGGCGGAAAACCCACCGCTTCTCAGGATACATGTGGGTAGCCGGCGGGATATTGCTGTTGCTCGCCGCCTTTCTGCCCAAGACTGCGTCTATCAGCCTGATTATCACCTCCCTGCTGATTGCCGTCCTTGTTCCCTATGTTTACTCGTGGCTCATTTCGCAGCGGATGAAGGCGTAGAGAGGGTACGGGCCGGCCTAAACCCTTAGGGAAAGGCGCTTGTAGAAGTAAAGCCTATTCGGGCAGAAGCCTGAATAGGCGGTGCTTGTGTGGGCAGGAGTTTGTACGAACGTAACTTTAGGGCGAGCGCTTAGGAGGAAATCGGGTGATTTTCAACGTTGATTTCGGTAAGTGCAGCATTGGGTGCCCCATATCCGGTAAAATTAAGGCATTAACCAATTTAGTTGGAAAATCGGCACTTAATTCTAATATTTCTCGGTGTACCCTCTCAAGCTGCCTAATCAAAATGAAGACCAAACGGTGCATATGGGCCTATTAGGGAAGGCGTTGAGGATCATCATGTAGAGTGAACAGTTGTACAACCTCTGCTATTTGAGGCTGAGGATTCCTCTCTCCTACTTGATACGCAGAGGTTTTGTAGGATTGTGGCCAGTTGTCTGCAAGCTCTGCACATTGTAAGCAGCTGCAATCAGCTGATTCAGCTCTACGTCCACCTCTTCAGTTCCCCCTGAGAATTCAAAGCTGCGGTCATTGTGCTCCTTCCCTTTATTGTGCTCCTGGAATGCAAGCAGCCGGTATCCCCTCACCAGCTCCTGTCCGGCAACCGCACTGGCTGCGGCACGCTGCAGATCCCCTTTTGCCAAAGAACGGCGGCCCATCTGCAGCATGCCTTCTGCTGCCCTCCTCCACTTGAAGGCGTTAAACCTGTCCAAATCAATGCTTCTTCTCACCCAGTACAACGCGGTCCCCGGCTCATTGCCTTTCAGGCAGGCTTCTGCCAGCAGCCAGTGCAGACCGGCATCTTTCGGGGAGTACCCAAGACTGTGGAGCAGCAGCTCCTCCCTCTCTTCCTCCGGAAGAAATCCCGCAAAATTTACAGCTATACGGGGATCGTACGGATTGTGATGCAGCGCTTCCTGAAGCAGCTCACTCTGTACTGAAGGTTCTGCAGAACGGGCAGCCTGGCTGAATAAGCTTTCCCCCTTCCACAGCTTGAAGGAAAGGCCGCTCAGTATCAGACAAAAGCAGACCACTGCTATCAGCAATACCCGCACTCCTGTCTGCTGTGCCGAAGCACGGCGATTCATGCTGGTGTCCCTTCGGGGGCTGGTCAGCCTGCGCTGGGGCGATTCGGCAAGCGCTCTTGCTGTCAGCAAGAACAGCAGCAGCCAGAAGAGACCGTAGCTCCAGCTGAAATCCACTGCGCCGTGCAGGAGGATTACGAGCAGCGGGGGCAGCAGCCCGGGGGCGTTCCTGCCCGCCAGTATTCCTGCTGCCAGCAGCATGAGCAGCACAGCGGCACTTCCGGCGATACCGAGATTCAGCAGAATATCGAGGTATCCGCTGTGGACCTGGCTGCCCACATAGGGGCGGGACTGGACAGCGAGGTACGCGCTGCGCCAGGTCTCGCCCCCCTGGCCCAGCCAGGGGGCTTCCCCCGCGAGGCGCCAGGCGTCGCGGTAGAACAGCCCGCGGGCGGCGGCCGTCGGAGACGGCCCGCTGATCCGCCCGCGCAGCAG
>NZ_LRAC01000170.1 GCF_001517085.1 Paenibacillus sp. DMB5
CGCGCACTGCCGCAGGCGGCGCTGCAGCGCCTGCAGCCCCGCCGGCCGCACCTGCGGGTACGGCGGGAGGCGGCCAGCGTGTCTTTATCAAGATCACGCCGGCTGCGGAGAACCCGGCGCTGCTCTCGCGCCTGCAGGCACTGCTGCAGACCCATCCCGGGCCTGCAGCCACCCTGCTGTTCTACGAGCGCGAGCAGCGGGTGCTGGCGCTCAGCGACAGCTACCGGATCGAGCCGTCGCCGGAGCTGTTCGCAGCAGTTGAAGAGATGCTGGGAGCCGGTACAGTAAGAATAAAATAAGAACATTTCCGCCCTTTTCCGCATACATTAGGAAACCACAGGGAATGGTCCCGTGCGGAAAGGGGATTGACAACATGTCCTATCAAATGGCAACAGAACTGCTGGAACGCAGGGGAGTTACGTTATCGTCCATTGCTGAGATCGTATATATTTTGCAATCCAAATATTATCAGGATTTAACAGAGGAAGAGTGTATGTCCAGCGTGAAATCGGTGCTCGGCAAAAGAGAGGTGCAGTACACGCTTATGACAGGCGTTGCCCTGGATGAGCTGGCGGAGAAAGGGGCGCTTCCCCAGCCGCTGCAGGCGGTGATGGAGGCGGATGAATCGCTGTACGGAGCAGACGAGACGCTGGCGCTGGGGATTACAGGAGTGTACGGCATGATCGGGCTGACCAGCTTCGGCTACCTGGACAAAGTCAAGCTTGGCGTAATCGGCAGGCTCAATGATGAGCCGGGCAGAATCCATGTATTTCTGGATGACCTGGTTGCCGGAATTGCCGCAGCTGCTTCTGCCCGGATTGCCCACCGCCATGAAGGGGCAAAGGTGTATCCCCATGTCACCGGTACGCCATAAGGGATCACCTGATAGCTGGTGAATGCGGCCTCCTGGTCCCGCCTCCTCCGTTTTACTCCTGTTGCGGGAAAAAAGAAAACTGTGTTATCATGATTCCATTATACGCGGGATACGGCTGGGAATTGAGATCAGGGAGGCCTTGCAGGGCATGTGGACGGTAATTTATATAGCGCCAACCGCCAAAGTGGCGGATATGATTCAGAGCAAGCTTACGGAAGAAGGATTTCTGGTTAAGTGCCGTCCGATTAATATGTCCAAGCAGCAGTTTGAGATTCTGGTTCCTTCAGGGGAGCTAGAGGAAGTGCAGGAAGCCCTGAATCTGATTTTACATCCCTAATTAAATATGTATAAGTGCAGTAGTTGACAGCGGCAAGCTGCTGAATGCGCAAATAAACGGCTGAAGAGGTGCGACCCTTGTTCAAAGATTTATTTCAGAAAAAACGGAAGTACGCGACTATTCCTTCAGAACGTCTGGAGCGGAGCGGCGGACCGGCGGAAGGCGAACGCCCGAAGCGGGAGATTCCCGAAGGGCTTATGAGCAAATGCAGTAAATGCGGGACGATCCAGTACAGCAAGGAGCTGGAGAAGAACCTGAAGGTATGTCCGGCCTGCGGCCACCATATGCGGCTGAACGCGCTGGAGCGGATCGCTATGACGCTTGATCCGGAGAACTTCATCGAGTTTGACAGCGAGCTGTCGTCAGTGGACCCGCTGCAGTTCCCGGGTTATGCCTCGAAGCTTGAGCAGCAGCGCTCCAAAAGCGGACAAGTTGAGGCGGTAGTGACCGGTCAGGGCACCATCGGCGGCCACCCCGTCATTGTTGCGGTGATGAATTTTGAATTTTTCTCAGGCAGCATGGGCTCCGCAGTCGGGGAGAAGATTACCCGTGCGGTGGAAGAAGCGACGGAGAAGAGACTCCCGCTGCTGATTTTCTCCACCTCCGGCGGAGCACGGATGCAGGAGAGTATCCTCAGCCTGATGCAGATGGCCAAGACAAGTGCGGCTCTGGCCCGTTTTGGCGAGTCCGGGGGATTATATATTTCGGTCATTACTGACCCTACTACCGGCGGCGTATCCGCAAGCTTTGCGAGCCTTGGCGATATTATTATTGCCGAGCCCGGTGCCGTGTTCGGCTTCGCCGGGAGAATCGTTATTGAGCAGACGATCCGCCAGAAGCTGCCAGATGATTTCCAGACGGCTGAATTCAACCTTCAGCACGGCCAGCTTGACCTGGTGGTGCACCGTAAGGAAATGCGGTCTACGCTGACCAGGATTTTGGAGCTGCATGATGTGAAAGGGGGATTTTAGGTTGGCGGGAGAGTTGCCTTTTGAAATGCCTCTGGTAGAAATGCGCAAGAAGATTGCCGAGCTGAAGCAGTTCGGTGAAGAGAAGGGCATTGATTTTACGGATGAAATTATCCGGCTTGAAGAACGTTACCGCGTGCTTGCGGATGAAATTTACAGCAATATTTCTGCCTCCCAGAAGATGCATCTGGCCCGGCATCACGGACGTCCGACCTCGCTTGATCTGATCGGGCTGATTTTTACGGATTTCCTGGAGCTGCACGGCGACCGCCTGTTCGGGGATGATCTGGCCGTTGTCGGCGGCATTGCGAAGCTGAACGGTCTACCGGTTACGGTAATCGGACAGCAGCGCGGCAAGGATACGAAGGACAATATCCAGCGCTTTTTCGGCAGCGCACACCCGGAAGGATTCCGCAAGGCCATGCGGCTGATGAAGCAGGCGGAGAAATTCCGCCGTCCAATCATTACCTTTATCGACACCAAGGGAGCTTACCCGGGGAATACGGCGGAGGAACGCGGGCAGTCTGAAGCCATTGCGCGCAATCTTTATGAGATGTCCCAGCTGGCTGTACCGGTCATCTGTGTCGTCATCGGCGAAGGCGGAAGCGGCGGGGCTCTGGCTTTGGCTGTAGGCAACCGTGTACTGATGCTGGAGCATGCCATCTATTCGGCGATCTCGCCGAACGGCGCAGCCTCTATTCTGTGGAAGGACGCCTCCAAAGCGGAGCAGGCTGCCGAAGCGATGAAGATTACCGCAGCGGATCTGCTCGGGATGGAAGTCATCGAGGAGATTGTCCCGGAACCTCGGGGCGGCGCGCATCAGGATTATGAGACTGCTGCAGCCAACATCAGGGAGGCCGTGTGGCGCCATTTGCAGGAACTGTCCAGTCTGGATGCTGTAGAACTTAAGGAGGACCGTTACCGCAAATTCCGCAAAATCGGCGAGTTTGCCGAAGGTGCCCAAGAGTCTCTATTACCCGAAGAAGAAGTCCAAAGCGTGGAGTAGAGTAACAATTTCATTTGCACTTTCACACATATGGAAGTTGTTTCCGGTCTGGAATCCTGGAAGACTGGATTATACATTTGTTTCCACAGGAATCATCCCGGAGCGTTTGCGGGATGATTTTTATTTTGGTGACAGATTGCGTAAATTCGACGTAAATTTACAGAGGAAACACGCTGGAACATTGATTTTGTGTCCAAGTTGCAGTAATATTCATTAGGGCGTAGTAAAAGGTGCATGTGATATAGTTCCTATACAAACATTAAGCCTTATAGTAGATTTTGTAGTTGGAAAAAGTGAGACAGAGAGAACGAAAAAACGGAGGAAAACCTAATGCGGAAAAGTAAAATTGTATGTACGATCGGACCTGCAAGTGAATCGTTGGAGAACATCAAAAAATTGATTTTGGCTGGTATGAATGTAGCCCGTCTGAACTTCTCCCACGGCGATTTTGAAGAGCACGGCAACCGGATCAAAACGATCCGTCAGGCTTCCCAGGAACTGGGCAAGACCGTTGCTATCCTGCTTGACACCAAAGGACCAGAAATTCGTACAGGCAAGCTGGAAGTAGAACCGATTGAACTGGTTCAGGACGAGTACCTGACATTGACTACGGAAGAAATCCTTGGCGATCAGAACCGTATCTCTATCACTTACAGCGACCTTCCAAACGACGTTTCGGTTGGATCAACAATCCTGATCGATGACGGTCTTATCGGACTTACAGTTGTAGACATTCAAGGCACTGAAATCAAGACCCGTATTGTTAACGGCGGTACAATCAAGAGCAAAAAAGGCGTTAACGTACCGGGAGTTTCCATCTCCCTGCCGGGTATTACGGAAAAAGACACCAACGATATCGTTTTCGGGATCGGACAGGACATCGATTTTATCGCCGCTTCCTTCGTTCGCAAAGCCAGCGACGTTCTGGAAATCCGTGCACTGCTTGAGAAGCACAATGCTTCCCACATCCAAATCATCTCCAAGATCGAAAACCAGGAAGGCGTCGACAACCTTGATGAAATCCTGGCAGTATCTGACGGTCTGATGGTTGCCCGCGGTGACCTCGGCGTAGAAATTCCTGCTGAAGATGTGCCTCTGGCTCAAAAGCTGATGATCAAAAAATGTAACATCGCCGGCAAGCCGGTAATCACAGCTACCCAAATGCTGGATTCCATGCAGCGCAACCCGCGTCCTACCCGCGCTGAAGCGAGTGACGTAGCTAACGCTATCTTCGACGGTACTGATGCAATCATGCTGTCCGGTGAAACAGCTGCCGGGAAATATCCGGTAGAATCCGTACTGACCATGTCCCGCATTGCCGAGAAAGCAGAATCTGCCCTGAACCACCGTGAAATCTTCATGAAGCAGCAGATTGCACAAGAAACAACTGTTACTGAAGCTATCAGCCAATCCGTAGCGATCTCCGCTCTGGACCTGAACGCTAAAGCTATTCTTTCTTCGACTGTAACCGGCCACACAGCACGCGTGGTTTCCAAATACCGTCCTAAATCCCAGATCATCGCTGTTACGACTCAGGAAAGAACAATGCGTCAGCTGGCTCTGGTATGGGGCGTAACTCCAGTATTCGGCAAAGAAGCTACTTCTACTGACGAACTGCTGGCTACTGCACTGCAAGGCGGTAAAGCTTCCGGTCTGGTAAAAGCAGGCGATCTCGTTGTGATCACTGCCGGTATCCCGCTGGGACGTTCCGGTTCCACCAACCTCGTGAAAGTGGATACGATTCCTGCCGACTAAGACAGGCTTCATTTCCATAACGGATAAAAGATATAAGCAAAAAGCAATGGTGTAGTTCGCCATTGCTTTTTTGCTTGATATCACGGCTTTGAATGATTATATTTGATTGAGGGTTTTTTGAGAGCGCTTGTTGCTTTGGTGCGGATAAAAACAGGCCTTTTCAGGTAAGCTTGCGACAGGCCTTTAGGATATAGACGTTTTACTGTAAATGCATCACCCCTGGCATTGGGACTCGATGGCACGGCGACTGTAACCTTGTTCTGGATCATGAATCCGCCGTTTGCAGGCTTAAGCCTGGGGCTAATCCCGTTGACCCGGCAGCAGCGGAAACGCACAGATGAGGTACGGGCGAGATCGGCGACGGTTCCCCCGACCTGAGGCGCCTCCATGATCCATTCTGCAGAGGATTGCGGTCCGTTGTAGCGCTGGACCGTACGGAAGGTCCAGCGCTTGCTCAGATTGCACAGCCGGATGCACCATTTGCCGGGGCTGAGCTTTACGATGCTTGCCCGGATAAGATCTCCCGGGGACACGGGAAGCGGAATGACGGTCTCAGCTTCAGGGAGAATCTCCCACCAGGCATAATAATGGACGTTTCCGTTCATGGATTCGTGGCCGGTGCCTGTCTGGATCAGACTGCTGTTTTTGAAGCCGTCGATTCCGATCCAGGCCGAAGAATAAGTAGGCTTAGCCGTAGGTTTTACGTAGGGGACTGTCCACTCAGCCGAGATTCGCCGGAAGGCGCCTTTCTTGCCGGTAATGGCATATCCGCTCCAGTTGCTTGACGTCCAGCCGAAGCCGGTATTCCGGGTCCGGCCTGTATTGGATTTGTCAGTTAAACAGGGCCGGCTGCGCTGAAATCTATGAACTGTGCTCACTTGTCCACCGCCTTTTATAAGGTTCTGCTCTATCTAATGCAGTGGAGTCTCGTAAAGTATGGGTTATCTGTTAAAAAGGAATGGAGAGGACTACTAGCACCTATGGACAAACTAATGAAGCTGCGCGGCTTCTATCTTTTTTTGGGATTGGCCGGGGGCTCCTTCGGCTCATATCTGACCCTGCTGCTGAAAAACAACGGCATGGCTGTCAGCCAGATCGGTATGATGATGGCGGCCGGAACGCTGATTGCCATTTGTATTCAACCGGTGTGGGGCTTGATTGCTGACAGGTACAACCAGGCGCGTCTTGTGCTGATTCTGAGTGTGGCCGTACCGGCAGTGCTGGCAGGCTTCTACCGATTCGACTATTTTATCGTTATGCTGCTGATCTACACGGTGTCTACCATCTTCTCGGCTACACAGGCGCCTATCGCCGATTCTTACGCCATTGCAGCCGCGAACAAGGCCGGGTCATCTTACGGCAGCATCCGGATGATGATGAGCATAGGAGCGGCCGTAGGGGCCTATGCGGGCGGGCAGTATATTGAGCTGTTTTCGGTATCGACCATCTGGCTGCCTTTTCTGCTTCTGAGCTCGGTAGCCGTAATATTCGCGTTGACACTGCCCAGACAGGCGGAAGAAAATCATATGATGAGCCAATCCTTTTCACAGGGTGTTAAGCAGCTGCTCAGCAACCGGATTTTTCTGGCTTTTCTCGGCGGATGCTTTCTGGTGAACCAGACGATGGCTGCGTTCGGCACATATTTTGTAGTGGCTTTTCAGTCGGTGGGGGGTTCGGCGAGCTACGCCGGGATTGCCCTGTTTATCGCTTCTTTTACCAATGTGCCTTCCATGCTCTATGCCTCAAAGGTTATCCGCAAGCTGGGGCGTGAACGCACGCTGCTGATCGGAGCGCTTATTTATGTGCTGCGCTGGGGCATCCAGGTAGCTTTTCCGTATCCTTCAGTTATGGTCGGAGTGCAGGTTCTGCATGGCCTATCCTTCGGACTTTTCTATATTGCTGCGGTTGAATATGTATCCCAGATTACATCGTCAGAAATTCAGGCGACCGGCCAAAGCGTCTTTAATATTGTTTTCTCCGGGTTTGCGGGAATTCTCGGCAATTTGCTGAACGGCCTGCTGCTTAGTGAAGGGGGTGTCGGGCTGATGAATCTGGCCTGTATGCTGAGTGCTGCTGTCGGATCGGTGCTGCTGCTCTATGTGGCCAGAAGCTCGCGCCGCAAGGTGCAGCTGCCGGTCTCTTCGAACGGCCTGAGCCTGTGAGTTCAGGCTTCAGGCTGCAGCTGTGCCTGCCATTGATTATAGAAAGGGGCGATTTGTTATGAAATCACGTGAACCGGTGCCCGCCAGCCGCTGGTACAGCACCGCTTTCCGCGTAAGATATCAGGAGACGGACCAGATGGGCGTGGTATACCATGCCAACTATCTGAGCTGGTTTGAGAGCGGGCGGACCGAAATGTTCCGCGGGCTTGGCTTTGCCTACCGTTCGCTTGAGGACATGGGTGTAATGCTTCCCGTGACCGCCGCAGATTTGCAATTTAAAAGTCCGGCACGCTATGATGATCTTATCGCCGTGTATGCACGGCTCAGCGTCTTTTCGCCTCTGAGGGTTGTATACGAATATGAAATCCGCCGGCTGGCAGACCTCACTGGCAGCGGTGCCGGCTACAGTTCCGGACCCGGCGCTACGTCTGTTCCGGCGGATACACCGCTTGCGGGCGAGCTTCTGGTCAGCGGTTCAACCTCTCATGTCTGGCTGAACAAGGACTGGAAGCCGGTAAGGCTGGACCGGGCGCTGCCCGAGCTGTACAATGCCATTACCGGGGCGCTGAGGGAAGAAGGAGGAACATAATGATTAGAAGCAAATGGCTGTGGGCTGCTATGTTTGTAATCCCGGCCGTGGAATTATTCGGGTTTATTTATGTGGCGGGTTTTATCGGTGCGCCCAAAACACTGCTCATCATGGTCGTTACATCGGTAATTGGCTTTCTGATGATGCAATTTGAAGGGAAAAAGGTGCTGCAGGACAGCAAGGTGCAAATGCAGGAAGGTAAGGTGCCCGGACGGACCATGCTGGATGGACTTTGTATCTTTTTCGGCGGCCTGATGCTGATCCTGCCCGGCTTCGTTACGGATATAATCGGTTTTTCACTGGTGTTTCCGCTGACCCGGCCGCTATACCGGGTTTTTCTGCTGAAATGGATTGAGAAAAAAATGAAAAACGGCACCTTCACTTTTTACCGGAGGTAAGGCGAGCTGCCGTTTGGAATGGATGTATAGCGGGTTAGTTGAACCTAGTTGAAATTAGAAGTTTGTTGCAGCGTCTTTGTCCGCAATATGCGGCGGGGGCGCTTTTTGTTTTTTAAGTGGGTAAAGGGTAGTGCTGGTGAGAGGAGCGGGTGAGTTCAGAAAACACTGTTAGCCATTTTTGTTCCGGAGGACGGAGATACATGCTTGGGGTGGAGTAAACAAGGTCATTGGTGGACAGTGTGGCAAAGCTAAATGTTATCTCAAGAATAGCATCCGGATAATCCTGAACAGTACCGCAAAACGCAGGCTAAAAAAATGTGTGACTGATGGATTAATAGTGTATCAAATGACCAGTGGTTACTGCTGTTGAAAAAGTAATAAGGCAGCGGGCTAACGGACCGTAGAGCCCTTATTACCTCTGAAATTGCTGTTTTGCTTCACATATCTGTAAATAAAGGCTCTGGTGTCCGTTAGCTTGCTCAAAACCCGATTATGACGAAAATAAGGTCATCTGTGTCCGTAAGGCCCAGACACTAAGCCAATCAAAGGTCAAAATGCCTCTGATTCCGCCGCAAGCAGCCGGAACGAACAAATCAAAGGGAAAAATCCCTCTGATTCCGCCCTAAGCAGCCGGAACAAGCCAATCAGAGTCAAAAATGCCTCTGATCGACCCCCGCGCGGCCTTCCTGCCGAAATCTGCGGTAAGGGTTGTTAAAATATCTACAGCTCTGCCGCATCTACCTAGCACCACAGCCGGCTAATGCAATTTGCCGCTCATAATGTAGCTGTGCAGCGCCCGGAAGACGCCGGCGCGGCTGAAAGCGCCCAGTACGACCAGCACAACCGGGCCGATCAGGATGCCGAGCATGCCGAACAGCTGGAGTCCGGCGAACACGCCGATCAGCATGGAGAGCGGGTCTACCCCGATGCTGCTGGCCAGCACCTTAGGCTCAAGCACCTGCCGGGTGATGAGGATAATCCCGTATAGCACCAGCAGGCCGATTGCGAGCGCCAGATTACCGGTCATATAGGAGTACAGCGCCCAGGGAAGCATGATGATGCCTACACCGAGGTAAGGAATTGTATCGATCAGGCCGATGGTGAGTCCGATTACAAAGGCAGAGTTGACGCCAAGCAGCAGGAGGCCGATGATGACAATGAATGCGGTGACGGATATAAGCACTGCCTGGGCCCGTAAATAGCCGACCAGCGCTTTGCGCAGATCATTCCAAATGTTAGTCACCGGGCGGAGCAGGGGGGCGGGCAGCAGTCCGGTCAGTCTGGCATTATGGCGCTCCCAGCCGGTACTGAGGAAAAAGGCGGCCAGCACAATGACAATCAGAATCGAGCCGAGGCTCGGCAGCGCCGACACCAGCTTTAGAATCATATTGAAAAATCCGGTTATCAGCTCCGTAAAAAACTGGCCGACGGTTTCCGTAGTCCGGTTAATATTACTGTCAATGGTATCATGGTAACCGGGGTTATCGTGGTAAAACTGGTTGATCTGGTTAATAATATTTTGGATACTGGCATTGCGGCTGAGTGAGAGCAGCAGCTCACGCCATTCATCCGTATGGAGGTCGAAGGTCTGGAGCAGCACGATAAGCTCTTTGACAAGGCGGGTAATCAGTGCTGTCAATACCAGTGCCGTTCCTCCTATATAAAAAAGCAATGACACCACCACAGCCAGCCAGCCAGGCAGCTTGAGGCTCTTGAGAATCAGCACCAGCGGATGAATGAGATAGGCCAGCAGCCAGGCGAGCAGCAGCGGATAGATTAGAGGCAGCAGTATATATACGGCCAGCAGCAGGCCTGCTCCGGCTAATACGACCCACAGGCCGCGCAGCACCTTTTTGACAAGCGGCGAGTCCATCGTCCATTTCCTCCCGTCGGGCTGATTTCGGGCTGAATAACAGCTCGTCTAATGTATATTCAGCTGACAGAATTGCAGACTATGAATTGCGGTGAAATGAGACAGAACCCTGAAAAGAGGGCATTACATATACACTGAAAGCGCAATCATGAAACAAAGGAGCGGAATGTTTTTTTCTATCCCTCCGATAAAATCATTTGATGCCGAACAAAGCTTCCACGTTGTTCACATAACCGTCAAAATCCGGTATGATAATTAAAGCTTCTGTTTCGAAAGTTAGTTGCAATCCCCGGAAGGGGTATTACCGCCTGTTTTTTCATGATTTTTATCCTTCAAATTGTAAATGTTTTCATGATGTCAGGAACGGCTTGTACACCCTCGTTGGCAAAGGAGAGATATACTATGACAGCTACTAAAGGCCTGGAAGGCATCGTCGCCACGACTTCCTCGATCAGCTCGATTGTGGATGGCGTACTCACTTACCGCGGATACGATATTGATGATCTGGCGGCAAACGCGACATTTGAAGAGACTGCTTATTTGCTGTGGTTCGGCAATCTGCCGACAACTCCGGAGCTGCAGGCTCTGCAGCGTGACCTCAGCGCCTTTGCGCAGGTTCCGGATGAGGTCATTGCCCAGATGAAGCTTTATCCCAAGAACACGAACACGATGGCCGCGCTGCGTACCGCCGTATCCAGCCTTGCGCTGTACGATGAAGCCGCCGATGATATGAGCCGTGAAGCCAATGAGATAAAAGCAGTGAAGCTGCAGGCGCAGATCCCTACCCTTGTAGCTGCGCTGGCGCGCATCCGCAAGGGCCTTGAGCCGGTAGCCCCCAAAGAAGGCGTTACGATCGCCGAGAATTTCCTTTATATGCTCTGGGGGAGACAGCCTGATATTGTCTCCGTCAAAGCACTGGATGCGGCGCTTGTGCTGCATGCCGACCATGAACTGAATGCGTCCACTTTTGCCAGCCGGGTGACTGTGGCTACACTTTCCGATATTTATTCCGGTGTAACCTCTGCCATTGGCGCGCTGAAAGGCCCGCTGCACGGCGGTGCGAATGAGGCGGTCATGAAGATGCTGGAGGAGATCGGAAGTCTGGATGCTGTGGAGCCGTATATCAACGGCAAGCTTGAGCGGCGTGAGAAGATTATGGGCTTCGGACACCGCGTTTACAAGAACGGCGATCCGCGTGCCAAGCACCTCATGAAGATGTCCCAAGAGCTTGGAACCATGAAGAATGATACTACACTCTATGATATGTCCGTGAAGATTGAAGAGCTGATCACCGGGCAAAAAGGCCTGAAGCCGAACGTTGACTTCTACTCGGCCTCTGTGTATACGCAGCTGGGCATTGAGCGCGAGCTGTTCACCCCGATCTTTGCGATCAGCCGCACTTCAGGCTGGACTGCACATATCCTGGAGCAGTACGAGGACAACCGCATTATCCGTCCGCGTGCAGAATATACAGGGATGCTTGAACAGAAATATGTACCGGTAGACGAGAGATAAGAAGGGGACTTGCAGGCTGCAGCGCCCCTTAGTAGAATTAGAGCTAGTACTTTGCTGTACCGGTGAACCCGGCAGACGTTTTCTGAAGCGCCCTGTCTCTTGGCGGGCGAAGGTTTTATGGAAGGCGTCTGCCGCTACTATACTTTTTTAGGAGGAATCCCCACACATGTTGAAACTGGAGAAATATGATCTGCCGACTGAAGGCGAACAAATTACGATTGAAGATGGCAAGCTGGTGGTTCCTGCTAATCCGATTATTCCTTTTATCGAAGGCGACGGCACAGGACGCGATATTTGGAAAGCTTCCAAACGGGTGCTGGATGCTGCTGTTGAGAAAGCGTACGGCGGGGAGAAAAAGCTTGCCTGGTACGAAGTATTTGCCGGCGAAAAGGCCTTCAATACATATGGTGAATGGCTGCCGAATGATACGCTGGAAGCAATCCGTGAGTATATCGTAGCGATCAAGGGCCCGCTGACAACGCCAATCGGTGGCGGTATCCGTTCCCTGAACGTGGCGCTGCGCCAGGAGCTGGACCTGTATGTGTGTCTGCGTCCTGTACGTTATTTTGACGGTGTGCCTTCACCGGTGAAGCATCCGGAGCTTGTGGATATGGTTATTTTCCGTGAGAATACAGAGGATATTTATGCCGGCATCGAGTATAAAGAAGGCTCTGAAGAAGTGAAGAAAGTGATCGAATTCCTTCAGAAGGAAATGGGCGTCAACAAAATCCGCTTCCCGGAAACCTCCGGTATCGGTATCAAGCCGGTATCCTCAGAAGGTTCGAAGCGTCTTGTGCGCTCTGCAGTTGAATATGCAATCAAACACGGACGCAAGAGCGTTACCCTGGTGCATAAGGGCAACATCATGAAATTTACAGAAGGCGCATTTAAGAACTGGGGATACGAGGTGGCTGAGCAGGAGTTCGGCGACAAGGTATTCACCTGGAACCAGTACGATCTGATTAAAGAGAAGGACGGCGAAGCAGCGGCGAATGCAGCCCAGAATGACGCGATCGCTGCCGGCAAAATCATTATCAAGGACGCTATCGCGGATATCGCCCTGCAGCAGGTGCTGACACGTCCTACAGACTTCGACGTTATCGCAACACTTAATCTTAACGGGGACTACCTGTCTGACGCCCTGGCTGCACAGATCGGCGGTATCGGCATCGCACCGGGAGCCAACATTAACTATGTGACCGGACATGCGATCTTTGAAGCGACTCACGGCACGGCGCCTAAGTACGCTGACAAGGACGTTGTAAATCCGGGTTCCGTTATCCTTTCCGGGGTTATGCTGCTTGAGCATCTTGGTTGGCAGGAAGCTGCGGATCTGATCTACAAGGGCATGAGCACCGCGATCAATAACAAGACGGTAACTTATGACTTTGCCCGTCAGATGGAAGGCGCAACAGAGCTGAAATGCTCCGCCTTTGCTGACGAAATTATCAAAAACCTGTAAGCTGTAAGATGAAATACTCGGGCCGGAGGAAGCTGCATGCTTCCGAGGCCCGTTTTGTGCGAGAAGGGCTATAAATAAAAATTAATATAAAATTCAGGAGGTCTATCATTGGCTATCAAACGTTATAAAATCACAGTCGTGGGCGCCGGATTTACTGGTGCGACTACGGCGTTAATGCTTGCCCAGAAGGAGCTCGGCAATGTTGTTCTGCTGGATATCCCGCAGCTGGAGAACCCGACCAAAGGGAAGGCGCTGGACATGCTGGAAGCAGGTCCGGTCCAGAAATTTGACAGCCAGATCACCGGAACCTCCGATTTCGAGGATGCGGCCGATTCGGATATCGTCATTATAACCGCAGGTATTGCCCGCAAGCCGGGAATGAGCCGCGATGATCTGGTGAATACCAATGCTTCGATTGTGAAGTCCGTATGCGATAACATCAAGCGTGTCGCTCCTGAATCCATTGTTATTATCCTTAGCAATCCGGTTGATGCGATGACCTATGTGGCTTATAACGCCCTGGAATTCCCGAAAAACCGTGTGATTGGACAATCCGGGGTACTGGATACTGCCCGCTACTGCACATTTATCGCCCAGGAGCTTAACGTTTCCGTAGAGGATGTGCGCGGCTTCGTACTCGGCGGACACGGAGACGATATGGTTCCGCTTGTACGTTATTCCAGTGTGGGCGGCATTCCGGTGGATAAGCTGATTCCGGAGGAGCGTATTGCCGAGATCGTGCAGCGTACCCGTGTAGGCGGCGGAGAGATTGTGAGCCTGCTCGGCAACGGCAGCGCTTACTATGCTCCGGCAGCTTCCCTGGTGCAGATGACTGAAGCTATCCTCAAGGATAAGAAACGGATTATTCCGGTTATTGCCCTGCTTGAAGGAGAATACGGCTATAACAGCCTATTCATGGGAGTGCCTGTGCTGCTGGGCGCAAACGGTATTGAGAAGATCTATGAGCTGGAGCTCACAGCAGAAGAACAGGCGGCACTGGACAAGTCGGCAGATTCCGTACGGGCCGTCACATCCGCAGTAAATGTCTGATCCTTATAACTTAGCAAGACCTGTTTGATCTAGTGCCTGAGAATGGGCTTTCTTTTCTTATGCGGCAGAGTAAGTTATAATTAAAGTGTAACTTATATCACAGCAACTTTCAGAGGAGGTAAAGGATGGACCGTTTTCTGTATTTCTTACATATGATCGGGACCCTGGCGCTTGGCTTCTATCTGGTGCTGCCGTTTATTCTGAGCGGGGCACAGAAGCTCTCGGCTCCGGCCAAAGAAGGCACGCTCAGCGCAATTACCGGCTTCAACCGTTTCGCCCAGTACGGGCTGGTCATTCAGCTGCTGACAGGCGGTTACATGATGAGCCAGGACGATTACTCGGTGGCCTGGATGGTTGTAGTGGTTCTGCTGCTTTTGGCCATGTTTGCGCTCGGAGGAATCATGGGCAAGCCATTGCGTCTGGCGGCTGCCGGAATCCGCGAGAACCGTGATGTATCATCCTACACAGCCAAGCTGCGGACGTTGAGCCTGCTGCTCATGGTTGTCCTGATCGCAATGATCTTCTTTATGGTATACAGACGGATTATTTAACAGATGTACCGGGATTGCCCCGGCGGCTGCGGCTGCCGGGGCAATTTGTGTTTGCGTGCATATATACACTGCAACCTATAGTGGCAAATACAGGACATTAGCCAAAGAAGTCATATTCATATTCCATTTAATGGTTTAAAATACTCTGGTTAGAAGCGATTTATCGGGCGGCAGTAGAGTAAACTGAGTATTTCATGGGGGGATATTGGAATGAACTTCAAAGGAGCTATGAGCTTAGGTTTAAAGCTGTGCCTTGTTCTAAGCATTGTATGGGGAGCAGGCTCTGTTTCAGCTGCGCAGAGCAATGATTATGAAGGGCACTGGGCACAGAAGCAGATTGAAAGGTGGCTGCAGCAAGGCTATCTGAAAGGCTCAGGAGATGGTTCAGTGAGGCCGGATGAAGCTATTACACGAGCGGAATTTGTTGCGCTGGCTAACCGGATGTGGGGCATTACGGCGGGGAAACCGGTAGAATTCAGCGACCTGCCGGAGTCTAGCTGGGCATATGATGAATTTTCAAAGGCGATGTCAGTAGGTTATATCCGGGGATATGAAGGAAAGGTACGGCCAAACGGGCTGATTACCCGTCAGGAGGCAGCTGTGATTATCAGCAGGCTTTTGTTATTGGAGGATCCTTCTTCGGCCGATGTGCTGACTGTTTTTACAGACTACAACGAGATCGCCGACTGGAGTAAGCTTAAGGTTGCCGCAATGGTGAATATCGATGCGATGAAGGGTTATCCTGACGGCAGCTTCAGGCCGGATCAGCCTATGACCAGAGCAGAGTCGATAGCACTGATGGATATATTCAACATTAAGCTTTGTGGAATTGGAGATTTGACAGTAACCGGTCCAGGTGAAATCGCGGGCTGCAGCCCATCTGAAATGAAGACATTCAGGAATGTTACAGTTTCTGCTCCCGGTGTCATTTTGAAAAACATGCTTGTAAAGGGTGACCTGCTGCTTGACAGCAGGACTGGGGAAGGTGAGATTACGCTAAATAATGTAACTGTCGAGGGAAAGCTCATTGTTCAGGGGGCTGGATCTGTACTTAAGCTGCAAAAGAGTTCAATAAGCTTGCTCAATGTGAATCAAGGTGCAGCGGGCTTCAAGGCGGAGCTTGGTGAAGGGACAGTTATAGCCCACGTGACGCTGGATGCGGCTTCGGCATTTACGGGAACGGGTACAGTGCAGGCTGTAACTGTGAACGATGGCGGTAAAGGTTCATCTTTTGCCGTAAAGCCTTTGGAGATGAAAGGCAGCCAGAAGAATTCGATCGTAATAAACGGAGTATCCAATTCTGCTGGTCTCCCGCTCCTTAGCGGTATTGTCTTAACCCAAGGCGAAGAATATAAATATACAAACGCAGGTTCAGCACTGCTGAGCCTTGAAGGGCTGCCGGCAGATGTTGCCGCTGCAGTTCACCGTCCCGGTTACTATTTCAGCAAGAGTGCTGATACAGCTCCCGATTTGTCTAATCCTAATATCCTGATGCTGCCGCCATTATCGCAAAGGTATTCGTTTGCTGTGAAGCCGGAGCACAGCCGGGATTACATGACTATTATTTTGTACGATGTTAATAACAAGCCTCTCGGCTATCAAGTAATCAAGCTGGATTTGGACGAGGCGCATGTAACCCTGAATGAGCCTGTCATCCGGTTTAATGAAGGAGTAACAATCTCCCGCGAATTCAAAAGCAATGGTATGATTGACCGGATCTCTATAAGTGCAGGCTTTGCCTCCGGACACCCGGAGCTGCAATATTATACTTTTGCTTCCAATACTTACTTTGATTACATATCTGAAGGAGCCAATACGTTCACTGTCAAAGATGTATCCTCCAAAATACAGCTGTTAAACAGGCTCACGGATGTTACGTACAGCGTACCGTTTGATCGTCTCACTAACTCTAAGGCACATGTCTATGCAGCTCCTGATTTCCATGAACAATATATGATTGTTTTTTATGACAAGGATTTCAGTGTAAAAGGGTACTATCAGTCTCCGGCAATTAGTACTGACCAGCAAAAGAAGCCCTAATGGAAACGCAGCTGCAGAAAAGACCGCTACCTCTGG
>NZ_LRAC01000171.1 GCF_001517085.1 Paenibacillus sp. DMB5
CACGCGCTGTCGCAGACGCGCCGGGCGGACAGCCGGCAGCTGCGCGCGCCGCTGTTGGGGCTTGCCGGCGGCGCCACGGCAAGCGGGACGCTGGACCCGAAGCCGCTGATCGCGGCGGTCCAGCAGGAGATCCTGCCGCTGCGGATCAATTATTTCCGCAGCGAGCCGGGGGTAGCCGGCCGCGCTCAGCGGCTGATAGCCTGATGCCCCATATCACCGGCCGCCCGCCGGCCACGGTACAGGGCATCGTGCAGTCCCGCGAAGCGGCGGCCATGCTGCAGGCCGGCCGCTGGATTTACACCGCTGCGCTGGCCCGGAAAGAGACCCGGGGGCTGCAGCGGCTGGAAGAATATCCGGCGCTGGACCCGCGCCAGACACACCGGCTGATCCTTTCGGGCATCGGTCAGATCAGAACCAGTACAGAGCAGGTCCCGCATGCCCGTGAGCTGCAGGCACCGAGAGAGGAGCAGGCGATATGATTGAACTGGTCAGCAAGGACCGCTGCATCGGCTGCAAGCTGTGTGTAAAGGTTTGCCCGACGAATGTTTTTGACATGCAGGGCAAGCTTGCCGTCATCGCCCGCCAGGAGGACTGTCAGACCTGCTTCATGTGCGAAGCCTATTGTCCAGTGAACGCGCTTTACGTAGCGCCACAGGGCGAGGTGTCCGTTCAGGTTGACGAACAAGAGCTGATTGCCTCCGGGCTGCTTGGCAGCTGGCGGGCGGAGATCGGCTGGAATCCGGGGGCAGAGGATACGATGGCAGAGCGGGATACGACGCCTTTCTTCGAGGTGTTTACTGAGGCCTACAGGGGCCAATAAAGGACTCCGGATATGTTTTTGCGGTAATGTCATGATTGTAAGCACCACATAACCGCACACTGCAAATAGGGTGTTCCGTAAGCCAGTGAATTCTGCGGCTTGGGAACACCCTATTAAAGTCGTCTGTCTATTCGGCAATTTATCCTACAGCAATTCCTCTACAGCCGGCTCGATATCCAGCGGATCAACCGGAGATTCAAACCGCTTAACGACATTACCTTCGCGGTCAATCAGGAATTTGGTGAAGTTCCACTTAATTTCATCATCCGCAAGTGAGGCAGGGTCCCGTTCCTCCAGCATTTTTTGCAGCAGCCTGCTGCCGGAGTGATCCGGATCGAAGCCGTCAAAGCCCGCCTCAGAGGTCAGATAGCTGAATAACGGATGCTTGTCCTGTCCTTTGACATCAATTTTTTCAAAAAGGGGAAAGCTAACCCCGTAGTTAATCTGGCAGAAAACATCCACTTCTTCATTAGAGCCGGGCTCTTCACCAAACTGGTTGCTTGGAAACCCAAGGATCTGAAAGCCGCGGTCCTGAAATTTCTCATAGAGCTTTTGCAGGTCCGAATATTGCGGGGTAAACCCGCATTTGCTGGCGGTATTCACAATCAGCAGGACCTTTCCCTTGTATTGCTCAAGGCTAATTTCTTTCCCGCGGATGTTGCGGGCAGTGTATGTATAAATACTCATGGCAGCTTCAGCCTCCCGGAATGAAAATAAACTATTTATATCGATTTAATTGTAAGCAATTTAATTACGCGTGTCAAACTAAATATTGATTTTTTTATGTACGAAGCAGGCTGTTAAGATTATACTAAGGTGAACGGACCGTTTCTTCAGCAGGCGGAGCGTCTCCCCGGTTATTTAAAAGAATATATTGCTGGAGGAAATTTGATGAGCACTACAGAACTTACTAGCCAACTTTCCAGTTTTACAGGAAGATTACTTAGAGAACGTTTCGGAAAAGGCCCCGAATCGATACACGCTTCCATCGGGCCGCAGTGCATCGCACTGCACATCCGGAATTTTATCGGGCCTGTAGAGCGGTTTCTGCTGAACAAAGAAGAAGAGCAGGCATTCCGTTATACACGGGAGCTTCTAATGAAATCCCTGCTTCCCGAGCTCTCGGCTTACCTGAAGGAAACGATGGCTATTGAGGTCAGTGAGATTTTTTATGATTGGGGTATACATAACGCTTCCGGGATGATTGTTGCCCTCCTCAAAAACGACGGAGTGGCCTGTGATCAATATGCCGGACGTGAAGAGGTACATGCCCAAATCAACGAAGTAAGCCGAAAGGTGCAGAAAGAACCCGAGTTTACCGACTCCTGGTGGCTGGGAACCCGTATTCTGATCATCAAGCGCGAAGGCATTCTGATTCCTCTGGAGAAGGAACTGATTGGTCTTGGCTATGAGAATACACTCAAAACGACCAAGCGAAAGATGGAAAAACGCTATCTGGAAGACACCACCACGATTGCGCCCATGCTGGGCAAAGAGCTGTCCGATATTTATGTAGATTGGGACTTTGATAAGGACACAAGTGTGATCGCATATACGTTTCACTAAACTATATATGGGCGGAAATGAGTCGGACATGCGAATGAGCCGAACATGAGCCGAAGAAGGGGGATAGGTCCCTTTCTTCGGCTTTTTCTCTTTTTCAATAATGGTGGACAGTAATTAATTGGGGGGATTCGGCAAATGGAGGAGTATCAGCAGAGCGTGCTGTACGTGGAAGATAATGAGCTGAACATGGCGTTGATGCATCATATCTTCAAAAAACATCTGCCCTCCGTATTGCTGCTGAAAGCCGAAACGGCCGAGCATGGACTGGAAATTGCAGCCCGTCAGCTGCCGGATCTGATTATTATGGATATCGGCTTACCCGGTATGAACGGATATGAGGCCATGGAAAGGTTAAGGTCTAACGAAAGTACAGGCCGGATACCTGTTATGGCCATCAGTGCTTTTGCACTGCATTCGGATATCGAGCAGGCCAGATCAATCGGCTTTGCTGCTTATCTTACAAAACCGTTCCAGGTTAAAGTCTTTACGCGTACCGTAAAAGAGCTGTTAACCGGAGGCCCTTATACTCCATAGGGCAGAAATTATAAGGTAGTATCCATGGTGGAGAGCTGGGGAGAGCTCCGTCTGATGGTCGGTTTGTCAGCAAAATGAAGTGATATGCTGTGCAGCCACTTTTTGTGTGGGAATGTGGTATTTTTTTCCTTCTAATAGCATTTGACTTTCGCCCGTGGATGCAAGATAGTAATATTACAGATTTTAATAACTCGAATTGCTTTTATTACACCACAAACGGGCGGTGGATCAGATGGTCAGACATCATCCAGAAGCGCTTTCCCACTTGGGGCAGGCGTATCGGGAGGGTACTGTCGGGGTAGCCTTTCTTTCTGTTGAGCAAAAATGGACAAGCGTCAGTCCGGAAGTAACCTCACTGTTGGGGTACACAGAGAAACAGCTGCTTGGGCATGATTTCAGGGAGTTTCTATACAATGATTCTGTGGAGTTATATAGCGGGAAAATGGGAGCTCTCCAGGCAAGTGGGGTTCCCTTTTTTGAAAGCGGAGTCGAGATGATCCACGCGCTTGGACGGGGAGTCCCGCTGCTTCTGCATATTATGCTCATCAGCGATCCGTCCAGCGGTGCTGCGCTATATTATATTGTTCATCTGACAGAGCGAAAAGAGGATACAGCTCTACCGGGAGGTTATGTCTCGGGGGATGAGCTGTACCGGCTGATTGCAGTCAATATGAGGGACATCGTCTACTATGCCACACCGGATCAGATCTGCCGGTATTGCTCGCCGTCGGTCCGGGAAGTGCTCGGTTATGAGCCGGAACAGCTGACCGGCCGCGATATAAGCAGTCTGATTCATCCGGATGATCTGGCACCTCTCAGCAGCCTAAGCGGTCCGCAGGCAGAGGAGATAGAGAGAATACAGCTGCGTGTCCTTCATGCTGACGGGCGCTACGTATGGATCGAATTCACGCTGCGCGCCCTGAAGGAACAGAACAGCCCGGGCATGCTCGCGGTAGGCCGGGACATCACGGAACGCAAAAACGTCGAACAGAAGCTTCAGGAATCGATCGAGCGCTATACCTCACTCAAAAAATATAATCATGATGCCATCATCTCACTGGATCTTTGCGGTAACATCATCAACGGCAACGAGCAGGCCTGCCAGCTGACAGGCTACACCATCCCTGAACTGGCCGGCATGAGCGCTGCCAGAATTATCGGGGAACAGCAGCTTGATGAAGTACTCAACTATAGCGGAGCCAATGGCGGCAGGGAGCAGGATATCGAGGTTGTCTGGCACAAGGACGGCCACAGCGTCGAAGTACTGACTTCCATTGCCCCTATTATTATTAATAAGGCCAAGGTAGGATTCTATATTATTGTTAAGGATATTACCGAACAGAAGAAGCTGCTGATTGCCAAGGAGACGGCGGAGAGCACGAACCGGGCCAAGAGTGAATTCCTGGCGATGATGAGCCATGAAATCCGTACGCCGATGAACGGTGTGATCGGGATGACAGATCTGCTGCTTGATATCAGTGAGCAGGGCTCTGTACAGCGGGAATATCTGGAGATCATCCGGCAGAGCGGCGACACTCTTCTGAGTATCATTAACGATATTCTGGATTTCTCCAAGAATGAGGCAGGCAAAACCGAGCTGCATGAGCAGCCCTTTGTGCTCAAAGACTGCATAGATTCTGTGCTGGAGCTGTTGCTCCGCAAAGCAGAGGTCAAAGGCCTGTCCATGACGGTCCACATTGATCCTGATGTGCCCGGAACCGTGATCGGGGATAGTGACCGGCTCAAGCAGGTGCTGCTTAATCTGGTCGGCAATGCGGTGAAGTTTACTTACACCGGAGGTGTAACAGTCAAGGTCTCTCTGCTTGAACAGCAGGCGGGTCAGACCAGGCTGCATTTCAGCGTAGCCGATACCGGGATCGGGATTCCCGAGGATTTCCGGGACCGGCTGTTTGAGCCGTTTGTCCAGCTGGATCACTTTATGGGACGGCGGCATGAAGGTACAGGACTGGGGCTGGCGATTGCCAAGCAGCTGGTCGAACTGATGGGCGGGTCCATCCGCTTGAATACCAGCGTGCGGCAGGGGGCAGAATTTGAGTTTACGGTCAGGCTTCGTCTGCAAAACGGCCTGTCTGAAGAACAAGAGGGTGCATTGCCTGCTGCCTCAGGTCAGGTCAGCCGGGTTCTGCGGATACTGGTCGCTGAGGATAATGAGATTAATCAGATTGTGCTTCGCAAAATTCTGGAGAAACGCGGCTACGCTGTAGATGTTGTGACTGATGGTCTCGGGGTTGTACAGCTGGCAGGAACCACAGACTACGATCTGATCTTTATGGATGTGCAGATGCCGGGAATGAACGGGCTGGAAGCAACCCGGGTCATCAGGCAGTCGCTCTCCGCGGAGCGCCAGCCGGTGATCATCGCAGTTACGGCCAATGCGCTTAAAGGTGACCGCGAGCTCTGTCTGGAGGCGGGGATGGACGAGTATATCAGCAAACCGCTGCGCAGTGAAGCTGTTACTAACCTGATCAGCAAATTTTTCAATGATTCAGGCGGTATAATTTAGTCACTCTACGGGGCTGACAGCTCAAAAAGGCTTCAGTCCATTTAGTGATGTTGATTTATTGCGCTAAAGCTGCAAAACGGTGCAATAAACCATTGCATCCTGTACACATTTTGATTAAGATAGCAGAAACCGGCGCGGTATGCGCTGGATATGAAGCTAACGACTATGACGAAGAGAGTAAGTGTTATATACGGATCTTAACAGGGAAGGTGTGCCGGAGACTGAGAGCACCCTCGGGAGACGTTTAATACTGAAGTTCACTTCCGAGTCGGCCCCTGAAGTATCTGCTGCAGCATTTATGCGTAGGTGGGTCCGTGCCCCGCGTTAACGGGTGTAAGACAGAGTTGGTCCAGGTCTGAAGAATGGCAATGCCGTTTCTTCCGCCATACATTGGGCCAGTCTCTAAATAAGGGTGGTACCACGGCTCCTCGTCCCTTGCGACGGGGGGCTTTTTGCGTTCATAAATTCAAATATTCAAGAGGGAGTGGAAGGTAAATGACTAACGTGGAACTGGATGAATTGAGAGCGCGCCTGGATGAGATTAACGGACAGCTGCTGGAGCTGATCTCTGAGCGTGCGCAGGTTGTACAGGAAATTGGAGTTGTAAAGGAAAAGCAGGGTGTGCCGAAATTCGATCCGGAACGTGAAAAGGCGATGCTGGAGAAGCTTGTAGCGAGCAATAAAGGACCTTTCACCGCGGGAACGATCCGCAGCCTCTTCAAACAGATTTTCGCTGCTTCTCTGGATCTGCAGTCTGCTGAGCACAAGAAAAGCCTGCTGGTCAGCCGGAAAAGCCACAAGGAAGACACGGTTATTGTCCTTCCGGGGGATATTGCCATCGGCGGACTGTCCTCAGTTATGGTTGCCGGACCTTGCTCCGTAGAGAGTGAGCAGCAGACCCGCACCGTTGCTGCGGCACTGCAAAAGGCCGGAATCAAGGTAATGCGCGGCGGCGCCTTCAAGCCCCGGACTTCACCCTATGACTTCCAGGGGCTTGGCATGGACGGACTGCGCATCCTCCGCGAAGCTGCTGATGAATATGGCCTGCTGACGATCAGTGAGATCGTTGACCCGGCCCATCTGGAGCCTGCACTGGACTATGTGGATATTATCCAGATCGGTGCACGCAACATGCAGAACTTCGAGCTGCTGAAGGCGGCCGGAGAGCTGAACAAGCCGGTGCTGCTGAAGCGGGGGCTTGCGGCGACAATGGAAGAATTCCTGCATGCAGCTGAATATATTATGTCACGCGGCAATACCCAGGTTATGCTGATTGAACGCGGAATCCGCACTTATGAGAAATGGACGCGCAATACACTTGATATATCGGCAGTACCGATTCTCAAGCAGGAGAGCCATTTGCCGGTTCTGGTCGATGTTACACACTCCACCGGACGCAAGGATATCCTTATTCCTTGTGCCAAGGCTGCGCTTGCCGCCGGTGCCGACGGTATTATGGTAGAGGTTCATCCCGATCCGGCCACAGCGCTCTCCGATGCGGCGCAGCAGCTGAACATCGAGGAGTTCAACACCTTCTTCAGCGAGGTTAAGGCTTCCGGGCTGTTCCGCCAAAATTAAAAATAACCGGATTTACAAGGAAACAGCAGGATTTGTGAGGAATGGCCTGAAACAACCGCTTACAAGTGCATATGTAACTTTTGTGGGGATTAAGGGATGTCGGGTACAATGGGGAACATTGGCGTTGCACCGGACCGGGACATCTGAGGGATGTACCCATCACCTTAACAGACACAGGAGGAAACAGCATTTTGAAGCAAAATCAATTGAATAACGGCTGGTTTTCCAACACCAGAAGTGATGTATTGTCGGGCATGACCGTTGCCATAGCGCTGATTCCGGAAGCAATCGCGTTCTCGATCCTGGCCGGAGTCAGCCCGATGGTCGGCTTGTACGCCTCCTTCTGCATTGCGGTAGTCACTGCACTCGCCGGCGCCGGCCCGGCATGATTTCGGCAGCAACCGGAGCTATGGCCCTGCTCGTCGGCAGCCTTGTGCTGAATCACGGCATCGAGTACCTGTTCGCGGCGACGATTCTCTGCGGAATCTTTCAGATTCTGATGGGCGTGCTGAAGCTGGGCAGGTTCATTACCTTCCTGCCGCAGCCGGTTATGACCGGTTTTGTCAACGCGCTGGCGATTCTGATCTTTATGGCCCAGCTTGTACATTTTGAGGGACAGGGCTGGGTGATGTATGCCCTGGTGGCCCTGACACTGGTTATTATCTACACGGTTCCGCGTTTTACAAAGGCGGTGCCGTCAGCGCTTGTGGCTATTATTATTGTATCGGTGCTCAGTATTATGCTGGACCTTGATGTGAAAAGGGTAGGGGATATGGGGGAGATTACCTCGGCCCTTCCGCTCTTCCATCTTCCGCAGCTGCCGCTTACGCTGGACATGCTGCTGACCATTCTGCCGTATTCCTTGTCACTCGCCGCAGTGGGTCTGCTTGAATCGCTGATGACGGCAACGCTGATCGATGATATTACGAATACTCCGAGCGATAAGAACCGCGAGGCCAAAGGCCAGGGGCTGGCGAATATCGTCACCGGCTTCTTCGGCGGTATGGCAGGCTGTGCTATGATCGGCCAGTCTATGGTCAATATGAAATCGGGCGGACGGACCCGCCTGTCCACCTTTGTATCCGGGGTTTTCCTGCTGATTCTGATTCTTGTGCTCGGGGATGTGGTCAAGCAGATCCCGATGGGTGCACTGGTCGGAGTCATGATCATGGTCTGCATCAGCACCTTTGAGTGGAGCTCCCTGACCTCACTGATCCGTGTTCCGCGTGCGGACGCCCTGGTGATGATCGTTACGGTAGTGACAGTAGTGGCTACAGACAATTTGTCGATCGGTGTACTGTTCGGTGTTCTGCTCAGCGCACTTTCCTTTGCCTGGAAAATGGCTTCAATCAGCCTGAATGTCCATACGGCCGGAAATACCGTTACTTATACAGTCACGGGACAGCTGTTCTTTGGAACGACCAGTCATTTTGTCCAAGAGTTCAATTACGAGGCCGATCCGGAGCAGATTGTCATCGACTTTAGCCATTCCCATGTATGGGATCAGTCAGCCGCCGGAGCGATTGCCAAAACCATCAGCAGATATGAGGCTCTGGGCAAAAAAGTAACCATTACCGGCTTAAACGAACAAAGCACACAGCTCATTGACCGCATCGGGCTTGGCTTGTCCGGCGGACATGTTTAACCGGGGTTGATTATACCAGGACAGACAGCTTTCTCTACGGAGAGAGCTGTTTTTTTGTTTAGAACAGCTTTGGATTCAAGTTCCGTTTCTACCCGCGCCGGTGTGGGTGGAGCCAAATGGGCCAAATGAAGGGCAAAAATGCCTCTGATTTCGCCTCACGGAGCCGAATGGGCCAAATGAAGGGCAAAAATGCCTTTGATTTCGGCCTGCGGAACCGAATGGGCCAAATGAAGGGCAAAAATGCCTCTGATTTCGGCCTGCGGAACCGAATGGGCCAAATGTGTGAAATGAACTGGTGTTTAAAAGTATTCCTTGGTGTCAGATGCGTTTGTATTAAGAGTTGCAGTCAGAAATGCAACAACATTGTAGTCGCAAGGCATCTATATCGTTACCTTTGCCAGCGGGGGGATGCGTATACTTTTAGGTAATAATTCCACTAAGCCAGAGGTGTCACCCGATGAACATCATTCCAAAAGCGGCCGCACTTCTGGCCGTACTGTTCCTTCTTACCACAGGATGCGGATTTTCCGGCAGCAATGATGCAGAACAGTCTCCTGTTATAGGGCCCGTTAACACGGCCTCGTTACCCGACTATGACGCCCCGGCGTCCATTCCCGCTGCTGAGCCATTCACACCTGCAGCTCCGGACCAGGTAACAGTAACCACACCAATTCTGCCCCCTGACCATACGCAGCTGGAAGCTATCATCACACTGGACTGGCAGGAAGCGAAGCTGCCGCCGCAGCCCGAAGCGTCATTAACAGGAATTCCTTCGGACGCTGAGACGGTGTCAGTGCAGCGGCTGAAGGATTTTGGCGGAACCGAAATCACCTTTTATACCCTTCCGGGAGATGAGGACTATGTGTATGCTGACCTCAGGACATCTGGAGCCCATTACAGCCTCGGTCCGGCCGGTACCTATAATTACCGTAAAGCGGAGGATCTGAATGCAGCAGCGGTCAGTGCCTTTAACGGTATAGCTATAAAAATCACCGGAGGGCTGGGGGCCAACTCAACGCTCAGCAGTTACTACACGATAGATAAGGCCGGAATACCGGCGGGAATCCTACAGGTGGATACCGGACATACCCATGAAGCTGATGTTGACCGGGATGGAAGTGCTGAAGTAGTGTCTGCCCACGGTACACCCATGGCTGCCTATGTGTACCGCTGGCATGACGGACATGCCGAGGAGGCATATCTAAATGATGCCCTGCAGGCGGATTCCGTGTTACTAAGGGACGATCTGATCTATGAAGCCGCTGACTTGGGTGAATCCGCAGCAGAGGAATACCAGCTTACTTCCGAAGGCTTGACCCTGCAGACCCCATAGACGGACGGTGGTCTTTTGCCCGAGGGTTTATTTTGTGACGGATCGGGACACAGGAGAAGGCACCGGCATCGATGTTTATATAAAAGAGAGCCTTACCCGCAAGTTGTTCCGGGCAAGGCTCTCTAAACAGCCGCATCGGCAGGCTTATCCGAGCTGCTGAATCAGTATTGATATAACATTGTAGGAATCTGCCAGCCGGCCCCTACAGACCAGAAGATAATATGATCCCCGCGCTGAATCCGTCCTTCCTCCACCCCGCGCTGAAAAGCGATGAACGGGCTGCTGGTCGCTGTATAGCCGAACTCGCCGCCAACATAGATAAACCTTTCAGCCTCAGCTTCCAGTCCAAGGCCTTTTCGGATCAGCTCGATATTCTTCAGCGAAAACTGCGAAAGGCAAAATGCGGAAATATCTCCGGCAGCAAGACCGTTCCTGTCCAGCAGCTCCTTAATGTCATTAACCGCTGCTTCAACACATACGGAACCGTCGAAGGGATTCCAGCGGAGCTTGATATCATCCGGCGTTATGCCCTCCCGGTAAATGCCGGACAGTCCGCAGGCCGGAAAGGTAATACTCTCCCAGATTGCGGAATCGGTATAGTATATGGAGTCCTTGAAGCCCAAAGCCTCCGGGGTCCGCTCCAGAATGACAGCCGCAGCGGCATCCCCGAAATTGGGATATGTAATCTCATCGTCTGTCCTGCAATTAATGGAGCTGTAGTCGCTGCCGACAATCAGCGCGTAGCGGATGCTGCGGTTAGCCTGCATATAACGGCTGGCCTGCTCAACAGCGGTTACCATCCCTGCACAGTTGGCATTGGAATCGAGTGTAATAGCACGGTGCTTGCCGCCAAGCCGGTGATGCAGCAGCAGGGCATTGGTCGGGTACGTATATTCCGGTGTCTGTGAGGCGAATACGATCATATCAAGATCCTCACCCGCCAGCCCGGCATCGGCCAGGACTTTTTGTGCTGCCTCATAACCCATAGTTAAAGCATTCTCATGTTCGTCCTTAATAATATACCTTCGCTCACGGCCCATCATTTCCAGAAACCTCTTGATATCCTTGCCTAGAGCGGCGAAGTGCTCCAAGTAATAATCATTGTCTACCACATGCTGCGGATGATAATAAGCGGCATTGCAAATTCTGATATTGTCTCCGGTATGCTCCATGAGCTTCACCTACACTTCAATAATTTCGTAATTTTCAAGTTTGGTGCTGCGGGCGACCCGGCTGAGCTGCATTTTGAGGATCGGGCTCTTAGCGATGGTAAAGATCACCTTTTTGAAGCCGGACTGCTGATACAAAAGATAGCACTGCTCCAGCATAGGCAGTACATCAGCAGTGGAGACATTCAGTTTGGTGCAATCCAGCACAATGTCGTACCGGGAAGGATCGAACTGGCTCACAGTCTGATTGTATTCCTGGATAAAACGTCCGGCATCCTCCTCCGACATTGTTCCTTCCACTTGTACATTTAGAATAGCTTCTGCGGAATTTGTTGCAAAATTAAAGCTTCCCATCTGTCCAAACATCTCCTTATCACTAGATAAATGTTAAAAAAAGGTATTCATAATCACTCATTTATTATAACGATTGCAGCTGTTTTGATAAGGGATATTTTTCATATTTAACCTTTTTATTTTTTAAATTAATAAATAGGATTTAGATTTTATGCCATTAAGCTCCCGGGAAGGATGCCGGTGGCCCTTTTGCTTTCCAAAGCAGGCCACTATTGGTATGATTACAAGGTGTGAGAACATCTACAACCATGGAGGAATTAACAATGAGTGAGAACACAATATCCCGGATCATAGATCATACGCTGCTCAAAGCGGATGCCCGCAAAGAAGATATCATCAAGCTGGCGGAAGAAGCCAAAACCTACAAATTTGCGTCTGTCTGCGTCAACCCGGCGTGGGTTGCGGTAGCCCATGAAGTGCTGAAGGATACTCCTGAAGTAAAAGTATGCACCGTAATCGGCTTCCCGCTGGGAGCTTCAACTCCGGAGACCAAGGCTTTTGAAACAACCAATGCCATTGCAAACGGTGCCGGCGAAGTAGATATGGTCATTAACATCGGCGCTCTGAAGGACGGGGACGACGAGCTGGTGCGGCGTGATATCGCGGCTGTTGTTGAGGCGGCACGCGGCAAAGCGCTGACCAAAGTCATTATCGAGACTTGCCTCCTGAGTGAAGAAGAAAAGGTTCGCGCCTGCAAGCTAGCTGTAGAAGCAGGTGCAGATTTCGTGAAAACCTCGACGGGCTTCTCTACAGGCGGAGCAACGAGGGAAGACATCGCGCTGATGCGTGCAACCGTAGGTCCTGACATCGGTGTAAAAGCTTCCGGCGGAGTTCGCAGCAGCGAAGACGCGCTGATCATGATCGGAGCGGGCGCAACCCGGATCGGAACGAGCGGCGGGGTAGCCATTGCCAAGGGCGAGCAGAGCCAGAGCAGCTACTAATAAGCAGGTTTTTTAGCGGCAGGACAAGCAGGGGAACATTATTTTATATTGTTCTCCTGCTTATTTTTCATATCAGGAACGTGAATTTGGCAGGTCGGGAGGAAGACGGATGGAGGGAAAGTTTGTTTTTCCGGAGCTGGAAACGGAGCGTTTATACATAAGGGTGTTAAAAGAAAGCGATAGTGCAGCGGTGTTCCGGCATTTTGCGGATGAAGAGGTTACGCGGTACATGGACATTCCCCCGTGCAAAGATATGGCGGAGGCATCAGAGATTATCCGGTTTCACACCGAGGATTCCGGCTGCCGCTGGGGACTCTTTGATAAGGCAAGCGGGCAGCTGGCAGGGACCTGCGGTTTTCACTGCTGGGTAACCGGTACGCAGGCCAGGGCAGAAATCGGCTACGATCTGTCTACAGCCTGGTGGGGCCGGGGGCTCATGACAGAAGCTATTACACAGGTGATCAGGGTGGGCTTTGAACAAATGGAACTGGAGCTCATTGAAGCAACTGCCGATCCGGCAAATGAGCGCTCAGCCCGGCTGCTGGAGCGGCTGGGGTTTCATCGCAAGGAGGAGCTAGTAGACAGCCTGGTGTATTATTTTTTGCCGAAGCCGCCGGCAGGAGCATAATGGGGAGATTTGTTTCGCAGCTGGAGTGCTTGGAGGAGTAGGTCAGAGTAGCGCGAGTGAGCTGTGGGCAGCGGCTGATGAGGCTGAAAGCAAGTGGGGAGCTGAGCCGGGGGATACAGCCATACGTTTATGTCCACTGCACGCCAAATGCAGTTAAACCGTAAGCAAGAAGAAACATAGCTTAATTTGTTGTACAAACTGCAGTTATGGTGATTGTCAGTAGGTGAAATGGTTCAATAATAAAATGTAAGCGTGTACTTTCGTGCTGATTTAGGCTAATCTGGAAGGAAGAGTACGGTTAGAGTGGATATTTTATAAATATAATAAAACACACCGGATTAATGGGAATTTTTGCTTCCCAAATAACATCATTTGTGAGAGAATAGTTACAATTCTTAATTGTTAATGTTTGCCACCAATGATAACAGGGGAGGAAATACAAATGTCAGAAGACCGTAAGCTGTCGTTCGAAACTTTGGCTGTTCATGCCGGCCAGGAGATTGATCCCACTACACTATCGCGTGCAGTACCGCTTTATCAGACCACTTCCTATGGTTTCCGGGATGCCGAGCATGCTGCCAACCTGTTTGCTCTGAAAGAATTCGGCAATATTTATACGCGTCTGATGAATCCGACTACTGATGTGTTCGAGCAGCGGATTGCTGCGCTTGAAGGCGGGGCAGGCGCGCTCGCGACGGCTTCCGGACAGGCGGCTATTTCCTTCTCGATTTTGAATATTGCCGGTGCGGGCGATGAGGTTGTATCCTCAGCGAGCCTGTATGGCGGAACGTATAATCTCTTCTCAACCACTCTGCCTAAGCTGGGAATTAAGGTCAAGTTCGTGGATTCCGATAACCCGGAAAACTTCCGCGCTGCCATTACGGATAAGACCAAGGCGCTTTATGCCGAGACTATTGGTAATCCGCAGGGGAATGTGCTGGACATTGAAGCTGTTGCAGCAATTGCCCATGAGCATGGCATTCCGCTGATTGTTGACAATACATTCCCGAGCCCGTACCTGCTGCGTCCGATTGAGCACGGGGCAGATATCGTGGTTCATTCGGCTACCAAATTTATCGGCGGACACGGTACTTCAATCGGCGGCATTATCGTTGACGGCGGTAAATTTGACTGGAAGGCAAGCGGCAAATTCCCGGGCCTGACCGAACCGGACCCGAGCTATCACGGGGTCGTGTACACGGAAGCGGTAGGACCGATTGCTTATATTATCAAAGCACGCGTCCAGCTGCTGCGTGATCTGGGAGCCGCGATTTCACCGTTTAACTCCTGGCTGCTGCTGCAGGGGCTTGAAACGCTGCATCTGAGACTGGAACGCCACAGCCAGAATGCACTCCAAGTGGCGCAGTTCCTGGAAAACCATAAAGATGTAGAGTGGGTCAGCTATGCCGGTCTGCCAAGCCATCCTTCCTACGCGCTTGCGCAGAAATATCTGCCTAAGGGCCAGGGGGCCATCCTCACCTTTGGTATTAAAGGCGGCACTGCTGCGGGTGTCAAGCTGATAGAGAATGTGAAGCTGTTCTCCCACCTGGCTAATGTCGGCGATTCGAAGTCGCTGATCATTCATCCTGCAAGCACTACCCACCAGCAGTTGTCCGCTGAAGAGCAGACAGCTGCAGGCGTTAAGCCAGAGCTTCTGCGCCTGTCGATCGGTACGGAAGCAATCGATGATATCCTGCATGATCTGGAGCAGGCAATCGCTGCAAGCCAGCAGTAAGACAAAATCAATTTGCGCTACTACAAAGGGTCTCTACCGTGCCCGTCTTTGTTCAGCCTAAAGATTTGAGCTGAATGAAGGGAGCGCGGCAGAGACTTTTTTTCGTATTATTAGGTCAACCAGAAACTACTGGTTGGCCTATTTTGTTGTGTCTGGCTGTACGGAGCCTGGTGTTGGCAGTGCATTCAGAGCACCCTTATACTCGCTGATTATCATTTTGCTCCGGGGTGACTTGCTGTTGTATGCCTGTTAATTGAGACCGCTTGCATATTTCCGGGGCTGCTTCAGTATTTATAAGATGTAGAAATGTTAAATGCCGGAAACAGCACGGATCTGCAGGACACATCCGGCAGCAATCCAAAGCCAAAAAAGGTGGGTGCGGAGATGAAGGGTGAACGACAGCAGGATCACAATCGCGATAATGGAGAGCGCCCGTTCAAGTATAGTGCTGCTGACCGGGCGCTAGGAGTGGAGATGAGCCAGGCTGCATCTGTAGCTTCCGCTGCCGCGGAGTTTATCACCGCAGAAAAGGGGGCTAAGGGGGCAGAACCGTCCGGCCGTGCCTATCTGAGGCGGACCGGAGAGCGCCCTGCCTTCCTGGTATTGCGTGAGGGGCAAGGAGACCGGCCTTTGCTGCGGGATGAATCCGGTGCCTTCCCGGCTGGTCCATGCCTGATCCGGAGTGAAGAATGGCTTCAAACGCCGGAGCTGGCCGGATTATATGAATGCTGGCTGTATAGCGAGGATGCGCTTCAGGCCGAGCGTACCCTGCAGCGCATTTATTACCGGCTGCGGGCTGCTTCCGCTGCCCTGCTGGAATCGGCGGACAGCATCTGGGCCGCTGTCACATTGCTGCACACGCCGGAGCTGGCAGTCCGGCCCGGCAAGCTGAAGGAGCTGCAGGACGTGCAGCTCGAAGCCTTATTCGCCGCCGTGGCGGCGAACCAGCGGCTGGGCAGCGACAGCCGCATCGATCTGCTGGCGCCGTACCCCGCCAGCAGTGCTGAATTCGCGGTGCAGCGCGAATTCATCGAGGACGTGGCCGAGCAGACCCTCGGCCACGCTTACGCGGCGGCGTGCAGCATCGGGGCGCGTATCGCCCCCGGTATGCCGCCCGCCGCCGCGGGGGAAATCGCGCGCATCGCCGATTTCCTGGTGCTGGACGGCGCGGCGGAGCCTGCCGCGCCGGAGGAGCCCGCCGCCGCGGACTTCGTCCTGGCGGCGGAAGCCGCGCTTGCCGCCGTGCGGCGCGTGAAGCCGGCGGCTGTGGTGCTCGCCGCCGGGGCGCCGGCGGCGGGAGCGCTTGCCGATCTGTACCGGATCGGCATGAGCGGGATCTTTTGCAGCGCCGGCCAGCGGACGGAGGCGCTGCTGCGGGCGGCCTGCCTGACCTGGATGGCCCGGCAGGACAACACCGACACAGCCGCCGAAGGATGGCTGTAGGCTTGCAGCTCCTGAGGTCTGCCGGTAGGTAATATATGCACTTCAACAATTCATACACTTATCTTGGCGGTATCCTGCTTAAAAGCGGGATGCCGCTTTTTTTTATTGTTAGGAATACAGCAAATGAGCTGAAGCCGCCGGGAAGCCGGAATAGGAGTGAAAGGAATGCGACTATGTCGTATTTCTTGTTCGGCAACCAATCTGCAGGGGCTCGCTAATCTAACTAATTGGAAAAACTCCATCTATTTCAGGGCAATATACAAAAAGAGATGCGATTAGGTGGAAAAACGTCAATTAATTCTACGGTTTTTACTACAAATGGAGCTTACAGTCAAAAATAAGTGTTATTTTTCCACCTAATGACCTGAAATGTCGAGTAACAATAGAATTAGTTGGCAAAAATCCACTTAGCTGCAGGGGCAGCACTAGTCTAGTCAATTTTTCAATTAAAGGGTTCTTATATTCTCTCTGGTTTGCCTGCTCTTTACTTACATTCAGCTAATCACCGATCAACCGGGGAATAACCGGTTATGAGAGGGCTTATACAAGGTTAAATAGAGCCCCTGATTATGGAAATCCGTAAATCTGACACATTCATTCAGGAATTCAGGCTAACCACAGGTTTACTTTCACGCATAAAGTGGTATAGTATAGGTATAAGTTGCACTGAGGAAATATATTTGCAATAGCACAACAATGATTATCATTCTCATTTACCATGCTGTCCCGGCTGAGCCGGGGCAGCATGTGTCATTTTAGGGGCTGTAATAATGGCTCTCATTCTCAGTAAGGCTGAACAGGCACTTAACCAGTTAGCAGCCGGCAAGCTGCCGGCCACACCCCGGGGTTCATCCCCAAATACATTCAGGAAGGTGATTAACTATGCAAGCAACATCCAAACAACTCCCTAAATCAACAGCCCGCGAGGGTACCGGTCAGCAGCCCCGGGCGCCTAAGCCGCGGCGGTTTGACCCGGTAGCTATGCTCAGTAATCCGGAAATGCAGGCTGCGCTAGGCAGCGGGCTGCTGATGCTTATAGCCTGGGCAGCCAGCGGCTGGTCAGAAGTACTATCCGTAATACTCTATGTAATTTCATATACAGTAGGCGGCTGGATCAAGGCCAAGGAAGGTGTAGAGACGCTGGTCAAAGAGCGTGACCTCGACGTCAATCTGCTGATGATTGCCGCTGCACTGGGGGCGGCAGCGATTGGCTACTGGAATGAAGGTGCGATGCTGATCTTTATTTTTGCCATGAGCGGAGCGCTGGAGAGCTACACAATGGAACGCAGCAAAAAGGATATTTCCGCGCTGATGGCACTGAAGCCGGCAACGGCGATCCGCATTGAGCAGGGAGCGATGAGTGAGGTGCCGATTGACCAGCTGGCGGTAGGCGATCTGCTGCTGGTCCGTCCGGGTGAGCTGATTCCGGCGGACGGCAAGGTGTGCCGCGGGGAGTCTTCCGTTAATCAGGCCTCCATCACCGGCGAATCGCTGCCGGTCGAGAAGGCGGCCGGCAATGAAGTATTTGCGGGGACAGTCAATGGAGAAGGTCCGCTGTACATCGAGGTTACGACTGCTGCTGAGGATACGCTTTTTGCCAAGATCATCCGGATGGTCGAGGAAGCAGAGACGGAAGTGCCCGATTCGCAGCGCTTCATTAAACGCCTGGAGTCTGTTTATGCCCGGGTTGTTGTTATCGCTACTGCAGCGCTGATTATCCTGCCGCCGTTTGTGCTGGACTGGAGCTGGAGCAACACCTTCTATAAAGCGATGGTGTTCCTGGTGGTCGCATCTCCGTGCGCCCTCGTTTCATCGATCATGCCCGCCATGCTGTCGGCCATCTCCAAAAGCGCACGCAAAGGCATTTTGTTCAAAGGCGGCGTCCATCTGGAGAATATGGCAAAGGTGAAGGTGGTCGCTTTTGACAAGACGGGGACGCTGACTAAGGGGGTGCCGCAGGTCACTGATCTGATTGCCGGAGAAGGCTACAGCCGTAAGGAGCTGCTGGCCGTCAGTGCTTCCATTGAAAAGCTGTCCAGTCATCCGCTGGCAGAAGCCGTTGTCCGGCTGGCCGAAGAGGAGCAGGTGGAGCTGTACAGCACGGAAGAGAACAAGTCCGTGACCGGCTGGGGAATTGAAGGGCGCATTGACGGCAGGCTGTGGAGAATCGGCAGATCGGATATCCTCGATGAGCAGGCACCGGCGGAGGCTGCCGGTTATGCACAGTGGACAGCTGTCCGGGAGCAGCTGGAGAGTGTAGGCAAAACCGTTTCGCTGATCCTGGAGGAAGAGCGGATCGCCGGGATGATCGCTTTGCAGGATACGGTACGTCCGCAGGCGGCAGCCGCTGTGCAGAAACTGCAGAGGCTGGGAGTCAAAGTGGCTATGCTGACAGGAGACCGGAAGGCCGCGGCAGGTGTGATGGCCGGCAAGACTGGAGTGGATCTGGTATTTGCCGATCTTTTGCCGGAGGATAAGGTTACCCGGATCAAGGAGCTGCGCGGGCAATACGGGCAGGTCGTGATGGTCGGCGACGGCGTGAATGATGCTCCTGCACTCGCAACAGCTACAGTAGGCATCGGCATGGGAATGAAAGGCAGCGGCGCTGCACTGGAAATTGCCGATGTTGTATTGATGAATGACAATATCGAAGAGATTGCCTCGACCATTGAGCTGGCCCGCAGAACGCAGCGGATTGTGAAGCAGAATATGATTTTTGCGGTGACAGTGATTGTTACACTGATGCTGAGCAACTTTTTGCAGGGGATTGCCCTTCCGTTCGGCGTAGTCGGCCATGAAGGCAGTACCATCCTGGTCATACTGAACGGGCTGAGGCTGTTAAGATAATGAGCTGCGAACAGCGGATATAGTCCGGAGAATGGGCCGATCCGAACATAAAAATCATTAGTTCAATCTATATAATAAGGGTAACAATCCTGCTTCAGGAAAATTAATTGTTTAAAATTGAATTGTTCACAAAAAAGGTCCATTCGCACGAGTCTGGCATATTGACATATTCCCTTGAGATGATCATAATAAATACTACATTATAATTATTTTAATTAAGGAATTGCAGATCCGGCGCTCAGCCGTCCATCTCAAGGAGGATATCATTATGTACAAATCCATTATTGTTGGTACCGGACCGGCCGGACTGACTGCTGCTATTTATCTGGCCCGTGCCAACCTTAACCCGCTGGTTATTGAAGGCCCGCAGCCGGGTGGACAGCTTACCACCACAACTGAAATTGAGAATTTTCCGGGATTCCCTGAAGGGATTATGGGACCGGAACTTATGGACAATATGCGTCAGCAGGCTGAGCGCTTCGGTGCGAAGTTTATTACCGGCTGGGTGAACAGCGTGGAGCTGGGTGACCGCCCGTTCAAGCTGCATGTAGAAGGAATGGGTGAGCTGGTAACGGATACCCTGATCATCTCCACCGGTGCAACAGCCAAGTACCTCGGCATTCCGGGTGAGCAGGACAATATCGGCCGCGGGGTCAGCACATGCGCTACCTGTGACGGATTCTTTTTCCGCGGTAAAGAGATTGTCGTTGTCGGCGGCGGAGATTCCGCACTTGAGGAAGCGGGCTTCCTGACCCGTTTTGCATCCAAGGTCACCCTGGTACACCGCCGTGAAGAACTGCGCGGCTCCAAGATTATGCAGGAGCGTGTACGCGACAACAATAAAGTAACCTGGGGCCTCAACCGCACTCCGCTGGAAGTAGTAGCCGGTGATAAAGGCGTAACCGGACTTAAGGTGCTGAACAATATAACCGGTCAAGAAGAACTGATTGAAGCAAGCGGTGTATTCGTAGCCATCGGGCATCATCCGAACACTTCTTTCCTGGGCGGACAGATCACAACCGATGCTAACGGATATATCGTAACCAATCCGGGTACTTCCGAGACGAACATTCCGGGGGTCTTCGCTTGCGGCGACGTGCAGGATACCCGTTACAGACAGGCGATTACTGCAGCAGGCAGCGGATGTATGGCAGCAATGGATGCCGAGAAATATATTGAAAGCCTGGAGCACAGCGCTGTTATTCTGTAATACCAAACCTTTAGGAGGGAACATCCGATGGAAAATGTAATTGTGTATACATCCACCAATTGTCCGCACTGCCGTCAGGTCAAAAGCTTCCTGAGTGAAAAAGGCGTACCCTACGAGGAGCGCAACATCGAGCAGAACGATGACTTTGCCCAGCAGGTATGGGATATGGGAATGAGAGCAGTACCTGTAACGGTAATCGGCGATTTCAAAATCGTAGGCATGAATAAAACCCAATTCGCAAAAGCACTGGCAACTGTATAAGCAACCGTTGTTCATTATAGAATATGTACCGGCCGCTTCCTTAACGGGGGCGGTCTTTGCTTTCGCTTCGTGATTCAACTTCAAAGGGGGGGCTGTGTGTCTTGTTAATATGCTTAAGGGATTATTGGAACCAGGACGCGGTGATGGAGCTGCTTGCCCTGTGTATGGCTGATGGGAAAGAGGCTGCGGAGCAGGAGATGAACCGGTATTTTACCGGTGATTCGAGGGAGCTGTTCGGCTGTTTTATAAATGGGGAGCTGAGCGGAATTACAGGGCTGCAGCGGCATAATGAGCATACGGTAGAAATTAGGCATATTGCCGTGAAGCCGGAATGGCAGGGCAAAGGAATCGGGCGGGGAATGATTGCCGAGGTCAGCCGGGCAGCCGGGATCGAGACGGTTACGGCGGAGACGGATCATGAGGCTGCCGGATTCTACAGAAGCACGGGCTTTGCCGTTACCAGCCTGGGTGAAAAATACCCCGGAGTCGAACGCTTTGCCTGCGTATTGTCCGTAAATGCACTGGCGCAGAGCAGAATGTGAGCTCTTTTAACTGCAAAGTCTGGCTTTATCAGATTATCAAGGTGATTGGGTTGTGTAGTGCTGAATTATATTTATCAATTCTTCTAAATCATCCACTATAGCATCAGCATCAGTAATAGCATCAACCGGTCCATTTCGTTTCCAGACCGCCTTCATTCCAGCGTCACGGCTTGCCCGTATATCGTTTTCCGGGTGATCTCCAACAAAGAGAGCCTTATCGGCGGTTACTCCAAGTTTAGCCAATGCACGATTGAAAATAGCTTTATCAGGCTTCCGCAGTCCTTCCCACTCAGATATTAGTACCTCGTCAAATAGATGTTCGATATGTAAGGCCTTGAAGTTATCATATTGGAATTGGCCAAAACCGTTTGATACCAAGGCTAACTTTATGTCTTGTTCCTTTAACGCGGTAAGCATCTTTAGCAGGTTCGGAAAACCTGTACAATGCTTATGAAAGTTCTTTATGTAGTCATTTAAAAGTAATGCCCAGTCCATATTTTGAATGGAAAACTCATGTAGAAGCTGTTGATATACTTTATCCTTCCATACGTAACCATGATTATCAAGTTCAATAAAACGTTGAACAAAGATTTCTTCGGCAACGGTTTGAAGCTCCGGGTAACGATTATATTGATCTCTTACAAATATAGATAGTGATGAATCCCGGTCCAGCAATGTTCCGTCCAAATCAAAAAGAACCGCAGCGATAATCATTGTTTCTGTGTCTCCTCTAGATTCAATATTTTAAAAGGCCATGCCGTCCCTTCCGGGGCGGTATGGCCTTTTCTCTTGGACCCGCATGAACATCCATCCGGTAATATACGTTAAGTAAACATGTGGGTGATAGACATGACAACCTGAAAAACACCATAGACAGCGGCACCGCTGATAATCAGCATGATGCCTGACTTTTTCTTTGATTGAAACAGGCGCAGTACACCGAGGCTGACCAAAGGAGCGATAATGAGTAAAAGCAGCAGCACAGTGATGAACATCTGCGCCGAAATGTCAGATGTATCAACATAGGTCATAAACTCACTCTCCGTTCAGGGAAAAACCAGTGTGACATATATCACACTTATATGAGTTTAATTATAAAACATTCCTGCTGTTTTTGCTGCACCCAAGCTGCCCTAATTGCGGCAATTTTACGTCAATTTATTTATAGGGTTACCCGGATATTGCCGAGAAAATGCATGACGGCCGAGAATCCGGCGCCGATTACGGTTCCGCGGCTGCCCAGGCGGGAGAAGGTAATCTCCAGCTGCTGCTTGTGGTAGGGGAGCGTGCGCTCGGCTACGACCCGGCGCAGCGGCCCGCCCAGCCAGGGCTCAGCCTCCGATAACGCTCCGCCGATAACAATCAGCTCCGGATTGAAGCTGTTGATCAGATTGGTTACGCCGATCCCCAGATATTCCCCGATCGAGGCGAAGTGCTGCAGAACATCCGGCTGCCCGGATATGGCGTGACGGACAAGCTCGCCCGTTGTGCGTGCAGGCAGGGAGAGGCCCGGATTGTCATACGTTTTCTCCGAGGCATACAGCTCCCAGCATCCGCGGCTGCCGCAGCTGCAGGGCTTGCCCTGGGCTTCAATCGTCATGTGGCCGGTCTCTCCGGCATAGCCGCGCGCGCCCTTGTACAGCTCTCCGCCGATAATAATCCCCGAGCCGATCCCTGATCCGGCACTGATGTACAGAAGGTGCCGCACATCGCGCGCCGCACCGAAATTCAGCTCGCCCTGCGCACCGGCATTTGCTTCATTGTCAATGGTAACAGGCACCGCGAAGCTGCTCTCCAGCATGCCCCGCAGATCGACCATTTCCCAGCCAAGGTTGGGGGCGAACAGCACAATTCCGTCATCGACCATGCCCGGAACCCCTACGCCGATCCCTACAATGCCATAGTGGGAAGGTGGAGCCTGGGCGATTAGTCCGCTGATGATGCTCTTCATCTGCTCCAGCACATAAGGGAAATCATGTGCAGCCAGCGGGCAGTCCACCTCCTGCAGAACTCCTCCATCCAGATCGCACAGCACGGCGGTAAGCTGCTTCACCCGCAGCTCAATGCCGATGACGCTGCCTGCCGTGGCATTAAAATGCAGGATCAGCGGCTTGCGCCCGCCGCTCGACTCCCCGGGCCCGGCTTCGGTAACCAGCTCCTGGGTACACAGCTCGGCAACCAGATTGGAGACGGTGGCTTTATTAAGGCCGGTCATCTCGGACACCCGGGCCCGCGAGACGGGGGCGTGCATGCGGATTGTATGTAGAATAAGCGATTTATTGATCTTTTTGACCAGTGCCTGGTCGGCAGTAACCTTCACGCAGTACACTTCCTTTTTTGACAACGTTCTCATTAACATATGACCTTTAGTCTAGTGCGATGTCTGTTAAAAAGCAACAGGCTTTGCAGCGGCATCCCGGAAAAAAAGCTGCAGATAAGTACAGCAGGCTTACGCATACGTGCAGCCGCAGGCGGGTACTTTATGGTCAGGCTCCGCAGTGAAAAAAAAGTTTTTAAAACTTTGTTTAACCAATATACAAAGTCAAAAAGATGTGTTAAGATGATGCTGTAAACGCTTGCGGGCGAAGCAAAATAGAGGAGGATTTTACTAATGGCTTATTTCGAAACAGTAGGCAAGATCTCTTATGAGGGCAGCCGTTCCACTAACCCTTACGCATTCAAATTCTACAATCCGAAAGAAATCGTAGCCGGCAAAACGATGGAAGAGCATCTGAAATTTGCAATGGCATACTGGCATACATTAACAGCAGGCGGTTCCGATCCGTTCGGCGCTGAAACAGCAGTCCGTTCCTGGGATAAGCTGAGCACACTGGACAAGGCTAAGGCACGTGCAGAAGCCGCTTTCGAATTCATGGAAAAGATGGACCTGCAATACTACTGCTTCCACGACGTAGACATCGCTCCGGAAGGCGCATCCCTGCGTGAGTTCTACAGCAACATCGACACCATCGTGGACATCCTTGAACAGGGCATGAAGGCTTCCGGCAAAAAACTGCTGTGGAACACAGCCAACATGTTCACCAACCCGCGCTTCATGCACGGTGCAGGCTCCACCTGCAATGCTGATGTGTTCGCACACGCAGCTGCACAAGTGAAGAAGGGTCTGGAAGTTGGTAAACGTCTGGGCGCTGACAACTATGTATTCTGGGGCGGCCGTGAAGGCTACGAAACCCTGCTGAACACAGATATGTCTCTTGAGCAGGACAACATTGCCCGCCTGTTCAGCATGGCAGTAGATTACGCTAAGGAAATCGGCTTCGACGGCCAGTTCCTGATCGAGCCTAAACCGAAAGAGCCTACCAAACACCAATATGACTTTGACGCTGCAACCTGCATTGCGTTCCTGCAGAAATACAATCTTGAAAAGCACTTCAAGCTGAACCTTGAAGCCAACCATGCCACACTGGCAGGACACACCTTCGAGCACGAGCTGCGTGTAGCACGCATCAACGGCATGCTGGGATCGCTGGATGCGAACCAGGGCGATCCGCTGCTGGGCTGGGATACAGATGAATTCCCTGCAAGCATCTATGACGCTACCCTGACACTTTATGAAGTACTGAAGAACGACGGACTCGGCAAAGGCGGTATCAACTTCGACTCCAAGGTACGCCGTCCTTCCTTCGAGCCTGAGGATCTGTTCCTGGCGCACATCTCCGGTATGGACGTTTATGCCAAAGGTCTGAAAGTGGCTGCCAAGCTGATCGAAGACCGCGTATTCGATGACTTCATCGCTAAACGTTACAGCAGCTTCACTGAAGGCGTAGGCGCTGATATCGTATCCGGCAAAGCTACTCTGGCTTCCCTTGCTGACTATGCGCTGAACAACGAAAATCCGCGTCCGAACCAATCCGGACGTCAAGAGCTGCTGAGAGCTACTCTGAACCAGTACATTCTTACTGTAGAGTAAGCAGAACTGCCGGATTAGCGGCTCTGCCGCTGGTTCCTCTATAACTAACGCAACGGGGGTTGCTGAAGAAAGCATTCTTCGGCAGCCCCTTTTCTTGTTCAAATGAATTAGATATGCTATTTATATCCAAAGAGAATGCTTACGAAGCAAGTTATATTGCGAAGATTAAACAGTGAAGATTATGCTTCATATATCTTTTAGGAGGCCAACTATGAAATATGTAATCGGTGTCGATCTCGGAACGAGCGCGGTAAAGACGGTACTCGTTGATCCGCAGGGAAAGGTAGCCTTTGAGCATTCGGAGGCTTATCCGCTTAGCCGGCCGCAGCCAAACTGGAGCGAGCAGAATCCGGAGGATTGGGTGCAGGGAACGCTGGTCAGCCTGCGCAGGCTGATCGAAACATCGGGTGTTGATCCGTCACAGGTAGACGGGCTCAGCTTCTCCGGCCAGATGCACGGGCTGGTGCTGGTGGACAGCGAGGGCAAGGTGCTGCGTCCGGCCATTCTCTGGAATGATACGCGGACTACGGCGCAGTGCCGCAAGATTGAGAAGACGCTCGGAACGAAGCTGATCGACATCGCCAGAAACAAGGCGCTGGAAGGCTTCACGCTGCCGAAGATTCTCTGGGTTCAGGAGAACGAGCCTGAGGCACTGGAGCAGGCTCATCAGTTCCTGCTGCCTAAGGATTATGTGCGCTTCCGGCTGACCGGTGATTATGCGATGGATTACTCCGATGCAGCCGGTACACTGCTGCTTGACGTGGGTGCGAAGCAGTGGAGCCCGGAGATTGCCGAAGCCTTCTCCCTGCCGCTGTCCCTGTGCCCGAGACTGGTGGAATCGTTCGAGCAGACCGGAACGCTGCTGCCTGAGATTGCTGAGGCTTCCGGGCTGCTGACTTCGACGAAGGTATTCGCCGGCGGTGCCGACAATGCCTGCGGCGCGCTGGGTGCGGGGATCCTCGGCGAAGGCCGGACCATGTGCAGTATCGGCACTTCCGGTGTTGTGCTTTCCTATGAAACCAACAAGGATCTTAACCTCGAAGGCAAGGTTCATTTCTTCAACCACAGTGAGAAGGATGCCTTCTATATCATGGGCGTAACACTGGCGGCAGGTCACAGTCTCACCTGGTTCAAAGAAACCTTTGCCGCAGAGAAGAGCTTTGATGAGCTTTTGTCCGGCGTTCCTTCCGTTCCGGCAGGAAGCGGCGGTCTGCTGTTCACCCCGTACATCAGCGGTGAACGCACGCCGCATCCGGATGCCAACATCCGCGGCAGCTTCATCGGCATGGATTCCGGCCATACCCTGGCTCACTTTACACGTTCGGTGCTGGAAGGCATCACGTTCTCGCTGCGCGAGTCAATTGAGATCGTGCGTGAATCGGGTAAAGAGATTACGGAAATCATCGCCATCGGCGGCGGTGCGAAGAATGAAGCCTGGCTGCAGATGCAGGCCGATATTTTCAATGCTTCCATTATCAAGCTGGAAAGCGAGCAGGGTCCTGCGATGGGCGCGGCCATGCTGGCAGCGTACGGCAGCGGCTGGTTCGCATCGCTGGGTGAATGCGCCGAAGCGTTCATCCGGCCGGCAGAAGTATTCAAACCGAATGAGAAAGAGGTAGCAGTCTATGACGGACTGTTTGCTCTTTACCAGGAAGTATACGGACAGACCCGCGGTCTTAACGACAAGCTGGCGGCATACCGCCAATAATAGCTGGAGCTTAGCCGCAATAAGAATTTATATGTTCTACGCTATCAATAATCCTTAATATTTCTCGCAGAAACGGTTACCGCCTTCTCTGAAGGGCCGGCATAGCCGTTTCTCTTGTTTCCGGATTTGTGTTATAGGGGGGCTGAGAGCTGATGATAAAAGTGCTGATTGTGGACGATGAGCCGAAGCTGAGGGAAGGACTGCGCAGCCTGATTCCATGGGAGGATGAGGGCTATACCGTTGTAGCCACGGCGGCGAACGGATTCGAGGCGCTTGAGAAGTATAATACTTTTGCACCCAAGCTGGTTGTCGCCGATATCCGGATGCCGGGAATGGACGGCCTGGAGCTGATTACAGAGCTGCGCAGGCAGAACGCGAAATGCCATGTGCTGATTCTAAGCGGCTATGCCGACTTTGAATATGCCAAGCGGGCGATTTCAAACCGCATTGACGGGTACCTGCTCAAGCCGGTGGATGAAGACGAGCTGATCTCTTATCTGCGGGAGATGCGTGTGACAATCGGCCAGGAGGAGATGCTCAGCGTCCTGCAGAATGTGGTGGAGGAGAACAGCCGTGAGGTCTGGCTGCGCGGACTGCTCCAGCCCGGCCCCGGGGACATCAGTCCCACGGAAGCGGCTGACAAGCTTAAGCTGCAGGGCAGTAGTGAGGTTGTGCTGCTCAGGCTTCTGAATTCCGGCAAAGGGGCGGCGGAAGGAAAGGAAGAGCGTGTCCGCAGTGAATTGGAGCGGCACTGGCAGCCGGAGGAGGCCGAGTTCTTCAGCCTGCCGCCCTATGCCGGTCTGCTGCTAAAGGCGCCGCTGAAGGATACAGCTGCCCGCACTGCGCTGTGGCAGGAATTAAATCGGGTTATCTCCAGGGAGGGGCTGGACTTCTACGCCGCATCCGGAGGTGCTGCTGCAGGTCCAGAGGGAATAGCAGATTCGTTCGCAGCGGCCAAAGGGCTGCTGGAGCAGGCTTTTTTCGGGCGCAGAGAGATTTTGTCCGGCGGATTCATGGAGCACTGGGCGGAAGCGGCGAAGGAGCCTGCCGATGAGCAGGGGGAGCCCGGCGATTCCGAGCGTGATGAGGAGATGGAACTGCTTCTGGCGGTCGAAACAGGAAGCACGGCAATCCTGTCGCCGCTGGTGAAGCAGATTATCAGCAAGCTGGTAGAAGCCCGGCATGACGAATCCTATATCAAAGACAATCTGATCCGGATGATCAGCAGCACCATTGCACGGCTGGAGGCGGCTAATCCCGAGGTGCGCACTCTGATCAGCGGGAATGTCTCGCCGGCGAGCGAGGTGTACAACAGCTTTTATCTGATTGATATTCACCAGATGGTTTCAGATTATCTGGAGCACCTGGCGGGGCAGCTGAACAGCGGCGGGCGGGGCGATGAGATCAAGCGGATTACGGATCTGATACAGCGCCGCTATAACGAGAACCTGAAGCTTGGGATGCTGGCGCAGATTTTTAATTATAACAGCGCGTATCTGGGCAAAATGTTCAAGAATCAGATCGGTGAGCATTTCAATACGTATCTCGACAAGGTGAGAATCGAGAAGGCGAAGCAGTTCCTTGCCCAGGGCATGAAGGTGTATGAAGTGGCTGAACGGGTCGGTTATATGAATGCAGATTATTTTAACGCGAAATTCCGCAAATATGTCGGTGTTTCACCAAGCGCCTTCCGCAAGGAGCAGTAAGCTGCGCCTGCGGGCTTGCCGAACGTGAAGCACGGGTTTATGATAGACGGGCTGTTCCCCATCCGCAGCGGATGAGCGGGGCAGCCTGTTTGACATATCCGGGGGAGGATGAAGATGAAGCAGCTTGTGAGCCTGATTAATAATATGAAGCTGAAGTATAAGCTGATGATGTTTTACGTGGTTGTGGTTATGATTCCGGTGCTGATTATCGGAATTATCCTGATCAGCTATTTCCGCAACGCCGCGCTTGAGAGAGCCATTGACCAGGCAAGCAATAACGTGGAGAAAATCAAAAGCCAGATGTCCAGCAAGCTACGCGTGCCCACGGATATCTCCAATCTGCTGTTTTTTGATGATACGCTTGAAGTGCTGGTAAATACGAAGTACCCGAACATTCTGGAGCTGACGAAAGCCTACATGGACTATACCGATTTTAAGGAATATATGCTGCAGTACCGGGAGATCGCCAATATCCGCTTTTTTATCGATAATCCGACGCTTGTGAACAATCTCGCGATTACTCCGCTGACCTCCGAGACGGAAGAAAGACCCTGGTTCAAGAAGGTGATGGAGACCAAGGGCATCTACTGGCTCTATATTGATGATAAAGAGGAGTTTCTCAGCACGACCAAAGGAAGCATTAACAAGCTGAGCCTGATCCGGCAGGTGTCTTACCCTGAATACAACAGCACCGGTGTCATCATGGTTCAGGTTAATCAGAATGAGCTGAATAACATGCTGTCCCAGGAGCCGTTCGAGACGATCATTACAGACGAGCAGGGATATATTGTAGCGGCCAAAAACCCTCAGCTGGTCGGCACGACGCTTGCCTCATTTGATATCGGCGTCAATCTGGAGAGCCAGACGGAAAAGGTAATCCAGACTCAGGTCAAGGGCGAAGACTCCTATGTGATCCTGGATGAGATGAGTCCCGAGCTCAGCATCAGCAAGCTGAAAATTATATCCGTCTTTGAAACCCAGAGCATTCTCAGCGGTGCGAATAAGGTCAGTGTGCTCGGTCTGCTGATTATCAGCGGGGTTCTGCTCGTTGCCCTCGTGATGGTGTATATTATCTCCCTGCTTACGACGAACCGCCTGCTGCGGCTCAGCCGTCAATTGAACCAGGTGGCCCTCGGCAATCTGAACATTGTATCCCACATCGACGGTACGGATGAAATCGGCCAGCTCTCGCGCCAGTTCAATTACATGGTATCCAGCATCAACCAGCTGATCAGCCAGGTGATTGAATCCAACGAGAAGAACAGCAGACTGGAGATTGCCCAGCGCGAGATCAAGCTGAAGATGATGGCCAGCCAGATCCATCCGCATTTTCTGTTTAATGCCCTGGAGTCGATCCGCATGAACGCCCATCTCAAGGGAGAGAAGGAAATTGCCAATATAGTCCGGCTGCTCGGCAAGCTGATGCGTAAAAATCTGGAGGTCGGGCGGGAACGGGCTCCGCTCAAGGAAGAAATTGAGATGATCCGCTCTTACCTGGAGATCCAGAAATTCCGTTATGAGGACCGGCTGATGTATGAGATTAACTTTGATGCCAAAGCAGCAGAGGTGCTGATTCCGCCGCTGATTATCCAGCCTCTGGTCGAGAATTCCGTCGTTCACGGGCTGGAGAATAAAGAAGGCACTGTGCATGTGTATGTCAGTGTGACGATGCAGGAGAATGAAATTCAGGTCAATGTCAGCGATGACGGTGTCGGAATGTCCAATCAGCGCCTGACTGAGATTCTGGAAGTGATCACCAAGGCTGAAGAAGAGCAGCGGAGTCGGATCGGCATGCGCAATGTGCATCAGAGACTGGTGCTGTATTACGGGGAGCAGCATGGGCTTAGGATTGCCAGCGAGGAAGGAAGGGGTACAGAAATATCTTTTTCTATCCCCAATGACAGCGATTACAAACAGTAGCTCCCCGGCTGCTGTTCAATGTCTAATTTGTATATGATTTTAGATAAAATATGTCGGGTATTCGCTTACATTTTGGTACGGTATGATATGAATATAAAAACGAAGGGGGAATAATGATCGTGAAAGCGCTCACTGAAAACGGTGTTACAGCAAATGAAAGCGTAACCCCCCACCCACCTGCGAAGCGGAAAAGAAGCGGATTTTGGAGTAGCGTACTGCAGCAAAAGTACTTGTATCTCATGTCTCTTCCATTCGTCATCTGGGTTTTTATCTTCAGCTACCTGCCCTTATGGGGATGGACGATGGCATTTCAGAATTATAAGCCTGCCAAATCATTTGGCGAACAGAAGTGGGTCGGACTGGCTAACTTCAAGGAGCTTTTCCAGGATGAGCGGTTCTATCTCGTACTGAGAAACACACTGGCAATGAGTATACTCGGGCTGATCGTCGGCTTCGTGGTTCCTATCCTCTTTGCCGTCCTGCTCAATGAGCTGCGGGGGAGCGTCTTCAAGAGAACGGTACAGACGGTATCCTACCTGCCTCACTTTGTATCCTGGGTTGTTGTCGGCGGGATTGTCTACAAAACACTCTCCATCGATGGAGGGATCGTGAACGATTTGCTGATCTGGATGAATGTCATTGATGAGCCGATCCAGTTCATGGCCCAAGGGAAGTATTTCTGGGGAGTAGTAACCGCAGCTGATATATGGAAAGAAACCGGTTGGAATGCGATCATCTATCTGGCAGCGATTACAGGTATTGATAAAGAGCTGTATGAAGCGGCAAAAGTGGATGGTGCAGGCAGAATCAAACAGATGTTCAATATTACGTTGCCTGGTATTCGTTCAACCATTATGGTGCTGCTGATTATGAACATCGGCCACCTGATCGGAATCGGCTTTGAGAAACAATTCCAGCTACAGAACAACCTGGTTACCGATTATTCGGAAGTGCTGGATTTGTATGCGCTTAAATATGGTATCCAGATATCTAGATTCTCCTATGGTACAGCAATCAGCATGTTCACCTCTGTGGTCAGTGTAATCCTGCTGTTCACTGCTAACGGCGTTATGAAGAAATTTACTAAAGAAAGCATCATGTAAGGAGGGGATCCCAGATGGCTAGCAAAGCTTTTCAAATGACAAAGTCTGAACGTGCATTCGATATATTCCTGTATGTTTTTCTTACCATTGTAATGATCGTAACGTTATATCCCTTCCTCAACGTGCTGGCGATTTCTTTCAATGAATCTACAGACACCGTCCGCGGCGGGATCTACATCTGGCCGAGAGCCTTCACGCTTGAGAACTACGAACGGATCTTCAGCTATACCGGCCTGATTCAAGGCTTCAAGATTTCACTTCTGCGCACTATCTCAGGTACACTTCTCGGTCTGATCAGTGCTTCCATGCTGGCCTTTACGCTCAGCCGTCCGGAATTCAGAGCCAGAAAGTTTGTCTCGGTTTTCCTGGCCCTGACGATGTATTTCTCCGGCGGTATGGTTCCTATGTACATTCTGATGAGAGATATGAATCTGATCGGAACATTCTGGATTTACATTCTGCCTGGTGCGGTATCCGCCTTTAACGTGTTCATCATCCGATCCTTTATGGACGGGCTGCCGTTTGCCCTGCAGGAATCAGCGAAGCTTGACGGGGCGAATGACTTTAAGATTTTCTACAAAATCATCCTGCCGCTCTGTAAACCGGTACTGGCAACCATCGCGCTGTTTCTGGCCGTAGGACAATGGAATGAATGGTTCACAACGTATCTGTATAACGGTAATAAAGCCCACCTGACCACACTTCAGTATGAGCTGATGAAGGTGCTGGCGACTACCAACCAGGGCAGCGGCATGGTGAATGCCAACGATATGGCCCAGCAGATGGCTCAGATTTCACCTGAATCGATCAAGATGGCGATCACCATTGTTGTAACTGTACCAATTCTCGTTGTGTATCCGTTCCTGCAAAAGTATTTTGTCGGCGGTATGACACTGGGAGCTGTAAAAGCCTAGATTCCGGTTAAGATAGCCGGGGAGCATAAGGGCCGAGCGAGTACCTTCGCCGGATTATGCTCCCCAAGCTTCACCCGGCTTGCAAGATTTATTATTATATTGATTTTGCAAGCGCTAACAACGGTATACTCAGGTTATGCCTGATATGCATATAGGAACATACAAAATTTTTAAGGGGGATTACAAATGAAAAGCAAAGGCATAAAAACGGCTTTTACACTCATGCTTTTGAGCTCTATGCTAATCGCAGGCTGTGGCGGCAATAACAATGCTGCCAACAATACTGCCGATAATACGCCGGCCAATACCGGTAACAACACAGAAACGAACCAGCCGGCAGACGAGGCAATGGATACAAGCCCGTTTACGATCTCATTCTTTGGTGCGGATGCCAGTCCTAACTGGAATAATATGCAGGATGATGTAGGGAAAGTTATTACTGAGAAGACCGGTGTAACGCTTGAGGCCGAATTTGATGTCGGCAGCGGCGGCGGCGACCAGAAGATCGCTATGATGGCTGCCAGCGGCGACGTACCGGATCTTATCTTTGCAAAAGGAAGCCTGAGCACCCTGGTGGATGCCGGCCTGATTATCGATCTTACCGACCTGATTGATAAACATGCTCCAAACCTCAAAAAAGTCTACGGTGAGAACATGAACCGTCTGAAATACAGCCTGGATGACCAGAGCATCTATCAGATCCCTACTAACATGGGTGTCGGCCAGTCCTCCTTTGACGCAACTGGCGGCTTCGAAATCCAGCACCGTGTACTTAAAGAGCTGGGCTATCCTGAAGTGAAAACACTGGCGGATTATGAAAAGGTACTGAAGGATTACGTAGCGCTGCATCCGGAAACTGACGGCCAGCCTACCATTCCGCTCACACTCAATGCAGATGACTGGAAGATCATGATCACAGTAACTAACCCTGCCTTCATCACTACAGGGGCACCGGATGACGGTGAGTACTATGTTGATCCTGAAACTTACGAAGCACAGCTTCACTACAAACGCCCTGTTGAAAAAGAATATTTCCGCTGGCTGAACGGCATGTACAATCAAGGCCTGCTGGATAAAGATACTTTCGTGCAGAAAGATGACCAGTATAAAGCTAAAGTAGCAAGCGGCCGCGTACTTGGTCTGATCTCCCAGGAATGGGAATATGCTGACGGCGAAAACGCCCTGAAGGCAGCCGGTAAAGATGAGTATACTTATGCTCACTTCCCTGTAACCCTGAGCGAAGAGTATAAAGATCACTCCTTCATGCAGACAGGTATTGACGGTTATGGTCTGGCAATTACAACTGCAGCTAAAGACCCTGTCCGCATCATCAAATGGCTCGACTGGATGTCCTCCGATGAAGGACAGATCCTGAGAAGCTGGGGTGTTGAAGGCAAGCACTACACTGTAAATGCAGAAGGCAAACGTGAGGTTCCGGCTGAAATTTCGGACAGAAAAGCCAACGATGTTGCTAACTTCCAAAAAGAAACAGGTATCGGCCAGTATCTGATCTTCGGTGCGCGTTATGGCGACGGAGTGAAGGATCCTACTGGTAACTATTACACTGCAACCTTCCCGGATGAAATTGTAGCTGCTTACTCCGACGCCGAGAAGGAATCACTTGCCGGCTATGGTGCTACTACCTGGAAAGACCTGTTCCCTAAAGAAGATGAATTCCCTGTAAAAGAAACCGGAGCCCTGTACAACCTGCCTGTTCCAACTGACGGCCAATATCAGGTAATCTTCAAGAAGACTCAAGATATTATCCGCAAGCGCATTCCGGAAGCGATCCTGTCCAAGCCGGGTGATTTCGACAAGGTATACGACGCATTCCTTTCTGAGCTGGACAAAGCAGGCGCTCAGGATATGGAAAAAGAATTCACTGAGCTCGTGAAAAAGAGAGTATCCCTGTGGACCGGTAAAGAATTTTAATCCAAGGAATCCTTTCTGAATTACAAACTTAATGCAACAGCAGGGACCCGGTGTTTGTCCGGGTCTTTTGCTGTATACTGCCCCTATAAGCAGAGCGGGAGAGGATGAGGGACGTGAACCAGGGACAAACATGGAAGTTAAAATACAAGCAGCCGGCAGCCGTCTGGGAAGAAGCATTGCCGCTTGGGAACGGTCATATGGGTGCGATGGTATTCGGCGGTACGGCAAAAGAGCGTTTCCAGCTGAATGAGGATACGTTATGGTCGGGATTCCCGCGCGATACGAACAATTACGAGGCACTCCGTTACCTGAAGAAGGCGCGCGGGCTGATTGCGGAAGGAAGCTATGCGGAAGCAGAGAAACTCATTAATAGCCGGATGCTCGGCGTGAACTGCCAGGCTTATATGCCGCTTGGCGATCTGATCCTGAAACAGCCGGGGACGGAGAACTGCACGGAATACAGCCGGGAGCTGGATCTGGATAGCGGAATTGCTGCAGTATCCTTCCGTACGGCTGCGGGCTTGTTCAACCGTGAGGCATGGATCAGTGCACCTGACGGTGTGATGGTTATTCGGGCTTCGAGTGAGGCACGCGGCGGATTGAATCTGGAGCTGAGTCTATCGAGTCCGCTGCGTCATACAGTGAAGCAGACGGGAGCAGCAACGCTTATCCTGGAAGGCCGCTGTCCGACGCATATTGCCGACAATTATCACCAGGATCATCCGTATGCAATCCAATATGAGGACGGGCTGGGCATCGCCTTCGAGCTGCATCTGAAGGTTATTGCCACAGGCGGCCGGGTTGAAGCGGCAGACGGGCGCGTGGTTGTCTCCGGTGCGGATCAGGTGCAGCTGGTGCTTGCTGCCGCTACGGATTATGAGCAGGTGAAGAGCAGGGCGGCACATTTGAGCGGCGGCCGTGCGGCTGCCGGCTGGCTGCAGGCTCAGAGCACAGGTGCGCAGGTGGAGAGCAGCGGCGGTACAGGGCTGCTTAGCCCGGGGGAGAGCTGCGAACGGCGGCTGGCGGCTGCCTGCGGGACGGCGTACGAGGTGCTCAAGCAGCGGCATACCGATGATCATCAGTCGCTGTTCCGCCGGATGGAGCTTGACCTCGGCTGGAGCGAAGTTGCTGAGCTGCCGACGGATGAGCGGCTGGATGCGTACAAGAACGGCGGGGAAGACCCGGCACTGGAGGCGCTGCTCTTCCAGTACGGGCGTTATCTGCTGATCGGCAGCTCGCGTCCCGGTTCACAGGCCGCCAATCTGCAGGGGGTCTGGAATGAGCATGTTACCCCGCCGTGGAACAGCAACTATACCACGAATATCAATACGCAGATGAATTACTGGCTGGCTGAGGCGGGCAATCTGAGCGAGCTGCACGGGCCGCTGATTGACCTGATCGGCGAGCTGAGCGAAACCGGGGCCAGAACGGCTGCCGTCCATTATGGGGCGCGCGGCTGGACAGCCCACCACAATGTGGACCTGTGGCGGAGCTCTGTTCCGTCCGGCGGCGATGCCAGCTGGGCGTTCTGGCCGATGGGCGGCGTGTGGCTGAGCCGCCATCTCTGGGAGCATTACGCGTATAACCCTGATCCTGCCTTCCTGCAGGAGACGGCCTATCCGCTGATGAAGGGGGCGGCGCTCTTCGCGCTGGACTGGCTGGTCGAAGGGCCGGAGGGCCTGCTCGTAACCAGTCCGTCTACCTCGCCGGAGAACCGCTTTGTTACCGCTGACGGGGAGCCCTGCAGCGTATCCATGGGGTCGGCGATGGATATGAGCCTGATCCGGGAGCTGTTCGGGCACTGCCTCGAGGCGGCGCGGATTCTGGACACGGATGCGGCATTCCGGCAGCAGCTGGAGCAGACGCTGCCGCGGCTGGCTCCGCTTGTAATAGGCGCGGAGGGACGCGTGCAGGAGTGGTTTGAAGATTTCGCTGAAGCAGAGCCGGGGCACCGCCATGTCTCCCATCTGTACGGGTTATACCCGGGAGAGCAGATTAATGAGCGGGATACCCCGGAGCTGGTTGAAGCAAGCCGGCGGACCCTCGAGAAGCGGATTGCCTCGGGCGGCGGACACACCGGCTGGAGCTGTGCGTGGCTGATTAACCTGTACGCCCGGCTGCGGGACGGGGAGACGGCTCACCGCTTTGTGCGGACACTGCTGTCGCGCTCGGCTTACCCTAATCTGTTCGACGCCCATCCCCCGTTCCAGATTGACGGTAACTTCGGTGCGGCCGCCGGGATTGCCGAGATGCTGCTGCAGAGCCATCTGGGAGAGCTCCGTCTGCTGCCAGCCCTGCCTGAGGCCTGGAAGAGCGGCCGGGTCAGCGGAATCAGGGCACGCGGCGGCTATGAGCTGGAGCTGGAATGGAAGGACCATCTGCTGGTATCCGCACGCATCTGCGCTTCCCGTGACGGGGAATGCCGGATCGTATATTCGCGCGGGCTGAAGATTCAGCTGCCTGACGGCAGCATTGCCGGCGCGGATGAGCCGCTTCAGGTTAAAGCCGGTGAAAATTACCTTGTGACTGCCGGCGAAGTTTAACGGGAATTATTTCTGAAAATAGCTGTTACGAAAAAAACTGCTTCCTATGCAGCATTGATGCTGCGCGGGAGCAGTTTTTTTGCAGGAAAGGACAAAACTGAATCTGCACCGGTGGTTACTCAACATACTCAGCAAGATTCTCCAGACTGGACCGCAAACCCTCATCGTGGTCTTCCTTGCGAATTCCTTCCGGTACGTTCTCGCAAACGATGGTGACTAAAGTGCCTTCAGGCGCGGCGGCTAAATTCCAGGTCATAATCATTTCTCCGGCAAAAGCCGGATCGTCAGATTGGAACTCGGCCAGCTGTACCAGACGCTCGTCCGGAATACATTCAAGGAACCTGCCCTGGACAACATCGGTATCCTCCGAGCTTTTGCCGTGTGTCGCAGAGTCCGGTTCGAGATAGGTTAAGGACATCCGGTAAGCTCCGCCGGCCCGGGCATCGAACTCAAAGATATGGGCCTTCATCCCCTTGGGCGGCAGCCACACAACCTGTGCTTCCGGGTCTATGAGTGCCTTGTAAATATGCTGCGGTAAGGCATTTATGACTCGCGAGGCTGAGTCGGTTCTTTTTTTGCCGGGTGAATGTGTCACAGCATTATACCTCCTTGTGTCCATTTCCTTTCATGTTTATTATAGCAGTGTCCAAATTCATCCTGCAGCAGGGCACGATTCCATCGCAAAGCCTTATTTCCCTGACATTTCAGGCCGATAATAATAGTATATATTTTTAATTTGAGATAATATGGAAATGATACTGCAGAGTATAGCTTAGTGGGTCAAAGGAATTGAGTTCACTAAGATTCCGGTTGTACGAAAGATATTTCCGGCATCTACTATAGAGTAGAAGTACAAACTATACCTTACAGTTAAACCACAGCTATTTGAAGGTTGCGGGAGGCAAGGGGGAAAACATGCGAAAGAAACATATGTCGCTCATGAAGGCGTTACTCGGGGGGATGCTGCTGTCTGCTGCTTTACCGCCGGCGGCTTACTATGGATGGGGACAGGTCCATGCGGCTGCTGCATCCGCTTCGCTGCAATCGGTAAGCGAGATGACGCAGAAGCTGACCGGGGCAATGGGCAACCGCCGGGAGACGATCACCTTTAAGTATACGGAGAAGACAAACAAGCTGAAGGCACGGGTGCAGAGTGCAATTGACCAGGCGATGGCCAGTGATATTTATTTGTATTACATCGTTGACAGCTATGCTTTTTCATATAAACAAAACGGCCAGTCTGCTAATGTGACAGTGCAGGTGAAATACCGGGAGACGCTGCAGCAGACCGCCTATGTAAACAAACAGGTAAAAGCAGTTCTCCAGAAGATTATCACGCCGGGCATGAACAACCACCAGAAGATCAAGGCCATTCATGACTGGGTGGTGCTGAACCTGAAATATGATAACACCTATACTAAATACACCGCTTATGAAGGGCTGACGACCGGCAGCGCCGTATGCCAGGGCTATTCCCTGCTAACCTATAAGCTGCTGCTGGGCGCAGGAATTCCGAATAAAATTGTTGAAGGCACTGCCAAGCCGGCGGGAGGGGCAAGACAATCGCATGCCTGGAATCTGGTTCAGCTGAACGGGCTCTGGTATCACCTGGATACGACCTGGGATGATCCTGTGCCGAATGTTGCCGGTGAAGTCAGTACGGCCTATTACATGAGAACGGATTCCCAGATGCGGCGTGATCACAGCTGGACCAAATCTTACCCTGCGGCATCCGTCAGCTATGCCCAGACATTGTCCGATCTGGTCAGCCGCGGCGGAACGGGTGTATCCGTGTATGAAAAGCTGCAGGAGCAGCTGGATTACAGGCTGTATGAGGAAAAAGAGGTTGTGAGTTCTGCTGCAGAGCTGAAGGAGCTGGCGAAATCCGCCATCGCTTCCGGCAAGCAGTCGTTGCTGTTCCGTTACCGGGGAAGCGAGAAGCTGCTCAAAAGTGATCTGCAGACATTGTATACGCTTGGGCTGGACCAGCTTGCGTACACCAGCTCTGCTTTTGAGAATACCGGTGATCTCAAGGTCTATGTTACCTGGAAATAACAGCGGATGGGCACCTACCGTGCGGTTGCTGTCCTGATACGAAAACAAATTCCCGTACCGGATTTAAACGGTACGGGAATACAAGTGCAGTTGATTTCGCAACTGCACGCAGATGATTGCCCTTTACTTCTTCAGATTCCAGCTGTCGGCACCATACTTCTCCTCAGCAAGCCGGTTGGCCAGTTCAATCTCGAAGTCAGTCAATGTCCCGTGGATCAGCTCCGTACCCAAATTTTCTGCGAAACCTTGATGAAAGGCTTCCTCCAAATCACGAATTGTCACCGGAGAGTCCCCTTTCCGCCGCAGGCACGAATTAATATCAACCGCTTTGCGCTCGAAAATCTTCTTCAACCGCTGTTTGTCCTCAGGATCGGTGAAGTTCAAGACATTGAACAGAAGATCCGAGTCCAGTTCGAGAAGAATGGAGCCGTGCTGCAGAATGACTCCCTTGGAACGCATTTGAGCGCTTCCCGCGATTTTTCTGCCTTCGACTACAAGTTCGTACTTGGATGGCGCATCGAAGCAAGCCGCCGACATTGGCTTGTTTCCACGTCGGGAATCCTCTGCTTGCCAATCTGCCAAGGTTTGTGTCCCGGAAGATTTCAAGCCCGTCATATGTGCATCCAGACCCAGCTTCCGGAAACCGAGCAGCAATCCCATGCTTAGCACGCGGTATGCCTCCACTACACTTGCCGGAATACCGGGATAATTCTCCGATACGATGATGCTGTAGGTGAGCTCTTGATCATGAAGCACGGCCCGGCCGCCGGTCGACCGCCGCACAAACCCTAGGCCGTACTCTCGAAGCGCAGTGAAGTCCACTTCCTTGGCCGCATGCTGGAAGCAGCCGATGGACAATGTCGCTGGATTCCATCCATAGAAGCGCACCGTTGGCGGCACAAGACCCCGCTCGTGTGCGGTGAGCATCGCTTCGTCGATCGCCATGTTTTCCGCAGGCGTCCGGTTTCCTGTATGTACAAACCTCCACATCGTCATCATATCCCCGCTTCCAGCTTGCCGGCACCGATTTTCGCATCATAATAAAGTGAAGTACCGTCGAGTTTAACTTTGTCTATATCCGCCTTATGCTTGTCTAACCGCATCGCCGGGTACTCCCTTCGTCAGAACTTAAATAACGCCAGCTATCTCTATGACCGGAACCCCTGCTCAGTTCTCACTCACAGCGGCTTCCGTACCCGCAGCAGCCGATTTCGCGCTCTCCGTTTGCTCCCGGGCATGATAGGAGCTGCGGACAAGCGGACCCGCCTCGACATGTGCAAAGCCGAGGGCCAGTCCCTCGCGCTTCAGCTCAGCGAATTCTGACGGTTCATAATAGCGGTCGACCCCAATATGCTTGAATGTAGGCTGCAAGTACTGACCGATCGTCAGAATGTCACAGCCTGCAGCTCTCAAATCCTTCATCGCTTCGATGATCTCTTCCTTCGTCTCACCCAGCCCGACCATCATGCCGGATTTCGTCGTCTGCTCCGGACGCAGCTCTTTCGCAAGGCGCAGCACAGAAAGAGATCGCTGGTATTTCGCCTTCGCCCGCACTTTGTCCGACAGCCGGCTTACAGTTTCTAAATTATGGTTCAAAACATCCGGCTTCGCCGCCAGTACGAGAGCAAGCCGATTCACTTCCCCGCCTAAATCCGGGATCAGTACCTCGATGTCCGTCAGTGGATTGCTCTCACGTACCGCTGTAATCGTCGCAGCGAACATCGAAGCTCCGTGATCGTTCAGATCATCCCGGGCAACGGAAGTAATGACGACATGCTTAAGCCCCATCTCCTTGACCGACTGTGCCACATGCCGCGGCTCCTCGAGATCAAGTTCCGTCGGTAAACCCGAGGTAACGGCGCAGAACCGGCAGGCGCGTGTACAAATATTCCCCAGAATCATGAAAGTCGCTGTCCGCTGACTCCAGCATTCATAAATGTTCGGACATTTTGCCTCTTCACAGACCGTGTGAAGCTTGCGGCCGCGCATCATCGAGTTAATCTCTTTATAACCGTCCCCCGTATTCAGCGATATTTTAAGCCAATCGGGTTTACGTTCTCTTGCCTTCTGCATTGTCAGCCTCCCATATTCAAATGTAATGAATAATTTCTGCTTGCCATGCTGTGAAATCGGACATAGGGCTGATGGAAGCCTATGCTTATTTTTACAATAGTCTACCGCCTGGCACATGAACAACGCAAGAAATATTCGTAACAATTTTAAGAAAATCATTTCACGTCTGCAGACCGGCCAGTCATTCTGACAGAGGGAGTACAACCGGGAGCATAGAAAGGAATGTAAGCTGAACGATAAACAAAAAAGGATGCTCCGCGCCATACCGGCAGCGGGAGCATCCTTTTTAATAGGGTAAATAGTTCAACAGCTGAACAATGGCTTAATCCGCATGAGTGCTGAGATCGCAGTCCTGGAGCGGAATAAGTCGGCTAGGTCTGAACCAGCGGTAACCGGCCCAGATCAGCAGGAACAGCGGCAGGCTGACGTAGGAGACCAGCACGCCGTACCAGTCGATGCTTCCGCCGGTGAAGGCGCCCATGTTCTGGCCGAGTACGGCAATCATGCACAGTGCGAAGGCAAAGAGCGGGCCGAACGGGAACCATCTGGCCCGGTACGGCAGCTCATCCAGCGAATGGCCCTGCTTGACGAAGGCACGGCGGAACCGGTAATGGCAGACGGCAATCCCCAGCCAGTTGATAAAGCCGCACATCCCGGAGGCATTAAGCAGCCAGTTGTAAACAGCGCCGTCGCCAAAGAAGGAGGCGAGGAAGGCCAGCATGCCCACCGCTGTAGTCACCAGGAGGGCGCCGACAGGCACGCCGCGGCGGTTCAGCCTGCCGAGCGCACGCGGTGCCATGCCGTCTTTGGCCATTGCGTAGAGCACGCGGGTGGAGGCATACATCCCGGAGTTACCGGCCGACAGGACGGAGCTCAGGATGACGGCATTCATTACGGAAGCGGCGATAGCCAGTCCGGCTTTGTTGAAGACAATCGTGAACGGGCTGACGCCGATGTCATCGATGCCGCCGCGCAGCAGGTCGGGATTCGTATAAGGAATCACCAGGCCGATAACTAGAATGGCGAAGATGTAGAAGATCATAATCCGCCAGAATACCTGGCGGATGGCAATCGGCACATTACGGCGCGGATTCTCGCTCTCGCCGGCGGCAACGCCGACCAGCTCGGTTCCCTGGAAGGAGAAGCCGGCAGCCATAAAGACACCGACGAAGGCGAAGAAGCCGCCGTGGAACGAGCTGCCGCCCAGCTGGAAGTTGCTGAAGCCGATCCGCTCGCCGCCCATAATGCCGAAGATCATCAGCACGCCGACAATCAGGAAGACGATAACGGTAATGATCTTGATAATAGCGAACCAGTATTCCGACTCCCCGTATCCGCGGGAGGAGAGGAAGTTAAGGCCGAACATCACCAGCAGGAACACCAGGCTCCAGAGGGCCGAGGAGCTCTCAGGGAACCAATACTTGATAATGACCGTTGCGGCGGCCAGCTCGGCTGCTATGGTTACCGCCCAGTTGTACCAGAAATTCCAGCCGATAGCGAAGCCGAAGGCCGGGCTGACAAACCGGGTGCCGTAAGTGCTGAAGGAACCGGAGTCCGGCAGGTAGGTGGCCAGCTCACCGAGGCTGGTCATCAGGAAGTACACCATGAGCCCAACTGCAGCATAGGCGAGAAGGGCTCCGCCCGGACCGGAGTTGGCAATGGCGCCGCCGCTGGCCAGGAACAGCCCGGTTCCGATCGAGCCCCCGAGGGCAATCATCGTCAGATGTCTGGCTTTAAAGGTTTTGCGCAGTGCCGGCTGCTGGTTGTCTTGTGTTGCTTGCATAAAATGGACACTCCTTCTGAAAGTTCGTGTTTCTGTTCATGAAGGGGAGTGGTATACGAAGCCGCCCTCATGTATGAGGGCGGCAAATCCTGTAGGCGCAAAAAAACCGCAGACGGATCTGCGGTTTCCTGAAAATACGGCTCCGCATCATACTCCCTGTTTAAGATAGCGCAACACAGTGCAGAATCCTGCAGGCAATAGCGGCCTGCAGTACACAGTGACAGTTCCGTGCCTGTTCGGCAACGGCCCCAGTCTGCGCGGCATTAGGAGCGGCGGCGCAGACTTCGGCGGATATTCCTTTCGGCGGCTTCATTGACGGCTCTTAACGTCTCAACGCGCGTACTTATAATATTCGCGACCTCTACCTCATCTTAGGTATGATGAGGCTATCTTTATACAATATGAACACAACAGGAATTAGTATAATGCAATTCATGAGGGTCATGCAATAACAAAATACGGCAGGTGCGTGTCAGGTACGGCGGCGCTCCGACATTTGCTGCCAGACGGTGCCGGCTGCTTCCTCGCCGGAGGCGATCCGCTCCAGCGCCATGCGTGCCTGCAGGCCGACCTCGAATTCCGGGTCGTCGGCCGCAGCTGCCAGGGCATCCTGCGCTTCGGCAGTGCCCACCTCATAAAGGAAGCGCGCCGCCCGCCAGCGGACGAGCTTGCTGGCATCCTTAAGCGCCGCCGTCATCACCGGCGTCGCAGCCGGATCGCCGATGTCGGACAGCGTGTCCCCGGCCGTGCGCCGCACGGCGGGGCACTGTCTGCCATCGCCTCATAGAGCAGCTCCATCGCCTCAGGCGTGCGGATGTCGCCCAGATACACGACCGCAAGCCTGCGCAGCTGCAGCTTGGGGTCGTGCAGCGCCTTGCGCAGCTCCGGCAGGAGCTCTGCACTCGGCGCCAGGTCCTCCAGCGCGGCGTAGCGCACGCGCCAGTCATCGTCCTGCAGGTCTCGCAGCAGCTCGGCCTGCCCCTTCTTCTGCCGCTGCTCGACGAACTCGCCGGCGGCCCCGTGCGCGATGGCCTGCTGCACGAGGGAGTCGAGGCGTTCCTGCGGATACGCCGCCTCCAGCTCCTGCTCGACCTCGCGGGCAATTTCCGGCGGCTCGCCGTAGCGGACGCCGTAATCGGTTAGCTTGCGCTCCTTGATCAGCACAGCGCTGGCCACATCCGTCACCGCCTGCGTGAAGCGGCTGGAGAGGGCGATGCGCTCCTCATTCGCGCCTGTCTTCACTCGGATCTGGATCGGGATGCCGCGGAACATCTGAACGAACACCTGCGATTCCCCGAAATGGGCGCCGGCGTTCTCATCCTCCAGATTGATCTCTGCGCTGAGGCCGTCTGCGCCGAACCGGCGCTGCACCTCGCGGAGAATCGCCGCCCAGTCGGCGCTGCCCTTGCGTTCCAGGGCAGCGAAGTCGGCGGCGTGGTAAATGCTGGTCACGCCGGGAATGGTCAGCATATCCCGCGCCCAGGAAGGGGCGCTGCGCTCGCTCTCTGGTGTATAAGTCCGGCGGATGCCGGGCTCCAGGCTCTCGTCCAGATGAAGCTTCATCGTATTGGGACTTGGAGTCGGTTCAATAAAAGTGATCTTCATACGTTTAGCTCCCCTTTGACCGGTACATACACCGTAGTCTTTACCCGCATTTTACATCATAATACGTGCGGAATACAAAATGCGGGCTGGCGGAGACAGCTTAATCTTGCCCTGAAATGGGTAAAATTTGTACTGAATCCTGTTAAGGAGAGATGCCGTTATGGCTAAAATAAGATATCGCAATATCGATAATGTCGGCGTCGACAAGACGCTTAAAGAGCTGCGCCAATGGCGGGAGGAGCGCCGGACGAAGCAGAAGGATTATTCCTATAAGGTGCCGAATCATCCGCCGGAGCTGACTTACCTCACCGGGAACCGGCTGGATACGACGATCACCTGGATCGGGCATTCCACCTTTTTCATGCAATATGAGGGGCTTAACATCATTACCGACCCGATCTGGGCCCGCCGGCTCGGCTTCGAGAAACGGATCGGCCAGCCGGGGATTCCGCTGAATGAGGTGCCGCCCGTGGATCTGATCCTGATTTCGCATTCCCATTATGATCACCTGCATTTTCCCTCGGTCCGCAAGCTGTACAAGGCGGCCACAAAGATTGTCGTTCCGGCCGGCCTTAAGCGCAAAATGCTCCGCAAGGGCTTTCCGAACTGCTATGAGATGCAGTGGTGGGAGGAGCTTACGCTGGGGCCGCTCAAGCTGACCTTTGTGCCGACCCAGCACTGGACCCGGCGCACGCCCTTTGATACCAACAGCTCCCACTGGGGAGGGTATGTGCTTCAGCCCGCCGAGCCCGGCAAGCATCCGGAAGGGGAGCAGAACGGGCAGAAGCGCAAGCTCCCGCCTAACTTGTATTTTGCCGGAGACAGCGGCTTCTTTCCGGGCTTCAAGGAAATTGGCAGCCGCTTCAAGCTGCATATCGCCCTGATGCCGATCGGGGCATATGAGCCGGAGTGGTTTATGAGCTCGCAGCATGTGAATCCGGAGGAGGCGGTGCAGGCTTTTCTGGATGTGGGTGCAGAGCTGATGATTCCGATGCATTTCGGCACCTTTCGGCTGGCGGATGATACGGCGCGGGAGGCGCTGGACCGGATGGAGCTGGCCCGCAAGGCCCAGGGAATCAGCCCGGAGCGGATACGGACCCTGGGTTACGGGGAGACGCTTATCGTGCACCCGGAGGAACGCTATTCGGGGCAATAAAGGGTACACATAGGGATTTAGTGCCAAAAGCGCGGAAACAACGTGATCTTACGGGCTATTTGCCCTGATTTTATGCTATAATGAGCCGAAACCCTAAGTGAAAAGGATGGTAATGCTTAATGATTAGCACAAGCGGCGTAACACTCCGCTACGGAAAACGCGCACTTTTTGAAGATGTAAACATAAAATTCACACCAGGAAACTGCTACGGCCTGATCGGGGCGAACGGTGCCGGTAAATCTACTTTTCTGAAGATCCTGTCCGGCGAGATTGAAGCCAACACCGGTGAGGTGCATATGACTCCGGGCGAACGTATGGCTGTATTGAAGCAGAACCATTTTGAGTACGATGAATACCCGGTTCTGGAGACAGTTATCATGGGGCATACCCGCCTGTATGAGATTATGAAGGAAAAGGATGCGCTCTATGCCAAGAGCGACTTCACCGAAGCCGACGGCCTGCGCGCCGGTGAGCTTGAGGGTGAATTTGCCGAGCTGAACGGCTGGGATGCGGAGCCGGATGCGGCTGCCATGCTGATTGGTCTGGGTATTACGCGCGAGCTGCATGACAAGAAAATGGCCGAACTCAGCGGCAATGAGAAGGTCCGGGTACTCTTGGCCCAGGCTCTGTTCGGACGTCCGAACAACCTGCTGCTCGATGAGCCTACCAACCACTTGGATCTGGAATCCATCGGCTGGCTGGAGAACTTCCTTATGGATTATGAAGGTACTGTTATCGTGGTATCCCATGACCGTCACTTCCTGAACAAGGTCTGCACGCATATTGCGGATATCGATTTCGGCAAAATCCAGATGTATGTCGGCAACTACGATTTCTGGTACGAGTCCAGCCAGCTGGCCCAGACCCTGCAGCGTGATGCCAATAAGAAGAAGGAAGACAAGATCAAGGAACTGCAGGCGTTCATCCAGCGTTTCTCGGCGAATGCTTCCAAATCCAAGCAGGCGACTTCCCGTAAAAAACAGCTCGAGAAGATTACACTGGACGATATCCGTCCATCAAATCGTAAATATCCGTTCCTCAACTTCAAGCCGGAGCGTGAAGCCGGTAAGCAGCTGCTTACGGTCAGCGGCCTGACAAAGACAGTGGAAGGCGAGAAAGTGCTGGACGAATTCAGCATTGTGGTGAACAAAGGCGATAAGATTGCTTTTGTGGGCCCGAATTCCCAGCCAAAATCCATGCTGTTTGATATCCTGATGGGCGAGAAGGAAGCGGATGCCGGCGAGTACTCTTGGGGCGTAACGACTACCCAGGCGTATTTCCCGAAAGACAACTCCAGCTATTTTGACGGGGTTCAAATGAATCTGGTGGAATGGCTGCGCCAATATTCCAAGGATCAGGACGAAACCTTCCTGCGCGGCTTCCTGGGCCGGATGCTGTTCTCCGGTGAAGAGGCGCTGAAGAAGGCAAGCGTGCTGTCCGGGGGAGAGAAGGTCCGCTGCATGCTGGCCAAAATGATGCTGAACGGCGCGAACGTACTCGTATTTGATGAGCCTACCAACCACTTGGATCTGGAATCCATCACGGCGCTCAACAACGGGCTGATTGATTTTGACGGCACGATTCTCTTTACTTCCCATGACCATCAGTTCATTCAGACCATCGCCAACCGGATTATCGAAATTACTCCAGCTGGTGTGATTGACCGGTCCATGAGCTATGATGAGTACCTGGAGAATCCCGAAATTAAGGAACTGCGCCAGCGCATGTATCCAGTCGAAGTATAATGGAATGAATACAATGAACAGTTACTGTTCATAACACAACGGCTGCGTTATCCTGAAGAGGATGACGCAGCCGTTTATGTTACCTTATAAAGTTAACCCCAGGACCTAAAGTCCTAGGAGCCGCCGGTGCGGCGGCGCTGATTGTTAGGCTTTTTGTTGTTCTGGCTCTTCAGCGGCTTGGCTGAGCCGGCCTGGAACGACGAACCCGGTTTGTTGCTGTTCTGCTGTTTCTTCTGCTCCAGCTTCTGGCGGATGGCATCGGCCAGATTGATCTTCGGCTTTTCGGTATTTTCGCTCATTATGTTACCCCCTTATGAAGCAAGTCCTATTCCTCATTTTAATTGTTTTTAAATGCCGCCACAAGGGCAAGAATAATTCAAGAAATCAATTGCCGGAGCGGGTCCGGGACAAAAAAATGAAACAATAGGGAGTGTCAGCCGGTGGCCGATATTTATGAGGATATACGTAAAGGTGAACGCGGGGCGATGATCAGTATTGCCGCCTATCTCGTTCTGTCCGCTTTTAAGCTGGTCAGCGGCTATTTATTCGGCTCCAGCGCCCTGCTGGCCGACGGTTTCAACAACCTGACGGATATAGTAGCTTCTGCTGCAGTGCTGATCGGGCTGCGGATTTCCCGTAAGCCGCCTGACTCCGATCATCCGTACGGGCATTTCCGGGCCGAGACTGTCGCCGCCCTGCTGGCATCTTTTATTATGGCGATGGTTGGCATACAGGTTATCGTTGAAGCTGTGCGTTCGCTGTTTGAAGGAGCCAGGGAGGTTCCCGATCTATGGTCGGCAGGTGTGGCTGTGGTGTGTTCAGCGGCGATGATGGGGGTATATATTTATAACAAGAGATTAGCCATGCGGATTAACAACAGTGCCCTGATGGCCGCAGCCAAAGATAATTTCTCGGATGCCATGGTCAGTATCGGGGCAGCGGCAGGGATTATCGGCGCGCAGTTCGGCCTGCCGTGGATTGATTCTGCTGCTGCAGCCCTGGTAGGGCTGCTCATTTCCAAGACAGCCTGGGATATATTCCGTGATGCTACCTACAGGCTGACTGACGGTTTTGAGGAGGCCAGGCTGCTTGATCTGCGCAGCACGATTGCCAGGACTCCAGGGGTGGAAGGGATTAAAGATATTAAAGCCCGCGTCCACGGAAATCATGTTCTGGTCGATGTAGTCGTAGAGGTTGATGCCGCCATCAGCGTGACAGAAGGCCACCTGATCAGCGATTCGATCGAGGAGCGCATGAGCAGCAGGCATAACATTATGAATGTGCAGGTTCATGTCGAGCCTAAAAAGGACTCCCGGACTCCTAATTAGCTGTAATTTCCACCAAATCCAAGGAGAAATCAAGACTATAGACCCGGTGCTTACCATAACTTGGCAAGTGTTTTTGTGAAAATAGAAGCATGTTCCAATTCCCGCCTGCCCCTATAATGAGGGCAGAAAGCAACAATCGTAGCGCGCGCCGTTGTTGAATTCTCATCATGCATAAGCGGGGGAACGCTATGATCAGATCACATAAACAGCTAACAGCGTCGTTATTGGTCTCGGCATCAATTGCATTATCCTGGGGAGTGTTCAGCCCTCAGCAGGCATTCGCCGCACAGGCGGGTTCAACTGTTACGGCTTCTGCTTCGCTGACAGGCGTTATTCAATCTTCGGTTCGTCTGCGCACCAGCCCTTCTACAAGCGGCAGTGTGATTAAATATTTGAGCAAAGGCGATCAGGTAGTTATTCTTGAAGAAACCAACAGCTACTGGTACAAAGTCAGAACCGCTTCCGGCGAGGTCGGATATACCAGCTCGGGCGACCAGTACATCAGCGTTGCTTCCGCTCCTGCGGTAACACCTGCCGTACAGACAGCTGTTATTCAAGCGAGTGTCCGGCTCCGTGAAACCCCTTCGACCAGCGGGAAAGTGCTGGGTTACCTGAACGAAGGCGATCCGGTTGTTATCCTGGAGAAGACCAACAGCTACTGGTACAGGGTACAGACTGTAAGCGGCACTGTCGGCTATACCAGCTCGGCCGATCAATATATTAAACTGGACGGGGCTGCGCCAGCACCAACACCGGCTCCGGTACCAACGCCAGCACCAACACCAGCACCAACACCAGCACCTCCGGCACAGTCAGCTGTCATTGATAGTGTCATTGAGGCAGGCATGAAGTATTTGGGGACCCCTTATGAATTCGGCTCCAGCAGAAGCAATACCAGCACCTTTGACTGCTCGGATTTTATCCGGCAAATGTTCAAGGATGCCCTTAATTTAACTTTGCCTGCCGATTCCCGGCAGCAGGGCACCTGGGTGCGGGAGAACAGCACAGCGGTTACCGATATTTCCAGCCTCAAACGGGGCGATCTGATGTTCTTTATGGATTATAAGGGCAGCTCGGCTTCGGCTTATGCCGGAAAGGACAGATTTGGGGAACGGATAAGTCATGTGGCTATGTATCTGGGAGACGGAAAGATCCTGCATACGTATTCCGTATCTTCCGGCGGTGTAAGAGTGGACAATCTAAGTGCTTCCTGGACGAACCGCTTCCTTTACGGAGGTTCGGTGATCCGCTAATTATAAGCCGCTAATGATAAATAGAGGAAACGATGAGGAAGCGGCAGCAGTACAATGTTTGTGACGGGTGAAATAGGGCAGTTACGGTGGGCTATCTCTGTAGCAGAAATTCTTCTGCAGAGGTAGCCCTTTTTTTGGCCGCCTTCTCTGAAGGACGGCATAGCCGTTTCTACTTGTGTTATCCTAAAAAAGCAAACAGCAGCCGTAAGACTGGAAGTCTCAGGCTGCTGTATATGCCCCGGTAGGGGCATAAGCCGGGTCCCGGCTGTATTATGGAGTAATTACATAAGCGGAAGCAGGAACCTTGATCCATGCTTTGCCGAGCCAGGTGTAAACCTCTCTCCATTCATTGCCCCAGGCATCGGTCGTCACAGCTCCGGTTGTATCAATGGTCTGTGCGCTGAGCCAGCCGGCCGGAGTCACGCTGGAAGTGGAGAAATGGAAAGGAGTTGCTTTTGTCAAAATAATCATTGGAGTCGCCGGTTTAATATCTGCCGGAGTAATTACAGTTTCGAATTGTTCACTGTAAGTGCTTGCAGTAACTGTAGTGGACGGATCTGCAGTGCCTGTAACTTCTGCCGCTGAAGCCGATGCTGCCATGGTTGCCATGAGACCTGCTGCTACTGCGAAACTGGCTAATTTTTTCATCTGTGATTCCTCCTAGTGTGGTTTTGGGTTAGCGGTTTTTTCCAAGTTTGTACTGTGCTAATATGCATGTAAACAAAAAGGGGCGGCAGTGAACCAGCCGCCAAAAAAAACTTTAAATTTGCATAACGGAGGGGGAGGCCTATACTTTCTGCTGTCTGAATAGGATATAGGAACAGTCGATAATCCGTACATAAAAAACAACCCGGAGCTCCTCGTTTGGAGACTCCGGGTCTGCAGCAGCATTATTATATTTGCAAGTTCATAGCTGAACATTCCTTTGAATAGGACTACATTGACCTTCCGCGCTGCCCGGTAAAGAGCGAGACAATGAACAGAATCAGGAAGATAAAGAATAAGACTTTGGCAATGCCGACTGCAGCTCCTACAATATTAAAGAATCCGAATACACCGGCGATGAGTGCAATTACCAGCAGAATTACCGACCATTTCAGCATGTGAAGTCATCCTTTCTGTCAGGTGGTGTAGTCAATGTTTAAACGGGTTTAACCGCTCTGAAACATCACGGTCGCTTCTGGTCTTTAAGACTCTTGACAGGTTGTTTCGGGCTAATAACGTCAGGGTAACTATGCAGTAACAAGGCAGTGCAAGCAGACATTTATGACTTGGAAGGGGTTTTGAAAATGATCATTGAACTTAGCGTAGCATTAGTTGCTGTCGCCTTCGCCGTACTCGTCTTCTTTTTAATTAAAACGCTGAAGTCAGCAAAGGAATCCCTCGACAAAGTCAGCCAGACTCTGCAGGAAGTGCAGAAGACTGTGGATGAGCTTACCTATGAGATTAAGACAACCGTGCGGCATGCCAATGACATTACCGCAGATGTACAGGGCAAGATTCAGAAGATCGATCCTATTGTAGATTCTGTTAAAAATCTCGGTGATGTTATGAACGAACTGACCCTGACCGTTAAGCAGGTATCCGTTACCGTGATCGAGAAATACCGCAAATCCCGTGAGCTGAAGCAGAAGGCGGGAGCGGTCTCCATAGACGAAAAATCGTTGACTCCGGCAGAAGAGCGTACGGTGAAGTCCTATGACGCCGCATACGCCAAAAAAGCACCGGGTAAAATAGCAATGGCGCTGAAAGGTGTAGATACTGCAGCTGCGATCTGGCAAAAATTCCGGCACTAAACCCAAGGAAACAAAGTCCCATTACACAGCACCGGCGCACATTATGAAAGGCGGGACGTCTTATGAACGTCATCATTCTTTTGGTTAGTCTGCTTTCCTCTTATGTGACTACTCCCTCTGAGCAGAGGGAGCAGGCTCCTGTCAGCTTTTTCGCAGTGCAGCCCCAGGCCGTTCTGGCATTTGAACACAGTCTGGGAATGAACCCTTATATCAGCAGCTTCGATTCATTGGCTGGTGCAGCCTTGTACGCGCCGGAGGAAGAACTGCTGCTGGGCAAGGGCGCACCGCTGAATATTACAGCTGACCCGTGGCAGGAATGTCTGGAGTACCGGTACGCCGATATGTCAGCCGGAATATGCGGCGGCATCGTCACCTATATTCATGTCTCCCCGGCCCAGGCCGGATTATACGGACTGAAGCTGAATGAGGTAACGCTGAACCCGGCGGATAACAATGTGCGGGTGCTGCTGGGAAAACCGGATTTTATCGCTGATGACGGCGACGTGTATATAAGGGGAAACGAGGCGCTCAAGATTTACCGCAATCCGGTGACCGGTGAATGGGACGGAATTGATTTATTTGATGCAAATGCTTCATGAGGTGTTTCATAGGCTTCAGATGAGGTTAATAAAAGTACAGTTGTCTTCTCGGGGACAAACCTAACCTTACAATCTAAGCTTAAGGAGCGTGATCTCATGGGTTCAATCGGTGCGCAGTCGTATGCCAAGCTTTTAGAGAACGGTGTTCAGGCGATAGAAGAAGTGAACCGTCTGCGGGGCAGCGGTTACTCCAAGGATAACATTTATGTTATCAGTCATGATCAGGACCGTGAGAACCGCATTGCTGATGCGGCGAACACAAATGAGGTCGGCTTAGGCGAAGAAGGATTGTTTGGCGCTATTGCCAATCTCTTCCGTTCGCGCGGGGATGCTTTGCGTTCCAAAATTACGTCCCTTGGCTTCAGTCCTGCTGAAGCTGGCTTCTATGAGAAAGAACTGGATGCGGGTAAAGTTCTGGTCATTGCTAAGAAATATCCGCAATAAACAGCTTTTTCCGGCGTACCGGAATTATAGCACAATAGCGTAACCTCCATTTCCACTATCAGTAGTGGAAATGGAGGTTACTTTGTTGAATACGGAAACAATCCCATCCTTATTTGCCAAATTATTGAATTGTGGAAAGAGACAGTTTAATTATCGTATGATAAAAGGATGGAATACAAGGGATGATTACGGAGCTAACATTAATCGTGCGAGGTGAAGATGCTTGAAAATATTAATTGTTGACGACAATCCGACCAACGTAATTATAATCCGTGAAATCCTGAAAAAGGAAGACTACCGGAATTTTATAACCGCATCATCTGCTAAGGAAATGCTGAAGATTCTGGGAATCGGACCAGGTAGTGATACCCAGCGGCCGCGCCCGTCCGATGTGGATCTGATTCTGCTGGATATGATGATGCCGGAGATGGACGGGATTGAGGCCTGCCGTGTAGTTCAGCAGTATGAACATCTGCGTGATATTCCGATTATCATGGTCACTGCCGTGGGCGATTCCAAGAAACTGGCCGAAGCCCTAGATGCAGGGGCAGGTGATTATGTTACGAAACCGATAAATAAGGTTGAACTGATGGCCCGCATCCGCCTGGCGCTGCGCCTGAAGCGGGAGAAGGACTGGCATAAGGAGCGGGACCAGCGCATACAGGACGAGCTGAAGCTTGCCGCCTTGGTTCAGAATGCCGTACTTAGCCTGCCAATCAAGGAAGAGGACTTTGAAGTGCATGCCATTTATCAGCCCTCCTTTGAGCTGGCCGGCGACCTGTATGCCTGGTTTCCGCTGGGGGACGGCAGATATGCCGTGATTTTGCTTGATATGATGGGCCACGGGATCTCCTCGTCGCTGTTCTGTATGTTCCTGGCATCCGTGCTGAAGGATACGGTGACTACCTATGTGGAACCGGAAAAGGTGATCCAGGAGCTGAACCGCCGTTTCAATCAGCTGTACATTGAGAAGCAGCTGGTCCAGTATTATTTTACGGCCATCTATCTGGTTATTGATACCCGGATGAAGCGGATCGACTACGTGAACGCCGGGCATCCGCCAGGACTCTTCTTTGAAGGAGGGGCCAAGGAGCCGGTTCTTCTCGAAAGCAACTGCCACCCGGTAGGCTTGTTCGACCGGATTGACATTCAGCCGCAGAGCCTCAGCTTTGAAGAAGAGGGGCACCTGGTGCTGTATACGGACGGGCTGCTCGAAATGGCCGAGGGTGATCAGGAGGAACAGCTGAAGTTTATGACCGGACATTTGAACGGCGGACATGAATGGCGCGAGGAAGCGATGCGCGAAGCATTTTTCATAGACGAATCCGACCTGGAGCGCGATGACGATAAATGCCTGGTATGGATTACGCTGGGGAAAGGAACTGAACAGTAATGAAAATAAAAGCCAAGCTGCTGATCGGCTTCAGTGCGATGCTGGCCATAATGCTGGCGTTAACAATGATTGGCTACGATCGGCTTAATTATATGAGCAGTCAGCTGGACAGCTTTCAGGAAAGATATGACAAGGGGCGCGCTTCCTCCGGGCTGCGCGGCGAAGTTAATGATATGGCACGTATCCTGACCACGGCGATGCTTAATGCAGATGTAGAAACCGTAGAGGTTCAGAAGACAGAGCTTGAAAATAAGACGGTTAAGGCAGAAGGATATTTGAAAGCCATCGAAGCCTCACTTATCAGTGCTGATGAGGTCCAGATGCTGAACCGGATTGAGAATGCGTATACTGCTTATATTAATTATCAGAACAAGGCCGTCGAGATGCTCGAAGCCGGGTATTTCCAGAATGCCAACGCTTACCGGAACTCCGATGGACAGGATATCCAGAATGAAGTGCTGAACAGCCTGAATTCACTGTCAGACTATAATGCCACCCGGATGACGCAAGAGAATGCTTCAGCCCAGGCTGCTTATGAGCGATCTATTCAGATGGTATCCTTAATCATGGCCGTCGGGCTCCTGCTGGGGGTGGGTGTTATTCTGTGGGTAATTCCGAGCATCTCGCGCGGCCTTAACGTTGTCTCTATGATGATTACCAGCTTTGGCAGCGGAAAGATGCGGGCAATCCGCAGGATAAAGGTTAAGTCAAAGGATGAGATTGGTGACGTAGCCCGGGTCTTCCAGCAGATGGCTGAGGACATTGAGCAGAAGCAGCAGCTTGAAAAGGCATATACCCAGGCGCAAAGCGATCAGGCCTGGCTGAGCGGTAATATCGCACGTGTGACGGAGCTGCTGCGCGGTGTCAGTTCACTGGATCAGGTATCGCAGACCTTCATCAGCGAGTTCACTCCCGTGCTTGGTGCTCAATACGGGGCGCTTTATCTGAAAGACCTTCATAACCCTAACCGGCTTCTGGCAAGCGCCTTTTATGCAGGGGATGCCGAAGATGGCCTCAAGGAGTATTTTGACCTCGGCCAGGGCCTTGTCGGCCAGTGTGCATTAGATAAGACGCCGATCAGACTTGAAAGAGCGCCTGATGATTATATTAACGTGTCCTCCGGATTCGGGGATGCACATCCGGACCATATCTTTATTTATCCTGTACTGTTTGAGGATGAGGTGCTCGGTGTACTGGAGTTTGCTTCCTTTACGCCAAGTACTGTATTGCAGAATGAACTGCTTCACCAGCTGGCTAATAATCTCGGCATTATTCTTAATAATATTAACCGCAGAATGACAGTTGAAGAGCTGCTGCGGGAGTCTCAGGCACTGACGGAGGAATTGCAATGCCAGTCGGAGGAGCTGCAGACCCAGCAGGAGGAGCTTCGCCGTTCCAATGAGAACCTGGAGGAGCAGACGGATGCGCTTAAACGCTCCGAGGAACTGCTGCAGCGGCAGCAGGGCGAGCTTGAGCATTTCAATACAGAACTGGTTGCCAAAACCCGCGCCCTTCAGGAGCAGGTCCAGGAGGTCGAGGAGAAAAAGGACGAAATCGAACAGGCCCGCCTCCAGCTTGAGAAGCAGGCTATGCAGCTTGCCGTTACCGGGAAATACAAATCGGAGTTCCTGGCCAATATGTCGCATGAGCTCCGGACTCCGCTGAACAGCCTGCTTATCCTCTCCCAGCTGCTTACAGAGAATAAAGAAGGCAACCTCACGGAGAAACAGGTAGAGTTCGCCCATACGATCTATATGTCCGGTGCCGATCTGCTGAAGATGATTGATGAAATTCTCGATCTGTCCAAGGTGGATGCCGGAAAGATGGAGCTGAGCTATGAGGATATTCCGCTTACTGAGCTCAAGACATTCGTAAAACAGAACTTTGCCCCGCAGGCGGCCAAGAAGGGTCTGGCGCTGCGCTTGTCCTTTGAAGAGCCGCTGCCGGACAGCCTGTATACAGACAGCCACCGGCTCAAGCAGATTCTGCGCAATCTGCTGTCAAATGCCTTCAAGTTCACAAGCGAAGGCTTTGTAGAATTCTCGGTAAGCCGTGCCGTACCGGGCGCTCTGCCCGCGTTCCTGCCGGAGGAGTTCGAATATGTAGCCATTGCAGTAAAGGACAGCGGCATCGGCATTCCGGCAGACAAGACGGAAATTGTATTCGAGGCGTTCCAGCAGGTGGACGGCACGACCAGCCGGAAATACGGCGGGACAGGCCTGGGCCTGTCGATCAGCCGTGAGCTGGCCCGTCTGATGGGCGGAGCCATCGGGCTGGAATCGCGGGAAGGACAAGGCAGCGTATTTACCCTCTATCTGCCTGTAAAAGGCCATTACAGCCTGCTTCCGGGTGCCGTGGAAGCGGCGGCGGCCCACGAAGCAGCTACCCTGGCTGAATATGTGGAGGAGCTGCTTCCGGCCGGACCAAGTGAGGCGGTCCCTGCACCGCTCAACCCGGTTGTTGTGGAAGATGACCGTGAGGGACTCACGGCGGAAGATAAAGTCATTCTGATTGTTGAGGATGATGAGAGCTTCGCCAAGATTCTGCTCGGCATGGCCCGCGGCCGCGGCTTCAAAGGCCTGGTTGCCCTGCAGGGTGACACCGGCCTGCAGATGGCTAAGTCTTATCTGCCGGACGCTGTTATTCTCGATATCCAGCTGCCTGTTATTGACGGGTGGTCCATCCTGAGAGAGCTTAAGAGTGCCTCGCAGACTCGCCACATTCCAGTGCATGTCATCTCTGTCAATGATGAGGTGAAGCAGGGGCTGATGATGGGGGCGATGGCCTATCTAAGAAAGCCTTCCTCCAGACAGGCGCTGGAGAGAGCCTTCTCGCAGATTGAGAATTATACATCGAGCACCCTGAAGCGTCTTCTGATCGTTGAGGATGATGAAATCCAGCGGCGCTCCATCATGGAGCTGATCGGCCATGACGATGTAGCCATTACAGCAGTGTCGACCGGACAGGAAGCGCTCAGCGAGCTGCGCAGGCAACGGTACGACTGTATGGTGCTTGACCTTATGCTGGGTGATATGACCGGCTTTGAGCTGCTGGATCAGATCCGTGATGATGAGGAGCTTAATGATCTGCCGATCATTATTTATACAGGCAAGGATCTGGACAGCAAGGAAGAGACCCGCCTGCGTAAATATGCTGAATCCATTATCATCAAGGATGTCCGCTCGCCGGAGCGGCTGCTTGACGAAACAACACTGTTCCTGCACCGCGTGGAGGCCAATCTGCCGGAGGATAAGCGTAAAATTCTGCAGAAGCTGCACAATAAGGAGGAGCTCTTTGACGGCAAGAAGATACTGCTCGTTGATGACGACATCCGTAACGTCTTTGCCCTTTCCAGTGTCCTGGAAGGATATCATATGGAAGTGAAATTTGCCGAAAATGGCCGGGAGGCACTGGATATGCTTGTCGAGCATAATGATTTCGACCTGGTGCTGATGGATATGATGATGCCGGAAATGGACGGGTATGAGGCAATGCGCCGGATCCGCGAGATGCCGCAATATCAGAAGCTGCCGATTATTGCGCTCACCGCCAAAGCAATGAAAGAGGACCGGGCCAAGTGTATTGAAGCCGGAGCCTCTGATTATATGAAGAAACCGATCAGCACAGATCAGCTTCTCTCCCTAATGCGTGTATGGCTGTATTCGTAAGCCGGAAATTGGGGTAATAGCATTACAGAAGAATAAATAACAGTCCGGAAATACGGAAGTATGCAAGGGAGCAGAGATAACGATGACAGCCATGGAACGGGGATATGATGAACAGGCCGATAATGCGGGAAGCAGACAGGAGCTGGAGCAGATCGAAATTGAGCTGCTGCTCAATGGAGTACACCGATTATACGGGTATGATTTCAGAAACTATGCGCTGCCTTCCCTGAAGCGGCGCATCTGGCATCATGTTCATGCCGAGAATGTACCTACCATATCTGCGCTGCAGGAGAAGGTCCTGCATGACCGTGCCTGCTTTGAACGTTTTGTATACAGCCTTTCTATCCCAGTGACGGAAATGTTCCGTGATCCGGGCCTTTTCTTAACCTTCCGCCAAAAGGTCATTCCGCTGCTGCGGACTTACCCGTACATCAGAATCTGGCATGCCGGGTGCTCAACAGGTGAGGAAGTGTATTCAATGGCGATCCTGCTGCATGAGGAGGGACTGTATGATAAGGCGCGTATCTATGCAACGGATATGAACGCCCGTTCTCTGCAGCAGGCCAAAGAAGGGGTATATGAAATCGGCAGAATGAAGCAGTACACCAAGAACTACATGGAGGCGGGCGGTACACGCGCGTTTTCCGAATACTATACTGCGAAATATAACTCGGTGATCCTGCAGCCGTTTTTGCGCAAAACATCATTTTTGCCGAGCATAATCTGGCAACAGACACTTCCTTTAATGAGTTTAATGTCATTTTTTGCCGCAATGTGATGATCTATTTCAACGATGAGCTCCGTGATCACGTGCATGGTTTATTTTATGAGAGCCTCAGCCGTTTCGGTGTGCTGGTGCTCGGATCCAAGGAATCAATTCATTTCACCAGGTTTAGCGATGGCTACGAGCCCCTGGATAGAGTGGAAAAAATATACCGTAAGAATCAATAGCGGGATAGGAGGGGCCTATGGGGGTTCAAGAACCGGTTCATATACTGCTTGTTGACGACCGTCCTGAGAATCTGCTGGCGCTGGAAGCAGTGCTGGAAAGCCAGCATTATAAGCTTGTCAAAGCAAATTCCGGAGAAGAAGCGCTGCGGAGTTTATTAAGATATGAGTTCGCTGTTATTGTTCTGGACGTGCAGATGCCGGGCATGGATGGTATTGAGACCGCCAAATTAATCAAGGCCAGGGAAAAGACCAAGGACATCCCGATTATCTTTATTTCGGCCAACAGCAAAGAGGCGGAGCATCTGTTTGCCGGATATTCCGCCGGTGCCATTGATTATATGGTCAAACCCTTCATCCCGCAGATTCTCAAGTCCAAAATTGAAGGATTCGTTCACATGCATCTTGCCAACAAAAAGCACCAGATGCAGTCCATGCTGCTGCAGCAAAAAACACAGGAGCTGGAGAAAATTAACGGCGAGCTGGTCAAGGCCAAGGAAGCGGCGGAGATTGCGGCCAATGCCAAAACAGAATTTCTGGCGATGATGAGTCACGAAATCCGTACGCCGATGAATGGTGTTGTAGGTATGATTGACCTGCTGATGGAGACAGACCTGGCTCCTGAACAGAAGGAATATACAGAAATTATCCGCAAGAGTGCCGATACACTTATCACGGTAATCAATGACATTCTGGACTTCACCAAAATGGAGTCAGGAAAAATGGAGATGGAAGAGCAGCTGTTCGAGCTCCAGGGGACGATCCAGGAGGTATTCAGCCTGTTCTCTGCCGAAGCGGGCAAGAAGAATCTGGAGCTGGCTTATTTCATCGACCAGAATCTGCCCAAACTGATCTACGGGGATATGGCCCGGCTGCGCCAGGTGCTGATCAATCTGGTTGCCAATGCAGTCAAGTTCACCAATCAGGGCGGCGTTTATCTGGTAGCTTCCAAAGCCTCTGGTGCTGATGGGAAGCTGATGGTGGAGTTTACTGTAAAAGACACCGGGATCGGCATCTCGCCGGAGAAATGCGACCGTCTGTTTCAGCCGTTCTCCCAGCTTGACTCTTCCATGACACGGAAGTATGGAGGGACAGGCCTGGGTCTTGCGATCTGCAAATCCCTTGTAGAGATGATGGGCGGCGAGATCCGCGTAGAATCCATGGAGGAGAAGGGAGCAACCTTTGTCTTCTCCATTCAGGCTGCCATGCCTGAGGATGAGCTGGCCAGAGGCTGCGAAACCGAGGAGCCGGACGGTATGGTTAGCCAGGCACGGATGCACCATAAGGCGCTTGTAGTAGATGATCACCCGATCAATCAGCGTCTGATGGTCAGCATGCTTGAGAAGCTGGGCTATAGCGCCGATGTTGCCGAGGATGGGAGCCAGGCGGTCGAGCTTGCAGCCAAAAACGGTTATGAATTTATTTTTATGGATCTGCAGATGCCGGTGATGGACGGGCTTACAGCGACTTCTACAATCCGCTCCGGTAGCAGCCAGTCTTCAGAAAAGGCTGTTATCATTGCCATGACGGCGAATGTCATGGAGGGCATCCAGACCCGCTGTAAGGCTGCAGGCATGGACGGATATGTTAGCAAGCCGCTCAAGCTGAGCAGCATCAAACAAATTATCAGCCGCTATGAACCTCATGAGAGCCCGAGAATTGAACGCAATGCCTCCCTCTCTTAATGGACATCCAGGAATTACCTCATGCAGATTGTCCGCTTTTTGTTTCAACACTATGCCTTTAGGGTTATTGGTAAAGAAAACATTTAATCAGGAGAGATTGTCTATGAATACACATAAAAGCGAAAAGTTCCATGCAAAAACCGAAACCGAAGGCAATGTATGTACGGTTTATCTGATTGGAGAACTCGATTTGTCAGTCGCTCCTGATTTCCGTCTGGTGATGGAGCCGCTTGTGGGAGATACGGGACTGGACCTTGTCATTAATTTGAAGGATCTGAAATACATCGACAGCACAGGCATCGGTATTTTGCTCTCGATTCTCAAGGCAAGACACGGAATGGATGTTAAATTTACGGTCGAGGAAGTTCCGCCGCAGATTCAGAAGCTGTTTGATATGACTGGTATTTCCAAGTTTTTTGCCCCCCAAGAGAACTCCCACTAGGAAAGGATCGAAATAAGGATGAGTGATGACGTGCAAAAAGTAGTTCTTCAGTTACCCGCCAGCGCAGAATATGTCGATATTGTGAGACTGAATTTATATGGAATTGCCTCGAAAATGGGCTTTACTTATGAAGATATTGAAGATATGAAGGTAGCCGTTTCGGAAGCCTGTAATAACTCCGTATTGTATGCTTACGGACAGGAAGACGGGCTTGTGGATGTCATTTTTGAAGTAGGAGCAAGTACCTTATCCATCACGGTCAAAGATGAGGGGGAGAGCTTTGACGGAATGGATAGTCCTGAACCGCGCATGACGCTGCATGACAAAGAGCTGAATGACGTTGAGGTAGGAGGACTTGGATTTTATCTGATGCAGGCACTCATGGATGATGTTAGCGTAGTGAGTGAAGCAGGAAGAGGGACTGTCGTTACCCTGACCAAACGGCTTAATTTTAGCGAGGAGAAAGTATGAACGACAAAGTGACTCCCCCAGAGTCCATGAATGATGCGGTAAGTCTGATCTGGGAATACCAGCAGACGAAAGACAACGAAATTGCCACCCTTCTGATCCGTAAATATGAACCCATGGTCAAGATGGCTGCCGGCAAAATTGCCCGGAACCGTCCGGACTTATACGAAGATCTGTATCAGGTAGGACAGATGGCGCTGATTAGGCTGCTTCAGCAATATGACATCAGTCTGGGAATTCCTTTTGAGCCGTATGCAATGAAAAGCATGATCGGCCATATGAAGAATTTCCTGCGGGATAAGTCCTGGTACATACAGGTTCCTAGACGGATTAAAGAGAAGGGGGCTCTCGTCCAGCAGGCCATTGATGAGCTAACCATCAGGCTTGAGCGTTCACCCGCTGTAGAGGAAATTGCCCAATATCTTGATCTTACTGTAGAAGAAACAGTGGAAGTGCTGGCCGGAAGGGAATGCTACCACTATGTATCGCTTGATTCGCCGCTCTCGCAGGAGGAGACCGGGGCTACACTCGGCGAGCTGATCAGCTCTGATGCCAACGATTATGAAACCGTCGAGAAGCGTATGGATCTCCAGCAGGCGCTCGGCCAGCTCAAGGAACAGGAGCAGCAGGTACTGCTGCTGGCTTTCCAGGATGGTCAATCCCAGCGGGCCATTGCCCAGAAGCTGGGCGTCTCTCAGATGAGTGTATCGCGCATCCAAAAGCGGGCCACAGAGAAGCTGAAACAAATCATGGCGAATTCTTCTTATTGACCCCGCCGGTATTCATTATATTCAAAAATAGGACATGCCTGTTCTCTCGAACAAGGTATGTCCTTTTTTTTGTTTTAATCCTGTCATCATATACGCTTCCCTCGCCTGCTGCCCGTGTTATACACAGGCGGCAGGCGGGGGAAGCGGAGTTGGACATCAGCTGTTTGCATCAATATAGGTTTTGATCTCCCCGAGATATTCACCAATAACCGGAACATCAAGGAACAGGCTGAGAATGTAGCCGAGCAGACCGAGGATAACAAAGGTGCCCAATGAAAGTCCGAGCCCGCGGGATATGCCAGCCATCAGGTTGGTAATAATCCGTTTTTTGGGGTCTGTATAATTCTCAAGGATATCCTTGAATTCCGATTTCTCCAGTGAATCCGCTATTTTGTCCAGTCTGGCATTTAGGCGCTTGACCTCATGCCGCAGTTCAAAGGGGTGCTCGTCAACCTCGTACGTTTTGGTCTTGCTGCCCGTATCTCCCATAAGGTCTCCCCGCTTTCTTTAGCCATATAAGGCTTTAATACAGTGCAGCTTCTGTCTTGTTAGACGAAGCTGCACTCAGCATAGCAACAGCCAGCTGCAGGGAGCTGGCTGTTCTCCATTTTAGAATAAGCCCCAGGTCACAGCAATTTAGAACGAGGACTTGTAAGAGGACTTAACCTCTTCCTTGGCATCTTTAGCCTCGGCGGCAACTTCATCTTTAGCATCCTTGGCCTTATCGGCAACCTCTTTGGAAGAAGAGGCAGCCTCATCAGTAACGTCTTCGGACGCCTTTTTGACATCGGAAGCCACATTGCTGGACGCTTCGGAGACTGTATCGCCGATCTTTTTACCGGTCTCCTGCAGGGTAGCAGCGATCTGCTGCTTGCTGTCGCTCACTGTGGTGAAGATGTCAGAGGCTTTGGCAGATACTGTGCTGGCCAGGTCTGTTGCCTTTTCCCCGACAGTAGTGGCAATACTCTTGGTCTTGTCAGTTACGACACCAGCAACTTCCTTCGTCTTGTCTGTAGCCAGTGTAAGCTTGTCGGACAGGTCACTGCGCATTTCACGGCCTGGCTTAGGGGCAAACAGCAGTGCAGCCGCCGCGCCCAGCAATCCTCCGATAAAAATACCTTTGAAAAATGTGTTCCCGCTCTCTACCGGATGTTCTGTTTCTGCTCTGTTCATCTTCAATCACTCCTTATAGAATATGGTATTCCAAAATCGGACAGCCTCTGGCCGGTCGCAGCAGGACTGCTATGGCAGCTGCCGTCAGCTGGAGTTCAGGAAAGCCTGAAGGTTCTTACTTCGTATATAAACGTGGGGATATGGGCTGAAACAGCAGGAGGGTTCAGGAAAGAATAGCCAATACTACAGCTCCGCCCGGGAATACACCAGGTTTGAGCTGGAGGAACAGTACTATAGGACTGAATTAAAAAAGCCTGAGAAAGAAGCAGCAGGGGAAGTACAAGGGCGGCGGAGTGCGGGGCGTCAGCCAAAATTTTTCTGGAATAATATAGTAAATCAAGCTGATTGACAGGGAGAGGTTGAGGGTAAGAAATACATAATTAAGGCGCCTTATTCATCAATGTGAACGGGGCAAAATACCCTGTTTTAAAAAAAATGAAAAGATTCTAACATCTTTGGAGGTGCATAAAGTATGATCAAAATTGTTACGTCAGCCGAGCGCCATACTTCGAATAGAGAATGGATCCACAGCGAATTCAGCTTTTCCTTTGCCGATTATGATGATCCCAGCAACGCGCACTTTGGTGTACTGCTCGCACATAACGACAACGAGCTGAAACCGGGACAGGGCATGGGGGAGCATCCGCATCATGACCTGGAGATTATAACTTATGTAATCTCAGGAGTGCTGAAGCACCAGGATGATCTCGGAAATCAGGCAGAGCTGCAGGCAGGAAGCGTGCAGGTGATGAGCGCAGGCACAGGAATCAACCATTCTGAGACGAATCCGTCGCCTGCAGAACATGTCCGATTTCTGCAGATGTGGCTGCTGCCGGACCGTCCGGGGGTTACGCCGGCCTGGGATGCAAAATTTTTCCCGCGTGAGCTGAAGATGAATAGCCTGCTCCAGGTGGCCTCAGGGACAGATGCTGAAGGGGTACTGAAGCTGGGTGAGGATGCTTCGATCTATCTGTCGGTGCTTGAAACCAACAGGGAAGTGCAGCATTCCCAGCAGGAGGGAAGGCGGACACATCTTTATCTGATTGCCGGCAATCTGGAGGTAAGCTGCAGCGAAGGGACTTTTCAACTGCAGCCCGGTGACGCCGCGCGTATACGCAAAAGCTGTGATCTTACGCTTAAAGGAACAAGCAGCGAAGGGGATGCAGAGTTCATCCTTATTGACCTTCCATAATGCAGAAATGCGGAATGGTAATCCTGAACGCTGAACGCTGCACAGATACAAGAACAGGAGCTCTCAGCCTTGTATGTCATCCGGAGAGGACGGCATCAGGCAGAGGGCTCCTGTTTCGTTTCAGGCCTGTTATTTATTCCGCAGGCGGCCAAGCTCGGAGACCAGGGCTTCTACCTGGGAGATGCTGAGCCGGTCACTGCCCATGGCTACCTCGTAAATATCAAGAATATCCTCATAGTGGTCTACCGAGAAAGCGGATGCCTGCATGGCTGCCGCGCTGGCCATTTTGAGCTTGCTCTTGATGCCCTCGATCATATATTCCACATTTTCCTGGCTGGGCTTTGATAAATCCATGGAGTGCAAACAGTCCTTTCTTAGTAAAATACCTTTGGATTACCGGCTCTACATATTAACTGCGCCGGTCGTTCCTTCTGATGTATTTTATCATGACAGGGTAAAGAAACACCATTTTTTTGTCCAATTCCCCGGAAACATGTTAAATTATAAGGAATAATCGGAGACATTCAGACTATAAGGAGGAGAGGACAGTGGCAATCAGGGAGCAGGAGAGCAGAAAACGGATCAAAATGGATGCCGACCGGCTGAGCGTCTTCTTCCGGGAGATTGCAAAGCAGCATCCGCCTGAGCGCATTACCTTTTTGTGCATCGGGACAGACCGCTCTACAGGCGATTGTCTCGGCCCTCTGACCGGCAGCGGACTGCTGAAATACGGTTTTCCCCATGTCACCGGCACTTTACCGTCACCCTGTGATGCGGATAATCTGGTTGCACGGATTGCTGCGATTCCGGAAGGGCAGCTGATCATAGCCATTGATGCCTGTCTGGGGCCTCCGGCTGCCTTAGGGTTTTATTTTGCAGCCAGCGAACCGCTGCGCCCGGCCCAGTCAGTAGGCCTGTGCCTGCCTGAGGTGGGAAATTACAGTCTGGCCGCCATTGTCGGGGTGAACGGACCTTTTCCTTACCGGACGCTGCAGACGACACCGCTATACCGGGTAATGCAGATGGCCGAACAAATTGCACTGGCTGCAGCAAAAGGTTTCAGGCTTGTTCCTTAAGGCGTTTCAAGATGAACCGTTCTGCTTAATAATGTAGAATAAGCCTTGCTATTACATAGAAAGAAGGAAGCTGTCATGGAAAATATCCGTTGTGAGGGAAGCAATATTTGTTACAGTGATCAGGGACAGGGTGAGGTTATTGTGCTGCTTCACGGCTTCTGCGGAAGCTCTGCGTATTTTGAGCAGGTCATTCCTTTTCTAAGCGGCAGCTACCGGGTAATTGCTCCCGATCTTCGCGGCCATGGCGCATCGGATGCCCCGCTCGGTGCATACAGCATCGATCAGATGGCTGATGATGTGCTGTCCCTGCTGAATCATCTGGAGATACCGGAAGTGTATCTGCTGGGCCATTCTATGGGCGGTTATGTCGCATTATCCTTTGCCCAGCGTCATACTTCCCGGCTGAAGGGATTCGGGCTGATTCACTCCACCGGTTATCCGGATGGCGAGGAGGCCCGGGAGAAACGTCTGAAGAGCGTCAGTACGATCCAGAATGAAGGGATTACCGCATTTGTCGATGCCCTGGTACCCGGATTGTTCGCTCCGGGTGCAGCTTCCCGGCTGCTTGAACGGGCTAAGGAGATCGGTTACAAAACTCCGCCGCAGGGCGCGGCTGGTGCCTTGCTTGCGATGCGGGAACGTCCGGACCGCCGGGATGTCCTTTCGGCATCTGCCTTGCCGGTACTGCTTGTATCGGGTACGGAAGATGGTCTGGTGCCGCCTGAACGGATCTTTACCACAGATAAGGCGAATGTAACCAAGGCGACCATTCCCGGTGCAGGACATATGAGCATGTATGAAGCGCCGGAGCGTCTGGCGGAGATTATTAAAGATTTTGTACAGATACCGGCAGCCAGGAAATAAGGGGCCGGAGAAATGATATACCGGCAGCCCAAAGAGGCAGCCTCTGCTGAGAAGCGGAGTGCTGCCTCTTTGGGCTGTGCATTACTGGAACCTGCGGATTGCCGGGAGACAGAGCACCGAGGCGGCACACAGAATGCCAAGACCGGAAAAGATAGTGATGGTAGGAAGGCCGCCGATCTGGTCGGCCAGCCAGCCGACCAGAATATAACCTACCGGCAGCAGGGCGAAGGAGCCGAGCAGATCCAGACTGGCTACACGTCCGAAAGCCTCCGGGGGAACAAGCTCCTGCAGACTGATTTCCCAGATCAGGCCAAAGATCATCAGCCCGAATCCTTCCACCGTGAACAGGGCAACTGCCGCAGCCGCATTCGGAATAAACGGCATCAGGAACAGGGCGAGACAGCTCAGGATGACTCCACTGTAAGCCATAATGCCGCGGCGGGTCCAGTGCTGGCGCAGGCTGTACACCAGTCCGGCAACTATGGCTCCTGCACCGGAACAGGTAACAGCAAGCCCGTATATATAAGGCGGCCATCCGTGGTATACCTTGAACAGCCAGGGAATCAGAATGCTTGTCACTCCGGCAAAACAGATATTGAAGAACGAGAAGGTGATAATAGTGATCCAGAGCCACGGGTGACTGCGCAGCACGGCGATTCCTTCTTTGAAATCATCCTTCCAGTTCGGGGAGGCATGAGGTGCTCCCGCTTTAGTTACCTCCTGAACTCCCGCAGAGTCTGCCAAGGACTTGCCCCGCAGGCCGGTCGTCAGTGCTCTGCGCAGGTAAATGAGGCAGAACAGGGAGAGGATGTAGGTAAAAGCATCGAGCCCGAACCCTATGCCGGCCGACAGGTGAGTGATGAGCAGACCGCCGAGCGCAGGTCCTATCAGGCGGACCGCCTGGGTGCTCATCTGTGTCAACGAATTGGCGGCAATCCGGATATCCGGTGTAAATACCGTAGCCTGGGTTGCAGAATAGGCAGGTCGGAACAAACCGTCAAGCATGCCATAGAGGCCCATAAACAGGTAGAGCAGCGGAATGCTTAATGCACCGGTAAGCGAGAGCACTGCTATGGCGACCATAATGGCAAACCGGGCGATATCAGCCGATATCATAATTTTAACCCTGTCGTACCGGTCCACTATATGGCCCGATACGGGGAGCATAATCACATTTGGCAGCATATAAATGGCCATTACGAAGCCCATTGTCTTGGTCGAGCCGGTCATGGAGTAGACGAGGACAGGCAGGATTACCATAGTTACCGAGCTGCCCAGAAAGGAAATAAGATTTCCGAGCCAGAGATAAGGAAACGCCTGCGATGCTGTAAACAGGGAGGCGAATTTACGCAAAGGATTGCGGCTTGCTGATTCTGTTACTGTAACCGGGTTCATTCAGAATTTCCTCCCGATTCTGGCTCATGGTCTGAATGGGGCAGGCGCCCAATGACAAATTCCACGCCGTATTCATCCCCGTGGGTGAACCTTGACTCCCAGGAGATAATCAGCTGAGTCAGCTCCTGCTGAAAATCACTGAGTTCAGCGGGGGATAAGGTCAGCCGGGTGATAAAATGCTCAATCCTGTCTTCTTGACGGAACTGGAAGCCGCTGAGATGTCCGGAGTGAAAAAAGGTTCCTTTAGACCGGTAAAATTTCTGGATAATTCCCCCTGCTGCTTCTGTGCGGACAATCTCGAGCAGTCCGCCTTCGAACAGCTTGACGATATGATAATGAATATTGCCTGGTGTTTTCTGCAGCTTTTCAGCAACCTGCTTGGAGGTCAATGGTTCATCCGCTAATGCGTGCATAATTTTAATCCGCAGCGCACTTTCCAGCAGCTTATTCTGTTCTTCTGTCAGGGTTAGCCGGGATGCTGTATCCGATTCATTGATATATGTCACCCTCTTTAGTATAAAATTATAATCTGTATCGCAGTATGATCTGGAATCCAGATCAATAAGTTGAACTTATTATATGCGGGCCATATGCCTCTGTCAATGATTTCCGGACAGTCTGTTCCGCTTCCGCAGTACTGTTCAGTGGCGCACAAGGGTAGAATGGTTTAAGATGATTTTTAAGGATGATCACCTGATCCCTGCGGCTAATAATAACAGGGCGCATAGCCCGGGAGGAGTGTTGCCGGATGTTTCGGAGAGATTATATCGTACGGATGATTGAAGATATGACGGCCATGGTGGCCAAAGTGCTTACACTCAAGCAGGAAAGGAAGACAACGGAAGCTTTATGGGAAGTGGATGAGCTGCTTAACCGGCATTTCCGCCTGAATTCCCGTCTGCTGAATTCCTTGTCTGCTGAAGATATTGTTGAAATGTTCCGGCTCGGCGGCATCATTGAGTCCGACAAGCTGCAGGGCGTGGCCCGGCTGCTTAAGGAAGAAGGAGGCATCTACGCGGCTGCAGGCGATAAGGAAGCAGCGCTGTTCCGTTACATGCGCTCCCTGCATTTATTTCTGCGTGCGGATCTGCATGGCGCTGACCGTGAGCTGCTGAATATGAACAGTGAGATGGAGGAGCTGCTCCAGGAAACCGAGGGCTACCAGCTACCTGTTCATACAGAACGCCTGCTGCTCTCCTACCTGGAGTCAACCGGCAGCTATGCCAAGGCGGAAGACAGCCTGTACCGGCTGTGGGAGCAGGGAGTGGATGTTGCTGCGGAAGGACACGGGCTTTATGGGCGGCTGCTGCAGAAGTCTCCTGAAGCACTTGAGCTTGGCGGCCTGCCGCTAGAGGAAGTTCAGCAGGGGCTGGCCGAGTGGGAGAGAATTACCGCTGCAGCGAAGCAGGAGCAGCGCTAATATCCAATTTTACTGAATAGCACAGATGCCCCGGGAAGTGTCAAGACAGGCGTCTGTGCTGTCTTTTTTTAAATGCTTCTAACAGGTTGCAATAGTTTGGTTTGCAGACAGAAGACTATACAAGAGCTTGTTATAATATCCGGGTGCAGGACATGCTATAATATAACGGCTACTTAAGGCGAACCCGTTCTTTATTTTAATATGTGAAAGTGAGATGTACCCTGTGGAATCTTTAAATACATTAATCGTACAACTGATTAACAACCGCACCTTAATAACGGCGACATTAAGCCAGCTGCGCAGTAAAGGTGAGGTATCCTACACCAAAGTACAGATCAAGCCCGTCGAGCTTAAAGGCAAGCTGCACTATCAGTTTGCCTACTATACCGGACCTAAGGTCGAGCACCGGAATATTCCCGCTGAAGAAGCCGGGGCTGAAATGATGGCGCTGCTGCGGGCAACCTTCCGCCAGGCGCTGCTGTGCACAATTGAGGCGGACTATCAGGTGCTGATCAGCAAGAAGTATAAAGTATCCATCCTGACGAAATCTGCAAGCAAGCAGGAGGCGCCTGATCTGGCTCATAACCGCAAGAAGCGCTATGTGCTGGATGAGGGAGAGCCGGTGCCATTCCTGGTAGAGCTGGGGATTATGAACAGCGAAGGCAAGGTTTTGGCTAAAAAATACGATAAGTTCCGCCAGATCAACCGCTTTCTGGAGATGGTTGAGGATATTCTGGCTGACCTGCCGGCCGGACGCCCGCTGACCATTGTCGATTTTGGCTGCGGCAAATCCTATCTGACGTTTGCGCTGTATCATTATCTGGCCGTCCGTGAACGCCGGGAGCTGAATGTCGTCGGACTTGACCTCAAGGCGGATGTCATTGCCCACTGCAGCCAATTGGCAGCCAAGCTTGGCTACAGCCAGCTGAAGTTCCTTGTAGGCGACATTGCTGATTATAATGAACTGGATCAGGTGGATATGGTGGTCACTTTGCATGCCTGCGATACGGCAACGGACGCCGCACTCGAAAAGGCAGTCCGCTGGGGTGCCTCGGTTATTCTCTCTGTCCCCTGCTGCCAGCATGAGCTGTTCAACCAGATTGAGAGTGAGGTGCTTAATCCGCTGCTGTCGCACGGCATTCTGAAGGAGCGCTTCTCGGCGCTGGCTACCGATGCCATCCGGGCCAAGCTGCTGGATCTGATGGGCTACCGCAGCCAGCTGCTGGAATTCATCGACATGGAGCATACCCCGAAGAATATTCTGATCCGTGCGGTGAAAGCCGGCGGCGGGGACAACGAAGCCAAATGGCGTGAGTACAGCGCCTTCCGTGATTTTCTGGGTGCCAAGCCGTATCTTGAACGTGTCTGCGCAGACCTGCTGCCAGCGGAGATAACAGCGCAGGACTAAGGACTGCCGGGCCTGCAGACGATGGAAATGTTGCCGTACAGATAGAACCTATAATGCTTCCATGAACAGGACAGTGTTCTCTCCTCCGGGAGAAGCGCTGTCCTGTTTGCTTTGGTATTCCGGCATATAAATTTTCCAGTTTGCGGGAAAACTGACGGATAACAAGGTACATGGAGGTAACGATGGAAATCAACAGAATCTGGCCCCGGCTGCGGCGGTTTACGAGCCGGGGGAGTGCAGGCATGCTGCTTTTGGCTGCAGCAGCAGCATGCCTGCTGCGCGGGCTTTTTTTTGCCCGGGAACTGTACGGTCTTCTGGCTGTATGGTTCGGCCTGTGTGTTGCTTTTGCCGTCTTTGCGGCCATCGGCGTAAGAGCTGCCGGAGGCAGGGCAAACATATTGGAGGGACCGAAGGCGGGTGAAGGGATTACCGGAGGTTCACGTGAGGCCGGGAATTGGATGCTTATTGTTCTGTTTGGCTGTCCCTTCATCCTTTTTGCCTTATATACTGTGCACTTACTGCGGGGGCCTCTGTCGGTGCAGGGAACGCTTAATGAGCTGTTGCGCTGGGGGCTGTACGGAAGCTTTGCTTATTTCGCAGCTGTTTGTGCAGGCAGCCGCCGGGGTGCCGGATTTCTTGCTGCACTCTGGCATACGCTTGGCATGACCCTCTGTCTAAGCGGCCTGCTGGCAGCTTGCGGATTGCCGCTCCGTTATGCGATAGCGTATACGGACTCCCCGGCAGTCAGTGCTACCGGGGCAAGGCTGGGCGGGCTGCTCCAGTATCCGAATGCCTTCGGAGCCGTGATGGCTGTGTTTCTGCTGGAGCGGGCCATGGCGGCCGCGGAGGCGGCCGCGCGTGACAGTCATCGCGCGCAAAGTACCGCAAGGCAGCTGCTGTGCATGCTGCCTCTGTTCCCGTACGCCGCCGCGCTGCTGCT
>NZ_LRAC01000172.1 GCF_001517085.1 Paenibacillus sp. DMB5
TCACTCATTTCGCCTCATCCGCCGAATCGAAAGGGCATTATGATCCTTCATTCTGCCTCATTTGGCCTCATCAGCCGAAATCAGAGGCATTTATGCCCTTCATTTCACTCATTTCGCCTCTTCCGCCGAAATCAGAGGCATTTATGCCCTTCATTCTGCTCATTTGGCCTCAACGGCCGAAATCAAGGGCATTTTTGCCCTTCATTCTGCTCATTTCGCCTCATCCGCCGAAATCAAAGGCATTTATGCCCTTCATTCTGCTCATTTCGCCTCAGCGGCCGAAATCAGAGGCATTTATGCCCTTCATTTCTCTCATATCGCCTCAGCGGCCGAAATCAAGGGCATTTATGCCCTTCATTTCACTCATTTGGCCTACAGAGGCTGCGTTAATCCAGCGCTGTAGCTCCAGACCGATCAGTTGCGGGTTATACTCCGTCAGATGGTGAATGCCGTTCCCTATCTGACATAAGATGAGATTACTTAAATGCTCCCGGCACCAGTTAAACTGCGGTTTGAGGATTGTACAGCAGGATCGGCATAAAAGAGCAGCTTAGGCACATCAGAACCGGTGGACCGGCGATTCGTAAGGTAGCGGCAAGTGTACGGAAAAACCGTTTGCATCCGAAGAGGTTTAGGCTGGTTCATATTTCAGATATAAGCAGTTCATTTTTCATGATCAGGTATTGCACATCAATTGCATGAAGTAAGTATAGAAAAAGGACAATCCTCCACTCAAGGAGGATTGTCTTCCGCTAATCTATCAGTTACGTGCGGCGCATATAAGCGCGGACGGTGATCGGTGCAAAGACCGCCACAATAACTGCTGCACCGATCAGGGAATAAACAAGGTCGGAGCCTGCTGTGCCTGCATTGGTCAAATTACGGACAGCGGTGACGAGATGAGAGATCGGGTTGATTTTGACAAACCATTGCAGCCAGTCAGGCATGGTATCAGCAGGTACAAAAGCGTTGGACATGAAGGTAAGCGGGAACAGCACGATCATCGAAATGCCCTGTACGCTGGAAGCTGTACGCGCAATGACACCGAAGAAGGCAAAAATCCAACTGATCGCCCAGGAGCAGCCGATGACCAGCAATGCCGCAAGGACAACAGAGCCCAGGCCGCCTTCCGGACGGTAGCCCATCAGATAACCCATTGCGAAAGTCAGCACCGTAGCAATGGTATAGCGGACGGTATCAGCCAGGAGCGCACCGGCAAGCGGGGCGATACGGGAGATCGGCAGTGACTTGAAACGGTCGAACACCCCTTTTTCCATATCCTCACGCAGCTGCACACCGGTTACAATCGAGGTGGTAATCACCGTCTGCACCAGAATCCCCGGGATAATGACCGGCAGATAGCTGACCACATCCCCCGAGATCGCCCCGCCGAAGATATAGGTGAACATCAGAGTGAAAATAATCGGCTGCAGCGTAACATCGAACAGCTGCTCAGGTGTGCGCTTGATTTTGAGCAGCCCCCGGTAAGCCATAGTCAGGGAGTTGCGGACCGACTGGCGGAGGCTGGAACGATTTTTTAATTGGCGTTCTGCGCCCGGTTTAATGATTGTACTCATAGTGCTGCTCCTCCGTTTTGGCTGTTTTATTTGCCGCCTGTGCTGCATGATCCTCCACCCCGCGGCCGGTCAGTGACAGGAATACTTCGTCAAGGGTCGGCTTCTGCACGCTCATCTCAGACAAGGCTACTCCTGCTTCACGCAGGGCAATGAGCAGATCGGTTACGGCATCCGAATTGCCCATCGGAGCTGTAATGGTTGCCGCTTCCGCTGAAATGGCAGTCTGTACGCGGAGTACACGTTCCACCGTCTGCCGGGCCAGCTGGATCTGCTGCGGATTCTGGACTTTGAGATGCAGCGACGAGCTGCCGATCGAGGATTTCAGATTATCGACGGTGCCCTCGGCAACGACGCGGCCATGATCGATTACAGCAATCCGGTCGGCCAGCTGATCCGCTTCCTCCAGATACTGCGTGGTCAGCAGCACGGTGGACCCTGAACCTACCAGGCGGCGGATCGTATCCCACATCTGGTTGCGTGTCCGCGGGTCTAGTCCTGTGGTCGGCTCATCCAGAAAAATCAGCGGCGGCTGCGCGATCAGGCTTGCCGCCAGATCCAGACGACGGCGCATCCCCCCGGAGAAATTCTTCAGCGGCCGTCTGGCTGCTTCGCTCAGCCCGAATTCCTCCAGCAGGTCTGCTGCCTTGCGCTTGGCTTCGGCCCGCCCAAGTCCAAGCAGACGCGAGAAGATCACCAGATTCTCGGTAGCGCTTAGCGATTCATCGACTGAGGCATACTGTCCGGTAACTCCAATTAGCTGCCGCACAATCTGCGGCTCCTTCACTACATCATGCCCGAAAATTCTGGCAGATCCGCCATCCGGTCTAAGCAGCGTTGCCAGCATGCGGATCGCGGTTGTTTTTCCCGCCCCGTTCGGCCCGAGCACGCCATAAATCGATCCGGTGGGTACCTGCAGATCGACTCCATCTACAGCGCGGTTATCCCCGAATCTTTTGACCAGTCCCTGCGCTTCAATCGCCAAGCCGCCCTGCTGCCGGGCTTCGTTCATTTGTTGACTCATTTGCTTCTCCTCCTGCACTGCTAATATATAAGGATCATAAACCCCTTATTTAAACTGGGTGTAAACGTGTATGTAAGGTTTCAAAGCGTTTTAACCGTTCACCGCTGTCTCATTATACGCCCGTTCTTTGTCCCCGATTAACGGTCTGCGAGACCATTTCCAACTCCGTCTAAAGATGTAGTGACAAAAGGTAACCTATTACATATAATAAATACGTAATAGGTTACCTTTATTCCGGAGGAGATGAAATGAATTGAACGAACAAGAACAGCAGGCTTATATTTTGGGTTCTCTGCTTATGCTTGCCAACAGGATACAGGTTCTGGGCGATAAGCTTGATGAGAAGATTACCATGAAGCAGTGGCTGCTGATCGCGGTCATTTTGAAGAGCGGCCAGCCGGCTCCCGCGTTAAGTGATCTGGCTGCCATGATCGGCAGCTCCAGGCAGAATGTAAAGAAAATGGCGTTGCTGCTGGAGAAGCAGGGCCTGGTGGAGCTTGCCAAAGACCCGCAGGATGCACGGATTCTCCGCGTACGGCTCACTGAAGGCTGTATGGTTTACTTCGCGGGAAGAAGCCGGGAGGAAGAGCGGTTTATGGCGGAGTTATTCGCTGATTTCGGTAAGGAGGCAACAACCGGCCTGTTCAACGGCTTGACCAGGCTTAGCCGGAACATCGCCCGGATGGAAGCAGGCTCGTCAGATGAAGAAAAGGAGTAGAAAGCTTATGATATTGTTGAGCGCCGCAATAATCGGCTTGGCAGCAGTTGCCGCCTTCTGGTACCTCCCCTATTCGAGAACAAAGTCCGACTTTCAGAGGCTGGCTTCCCGCCTGATGACCGGGATAACTGCTGCAGACACAGTGTTCACCAGCCAGGATTGGGAGGCATTGCCGCTGCCGGTGCAAAGGTATTTTGAGGGAGCCGGCTTTACCGGATTTCCTGAAATGTCCTCGATGAAAGCCAAGTTCCGCAATGTAACCTTTAGCCTGGGACAGGGCAAATCTCCAATTACTATTGATTACACCCAGTACAACTTCGTCCGGCAGACGGACAGAATTGCTTTTATCGACACTAAGATGTACGGCATCCCTTTTCAGGGACTGGATTCTTATGTGGATGGTAAGGGGGCTATGAAGGGGGTCCTGGGCAAGCTGATTCCCCTGTTCGACCAGAGGGGGGCAGAAATGGACCAGGCCAGTCTGGTTACCTTTCTCTCTGAAGCTCTACTGCTGCCAAGTGCTGCGCTCCAAAGCTATGTCACCTGGAAGCCCATTGATGATCTGCACGCCGAAGCGACGATTTCCCGTTACGGCAGCACAGCCAGCGGCATCTTCAGCTTCCGCGAGAACGGCGAATGCATATCTTTTACTACGGATGACCGTACTGCAATAGGCATGGACGGCTCCAAGCAGAACGTACGCTGGACGGCATACATGGATAACTACAGAATCATTAACGGGCTCCGCCAGCCTACCCGGCTCAGAGCCGTATGGCATTATGATGAGGGTGATCTTGTCTATTTTGACAGTGATAATCTGCACATAGAGTACCGCTAGGCTTACCCCGGCAGTCTACACGTAATCCTTCACCCTGCACAGCCACACCATATGCGGATTGCCGGGACCCCAGTAGTCCCGGGCGGTTACATAAGGCTCACCGAACTTCTGCAGCCATCTCTGCTGTGCGCGCTTATAGCCGCTGTCCAGACAGAACTGCTCGATTCCCTGTCCGTCCAGCCATTCTGCCATGCTGCGGATTAGCGCTGAGCCGATTCCCCGGTTCTGTAGCTGCGGAAGTACGTATAAGCTGCCCAGCTCCCCTACATCGTTCAGCCGGCCGCCGGTGCATATCCGCACTTCTTCACCGCAGGGGCCGAAGGATATCGTACCGGCGGCTTCGCCGTTCAGCCTGGCCAGCAGCAGAAAAGTGTCCGGATTGGCACGGCTAAGCGCAGCCTGGACCAGATGATTTTTACCGTCGATCTCCTGGGCCAGATCCTCCCGCAGATCTCCCAGCCCTTCCTGTTCAAAGGCATCCGTTATTGAAATCTCAAAAATCCGCGCAGCCGCTCCCCTGTCCCCGGCTGTTAGCTTGCTTATGGTCAGCTCATTATTCATTCTTATCGACACCTCAGATGCAGATTAAGCATGCGCTTAAGCTTAGTGTACACAAATTCTCCCGGATTGTCGCCGGATTCTACGTTCTGCCAGTCTTACCTTTCGCCGTTCAGAGCAACAAGCTCATCCCAGACCGGAGTTGCCACCCCTGCCTGCTGCTTCAGCCGCTCAAAAGCACTGTTAAGCGCCGTAAGCTCATGCACTGAGCCATCGATCATCCGGGCAACCGGAAGCCTGTGATACAGCTTCAGGAACAGATACATAAGCCTGCGGTAGGAACGGACTGCCTTAACCTGACCTGCCGGGACTATAGTATATCCCAGTGTCTCAAGCACACTGAAGCCTTCGTCCATCGCTGTGATAATCTGCTGCAGCAGCTTCTTGTTCTTCGCAAGTATTTTCACATCACCTTTGACAGCAAATGTAGCGAGGTTCATCGGCAGAATCGTGATGATGTGGCTTTTCAGCCATGTATCGATATCCTCAAGGAAGCTCAGTTTATATTTGGTATGTGCAAAAGCCGTAGCCAGCATGTCCTGGAACGGCACCGGTCCGTTCAGCGCACCAAGCACCATCTGCCCGCCTGCGCGGACGGAGATCATGCGGTCCTTCTCCCGCCGTCCGCCGCTCAGCTGAAATCCGAACGCTATATTTTTCTTGTTTCCGCTAAGCTCCTCCAGAATTCTCTGCGTAGCATGCGCCTCCGGATTATTGCCCACCAGGACAATGTTGCTGCTGGTATTCACTGCAAGCACCGGCAGGACAGCCGGAAAGTCATTGAATTTCATCACGACAAAAATCAGATCATAATGCTCCTCCGGCTCAAGCGTACTGATTACCGTCACCCTGTCAGTGGTCGTCCTCCGCTGAAAATAGTGGCGGATAACCAGTCCGTCCCGCTTCAGCTCCTCCGCCCGGCTGCCTCTCGCCAACATCGTTACATCATTTCCGCCCTGGATCAGCACATGTGCCAGATAGCTGCCGAGCACCCCGGCGCCATAAACCAATGTCTTCATCGTAATCCCCTCTTTTTCGAACAAATGTTGTTTTCTGATCATTTGTTCAATATAATTCAGCTTATCCTTCTGTACAATTGTTAAAATCGGCGTTAATGTCGGTTTCCCGACAGAATGCACACAAATGTCCGATAACTTTTTAAATAAACGGAATCAAAGGAGAGCCCGAGCATGGACAGACGAGTCCGGAAAAGCCAGGAAGCCATCATGGATGCCCTGATCAGCCTGATGGCGGAAAAGGAATTCGAAAAGATTACAATCAATGAAATTGCCGAGCGCGCAGACGTTAACCGCGGAACCGTCTATGCCCACTATACGGACAAGTACCACCTGCTGGACTTATGTATCGAGACCCATCTGGATCTGCTTATCGCAAGCTGTATGCCGCTGGAAGGGCTTAATGAACCGGCTTATCCGACAAAGGACTCCCTGCTGCGTGTATTCACTATGCTGGAGAAGCATACCGCGTTCTACACCACCCTGCTGACAAGCAAGGGGGTGCCCGCCCTGCGCAGCCGCCTGCTCGAGATGATCTGCCTGGGTATCAGACAGCAGTTTGCAGATCATCAATTCCCCGCTGGAGTGGATCATGAGGTACGGATCCAATTTATGGCTTCTGCGACTGTCGGTGTTATCGAATGGTGGTTTACGAACCCCGTGTCCTATTCTGCCGAAGACATTACCGGGCAGCTGTGGGCGATGCTGGAGCAAAATCAGATGCTGCCCGGCAAACAGCTTGTCTAAGGAATAAGCACGCATGCTGCAATAATGTACTATAGACCGCCCCGCGTTCCGGTGTACGATTCATGTTGACTGTTGACTACACATCAGGAGGTCCTCATGAATCTTACCGCTTTTCTTGTATATTGCGTTGTTGTTACTTTTACTCCGGGACCGACGAATATTGTCATCCTTTCCACTGTCCAGCACAACAGCCTGAAGCAGGCTATGAAGTATGTATGGGGAGCAACGCTTGCCTTCGGCCTGCTGCTTGCCGCTTCCGCCCTGCTGAACCGGATGCTTGCCGGCGTGCTGCCTGGTGTTCTCACCGTAATGCAGGTCGCTGGCAGCCTGTATATGCTGTATCTGGCCTATCAGATTTACCGGATGAACACAGCGGAAGCCCAGAATCACTATACGTCCAGCTTTGCCTCCGGCTTGCTGATGCAGTTTATCAACCCTAAGGTGATCCTGTTTACGCTAACTGTGATTCCCGGCTATGTGCTGCCTTATTACAGCTCTCCGCTTACTTTAGCCGTCTTTGTCATTGTTATAACCGTAATCGGATTTTTGGCCTTTATGGCCTGGCTGGTATTCGGAGCGGTCTTCAGAGCCTTCCTCCAGGCTCACCGGCGGGCGGCGAACACGGTTATGGCGCTGTTTATGGTATACTCGGCTGTAATGGTTTCGGGGATTTTTTAACGAAGGGAGGCGGAAGCTGTGGAGCAGTTTATTTACAAAAAAACAGAGGATGTTCTGGCCTTATCCGCAAGCATGAGCGATTTCACTTACAAAAAACACTGCCACGAGGAATATGCGGTCGGCGTCACCCTGCGCGGCATCCAGCAATATCAGCTCGGCGGCAGCTTCCAGTCCTCACACCCGGGAGGCGTCATGCTGTTTAACCGCGAGCAGTATCACGACGGCAGCTCCTATGACCGGGACGGGATTGACTATATCATGCTCTATCTCCGGCCGGAGCTCGTATCTGAGGCGCTTGGCGGCAGGGAGCTGCGCTTTGATACTCCAATCGTGTATGACCGCGGGCTGGCCCGGCAGATTTGCGCCCTTTCCGGTGCAGTCCAGTCCGGCCGGGAGGATGCTTTATCCGGTGAGCTGCTGCTCTCTCTCATTGAGCGCCTTGCCCGGACAGCTGAAGATACAGCCGCAGGCAGCGCAGGAACAGATAACCGGTTTATTGAACGGGCAAAAGAAATGATGCTGGGCAATCTTGGCAATGTGCTCAAGCTGGATGAGCTGTGCCTTGCGTTCGGCATGTCGAAGTTCCAGTTCATCCGCGGTTTCAAGCAGCATGCCGGCATCTCCCCTTACCAGTTTTTTCTGAATTGCAAAATTGAACACGCCAGGCGCTCCATCGAACGCACCAAAGATATTTATGCGGCAGTGGCAGACTGCGGGTTCTTCGACCTGACCCACTTGAACCGCCATTTCAAAAGCATGTTCGGCATCACAGCCTATGAATATATGTCTCAGCTTAGCTAAAACAAACAGAAGCTCCCGGGAACACTGGTTACCCGCAGGAGCTTCTGCCTGTTACACTTCGTTTTTCTTTTTAACCGGGATCCATATTTCGCTCCGGTATGCCGGAGAAGCCGTATCCTTACTTTCATTCCACAGGATTTCCGGCCCTTCCACCAGCTCATAATGAGAGGACGGGAACCATTCCGAGTAGATTCTGCCCCATATATTCTGCAGTGTCTCCGGAAACGGGCCTACCGCTTCAAATACTGCCCACGTTCCTGCAGCTACCTCCAGCTGTGCGAAGGTATCCGGACATTCCAGCGTTGTAGCTACCCCGATATAGTGGTCCAGCTCCCCTTTTTCCTCCATCCGCCCTTCAGAAAAGTTAACCGAAGCACTGATCATCCCCTGAGGCTTCATGTTGGAGAGCGCCTTGAGCTCGCTGATCAGCTCCATATTCAGACTCTGCCACATGGCGGCAATCTCCGGGTTCACCCCTTCGAACACAATCGGCACCCTTTTATACAGCCCTGCTATACTGAATGCTTCCTTTTCTTCAATCCGGTAATTCATTTCGTTTCCTCCTCTAACCGTTAATTGGAACGTCATCCGGGGAAAGGCCTTCAGCGGTTGTCCATTTAATCTGGCTTCTGAGGGAGTAATACCGTGAAACAGCTGAAATGCTTTGGTGAATGCATCGGGCGAGCTGTACCCGTAGGTTACGGCAATATCAATGATGCGGAGCGGGCTGTGCTGCAGATCAAATGCGGCTAAAGTAAGCCTTCTGCGGCGCACATATTCAGAGAGCGGAATCCCTGCCAAAAAGGAGAACATCCGTTTAAAATGATACTCCGAGCACATTGCCAGCCTCGCTGCTTCCCTGTAATTGATCTCGCCCGCCAGCTGCTCCTCAATATAGCTTAGCGCTTTGTTCATATCCTCCAGAAGATTCATTCGCCAGCCTCCTTTCCCTGACTCCAGAGTAACAAAAAGCTTCCTCTGCGCTCCGATAGTTCGTGCACAGGATTGACGGGTTCACTGCTCCTGTCATTGAACCGCTGCAGGCTCCTGCAGGGAAATGGTGTTCAGAATATCAATGAACTGCTGCTTGCTCCGGGGGTCTTTATCCAGATTCGTAAAATCGAGAATATAGATTACTTTATCCTGAATCGAAACAACTCCGTAATATGTATTATGCGTTCCGGTTATGCCGGACGCAGCTGTGCCGTTATCGGCATCAAGGGTAATTAACCGGCAGTCTCCGGCTGGAAGCTGAATCGTTTCATCGTTAATTACCGAGCTGTGATTAGGCAGCGCATGCTTAAATTCATAGTTAGCCTCATAGGGACTTGAAGAAATTCTTCCTGCAGCCTCTCCCCGCTCATTTATCATCAGGTAATTTAGCTTGTCCCCTTTATCAAGCTCCCACCCGGCGGGCAGCTCAATAACAAGGGAAGACAGGTCATAGGCTGGAATGTCCGCGGCTGCAGCAACAGTTTCCTCGCTGTTGGCCTGGACATCTTCATTTGTTCCGCTGATAAAACAGCCGGTAAGGGTTAACAGTAAAAAAACGGATATAATTATTGTTTTACTCACACTTGGCATTACGCTCTCATCCTCCACGGCTTGTTCAACTGGCCCTGAAGCCGTTATGTTCCCAAGCATTATAACAGATCATTAAGGAATATTATCCCATAGGAATTACTGCAGCGCAGCGGGAAATAACGAAGATTAATAAACAATTGCTTGTCAGACCCGGAAAGAGAACTTTCAGTTGCATTCTAATTAGATATACATATAATTAGATTATGTTCGAATATTATACTATGGAGGGAACAGACTATGAAAAGTAAACTGGATAATTTTCTGGACAGTGACCGGAAGCTGCGCAGCTGGCCGGCCAAACGCGCCAATCAAAGAATCGTCGTGGAGTATCTGAGCACGAATTTTTCTGAGAATGTGGAGTATTCCGAAGCAGAGGTTAACGAGATCATAAAGGACAACCACACCTTCAACGATCACTGCTTCCTGAGAAGAGAGCTGGTAGATAACCGGCTGCTGGGAAGAACCGGCGACGGGAGCAGGTACTGGAAGATCCCGCTGCCGGCAGACCATGCCCGGACGGATTAGGCTTGGGCTTATCCTGCCACTGCAGCTTTACGGCAACACAAACCAGCCCCGCACAGCGCACAATTACGGTGCTGCATGAGGCTGGTTTATAAATCACTGTTCTGATTCGCGATTGCGGCCGAGCAGGCCGCCGAGCGCCTCGGTTACGTCCATGCCGGTTAGGGTGCGGGTCAATTCAGGAACCTGGGCCATCATTTTGGCAATATCGCCGGTAATTTTATTCACACCGGCTGAGGCACCATCCTGGGAAATGACAGTAATCTTATCAACCTTGGCCAGCGGGGAAGCGATTCGCTCTGCCAGCTCAGGCAGAACTTTCAAGAATTCTACCGTAAGCGCGGCTTGGGTGAACTGCTTATAAGCTTCAGCTTTCTTCTCAAGCGCTCCTGCCTCTGCTGCTCCGGCCAGCTGCACGATTTCCGCATTGGCCTTCCCCTTTGCCAGCTCCGCTTCTGCCGTTGCCAGCCCGCGTTTGGTCGTCATGGCGGCTTCAGCCTCCGCTTCAAGAATCTGCCGCTGCTTGGCTGCTTCTGCTCTCATAATGACTGCCTGGTTCTCAGCCTCGGCAGGCTTGATCACGGTTGCCTCCAGCTCCTTCTGTCTCAGTCCAACCTCGATTTCACGGACTGTGCGGTTGGCTTCTGCTTCCATTTGTGTAATCTTGACCTGTTCTGTAACGAGTGACTGCTTGATTTTGTTCTGCTGCAGCTCGTAGGCGAGATCCGCCTGTGCTTTTTTCACTTCTGTCTCCAGCTTGAAATCCGCCTGCTTGATGTTCAGCTCCTTTTCAAACAGGGATTCCTTGGCACGGGCAGCTGTTTCAGCTTCAATGGTAGCCTGGTGCGCATTAGCTTTGGCGATGGAGGATTCCTTCTCGGCTTCAGCCTGCTTGATCTGGATGTCGCGCTCTGCTTCCGCTTTGGCAATGCTGGCATCGCGGCGGATGCGTTCGATTTCCGGCACACCCATATTATCGATATATCCTTTATCATCGGTAATTTTCTTAATGGTGAAGCTGACCACCTCAAGCCCCATTTTATCAAGATCCTCGGAGCAGGTTTCCCGCATCTTGCTGTTGATTTCGTCCGGTGTCTTCAGAATAGACTCAACGCTCAGCTGACCGATCAGTCCGCGCAGATGACCCTCCACCGAATGCAGAATAATGGTCTCACGGTCTTCCTCCGGCCGGTCAATAAACTGCTCGCTGGCAGTCAGAATGGCGGTAGGGTCGCTTTTGATCTTGATCTGGGCCACGGCCTCCAGATTAAGCTTGATGCCCTGCCGGGAGAACATCGCCTGTGCCGGAATGACATCAAAGCTCATCAGCATCATGGAGATGGTCTTATTATTCTGAAAGCCGGGAATAACGAACGTCCCTCCGCCTTGTACCACTCTTTTGCCGCCGAGACCGTACACAATCATCGCCTGGTTGGGCGGTACCTTCTTATACGCGTTTACGATACTGAACACAGCCAGCAGGATCACTGCCACAATTCCCCCGGTTAAATAGAGAATAACCATCTGCTCCGACACTCCCCGATTTTATAATTGGGCGGCTTCCCTTTCAAAAAGAGTTATCTCCGCCATACCTTTATCCACCCTCAAAATAATCACCCTGTCGCCCTTTGCAAGCTGCTGGCCTGTCTCGGCCCGTACACCAATAGAACGCATAGTCCCGTGCAGCACATATTTCATTTCCCCGGCCGTTCCATCCTCTGCAGCAATGCTGATGTACCCGAGCTGTCCCGCCAAATCATAATCTGATTCATTCATGCTGCTGTCATACCGGGTCATCATCCGGATTAGCACAACATACAGCAGACAGCCCGGCAGCACGGCGATTACGGTGCAAATCAGTATTGCCGGCGGCAGGTTCATCCTGCTGAACCGGACAAGCACATAACCCGTGCCGCCCCAGACTGTAACAGACACGATCAGCGGCAGCAGGGGCACAAAGCCGTGACCTCCGCTGCCTCCGGCTCCCGCATGCAAGTGGCCCGTCAGCCCGTGGCCGTGAAATCCGCCGCTGAGAATAAGCACCAGTCCCGCCCAGAAGCACACAATAAATACACTAATGATTTTAATCCCCCCTTTCGTGCAGGCGAGTAAAATAAATGACTATCAAACGTTGTTATAAGAATAATCATTCTTATCCGGACGTCTTATCTGCCTTTATGCGCAGCAAAAAGACCACAGAAGGGCAGGGCTTCCGTGGTCGGTTAAATGATCATGGCGCTCATCCTCTCTCTTCGAGGCTTACGGGGTTAGCTGACGGATTCGGGCAGTGAGATAGCCCTACCCTGCCCGGTTGATGTTCAACCTGCAGCAAGGATTCACCCCGGGTGAGCAGCATCATCAGAACAATACCGCATTCACCGTTGGTTCCCCCGTTCCCTAAACCGGAATTCAGCCGTTTGAGAACAGTTATATTAGATTCAGTTGCTGATTGAATCTTACGCCTGCGGCTGAATATTGTAAAATGTCACGGATGGCAAAAGAAGCCAAAGAATGCCATCCCCAATTGAATGAAGGCGTATTCTTTGGCTTCGTTCTTAATCAGCCGGCGATTTGCTCCTTGTTGCTCCGTTTTCCGTAAGGCCGGATTTTCTGCAGCCTATTTGGCTCCCTCAAAGAAAACCGGGGCAGTTAATGCGGCACATACAAGCACCGCACCGCCCATATCAACATACATAGTGATAATAAGAAGGGCGGGATGCGGGTGAGGAACAATAGCGGGTTTGAGCAGCGGGCGATTTTCCTGGCAGCCATATGCAGTCAGACGTATGTACAATTTAATAATCCGGACGGCTTATTTGTAGTGCCGCAGAATTATACGCTGAGACATACAATCTACGCCAAATCCTTCGGCAGCGGGCGTGAACGGTTCGGCTTTATTCTGGAATCTCCGGATGAGATTATCGTGGCCTTCCGAGGCACCAGCCAGCAAGCCGACTGGATATCCGATCTGATCGCCTCGCAGCGCAGCTTCAAATATATTAAGCAGGACTGCATGACCCACCGGGGATTTACCGATATCTACGCCACCGCCAGAAATGAGCTGATATCCGCACTCTCCATCCTGCCATCCGGCAAACCCTTAACCGTCACCGGGCACAGTCTCGGTGCAGCACTTGCCACCTTGTGTGCGGTTGATGCAGCTGCCAATACCGCCTTCACGTCACCTGCACTGTACACCTATGGTTCACCGAGAGTCGGGGACCCTGCCTTCAAAAAAGCGTTCAACTCATTTATCCGTACCAGCTACCGCATCGCCAATACTTTTGACGCTGTAACCTTTGTCCCGCCCACAGTCTACAAGCTGCCAAAACGCGATAAAAGATTCTATTACAGCCATGTTCCCGAGCTTGTCACACTCACCTTCCAGCTTGGAGCGGTCGGCCTGAATCATATCATCAGCAGCTACTTTGCCGAGCTTGCCAAGCTAGACCCGGCGTATGCCGGGCAGCTGTGCCAATTGAATCCCGGTTTCTGTCCGGCCACCATTCCGGCAGCGGTACCTGTCCCTCTAACCTGATACAGAATGCCTGCTGATGAACTGCAATACCGTTTGTCCCGCCTCTGCCGGCTGATGTTCGAATATACTCTGTACGTACATGGTTCCGGTAACAGTAGGTATATCTCCCGTCTTCCAGCTGCTGCAGACTGTTCTCATAGAACGGCTGGAAATGCTCATTCCACAGGCCCTCTTGTTCCAGCTCGGCACATACCCGGCGCAAAAAGGCAGCTCAGCATCCGCTGGAAGCGGGCTGAGCTGCCTCTTTTCATCAGAATGCTTTACAGTGACTCTCTGATCACACGCTTGTAATACAGCACGGACAGGAAGCCGAAGATCGAATATAGCACCGTGTACAGCACCATCACCAGAATCATCGGTGTCAGCATTTCCGTACCGAAGAAGAACCAGCCGGATTTGACCGCAAAATAGCTGTGGCTGAGGCCGATTACGAGCGGGATGCCGAAGTTGAACAGCTGCTTGAACTGGATGCCGCGCAGCAGATCGCCCTGGGTAAAGCCCAGCTTGCGCAGAATGGTATAGCCGCCCTTTTCCTCCTCGCCCTCATCCATCTGCTTAAAGTACAGAATACAGCCCGAGGTAATCAGGAAGGTCAGGCCGAGAAAGCCGACAATGAACATGATCAGGCCCATATTGCTCCGCTGGTTCAGCTCATATTCATATTGGGAAAAGCTCGGATCCTCCGGCTTCTGTTCCATGAAAATCTTGTTAGCCTGAACCCGCTGTGAACGGTCGGCCAGCTCAATCCCGTAATAATCTCTTTTCCCTTCTCCTCTTTGCACCTTTGGATTCTGGGCTTTAACAAATTCCTCATATATGCTCTCATCCACCACAAATATAGCGCCGCCCCCGCCATAGTAATAGGGCAGAACAGCTTCAGAGGAGCTGCCGTTAACCTGCAGGCTGACAGGTCCGTTTACCGTATCAAATTTGACTTCACCTGAATCGCTGAGTGACATGAACTTCTGCAGCGCACCGCCGTAACCGACAATCGTTGTCTCTCCCGGCTGCAAATCCATACCTTTAATATCCTTTTCACTGAGTACAGCGGTTAGAAGAAGACGGTCATCCGGGGATTTAAAAGCAGACTTGTCCATGATCCCGCTGGCATCCACTTCCATCATGATGGGCTTCATGTAAATCTCTTTGTATTTAATCTTTTGCGCATCCAGCGCCTGGACAAACTTCTCCTTCGCTTCCACACGGGTAAACCCGAAATCATCCGGTGAGCTCTCTTTAGCCGTAGCTTCTGCCGAATAATAGGAAATGTAACTGAGTGACAGCAGTCCGATGGCCAGTGCTGATACAGTGGTGATGATTGTCAGTAGCAGCGCATTCGACTTCATCCGGAACATGATAGAGGACAGCGAGAGCACCTCATTGATCGACAGGTAGCCCTGCTTGCTCTTGCGGATCGCATTGAACAGGAAGCTGACTGAACCTTTATAGAACAGATAGGTTCCAATAATGACCAGGGCCAGAATCGTAATCATCGCCCTCATCAGCTCGGACATTTCTGTATATTTCCCGCTGAACAGCTGGGTTGAAATGTAATAGCCGCCCCCTACAAAAGCAATGCCAAGGAGTCCAAGAACAATCTCCCACAGCGGCATTTTGCGGATCTGTGTCTGAGTGGTTGCATTTACTTTAAACAGTGACAATATACTCTGGCCTTTGATGAACGTATAGTTCATCAGCATAATCAGTACATAAATTGCTGCAAAAACGATAATTGTCCGCACCAGCGCCTCAGACGAGAACCGCAGCTCGGCCATCGCGTCGATCTCCAGGATTTTGAACAGGATCATCAGAATCAGACGCGACACTGCGAATCCGGCGGCTATTCCGGCAACCATCGACCCGAAATAGAGCATCAGGTTTTCGGCGCTGAGCAGCCTGAAGATTTTGCCTTTGGTGAGTCCGATCAGCTGGAACAATCCGATCTCCCGGCTGCGCCGCTTAATGAAGATCGTGTTCGCATACAGCAGGAAAATAGCGACGATTGCAACCAGCAGGATCGAGGAGGTTCCGATTGCTGCGCCTCCTTTTACCGAGCCGGCAACCTCGTCCATCGAAGGATCAAACTGCAGGGTAACGAAGGAGAAATACAGTGCCACACTGAAAATAAGCGCAAAGACGTACAGATAATAGTTTTTGATGTTCTTTTTGAGATTGCGGTAAACAATATAATTCAGGCTCATGACTGGACACCGCCCAATACGCCCTGGGTTTTGATAATATCATTGAAGAAGGACTGCCGCGTTTCATCCCCCTTGTTCAGCTGGGTGTAAATCTGCCCGTCGGAGATAAACACCACCCGGCTGCAATAGCTGGCTGCCACCGGATCATGCGTAACCATGACAATGGTCGCCTGGCGTCCCCGGTTCATATCTGACAGCTTGTTCAGCAGGTCAGAGGCGGATTTCGAATCCAGCGCCCCGGTCGGCTCGTCGGCAAAAATAATGCTCGGTTCATGCACGAACGCCCGCGCAGCCGAGGTCCGCTGCTTCTGTCCGCCGGAAATCTCCGCCGGATATTTATTTTGCAGCTCGGCTATCCCCAGCTCCCCCGCTACCTGCGCAAACCGCTGATGCGCCTCCTTCTTGGAGATTCCGGTAATCGAGAGCGGCAGCAGCACATTTTCCTTGACAGTCAATGTATCCAGCAGGTTATACTCCTGAAAAATAAACCCCAGATGATGCTTGCGGAACTCCGCCAGCTGCTTCTCCTTCATTCCGGTAAATTCCTTGCCCTCAATTTCAATTGTCCCCTGGCTGACCCGGTCGATGGAGGACAGCACATTCAGCAGGGTTGTTTTGCCTGATCCGGACGCGCCCATAATGCCGACGAACTCGCCTTTGTCCACCTGCAGGTCGATCCCCTTCAGCACTTCCTGCTTGTTAAATTTATTTCCGTAGGTTTTGTAAATTTTATTGGCTTGTAAAATGACCATTTCGCAACCACTCCTTTTCTGTACCTCAATCATACCCGGGCCGTGCTTACGTTCCTGCGTTTCACCTAACAATATGAACAGGCATGTGACATTATTGTCACACGCCCGTTATCTGGTGCGGCGTCAGCCGGTGTGCTATATTCAGAGTACGAAACGAAACCCATATTTTACCTATATTCAATTTGTCTGTCAGGAGGATGGCATGAAACAGCTATTTATCCCTGCCCTGGAAAACTTCTCGCTGGATGATCTGCGCAAAATCCCAAAAAGCGATCTGCACAACCACGCCGGGAGGGGCGGAAATTTAAAGTACATAGAAGCCTCGGCTAACATCACGATCCAGCCTCATTCGGGAACTTTTGCCTCACTCGGTGAAATGCAGGAATGGTTCGTGCGCAGCGTGAAAAGCCATTGCCCCGGAATTGAAGGCTATCTTAAACGAATCGAAGCCGCTTTTGTCCAGGCTGCAGACGACGGAATTGAGCTGCTTGCGCTAAGCTTCGGGATTGATGAGATTGAATCGCTTGGCGGCATGGATACGTTTATTCGCATAATGGACACGCTCCGTCAGCGTTATGCTCCACAGACTGCGTTTCTGCCTGAGCTTGCCCTGGATTGGGCCTGCAATACGGATGCTGTTCACGCACGCCTGGATGACATTTTTGCTTATCACTGGTTTCGCTCCATTGATATTTGCGGCCCCGAATTGGCGCAGCCGGTCTCGAATTTCCGCTCCATCTACCGCACAGCCAAGTCTGCCGGACTGGTGCTCAAAGCGCATACCGGCGAATTCGGGACTGCCGACGATGTGCTGGAAGCAGCCGTAGAGCTGGAGCTCCAGGAGGTGCACCACGGCATCGCAGCAGCAGCCTCCCCGCAGATATTGCATTGGCTGGCTGATCATCACATCCGGCTGAACGTATGCCCAACCAGCAATGTGATGCTAGGCCGTGCCCGGGATTATGCCAGCCATCCAATCAGAACGCTGTATGATGCCGGCGTTCCGGTAACTATCAATACTGATGATCTGCTGATTTTTAATCAGAGTGTCTCTGAAGAGTATCTCAACTTGTATCAGTGCGGCTTAATGTCGGCGGTTGAGCTCAACGAAATCCGTGAATGCGGACTCCGCTCAAGCTGATCCATTCGTTTTCACAAAATCATTCTCCCGCGGAAAGGTCATCGTAAAAACTGTACCTATTCCAGGTTCCGACTCCACACCAAGGCTGATCAGCAGCGGTTCCGCCACCTGCTTCGTCAAGTACAAACCCATGCCGGTAGCGGCCCCCTCCTGCCTGCCGAGCACTGAGGTAAACCCTTTGTCAAAAATACGCGGGAGGTCCTTCGGGGCAATCCCTTTGCCCTCGTCTTTAATAACCAGCACTACATGCCCGTCCTGCTCCCGGCTCTTTATTACAATATCTGAAGCTTCACTGTACTTAACAGCGTTGGTCAGCAGCTGACGGAGCATAAAACCGAGCCACTTGCCGTCCGTAAGCACCTCTTCCGCCTCCAGCTCTACATCGAACCCGATGCCTTTCGGGATACACCAGGTTCGCAATCCCCGGATCTCTTTATTTAGAATCGGCTCAAGCGCTGTATGCTCGATAAATAGATCGTTCTGCATAAACGGAATCCGCTTCTGGTGCAGCTGCTGGTCGAGCAGATGGTGAATCCGCAGCCATTCGTACATCATCTGGTTTTGCAGTGTTTCATCCGGCAGGCGCTCGATCATCAGCTGCATTGCCGTAAGCGGCGTCTTCACCTCGTGAATCCAGGCCAGCAGATCGTCCTTTTCCTGCTCCAGCAGCCGGAAGTTATCCGCGGATTCCCGCCGGTAGCGTTCCGTCTGGAGGGTTACTGCATCCTGCACGATGTGCTCAAACGGACTGTCCGCCTCCCGGAACGCCTCCAGATCATACACCTGATCCCAGGCCTCCATTGTCCTGTAGAAACGGGTCTCCTTCTGATACCGGAAGAACACAAACAGTGTGCAGACGAGTACATTCAATAGCACAATATACAGCACAGGCAGGAAAGGGATCGACGCATCGACAAAAGCCACGAACAGTATCAGCAGCTGCATTCCGGCCAGCAGGCAGAGCCAGCTTCTTTTTTCAGCTATGTATTTGGTAATCATAATGCCGCCTCTTCGGTAGCCATGTAGCCCTGTCCAACCCTGGTTTCGATGTAAGCATCCAGCCCGAGCGGCTCCAGCTTTTTACGCAGACGGTTCACATTCACGGTTAGGGTATTGTCGCTAACAAAATGCTCATTGTCCCACAGATTCTTGATCAGCTCCTCACGGTCCACAATCCGGTCCTTGTGCTCAACCAGAATTTTGAGGATGAACATTTCGTTTTTGGTCAGCAGAGCTGCACCCTGGCTGTTGGTTACAGTATTCTTCACATACTCAATCGTGGCACCGCGCCATGTTCTCAGCTCTGTCCGTTCTGTGCTGTAGTTATACACCCGCCGGAGCGTAGCCTGGATTTTGGCGATCAGCACATCGAAATGGAACGGCTTTTGCATAAAATCATCCGCCCCCAGCTGCATCGACATCACCATATCACTCGGATGATCACGCGAGGACAGGAAGATAATCGGCACATTGGAATGCGCACGGATCATCGGCACCAGTGGAACCCGTCGAACAGCGGCAGCTGAATATCAATAATGACCAGCTCTGGCTGAACCGCCGTGAACTCCTGCAGCACCTTGGCAAAATCGGTGACACCGTACACTTCATACGACCATTGGGATAAGCGTTCCTTAATTTCGGTGAATAGCGTAACATCGTCTTCAATCAGCATGATTTTGAACATATCGGCACTCCGTTTCAGGTCTTCGTCTTGTTAGTATCTTCTTACAGCCAGCGGCTAAAATTCTTATGGGCCACCTTAATTTGCCGCTGTTCCGCCCACTGAGTCAATTCCTTTATGTACCGTTCGTCTTCAAAACGGAAGCAATTTTTATACGGAACCAGCACATTTCCCTTAGGTCTGATGCCGATGACAGGGGCAAAGTAGCCTTTTACAAAAACAGTGTTGATATGGTCTGCTGCAATAGTCCTGTTGTTAATGATAAGACTATCCTGATTAAGAATGATGTCAAAAGATCTTCTGGCTGTAAAAGCGCGGTATATCAAAATAATCTCAACAGCAGCAAACAGGGCAAGAATCACCGATGTTATATAAATATTCTGAAAATTTCCGTTAGTCAAAATATAAATCCACAACATTACATTTATACTTATCCCTATAAGCTGCCTTTTTTCTGCGGGAGCTCTGGCTGTGCGTACTATTGGATTGTTCATGTACATCTCCTCCTGATCAAACTGTCCACTACTTCCCCCCGACCTTCCTGCTCCGAACATTATACTATAAACTGGCAAAAAACGGTCGCTAACCTTTCGCGGTCCCCGCAATATCATCCAAGAACTGGGCCGCATCTCATCACAGACGCTAACCCGATAAAGCAACCGCTGTATTTAAAAAATTCAAAGTGATTTTTATCCTATGCGCTTTTTCAGGCATGGGTTATTTTAACATTAAGTGATAACTTAATGTTATGGCACATAATCAAATATTAAACTTTTACTTAAATTCATAACGGAGGTCCAGATGCAAATGCAAACTCTCAATGAACAACTCCGGCATAATATCCGCTTCACCTATAACGAGGCTCTGGAATTAATCGTCGCTATGGGGATGGCGGCTTGCGGAGAGCAGATGTATGCCATGGCTCAGGATTACAAGATAGAAATTGACTCCATGGCTGATTCCTTCTACGAGGATACCAAGGCCCGGCTGTCACCGCACACTTTACGTGAGCTGCAGTTTTTCTTCGGCCACAATTTTCTCCATAAAACACTGGACTTTGGTTTCTATGTGTCCATCTGCAGTAATCCTGAGCCGCAGACAGCGGAAGACTGGATTAGATCACTGGAGACCGTGCCGGCGGAATGGATGCTGACAGAGATGGTATTCGGGGTTTATCACGATAAGCTGGAGGAGCTGCTGCAAGGAAGAGATTGGGAAGCATTAAAAGGCAATCTCAGCCTGCTGGCCGCATTAGTCAGGGATACTCCTCCGCATCAGGAGGTCCTTCTTACACAGGAGCCGCTGCTGGAATGCCTTGCCCATCCGGAGGAATGCAAGCTGAGGTACATGCAGCTTCTCCGCCGGTTCTACAAGGATGTTTTTATCCACTGGAAAGAACAGCTGAAGGAACGTTCTGAACAGGCTTCAGATCATTATAAGACGCTATTCGCTGCCAAGCCTGAGCAGTTCATCCGGGAAATCCACAAAAATGAGCCTGAAATTTTCCTCTCTTTCCCTACTGCTTTTCACGTAAGCCAGGCATCCCAGGTCGGAAATCATTTTTTGAATTTTACTACTGCGGCCGGCAATGTAGGCTGGGTTATCTTCGGAATCCATAATGAGCGGGTATTCGGCCCGGCTGCAGACCGTGAACAGACTGAGCTGTTCCTGAAGGCCTTTTCTGATAAGCGGCGGCTTGATTTCGTACTGTTGCTGAAGCAGCGCCCGCATTATGGGCAAGAGATCGCTTCCGCGCTCGGTATTACACCTGCAGCCGTGAATTATCATTCCAACTTCCTGTTCTTCCTGGATCTGATCAGTGTAAAACGGGAGGATCACCGCATGTATTATCATCTGAATGTTGAGCGGTTACGGGAGCTGCTGGCCTTGACTGCTAAAGTCATGTTGGATTAGAGCTTAATCAGGCAGCATTCTGTAATAAGGGTTACATCTGATAACAGGGAGGGTCTCCATTGAAGAGATCAGAAGCTTCCGGCACATTCATCCGTTTAGTGAAGCTCGGCAGGCCGTATATCGGCTGGTATATTGCTCTTTGTCTGGCTGCTGCCGTTATATCACTGACCTCTGTCGGTATCGCTGAAGCATTGCGGCGGATCATTAATGCAGCCACGGAGCGTGACATATCCAGCCTGGCTTCCAGCGCTATATTTGCTTTAGCTATTGTACTTGTTGATGTTGTCTTTAATTTTCTAAAAAGCTATTTATCCGCAGTGCTTGAGTATAAATCCACTTCCCGGCTGCAGCTGTCCCTGCTGGACAAACTGCTGAAGGTGAAGATGAAAGATCTGGACCGCTACCATTCCGCCGATCTCATCAGCCGTATTCACGATTCCGCACCTGCGGCGCAGCAAGGCATTAACCTGAAGACGGTCGAGCTGTTCAGCAGCCTGCTGCAGATCCTCTTTCTGCTTACCTACCTGATGTCCCTTCATTTCACGCTCACCATGGGCATACTGCTGATCTGCGCCCTGCTGCCGCTGGTGATGCTGCCTTTTACCTCACGGATCCGCAGCCTGTACCGGAAAAGACAGGAAGTGGAAGCCGCCCAGCAAGTGCTGATTCAGGACTCCGTACAGGGTGCTGAAGTCGTCCGCGCCTTCTCACTGGCTTCACGGCTGCAGCAGCAATTCATGGAGCGGGTGCAGCACTACTTCAAGTTCCATGTTCCGCTCTCCCGTGCAGAAGCGGTTGGCTATAATATGAACTTTACCGTTATCTTAGGCGGTCTGCTGTATCTGCTTACTTATGGAGGATATCTCGTAATTGGCGGACGGCTTGATGTGGGGGCGGTGGCGGCATTTCTGATCAGCTTCGAGCAGATTACGAATCCGGTCTCCAGGCTCTCCAATCTATGGGCACAGCTGCAAACCTCCCTGGCTCAGGGCAGCCGGATCTTTGAACTGTTTGAGCTGCAAAATGAACAGGCAGGACAGGAACAAGACATACAGAAGCAGAGGTCCGAGCAGCAGCAGGACAATGTAACAGCAGGTCTCAAGGGACTGCCTATTTTCTTTAACAATGTAAGCTTCAGCTACAGCGGCAATCCGGTCCTGCAGCAGGTACAGCTTAATATTGAGCCGGGCAAAGTGACCGCTTTGGCCGGACCGAGCGGAAGCGGAAAAAGCACGCTGCTCCGCCTGCTTCTGGCAGAATACGAACCCGACAACGGCACCATCTGCTGCGGGTCACAGCCGTTAGGAACCCTTTCGCCTCATCTCTGGCGCAGCAGCCTTGCTTACGTATCTCAGGAGCCTTATCTTTTCTCAGGTACCCTGTATGAGAATATTGCCTGGGGCAGATCCGGAGCTGCCAAAGAGGAGGTTATACAGGCTGCTCGGGACGCAGGAATTCATGAGTTCATTATGAGTACTCCGCTGCAGTATGAGACTGCCATCGGTGAACGGGGAATCACCCTGTCCGGCGGGGAGCGGCAGCGGCTATCTATTGCCAGGGCCTTTGTCCGCGGGCCGGAGCTGCTGCTGCTAGATGAACCGACGGCCGCGCTTGACAGCCACAGTGAAGAGATTGTCCAGCAGGCGCTGCAAAAGCTGATGCAGGGCCGGACAACCGTAGTGATTGCCCACAGGCTGTCGACGATCCGTAATGCCGACACGATCTATTTTATGGAGGCGGGCTCGGTTGTTGAGGAAGGAACCCATCCGGAGCTGATGGCAATGGAGGGCAAATATTACAATATGGTACAGTCCGTCCACCGGACGGATCATTCCCCTGTGCCGGAGGAGAATCAGATATGACGACCAAAGAAGCCGGAAAGTTACCGCTTCGCACCGTTCTGGGCCGGCTGCTGCCTTATGCCTCTCCTTACCGGATTGGCCTGCTGCTGGCTACTCTGCTGCTTGCCGCCAGACTGGTGATGGACATCGGTTTAGCAGCCATCCAGCAGCTGTTCATTGACACCATTAACAGCGCAGATATGGATTCACTTCTCCGGCTGAGCGTTATTGTCGCCGCTGCCTGTGTCCTGATCATACTTTGTCTGATGCTTCAGCATTATTACCGGTTTGTCGTTCAGAGCAGGATGTCCTGGGATCTGAGGGCAGCGCTGTTTAACAAGACGCACCGCCTGCCGTTCCGGCAGATTCAGTCCATGCATTCCGGTGATCTTACCTCACGCAACACCAAGGATGCGGAAGCCGCGATGGGCACAGTCAGCAGCATTATCTACGATTTAAGCTACAATCTTCTGCTCTGCTTTATCTCCTTTCTCTATCTGGCTTCCATGGATGTGTGGCTCGCTTTACTTGCGCTTGGCTCCGGGCCGGTCGTCTTTTTCTCCAGCCGCTTCTTTGACCGCAAATTGCGGCAGCTCTCAACCCGGATTTACGAGGCTGAAGCTCAGCTGCGCGGCATTCTGCAGGAGACCCTGCAGGGTGTGAAGATCGTCCGGGCTTTTTCGCTGGAAACGATGCTGCAGGACAAATATGCGGCTGAGCGCACGAGGCTGAACCGTCTGCTGCTGCAGCGGGCGCTTTTAACGACACTGTTATGGAACAGCGCCGCTTTTATCAACAATCTGGTGATGGTCGTCTGCGCAGGCTTCATTGCTTACTCGGCAATCAAGGGCGGGACCTCTGCCGGGGAAGTGCTTGCTTTCATCATACTGATGGGGCGGGTTCAATGGCCCTTTGTCCATATGTCACAGACCTGGGGCGGTGTCCAGCAGTCGCTTGGCGCGGCAGACCGTGTATTCTCTGTTCTTGACGCACCGTCCGAGGATGACATTCCTTATGGGCACCGGAGCCTCCACTCAGAGATTGATCCGGATGAATCTGCTGCATTAACTATTCATGGTGCATCTTACAGTTACTCCGCAGCAACGGATGATCAGAAGCAGATATTCAGAAATTTGAATCTTCATATCCGGCATGGCGAAACGGTCGCGCTGGTCGGGCCAAGCGGCTCCGGCAAAACAACCCTTATGCGGATGTGCTGCGGATTACTCAGACCCGATGCCGGACATATTTCCGTGTATGGCCAATCTGCATCCGGCGGCCTCCAGGAACTGCGCAGCATGATCACTTATGTGCCGCAGTCCCCTTACTTGTTCTCCGGTACAATTAAGGACAATATTGCGTTCAGCAGCGATATGGCCAGTGATGAAGAAATCCGGGAAGCTGCCAGACTTGCAGGGGCTGATGAATTTATTCTGAAGCTGCCAGCCGGCTATGACACCCGGATCGGCGAACACGGAACTGGCTTATCCGGAGGACAACGCCAGCGTATTGCCATTGCCCGGGCCTTTCTGCGCAATGCACCGCTTCTACTGCTGGATGAAGCGACCTCTGCCCTGGATAATGAATCGGAGCAGCTTGTTCAGCAGTCCCTTGACCGGCTTATGCAGAACCGGACCACGCTGGTCATTGCCCACCGGCTATCCACTGTACGCAACGCCACCAGAATCATCGTGCTGGATAAGGGAGCTGTCGCCGAGGAAGGCACTCATGACAGCCTGCTAGCCAGCAACGGAGTATACGCGGAGCTGTACCGGCTGCAATTTAAGGAGCCGGTCGCTGAAGCTGTCCTGTGAGGCTCGGATCACTGTAGCTTCTTGGTAAGTACAGCTTCATTGTCTCTCGAATAACCGTTATTTTCATAGATTCGCTGAGCCGAATGATTATTACTGCCTGTCAGAATCCTCACGCTAACCACGCTGCGGCGGCTTAACTCTTTTTCAAGCAGATTTAGCAATGCCGTCGCAGCCCCTTTTCTTCTGTAAGCTTGCTCAATGTACATTTCTGTAATCTCACCGCAAGCCTCACTGTAGCAAAAGGAATTATAGCTTCGGGCGCAGCCGAATCCGATCACCCGGTCCTCCATCAAGGCCACTGCTACCACCTCACCATCTCTCAGTAAGCTCTCCGATATTTCCGCAGCCTGCCGCAGCTCACCTCCATTAAATTCATAGTTCAGCCTGGCTAATGCAGCGGCATCGTTTACTGTAGCCAGTCTCACTTTTATTGACACCTAGTCCACCTGCCCTTCCGTTCAAAATTACTCCCCATAAATAAGCTTCCGCAGCTCCTCATGATTTTTAGATGGAATAGAGTAGCCTTTTCCGCTATCTTTAGAGTCCACCAGCAGACCCCGTATCCCCTCCTCTTTTGAATCAGAAATATTTAACACATAATGCTTGATCCTGCCGTTCTTATGAGTCACATCCATCCGAAAAGTCGCACCGTAATCCAGTTCTCCTTTTATCCTTTTAGCCTTATTGATAGCCGTTACGAATAGCTTGATTTCCTGTGGTGCTGTAAAGGTCTTTTCTGCAAAAAGTCCGGCGGGTATCTGCCCGTCACCACATAAATCCGCACACTCCAGCCGGATGCTGCAACCTCGCTTACTTTCAGCTTGCTGTAGCTCATAATCCCAATGGCAAGCAGACAGATTACCAGCAGCGGAATCCACTTTTTCATATCAGCCCCTCCTTCTCTCAGCGCAAAACAATCAACACCTTTCCATATATTTCTATGTAAACATAAAGAAAGCCTGCAAACTCAATCCCCGTGTCAGAGATTAAGTCTACAGGCTCTATCTATTCGATCATCCGCAAAAAACTGATTATTTAACTTCAGTTGTTCCAGTCACTTTGCCTTCCATCACTGCAGTTGCTTGTACATCAGCACTTGCGAAGTACAGGTTACCGTCGATGGTAGCATCTTTATACAGGTTAAAGCCGTTAGCTTCTACATATACGTCACCTTTGATTGTACCGCCTTGTACTCTGAAGTTCTCGCTTTGTACAGTCACTTTAGGTGCAGTCAGTGTATAAGTAGCAGTTACCTTATGGTCAGCATCCTGTGCGTACAGGGCGAGCTTGCGGTAGATAGCATTTTCGGCAGCGCCTTTATCATGGAATTCTCCGGCTACAACAACATCCTGATCTACTGTCAGATCATTCAGAATCGCAACGATCCAGTTGCCCTCTGCACTTACTGCTTTCAGGAACGGATCCTGTTCTTTCACGATGGAAGCTGTCGATACAGCATCGGTCTGTGCAGCAGCAGTTGCAGTGGCAGCCGCTTCATTTCCCGCATTATCACTATTCGAACCGCAACCCGACAACAACGCAGCAGCAACCCCGGCAACCAATAAGCTTTTTACAAATTTCATCTCAATTCCCCCAAATCATTTTTATTTAATTTCTTTTTGATAATCATATTATATATTAAAATTTGATAATTATTAAGTGAACTTTTTCACAAATTTGTGTCTATTACTATTTGTTTTGCCTACAAAGAGACACCGGTCGTAAATAGGCACCAGCGCCTTTAGCATTATGTTATTTAATCGATTTCGTTTTTTGCAATAAGGCTGGTACACTGTTAACAGATATGTACAAATATAATAATGGATTACGCCATCCGGCAGCATAAGAAAGGAACTCATGAAATGGATACATCCAAACTTTCCGCAGTGCTCTCACCTTACCAGTTGCGCAGCTGTCTAATTAGCTCCGAAGGCCGTCTGGTCTTTGAACATTATAGAGAAACCGGCACAGCCGGTGAACTCGCCAAAATCAACTCCTGTACCAAAAGCATCCTGTCTGCTCTCGTCTGCATCGCGGTGCAAAAAGGACTGCTGCCGCAGCCGGAAACGTTTCTGGCGGAATTTTATCCCCGGCTCCGGCAGGACCGTGATCCGCGCAAAGCTGCAATAACACTGGAGCATCTGCTAACCATGTCTGCGGGCTTTAACTGGACGGAATTTGGCGGCCAGAATTCCTTTCCCCGAATGACGCGCTCAGCGAACTGGACAGAGTTTGTGCTGGAGCAGCCGCTGTCCCACAATCCCGGTGAGCATATGGAGTACAACTCCGGTGTTTCCCAGCTCCTGGCGGCTTTGCTGGCAGAAGGTACAGGGATGCCGGTTGCCCGGTTTGCCGAGTCCGTGCTGTTCAGTCCGCTGGGCATAGAACAATATGAATGGGAGCAGGACCCGCAGGGCATTCATACCGGCGGCTTCGGGCTGCGCCTGCGCCCGGTTCATCTGCTTAGGTTCGGCCAGCTCTATCTGCAGCGCGGACAATGGGACCAACGGCAGCTGATTGCTTCAGAGCTGATTGACCGTTCTACGCAAACCGCCCTCCTGGCTGAAGCTCCCCGCCGCGGCGGTTATGCCTGGCACTGGTGGACGGACAGCTATCCTCATTCCGGTGATTCTGCTGGGGAAACAGAACTTCATTATTATTACGCCCGGGGATACGGCGGGCAGTTTATTTATGTTCTGCCGAAGCTGGAAACCGTCGTTGTCCTGACCCAGGATAATCGCGGCAGGCAGAAACGCACTGCAGATGTATTCCGTGAATCGGTCTTACCAATATTAACTGCAACCTGACAGCTTTTATTAGCATAAACGCATAAATCCCCGACTACCTTATCAACCTAGGTAACGGGGATTTATGTGTTCAATCCATTATTCAATTCAATCATTTCCTCCAGCCACAATCCATATCCCTGACATGGTTATTGTTCATTCAATTTCGGTACTTCCCGTTCGCTCCTGATAAGGAGTATTGCCCCATGTCCTGCATATGGGATGAGTTCCCCACGTACACGATTACACGAAAAACGTTTTCACGGACGTTTTCCCTACTGTGTTAACCGTAATTGTACGCTTCGCTAACCTGCTTCAACGGAATCACGCTCCTTCGACTGCAAGATATGTCTTGCCTGAAAAGCTTGTCCCTGGTTCATGGTTTCTTTGGGAATCTCTCCTTCCTTCAGTACTCACCATAAGTAAGCTTAAAGGATAGCCGCTTAGCGGTTATCTGTGCAGTTACTTGTTGGTGATGTCACTATAGTAGCGCATATCTGATAAATTTTAAACTTCCAAAATTTTTCGTATTTTGTCGTATTCTCCGGAAATTCCTAGTCCCAGATATTGGGCTCTCCGAGCCTGAAAATTGCTTCTTTTTTTGCGGTTTTACGCAGATTTTACACTTTTACAATTGTAAATTTACGGCGCAGATTATAAACCAGGTAAAGGCCGTACAGTAAATACAGGACGTTGAGTACAATAACCACCGTCAGCTCTTTATCGGGATTCTCTTTGGTCATGAATGCAAGGGCATCATAGACAAAATGGAACAGAATCAGCGGAATAATATTCCCCGTAGTCTCAATCAGCAAGGCAAGAATTAAGCCGATCAGGAAGGCATTGATTACCTGAAGCACGACACTCAAAGGATCTTTACCGTTTAACGCATTCGCCATATGTAATATTCCAAAGAAGACCGATGAAAACACGATATAAAATACAGGACCCTTAAACTTCAGCTTATCGCGTATAACTCCTCTGAAGATGCTCTCCTCAGTAAAGCCGACCAAGAGGGTAAACACCAGAAACAGGAGTACTTCAGCAGCAGTGAGCTGTACATTAAGTCCGCCCATAACTGGTTGAACCATTGCAATGATCACCAGCGGTATGTAAAACAAAGCGGCCTGAAGCTCTGCTGCACGAATGGGCCTGAATCCAAACTGCTCCAGAGAACGGCTGCCTCTCGTCATATAAACAGTAACAATGACTGCCATTACCAGAAAAGCTGCCGCCTGGACAGCAATTACCCCGTTGTCGCTTAATTCCATGATGGTCGCAACGGCTGAGGCGGCTGAAATCAGAAAGGTCAGCAAAACCCCCAGCATAAGCGAAAAAAGAATGGGGTGAGCCTTTTTAGTGGTATTTGTCATGATAACTCTCCTTTGATCCTGTTTGATCAACGCCCAATCCGGGCAATACTGGATGAATTGTACTACAGGCCCGCGATGAATGAATTACATCTTTTTCAACAATCCCGCATGATCAGTCTTTGCTATCTTCTATCATGGTTTTCAAAGGCCCATCGTCCCACACCTGTACCTCAATATACCGTTCCGGACCGCCGGTTCCGTCTTTATTCCAGATCTGCGGCAATCCGTACTTTTCAATTAGCTGCAATATTTCACAATAAGTATACACTTGACTGCGATATTCCCGTCCGTCCTGCACCCTGGGACTAAAGGTGGGAAATAAATCACCGTATGAGAATGACAACGTACCAGGATCAAAGCTTGAAATCTGTATCTGAACCGATTCTCCCTCAGCGTACCACGATTTCAGCCAGTCACATTCACCGAATACCATATAGTGCGGCACTGTACGGACCGGGTTCCCGCCTTTTGCAGTAAACAGTTCTCTGGCGAGCTGCTCCAGCTCTCTTCTTCGCTCAAGGTAACCTTCTGGTCTGCGCGAAGCCATTACTTCTTTTTCCCGCCGGATCGCTCCCAGTACTTCTTCCGCCTCGGCAGCCGGTAAATCCGAGAGATTCCGGAAGGGGCCCAGCGCTTTTTCGTAATAATGATACAGCATATCCATATCCGATCTATCACCTCCCTGCAGCATGGTTTAATATCAAAAACTCAGCCTAAGGCCGAGTCTTTGACAGATCATATTCGTAAATCCGGCCGTCCAGAACCGCCTGATTCTTGAACTGCAGCAGATTGCCGGTGCGCCGGACAAATTCCAGCTGATCCCCGTGAAACGGAACGTCGTTGGTTTCAGCATACAGCTGCTGGTCAGCATCTAGCAGTTCCTTGTACAGCAGCGTATTGCTCCCTGTTTTGCGGTCAATCAGCATAAGCAGCCCTTTCTGGTTGGGACGGATCAGCAGGAAGTCGTCATCCATGGCCTCCACCAGGTACTTATCATTGATCCCGCCAAGCTTGACCAGATCCAGCGTCTCTTTTACCATTCCGGTCCCGTCCTCAATTACTCTAAGCTGCCTGCCATCCGTCAAAATCAGGTTATCGCCGTACATTTTCACATTATCCCCGTAACGGATCCAATAGCCCACACTGGCCTGCCGGATCACCATTCCGTCCTTAAGGATCAGGGTATACCATTTGTTATTGATGTGCGGTTCTCCGTAAACATCGGTGATTGTCAGGTAAAGTAATCCTCCGTCTGTCTTGCGGAAATCAAAATTAACCATGTCGTACAGCTCGGAGCCAAGACTAGCAATCAGCCGGGGCTGGCCTGCCGGACTTTGGGCATACAGCTTTCCCGTCTGCTTATCAACAGTATAGGAAATTCCTCCGTAAACAGCACTGGCGCTTGAAAAGAACTGAAGATTTTTGGCGGTGTATACCCTGCTTTTGGCGTTCCAGCTTACCGTCTCTCCGTGCAATGCCTGTACTACGAACCGGGCCGGCAGATACAGCTCGTCCTTATATACAAAAGGCCGGCCGCCCAGGCTGACAGTCTGACCATCCAGCTTTCCCTTTGTACTTGCTGTTGTTACAGTCACCGTCTTCTTCCATCCGCTAAAGGTGTATACTGTCCCGCTGCGTGTGCTGCTCCGGGAAGCTTGCAGACCAGCCGACTCCAGGATGCTGGCACGGGCATAAACAGTCCCTTCTTTCAGCAGTGCCGGGCTTGTCATCTGGCCTCCGTTTTCCCAGCTTATTGTTAAATAAGCGGTTGAAGCCGCAGAGGTTACTGAAGGAAAAACCAATAGTAACACTAGAAGAGGCAATAACAGCCAGCTCTTTTTCATAAAAATCAACCCTTTCATCTTGTTCTGATTCCATCTACTCTTTGGACTCCAAAAACAGGAAAAAGTTGCAGACAAAGCCTGTCTATTCCCATGTTCATTAGACTTAGTCCAATTGAACTAGCTTACCATAACTTCCAGTGGGAAAAGCCTGCACTGCATGATATAATCGCTAATAGTTTTGCCGCGAAATGAATCCCGTTTTGGTGTAGGGTGCAGGAGGATTTGTTACCATGAACAGTCATATTAAAATTGTGAAAGTCTCGGCAGCCATTGAAAAGGATGAATTTGCCGTTAAGGTGAGCCATTGGAAGCTTTTGCTGGAGACAAGCCGCTATTATGAGATTAGAGGCGAAGAGGGTCCGGTCAAGCGGATTTACAAAGAAAAGCTTAACACTGTTGTGGATGAGACGAAGTCTTATAGCGCCGGGCAATTATCCTGCTCAGCCTTTTGCGCGGAGGAACGGATTAATGAGATGCAGATCGAAATGCTCCGCAAGCTGCAGCTTAAAATCAACCAATACATGAATGAGCTTCACCTGAATATGAAAGCGATCCAGCGGCAGACGATTTGCCCTGAGGATTTCAAGCAACCGGAGTAGCCACAACGTGAATTGAAGCACAAAGAGCCGCAGATTACAGACTATAATAATAGTTCTGCAGTCCCGGCTCTTTTGTGTTTGCCATGTTCTTTACAGCAGTTCCGCGTTCTTCACAGCATGCTCCCAGCTTGGAAAATAGTACAGCGCACTCCGCATTAATTCCGGGTCATGCTGCTTAACCTGCTTCTTGTTGATGCTTCCTCCGCCCGACTGGAGCTGCTTAATCCGGCTGATGACCTCATCTGATCCCATTGTAATATCCAGCTTTGCCACTCCCTTCCTTATGGTTACCCCCTATTATCACCCATTGTGCTATTTTTAAACCTGTATGAATAAAAGAAAAGAGTGCCCCTGAGCTTAACGGCTGCCGGAGCACTCGTATAAATCAATCTCTTACTTTCGTCTTCGCTGCCAGCCGTAAACCTGCACATGAACGATCGCTTTGGTCACCACATTGGCTATGATATACAGCAGAAGCAGCAAAAGCACCAGCGGCCTGAATACCACCCAGGCCACAATCCAGACCGCGAGAAGCTGCCAGCGCTTCAGCCTGCGGATATACTTGGTCGGCCACAGAAAGATCCCCAGCAGCTTATTGGTCTGCTGCAGCGACTCCAGAAACTCATCCCGCAGCTGCTTGTCATCCGGATCCAGCCGGACGGCATTTCTCATGTAAGTTTCTTTGAGCTTGTAATCCCCGCGGTGTCCGGCAGCCCAGCCCAGGTATAGCAGCACATATTCATTCTCTACCCCGGTCTGGACCGCCTGCCTGTCAAGACTGACCGATTCAGCCATGTTGCCAAGAAGGGCTTCAGTATAGCTCAATGTAGCCAGATAGACAGCATTCTCGGGGCTCAGCTCCAGCGCCTGCAGCAGCTCTTCCTTCGCTTCCTTGTATTTGGCCCGTTTGTTCAGCACATTAGCCTTAAGGAAGTAATAATGCGGCTCATAGGGGTCGATCCGCATCGCTTCCGCTACTGCCTCTATCAGCGCTTTATAGTCCTGTGTATCGTAGTAGACATTAACCCTTACGAACCAGGCCAGCTGCTGCTCGGGATCCCGCTGCAGCGCTTCGCCCGCCCAGTGCATTGCCTTGTTGTAGTCCCCCAGATATAGCTGAATCTGTGCAATAACAGCATAAATATCCGGGTCCTCAGGATCCGCGCGAAGCACCTGCTCCGCTTCAGCCAGCGCCTCCTTGTACCGTTTCATTCCCATAAGCTCATGGACCGCAGCCAAACCGTAGCCGCTGGATTCATACCCCATCCTCAGGACCCCCTGCCTAGCCTGTACTATTTGATGCCATGCTTCTTGGCATAGTCGAGAACAACCTGATAATCCCGGTTCACATCGCTGAACGTGGCATAGTTCTTTGCAGTGGCGAACCACTCCAGTGTTGTCGCCTTGCGGGATTTGGCCGCCTGCCGCAGATCTCCCGCCGTAATCGGCTGAATCTCCCCGGTTTCAAAGGTGCGCTCCATCGCCGTCTCAACGGCATCGCTAACTACCTGCTCCAGATCAGCGCCTGAGAAAAACTTGGTCTCTCCCGCAAGCCTGGACAGATTGAGCGGTTCAACCGGCTTGCCGGCAAGCTTCAGGCCGAGAATGGTTTCACGCTCCGCTTCCGCCGGCGGCGGAACAAATACAAGATGGTTGAACCGCCCCGGACGGCGCAGCGCCGAATCCAGATACCACGGTGTATTGGTCGCGCCGATCACAAACACCTGGTCATTCTCCGCCTGCAGCCCGTCCAGCTCCAGCAGCAGCTGGTTCACCAGCATCCGGTCATGGTGCTGGCGCATCTGATGACGGCTGCCGCCCATGGCGTCCAGCTCGTCAATGAAGATGACGCAGGGCTTGTTTTCCCGGGCCTTTGCAAAAATGTTGTGCAGATTGTTCTCACTCTGTCCCACGTACATAGCAAGGATTGCCTGCAGCTCGATATGCATGAAATTGGCTTCAATCTCTCCGGCTACAGCCCGGGCCAAAAAGGTCTTTCCGCAGCCCGGAGGACCGTAGAGCAGCAGGCTGCCTCCCGCCTCTTTGCCGTAAGCGGCAAACAGCTCCGGCTGCTGCAGCGGCAGGATGAAATTCATCCTGATCTTCTTCTTCACATCCTCCAGCCCGCCGACATCGGCAAAGGTCTCCTTAGGCTTGTCCGATTCAATCAGCGCGTCGTCCTCTTTACTGAACTGTATGAGCTTCAGATTTTTGCGTCGTTTCTCTGCCAGCTCATCATGTTCATCCGCCATATGCCTCTCACCCCTATCATTATTGAAATAAGTTTACCATATTTACAGGCAGGATTAGTCATGAGTTTGGAGAATATTAACAGGGAACTATGCAACAGCATTTCCACTTCGGTGGACTCAGGAGGGAATATAATGGCTAACTTGTTTGGCGGTTTAATGGGCAATTATTCAGAGGTGACGATTCCGGAGCTCATGAACCAGTACGGGGCCTATCTGATGCCCCAGGAACAGATCCGCACAGGCTTCAAGCTGGTCCGCGATGCGTTCATCATTACAGATGAGCGGCTGATTCTGATTGATCATCAGGGGGTTACCGGCAAAAAAACGCGGGTTGCTTCCATTCACCTCAGCTCTATTTATGAAGTAACCATGGAGACCGGCGGCACAGGCTTTGATGATTGTGAAATTAACCTGCACTATATTACCTCTCCTTACCATAAGTCTAACAATCTGCAGACTGCAGTCTATAAATTTGAATTCGCCAAAAAGTTCAACGTACAGCCGCTCTATACCGCCCTTATCAGCATCGCCCATGAGAATCATAAACGGTTGAATGGTTAATTAAAAAATTAAGAGGAACAAAGAAAACCTCTCAGTTATACAAATGGTAATAGTACAATTACCATTTGATAAAGAGAGGTTTTTTGGTGCTTTCCTTTAAGTCTCCCAGCTCTGGTCTGCCGTCAAGAGCCGTCCCTACTGCTTCTCCAGCGCAAACTTCAGCAGCCGGCTGAGCGCTGCAGGCAGGACGCTGACATGATTCTCACCGGAGAATTTGGCCAGGCTGACCTCGAGTCCCTGCGCGGCGAGCGGCTCCAGCAGCACGGGAAGCTTCACGGCATCCTCGACCATATGGTCAAGCTCGTCGGTCCCGATTGTAATCAGCAGCTTCCGCTGCAGGGCAAGCAGAGGATACTCAGCCGTAAAGGCCTTAAGCTCCCGAAGCACTTCATAATCCCCCCACCAGGCGGATGGACTGCCGCCGCATAATGGGTGAACAATTCCGGCCTGGTGAACAGGGCATGCAGGACGAACAAGCCGCCGAAAGAATGGCCAAATACTGCCTGCCGCTGCTGATCTACCGGAAACAGGCCGGCAATCAGCGGCATGATGTCCTTCTGCAGGATATCCAGGAAGCTGCCTGCACCGCCGTACTCCGGCCAGGCGCTGCCGTCCGGCCGCTTGAGCAATGTCTCTTCCTCTACAGGCATCGTGAAATCGTAGCAGCGGCGGGTCATATCAAATGGCTCGCCTGACGGATAGCCGATGGCGACGATCAGCACCGGGTCGAAGCCGTGCGGCTTGCGGGTCTGCAGCCGTGCGGCTTCCGCCAGGGTATGAAATACAGCGTGCCCGTCCAGCGCGTAAATCACCGGGTAACCGTCCGGCGGAGCTTCACCGGACGGATGTGAGAGCAGCAGCCGGTATTCGGCCTTACGCGGACCGGCGGTAATGACAATCTCCTCACAGCCCTGATGCGGATAGTTTAGTTCCTTGATGCTGCTCATGGCACGATAATCTCCAGCACATCATCTATAACATTGCTGTAGGCGACAACGCCCCCGCCCAGCCAGTACCGGTCATCCACATTGTATACGTGCCCGGCCTGAACGGCAGGAATGCTTTTCCAGAGGGCACTTTCCGTCAGCTCCTTGTAGAAGGTCTCCCCGCTGTTAGCAGTGTCGTTGGCCAGGAAGATGTAGTCGGCATCAATCTGCGGCAGCAGCTCCAGCGACAGCTCCAGGCTGTTCTCTGTCGCAACGAGATCGCTTTTGGCAATGCCCAGCTGATCCGCCAGCACGAACCCGCCGTATACTCCGCCCATCAGGAACATTCCACGCGAATTGAAGCGGATGATCAGTGCTTTTTTGCCGTCCGTATGCGGAGCAAGTGCCGCTTTGGCATCTTCAACCTTCTGGTGATAGGCGGCCAGCCCTTCAGCTGCGGCCTTCTGCTTCCCGATGAGTTCACCCAGCAGCGTTACAGAGCTGTCCAGATCACCTGCCGCCTGTTTGAATACATAGGTCGGGGCGATCTTAGAGTATTGCTCGTATACCCCGTTCTCGGCATAATTGGCGTTGTGCAGCACAATCAGATCCGGCTGCAGATCCATAATGACCTCCGGTGAAGGCAGCCCGCTGTTAAAATCAAGCAGCGGCACGCCGGCTAGCTTGTCCTGCAAATAGGCCTGCCCCTGTCCGTTGTTCGCCCACTGGGCCACAGGCTTGACGCCCAGCACAACGAGGGAATCTTCCAGGTACGGGGCAAAAATGCGCTGCGGCGCCGCTTCCAGCGTCAGCTCATGGCCCAGCTCATCAGTAACAGTAAGTGGATAGGCCGTTTCAGCTGTATGTTCAGCTGCAGACGGCTCAGAGGACGGTTCAGCAGAAGGCTGTGCGCTTGCGGCAGCGGCTGCCGAGGCTGCATTGTCTGCCCCGTGATTTGCTGCATCTGAGCTGCAGCCGCTCAGCAGCGCAGCTGCCAGCAGCAGGCTGAGTGAAGCGGGCAGCAATCCTTTTCTTATTTTACCTGCCGATACGGTTATGTCTTGCATGTCTGATCTCCCCCTAATGATAATCGTTCTCATTAATGGAGATTATAAAGGATAGGCCTGCGGGTAACCATGGACTCTGTCCTCCTGCAGGTTTGGACAATTTCCGGTAAACATCAGCTGTGTTTCCTCCAGCATCCGGTCGATTGCCACCGCCGAGTATTCAAACCAGGGGTCAGATGGCAGCAGATAAATCTGCCTGTTGCGTACCGCCTGAAGGCAGCACCAGCGCTCATTGTGCTGCAGGGACAGCCAGCTCATCCTTGTCTGGGAATCCGGGCAGATCAGCAGCAGCAGCCGCTGCGGGTTCAGAGCCTGAAGTTCATCAATTGAGACAGGTTCATTATAAAGCTCGCTTGAGTGGTTATAAGCCGGGCAGAGTCCAAGCTGCTCATACAGCACGGCCCTGATCCCCCGGTTACAGTAGGCGTACAACTGGTCGCCGCTTAGCCGCAGAACAATCACTTTGTCCCGGCCTACTGCTTTTGAGACCTGCTGTGTAATCTGCTTTGCCTTCTGCTTATACAGCTCAATCCACTGCCTGTACTGCTGCTCCCTGTCCAGAAAAACCGCCAGCTCCAGCAGCTGTTCATCCCAGCGGCCCTGCTCTCCGGGAATAAACAGGGTCTGGGCATTGCGGAGCAGTGACTCCTGCCAGTCCTCAGCCATCCCGGCATGTCCGATGATAACATCAGGTCTCGACCGGATCAGCTTGTCAATCTCCATCTCCTGGTCAAGAAGATCGACCCTCAGATGGGTCTCGATAAGGGAATAGTATTTGTTGTAATAGTAATGGGTCCATTTCGCATCGAGCGGCGCTGCCGCCGGGATGATATCCAGCGCCAGCAGCTGTCCGGTGGCCGCAGCAGAGCAGGCGGCAATCCGCTGCTTCTGACGGCGGACGAAGGCGGACGGCGGTAACCCTGTCTCTTTTTTAAACTTCCGGCTGAAATAGAATTCATCGCTGTACCCGACCATATGGGCAATTTCCCGCAGCAGATAACCGGACTCCTGCAAATATTGCTTTGCCCTGCTGATCCTCAGATCGGTCAGGTAGTCCATCGCACTTTGCCCGTACGTTTTTTTGAACAGCTCACTGAAATATTTCGGTCTGAAGCCGGCCATACGGGCCAGCTGATCAATGGACAAGGGTTCATGAAAGTGATTCGCCATAAAAGCCCGGATACCGGCCATGCCGGTCCGTTCACCAGTATCTGTATCGCTTATATCAAGCGGTTGCACCCGCTCCATCGGAATCCCTCCATTCAAAACACAGCTTTATATTAGTGATAATGATAATCATTATCTTGAAGGATTTCAATAAAAAAGAGCGCCCCAAGGCGCCCTTCTCCTATCATGATATGAACAGCCGCTGTTTATTACAGGCTCGGTCCGACACTTCCGGCATCTGTCCGGAGCACAAAATAAATGTCCTGCAGCTCTCCCCCGCCCATCCCGCTCAGGCGGAAGCCGCGGAGAGTGGCACCAGGCTCATAATCCGATGTACTTGAGCTTAAAAAGGCAGCCGGATTGATACTAAGCTCAAAAGACCCCGACCCTCCGCTAATCACAACCGTCTGAGACCCGTTATCGGGCATTTTGTATTTGTAGCTGCCGTCCGGCAGCAGAATTACATCTGTCAGCTCATAATCAGCATCATCTACCTCCGCCAGATGGACTTCGATCGACTCTCCAAGCTGAATATATGGGATATTCCCCGGTTCTATCAGCTCGACAAGGGCCTGGTATTGCTTCTCATGGCGTTCCCGGTTTGTCTGCCCGTCATTGGCCGCCCGGACCGCCAGCGGAATTTCAGCGCCGTCCGCCAAAAGGGTAACCGCCCTCCCCGTTGAATCTTCCTCCTGATCCCACGGGCTGCAGGCCGTCAGGAGAAACAACAGCAGTACGCATAAGCTACGCTTCATAAGCCAGGCCATAATAAGGAAGCGTCAGCACCGGGCGGAAGCCCAGCTTGTGCGCAAGGCGGTATGATCCGGTATTCTCCAGCCGGCAGGCCCAGACCGGCTCCAGACCATGCTCCAGACAATATTCAATCAGCGCCAGGCTGACCGCAAAAGCGTATCCTTTTCCCCGGTGGGCCTGCAGCGTCTCAATTCCAATCTCCAGCTGCCCCCGGCACAGCAGGAGGAAAACGCGGCAGCAGCTATATCTCCCTCCGCTGTAAGCACTACGAAGCCTGCCCCTTCCTCCTTAAAATGTGCAGCATCCCGCCAAAAAAAGCGGGGAACCACACCCTGCTCCAGCGCCGTAAAATGCTCTTCAGTCAGAAGAACGATGGGAGCGGGCTGCCTGCCGGCAGCTCTTTTTGCAGCTGCAAATGCGGTACGGTCCAGAATAAAATTGACCCTAGTATTGCACTGAATGGCCCTGGAGCAAGCCTCTGCATGTAAGCCTTCACCCAGTCCAAGTGTACTATTATGCAAGGCAGCAGCGGCATCGATGATTTCCGTCCAATTTCCTGCAGGATCTGCCTGCAGCCATTCTGCCGTACGCCTATCGCCTCTGGTGTTCGTTATGTATTCACTTACCGCGCTAACAAAAGCATCATTACTGGTATCTCCAAGCACAAGCGACATCCCATAGGGATGCGCTATATAATAAGCGCTCGGATCGTCCGGATCATCCGTATAGACTTTACCGGTGATCGTGTGCTCCAGAACCGCTTTTGCGAACAAGGTGTTGATCTCTATTAAATCCAGCAACGGGAGGACCTGTGCGTACTTGCCGGTATCCAGTTCAATCATTACTTCACCCCTTCCCCTTGTTTATACTGCTGGTACAGCCAGCGGAAATCCCAGCCGAACACATGGGACATTTCCCATTCGGCAAAAGGTTCAGGAACACCGCCGGCAAGCCAGTAAGCTTCCGTTTCACCGCTTGCTGCCGCCTGCCGGGCATACTCAGGAATGGCTGTCAGGTAACGGATCATTTCCCCGAGACTGCTGCGGTCCGTCACGTCACCGTGTCCGGGAATCAGCTTACTGAATTCAAGCTCACGCCTGATCCGCTTAACAATCCCCGGCCAATTCTCCAGACTGCCGCTCAGCATAGCCGGATGTGTCCGGCTAAGTACAAGGTCACCGGCAATTAATACGCCAGCATCCTCTACGTACACCATCGCATCACTTTCTGTATGCCCGCCGCCAAAGGTAAGTACGGTAGCGGTGCGCGCACTGCCATGTAGCGTCATTTTATCGGAAAAGGTTACTGTTGCCGTCACTCTGCGGATATCCGGAACAGCTCTCAACAAAGCTTTTTTATCCGCGATTTCATTGTCAAAGGCCGTTTGAAGCCTGCTGTCCTGTGCGGACTGTCTGCCTTTTTCCAATGTAGTAATTACCTGCTGTAATCCGTCTTGCCAAGCTTCTACAGGCGGCGTACCCTCTCTGGTTAAAAACTCTCGTGTTACAGCCGTAGATATAATCTGACTGTCCGCAAAAGCCTGATTACCGTAATGATGATCTCCGTGATAGTGGGTATTCACCACGTATTGCACCGGTTTTCCGGTCAGCTTCACTGCCGCTTCTTTCAAAAGTACTGCCGCCTGCGGAAGACTGAATGTATCCACTACTACCGTACTGTCTCCCAAGTCAATGATCGCCGCATTTCCTAATGCACCGCTGCCCGGAACAACAATTGCCGCCCAAACTCCGTCTGCCACTGTATGTAAACTAAAAAATGTATTCATGCACACTCCCCTCAGCGTGTCCCGTGGTATTTTTACCCTCCTATATATTCGGCTGCAAGGTAATATTTTCCTTTAACAAAAATCAGTTGACTTCTTTCTTATTATAAGTTAGCTTTCTCACATAATAGTTTAGACTGAAAGGAACGTACCCATGATCATTCCAACGCCGGAAGTCAATTTTACTGCATCCCCCTTCTATAATCCTAATCTGAAAAATGTCGTTATTCTCGCCACCGGAGGAACGATTGCCGGCAGCGGCGAAGCCCATAAAACCTTAAATTACGAGCCTGGCGCCCTGCCAATTCAGGATCTGCTGGACAGCGTACCCCATCTGGAGCGTGTAGCCAACTGTGTCGGTATTCAGGTAAGCAACCTGGGCAGCGCCGACATCACCAGCCAGCACTGGCTGACCCTTGCCTCCATTATTAACACGTTAGCGCAGCGGGAGGATATTCACGGCTTTGTCATCACCCATGGAACGGATACGCTCGATGAAACCTCCTACTTTCTGAATCTCGTCATCAAAACCGACAAGCCGGTCATTATCACCGGTTCCATGCGCCCCGCTACAGCCATTAGTCCGGACGGTCCGCTGAATTTGTTCCAGTCGGTTGCTCTCGCTGCCAATCCGGAGGCGTCCGGTCAGGGTGTCATGGTTGTGTTCGCAGAAGGCATCTACAGCGGCAGAGATGTGCAGAAGGTAAATACATTCAAGGCCAACGCTTTTGATGAGCGGGACTTCGGCTGTCTGGGATATATGCGTGACAGTGAGGCTTTTTTCTATACCCGTTCCCTGAAAAAGCATACGACCGCCGCCCAGTTCGATGTGTCCCCGCTCAGCGGGCTGCCTGAGGTGTCCGTTGCTTATTTCCATGTCGATGCTGATCCCGGCATACTTGACTACCTGTCCACGATCTCCAAAGGAATTGTCATCGCCGGAGCAGGCGGCGGCATCTACAGCAAGCCGTGGATTGATAAAGTCGGGGAGCTGAAGGATAACAACATTCCGGTTGTCCGTTGCTCACGGATTTCCAGCGGTATCACCCTTAAAGACACCTATATCGATCTTTCTGCCAACTCTATTCCCTGCAACAGCCTGGTCCCGCAAAAAGCGCGCATCCTGCTCTCGCTGGCTCTGACCCAGACGACCCAGTATGACGAAATCGCTGCAATGTTTAATGTGTATTAAAAATAAAGCGCCCGTGGAAATTGAACGGGCGGCTTTATTCTTTGTGGTGCTCGGCTGCGCTAAACGCTGGCTGAAATCAAGGGCATTTTTGCCCTTCATTTCGCTCATTGGGCCGCTTGGGCTGAAATCTAGGGCATTTTTGCCCTTGATTTGGCTCATTGGGCCGCTTGGGCTGAAATCTAGGGCATTTTTGCCCTTCATTTTGCCCGTTTGGCCGCTTTAGCCGATTTCAAGGACATTTTTGTCCTTCATTTTGCTCGTTGGGCCAGTTGGGCCGAAATCAAAGGGCATTTTTGCCCTTCATTTCGCTCACGCGGCCGCCTTTCGGGCAAATCAAGAGGCATTTTTGCCCTTCATTTCGCCACGCGGCCGCCTTGCCTCTGAGTCCCCCAAAAGGGCGGTTCATAAGCATCTCCGCACCTCACAGCTCCCGCGCCAGCTGCATCAGCTTGCGCATCCCCTCGCGCAGCACATTCTCGCTGGCGAAGGAATAGCTGAGCCGCAGCCAGGAGGTCATCTCTCCGAGCGGGTCGCACAGCTCACCCGGGACGAAGGAGATGGACTGCTCCATGCTGCGCTCAAACAGCGCAGCGGCGGAGACGGACTCCGGCAGCTTGATCCACAGGTTCAGCCCGCCCTCCGGAGCGGTCCATTCCCAGCCGCTGCCGGCCAGCTCCTCCTCCATAATCTCCTTATGTACCTGCAGCGCAATCCGCAGCTTGCCCAGATGCTGCTGCAGGCGCGGCGACGTATAGTAATGGAGGAAGATCTTCTGGTTCAGCAGCGGCGAGCCATTGTCGGCCATGGATTTGGCCGTAATCAGGCGCTCCATGAACGGATGGCGGCAGGCCACTGCGCAGATCCGCAGGCCCGGCGCCACGTATTTGCTGAAGCTGCTGATATAGATGACCCAGCCTTCCGTATCGTAGGCGAAGAATGGCGCCGGCGGCGCCTCTCCGAAGTAAATGTCGCGGAAGGGATCATCCTCAACCAGCAGGCAGCGGTACCGCTCGGCCAGCTCCACCAGCAGCTTGCGCTGGCGAGCCGGTACCGTGAAGCCGGTCGGATTATGATGGGTCGGGTTGATGTAGAACATCCTCGGCCGGCAGGTGCGCATCAGCTCCTCGACCGCCTCCAGGTCATAGCCCTCCGGCGTGATCGTAACCGGCAGCAGCCGTGCACCCGCGCGGCGGAAAATATCAAGCGCCACACTGTAGGTCGGCCGCTCCACCAGCACATAATCCATCGGCCCGAGCACAAGTCCGGCGATCAGATTGATCGCCTGCTGGGCCCCCGAGGTAACCAGCAGCTCGGCAGGCGACAGCTGCAGCTTGAAGTGCTCCTGATAATGCCGGCTCAGCACGCTGCGCAGCTCAGGATCGCCCTGGACGGAGGAATACGTGCCCATGACCTTGGGATAGAGGTCGAACACTTTTTTGACATAGTCGGACAGGAACAGGTTCGGCAGCAGGCCGGGATCAATCAGCGCCTGGGAGAACTGGTACTGAACCGGCATACGCTGAATATCGGACATCGGATTGGTCAGCGAGTAGGCCGGTACTCCTGCGGCAGCTTCTGACGCAGGCTCTTCCCTCAGCATGCCGGCAGGTGCAACATAATAGCCGGATTTGTCTTTTACATAGACCCTGCCGCTGCTCGCCAGCTCCCGGTACGCCTTAAAGACAGTCAGCCGGTGCACCTGCAGCTCCTCGGCCAGCATCCGGATCGACGGCAGCTTGTCATGCACCTTCCACTCCTCGCGCACAATCCGGTTCACCATATAATCATAAACCTGCCGGAAAAGCGGATGATTCTGCTCCATGTTGGCCGGTTGTTTCATAGCTTTTGCACTCCCCTCAGCAATTCCCGCAGCCCGTATCTTCTGCAGAGACAGCGTTACAGCCGCAGCCTGCAGCCCGCAGCTCTTGTTATTTCCCCTATTGTACAGCATCCGGCCCGCCATCTGTTCTGTTACTTATTAACTGTTCTGTGCCCGGCCCGTTATGATTAACCAAAATGCTTCACCGTACTGCCATATTACATTCACAAAGGGGAACTATTCATGATTATGCTGGCTTATTCGCTCGTCTGTCTGATCTTTGGCACTACCTTTCTCGCTATTAAAATCGGAGTGGACGCCGGGCTGCCGCCCTTCTTCTCCGCAGGAATCCGTTTCTTTCTCGCCGGTGCTGTCCTGTTTCTCTGGATGGTCATCAAAGGCAAAGCCAGCTTTTCCCTGCTCCTGCGCAAAGAAATGCTGATTACCGGAGCCGCCCTGACCTTTGGCACCTTCTCTGCGCTGTACTGGGCCGAGCAATATGTGTCGTCGGGACTTGCCGCCGTGCTGTCGGCTACCGGGCCGATGATGATCCTGCTGATGCAGACTGCTTTTCTCCGCCAAAAAGCGCCCTCCTACTCCCTCTACGGCTGCATCATCGGCTTCACCGGCGTTCTGCTGCTGGTGCTGCCAAGCCTTGTTGTGGACGTATCCCCGCTATGGATCACGGGCTGTATCGTTGTGCTGATCGGGGAATGCTGCTACGCGGCCGGAGCGATTTATTCCAAAAAAGTGATCAATGCCTTTTCCGGCGTCTCGCCCGTTGCCTTGAATGCCGCGCAGATGATGTACGGGGGTGTACTGCTGTTTCTTTTATCGCTTGCTGCCGAACCATGGCATCCGGAAATTCTGCTCTCCCTCAAAACCGCAGGTTCCCTGCTCTATTTGACCGTTATCGGCTCCATGGTCGGACATACCCTGTTCTACTGGCTCGTCGCCAAGACAAATCCGGTGTTTCCGTCTACCTGGCTGTACATCTCGCCGCCGATTGCCGTTGGTGTGGGATACCTATTTTATAATGAGGCCGTTACCTGGATTACGCTGCTTGGCGTGTTCACCATCATCGCCGGAACCGTACTGGTTAATGCGGGGGCTCTGAAGGAGCTTTTGTTCAAAAAGAAAACAGCACCGGCTGTCCTGTCCGCCCCTCCGCTCGATGCTGCTGCACAGAAATAAAGCAATTTTCACTTACTAAATTTATTTATGACGTACTATATGTTGCATTAGTGATCATTATTGCGTATTATATAAACAAGTTAAGGGGTATTATTACCATTAAGACGTCTGAATGAGAGGGGGAATCGGCTAACGGTACTCCTTTTCCCATAGGAGAGACCTGATAATATCCGGAAAATGGAGGGACCCGCAATCGAACTGACATCCCGTCAACTGCAAATTATTGAAATTGTAAAAAAACGCGCACCGATTTCCGGCGACCAGATCGCCGAAAGCCTGAACCTCAGCCGGCCGACCATCCGCAACGACCTGTCCATTCTGGTCATGCTGGAGTACATTGACGCCAAGCCGAAGGTCGGCTATTTTCCCGGGCAGCGCTCTGTGGCGCATCTGGGCAGCGGCTATCTGCTGCGGGAAACGAAGGTCAAAGACATCCAGAGCATCCCGGTGGTCATCCGTGAGACAACCACGATCCAGGATGCCGTCGTCACCCTGTTCCTGCAGGATGTCGGCACCCTGATTATCTGCGACGGGGACGGCAGGCTGGCCGGAGTAGCCTCGCGCAAGGATTTCCTGAAGGTAACGCTTGGCAATCCCGGTGCGGTATCCATGCCGGTCAGCATGGTTATGACCCGTATGCCTAAGGTAGTAACGGTATCGCCTGATGAGCCGGTGCTGGATGCTGCACATAAAATGATTTTTCACGAGGTAGACAGTTTGCCGGTGGTTATACCCGGCGGCGCGGAAGATACCGTCCCGGGACTTCAAGTAACGGGCCGGCTGACCAAAACTTCCATCGTTAAGCTTCTCCTCGATCTCGAAGCCAAAGGATAACGGGAGGATTAGAAACGCATGGAGCAATCTTCGCACTACATCACGATATGCTCGGATTCAATAGGCGATACGGCAGAAGCAGTAGTGCAGGCCGTTATCCACCAGTTCCAGAATCAGCGTGTCACAATCAGGAGATACGGCAATGTCAGGCATGAGGATGAATTGCGCAAGCTGATGGAGGAAACGGCGCAGCTGCAGGGTTTTGTCGCCTACACCCTGGTGCAGCCTGAGCTACGGGAGATGATCCGTGAGGAAGCAGTCCGGCTGGACCTGCGGATTGTCGATATTATGGGCCCGATGATGCAGGCCTTCATCGACACCTTCGATGACGCGCCGCAGGCCCGTCCCGGACTGCTGCACCAGCTGGACGAGAACTATTTCCGGCGGATCGAGGCCATCGAGTTCACCGTTGCCTGCGATGACGGCCGTGACCTGGGCGCCATGCTGAAGGCCGATATCGTACTGCTGGGCATGTCCCGGACCTCAAAGACACCGCTTAGCATCTTCCTTGCCCACCGGGGCAAGAAGGTGGTCAATTATCCGGTTGTACCGGAGATCGCTCCGCCGCAGCAGCTTCTGAGCCTGCCGCCAAGCCGGATTATCGGCCTGACAATGGAGCCGGAATATATGCTGAAGATCCGTTCCGAGCGCCTGAAGATGCTGGGTCTCCCTGCAGGCTCGCAATACGCCAGCCTTGAGCGCATCCATGAGGAAATGGAATACGCTGCAGTGCTGTTCAAGAAGCTGGGCTGTCCGGTCATCGACATTACCGACAAGGCTATTGAAGAAACCGCCGGTATCATTATGGGCCACTTGTAGACGCATAAACGGCCGCGCGGATGCTTTGCACAACAAACAAATCGATAACCTATATAAATGGAGGGAAAACATATGGAACGCGAATTGGCACTGGAGATTGTACGGGTAACGGAACTGGGCGCTTTATCCTCAGCACGCTGGATTGGCCGGGGCGACAAGAATGCGGCGGATGATGCCGCCACAACTGCCATACGTTCCATGTTTGATTCTGTCTCCATTGACGGAACCGTTGTAATCGGCGAAGGCGAAATGGATGAGGCCCCGATGCTCTATATCGGAGAGCGTGTCGGCACTAAGAACGGTCCTGCTGTAGATGTAGCCGTTGACCCGCTTGAAGGTACGGAGGTCGTCGCCTGCGGGCTGCATAACGCCCAGTCGGTCATTGCAATTGCCGACCGCGGCAGCCTGCTGCATGCGCCCGACATCTACATGGAGAAGCTGGCCTGCGGCCCCGAGCTGGCCGGTAAGCTCAGCCTGGACGATTCTGCCGAGGTTACGCTGCGCAAAGCCAGCATGATTACCGGAAAGGCGCTGTCCGAGCTGACCGTTATGGTGCTCGACCGCAAGCGCCATGAAGATCTGATCAGCACCCTGCGTGAGCTGGGTGTGCGGATCAAGCTGCTCGGCCACGGTGATGTGGCCGGAGCGATTGCGCAGCGCTGCCGGACAGCGATGTCGATCTGTACATGGGCTCCGGCGGTGCGCCGGAAGGTGTTCTCGCTGCCGCTGCCCTGAAATGCCTCGGCGGCGAGCTGCAGGGCCGGCTCCTGCCGGAAGGGCCGTTCGAGCTGCAGCGCTGCCTGATGATGGGTCTGGATAACCCGACCCGCGTGCTGTCGATGGAGGACATGGTCGGCAACGGCGATGTCATCTTCGCTGCGACCGGCGTTACCTCCGGCGAATTCCTGAATGGTGTCCGCTTCATCGGCAAGGAACGCGCCGAGACACATTCGGTTATCATGCGCGCGCAGAGCAAGACTATCCGTTATATCCGCAGCATTCATTTCCTGCCCGGCAAGGAAATCCCGCAGGGTGTCTCAGACCGCCAGAACGTTGCTTTTATGTAAGCTGCCGCCAGGCTCTGGAATCTGCCGCACCAGCCTCAGCGGCAGCCGGACTGCTGCGGAATGCAGCAAAAAGGGTTTGCCCGGGGTCCAGCAGGACCCGGGCAAACCCTTTTATTAGTTATAACATACTGTCAGCCTGGCCGCCGCTTAACGCGTGCGGCTGTGGTCTCTGTTTCTCAGCAGCTCATCGCTGGTATTCACCTTTACATCCCCCGTCTTATCGACACGGGCCTCTTCGCGTTTCAAGGTATCTTTTACCTGCTGAGTACCCTGAACTTCACGCTTGTGAATGTCCACTTCACCGGTGACCACCGTGTTCTTATGAACCTCGACCTGCTCTTCGCTGACCGGGATACGGATGGTTTCATCGGCTCCGACTGGCGTTTGGCTGGAGTCATTGTTGACCGAGCGCCGCTCAATCACAATTTCCTCATGGGATACAGGGACGTTAATCGTCTTCTGCTCCTCCACGATTTCCTTGCGCACGCTGACCTCACCGGCCTGCACCCTGTTTTTGGACACATCCAGCTGTTCCTCGCGCAGGCGGAGCTTACGGGCTTCCTCATCCTCGCCTTCGTAAGCAAGCGAGCTTCTGCTGTCTACATCTTTGCCCATGCCGTCAGGCGTTCCGGAGTACAAGTCAGCCTTCATTCCCGGCCGGTTTAAATCCTCATGTGCCCGGTTATCCGGCAGATCGTGAACCGGAGCCGAATTCATTGTATCAAGCCCGGTGTCTGTCCGTCCTTCAAGACCTGAGCCGTTAAAGGCGGCATCCACGACATCTGACACTGAATGATCAGCCGCATCTCTATACGAACCGTTCGTGCTGTTATCTTCAATATATCTTTCGGCATTGGCCGAATTATGGTTACGGAATACAGTGTACACATCGTTAACGCGTGTATCATCTGCATCTACCATGACCAGAATCCGTCCCTCGTCTACATAATTTTCATAGCTTTCCGCTTCATCCTCAGGAATGCCGAGGCCGATCAGGCCGCCTACCAGCCCGCCGGTACCGGCTCCGATAGCTGCCCCTGTCAGTGTTGCGGCAATAGGGCCGGCAGCAATAATCGGTCCGATCCCCGGGATAGCCAAGGCGCCGATACCTGCCAGGAGCCCTGTCACCCCGCCGAGTAATCCGCCGGTTGCTGCACCGGAGGCCATGCCTTCCGGAGCTTTGGTGCCTGTCTCCTCATTAATGGCTTCGACATCTCGTTTATTTCGGGCAATCACGGAGATGTCCTCTGTCAGAAATCCGTGACTTTTCAGATCTTCAATAGCCTGCGAAGCCTCATATTCGGTATGGAACACACCTACAATTTTCTTATTCATAACGATTCCCTCCTGATAGCTTTTATTTGATGTTCTTAGCCACTCTTTCACATTTCTTAATTAACCACTCCCCTATCCGCTAAACTGAAAGTTATTCGATTTTTAACGATTCCTCAAATATATTTTCTAAACAGAATTTGTACTGGAAATCCTATCCTCCGACACATTTTTATCATATTTCCCTTGCAAAAGTCAGGTAAGATCACACAATATTTACGGCATCAGCCTATTTGTTAAGCCTTTAGGAACAATCGCTTCAACCCCATTACACCACCGGCAAAAGGGACTATACTCCTCGTAAGATAGGTCAGCCATTTTCACATGACCAAGGAGGTCTACCCATGAATATGCGTTTAAAGGTATTGAAGAAGCATCTGCTGTTCTGCTGCAGTGAGCACTGCAACAATCAGGAGGTCGAGGATGTCATGCAGGCATTCAAGGAGCAGCTGGTCGAGCAAGGCATCAACAAAACCGTCAAAATCAACAAAACCAGCTGCCTCGGGCTGTGCGGCAACGGTCCCTTTGTCATCGTCTACCCTGACGGCGTCTGGTATTACAATGTAACCACTGATGACGTTCCGCGCATTGTGGAGGAGCATCTGGTAGGCGGCGAGCCGGTGGATGAGCTGGTTATGCTGAAAATGGAAGCCTGACGTTATAACGCCGAACGTTCTCCCGTCAAACAGCCGCTCCATATGAAATCTCCCGAAAACTTTTAAAAGCTTAACCAAGCAGAAACGGCTACGCCGTCCTAAATAGGACGGCGTAGCGTTTCTGCGGGAAAGATAAGGATAAAGGATAGCGTGAAATATATACTTTCTTATCTTTTGGAAAAAGTCCCCGCTCCGCTTCCGTCACCGGAAGGGCGCCGGGACTTTTTGCCTTGTCTTACGCCGCTGTAAAACTATTGTATAATGGTGACTATACACGCATATATCCAAGACCACTTTACACAGGAAAAGAGGCTGAAGGATGGCCATATTTAAATATAATCCGCAGCGCGCTCGCAGCAGCCCCGATCTGCATCTGCATTACTGGGGCTTCGAGCATTGTGCGCCCGGCCACACCGTCGGTCCCGGTGTGCGTGACCTTTACAAAATCCACTTTATTCATGCAGGCACCGGCAGGGTTGCCGTCGGGGAAGCCGAGCACAGGCTGCAGGCCGGACAGGCTTTTCTGACCTATCCCCATATCGTGACTTATTATGCAGCAGACAGCACGGAGCCGTGGACCTATTCATGGGTAGCTTTTACCGGGGAAGAGATCGAATCCCTGTTGTCCCGGACTTCGCTGTCGCCGGAGCAGCCCGTGTTTCCGATGGATCAGCAGCTGATGCCTGCCCTTTACGACCGGCTGACTGCAGCAGCGGATACGGCTGAGGGGCTCGACCTCCCCCTTAAAGCAATCATGTATGAGTTCTTTACGGTGCTGCTGCATATAGCCCCGGCGGCGAAGGACAATGTACGGCTTCCGCGTGCCAAAAGCTTTTATGTCGAGGAGTGTCTTCATTTCCTGCATGCCCACTATTGTGAGAATATCACTGTAGAGATGATGTCGTCCTCCCTGAAGCTGGACCGCAAATATCTGTCGGCCCTGTTCAAACGGACTGTCGGCCTGCCGCCGCAGCAGTATCTGCTGAATTTCCGCATTGCCAAAGCCTGCGAGCTGCTGGCCGAGAGCAACTGCACCGTCGGTGAAATCGCCCGCTCGGTCGGCTACCAGGACCCGCTGCTGTTCTCGCGGATGTTCAAAAAAGTCAAAGGCTGCTCCCCCAAGGACTACCGCAGCCGTCATGCGAATAACGACATTGTGCTATAAACATCTTCCATGCTGACATACGCTTTTGCCCCGTGGTTCCGCTACAATAGAACGTGTCAGTTAAGCCGTAAACGCTTCCGTTATGAGGATTAACACATCACCACTATTAGGAGGATCTCACATGTATATCGCCAGTCCTGAACGTTATGACAACATGAAATATAACCGCAGCGGCCGCAGCGGCCTGCTGCTGCCGGCAATCTCGCTCGGCCTGTGGCATAATTTCGGCGGCAACGACCTGTTCGAAAACGGACGGGCCATGGTTCGCCGGGCTTTTGATCTGGGCATCACCCATTTTGACCTTGCCAACAACTATGGACCGCCTCCAGGCTCCGCCGAAGAGAACTTCGGGCGGATTCTCCGCCAGGATCTCGCCGCTTACCGCGATGAGCTGATTATCTCCACCAAAGCCGGTTACTATATGTGGCCGGGTCCATACGGGGAATGGGGCTCCAAGAAGAATCTGGTGTCCAGCCTGGATCAGAGCCTGAAGCGGATGGGCCTGGATTATGTCGATATTTTCTACCATCACCGTCCGGACCCGAATACTCCGCTTGAGGAAACCATGGCTGCGCTGGATCTCATCGTCCGCCAGGGTAAAGCACTGTATGTCGGTATTTCCAATTACCGGCCCGCTGAAGCCCGCGAAGCGGCGCAGATTCTCCGCCGTCTGGGCACACCTTGCCTGATCCACCAGCCGAACTATTCGATGATGTCGCGCTGGATTGAGGATGAGCTGCAGGATGTGCTCGCTGAAGAGGGCATCGGTACCATCGCCTTCTCGCCGCTGTACAAAGGCATCCTGACCGACCGCTACCTGAACGGAATTGCAGCGGATTCCCGCGCAGCCGGACCAAGCGTATTCCTCTCCGAGAAGGAAATTACCGAAGAAGTGATCGATAAGGTACGCAAGCTGAATGATATCGCAGCAGCCCGCGGACAAAAAATGTCGCAGCTCGCCCTCTCCTGGGTTCTGCGCGGCGGTAAAGTAACCTCTGCGCTGATCGGCGCAAGCAAAGTGAGCCAGATTGAGGACGCAGTGGCATCCCTGAACGCTCCCGAGCTCAGCACGGAAGAGCTCGAGCAAATCGAAGCCATTCTGCGCGGATAATTGCGGCGATAACCGCAAGGATGACTGCATAAAAGTCATCCTGAAGACGGCAAATGAACCTGCACGGCCGGGAGGCTTGGCGGGGACATTTGCCGTCTTCTGCATCAGGGATGCTATAATGGACACAAAACCGCACAGAAGGGGATGCATCATGAACAAGAACCGGTTAGGGCAATCCGATTTATACGTAAGCGCTATGGGGCTGGGCTGTATGTCTCTGGGAACCGAGGAGGCACCGGCTGTATCCATCATCCATGAGGCGCTGGATAAGGGGATCAACTTCCTTGATACAGCCGATCTGTATGATGCGGGCCGCAATGAAGAGATTGTAGGCAACGCCATACGCGGCCGCCGCAGTGACGTTGTTCTGGCCACTAAGGTCGGCAACCGCCGGATTCCCGGCCAGGAAGGCTGGTCGTGGGATGCGTCCAAAGCCTATATCAAATCCGCGGTGCATGACAGTCTGCGCAGACTTCAGACCGACTATATCGATCTCTATCAGCTTCACGGCGGAACGATGGAAGACAATATCGACGAAACGATCGAGGTCTTTGAAGAGCTGAAGCAGGAAGGGCTGATCCGTTATTACGGCATCTCCTCCATCCGTCCCGCTGTGGTCCGCGAATATGTGAAACGCTCGGGTATTGTAAGTGTGATGAGCCAATACAGCATTCTTGACCGTCGTCCGGAGGAATCGGTTCTGCCGCTGCTTGAGCAGAATGGCATCAGCCTTATTGCCCGCGGTCCGCTGGCGCGCGGCATCCTGACTGATAACGGCCGCTCCAGGCTGGAGAAAGACTACCTGGATTATTCTGTGCCGGAGCTGGCCTCGCTGCAGGACAGACTGACCCAGCAGGCTCCTCCTTCCCGGACCCTTACGCAGACCGCGCTGCACTACCCGCTCTCACAGCCTGCGGTTGCAGCTGTCATTCCGGGTGCAAGCAGCCTGGAGCAGCTGCGGCTGAACATTGCTGCGGCCGAAGCAGCGCCGCTCACCGCCGCCGAAGCGGATGCCGTCCGCCAGGCCAGTAAAGCGAGTGTCTATACAGCCCACCGCTAGGCTTAGCGGGGCGAGCATCACTATCGCCCGCCGCTGGGCTTAGATTAGCGGAGTATGACAAGCCGGCTCAGCAAACAGGCTATCCCATAAGCTGCATTGCGCAGCGGGGATAGCCTGTTTTGAGCTTTTACCTGATATTAGTGCCTTCTTTTTAAGCTACAGCCGGGTTAATCCGGTAACCTTTCTAAATTCGGCTACTTTCTTTTCCGTAAACGGAGAATCCAGAAGACCAGTGACACCAGAAACACCAGTCCCGTAATCGCCCAGGTCAGCAAGAAAGCCATACCCAGCCCGATATTCGCGTCGGCAGCCTCCCGGAGGCTCTCCTGCACCAGCAGGATTGCAAGCGGAGCACCGCTCGCCAACAGCAGTACCAGTACACTATAGCGCGCAAAAGAGGTCCGTTTGGGTAACGCGTAATACATACTGAGATATGAAAGAATCAATAGAACAAAAGATAACGAAGCCTGCTGTATAAGTCTGTCCATCCTGTCCACTCCCTACCTTAAGCCTTCGAATGCGTACAGTATAGCGGCTCTGCGGGTCTGATGCAAATGCAATGCAGATGCTCTGCCGGCCGGATCAGCCGAAAAATTGCGTAATATAAACCATCGCCAGCAGCCCGAAAATAAAGGAATAGGTCGATGGCCGCTCATAGCCGTGGCCGTGGCTCTCCGGAATCAGCTCCTTATAGACGATGAAGAGCATCGCACCTGCGGCAAAAGCCAGCCCGTAGCCTACCGCATGCTGCAGCGAGCTTGCTGTGAAATAACCGACAACTGCCGACACCATCTCCATAAGTCCGGTCAGCGTGGCAACTCCCAGCGCCTTCCACCGGGTAGACTTGGAGTTCATCATGAAGACAGCGAGAATCAGACCTTCCGGCATGTTCTGCGCCCCGATCGCGATCGCCACCATAGGACCGAGACTGGCCTCCTCGCTGGCATAGCTGAAGCCTGTGCTAAGGCCTTCGGGAATATTATGGATAAACAGTGCAATCATGACGAGCAGTGCCTTGGAATCCATATTGGCAAAGCCGGGTTTGTTTTCGACATCGATATGCGGAATATTTTTTTCAATAAGGTCAAGCAGCAGCACACCGGTGATCAGACCAAGCGTCAGGGCTGTAATCCCCGATTCTTCAATCGCCTGCGGCATCAGGCCGAAGGTCGAAGCAGATACCATAATCCCCGCGGTAAAAGCGACCAGTATATCCTTCCAGCGCTCGGACAATCTCCGCACGAACAGAATGGGTACCGCACCAAGCACCGTTGCCATTGCAGATAAAAAGCTGCCTAGCAGCGCAGTCTCCAAGTTATTTCCTCCTCTTGTCAGGACAGAATTTCATAGACCCAATTTATGCGGCGGGCAGCTTAGTTTATGACCGGGCCGGCATTTATGTGCCTATCCTGCTCATGCCCCTGCTCCCCTGAACCCAGCTCCAGTGTCATCAGGTCTTCATCCAGATACCGCCCGTCCAGCTTTACCGCATTGCGCTCAGTGCCGTAGCATGTGAAGCCGAGTGCAGCATACAGCCGCTTTGCCGGCTGGTTGTCCGAAAATACGGTCAGATTCACCGTCATAAGTCCCTGAATTTGCCTTGCACGCATGATCAGCTCACTCATCAGGGAATGGCCCAGCTTCTGCTTGCGGGCCGCAGGAGTCACATACATGGCGAAGACACTGCCTTTATGGCGGAGCTTCTCCCTGCTCTCCCGGATAAAAGTAACTACGCCGGCCAGCTCCCCCTGATCGGTGAACCCGCCCAGGGTGAACTTGTCCTCGGCAGGCTCGAGCCTGCTGCGGGTAACCTCCAGCGGCATTTCCTTCTCTGCTTCATAGGTGCTGAGGAAGGCTTCCGGATGAAGCTGCAGCGCCTGCAGCCGCAGACCGCGGTATTCTTCCGCATCGTCCGGATTTAGTAATCTTATGTACATGGCAGCTCCTTCTTCCGCCCGGGGCGGACAACTGATCTAGTTAGATTATAGCCGCAGACCGGAACTTTTGAAACGGGAAGGCAGGCAGGGCAGCAGCTCCGCCGGAGAGCCGCAGCCCTGTTAATGACAGGCGCTGCACCTGCTCATTAACCATTTCATCCCCGTCTGCCCCATTTTTCAAACAGCTCATCCACCCGTCTGCCTATAGCAGCTTCCGGTACAGTCAGCAGCTTTCCGCCGTCTATCACAACCCTGCCGCCTACAACAACCGTTGTAATCGCCCCCGGCTGCATGGCGTAGACCATGTTGGCGAACAGCTCCTGACGCGGGGCTAGTGACAGGTCATGGATATCAAGAACAACAAAATCCGCATACTGGCCGGTTTCCAGGGAACCGGCGGCAGCCGCAGTATTTCACCCCCGCGTGAAGTGCCCATCTCAAAGACCTGACCGGCGGTAATGCAGGTACCGTCCAGGCGGCTAACCTTCTGAAGCAGCGAGCACATGCGCATTTCCTCAAACACGCTGATCCGGTTGTTGCTGCAGCCGCCGTCTGTACCGAGCGCAACCTTGACACCGGCCCTCAGCAGGTCGGGAATGCGGGTCACCCCGTCCGCCAGAAACATATTGCTGGACGGGCAGTAGGCCAAAGCTCCTTTTCTCCGGCCGATCAGCTCAATCTCCGAATCCTCCAGCCAGACCAGATGAACAGCGATTATTCTCTCATCCAGCACCCCCAGCGAATCCAGGTAATGCACCGGGCGAAGCCCGTAGGCCTGCAGCATCTCCTCAACCTCGAACATCTCCTCGGCAACATGGATGTGAAACGGCGTATCCAGCTCCTGCGCCAGCCGGTGTCCGGCGCGGATCATCTCCGGGGAAGCCGCATGCGGGCTGTGCGGAGCCGGATGAACCGTAACCAGCGGATTGCCCTGGTATTTCACAGCCAGCTGCCTCGTCCGTTCCACCGCTTCAGGAACCGTTTCGCGGTAGGCCACCGGAGCACCGGCCCAATCATACATCGTCCGGGCGAATACCAGGCGGATACCCAGATCCTTCGCCGCCCGGATGACGGCTTCATCATACGCTGTACCTCCGCCGTGGACATAGAAGAAATCACAGACTGTGGTTACTCCATAGCGCAGCATCTCACCGAAGGCCAGCAGGGCGCCGGTATAAACCGCATGCTCATCCAGCAGCGGGGAATAGCGGTACAACGCCTGATCCCGCCATTCCAGGAACGGCTTATCTATAGCAATCCCGCGCAGCAGGCTCTGAAAAGAGTGGTTGTGAGCGTTGATCGTGCCGGGAACAATCGCTTTTCCATCCCAGCGGATGTGCCGGATATCCGGATACCGCTGCAGCAGCACCTCCCGGCTGCCTACCTCTGCTATCAGGCCATTCTCGACCAGTACAGCAAGTTCAGGCCGGAACTGGTTCTTCGTGTATACAGCATCTGCCGAATATAACGTCCGCAAGCGGCTCCCCCCTGCCTGTTATGGGCTCAGTTCAACATCCAGCGCCAGAATGGACTGCAGCAGCACATTTCCGGCCTGTTCAATATCCTCTATCCGGCTTTCTTCTTCAGGACAGTGGCTTTTTCCGCCCAGACTGGGCACAAACAGCATGCCGGCGCTGGTCAGAGACGCCATGTGCGCGGCATCATGACCGGCCATGCTGCCCAGCGGATAGGTCTTGATGCCAAGCCTGCCGGCCTGGGCGGCAAGCAGCCGGATCAGCAGCGGGGCCATCGGCTGGGACGGCTGATCCAGGATAAGCCGCCGCTCCAGCGACAGCCCCCGGCGCTTTGCAATAGATGCAGCCTGCACACCCCAGGCTTCCATTACCCAGCGCTTCTGCTCCTGCTGCGCTGCTCTGACTTCCAGATGAAAAACAGTCTGCCCCGGGATAATGTTCGCGGCGTTCGGCTCATTGCTGATCCGGCCGACGGTGCCCACCACTTCATCCGCCGGATGCTCGCGGCAGAGCTGCTCAAAGGCAAGCATGATTTCGGACGCGCCCATCAGCGCATCCTTCCGGTCCTCCATCAGAGTGGTTCCCGCATGATTGGCTTCTCCCGAGACCGTTACCTCCTCCCGGTAAATACCGGTTATAGCGGTCACAATTCCGACCGGGACAGCCCGGTCCAGCAGCCGTTTACCCTGCTCGATATGAACTTCAAGGAATGCTGCCAGCTCCTCCGGACTGCGCCGGGCCCGTTCAAAACGTCCGGGGTTCCCTCCGGCAAGCCGCAGCGCCTCAGTCAGCAGCTGCCCCTGCCCGTTGCGCACATCTGTGAGATCGTCCCGGCTGAGCTTGCCGGTAACTGCACGGCTGCCGAAGGTGGACAGCCCAAAGGGATTCGGCTCTTCGGCGCTGAAGGACACAAGCTCCAGCGGATGCCGGGTAACGGCGTTGTGATCCGCCAGCACCTGCATCACCTCCAGTGCCAGCAGCACACCAAGCGCACCGTCATATTTGCCTCCGTTCGGCACGGTATCAATATGGGAGCCAAAAGCAATGACAGGAAGCGCATCCTCTGATCCGCTGCGCCGCCCCCAGATATTGGCCGCCTCATCCACCCTAACCTCCAGCTGCAGCCGGAACAGCTGATCCTCCAGCCATTCGCGGGCAGCGAGTTCAGCCGCGGTGAACGTCGTCCGGTCCAGGCCTCCCGTAGCTTCATTCAACCCGAACCGGGCCAGCGCTTCGATATTCTTTTGCAGCCTGGCCGCATTGATCCGCAGTTCCTTCACCTGCATCCCGCTCATGCCGTCACCCTCTTTCCGTCACGGATAACAATCCTGCCTTTTTTGAGCACCGTATCCGTTAAATTTACCGCGTAGTGATATTGCAGGTATTGATAATTGGGCGCATCGAAAATGACCAGATCGCCTGCTTGCCGGCCTCAATGTTGCCGATATCCGCAGCACGGTCAATCGCATGAGCCGCATTAAGGGTACAGGCCGTCAGCACCTCAGCCGGGGTCATTTTCATCGTTAAGCAGGCCAGATTCATAATAAAAGGCAGCGATTCCGTCGGCGAGGAGCCCGGATTGCGGTCCGTTGACAAGGCGACCGGCACACCGGCGTCAATCATCGAACGCGCATCGGCCGGCGGAGCCATCAGGAAAAAGGCGGTGCCCGGCAGCAGCACGGCGATTACTCCCTTAAGGGCCATCCGGCGGATGCCTTCGGCTGAAGCATGCAGCAGATGGTCGGCGGAGACAGCACCCAGCTCAGCGGCCAGCTCCGCTCCTCCTCCGGATACAAGCTCGTCAGCGTGCAGCTTCGGTTTCAGCCCCCAGCGTTTGCCCGCCATCAGGATTTCACGGGACTGCTCCACGGTGAAGACCCCTTCCTCGCAGAACACATCGCAGTATTCCGCCAGCCCTGCCCGGGCCACAGCCGGAATCATCTCCTCGATCACCGTCCGGACAAAAGCATCCGCATTCCCTTTATACTCCGGCGGAACCGCATGCGCTCCCATAAAGGTGGACACCAGCTCTACCGGGTGCACCGCATTCAGTCTACGGGCCACTCTAAGCTGCTTGAGCTCATCGGCCAGCCGCAGCCCGTAGCCGCTCTTTGCTTCAACCGTCGTCACCCCGTGGGCCAGAAACCGGTCCAGCCGCCGCTCCGCTTCGGCCATCAGCTGCTCCTCAGAGGCTTCGCGGGTACGCTCCGTTGTAGAGAGGATTCCGCCTCCGGCCTGCAGGATATCCAGATATTTAGCCCCTTGAAGCCGGAGCGTGAGCTCGAATTCCCGCGAGCCGGCGAACACCAGATGGGTATGCGGATCAATGAGGCCCGGGGTCACCGTCTTCCCGGCAGCAGACAGCACCGTGACCGGCTTTCCCCCGGAGTGCAGCTCCACATACCGCCTGGCCTCCCCGCTGCTGCCCACGAAGACAAACCTCCCGTCCTCAATGACTATCCCCCCGTCCTCAATCAGACCGAGCTCTGCCATCTCCCTGCCAATCTTGGGCTTCATGCCTGCCCCGCCCAGCGTGGCAATCTGCGCTGCCCCATCAATGTGGATCATTCCGCTGCTCCTCCCCCGGCTCCAGCATGGGCATGCGGATGCCATGGGCTCTGGCGGTTTCGGCGGCCAGCGGATAGCCGGCATCTGCATGCCGGACCACGCCCATACCCGGATCTGCCGTCAGCACCCGCTCAAGACGCGCCTCTGCCTCCTTCGTGCCGTCTGCGACAACCACCATCCCGGCATGCTGCGAATAGCCCATCCCCACTCCGCCCCCGTGATGGATCGACACCCAGCCGGCTCCTGCGGCCGTATTGACCAGCGCATTCAGCAGCGGCCAGTCGGAGACGGCATCGCTGCCGTCCAGCATGCGCTCCGTCTCCCGGTTAGGTGAGGCCACGGAGCCGGCGTCCAGATGATCCCGGCCGATGACCACCGGAGCGGACAGCTCCCCGGAAGCAACCATATCGTTAAGGATCCTGCCGAACGCGGCCCGCTCGCCGTAGCCGAGCCAGCAGATCCGGGCAGGCAGGCCCTGGAAGGCTATTTTTTGCCCGGCTAAAGTAATCCAGCGCTGAAGGCCTTCATTTCCGGGAAAAGCCCGGAGAATCGCAGCATCCGTTTTATAGATGTCCTCCGGATCACCCGACAAGGCTGCCCAGCGGAACGGCCCTTTCCCTTCGCAGAACTGCGGACGAATATAGGCGGGAACAAATCCGGGAAAATCAAAAGCCCGGCTGACGCCCTGATCGTATGCCGCCTGCCGGATATTGTTGCCGTAGTCAAAGGTGACAGCCCCTTTGCCCTGCAGCTCAAGCATCGCCTCAACATGCCGGGCAATGCTGCCGCGGGCAAGGGCAATGTACGCCTGCGGGTCGCTGCCGCGCAGCTGCCTTGCAGTTTCGGCAGTGAAGCCGGCCGGCACATAGCCGTTCAGCGGATCATGCGCTGACGTCTGATCGGTCAGCACATGCGGCACAAAGCCGCCGGCCGCTATTTCCGGCAGCAGCTCCGCCGCATTGCCCAGCAGGCCGATGGAGAGCGGAGCGCCTGCGCTGCGGCCGCCTCAGCCATAGCCAGCGCTTCTTCCAGCGTCTCTGCTACAGCATCACAGTACCCGGACTGAATCCGCTTCGCGATCCGTGTCCGGTCTACTTCGATACCGATGAACACACCGCCGTTCATGGTCACGGCAAGCGGCTGGGCGCCGCCCATGCCCCCGAGGCCGCTGCTAAGCGTGATCGTCCCCCTTAGTGTGCCGCCGAAATGCTGTCTGGCGCATTCGGCGAAGGTCTCATAGGTGCCCTGCACGATACCCTGCGTGCCGATATAGATCCAGCTGCCGGCGGTCATCTGCCCGTACATGATCAGGCCCTTGCGGTCCAGCTCGTGAAAGCTCTCCCAGGTTGCCCATGCCGGAACCAGATTGGCGTTCGCCAGCAGGACGCGCGGGGCATCCGGATGGGTGCGGAATACCGCCACCGGCTTGCCGGACTGGATCAGCAGGGTCTCGTCGTTCTCCAGCGTCTTCAGCGACCGGACAATCGCGTCGTAAGCCTCCCAGCTGCGGGCTGCTTTACCGGTGCCGCCATAGACAATCAGCTGCTGCGGATGCTCCGCCACGTCGGGGTCGAGATTGTTCATCAGCATCCGCAGTGCTGCTTCCTGCGTCCAGCCTTTGGTATGCAGCGTGCTTCCTCTGGGGGCGCGGCAGATTCTCTCCTCATTACGGCTCATACGGCTGCTCTCCCTCCGTTCCTTATTCCTTCGGTGTTCCCCGGATTTACTCCACACAGGAGTCAAAGGTCACCTTGGCAAACAGTCCGGCCAGCACACCGGGCTGTTTCATCCACTGCGCAACCGTAGCAAAATCGCCGGATAGCACACGGTCCTCCTTCACCGGGGCCGCCAGCTCCCGGCAGCGGTCATACAGCCACTTCGTACCCCGTCCAAGCTGCTGCGGACCGCGGTAATCAAGGGCCTGGGCCGCGCACAGCAGCTCAATTGCCAGCACGGTATAGGCATTATCAACAATTTGGCTTGCCTTACGGGCAGCGATAGTGCCCATACTGACATGATCCTCCTGATTGCCCGAGGAGGGAATGGAGTCCACACTGGCCGGATGGGCTAGTGCTTTGTTCTCCGACACAAGCGCAGCGGCTGTGTACTGGGCGATCATGAAGCCGGACTGCAGTCCACCGTTCTCCGTCAGGAACGGGGGCAGCCCTTCATTCAGCTGCGGATTAACCAGCCGCTCGATCCTCCGCTCGGCAATGCTGGCCAGCTCCGCCGCACAGACGGCCAGATGGTCCATCGGCAGCGCGACAGGCTGGCCGTGGAAATTCCCGCCGGAAATGACCCGCGCAAGTTCGGTAAAGATGAGCGGATTATCCGTGGCCGAGTTCATCTCGGTGGTCAGCTTCCCGGCGATATACGCCAGCGCATCCCGGCTCGCCCCGTGTACCTGCGGCGCACAGCGCAGGGAATAGGCATCCTGCACCCGCTTCTCGCCCTGATTGGTCATCAGCGTGCTGCCAGCCGTCAGGTGCCGGATGTTGCCGGCTGACTGCTGCTGCCCTTTATGCGGCCGGACAGCATGGGCCGCCGGGTCAAAGGCGTCCCGCACTGCCAGCAGCGCCTCACAGGCCAGCGCTGCCGTGCAGTCCGCCCAGTCGGCCAGGTTCATGGCATCCCAGCAGGCCAGTGCGCCGACCGCCGTCATGACCTGCGTCCCGTTAATCAGGGCCAGCCCCTCCTTGGCCTCGAGCACGATAGGCGCAAGCCCGGCCTGCGCCAGCGCCTCTGCCCCCGGCAGGCGTGTGCCCTGAACATACGCTTCGCCCTCGCCGATCAGAACCAGCGCCATATGCGACAGCGGGGCCAGGTCACCGCTGGCGCCAAGCGAGCCTTTTTCCGGAATGACCGGGATGACGCCCCGGTTCAGCATATCAGCCATCAGCCGGATAACCTCCGGGCGGATCCCGGAATAGCCGAGGGACAAGGCGTTAATCCGCAGCAGCAGGATGGCCCGGACCGTCTCCTCCGTAAGCGGCGCTCCGGTTCCGCAGCTGTGGCTGCGGATTAGATTAAGCTGCAGCAGCTGCGTATCCTCCGGGGAGATGTACGTGTCGCTGAACTTGCCAAAGCCTGTGGTCAGGCCATACACCACCTGTTTCTCCAGCAGCAGCTTCTCCACATACCTTCGGGTCTGCTCCACCTTGCGGCAGCTCTCCTCTCCAAGCTCCACAGGATGGTGATAACGTGCAACTCTGACGACTTCCGCAATTGTCAGCGAATGGCCCTGAACAACTACTGCGGTACTGTTTTTTTCCGGCACGGGCGTCACCTGCTTCTGCGTATTAGAAAAAGCCCATACCTAGCAAGAGGTACCGGCTTCCATCTGATTCTGATCCTTGCGGCATGCGTTCATCGATGCTCCTGGCCATGAAAATGCCCTATTATATCCTATTCTTCCGCAGCCCGGATATGATCGCCGCCAGCAAAAAGAGCAGAAGTTCCCGGTAACCGGTACCTTCTGCTCCCTGCAGCCGCATGCTCTACAGCAGCTTATCCAGCTCCCTGCAGGCTTCTTCATATGCAGGCGCAAGCTTCGGCAGCTGCCGTACAGCGAGCTCGAATTCCCCTGCTCCGGCATGGCGTTCCACCGCCGCACACAGATGGGCGAAATACTGCACCCCGATGCTCAGGCTGCCTGATTTCAGGCTGTGGGCCGCTGCCGACATTTCCGCCAGATCGCGTCTGGACGCTGCATCCTCCAGGGCAGCCACCCGCTGCGGAGTATCTTTCTTGAAAATCCCGATCAGCATACGCAGCAGCTCAGGCTCGTCTTCCTCGTCCATCTCCCGGATGCCGGACAGGGTCTCCTCCTGCAGGACGGGAATATAAGGCTTCATGCTGTACCATTTAACCAGCAGCTTGCTCAGCGTCTGCAGATTCAGCGGCTTAACCGTCCAGTCATCGAGTCCTGCCTCAATAAATTGCGCGCGGCTCTCCTCGCCTTCATCCCCGGTCACGCCGATGATCGGAACCCGCACCCTCGACCCGGAAGCCTCCAGCCGGCGGATGGTCCGGACCGCCTCCTCACCGTTCATGGTCGGAAGCCTGCTGTCCATCAGAATCAGCCCGTATTCCTGCCGCTGCCAGGCGTCCACTGCCTCTTTGCCGTTGCCGACCAGGTGGACATCCGTCACCCCCAGCTTCTGCAGCTGCCGCAGCAGCACTGCACTGTTCAGTCCGTTATCCTCGGCGACCAGCACCGGCAGTATGCTGAAGCCGCTCACCGGCAAGTCTGCCCCGCCAGCCGGAGTCGGCTCCGGAAGGACGGTCGGTTTGTCCAGCGGAAGCTCAAACCGGAAAACCGAGCCGGCTCCTGGCACACTCTCCGCCATAATGATTCCGTCCATCAGCTCTACCATGGACTTGCAGATGGACAGCCCAAGTCCCGTTCCCTCGGCAGACAGCTCCGCGTCTTGGCCTACCTGTGAATACGGCCGGAACAGGGAGCCCACATCCTCAGGTGATATGCCAACACCCTCGTCCCTTACTTCAAAGCATAAACGCTGGCGTGCTGCTTCCTCAGAGACCAGACTCACTGTAACTTCTACTTTACCGTTCTGCGTAAACTTCACCGCATTGCCTAGCAGATTAATCAGCACCTGCATGATTTTGGGGGAATCTCCCTCCAGCTGATCCGTAACCCCGTCCAAAATTTGATAGGATAAGCTATTTTCCCGCTTTGCCGCTGCAGGAGAGAGCAGCCGTAACGCATGCTCAACCAGCTTCCGTATGCTGAAGGGTACTCTGCTGATTTCCATTTTCCCGGCTTCAATTTTGGAGTAATCCAGCAGATTCCGGATCATCTGAAGCAGATATTGTGCCGACTCCCGGATCACCTGCAGGTGATTCTGCTGTTCTTCCGTAACGTCCTCTGCCTCCAGCAGCTCGGTTAAGCCGAGAATTCCGTTCATCGGTGTACGGATTTCATGGCTGACAGTAGCCACAAACAGGCTTTTGGCCCTGTTGGCTGCTTCCGCTTCCTCCTTGAGCGCTTTAAGCTCTGCATTATTTTTGGCCAGCAGCCGGTGCATCGTAATGAGTTCGTTATTCATGGCGGAAAACTCGGCCAAAGCCTGCTCTTCCCTATGCTTGCCTGCAATTAACTGTTCTGACAGATTTTCAATCGTGTCCCTCAGAACACCGATTTGCTGCTCACTGCCGTTCATTTTAGTACCTCGCCTTCTGTATCAGTTCTTCTGGCTCCAGGTACCCGGAACAAGCTGTGCTGCGATGTCGAGCGCGCTCCCGGCATCGGGGGCGTAACCGTCTGCGCCGACCTTTTTCCACAAATCCCTGTCTATATTAAACGGCATTCCGCCGACCATGATTTTGAGGTCGTCAAGCTCAGCATGACTACGGATCATTTGAATCAGGCGGACGACCTCAGACACATGAAAGGTCATTGTAACCGAAACAGCCAGCAGATCGGCAGGCTGCTCCTTCAGGTAACGTATCAGGCTTTCAGCAGGCATGTTGGAGCCCAGGTAGAAGGTATTCCAGCCCTTCATTTCAAAAAAGTCTGTCAGCATCCGCAGACCGATTTCATGCAGCTCTTCACCAACACCGACTGCAACCAGCCTCTTGCGGCCGTTCTGCGCCTGAATCCAGCGGGGGTACAGCTGCGAGATAATGCTCTGGGTGCAGGCTGTACAGTAATGCTCCTGGGCGACCGTAATTTGCCCCAGCTGCCAGAGCCGTCCGATTTCGTATTGGCTCTGCTGGAAGATATGCAGGTAAAGATCCTGGACTGCCATGCCGTCATCATACAGCTTCATTATAAATTCCGCAGCCTGGCGCCGTTCTCCGTCCAGCAGAAGCCTGAGGTATTGCTCCGCCTCCCGGAAATAGGGCTGATCCGGCTGCAGAAACGAAGGCACACTCTCTTCCCCGCGCATATGATACATACCCATATCCAGGTAGCTCAGGATCAGCTCTCTGTCCGGCGGCTCTACCTTGACGGTGATTGCATCCTTCATCAGTTCCAGATTGATCCGCAGATCCTCAGCCGTAATCTTATACTGCATGAGCAGTACTTTAAGCCAAATAATATAGTTAATGAACAAGAGCGGGCTTTCCAGCGACACGCTTTGTGCAAGATAACGAAGATGGTATAAGGAATCCTGCCTGGTCCGGGCTATTCCGGAAGGACCAAAGCGCTGCCTTAATTCAGGCTGGCGTTCATATTGACGCAAGGTAACTTCTTCTGCAAGCTGCTCGGCTATCATTTTAAGGCGCTCTCCTGCATTTTGCTGATTAGAATACATTGAGTCACTCCTTCAGTATACGCATTAAAAAATAATGCTTATCTCCTATTATACCTTATTTGGCAAGTCTACCGGAAAAACCGCAGCATTTGTCATATTTTAAAGCACAGCCTGACAATCTATTTAACTTTTGAGAGAAAGCAAAAAGAAACCTGATCTCTTAGTAGAGAATCAGGTTTCCTTGAGAATAGGATGTGCTGGTGTCTGGCAGCTTCAGGCGGGTGATTATCCCCGGGCGGCATCCCCTGAAGCAAACAGCCCCAGGTATCGCTCCAGCCCGTGCGCCGCAAGCTCTTCCCTGGGGACAAAGCGCAGCGCAGCTGAATTGACCCGGTAATGCAGCTTCGCAGGCTCCGGGCCGTCATACAGCAGCTGGCCGAGATAGGCTCCGCTTAACCTGCTCCGCAGCACAGTCCGCGCTGTCCCGCCGCTTAAGTCTGCCTCACGGCGGATCAGCCCCGGCTCAAGCGGTGCGGCAAAGGACGGCCAGCCGGTGCCGGAATCGAATTTATCCAGCGAGCTGAACAGCGGATCTCCATTCAGCACATCAATATAAATGCCTTCACGGTATTCATCCCAATAGGCGTTGTCATATGCAGGCTCTGTACCCTTGTTCCGGACAACCCCATATTGCAGGGCCGTCAGCCGGGCACGCAGCCGTTCCCGGTCTTCGCCCCTCTGCCAGTGCCGCTCCAGGTAATCATCACGGCCCGAGCCCTTGAGATACAGCTTGTAATCCAGCGGATGCGTCTTATAGTAATCCTGATGCTCAGCTTCAGCCGGGTAGAACGGTGCCGCAGGCAGAATCTCTGTTACAACCGGTCCTTTGAACCGTTTTTCTGCCTGAAGTGCAGCCTTCGAAGCCTCCGCCGCTGCCCGCTGCTCCTCACTGTGGACAAAGATGGCGGTCCTGTAGGAATGCCCGCGGTCCATGAACTGGCCGCCGCGGTCTGTCGGATCAATCAGCTGCCAATAAATATCCAGCAGACGCCGGTACGGAAACAGCTCCGGATCAAAGGTAATCTGCACCGCCTCGATATGGCCTGTCGTCTCTGTCCCGACCTCGGCATAAGTCGGATTCTCGGTATGCCCGCCTGTATAGCCCGACACTACCGAGATGATTCCCGGCAGCTCGTCAAACGGCTTGACCATACACCAGAAGCAGCCGCCGGCAAAGGTGGCGAGCTCCAGCCGCTGCCCGGCCTGCTGTAATTCATCCATCCGGTCTGCCTCCTGTTGTTCAGATTTGTTATAACCATGAAAACCCCGCTAACCATATACGGTTAACAGGGCCTGTCTGGCAGGGCTTACAGATAAACCACCTGATTTTTCCCTGCTTTTTTGGCTTGCGCCAACGCTTTTTCCGCCTGGCGGATCAGCTTGGCATGGCTTCGCTGCAGCGTCGGTATCATGCAGGAGACACCGATGCTGACGGTAAGCGAATTGCCGGCCGGCTGCAGGTCAGCCGGTATTTGAACAGCCAATACGGCTTGCCGGATATTCTCGGCCAGTTCGACCGTTACATCCCGGGGAATTCCTGTCAAATACAAAGCGAAGGTCCCCCCGCTATACCGGGCAATAAAGGCGCTGTACTCCGTACTTAGTGCACTGAGCACATCTGCGACCCACTGCAGGCACAGATCGCCTCCCTGAAAGCCCTGGATGGTATTGTACAGTTTGAAATTGTCGATATCCAGCATCATCAGGCAAATGGACCGCTCAATCTTCACACACTGTTCCCACTCATGATACAAGGATTTCTCGAAAAATTGCCGGTTGGAAATTTCGGTCAGCGGGTCCATGTTCATATAGTTCTGCAGCTGGTCCGCTAAATCCGTAAAACCTTCTTCACGGCTTTTGCCCTCTGCCCGGTCTCTGACGATGATCCAATAGGAGACAGTCTCATCAAATTGGACCTGCACAGCTGTTAATTCAACATTCAGCTCCGTCCCGTCTAATGCGGTGAGCGTCTCGTTCATCGTTGACATCTGCTCCGCGGAATGCTCAAGACGCGCCAGCTCCGAGAGCAGCCTTGTTCCTTCATTCTCATGTTTAAACAGCTCATCAAGCGGCTTGTCTATGATTTCAGTGTTAGAGTCTGCGCGGAACATCCCCGCCGCCCGGTCATTGCAGTATACAATTTTGCAGCCGGTCACCGTAAAGAAGGCTGCAGAGGATATATCCATAAGCTGTAAGTATCTTTTTTCGTTTTCTTTGATAATGCGCTTGTTGAGCATCGCTTTCTCTTCAGCCTCATGCAGCTGCTGTTCGGTCCTTTTGAGCAGTACACTGTTAAAGTCCGGTATGACGCGGATTTCAAGCTCACGCCAGGGCAATGAAGTTGATTCTAACACCTGTCTCCATTTTTCAAACGATTTACGGGGGGACAGCCGCAGGCCGTCGTTCTCTTGGATGACCGCTTTTGCCGGATCTCCAGCCCACTCAACGACCTGAACCACCTCCGGACGGAACCAGATGATATAGTCAGTCTGTTCCGAAGACAAGGCTGTATACATGACACCTGAAGCAAGATGCTTGTATACTTCAGCAGGCCTATACTCCCGGCTGAGGTTCGAAGTGTGATACATGTTGTCTTTAGATTGCTTTGACAGCCAGCAGGCCAGATCCTCCACCTCACTGCGGCCGGGTACAGCTCCAAAAAGAGCCAATTCACCCTGATAACATACAGCGGCACCGCCAGCCTTCATGACATCCAGCAATGCCGTTTCTTCTTTTGCCAGCTGCTCCATGACACTCGAAGCCGTTGTGCTACCTATGAATATACCGGACAGCCGGTTGATTCGGGTCTTTAGCTCCACTTCCTCCTGATAATTGTCAAGCTGCAGACGCTGATACAGCTCGCTGGAGAAAAATACACCCAGGAAGTTACACAGATTGCGGATTCTGTGCGGAACATATTTTACAGAATTATGATGGCATGTAACCAGTCCCCAGAGCTGTCCGTCATGAATCAGCGAAATGGTCATCGTAGCCTGAACACCCATATTCTGAAGGTACTCAATATGCATCGGCGACACACTGCGCAGCGTAGACAGGCTGAGATTGAGCGGCAGGTCAGTCCGGGGATTAAGCACAGGAAGAATAGGTACAGGCTTGTAGCCGACATCGACAATCAGCCTCAGCCAGTTCCGCAAATACAGCTCCCTTGCCTGCCTTGGAATATCGGAAGCAGGATAATGATGGCCCAGGTACGGCTCCAGCCCCTTTTTTTTCGCCTCCGCAATGACTTTTCCATTCCAGCTGCTGTCAAACTCATATATCATGACCCTGTCGTATCCCAGAATGAGCCTCAGCTGTTCGGCCGTTACCTGGCTAGCCTCCACTCTGCTCTTTGTTTGCTTCAAAATGTTAAAAAAACTTTGAATCCATTGAAAATCATTCTGCTCCGTGTCCGCTTCGTCATAGCCAGGCTCCAGCTCAACGATCAGCGTGTCCTCACTATCATGCATTATGGCAAAAAAGGGGCTTTTTCCATTGGGAGTATACACGTTAACCTGCATATAGTTTAGTACAGGCGAAACGGAACGGTTCCGGTAGGTTTGAATCATATTGTCCAGCTCCTGCTCCGGAATGAGCTCCTTCAGACTTTTCCCCACAATATTAGTATGCTCTATTCCCAGCAGCTCTCCGGTATTGGTACTGCTCTGAATAATAGTAAGTGTATCTGATGCTATAGCCAGCAGTACCCCATGCGGCTGAATACTGCCCGGAATATGAATGGGTTCCTTCTCACAGTTCGTTAAATCGAGCGGTTCATTAAGAATCTCCCCTTCAGCTGCAAGAAGGGTGCGATTCAGCAGTTCTTTGTTGTTTGTTTTACCCGCTTCAGTCATCCAATCACTCCTTATGTGGTGCATCCATTAGTGCTTATAATCTGCCTATGACTCTCCCGGCTCAGCAAACCATTGATCAAGATAATAGAAGGTATCCTTGGCTGCCTCAATCATCTCTGCCTCAGCTTCGACACTGTCTCCCGCGCTCTCCAGTTCATTACAGAACGCTTTCCAGCGCTCGCGGGTTTGCTCACCGTAACTGTTAAAATAGTTGCCGTTAACAGCCGGATCAATCGGCAGATAACCTGAAAGCATACGGATGATCATCTGCCCGCCGAGCGTTGAACCTTCCAGGACATACAGGCAGCCCAGCGCTTTCACATGCGTAGACAAATCAGGCAGCCGGGTGCACAGCGGCAGTCCAGCTATCCTCTCCTCGCTTAGTCCCAGTGCGGACAGATCCCGCTCCAGCCAAAAGCGCTTATTACCCGCTGACTCCGCGAGCACACCTTCACCGGCCTCTAACCTCTCCCTTAGCCGCTCCTCCACCGGCTTCACGAATCCATAGAATTTCATAAGATATAATTCATATTTACCCATAGTCAGGCTATTATTCATTATGGATTTGGCATATTCATTGTTTTCAATGTTCCGATGCATCGGGGCTGTTTCTTCTTTCAATCGCTTAAGAATAGCGGATGGTTTATGCAAAGTACGGTCTCCTTTAGATTGTCTAGTAGCCAGCTTCTTGAAACGCTAGTAACTTAACGGAATTAATAAAGCAAATTTTATATGAATGTACGGTAATGGTATCTTATAGATACCCGCGAACAAAAGCAAGCTTTGGTTAATAAGAAGCCTCTGCGTTTAGTAAATAATAACTCCCGGATATGTACCGCCCATGTGCTGATTCAACAGAAAAGCAGCGGACCTCCTCTTCCCGGGAGAGCCGCTGCAGGGTGATCGCGCCTATTTATCCTGCTCGTTAATGTCCCACAGATCCTTGTGCGTCAGTCCGGCAAACAGAAGCAGGATCAGCGTCAGAATCATCACCAGCTCTCTGATTGTATTGGATAGGCTGTCCACATTATAACCAAAAACAATGTTCAGCCGCCCCCACAACAGGTTAAGGCACAGCAGTGAAACCATGAAATACGTCATCCATACACTCCGGAGATAGAGGTTATACGTCCGGTTCGGGCCTTTTCCGATAAAAAATGTACGGTACCGCAGCACATAAGCGGCAAACACAATAAAAACAGCTACTTCCAGAGTAATAATAATCAAATCAACGATGGCCATGTAAATCATCTCCTCTCTTGCCCAGGCCGTTACGGTGCAGATCTAACAGGCTTTCAAGATCATTCATTTCATAGGCCTCCCGGATTCTGCCCAGGTTCTCAATTTCTCGCTTTACAGAGCTGGGCTTGACTTCGTTTTTCTTAAAAATATCGAGGAGCTTCACTTGTTGACGACCTCCTCACCATTAGATTTATCGGCTCTCGCTCGTTCCAGGGCCTCTCTTTCAATTAAAAGCTTGACCAGGGAACGGTTGTATTCATTCAGCTGCTTCTCGTTCTCCTCATCACGTTTCTGGTAATTCTGAATGACCTTCTCTTTGCCTGCCATCTGCCGGATAGCCCAAATTAAAGCAACTGATAAAAGGACATTTAGCACGACTGAACCGTTATTGTTGGCAAACAGGCCAGTCAATGCATTCAAATCCATCCATATCACCCCGTTTATTGTGGTCTGGTTTTGCTGGTTATCAGGGCTGTTTATAACCGGGTGAACCTGTCCATCCCCAGGCTGCGCCCATAACTAAAACGCGGCTGCCGCAGGATCAACTGCTATACTCTATTCTTTCGGTGCTAGATTGGTTTGGGTAATCCAGTATCAATAAAATAAAGCCGGACAAACAAAAAAAACCTTGAGAAGCCTGTAAACAGGCCTCTCAAGGTTTACGGTAAATCGTCTTACATCATGCCGCCCATTCCGCCCATGCCGCCCATGTCTGGCATGCCGCCGCCTTTTTCAGGCTCTGGCTTGTCAGCGATGACAGCTTCGGTGGTCAGGAACATAGCCGCTACGGATGCAGCGTTCTGCAGCGCGGAGCGTGTTACCTTCGCAGGGTCAACGATTCCGGCTTCGAACATGTTCACCCATTCGCCGGTAGCTGCGTTGTAGCCTACGCCAACTTTTTCTTTCTTCAGACGGTCCACGATAACGGAACCTTCTTCGCCGGCATTTGCAGCGATTGTACGGATCGGCTCTTCCAGAGCGCGCAGAACGATGTTTACGCCGGTTTTTTCGTCGCCGGATACATCTACTGCTGCTACTGCATTATATACGTTCACAAGAGCTGTACCACCACCGGATACGATACCTTCTTCAACCGCAGCGCGGGTTGCGTTCAGGGCGTCTTCGATGCGCAGCTTGCGCTCTTTCAGTTCAGTTTCAGTTGCTGCGCCGACTTTGACTACGGCTACGCCGCCAGCCAGTTTAGCCAGACGCTCCTGCAGCTTCTCTTTGTCGAACTCGGAAGTGGTTTCTTCCAGTTGGGCACGGATCTGGCTTACGCGGGCATTGATATCCGCTTTGTCGCCGCTGCCGTCTACGATTGTAGTGTTTTCTTTGGTTACGCGCACTTGACGTGCGTTACCCAGCTGATCAATGGAAGTGCTCTTCAGGTCAAGACCGAGCTTCTCAGTGATCACTTGGCCACCTGTCAGGGCAGCGATATCCTGCAGCATAGCTTCACGGCGGTCGCCGAAGCCAGGAGCTTTAACAGCTACAGCGTTGAAGGTTCCGCGCAGTTTGTTCACGATCAGCATAGCCTGTGCTTCGCCTTCGATATCTTCAGCGATGATCACGAGCGGACGGGCCTGCTGTACGATCTTCTCAAGCAGCGGCAGGATTTCCTGTGTGCTGCTGATCTTCTTATCAGTGATCAGGATGTACGGGTTGTCCAGAACAGCTTCCATTTTGTCCGTATCAGTAATCATGTACGGGGAAATGTAGCCGCGGTCGAACTGCATACCTTCAACCACTTCAAGCTCAGTCAGGAAGCCGCGGGATTCTTCAACGGTGATAACGCCGTCTTTGCCCACTTTTTCCATAGCTTCAGCAATCAGCTGGCCTACTTCGTCATCAGCAGCGGAGATAGCTGCTACTTGAGCGATAGCCTGGGAATCTTCGATTGGCTTAGCGATGTTCTGAAGTTCAGCAACAGCCGCTTTAACCGCTTTGTCGATCCCTTTGCGGATAACCATCGGGTTAGCGCCTGCAGTTACGTTCTTCAGACCTTCGCGGATCATGGCCTGAGCCAGAACTGTTGCAGTTGTAGTACCGTCACCGGCTACATCGTTAGTCTTGGTAGCTACTTCTTTAACGAGCTGTGCGCCCATGTTCTCGAAAGCATCTTCCAGTTCGATTTCTTTGGCAATGGTAACACCGTCATTAGTGATCAGCGGGCTGCCGAATTTCTTCTCAAGTACCACGTTACGGCCTTTAGGACCCAGTGTAACTTTTACTGCGTTAGCCAGAGCATCAACCCCGCGGAGCATCGAGCGGCGGGCGTCTTCACTGAATTTAATTTCTTTTGCCATTAGTGTTAACCTCCTAGAAATTGTTGTAAGTGTTTAAAATCTTCTGAAGCTTAAGTATATTTACCGCTATCCTTATAAAGGATCTTCTTAGTCAAGAATCGCGTGAATGTCGCTTTCTTTCATAATCAAATATTCTTTGCCTTCGTATTTGATTTCGGTTCCGGCATATTTCGAGAAGATCACGCGGTCGCCTTCTTTAACTTCCAGCGGTACACGCACTCCGTCTTTCAGAGCTCCGCTACCTACTGCGATAATTTTGCCTTCCTGCGGTTTCTCTTTGGAAGAGTCCGGAAGCACGATACCGAAAGAAGTGGTTTCCTGCTGCTCGCTTGCTTCTACCAATACGCGTTCACCTAATGGTCTGATCATGAAAAATAGCCTCCTTTGAAATTATGTGGTTTAGCTTGAAAACAAAATTGGAATACAAGAATCTGCCCGGGACAATACCGGTTCGGCACACCTGCTGCCTGCCGTTTCCGTAATATCCGGCAGCGTTAGCACTCAACCTTCTTCAGTGCTAACAACAATTTTTATGATACTCAACTTGAAGACGGATTTCAAGTCCTTTTACGTAAAATCAGATCCTGAATGCGGAAAAATATGGCTGAACGGGTTGTCCTTGCGCACACTCACATACATTCTATCCACCGGGAGGCAAAATATGCCTCCACGGCTCCAAAACCAGGCATCTAGCTGTCAACGTCCCTGCTGCTTCACATAGCGCGCCTCCCGCGCAGCATCCTCTGCGAGTTGTCTGCGGTAGACCAGCGCTGAAAGAAACACACTGAATTCATACAGGATAAGCAGCGGAATGGTCACCAGGAAATCCGAGATGAAATCCGGAGGTGTGATGACCACCGCAATAAAGACAAGCGCGAAATAAGCATAACGCCGCATCCGGCGCAGGCGCAGCGGATTAAGCACCCGCAGCTTGGTCAGAAACATGACGATCAGCGGCAGCTCAAACAGCAGCGCCAGCGGAATGCACAGACTGAACATAAAGCTGAAGTACTCGGTAATCCCGTAAGTCTCCTCCAGCCCCATGCTGCGGGTAATGGTGATTGTAAACGACAACGCCATCGGAAAAACAATGTAATAGGCAAATAATAAGCCCAGTATGAACAAAACAGCCACGTAAGGAACATACCTTAGCGCCGCGCTCTGCTCCTCCGGCCGCAGCCCCGGACTGATAAACGCCCACAGCTGGTAGACAATAAACGGCAGCGAAACGGCCAGCGAGACGGCCATGGCAATCTTCATATACATCCCGATGCCATCCCAAAAGGAAAAAGCATGCAGCACAAAGCCCTGCGCCTGATCGGCATCAATCAGATACAGATACACGGGTCTAGCCACAAATAATCCGCCGATCAGACCGGCTGTGAACACTATCAGCACATAGATAATCCGTCTGCGCAGCTCAGTGAGATGATCAACCACCGACATTTCTTCCGATTCCAGAGACATGACTGACACCACCCAGATCCGTATGTAAGATTCCCCGCCAAAGATGGCCTGTGATATGACTGCAGGTTCAAAGCCTCTGCAGCTCTTCTGTTTACAAAAAAAGAGGCGCCACCCGGTCTGAAGCAGACTGAGAGAAACGCCCCCGCGTAGTTACACCTGTTATTCCGGCAGCTTCCGTTCCTGCGGAAGGTCTGCAGCTAATGTCTGCGGGGCCGGCGGTGCAGGAGCTTCACTGCGCCGAGCCGGTTCCGGCTCATTAATAATTTCACGTGCCCCGTCCTTGAATTCACGGAAGGTGCGTCCGACCGCCCGGCCAAGCTCCGGAAGCTTATTCGGACCAAAAAGCAGCAGCGCCAGGATCACCAGTAGAATAATTCCGGGAGCACCAATACCATTCAGCATTCGCTTTTCCTCCTCGCCCTTTGTCCGTTCATGATAGATTAAGCAGCAGCTTAATAATACCATAACTTTTGTCACACATCCAACAGCTTTAGCGCTGAGGCGGCAGGGCGGGGCATCCGTCTGTTACTGGCGGTATTGTCCGGTTACCATAAGCAGGGCCTCCGGCAGCTGATCCATGATCGCCGCCAGGTTCTCATGCACTCCCTTGGGCGTTCCCGGCAGATTGACAATCAGCGTCCGTCCGCGGATTCCGCAAATACCGCGGAAGAGCATGACCGCACGGTTCTTCTGCATCACTGTGCTTCTCATCGCCTCCGACATTCCGGGCACCTCACGCTCAATGACCCGGCGGGTAGCTTCCGGAGTAACGTCGCGGATCGCCAGCTCGGTTCCGCCGGTAGTAAGTACAAGATCCGCCTTGAAATAATCGGTAAGCTCGATCAGCGCAGCAATAATCTCATCCTGCTCATCAGGTACAATTCTGACCTCGATGATCTCACCGCCAAGCTCCTCTTCTACCAGCTCGCGGATAACCTGGGCGCTGGTATCTTCCCGTTCGCCCCTGGATCCTTTATCGCTTGCCGTCAGGATTGCTGTTTTCCACGCCATAGGTTGTTCCTCCCTCTCTTTTCTATGTAAGGAAGGCCGCAATGTGCAGCCTTGCCGCACTTCTCTCTTGCAGTAACTAAGCTTCCAGCTCGTAATTCCCGTTCTTCCCGCCGCTCTTGGAGACAAGCATCGTAGGTCCGATGACCATATCCTTCTGCAGCGCCTTGCACATGTCATAGACGGTCAGAGCCGCCGCCGAAACGGCCGTCAGCGCCTCCATCTCCACTCCGGTCTTTCCGGTCGTCTTCACGGTTGCTTCTATATAAAGTTCATCTTTGCTGTTGTCCGAGAAGCGGATGTCAACACCGGTAAGAGAGAGGGGATGGCACATCGGAATCCAGTCCGAGGTCTGCTTCGCAGCCATAATGCCGGCTACCTGTGCAACTGCCAAAACATCTCCTTTGCCGACGCTTCCTGACTTGATGGCCTCGAGCGTCCCGGGATCCATTGTTACCTTGCTTCTTGCAGCCGCTGACCGCTTGGTGATGTCCTTGTCGCTGACATCCACCATACGCGCCCGGCCCTGCTCGTTAAAATGACTAAATTCCATGCTGTCTCTCCCTCCGGCAATCCATGACGCCGTCTTCCGTAATTAACAAGTCCATGTAAGCATCATGGTCGTCCATGGGCACTTCCTCAACCACCTGGCAGCCGAAAGCCAGACCAATCCATAATGGATCTTTCTCTTGCAGGGTAGCTTCGGTATCCAGGGTGGCCCGCAGGCGGTCGTAATATCCGCGTCCGTAGCCCAGCCTTCCGCCCCGCCGGTCAAAAGCCAGCCCCGGGACGAAGATCACATCCGGCCTGGGCAGGCGATCCTGCCTGTCAGCAGAATCAGCAGCCGGCTCCAGTATGCCGAAGGCTCCCGGTACGAGCTCCTTCCATGAGTGTACCGGATGCAGGCTCATCATTCCTGTGGCTTGTATCACACGGGGCAGCAGTAACGTGCAGCCCTCCGCCCAGGCGCCGGCAATCAGCGGGCGCGTATCCAGCTCCGAACGGAAAGGGACATACGCAAGCAATGTCTTCGCTTCTTCTCCCGCCAGCCTTTCCGCCGCATGCCTGCAGACCAGAGAAGACAGTGCGTTTCTCTGGCTCTCCGGCAGCTTGCTGCGGGCGGCGGCAGCCGCTGCACGCAGCTCCCGCTTCCTTTCAGCGGTCAGGGCACTTTGGCCTGTCATGTGCAGCCGCCTCCCGTTTGTTTTTGCCTAGCTTATCATCGTTTGTAAACTCAGTTTACCACTCTTCTCCCCGGTTCGCCAAGGTTGTATCATTTCCGCTGTTAGACGAATCCGGAAAACCGTCCCCCTCGCGCGGCAGAAGCTTTTCATGTAAACTGTAGTATAAGCAAGATATACAGCCGGGTCAGAGCGCCCGGGCGAATATGCAAGGGCGGAGGGTTCAATCAGTATGCTTCTTCAAGCGACAGGAATTTCGAAATCATATGGTATTCAAAGCGTGCTGGACGGCATCAGCCTGCAGGTGAATGAGAAGGAACGAGTCGGACTCGTTGGCGTCAACGGCGCCGGCAAATCCACCTTTCTGCAGATTCTCGCAGGCGAGATGTCCTATGACAGCGGGCAAATTCATAAATCCAAAGAGACAACCGTAGGCTACCTGGCCCAGAACAGCGGCCTGCAGTCGGACAAAACCATCCAGGAGGAAATGCTGGCTGTGTTTGCTCCCTTAATTGAAGCGGAAGCAGAGCTCCGGCAGATGGAAGCGGACATCGCAGACCCGAAGCTGGCCGATGATCCGAAGCGTTATGAGGATCTGCTGGAGCGTTACTCCAAGCGCTCGGACTGGTTCAAGGACCACGGGGGCTATGAAATGAACACCCGGATCCGCAGCGTTTTGCACGGGATGGGCTTCGGGGATTTCGCGCCGGATACTCCCATCTCCACACTCAGCGGCGGACAGAAGACACGGCTGGCACTCGCCCGTATTCTTCTGCAGGCTCCAGACCTGCTCATGCTGGATGAGCCTACGAACCATCTGGACATTGAGACGCTGACCTGGCTGGAGGATTACCTGCGCGGTTATGCCGGCGGCATTCTGGTCGTTTCCCATGACCGGTATTTCCTCGACCGGCTGGTTACAACAATCGTTGAAATAGAACGCCATCAATCCCGCCGTTATACGGGCAATTACAGCCGCTATATGGAGCTGAAGGCAGCGGAATATGAAATCCGCATGAAGCAGTATGAGAAGCAGCAGGAGGAAATCTCCCGGATGGAGGATTTCGTGCAGCGCAACATCGTGCGCGCCTCGACCACCAAGCGTGCACAGAGCCGGCGCAAGGCACTGGAGAAGATGGAGCGCATTGACAAGCCGCTTGGCGATCTCAAAAAGGCCAGCTTCTCCTTCGAGCCTGATTTCATGTCCGGCAAGGAAGTGCTGCAGGTACGGGACGTTGCCGTATCCTTTAGCGAAGCATCTTCGCCGCTGTTCCGCAGTGCCTCCTTTGAGCTGCGGCGCGGGGAGACGGCTGCCCTCATCGGGCCGAACGGGATCGGCAAATCGACGCTGCTGCAATGCCTGACCGGCACCCGCCAGCCGTCCGCCGGAACCGTCAACTGGGGAGCCAAGGTCAAAATCGCCTACTACGATCAGGAGCAGACACGCCTCAACCCGCGCAATACCGTGCTTGAAGAGCTCTGGAGTGAATATCCGATGCTCGAGGAGGCGCGCATCCGCACCATCCTCGGCAACTTCCTGTTCAGCGGCGAGGATGTCCTCAAGAAAATAGCCGCGCTGAGCGGCGGGGAGAAAGCCCGGGTGGCGCTTTCCAAGCTGATGCTGCGCGGCGCAAATATGCTTATTCTCGATGAGCCTACCAACCATCTGGATCTGGTCAGCCGCGAGGTGCTGGAGGCGGCCTTGATTGATTTTGAAGGCACCCTGCTGTTCATATCCCATGACCGTTATTTCCTGAATAAAATGGCTGAACGTGTCCTGGAGCTGCATCCCGGCGGCATTGACCAGTATCTGGGCAACTATGACGACTACATCGAAAAGAAAAAAGAGCTGGAAGCCATTGCACTGGAGGAAGCCGGACTGCTTGCAGCCAAAGCCGCACGGATTGCCGATGCTGAAGCCGCATCTGCCGACAAGGGCAGTGCCTCCTCTTTTGAAGCCGACAAAGCGGCCAAACGGGAGGAGCGTAACCGTCTGCGGCGGATTTCCGAGCTGGAAGAAGCCATTGCCCGGCTGGAAGAGGAGATTGCCGGCATTGAGAATGAAATGACGAAGCCGGAGGTTTATCAGGATTATATGGCGCTCCAGCAGCATGAAAGCGACCTGAAGGAGAAGAAGGAGCAGCTTAGCGGACGGTTCGACGAATGGGAGCAGCTGGCTGACGAATAATGTAAACAGGTTAAATAAATTTTTTTAAACTGTTCCCGATTTGTTCATAAACAGTTATCCACATGCTCATCCACAGTTTTCGTGTATAACCTCAAATAAAAAAAGCCCCTCGGGGCTTTTTTTTATGCATTAAATCAGCATTTCACCTGTCAAGTACTTTTTATCCACCGAATTGTCCACATTATCCACAGTTTCCACATAAACCTCACATTGGAAAACTCCCCAATCCCGGGTTGCACGAAACAGGCGTTATTGCTGATTTTACACGGTTTTTACACAACCAGGGCGGAATATGTGGATAACGTTGTCCACAGCTTGACAAATCCTGCATTCGCTAAAATTCTACTTTTTCAGACAACATAATCTGCCGCAAAAAAACAGCTTAATTGTCTGCAAAGCTGCTTCTGCCTGCGCTCTGCTTCCGATTGGACGATTATCCCCGTTCGCGGTCTGTAGCATGGTTGACACCGCCCCTTTGTCGGCTGAACCCGCAAACTGTCCAAAGCCGTCTGTACTGCCGGTTACACCGCCGTCTCCCGGCCGGTTTCCGCACGGGCAGAGAGCAGCGCCGCATTGCAGGCGGCTACATAGGCTATTCCTGCCGCCATTACGATATCCTGATGAATAGCCGTGCCTCTGAATTTGGCGCCGTTCCATTCCACCATGACCGCCGCTTCAGCCTGGGCCTGCTCTCCGCTGCCCAGTGAATGCAGCTCAAGACCGTCAAATCCGATGCTCTCGGCAATCCCCAGACTGATCGCTGCAATCACTGCTTCCAGCGGGCCGCTGCCTGTGCTGGTATAGGCTTCCTCCGCACCGCTCTGCAGATTACGCACGGTCACTGCAGCCACCCGGCGCGGCGCACTGCCGGCAAGCACCTGGACATCGCCAAGCTCATAGAACTGCGCCTGCTGTCCGGTCGCACTGCTGACCATGCGCAGCAGCTCGTCATCGCTGACTGCTTTCTGGCGGTCTGCCTTCTCTTTGAAGGATTCGTAGAGCGCATCCAGCTCCGCCGCATCCAGGGCAACACCGTACTTGGCGGCACGGTCCTTCAGCGCATGCCGGCCGGAGTGTTTGCCGAGAATAATCATGCTGCGCGGAATGCCCAGCCGTTCAGGATCCATAATCTCATAGGTGCTGCGGTCCTTCAGCAGGCCGTCCTGATGGATGCCGGATTCATGCTGGAAGGCATTGCGTCCTACGACCGGCTTGTTGAAGGCAATCGGGAAATGCATCGCCCCGCTGATCAGCCGCGAGGTATCATACAGCTTATCCAGCACAATTCCCGTCTCCGCGCCAAGCACATCCCCTCTTGTCTCCAGCGCCATGACCAGCTCCTCCAGAGCACAGTTTCCGGTACGCTCACCGACACCGTTCACCGTAACCTCGATTTGCGTTGCCCCGCCTTCAATGGCAGCCAGGCTGTTCGCAACGGCAAGCCCCAGATCGTTATGACAATGGGCGCTGTAACTTACGTTCTTTCCGCCCCTGGCCCCCAGGCGCACCCTCCGGAACATCTCTCCGTATTCGTGCGGCAAGGCATAGCCGACTGTATCCGGCAGATTAATGATGCTGGCCCCCTCCTCAATAACTGCCTCTACCATTTCAATCAGGTCATCGATTCCCGTCCGGGCCGCATCCATCGCGGTGAATTCCACCACATCGCAGAACTGGCGGGCATAGGCCGTCATTTCACGGGCGGCTGCAACAACCTCAGGCCGGCTCTTGCGCAGCTGATGTCGCAGATGAATATCGGACGAGGAGATGAACAGGTGAATCCGCCGCCGCGCCGCATCCCGGGTTGCCCGGACAGCCGCATCAATATCCCCGCGGACCGCGCGGGCGAAGCCGCAGATCTCTACACCCTGCACCTTCCGTGAAATAGTCTCCACAGCGGCGAAATCCCCCGGACTGGAGACCGGAAATCCCGGTTCCAGCACATCTACTCCCAGCCCGGCAAGCTTGTGGGCCAGAACAATCTTCTGCTCAGGGGTCAGGCTGGCCCCCGGTGCCTGCTCGCCGTCCCGCAGCGTCGTGTCAAAAATCTGAATACGTTTTTTTACCGGAATAATCATTATGAACCCTCCTGAAATGTAAGTTTAGTTTAAGCTGTTCTTCCGCTTGTGCAGGGCGCACGTCGACTTGCACCCTGCTTCTATTCCCGCCCACTGCTGCCGGCAGCACCCGATCCAACTGCAGATAAATTCCGGGCCATAGCCCGGCTAACTGCAAAACAACACAAAATCCCCCCACAAAGTGGAACTTTAACACGGAGGCTGACTCAGATACTTTGCGGGGACCCCAAATAGCTTTCTGATAAAACAAAAAACCCGCCGTCTCTATAAAGAGACGGCGGGTTACCCCTCCGCGGTACCACTCTTCTTGACGCATCCGGCTTACCTTCAAGGCAAACCGCAAGCTGCGTCCAGCTCACCCCAGACCCGCTCTGGTCCATGCAGGCATGGTCAGGCAAGTATGAGTGTCCGGTAACGGGGACTGCCGTTGCAGCGTACATATTTCACTTCCGCCGCTCCGCTCCCGGGCGAGATTCAATGCTTCTCAGGTGACTGCGTCGCACCAACCCGCAGCTCTCTGCACACCTTCTTCATCTACTGCTCCCGTTCATCGCATTTAATCCTTATAAGCATACAAAAAAGCCTGCCGTCTCATTCAAGAGACGACAGGCTGTTCACCTTCGCGGTACCACTCTTGTTGATATCCCGGTTCAGCCGTATTAGGCCGTCCGGAGAATATCCACTCCATTAATCAGGCAAAAGCATCCGGATGACTTCAATCATCCTGCCATTGCTGACCACCCTTTCACGGAGGTTAGCCGTAGACGGTGTACGAAAGGCCCGGCACACTAGCATGCCGTTTAATATTCTTCCGGAATTTCCTCCAGAAAAACATCCCGCTTCCACCGCTCCGCTCCAAGACGAGTTCAGGTCTCCTTCGGCTGCGTCGCACCTACCCGCAGTTCTCTTAACCCGGAAATACCTTACTGCTTCTTTTCATTGCGTTTCGTTATTTGAATTGGGTTGATTATACTCTTCCCGTTTGAGGAATGTCAATAGGCAGAAACTGACCACTGCTCCAGCGACAAGCCGGATCGGCAACCATATCGAGCGGCGTGCTGCCGTCATGCCGCCATTTCACATAGGCTGCCGCCCCGATCATCGCCGCATTATCCGTGCAGTATACCGCCGGAGGAATAATCAGCTCGATGCCCTCTTTCTCACAGCGTGACACCAGTGCTTCGCGCAGCCCTTTGTTAGCGGCAACCCCGCCGCAGAGCAGCAGCTGCCTGGCTTCATTGGCTTTGACCGCACGCACGGCCTTCTCCACCAGAACCTCCACCACGGACTCCTGGAAGCCCCGGGCAATACCGGCCACATCCGGAGCCAGCCCCTTCATCTTACTCTGGTTGACCACATTCAGCACAGCCGACTTCAGGCCGCTGAAGCTGAAATCGTATGAATCGGGCTCCAGCCATACCCGCGGCAGGGCTACTGCCTCTTCCGCTTCATGAGCAAGCCGGTCGACATGCGGACCGCCCGGATACGGGAAGCCGAGAGCGCGCGCGACCTTGTCGTAAGCTTCACCCACCGCGTCGTCACGGGTGCGTCCGATAATCCGGAACTCCCCTTCGCGCTCCATATTCACAAGCTCCGTGTGCCCGCCGGATACAACCAGCGTCATACACGGATACTGCAGCTCCTTGACCAGCCGGTTGGCATAAATATGACCGGCGATATGATGGGTGCCGATCAGCGGCTTGCCCCAGGCCAGCGCCAGGCTCTTGGCGGCCACGACACCGACCAGCAGCGCACCGACCAGCCCGGGTCCCTGCGTAACTGCAATAGCCGTAAGCTCGTCCGGCTGTACACCTGCAGCTGTCATGGCCTCCTCAATCACCAGGGTAATGACCTCCACATGCTTGCGGGAGGCAACCTCCGGTACTACACCGCCAAAAGCGCGGTGGGTTTCGATCTGGCTGGAGATGATGTTCGCCAGCACCTCACAGCCGTCCTTGACAACAGCTACCGAGGTTTCATCACAGCTCGTCTCGATAGCCAATATAAGTACAGGCGCAGCTGCACCCGTTTCTGTATTCATTTCAGATCCACTCTTCCTTCCATCATTCCCTGCTCCCCGTAAGCCGGCAGATCCGCCCACATGATGAGCGCATCCTCGCGGTTGTCCGAATAATACCCTTTGCGGGTTCCGGCCGGACGGAAGCCTTTTTTGCGGTACAGATTCTGGGCCACCTCGTTCGATACCCTGACCTCAAGTGTAATTGATTTCATGCCCAGGAACCCTGCTGTTCTCATCAGCTCATCGAGCAGCCGCTCGCCCCATTTACGTCCCCGGTAAGCTTCCAGGAGCGCAATGTTTGTTACGTGCGCCTCATCAACAATCGCCCACATCCCGGCATATCCGATAATGCGCTCCTGCAGTTCCATCACCATATACTTGGCGAAATGATTATGCGTCAGCTCATTGCGGAACGCTTCCTCGGTCCACGGCATGGTGAAGGCTTCCCGCTCGATTACGAGAATTTCCGGAATATCCTCAAGCTTCATCAGGCGAAAAACAAGCTCGCTTCCCTGATCCCCCACTATCATAGGCTCCGTCATACTTGGCTTGTGCTCCCTTCACTGCTCCGGCGCAGATTGGCTTCCGCTTCGGAAAGCTGGGTATAGTTCGGGATTAACCCGTGAACATCATCACTGCCCGCCAGCAGTGCAGCCTCGCCGAGAAAGCCGGCCCAGCGCCCTTCCAGCTCGTATGGCACCGGCTGTATTTCCGCCTCGCCAAGCAGCGGTTCAAGGCTGGCATGGCTTGCATGCTGAGCGGTTTCACCTACGAACCACAGAATGCGCGGCTTCATGCCCTCTGCCTCCGCCTGCTTCAGCCGCCCGGCAAGATGCGTTACCCAGTCAGCCATCAGCCGGATCGCATCCGGTTCAAGCCGCTGCGGAGCAGCCTGGCCATCAGCTGTAAACAGCCCGGTGTAGGCTTGCCCGCGGCGGGCATCGATCAGCGGAATGATCCAGTCGGGTCCATATCCGCCTTGTCCCGCTTCAGCAGCCGGGCCTTCCGCCTGCTTCTCCAGCGCGGCAGCATAACCGCCCCAGGCCAGCGCATGCAGGCTGGAAACGCCTGCAACCGGCACCTTCCAGGCCCAGGCCAGTGTCTTGGCCGCAGACACCGCAATGCGCGTTCCGGTGTAAGATCCCGGGCCGACGCCCACGGCAATCCCCTTTAGCATGGACGCATCGGTACCGCTGGCCTGCATTGCCTGCTCGATTATCGGGAGGAGATGTACGGAATGGTTCCGCTCCCCGGATGCATTAATCTCATGCAGCACCCTGCCTTCCTCCGTAACAGCTACGCCCAGTATGGCCGTCGAAGTATCCAGCGCCAAAAGCCGCTTCCGCGGCCCGTTATTTTCCTTCATCATCATTCGTTACCCCACTTCTGGATCAGCTCGCGGCACAGTTCCCCGTATGGCTCACCGGCTGCCTTCACAGTAATCAGGCGTTCCTCCGGTCCGGCCGTTTCCATGTATAGATGCAGATGCCGCTGCGGCATCAAATCTGTAATGATGCTGCTCCATTCCACCAGGCAGACTCCCTGCCCGTAGAAATATTCATCGAGCCCCAGCTCGTCCGCTTCCTGCGGGGAGATCCGGTACACATCCATATGGTACAGCGGCAGGCGTCCGTTGTATTCTTTGATAATAGTAAATGTAGGACTGTTCACAATCCCCTCTACACCCAGATGGCGCGCAAAAGCCTGCGAAAATGCCGTCTTGCCGGCACCCAGGTCACCATCGAGGCCGATCACCATGCCCGCCGATGCCGCACCGGCTATCGCAGCTGCAAGCAGCTCCGTATCCTGAAGGCTGTGTGAACGGTAAGTAAATACCGTTTCAACATGATTGTCCAAGCTGCAACTCCACCTTATATAGTATCCTTTTAAAGACATCAACCGACATAGCATAACAATACTTTTAATTATATCGGTATGCTACTTGTCCCGCAACAACCCCCTCTATTCCCGGCTGCCGGCCGTATAGGCTGAATGCGGCTGTCTGCTTCTCTCTGCCTGTTTTTTCTTCGGGTTATGTCCGGAAAACAGGCTGTGCAGCACCATTCCGGCGATAATGACCGCAATTCCAGTCCAGGACAGCAGAGAAGGCAGCGGTGCAGACAGAATCAGGATTTCCCCGATCAGCGCAAACAGCACCTCCAGCGACTGGGTGGCTTCCACCGAAGCCAGTCCGCTCATGCTGCTGCGGACCATATCCGTAGCCCGGAAAAACAGGACGGTAGCAATGACACCTGAGGAAAAAGCGACAATCACAGACTGTAGGGCCTGCGGGCCTGAGGGCAGCCCCACATCTGCCAGACCGATAAGCGATATAATAAGCCAGAACGGCAGGCTGGCCAGTGTCATGCCGAGAATACGCTGGAACACGTCGAGCCGCTCCCCGCACAGCTCCATTGTTTTGCGGTTTCCAAGCGGATACGCGAAGGACGCGATCAGAACCGGGACTATGCCCAGCAGTACCTGTGACGCTTCAAGCTTACGGGCATGATCGGCCTGGAGCAGCGCTACACCAGCCAAAATGATCAGGGACAGTCCGAGGCCGCGCAGCGGAATCCTGCCCCGTTCATAGACGCTTGAACCTCCGGAGCCGGCAACCCATTGTCCGAAGAACGGGGCCAGAAGGGAACCGGAGATAATGGTAATCTGCCAGGTTCGGCGGTCAGCCAGCCCGGCGCATAAGCAGCCGCGAAGCAGATTGGTGCGTAGAACAGGCCAAAGCCGACCGTTCCCCAGAGCAGCCAGGCCCCCGGGCGCTCCTTCATCGCTGCCAGCAGCGGCTTCAGCCTGCCCCGCCCCGCAACGATAGCCACCAAAAACGGAAGTGTAAACAGATAACGCAGTGAGGCGCTCCAGGCCCAGCTGCCTCCCGACAGCTCCATCCGCCGGTTAAGGACAAAAGTTACCGCAAAAAATAGCGCCGAACAGACGCCAAGTAAAATAGGACGCACGTTCATCATCTCTTTTCATCAAATTCACCTCCCCAATATAGGGTCAGACTTTTGCCACCGTCAACCCTTGTGTCAGCTGTACGGCAGCTTGGGCCGGATGGGCGGCCTCTGCTTCACTTCATAAACGCAGCCAGCAGATGCATTCCTTCTGCAAAGGCCCTGCCCGTTATATAGCACAACACAAACAGAGCAGCTATTATCCGTGACAGGACATCGCTGCTCTGGCGTTGTTAGAACACTTTATTATCTTCCGAAGAACCGTTAACGACACAGCCGCATCATTTGCGGTTATTTCCTCTGCTCCTCCAGCCGGTCTACACCGACTGTATGTGTATTGGTTGGCCGTGAGCCTACCTGTACGGTTGCCATTCCATTTTCCTCATCCACACGTTCGATCCAGACCGATTCGCCGTCCAGATGAACGGGGATCATATCCTTGGATGTATAGATATCCATCGCACGTTTTACGTCCATGATTCAAGTCTCCTTCGCAAGCATACGCTTTATTTTTATTAGTACCGTCTCAAAAAAATGGATTTTCCTGCACTTCATCCGCTTCAGGCTCGCCGATGGTGTCATCGGCATCGAGATATCCGGCCTCCGGACCGTAATCCGTATCATCCGGATCGGCAACAATCCCGGCCCAGTCCACAACCTCGGCAGGAATATCCTGCTCGGATAATTCATCAAGCCATTCCTTGCGCCCCTTGCCCATGGTTCTTATCCCTCCGCTTTTCTCCATACATGACAGATATGCCTGCCATTAGGCCAGCTTTTACAAGCCCGGCTTTATTTTTTCCCAAGACTCGCAAAAAATGCATCAGGGTAGAAACTGCGCCCGCACACCATACTAAACAGTAACTACATGATGGGGTTCAGCTCATACAGCACTTATACAGCACTTATAACTCAGGAGGCGATATCCATGCATACCGTCTGGAAAGGGGCCATCAGCTTCGGCCTTGTTCACGTCCCGGTCAAAATGTTCTCGGCAACCGAGGATAAAGACATTTCACTCCGTTACATCCATAAGGAATGCGGAAGCCCGTTGTCCTATGTCCGTAAATGCCCTGTATGCGAAAAGGAAGTCGGGTGGGAGGAGATCGGCAAGGGCTATGAATATGAAAAGGGTAAGTTTGTCCTGTTCGACAAAGAAGAACTGGAGCAGCTGACCGAGGAGAGCAGCAAGAGCATCACCATTCTGGATTTCGTGGATTTGACGGAGATTGACCCGATTTATTTTCAAAAAACCTACTACCTGTCACCCGATCAGGCCGGCACCAACGCCTACCGTCTGCTGATGGAGGCCATGCGCCAGAGCGGCAAAATCGGGATCGCCAAAATTTCCATCCGGTCCAAAAGCAGCCTGGCAGCCATCCGGGTGCTGGAGAACTGCCTGGCCATTGAGACGATTTTTTATCCGGATGAGGTTCGGCCTGTAACCCAGGTTCCGGGCCTGCCGGAAGCAGGCATTGTCAGCGACAAGGAGCTGGAAATGGCCAAGCTGCTGATCTCCCAGCTGTCCACTCCTTTTGAGCCGGGCAAGTATACCGATGATTACCGCCAGCGGATGCTGGATCTGATCTCGCACAAAATCTCCGGCGAGGAGTTCCACATTGCACCAGCCCGCCAGGAGAGCAATGTTATTGACCTGATGGCCGCACTGCAGGCCAGCATCGAGGCAGTTCAGCATATCCCGAGCGATCCTGGGACCGCTCCGGCAGCGGCTGCAGGCAAGTCAAAGACGGGCACCGGCACCCGGAAAAGAGCAGCCAAAGCCAGCGGCACCGAAGCGGCAGCCGGTACTCCTGTCCTCAGCGAAGCAACCGGACCCATTCCGGTTATTGCCCCCAAGACCAAACGGCGCAGCTCAAAAAGCAAAGAGACCGTATCCTGACGCGGACGGTCAGGCACCCAAGGAGGCGGTTTGATGGAATTGAAGCCTGTTACACCGTTCGAACCGGTACTTGCTGCGCAGCTTCCCTCCGGCAGCCAGTGGATTGCCCAGATTAAATGGGACGGGGTCCGCATGCTGTCCTATTATGACGGCAGCCGTATAGAGCTTGTTAACCGCCGGGGCAACCGGCGCACAATGCAATACCCCGAGTTAACTGTGCAGGACCGCTATTGCCGGGCAGACAGCTTCATCCTGGACGGTGAAATTATCGCGCTGGCCGGCGGCAAACCGTCCTTTCATGAAGTGATGCGCCGTGACGGCGTGAGAAGCGAAGCCGCAGTCCGCGCCGTGCTGCCTCAGGTTCCGGTACTCTATATGGTCTTCGACATGCTGTACTGCAGCGGCAAGTGGCTGCTGGATCAGCCCTTGTCCATGCGGCAGCAGATGCTGCAGGATATGCTGCTGCCCCATCCCCATGTGCAGAATGTGCCAAGCTACACTGATCCGGCTAAGCTGTTTGCTGCTGCCAGCAGCGGAGGATTAGAGGGGATTGTCTGCAAAGACCTGGACAGCACCTATGCTCTGGGCGGCAAAGACAAACGGTGGCAAAAGCGTAAGAACATCCTCGACGTAACCGCTGTAGCCGGAGGAGTCACGTTCCGGGACGGGATCGTTAATGCCCTGCTGCTCGGTCTTTATGACAATGAAGGCAGGCTGCATTACATCGGCCATGCCGGGGCCGGCAGAATGACCGCCATGGACTGGCGTAATCTGACCGCCCAGGCCCATAACCTGACTATACCTGCATCGCCTTTTGCAGCCATGCCGGAGCGCAGCAAGGATGCGGTATGGATCAGTCCGAGCCTGGTGTTCAAGCTGCATTTTCTGGAGTGGAACCCATCCGGAACGCTGCGCCAGCCGGTCATCCAGGCACAGGTAGATTTGCCGGCTGAGTCCTGCGCCTTGAGCAGAGAGGCTGAGCACTATTTTACAGGAGGTGAATCTGTATGCCGGCAACCCTTAAAGGCACGATTACCATTGACGGACAGGAGCTTACCGTTACGAATCCGGAGAAGCCGCTTTGGCCGGAGATGGGTATAACGAAGCGGATTTATCTGCAAAAGCTGGCCGCCCTTTCGCCTTACCTGCTCAGCTACTGCAGAAACCGGCTGCTGACGGTGATAAGGTACCCCCACGGCGTGCCCGGGATGTCCTTTTACCAGAAAAACGCCCCGCAGCCGCGGCCTGAATTTGTAAAAACAGCTGTGCAGGACGGGATCGAATATATTGTTCTGCATGGCTTGCCGGAGCTGTTATGGCTGGGGAATCTGGCCGCGCTGGAGTTTCATCCTTCGCTGCATTACGCCGGAAGCAGCCTGCCCTGTGAGTGGATGATTGACCTCGATCCTTCCCTTGAAGTGGAGCCGCGTATTATGGAGGCTGCTGCTCTCGTCGGCGATGTGCTCAAATCACTGGGGCTTGCTTCAGTTCCCAAAACTTCAGGGGCTACAGGGGTTCAGATCATTGTTCCGGTGCAGCAGGGTATTACCTTTGAAGAGCTGCGCAAGACCGGACACTTCATCGGGCGTTATGTGACTGAGAAGCGTCCCGACCTGTTCACGCTGGAACGCCTGAAAAAGCACCGCGGTGACCGGATTTATTTTGATTATCTCCAGCACTACGGCGGCAAAACGCTGGCTGCCCCATATACTCCCAGGGCACGCCCGGGAGCAACCGTGTCCACTCCGCTGCTGTGGGAAGAGGTTGCCCGCAACGTATCGCCGCTTGATTATCATCTGCTGAACATTGAAGAACGGCTGAACCGCACGGGTGATCTTATTGCCAAGGTAGCGCCACAGCCTGTAGGCGAGATTGCTGCGAAGCTGCCTTGAAGCCGCAGATCAGGCAGGGTCGGCAGAGCCGCAGAACAGCATACAGACAGCAATAAGCCCGCAATGCCTATAATGGCTGCGGGCTTATCAGGCGTCCAGCTTGTGGACGGAAGGTATTGTTCTATATGAGAATTCGGTACAAAGAGCTGCGGGCACCGGATTGATTACTCTGACTTTCGTAAATATACCTTCCTTCGGACAGCGTACCCGTTCCCCCGGATCACGCTAGTGGATTGATTTCTTTTTGAAGCGGCCGCCTTTTACATCGTGGATATTGCCAATTGCAATAAATGCATCAGAATCCCAGTCTTCTACAATGGATTTGAGCTTTGCTTCTTCCAGACGAGTAATAACTACAAAAATCACCTTTTTATTTTCACCGGAAAAACCGCCTTCGCCATCCAGATACGTCACACCACGCCCGAGACGCTCCGTCAGCGCTTCCCCGATATCACGGAACTTGTCGCTGATAATCCAGACCGATTTCGACTGGTCCAGACCTTCGAGTGTTACATCAATCATCTTGAAGGCAATATAATAGGCAATCAGGGAAAACATCGCATTATTCCAGCCGAACACAAAGCCCGCTCCGGAAAGGATAAAGAAGTTGAAGAACATGACTACTTCTCCGACAGAGAATGGCAGCTTCTTCGCAACCAGAATGGCCACTATCTCCGTACCGTCAAGCGATCCCCCGTATCTGACAACGAGCCCGACCCCGACGCCCAGTATAACCCCGCCGAACACGGCTGCCAGCAGCGGCTCAACGGTTATCGGATTGACCGGATGCAGCAGCTGAGTACCGATCGACATGACAACGACTGCAAATAAAGTGGATAAGGCAAAGGTCTTGCCGATCTGCTTGTAGCCGATTATCAGGAACGGCAGGTTGAGCAGGGTCAGCAAAATACCGAGAGGAATATGAAAAATATGGGATAGCATAATGGAAATACCGGTTATTCCGCCGTCAATCAACTCATTGGGAACCAGAAAAATTTCCAGGGCCACCGACATCATCGATGCACCCAGCACCATCATAACCACCCGTTGGGCGAACCGCAGTCTGGCGGTCTTCAAGGATGCTTTCTGAGGCTTTTTCTGATCCTCATTCGTAAAGATTTGCTGGCTCACAGTCATAGAACTCCCCCTATAAATAAGTGTCCAAAGAATAACTGAAAGCATAAGGTTGAGCTATACTTTCTTATATTTCTTCTCGTACTTATATTATATCACAAAAGACGGCCAAATAAGGTATGGAACATATTCGCGCCTTAGAAAAGTTAAGGTTTAGTCCTATTTTTGGTCATAAAAGCGGAGATAACAGCTGACAAAGACCTTGAATCAACTTGACATTTCTGTCCCGCTTCATGAATTTGTCAGGGTCAATAAACTCGCTGTGCTTCTGGTCTTTTTCAAAAGCGGCGGCAAGCCGGACAACCATATCCGGGGCCAGCAGTACCGCAGTAAGCTCGAAATTGGAATAAAAGCTGCGCATATCCAGATTGGCACTGCCGGCCGTCGCCAGCAGATCATCCACAATCATGACCTTGGCATGCATGAAGCCCGCAGTATATCGGTAAAATTTCACCCCGGCATCCTGAAGATTTTCCAGATAGGATAAGGAGGCAGCATAGACAAGCTTGTTGTCCGGCTTGGCCGGAATGATGATCCGCACATCCACTCCGCTCAGCACCGCATTTTTCAGTGCCCGGCAAATCGGCGGATCTGGTATGAAGTAGGGCGAGGTGATCCAGATACGCTTTCTGGCCGCCGTAAGAGCGCCAAAAAACATCTCCTGGGACCCATCCACCGCGCCGTCCGGCCCGCTGGCCACGATCAGCACAGCTTCCTCCCCGCTGCAATGATGCTCCGGAAAAAAACGCGGATGGCTGAGCCAGTCTCCTGCGGCCAGCTTCCAGTCCTTCAGGAACACATACTGCAGATCATATACCGCATCTCCCTCCAGCCTTAAATGCGTGTCGCGCCAGTTGCCCATTTTGGGGTCTTTGCCCAAATAGTCATCTCCGACATTCATTCCGCCCGTAAACCCTACCAGCCCGTCGACAACCATAATTTTGCGGTGATTCCGGTAATTGAACCGCCGTTCCAGCAGCGACACCAGCGGCGGCAGGAAGAAATGAACCTCTACACCGGCATTTTTCAGCGTCCGGATGAACCTCTTACCCAGCGCATGACTGCCCAGGCCATCGCATAAAAGACGGACCTTCACCCCCTGGCGGGCCTTGCGGACCATGACATCCTGAAACCGTTCGCCAATCTCATCATCGCGGAAAATATAAAATTCCAGGTGGATATGCTCCCGCGCACTTTCCATCGCCTCCAGCATAGCCTCATAGGCAGCTCCGGCGTTGGGCAGGATCCGGCATCGGTTACGTCCGGTAATCTTCATATCGGACAGCCCGGAGAGCAGACGAAGCAGGCTGCCCCGGCCGGCAAATTTGGGATTTCCGCATTCCTCCGTTTTTTTAATTATCCTGATTTTACTGCAGACATGTGTGCGGATTTCACTACGGCGCGCCGGCGTACAGCGCCTGCCTATTCTGCGGCTCTGCCAGTAATCACGCCCGAGAAAATAATAGAACGCAAGACCTGCCGGAGGGCAGCAGAAGCTGAGAAATATCCAGGCCATAGCCCTTTGGGGACGGCGGTATTCGAACAGCATGATGGCTGCAATCTGCAGTATAAAGAGAGCCAGTAAGAGTGCAATAATGGTCAAGCCGTCACCTCCGCAATCTCAATAAACACCAGCCGGCAACCTCTGATCCGCTGCTCTGGACAGGCTGATTCTAGTACAGGTTTTGCCGGAACTCTTCCTCTTTATTCAGGCAAACCGTTGTCATGTTCATCCAAAGGGCTGAATACATAGAGTAATAGGACAAATCGGATGAGCCCCAGGATTGCAGGATTTACGGATTCACAGCCAAGTACAAGGCGGCTGCGCAGCCGCAGAAAGGAGAAGCTATGAAACCCCAGCATAAGGATAACCGGATTACCCTGCTCGTTGTCCGCGAAGCCGGACGTCCGGTCAGACAACTGCAGCTGTCCAAGCCTCTGGCCCTGGCCCTGCCGGCTGCGGCTGCCCTTTCCATTTCCAGTCTGGTCACCTCGATGCATTTTCATGCCTCGCGTTCCATTGCCGAGCTGGAGGCGGAGGCCGCCTCCTTGTCGCTGGCCAATCTCCGGATGGAGATGAAGGTGGCCGACAAGGATCAGACGCTGCAGCAGCTCCGCAGCCAGGTAACGGAGCTGTCCGAAGAAGCCGAGGTAATCAAAGACAAGCTCAAAAGTGTAAGTGAGCTTGAAGCAGAGCTGCAGTCGCTGATTGATACTGAGGAAGCAACCGGTACAGATTCAGACGCAGATATGGACTCTGCCTCTATCTCAGGGATTCCCCCGGTATCCGCTTCCGGAAATGCATTTGCGGCTACTGCAGCAGGCCCATCCGCAGGCTCCAGAACAGCTGCCTTAAATACAGGACCGCAGGTAAGTCCTGCCGCCGCCCTTGCCTCCCTGCCGGCCATCAGCTTCCGTCTCGGAGCCATCTCAGGCGCGATCAGCAGCACGGTAACTCCGCAGGTAGGCGGAGAATATATCGCTGTCTATCAGGATGATCCCCTGGGAATGGTACAGGAGGCACGGGATGACTACGAAGAAATCCGCAGCCTGCTGGATGAGATGCTCGCCAGCCTGTCCGCCACCATTACAGAAGCCAAAGAGGTCCGGGATACAGAGGCCCAGCTTAAGGCCAGCCAGGCCCTCGCTGAGAAGGCACGTCTGGCACCGGCCGTTATCTGGCCTACCCGTTCCAAGATCATTACCTCCAGCTTCGGCTACCGTTCCGATCCCTTTAAGAGAATCTCCGCCTATCACTCGGGCATCGATATTGCCGGCAGTATCGGAGACCCCATCTATGCGGCCATGGAAGGTGAGGTTACAGCATCGGATCAAATGGGCGCAAGAGGCAAATACATTATTATCAAGCATGCAAACGGTCTCGAAACCTGGTACATGCATCTGAACAGCATGACCGTCTCCGCCGGTGACAAGGTCGGCAAAGGCGAGCAAATCGGCACCCTCGGCAATACCGGGCGCAGCACGGGGCCACATTTACATTTTCAGGTTATCAAGCAGAATAAAGCGGTCAACCCTTTGGGTTATGTCAAACCATAGAACATGGATGAGAGGCGGGTATACATGTGGAATAAACGTAAGCAGGCTGCGCCGTTCAGGCCGACGGATTCGCTGATCGGCCACGGGGGCAATCTGGAGGGCAAGGTGCAGTGTGATACGAATCTGCGGATTGAGGGGAACTTCAGCGGAGAAATCCAGTGTCAGGGCACTGTTACAATCGGCGAACAGGGAACCGTACGGTCCTCAATCAAGGCAAGAGAAATCATCATCGCCGGAAAAGTGTACGGTGACGTCACAGCGGATCAGCGGCTCACCATGACAGGCACTGGTCAGCTGCACGGCAACATTCTGGCGGGCACGCTGAGCATTATGGAAGGCAGTGTGCTGAACGGCTCAATCGCTACAGCCGAACAACCTGCAGCCTTGCTGTCAGATGCTTCCGCCGGGGCGGAAAACACGGACAAAGCAGGCAAGCGCGGGTCCAAGCAGCAGGGCAAACGCGAAGCAGGCTAAGCGGGCAGTGCCCGCTTAGCCTCACTTTTATTACATCAGATGACCTGTTTAAGCAGCTACATCCCTTTTACTGAAGACAAGCCAGGAAACGGCCAGGAACAGCACATAGTACGCAGCCAGCACTGCAACCGAGAAGCCAAGGCTGACCCCTCCCGGACCTGTATCGCTGAGCAAATAGCCCCGCAGGTCCATATGGGTAAAGATCAGATACTTGGCCCACTCGAAGCGTTCAGGATTAAAAATCTGGACAAAATATTTTGGTGAACATGATAAACAGCGACAGTCCGATCGCCAGCCCGCTTGCGCGGAAGACACTGGAGACCATAAAGGCAAGGGCTGCTGTCAGGAACAGCTCAATGTAGCGGCAGAACAAATCCATGAACGAGTATTCCGCCGGGGTCCAGGACATCAGATTGGTTACATCAGAGGTATCCTGCCCGGAGAAAATGAGCGATGACGCATATCCGAAAGCAACCAGCACAGCGGTGCTGAGCAAGCTGAACAGGATCATCGAAATGTATTTCGAGAGCAGAATTTTGGAGCGGCTCCACGGACGGATCAGCAGCAGCTTGATGGTTCCCCAGGAAAATTCACCGGCCACAGCATCAGAAGCGATCACCACCGTAAAGATGGTATTCAAAAAGAAGGAGATTGTTACCGTCAGCTGAAAATTATCCCACACTCCAACCGGGTCAGAACTGCTTGTAAAATAAATCAGTGCCGGAAACAGCGCACTCATGAGTCCCAAGATAACCAGCATAACCCATGTGCGGACCCGGCTGTAAATCTTGATGTTCTCATTATGTATGAGAGCTGCGAACTCACCCAATGCCTTCACCTCCGGTAATCTCCAGGAATTGATCTTCAAGTGACCGTGACAGCGCCCTGATGCTATATACTTTGAAGCCTGCCGCCACAAGTTTTGCATTCAGCTCAGCAATGTCCTCACGTCCGGCCTCCACGGAGATCCCCCCGTTTTTTAACACGCCTTGTCCCAGCACGGCCAGCGCACCCTCAGGATCATCAACCTCAAACAGCGTTTCCGTGACCGGCAATACAGCGTCCCCCACTGCTTTCAGCTGCTTGACATCAATCAGCCGGCCGTTCTGGATAATGGCCACGCTGTCACACATCAGCTCCATCTCGGACAGCAGGTGGCTGGAGACAAATACGGTCGTACCCTCCTCCTGGCACAGCCGCCGCAAATAATCGCGCAGCTCCCGGATGCCCTGGGGGTCAAGACCATTCGTCGGCTCATCCAGGATCAGCAGCTTCGGCCGGTGCAGCAGGGCCTGGGCCACACCCAGCCGCTGGCGCATGCCAAGCGAGTAGGTTTTGACTTTGTCATTAATTCTCTGGCCAAGCCCGACCAGCTGCACAACCTCATCAATCCGCTGCTTCGTAACACCGGGAATCATCCGGGCATACTGGCGCAGATTCTGGTACCCGCTCAGGAACTTGTACATTTCCGGATTCTCCACAATTGCGCCGACATTGGCCACAGCCTCTTCAAAATGATCCTTGATGCTGCGTCCGCAGATCAGAATATCGCCGCGGCTGATCGAGATCAGACCGACCATCATGCGGATCGTAGTTGTTTTCCCGGCGCCATTGGGCCCAAGGAACCCGAAGATTTGTCCGGGCGGAATATCCAGCGTCAGATCACTTACCAGTGTTTTGGAGCCGATTTTTTTGGTCACCCCCATCAGGCTGGCTACAGGCTTATTCGCTGATTCTGCCGTAAGTGGCATTCCTTCACTTCCTTTCTTTCGTTTATAAAATGAAATAATTTTAGATTGAACAAAGAAATATCCTGTATTAGGATTAGCCGTGACTCCAGAGAATATTTGGACTTCCGGCCGCTGCCCTTCTGCAGATTTCTTTATTTATACCGTTCTTAACGGTTGAAATCCGCAGACTGCCTATGCTTCCGTAGCGAGCTTTTCTGCGAAAAGCTTTCAGGCGGTCGCTACGCTCCTCCAGTTCCAAAATTCCCCTCCGTCACTCTTCCTTTAACATAAAATTCCCAGTTAAATCTATATAGCCATTTCATTTTATATATTTTCCATTTTACCACATCCTGCCTTTTTCCTGAAAACCAGGGAAAAAGGAAGAGTTAACTAACTAATAGACGGTTTAATAGGACGGTAACCCTGCATATATAGAAAATTATAAGAAGAATGTCGCTCCATGCGCCCCCCTCTACCTATAAGCCCGAATTAACCGCCGCCAATCTTTAAATAGGACAATGTTCAACAGAAATAATGGGATTTTCCCCTCTATTGCGGCTCACTCTGGTTACTTTGAGGATGTTCCTGCATTTGGGACTGAGCAGACAAGCCTGCTTTATTGTAGGTAATCCATTATTAGCAATCTATCATGCTTAGGATAGTGGGATGGCAACAACTATTCCGGTACATATGAGAAAGGGCCGTATCCTTCGCCAAGCGGAAGAATACAGCCCTTTTCTCATTATTCCATTAAGCCGGTCAAAAAGACACGGCTATGATGATTTAGCCTCCAACACGCGCAAGCTCACGCATATTGGCTTCAAAAGCAGCCATTAGGGCAGCTTCGCCGGTCAGGCCGGTCTGCTCAACCTTGCGGATCTGCTCCAGCATCCGTTTGTAATCCTTCGGAATGACGCGGACGAACTTAGGCAGCGACGCTTCCCAGGAGTCCAGAATCCGGCCTGCGGCAGCACTGCCTGTAAGCTCGGCATGACGGCTGATCAGCTTGTGCAGCTCAGCTGCTTCCTCAGCTTCTTCAACCCGCTCCAGCAGGACCATTTCCAGATTACAGCGTTTGATGAAGCTGTTCTCCGGATCGTAGACATAGGCGATACCGCCGGACATCCCTGCCGCGAAGTTGCGGCCGGTTGCACCCAGCACGGCTACGCGGCCGCCGGTCATATACTCACAGCCGTGGTCACCCACGCCTTCTACGACTACATTCGCACCGGAGTTGCGGACCGCGAAACGTTCGCCGGCAATACCGTTGATGTACGCTTCTCCGCCGGTTGCCCCGTAGAGCGCCGTGTTTCCGATAATGATGTTATCTTCGGCGGCAAAGGTAGCCTTAGGCGACGGCTTGATGATCAGCTTGCCGCCGGACAGCCCCTTACCCACATAGTCATTGGAGTCGCCTTCGACCGTAATCGTGATCCCCTTAGGTACGAAAGCACCAAGACTTTGTCCGGCAGAGCCGGTGAAGTTCAGGCGGATCGTATCATCCGGCAGCCCGGCAGCCCCGTATTTACGGGTCAGCTCACTGCCCAGGATGGTGCCGACAGCACGGTTGACGTTGGTAATCGGCAGGGATACCTCCACCGGCTGGCCGGATTCCAGTGCCGGAGCCGCCAGATCGAGCAGCTTCGATACATCAATCGTTTCTTCCAGGCCGTGGTTCTGGAACTTGCTGCGGAAGCGGGTGCTTCCTTCCGGCAGTTCCGGCGTATGCAGCAGGCCGCTCAGATCGACACCCTTCTTCTTCCAGTGGTAATCAGCATGGACAGCATCCAGGCAATCCGTACGTCCAACCATCTCTTCAATGGTCCGGAATCCAAGCTCTGCCATAATCTCGCGCAGATCCTGAGCCACAAAGGTCATGAAGTTAACGACATGCTGCGGATCGCCGGTAAAGTTTTTGCGCAGATCCGGATTCTGGGTAGCAACGCCGACCGGACAGGTGTCCATCTGGCAGACGCGCATCATGATACAGCCTACCGCTACGAGCGGCGCGGTTGCAAATCCGTATTCTTCGGCTCCCAGCAGTACAGCTACCGCAAGGTCGCGCCCGCTGAGCATTTTGCCGTCAGTTTCAAGTACAACACGGTCACGCAGATTGTTCAGCATAAGCGTCTGGTGAGTCTCGGCAAGGCCGAGCTCCCACGGCAGACCGGCATGGCGGATCGAGTTCATCGGGGAAGCCCCGGTACCGCCGTCATAACCGCTGATCAGGATAATGTCGGCACGGCCTTTGGCTACGCCGGCAGCAATCGTTCCGACACCAACCTCAGACACCAGCTTCACGTTAATGCTGGCCCGCGGATTAGCGTTCTTCAGATCATAGATCAGCTCTGCCAGATCCTCGATTGAGTAGATGTCATGATGCGGCGGCGGCGAGATCAGGCCTACGCCTGCTGTAGAGCCGCGCACTTCCGCTACCCAAGGATAAACCTTGCGGCCCGGAAGCTGTCCGCCTTCACCAGGCTTCGCTCCCTGTGCCATCTTGATCTGGATCTCATCGGCGTTCACCAGATAGTTCGAGGTTACCCCGAAACGTCCCGATGCCACTTGTTTGATTGCACTGCGGCGGGAATCGCCGTTAGCGTCAGGAATGAAGCGGGCCGGATCTTCCCCGCCCTCACCGGTGTTGCTCTTTCCGCCGATGCGGTTCATTGCAATCGCCAGCGTCTCATGGGCTTCCTTACTGATGGAGCCGAATGACATTGCTCCGGTCTTAAAGCGTTTCATGATCGATTCTGCCGGTTCAACCTCATCCAGCGGAACCGGCTGGTTCACGGATTTGAATTCCAGCATGGAGCGGATCGTCTGGTGCTTCTTGCTCTCCCCTTGAACAAGCGCGGCATATTTCTTATACAGCGCGTAGTCACCGCTTCGTACAGAATGCTGCAGCAGATGAATGGTCTGCGGGTTGAACAAATGATCTTCCCCGTCACTGCGCCATTGATAATCACCGCCGGAATCGAGCACCTTGTCGTTGCCGTCCTTATCAGTGAATGCGCGGTTGTGGTGCATCAGGGCTTCAGCCGCCACTTCCGCAAGGCCGATACCGCCGATGCGGGAAGGTGTCCAGGTGAAGTAACGGTCCACGAACTCTGTGCTCAGGCCGACCGCTTCAAAAATCTGTGCGCCGCGGTACGACTGAATCGTGGAGATCCCCATTTTGGACAATATTTTAACTACGCTCTTAGTCGCAGCCTTAATGTAGTTCTTAACAGCCTTCTCATGCGAGATGCCGCGCAGCAGACCCTGGCCGATCATATCGTCCAGACTCTCAAAAGCAAGATAAGGATTGACTGCACTCACGCCGTAACCGAGCAGCAGCGCGTAATGATGCACTTCACGCGGTTCGCCGGACTCCAGCAGAATGCTGACTTTGGTCCGCGATCCGGAGCGGATCAGATGGTGATGCAGGCTGGATACAGCCAGCAGCGCCGGAATGGCTGCATTCTCACGGTCTACGCCGCGGTCAGACAGGATAAGGATATTGTGGCCTTTGGCCATTACACGGTCAGCCGCTTCATTCATGCGCTCAAGCGCGATGCGCATGCCTTCCGCTCCAAGCTCAGCCGGGAACAGAATCGGAATCGACATCGACTTGAAGCCGGCACGGCGGACGTGGCGGATCTTGGCGAAATCCTCATTTGAGAGGATCGGCGACTCCAGGGAGATCTGCCGGCAGCTCTCCGGTTCAGGCTTCAGCAGGTTGCGTTCCGGACCGATTGTGGTAGCTGTAGACGTAACCAGCTCCTCACGGATGGCATCAATCGGCGGATTGGTTACCTGAGCGAACATTTGTTTAAAGTAGTTGTAGAGACGCTGCGGACGGTCCGAGAGCACAGCCAGCGGGGCATCATAGCCCATCGAGCCGACGGCTTCGGCGCCGGTGGAGGCCATAGGCTCAAGCACCTTGCGCAGATCTTCAAAGGTATAGCCGAACGACTGCTGCAGCTGCTGCACATTGTCATGCTTAGGATTCGGCAGCTCAGGCGCTTCAGGAAGCTGATCCAGACCGATCAGGTGCTCATCGAGCCACTGGCGGTAAGGCTGCTCGGAGGCGATTTGGGCTTTTACTTCCTCATCCGAGATAATCCGGCCCTGCTTCGTGTCAACCAGCAGCATACGTCCCGGTCTCAGCCGGTCTTTGTATAATACATCCTCTGCCGGAATATCAAGCACTCCCGCTTCCGAGGACAGAATAATCATATCGTCTTTGGTTACATAATAACGCGCAGGACGCAGACCGTTGCGGTCAAGCATCGCACCTATTTGCACACCGTCGGTAAAGCCCATTGCGGCCGGCCCGTCCCACGGCTCCATCAGCGTGCTGTGATACTCGTAGAATGCCTTCTTCTCTTCGCTCATAGTCTCATGGTTGCTCCAAGGCTCAGGAACCATCATCATGGCTACATGCGGCAGGGAGCGTCCGCTGAGATAGAGGAATTCAAAGGTGTTATCGAACATAGCGGTATCCGAACCGTCAGGATTGACAATCGGCTTGATTTTGCCGAGGGATTCCCCGAATACTTCACTCTTGAACAAGGACTGGCGGGCATGCATCCAGTTCACATTCCCCCGCAGCGTATTAATCTCACCGTTGTGGATCATGAAGCGGTACGGGTGGGCACGCTCCCAGCTCGGGAACGTATTCGTGCTGAAACGGGAGTGAACGAGGGCAATTGCCGACTCCAGCTCTTCATTCTGCAGATCCAGGTAGAACTGGCCTACCTGCTCGGTTGTCAGCATGCCTTTGTATACGATCTTGCGGCAGGACATGCTTGGCATATAAAAGGATTCAGCCTCTTCAACACCGCCGTAGCGGATAGCGAGCTCTGCACGCTTGCGGATTACAAACAGCTTGCGTTCAAAGGCCAGCTCATCAGCAAGGCCTTCGGAACGGCCGATAAACACCTGGCGTACATAAGGCTTGGCAGCCTTAGCGGTTTTGCCCAGCATTTCATCATAGGTGGGAACATCACGGTATCCCAGCACTGTCTGGCCTTCTTCAGCAATAATCTCGCTTAACAGAGCTTCATGACGGGTGCGGATCTCCTCGTTATGAGACAAAAAGATCATGCCCACGCCATATTGGCCCTGTTCCGGCAGCTCAAAGCCAAGCTTTCTGGCTTCACCGGCAAAGAAACGGTGCGGAATTTGCAGCATAATGCCGGCTCCGTCACCGGAGTTCGGCTCGCTTCCCTGTCCGCCGCGATGCTCCATATTAAAGAGCATGGTCAAAGCGTTGCTTACGATATCATGGGAAGGTTTACCTTTAATATGGGCAACAAAGCCCATGCCGCATGCATCTTTTTCGAACTGGGGATCATAAAGACCTTGTTTGTTGGGCAGTTCAGTGTGTCTCATCATACGCAACCTTTCTATTCTAAAGTAGTACCTTGATTCTCAGGAAAATGTTACAAAGAAATACTTAATATTTATTCAAGCCAGATTGGTTATATAAGTTTATCATCGACCTGACATGAGCGCAATTTAAAGTTTTTTATGAGTTTGATTAACATTTGTTTTTACGGTACAGCTTTACTGAGCGAAAGTGTAAAAAAACTTTATCATGCATATTTATGCATAACCGATGTATAAGTCCTTATCCAATGAAAACGCTTCAGAGGGTTTTCTTTTTCACTATGTACTCTTTTTTATGGACTTTTCCGCATATAAAAAACACAAGGGCGCCCCCGCAAGGACGCCCTTTGTTCATATCAGCCATTTTCAGATAATGTGATTATACAGTCAAAACTTGTTCACCTTTTACAGAAATTTCATTCTCCTGCTCACGGGTCATGAAGTACGTAAACGTAAGGGCCAGGAATACAATCCCATAAATGGCCAGCACTCCCGCATCACTCCACATCACACCGTAATTGCCGGTGGAAATGGCTGCCTTGAACCCGCGGACACTGTAGGTCATCGGAAGCAGCGGATTAAAGAATTTCATCCAGCCCGGAATCAGCTCCAGCGGGAAGGTTCCTGCGCTGGTTGTCAGCTGGAAGATCAGAATCACAATCACTACAAAACGTCCAGGCTGATCCAGCCAGGTTACAATCGCCTGGATCATCCACATGAACGAAATACTGGTAATAAAGGTGAACGCGTAGAACAAGGCCACATTCTGTACCTCAAGGCCAAGGCCGTACAGTACAATCATTGCCGCCATCAGCGACTGGAGCACACTCATCATCGAGAAGGTCAGCGTACGGCTGATGAACCGGTTGAACCGGCTGGCACCTGGAACTTCGGAGCTGCTCATCGGAATGACCAGTGTGCAGATCAGCGCGCCTACAAACAATCCGAGTGACAGGAAGTAAGGGGCAAAGCCTGTGCCGTAATTCGGTACTGCGCTGACCTTCACTTCTTCAATCTGCACAGGCTGTGCGAACATGGACACCAGAGCGTCCGTCTTGTTCACTGTGCTGGTCTGGGAAGCGGCATCTCCAAGCTTGGAGGCGAGCTCACCGGAACCGGACTTCAGCTCGTCGAGGCCGTCCTTCAACTGGCCCGCACCGTCGCTGAGCTTCTTCGAGCCGTCCGCTACGGAGTTCAGGCCGCTGCTCAGCTGGCCTGCGCCTGCAAGCAGCTTGGAGGTGCCGGCTTCCAGCGCCTTGCCGCCGTCAGCCAGCTTCGCTCCGCCTGCGGCTGCTTCGTCCAGCTTCGCGCCGAACTGCTGCATCCCGGCGGACAATGTGCCGCCGCCGGTTTCCAGCTTCGCTGCGCCGGCCACGAGCTGCTGCTGCCCGGCCAGCAGCTGCGTGCTGCCTGCATTCAGCTGCTGCGCACCTTCATGCAGCTGGGCAACCCCCGCGTCCAGCTGCTGCGTTCCCGCCTGCAGCTGGTTCGCGCCCTGCACCAGCTGCCCGTGGCCGCTGTGCAGCGAAGTTGCGCCAGCCAGCAGCTGCTGCTGGCTCTGATCGAGCTGCGCTGTGCCTTCGGCTACAGCGGCGCTTGCGGCCAGCAGCTTCTGCACATCTGCACTTGCAGCAAGCTGCGGGTTCGACTTGGCCAGCTGCTGCAGGCCGTCTGATACAGCCTTGGCAGCGGCGCTAACCTTCGCGCTGCCCTCCTTGGAAGCCTGAAGACCGGCTTCCAGCTTCGCACTGCCTTCATTTGCGTCCGTCAGTCCGGCCGCAAGCTTCGCGCTGCCGTCCACTACGGACTGCGTGCCGGCCGCAAGCTTCGCTGTCCCGTCCACGGCCGACTGTGTGCCGGCCTGTAATGCCTTGGCTCCGGCTTCTGACTTCTTCAGTCCGGCGCTGAGCTGCTTGCTGCCGTCTGCAGTCTGGGCAACGCCGGCCTGCAGCTTCTTGTGTGCAGCGGACAATTGCTCAAGTCCGCCTGCCAGGGTGCTGCTGCCGCTCTCCAGCGCTGCGGCCCCTGTATTCAAGGCGGTTACGCCTTCTGTCAGCGGAGCTACACCTTCTACCAGCTTGCCCGTGCCTTCAGTCAGCACAAGCAGATTATCCTTCAGCTTGAGCGCACCGTCATCCAGTTTGGCTGCGCCGTCGGCAATTTTCGTTGCACCGTCTCCGGCATCGCCGAGCCCATCGGCGATTTCCGTAATTTTATCGAACACGGAAGTCGTATAAGCTTCAGTAATTTTGGCGGATACCTTGGTCTTGATATCCTTTACTGCAGTCCCGCCGATCTGGCCGGCAAGGAAGTTATAGCCTTCATTCGGCTCATAGATAATTTTGGCCGGCTGCGGATCTGCTTCCAGCAGCGTCGTCGCGTTCGCGGAAAAATCCTCAGGAACGATAATAGCCATATAGTACGTATTATCGTCCAGACCCGCTTCCGCCTCGGCACGGGTTACGAAATGCCATTTGAACCCGTCGGTCTTTTTAAGCTCCTCCACCAGATCACTGCCGGCGGTAAGCTGGGAGCCCTCGTACTCGGCGCCCTTATCCTCATTGACAACAGCCACCGGCAGCTCGTTCATCTTACCGTACGGGTCCCAGAAAGCCTTGAGGAATAATCCGCTGTACAGCACGGGAATGAACAGGACGACAAACATGGGAATCAGCACCTTCGGATTCTTCAGTGCCGCACCCAGGTCCTTGAAAAAGACAGATAAAGATTTCATTCTGGTTCTCTCCTTATAATCATATGCTCTTTATACAAAGCTATAAATCTCTCTCTGTTTAGGCGGGGCTGCTATTTGCTAGCTGGATGAAAGTTGCAGTAACACCAGATGACCATTTTCCCCATTCGGTCAATTAAGAGCAAAAAAAATTTGTTCAGCCTTTCTGCTGCACTCTCCACATGCAGCACCGTACTAAGGGACAGCGGACAAACTGTGCGCCGTTCCCTCCGGCAGCCCATGGCTTACTGTGCCAGGCCATCTGACAGAAACAAGTGAAAATAATCCTTGATCTGCTCCTTGCTCAAAGGTACATGCACCTTGTTCAGCTCGGCGGTCAGTACAATGTACAGCCTGAACATTACTATGGACACGATCTTGGGGTCACACGGCTTGATTTCCCCTTGCTGTATGGCCTGCTCCACCTCCCGTTCCAGATATTCCAGCACAACGTTCTCGAGCTTGTCGAGCCCGTCACCGGCCTGCGGCGTTCCGAAATCGCGACTTTCCTGGGAAAGCTTGATAAACAGCTCATGTTCGCTTCGAAATTCAAGCAGTGCATCCAGCACCCTGTGCAGGTTATCAAAAAACGGCTTATCCCGCCTGATCTCCCGCTCGGCGATATGCTTCATCTCAGTAATGACATCACGCAGAATCTCATCAAACAGCTGCTCCTTATTCGTAAAAAAGGTATAAATCGTGCCTTTTCCGACATTCGCAATCTTGGCGACCTGATCCATTGTCGTTGCCTTATAGCCGAATAATGAAAAACATTTCGTCGCGGCCTGAAGCACCAGCTGCCTTCGATCTACCACAGCCACCTGTATCCACTCCCTTTCCTGCAAAAAATCGCTGCCGCATTATCTTGACCACTTTACTAATCCGGTCATTTGGTCATTACCCACTTTATCACTTTCCCTTTCACTTGGCAATACCCGGCTGCGCTCTTTATTTTTAATTTATTGCAGTGTTTTAACTTTCCAATTACGTCTTATTTGTATAATGTGAGATAAGGGGTTCATTCCCTTGTATAATGTAATAGAACTATTACAGAGAGGTATCTCGTATTCGATCTAAGAAGAGGACCCGCAATTCTACCCATAAAGGAAAGTAGCAGGTGAACTTATGCGAAAGAAAAGAGTACTGCTGTTTTCGGAAGGCTTCGGCACGGGCCATACAGGGGCAGCCTATGCTCTGGCCGAAGGAATCAGACTGCTTAACCCGGACGTCCAGTGCCGGGTCATTGAGCTGGGCAAATTCCTGAATCCTACGGTTGCGCCTTGGATCCTTTCCGCTTACCGCAAGACAGTCAGCAGCCAGCCTAAGCTGGTCGGCATGATGTATAAAACCCAATATCATAAATCACTTAACCGGCTGACCCGTGCAGCGCTGCACCGGGTTTTTTATACTCATGCCAAAAAGGTGGTCGAGCAGCTGAAGCCCGATCTTATTATCTGCTCCCATCCGATTCCTGCCGCTGTCATCTCCAGGCTGAAGCAGCAGGGGCTGGATATACCGCTTTATACTTTGATAACAGATTATGACGCGCACGGCAGCTGGGTGAACCCTGAGGCTGACCGCTACCTGGTCTCTACCTCACGGGTCAAATCCATCCTTACCGGGCGGGGAGTGCCGCCTGAGCGGGTCACAGTCACCGGGATTCCGGTGCACCCGAAGTTCTGGGAGCGTTCCAACAAGACATTGCTTCGTAAAGAGCTCGGACTGGCTGATATCCCAACTGTTCTAATTATGGGCGGAGGCTGGGGCCTAATGTTCGGCCAGGATGTCATGGATTCCCTTACCGCCAGAATGGATCAGATTCAGCTGATCTTTTGTATGGGGAGCAACGACAAGCTGGTAGCGCGGATGCGCTCCACTCCGCTGCTGAATCATCCCAATGTAAAAATCCTGGGCTACAGCAGCGAAATCAACAAGCTGATGGACGCTTCAGACCTGCTGATAACGAAACCGGGCGGGATGACCTGCACGGAAGGGCAGGCCAAAGGGATTCCAATGCTGTTCTACAGCGCCATCCCCGGCCAGGAAGAGAAGAACTGCCAGTATTTCGTAGAGCTCGGGCTGGCCGAGGTGCTCGACTCCCAGGTGGTGGACAAATGGTTCTCCCTCCTGCTCCGCGAATACGCGGGGATCGAAGAGCAGCGCAGACGGCGGCTCGCCCTGGAACGCCAGCAGCCCCACAACTGCGCCTCCACGGTGCTGCAGCTTCTGGGCAAGACCGCAGACGGACCTGCCGAGCTCCGGAGCACACGGGCGCAGGCGCGGACAGAAGAGGCTGTTTATGTTACGCCCTGAACGATCAAAAACCTCCAATTCTGCCTGATGCAGATTTGGAGGTTTTTTAGTTGTCTGCAGGCAGGACCCTTATTTATAAAAGGTATGATTGCCGATGGTCTTGGCATAGGTGCGTGAATGATGTACGGTCAGATCCTGGGCCAGCTGCAGTGACAGGAAAAAATACGTATCGTCCGTAACCTCTTTCACTCCGGAAAGAGCGGCATTGACCGCTTTTATACTGTCTTCATTCGGTTTCACACGTTTAAGACGCCCGTTAGCTACCGGGCTAAACTGGCTTTTCTGATAAATAACCTCATATATAGTGTCGGGAAAATTGGCTGACCGTAGCCTGTTCAGAACAACGTTGGCGACTGCCACCTTGCCCTGGTACGGTTCACCCTCCGCTTCTGCCATTACAATCTTTTGCAGCAGTAGCAGGTCTTCTTCGGATACGGCGTAGCTCCAGGTTGCTTCCGCTTGCTGTTCCTGGTTTAGTAGCTTTGTCCGGGAGAAGAACAATTTAAGGGGGGGATTTTGCTGAGATGCCGTTTTGACTTTGTTTACAGTCTGATTCCCCTTGGCTGCCGCCTGTTTGAGTGCTGTCTGCACTGCCGGCGGGGCCTTCATCAGAGTGGCTTTGGGCTGAACGGCTGGTTTAACGGCTGCCTGCTTGGGCTTCAGCTTACCAGGATCGAACCATTCCGCCTTGGGCTGCTTGTCCTGCCAGACCTGGCCAAGACTTGTTGCTGATGTATAAAAGACAGGGGTGCTTATCCTGCCTGACCTCTCCTGAGCTGACGATTGCTGTACCTGCAGCGCTGCGGCTGCGGCATGGCCGGCTCCGGCTAATTTATCCAATTGCTGTGTATTCTGGCCTTCGGTAACAACGCCGGGGCTAAACAGGCTTATCGCTGAGAAACACACTAGAATTACGCCGACCAGCAGCGCAATACAGCGGTTTTGTTTAAAAATCTCCATCACTTACCTCCTAGTTTACGGCACATTCCTATTGTATGTAACCGAAAATGGAAGCTTTGAAAACTTTCTTGTCGATTTAAGCTTAGAAAAATGACATTTTTCCGATCATTTCATACATAGGAATGGCATGCATTCTAGTAGCATACACCACAAAAGCATCAACCGTCCAGTCTTTTACCGAACAATTGTTCTCTATTTTGTCTGTCCGGTCCCGCATATCGCCCAGCAGCCCCGAACTGAAAACGCGTTCATCCCGGTATTTGCGGGCTAAAGTCAGGTGCGGAGAATAGGATCTTTTTTCCGCCTTAAACCCCAGCGCCGAAGTTGCCGAAACGACGTCGCGCTGGAGCTCCTGCAGCCGCTCCAGCTCACCGGAAATCCCGGCCCACAGCACTCTTGGCGACTCCGGAGCACCGAAGGTTCCCCATTCCCCGAGACGGAGCCTGAACGGTTTCTGTCCGGCAGAAATTACCTTCAGGGCAGCAAGCAGTGCGGGAATTTGGGCAGCCGGGGTGTCACCCAGAAACTGGAGGGTAATATGATAATCATCGGGATATGTCCATTTGGCGAACTTCAGCCTTGAAGACAGTGCGGCCGCTTCCTGTCCCAGCAGCCTTCCCTGCTCCTCAGGCAGCTTCACGGCAACAAACAGACGCTCAGGATCACGGCCAAACGTACGGTTTTCCATGTGTATTTCACCTTTCGGGACAGATTTGATATCCTTATTGTATACAAGATCAGCCAATTTTACGAAAATTGTATAACGGGAGGGAACCATCATCACTAAATCCATTGTTTGTTTGCAGCCACTTACTTCTCAGCAGCAGGAGACCATTCTCGCCGCCGCTCCGGGTTATACCCTTACACTGGGAAATGCCAAAAGCCCGGATCTTGATCAGCTTGCCCGCGCGGAAATTATAATCGGCTGGGGCAAAGGCATAGCAGATACCGTGCTGCAGCCGGGTTCACCGCTCCGCTGGGTCCAGACCTGGTCTGCCGGCGTGGAGAAGCTGCCGCTTCGGAGGCTGGAGGAGCGGGGCATCCTTCTGACAAATGCCAGCGGTGTCCATGCCGAGCCGATCACGGCCGTTATTATCGGATTCATGCTGATGTTTACCCGAAACTTTCACACAGCGATCCGCAATCAGCTGGAACGCAAGTGGCATTCGGACGGCAAGGAAAGCGAGCTGACCGGTAAAACCGCCGTCATTGCCGGAACGGGCTCCATCGGAAGCGAGACCGCCAGAATCGCCAAGGCTTTCCGGATGAAAACCATCGGAATCAGCCGCTCAGGCTCAGAGGTTGACGGGTTTGACAAGGTCTACACCACTGCACGGCTGCATGAAGCAGCCGAATCTGCCGACTTCCTGATCAACACCCTGCCGCTTACCGACGAAACGAAGGGACTCTTTAATGCCGATGTGTTTAATGCCTGCCCGCAGGGGGCTTATTATATCAACATCGGACGCGGGGCGACCACGGATACTGAAGCCCTTATGACCGCGCTGAACAGCGGGCAGCTGGCCGAGCGGGTCTCGATGTCTTTGACCCCGAACCGCTCCCTTCTGAACATCCGCTTTGGGGCATGGAGCAGGTCATTATTACACCGCACTGCGCCGGTACGACGGACCGTTATGCCGACCGGATCGTAGAGCTCTTTACCGAGAATGTACAAGCTTACCTGAAGGACGGCCAGCCTTCCCGTAACCTGGTGGATTATAGCCGGCAATACTAATATCGTTTAACATCCCGGTTCGTTTTAAAAAGGGGGATTCCCGGCAGCTTTTCCTGCCGGGAATCCCCCTTTGTCTTTTGCTGTTCGCGGTTAAATCCGGAAACGCGTTACCGACTCCTCAAGCTCCACCAGACGGCTGCGCAGCTGGCCGATGCCGGCTGCCACCTCACTGGTCGCCTGCACCTGCTCATTGGCAGAGGCTGACGTCTCCTCCACTCCTGCTGCCGACTGCTGGGCAAGTGCCGAGATATGCTGGCTGAATTCATTCATCGTCTCACTTGCACCGGCCATTTTCCGGATATCTCCGCCCATATTATCAATGGTGCCTGCCATTACATCTACCGAGCGGTTAATATCCGCCAGGGCGCTGCCGGTCTCCAGAATCTGCCTGCCGCCCTCCTCCGTCTTCAGTACACCTTCCCGCAGCTGCTCCACCATCTCTCTGGAATCCGCCTGAATCCCTTGAGTGATGCTGGTGATTTCGGATACGGTCTGCTGCACATCCTCTGACAGCTTGCGCACTTCCTGGGCAACGACCGCGAATCCGCGCCCGCTGTCCCCGGCTCTGGCAGCCTCTATCGCCGCGTTGATGGCCAGCAGATGAGTCTGTTCAGAGATGCTGCGGATGGAGCCGACCAGCCGGAAGATCCCTTCATTCTTACGGTTAAGCTCCTCCACTGTATCCATCGACTGGGATACAACTTCGGCAATCTGGCCCATCTGTGCCACCGAGCTTTCCATCAGTGCTCTGCCCCGCTCGCCTTTGGTGCGCACCTGATCCGAATGCAGCCGCAGCTCTTCCCCCTTGCCGGCAAAGTCGCTTATCAGCTTGTTCAAATCCTCAACCGCCTTCGAGGCTTCCACAGCGGATTCCGCCTGGCTGCCTGCCGCATTGGCCAGCTCCTCCATTGTAACGGCAATCTGGCTGCTTCCCTCTTTGGTCCCTGACACCGTGCGGACCAGCTCATCGCCCTGCCGGGCGATGATTCCCGAGACGTTACGAATCTGGCTGACGATCGCAAGCAGCGTCCGGTTCGTGTCATTGGCCGTTTTGGCAAGCCGCCCTATCTCATCCTCATTGCGGATCAGGGTATCCTCCGAGGTCAGATCCCCCTCCGCAATCCGCTGCAGATGAGCGGTTACCGCTTTGATCGGGTTAATAATCGTCTTACGGATTACCATATTGATCAGGCCGATAATCAGCAGTACAAGCAGTATGATTATACTGATAATAGTAAGCGAGGCGTGAAATGCATCCTCCGAGTGTCTCCCATCCTGCTCGGCATCCTCCTGGCTGTGCTTGACCAGCGCCTCCAGATCAATCTGCATCGCATTAAAGGCATCAATCCCTTTTTGCGAGACCTCCAGCGCGAGCTGCTCATTCCCCTCGTCACTAAGCTTGATAGCCTGACTATTGATCGTCATGTATTCATTCCATTTGTCACTGAGGGCTGACAGCTGCTCCAGTCCTGTGTCACTGTCAAGCGATTCTCTGTAAAGCTTCATCAAATCGGCAACCTTGCGGATCGCCTGAGCCCTTTGTTCTTCAAGCTTAGCCTTTTCAGCACTGTCTGTATTGAGAATATGCTGCATACTGAGCGCCATAATGTGCTCTGTATAATAATTGATATCATGCACCTGATTAAGCGCCGGTATTGCTTTTTCAACAATATTCCCTGTGTTTTTCTGCATATTGTACATTTGATAGAGGGAGGTACCCCCGATTAGCAGAACCAGCAGGGCCAAGGCTGCGTAGCCTGTGGCGATTTTTGCTCCAACGCTTTTTTTTCTGGCCTCCATGACCTTTTTCATAGTACCTTTTGTCTGCTTCAGTACGGATTCCAACCGATTCCGCTCTTTTCCCACAACTATGCCCCCTCTGATTTCCGAAAACCTTACAAGTAATTTACAATCGATTGCTTTCATTTTCACAATTGGGCAAAACGATACACTACTCTCTATATTTCGGCAGGAATTACGGATATTTTTAGATGATGTCATATATCCTCCGCACAATAAAACCGGGCTCCCGCAGGGAACCCGGTCTGTCTGAACGGCTTAATCCAGGTCGTAAATGGAGCCTACCTTCAGGCCGTACAGCTCGTTATAGATTTTTTCGGCAAAAGCATCCGTCATCCCGGCGATGTAGTCGATCACCATATGCTCCCAGGTCCAGATCGGCTTCTGCTGCCGCTGGTCCTTCTCAAAGCGCTGCAGCCAGTCGCTCGGAATGATCGCCTTGGAGGTCTCCGGATCGTTGAACGCCCCCCACAGCCGGCGGAGAATCCATTCACTGCGTTTTTGCAGGCGCTGCACGCGCAGGTCGCGGATCATCGTAACCCAGGCGAAGCTTTTGAGCACACTGACCGTCCGCAGCATATCCTCATCCTCTGCGCCATCCTTGATGAACGTGACCTTCTTCCAGTCCCCGTCGGAAATGACCCCGAGACTGGCGACGAAGGTGCTTACCCAGTAAGCCTTCACCTCCCGGCGCGTACGGGAATAATCATTTTCGCAGGTCGGCATCTTGTCCATCCAGACTCTCAGGAACTCGCTCAGTACCGCCTCCACCTTGATGTGGATCGCTTCAGGCTGCCAGCCCTTCCAGAAGGAGTCCTCCAGCGTCGTAATCTTCTCTACAATCAGCCGCTGGATATAGGTATCGTGCATAAAATGCTCATGGACTTCAATCTTGCCCGCCTTGATCCCGTCCTCCAGATCATGCGCGGAATAGGCGATGTCATCGCACAGGTCCATCAGCTGGGCCTCCAGCGTCTTTTTGCCGTCAGGAATCCCCCAGTCCTTGCGGATCTCCGAGATATAATTCCATTCGGACAGATACATGCCCTTCTTCAGCACCGTGCCGGGAAAAGGATACTTGTTGATCCCCAGCAGCACGGCATCAGACAGATTCAGCCCGTCGATATTCTCGCGCTTCTCCAGAAACATGATCAGCCGGAAGTTATGCGCATTGCCCTCAAAATGCTCATACTGCCGCTTCATATTCCCTTCGATCGTCTGCTTCTGCACCGGGCCGGCGCCTGACTTCAGCGCTTCCTCGGCTGTTTTTTTGGCGATAAGCTGCTCCAGGATGTTGTCCAGCACCTCTTCCCCTTTATGCCCGAACGGGGGATGGCCGAAATCATGGGCGATGGCTGCACATTCCACCACTTCAGGATCAATGACAAGCCCGGGGTTGTCCGCCTGTCCGGTTTCCACCTCAGGATAAGAACGTAACAGGCTTTTGGCTGCCTCGCGGGCAATCTGCGCCACCTCGAGCGAGTGGGTCAGACGGGTCCGGTAATAATCGCCGGTGCCGGCGCCGAATACCTGTGATTTGCCCTGCAGCCGGCGGAAGGTCGGTGAGTGAATCAGGCGTGAATAGTCGCGTTCATACGCCGCTCTTGATGTCTCCAGACGGGTAATCTCCGGATACTGCCTGTGCTCTCTTTTCTCAATTAGTGTCATATCCGCTGCCCCTATCCATGTTCTGTATTTAGTACTTCATTATAGACATTTCCGGCAGAACTTTCACTCTAAAATAGAAAAAACGAGTTCTCGCCTGCCGTGAATATTTCATCACAGGGATGGAGCATTCTAAGGTCAAAATAGCCCGTTTCCCGCACACGGGTCCGCTATGGAGTGAAGCTGACAAACCATGAAAAGATTCCGCCGAATATCAGCAGCAGTTCTGGCCCTGCTCATGCTGCTGGCCAGCTGGTCAAGCCACGCCCTGGCCCGTTCCGATACCAAGAACCGCCAGTATCATGAGCAGAAGGGCGACATGATCTGGGAAGTGCCGACGCGCCAGAAAGTGATCGCCCTGACCTTCGATGATGGCCCTGACCCGACCGACACTATCAAGATTCTCGATGTACTGCAGGAATACAACGCCAAGTGCACCTTTTTCGCCATAGGCAAAAAAATCGCCGCCTATCCTGAAATCGCCAGCCGGGTTATCTCAGAGGGCCATGAGCTGGCCAATCATACTTATAACCATGTATATTTCAAACGGCCTATCTCCGTAGAGCAGGTAATGAAGGAGCTGAAGCTGACGGAAGACGAAATTGTAAAGGTTACCGGCCGGCACAGCAGCCTTTTCCGGCCGCCGGGCGGGATGTATGACGAGACGCTGGTCAATGTCTCAAACCGCATGGGGCTGAAGCCCGTGCTGTGGTCGTGGCATCAGGATACACGCGACTGGAACCGTCCGGGGGTTTGGAATATCTCCAGCAAAGTCATCACGAATGCTCATAGCGGTGATATTGTCCTCTTCCATGACTATGTTCACGGGCAATCCCAAACGTATGAGGCCCTGCAGATCATTCTGCCTGCCCTGGAGAAGCAGGGATACCGGTTTGTTACCGTCTCCGAACTGATCGGACTGTCAGCCTCCGAGAAGGCGGGAGACATCAGACAGCTGGCCTATTAGGGACTGCCCGGCCTCCTGAGGGTTCTTTAATTGCACAGGCTCTCAAAATAAGGTAGGCTTGATCTATCATTTAGACTGATTGGGCGCTGCCGCAGTGCACCTCTAGGAGGCTTTATCCCATGTCCGAGAATACTTCCTATACAACCGAGGAAATCGCCCGGCTGTTGAAGATATCGAAATTAAAGGTCTATGACCTGATCAAAAAAGGCGAGCTGCCGTCATACCGTGTCGGGAAACAGATGCGGGTAGACCACTCTGATCTTGAGGCCTATAAGCAGAATTCGCGCAGCACAAGTTCGTCCGCAGCGCCGCAGGGGGCTTCTGCCGCCCCTGTCCCTCTGCAGACAGGTATGCCGTTTGTTCTGCCGCCGGCAACCTTCTCGCCTCCGCTTCACCTTACCCAGCCTGGTTCCGGACCGGTTAAGGCTGCTGCAACGAACATAGTGATTACCGGACAGGACATGTCCCTTGATATTCTGGCTACCCATCTGGAGCGCAGCCTGCCCTCCTCCCGGCCGCTTCGTTCTTATGCCGGCAGCCTCGACAGCCTGATCGCCATGTACAACGGCGAATCGGACATAGTCAGCACCCACCTGCTGGACGGCGATACAGGGGAGTATAACCTCCCCTATATCCGCAAGCTGCTGGTGGGCTTCCCCTATCTTGTCGTGCGTATGCTGACCCGCAGCGCCGGGCTCTATGTACAGCAGGGTAATCCGCGGAATATCCGCAGCTGGCAGGATTTGCAGCAGCCGGGCCTGAAGCTGATTAACCGTGAGCGCGGCTCCGGCGTCCGTGTGCTGCTGGACGAGCAGCTGCGGCTGCACGGAATTCCTGCAGCCGGACTGAGCGGGTATGGGACCGAGGAGAACAGCCATCTGGCGGTAGCCGGCCGCGTGGCCCGCGGTGAAGCCGATGTCGGCATCGGTATAGAAAAGGCCGCCAAAATCATTGAAGGTCTGGAGTTCATCCCGCTGATTCAGGAGCGTTATGATCTTGTAATGCTCAAGAAGCCTGAGAATGAACAGTGGATTGGCGCTGTGCTCGATATTTTGCGTTCCCCGGCCTTCAAGAACGAGCTTAATACGATTCACAGCTATGATCTTACTGGAACCGGTGAGATTATCTACGAAACATAACGCTTCTCCGGATAAACAAAAACTCCGCTTCCCTGACTGACCAGGGAAAGCCGGAGTTTTTGTATGTAATCGTACACCTTCACCGTTATGAACGGCGGTTAACGAACATCAGCATAAGCGCAGAAATGACTATGATGGAACAGACCCACATCCAGGCAAGGGTCATATTGCCGCCGTCTACGGCAACATAGATTGCAGTCGGTACAGTCTGGGTACGCCCCGGAATATTCCCCGCTACCATGATGGTCGCCCCGAACTCACCCAGCCCCCGGGCAAATCCCAGCACAAATCCGGCAGCCAGCGCCCGGCCTGCCAGCGGCAGCGTAACATACCGCAGCACCTGCAGCTCGCTGGCCCCCTGGGCGCGTGCGGCGTCCTCAAGATCCTTATCCACTTCCTCAAAGCCGGCCTTTACGGTCCGGTAGACCAGCGGAAAAGCGACGACTACAGCAGCTATCACCGCTGCTCCCCATGTAAACAGAATGGTCTGCTCTGTTAACCGTTCATACAACTCTCCAATCCAGCTCCTGCGTCCCAGAATGACCAGAAGCACAAATCCGACAACGGTCGGCGGCAGAACAAGCGGCAGCATCAGTACAGTCTCCAGCAGACTGTAACCCGGGAATTTCCGGCCCGCCATCAGCTTGGCCGCATAGGTTGCCAGAATAAATACAATAATGCTGGTAATTACAGCGATTCTGACTGAAAGCCAGACCGGGGCGAAAAATTCAGTCCAATTGATCTCCATTCGCTTCCACCCCGCTTATCTTCATTCGATGAATTAATCCGCCAGTGAAAATCCGTAGCTTGTGAAGATGCTGCCTGCTGCCTTGGTCTGAACATAATTGTAGAAGGCTTTGGCTTCTGCCTGATGATCAGATTCCTTGACAATGCCTACAGGGTAATTAATGGCCTTATGCACATGTGCCCCTACAGTAAGCGCGATCTTTACCTTAGAGGAAGTGAGGGCATCCGTCTTGTATACGAAGCCTGCATCCGCATTCCCTGTCTCTACATAGGAGAGCACCTGACGGACATCCTTGGCAAAGACCAGCTTGCTCTGCAGCGTATCCCATACCTTCTTGGCAGTCAATGACTGCTGGGCGTACTGGCCGGCAGGCACGGATTCAGGCTGGCCAACGGCCACCTTTTTAAAGGCCTTATCGGTAAGCAGTGTAATGGAAGTGATCTTTGTTTTGGAGCTTACGGGAACAACCAGCACCAGCTGATTCTTCAAGAGCTGCTTACTCTCCGAAATAAGCCCCTCGTCCACCAGTGCCTTCATCTGCTTATCCCCGGCAGAGAAGAACAGGTCCGCGGCGCACCTTGTTCAATCTGCTTCTGCAGCGTGCCGGAAGCACCATAATTGAAGACAAGGTCAATATCAGAATGCTGCTTCTCATACAGTACCGCGATTTTATCCAGGCTGTCCTGCAGGCTGGCCGCTGCGGAAACGATAATCTCTGTTTTCTTGGCTGCTGCCTGTACCTCAAGACCGGGCGTTGCTGCCGATGCACCTGATACAAGAAAAACAGACATGATGATCACAGCTAGTTTCTTGAACATATGGATTCCTCCTACTTATGTATATCTGTATATTTTGGTGTTATTTTAGCACAACCTTTTTTATAATACTATATGGTTAGTTATGTTTGTTTATATTTAGTTATGAACAGTTATATATAATATAAATTGAACAAAGGTCAAATATACACGAACCAGTTTAGTTGCCTGTATCACGGATCTAAATCCAGGCTACAGAAGGAACAGTTCCTGAAGTATCCCGATTATTTGTATAGCATCAGCCATTGTTCCATATGATATCTGAGGACATCCCTGTAATAAAACGGCTCCAGGATCTCAGCCTCCTCCTCAAACTTCATCAGCCAGCGGACAAAAGCGATATCCTGCTCAATAGCCATCCTGAAGTGCAGACAGCTATTCTGTCTGTCCACCTTGCTAGGCTTTACCGGCAGTTCTTCATACTTCAGCCGCTCCATCATCCGCTCAGAGAACCGGATTCTGAATTCGATCTGTACACTGTCCTGATCAAGACTCCATTTTTGCGACATAAAAGCCTGCAGGTCAAAGCGTTCCTTGGAAAACCAGTTATTCAGCGTCTTTACCTTGGAGAAGCCATTCATATGAAAAGCGCGGATTCTTCCGAAACGGTGACAGGCACCTATCAGATAAATCCGGTTCTCCAGCGGAACAAGACAGTAAGGGTCAATCTGGAGCGCCTGCTCCTCTTTGCCATTCTCACAATAGTCTGCCTGCATGCTCCGCTGCTTCATTACAGCTGACAGGATTTCCGTAAGAAATACAGACTGCTCCAGCTGCATGGAATTCCAGTCTGCGCCGGGCTGCCCGGCTTCCTTTCTCACACTTTCCATCGTTTCTTCCCTTTCCGCCCTTTGCTTATATTGTGCAGCCATTATTTTTTCATAGGCAGTTTCAAATTCAGCGGGCAGCAAAGGCTTGATTTCTTTCATTACTTTACGCAGCTGTGAAAAGGCAGCCGCCTCGTCATCCGTGAGATCTAAAGGGTACAATGCAAAATTACCGATAAAAGCATATCCCTTCCCATGCCCCAAGTGGGTAATCGGAATATGCATGGCGCTGAGCGCATCCATATCCCGATAAATCGTTCTTTCGCTGTTGCCGCAGCGTTCTGCCAGCTCACGCGCCAGAATCCCAGGTTTTGCCTGCACTAGCGTGATGATGCGCATCAGCCGGATTAATCGGTCTGTCATTTTTCAGTTCCCCTTGATATATGGTAAAATAGACCCATTATTTTTAATAATTTAGTTATATTTATCTATAAATGAGAATCAAATAACCGAGTCACAAAAAGATAATAGAACTATTTTACTACATTACCACATTTATATTACATGAGCTGTTAAGCACCTTATTCAATATCGGGTGATTTGTTATGTATGTAACACTGCTTAACCTGCTAAATTGCGGCCTGCTAGGCTTCAAGCTGCTTATATAGCACTTCAGCCTCCTTCACCAGCTGCATATCGCCTGAACGTGCTGCCAGCAGCAGCAGCTTATCCGCCTGTCTGCGCACCCTTTCCTCCAGCACCAGATCCCTTCTGCGGCTGTCTGACAATGGGACCTCCTCGAGCACCTTTACCATCTTCAGAAGTTCCAGATGCTTTTCAACATGAAAGCAATTATCCAGAGCCAGCGCATCGGTATGATGCGTATATTCGAGTCCCAGCTTTTGCAGCGGCAGCTCCCTGATCCGTTCCACCGGCGGCTGCTTGTATTGCCACTGCAGCCAGAGCGCCTCATGGATTCCGGAAGGCATGCCTTCGGTTTTAAACTCCAGACAGATGAACTTGCGCGCTCCTGCATGGATCTTGCCCAGCTTCAGGAGCAGAGATCTCCCTTCCCCGGCTTCAGCGGTACAGCCGTAGGCCCCGATAAAGGTCAGGTGTGCTTCCAGCCAGATCCGCAGCTCGATCTCCTTTGCCACCAGCTTGCGGCTTTTCTTGCGCACCTCCTCACGCTGGTTCAACCCTTTCCATTCCACAAGCAATATTAAATTCCGGGATGCTCCGGCAAAAATCCGGCTCCGGCTCCATGTAAATATGGGCTGGATACTTGCTTGCATATTTCCACCTCTTTCTTTTTTTGGTTCTTCTATTAATGTACCAATAATGGCGGACAACTCCTTGTCATGGAATGTATGTTCGCATCTATATTATCGACAAAAAAAGAGCCAAACTGCTTAAAAAGCAGATTGGCTCTTTTTGAATTGATGTCCTTTTGTCTAAATCTGACGAAATTCTCATCTGACCTTCACCGGCGCCCCCTTGTAACCTTCGCACGTTCCTTTCTGAAAAAGCAGGCAAGCGACCATTTGGCACAAAGCAAGGAAAACAGAAAGAATAATGCAGCCCAGAAAACGGCAGGCAGAACGGTAAGTCCGGCCAGATTTGCCGCATCTCCCGCTCTGGACGGTGACAGCAGCGATGCTGAGAGCAGAAACAATGTACCCATTACCGACTCTTCCAGCGTCAGAAAGGCCAGGAACAGATAATAGTATTTGAGTGCCTTGGGCCAGATGTACAGAGAAGACAGATTAAGGGCGATGAACCCGCCCAGCCAGAGCATGCCGAAGCCGCCCCTGACATACAGCACCAGCATAACCAGAGCGACCAGCGAGGATAACATCAGCCCCCAGCGCTCACGCCCTGCGGCGTACAAATAAAACAGCAGCAATGCAAACAGCGATGCCAACGGATAACCCGAAAGGGATACCAGTACTGGCCTTAGTCCTGCTTCAACAGCCGAATAGGTTACACCGCTATGGTCTGCATACAGCTCGATCCTCAGCACTTGTCCCGAGAGCAGCAGGGTTACCAGCGCATGCCCGAATTCGTGGAACATCGTATCCAGATTGCGGAACACCGATGAGAATGGAATCAGACGTGTCAAAAGCGCAGAGCCTGCGAGAAACAGCACGGTTTTCAGCCATTTATTCATACGATCAGCCCTCCCCGTTCACAGTATACGTTAAATTCATTATTTAAGAAAAGCCAATTGAAACCTGCCTGTCGGAATCGCTGTATTACTCTTTGGTTACTGCTGTAGACTCCAGGGTAAAAGTCCTTAAACTGATCTTATCCGCCAAAATCACACACCGTCTGTCAGGCAGAAGCCAAAATGCTGTCAGACTTCGATCAAAAGTGCCAGGGCTTCCCTCTCTATGCTAAAATAATAGTAAGTACGAACCTATTTTCAGGTGGTGAATGATATGAAACTCATAAAACCTTTAACCCGCACATGGAAGAAGCTGACTCTATCAGCCCTGCTGCTGCTCGGTCTGTCCGTTTATCTGCCGGCTCCGGCAGCAGAGGCTAATTATTTCAGTGATTTATATAATGGATTACAGAACTTCTCAGAGCTGCCGGGCGAAGTGAACAAGCTGCAGCAGAGCTATCAGGAGACTGTTGAAGAGCTCCAGCAGACCAAGGATCAGCTTGGCCAGACCGTTGATGCACTGGGGGAAACCCAGAGCCAGCTTGGGCAGACGCTGGAGCAGATGGAGACCTACCGCGCCCAGAATGAGGCCCTGCAGGAGCAGAACCGTCAGCTCAGCCTCGTTGTTGATGAACTCAAAAACGACCGCACCGAGCGGGAAAATTATTATAACCGGATCAAGGTTACAGTGATTACCGGAATTGCCCTTATTCTTGGCTATTTTGTTATCATCCGGCTGCTGCGCTTTATGATGCGCCACCGCTCCAGAAAAAGCGACAGCCTGCGTGACAGGCTGCGTTAACGCAGTTATCTGTTTTTCTCTTAACAGGAAGGAGTATGAACGATGAACGTTGACATCCAGGATGAAGGCGACAGCAGCAGCGGACAAGCCATTGCTTTTACTGTCGGGGAGAACGAAGAGGTTCATGTCCTGCATCCTCAGCAGATAATCGCATATCAGGGTCCCTCTTCCGGAAGGGCTGACCGGCTGATGGATGTCAAGGGCATGTACCGCAAGCGCAAGCTGATCCGTTCTGATCTGTCCGGACCCTGCCGGTTTGTCGCAGCGCTTCCTCCCGGCTACAAGGTCAAAACCTTGCAGCTGGACGGCAAAGCGACTTGCTCTATGACTTCAGGCACCTGTTCTTCTATAGCAATGGAATTACGATGCAGACACGCGTACTGAGTATGAAGAATATGCTGGTGACCCGCGATGTGGTGAAGGTGAAATTTGCCGGCCACGGCAGCATCGGCATTCTTACCGAAGGAACGGTCTGCGAGGCTGAACTGCATCCCACGGAGCCGCTGTATGTGGATGCAGGCAGTATTATTGCCTATCCCGAGAACGCCAGGCTCGAGCTGACCGTTTACGGCAATCATCTGGCCAGCCAGCATATGAGCTATCACTGGAAAATGACCGGCCACGGTCCGGTGCTGTTTCAGGCAGGCCGCCAGAGCCGCCGCTTTGAACGGGAGCATGACGAGGATGGGATCATCAAGCGTTTTCTGCGTGAGGCGCTGCCATTTGGCGGTGTATTCATTAAATAGGCTGTATATCAAAAGTGCCCGTGCGGTTATCGCACGGGCACTTTAATGCTCCAGCAGCCTGCACAGGCAGAGCAGCTCAGCAATTCATCAAGCAGCTGTTATTAAGCCAGATAAGCGTTCAGCATCCAGGCATTCTTCTCGACACTGGTTCTGATTCCGATCAGAAGATCAGCCGTCGGCTGGTCACTAAGCTCCTCCGCAGCGGAGATCGCACTCTTGAGCTCTTCGGAGACATGTGCAAAATCCTTAATCAGCTGGGCAACCATTTCTTTCGCACTTTCGCCGCCGACAGCTTCCTTCAGCCCGGAGAGGGCCAGATATTGGGTCATTGACGAAGCCGGCTTACCGCCGATAGCGAGCAGACGTTCAGCCAGATCATCCACATAGGTGGCAGCCTCGGTGTAGAGCTCTTCGAACTTGGCATGCAGGGTGAAGAATTGTGTTCCGCTCACATACCAGTGGTAGTGATGCAGTTTCACTCCGAGCAGGGTCCAGTTCGCAGTCTGGCGGTTCAATGCAGCGTGCAGTTCAGTCTGATTATTGACTTGAGTACTCATTCTAAATAGCCTCCTATAGTGAATTTATTTGTTATTGTATTTAGACTCAATCTAAATCTATATACAATATAACACAGTGATATGCTGTCTGCAAGGTTGTTTTTTGCTTTTGTTGCTGCAAATTCTAGCATACCTAATAGGAGAAACCTGTTATTTGTATCACAATCAGCGGAGTACAGCTATATTGACATAAATCACCTGACGGCGGGATAGAATCTGACATAAACAGCATAGCAGGGCGATTATCCGCTTCTTTTTTAGCATACGCAAATCACGCCTTCCTATACAAAGCAAAAAACCCTGCCGGTAGCGGCGGGGTCCCTTCACAAGAATGCAGAGTTGCTGCCCTCCTGTACCCTATTCTCTTGAGTATACCTGCAGTTCCTGAATGGACCAGTAATTCCCTCCGGCTCCTGTCTGCAGAATCTTGATATAACGTGTCTTTAATTGAGGAAAAGAAATCCGGGTCATGCTAAGCTGGCCTTTACCGCTGACCACCCGTTTCCAGTTCTGAGCATCATCTGAAACGTACAGCTCATAGCTGCGCGGATAGTCATAGGAGGACAAAGTATAATCGAGCTCAACCGCCTCTACAGTGTAGGCTTTTCCGAGATCGATCTGAAAATATTCTCCTGATGCCTGATGCTTGCCTGTATCCCAGCGTGTGCGCCGGTCCCCGTCTATGGCACCGCCAGGATTAGATACGCTGGTACTGATGTTGGACGAGACCTTCCAAGCTGAACGATCCAGCGGAACCAGACCTGTAGCAGTAATCTGCACTTTATCCGACAAAAGACGCGAACCGGTAACTCTTACTGCATAGGTATAAAGCGTTCCCTCCTGCAGCTTGCTGTCAGTATAGCCGGTGCTCTGCACATTCGTCGCTACAACCTTCATATCCCCGCCGGAGCCGTCGGCCCGGAGCACCTCATAGCTTGCTCCGGGAGCCTCCAGCCAGCTCAGCTTCATGGATAGCCCTTTTGCTGCCTGTGCCTTGAAGCCCTGCGGTGCAGCATCCGCCACCTTGGAAGAAGGCTCCAGTATATACTGGACCGCTTCTCCCGGTGCTAAAGTCTCGGTGAATTCGAGCTCAGGCGCTGCATTTTTTCCGGATACATAACTGCGCGCTGCCTCATACGTATCCCCGTCGCCGAAACGTTCCCCTTCGTATACCGTCTTTTCAGGCATAGTGACCTTAACCGTAACTTTTTGTTCTGTTTCTTCAAAGTTAACGAAATTCACCAGTACCTTATTGGATGTAGCCCCGCTGCCGGCCAGCGGCTCCAGGGTCGAGGTGTCTACAGCCCGGACATAGACAAGCTTGTCGGCCAGCTCATCCTTATTGGTGATCTGATAGGTTAATGGTGCTCCATGCGTGGCATAAGCCAGACTCAGCCTGCGCATAATGCTCACCCGGGAGTCCTCATTTTCTTTGGTGTAATAGATTTCCGTCTTGGCCGGATCATGCTCTTCCAGATTAAAGCCATATTTAAACAGGCTGAAATTTTTGAAGAAGGCCGCATGCTGCACAAACATATCCGCGTAACCGATATGGGCGCGCATGATCCGGTCAAATACCGCTGCCGTAGGCTCGGAAGCCCCGTACTGGTACGCATCGACATGTGAATCCGAAGTACCGAATTCAGTGGTCAGCATTTTTTTGCTGAGTCCGTCTGCCGCACCGCCGAAGGTTTTGAGATTCTCGGTGAAGCTGCCCCCGTCGCTGAAAATATAGGAGTCCCCGTAGGAATGCCCGTTTGTCAAATCCGTAACCTCTTCCAGCTCGGCCCTCTGCTCAGGATCACGCTCCCAGCCGTCAGGATCGCCGCACTGTTTGACAGTCCCTTTCTGATTGCCGCAGGAATCTGTTCTATACTCAGGCCAGTAGGCCCAGCCCGGGGCAACAGTCTGCAGATGCGGGGCAATGGTCTTACCCTTCGTATTCAGCCATTCGGCGATGGCAAGATTAACGGCTTTGGAACGGTTAAATAGCCCAGGCTCATTATCCACCTCATAATATTGAAAATAAGGGCTGTATTGCTCGAAGTAATCTGTCAGCTTTTTCTCAGCATCCGCCGGCAGTGAGCCGTCAGCATTCAGCTTGATATCGCCGGTATGCAGGTAGAGAGCCACTGACTGCATATTGTAATCCTGCAGCACTTTGTAATAATCCGCCATGTTGGAGCAGGAGCGGCCGACATCACTGGCACAGCTGGTACGCATAACGTTGCCGCTGTATGCTATACCCAGCCATTTCATAATGTAAGGCAGATGGGTAACCGCACCTTCGTCAAAATAAAACTGCTTATTGTTGACCATAGTGCCCGTCAGTGTGTAGCTGCCATGAATGGGCTCCTGAATCGGCTCATTCAGCGATTCCAGACTAAGGGCATCCCAGGTCCACCAGTTGTACTTATCTTCCATACTTGACGAATAGATTCCCCGGGCAGCCTGCAGCTTCAATTCGTTGCTCCCTGCTGTAAGCTGCTCTTTGGGTATATAAAGCTCATAGCTTTTGCGGAAACTGTACTCGTTGTCTGTGCCGGCCACACCGGCAATCTGGATGATGCCGGACAGCTGGCTGTTGGAGAAAACACTCATCTGGGGGACAGATTTGTAGGCATCAATGATGCTTACGCGAAATAAGACCCCGTTCTCCGGGATCTTATACAAATTGTAGGTGATACTCAGCTCAGGATTGGTATCCCCTCTCAGCCCCGAAGGTACGCTCTGAAGATTTGAAGGCGTCTTGCCGGAGGCGGAAGAAACAGTATAGGCGGCTTTGACACCGGCAGAAGTAGCTGCCGCAAATTCTGCGGACGATCCGTCCTGCTTGCCAAGCTGCCACAGCACTGTCCCGTCAGGCAACTGCGGGCCTGCATCACTTGCTGATGACAGTTTGGTCATGTCTACCTCCACCTCGCCCCGTTTCGTGCCGTCCTCTCCGAAGACAGAAATAGACACTAGAAACAAGATGGCTAAAGCTGCGAATTTTAGCAGTAGATGAAGAGGTTTAATGGTTTTTTTCTTCTTATTTCTGGTCCTCATTCCCTTGTCCTCGCTTTCTTCCGGGAGTAGATTACTTAGGAGGAGTCAATGCGCTCGGGGGAATAACTCCCTGCTTCTGACTGGCGCTCTTCCATTGTAAACCAATGCTTGCGTTGCCATGATCCTCATAATATTCGACTTTGATGTCATATGGGGTTCCGGCTTTCAGCAGTATACTTCCCTCCCGGCTGTCGCCGCTCTGCTTCTTCCAGCTGTCGATAATCAGCCTGCCGCCGATCCAGACGCGGACTCCGTCATCCGAGGAGGATATAAAGGTATATCTTTCGCTGTATAAAGGCTTAATGGTTCCGGTCCAGCGGACGGAAAAAAGATCTTTCCGGATTCCGACCGCCGGTGAATTCTGATGCCAGTTAAAGTCGATCTTACTGTCATTGCGGATCAGTTCCGCACCGCCGGTCAGGTCAATATTATTGAAATACTGTGCCCTTAATCCTTTGGCCTGAACAGCGGCTGTCTTGTCTACCTTGCTGGCCAGGTTAACAATATAGTCATCCCTTGAAACAATGTATTTATTGTTCATAAAACTGGTAATTTTCTGGTTGTTATTATTCTCCGTCAGCATTTTCCCCCATGTCATCGTATATACCCATTTACTTTGGGTTTGAGACAATGTTACAGGGTCTGGAAGCTCTCCGCTTTCCCCGATGCCGATCGGCTTTCCTTGTGCAAGTCTCAGCAGCTTATCATAGTAGGATTGCCTGAAGTCATTATTGTAAATATCTGCAGCCAGAATATCCACCTTGTCGATACCCGGAAAATAAGGATCATATTCATCAGACGATTCATTAGGCGCATTCGGATTCCAGACCCACAGCAAATTATTCAGCCCGTGTGTACGGGTCAGGCGGCTGTACATAATGTCCCAGAGCTTGACGAAGTTATCCTTCTCCCCCCACCAGAACCAGCCCCCGTTCATTTCATGATAAGGCCGCCACAGCACCGGAACTCCGGCTTCCTGCAGCTGTTCCAGATAAACGGCAATTTCATCAATATCAGCAATCAGCTTGTTATATTCTGCGGTACCCGGAGTCACATAGGCATCAAACTTCTCCTGGCTTAACCCCATCTTGACATTCTTCCATTCGTCAGAGGTTCCGGGCAGATTCTGATGGAAGGTCATCGCTACGATGCCTCCGCCCTCATGCCAGCTGATCGCACTGTCCACAACCCACTGGCGCTGCTGGGCTATAAGGGATTTCGGCTGATTGCCAATTGCTCCGAGCTCATAGCCATGCAGCACGGCGGACTGCCCGCTTATTGACTTCAGCTTTTTGTTAAATTCATCAGGACTCTCCAGATAGTCATGCTGCCCGGAAATCAGTCCGGTACCGCTCAGGCTTATCAGATAGCTTAGTAAATCTTCTGCTTCCGGGGAAGCGTCAGGATTAATCGGGGTAATTTCTGCTGCCGGGCCTACCGGTGTATGAGCAACAGGAAGACTGCGCACCTCAGACCAGGGCAGCAAAGAAAGGATAAAGATAATGGGCAGGACAGTGGTGTACAGCCGGTACTTGCGGTAAGTGTTCAATGTTATCTCCTTTCTCCAGCCGCATAGCCGCACAGGTGCCAAAAAAGGGTTCCCGGCAGGGATTCCTATTCTTGCAACCAGATGAGGACTATAGCTTAGTAGCCCTGCCGGTAAGCAGGGCCCATTAGGTGGACTTTGAGGATTTAGTATTGTAACAGCTCAACCAGCATCAGTGACGGCGAAGAACTGGGCAGAACACACTCCGTTTCCTGATCAGAAAACGGAAGGCAGGAATAAGGCACTGGCAGGAACAGCCTCCTTGAGTTGGCTGGCACTTTCCCACATCAGTCTTGCCCTTGCATCTCCTTGGTTCTCGTAATATTCTACTTTAATATCATATAATTGCCCGGCCTGCAGGCTGATGCTTCCTACACGTTCGGTTCCGCTCTGCTTCACCCAGCTGTCGATGATCAGGTTACCATCGACCCAGACGCGGATGCCGTCATCTGAAGTGGTATATATGTTGTAGTTTTCGCTGTACAGCGGTTTAATTTTGCCGCTCCAGCGTACGGAGAAAAAATCAATCCCTATCGCTGCATCGGGCGTGCCCTGGCGCCAGTTGAAGTCCAGCACAGCATCGGTGCGCACCAGTGCCGGAGCACCGCTAAGCTGAATATTGTTAAAATATTCTGCCTGCAGTCCGTTTACAGCCGCCGCTTGTGCAGGTGTGGCTGATGGTACTGGTGTTGGCGCCGGTGATGGCGCTGGTGTTGGTGCCGGTGTTGGCGCTGGTGTTGGTGCAGCTGTAGGAGTTGGCACCGGTGTTGCTGTTGGCGCCGGTGTTGCTGTTACCGTTACTGCTGTTACCGTTATTGCTGCTGCCGATGCCAGCGAAGCTGTAACTGCTGTATTGTCAGCAGAATTCTTAACAAACAGTGCGCCGGTTGGAACAACTACCTTCGCCTGGCTCGGGCTCTGCCACATCAGGCGGACGCTGGCATCGCCGGCATTCTCATAATATTCTACTTTAATGTCGTATAATTGTCCGGCCTGCAGGGCAATGCTGCCGGTACGCTCGGTACCGCTCTGCTTCATCCAGCTGTCGATGACCGCTGTGCCGTTAACCCAGACACGGATGCCGTCGTCCGAGTTAGTAAAGAACTGGTAAGTTTCGCTGTAGGCCGGCTTGATCTGGCCGGTCCAGCGGATGGAAAAACCGTCTACCGGAAGTACCGGATCCGGAGCCGCCTGACGCCAGCTGTAGTTAATCTGTGCATCATTACGCACAAGCACCGGAGTACCGGACAGCGTCATATTCTTGAAATACTCACCTTTGAGCCCGTTAACCGCCGGCTCCTGCACTGCAGAATCCGGAGCTGGCACCGGAACTGCTGTTGGCTTCACTGTCGGTACCGGTGTAGCTGTTGGCACCGGTGTTGGCGTAGCCGTTGGCTTTACTGTCGGTGTCGGTGTCGGTGTTGCTGTCGGCGTCGGCGTCGCTGTCGGTGCGGCCCATACCTTATACTTGTCACGGGTCAGGGTATAGCTGTCGTTCATAAAGTTTTTGATGGTATCATTACTGTTGTTTTCATACAGCATTTTTCCCCAGTTCATCATGAAAACATAGTTTTGCTGGGAAAGCTTCAGCTTGGCAATGCTCGGCATTTCACCGTTTTCACCGATACCAATCGGTTTGCCGGCGGCCAGGCTGAGAAGACTGTTATAATATTGGTTCAAAAAGTCATTATTATATATATCTACTGCGAGCACATCCACTTTATCCGCACCCGGATAAGTCAGCTCGTAGGGATCGGAATTGGAATTGGGAGCATTCGGATTCCACACCCACAGCAAATTGTTTAATTGATGAACGTTGACGAAACGGTCATACATGATATTCCACAATTGAGCAAAGTTATTTTTCTTGCCCCACCAGAACCAGCCGCCGTTCATTTCATGATAGGGTCTCCAGAGGATGGGAACCCCTGCGTCCCGTAAACTTTTGAGCGAAACAGCTACTTTATCCAGATCAGTAATCAGGGCATTATACTCCGCAGTTCCAGGTGTTACATACTTGTTAAAATCAGCCTGGCTGATGTTTTTCTGTACATTGCCCCACTCATATTTGGTGCCGGGCAGATTCTGGTGAAACGTCATTGCTACGATACCGCCGGCTTTGTGCCAGTTGGTGGCGCTCCAGACGATGTTCTTGCGCTGCGCAGCTACCCCACTCTCTGTCTGTCCGCCGATCGCTCCAAGCTCATAGCCGTGCAATGCGGCATACTGTCCGCTTATGGTCTTCAGCTTGTTGCTGATTTCATCCGGACTTTCGAAATAGTCATGCTGTCCTGTAATAATCCCCTTCCCGGAGATGGCGTACATTTTGTCCAGCAGCTTGACTGCCTCTGCTGAAGCATTGGGATTTACTGGTACTCCGGTCACGGAAGCTGCTTGCGCAGATGACGGTGCAAAACCTAACCCTATAGGTACAGCGGACAATAAAACGGCCACGGACAATACGGCAGACAACAGGCGAGACTTACGGTAAGCTTTCAACATTCATCTTCCTTTCGGTAGCCAGGCTGCCACTTGGTAGAGGCCCTATAGCTTTGCGTCCCTATCTTTCGAGTAGGTTTGCCTTTGTCGTTTTGGAAGGAAATATCCTTCTTACCGTAAGTATCGACTCTATGAAGTTGTAGGTTTATAGCAAAAATGAATAAATCTTAATAAATAGTTCCAAATACCCGTTTCACACTTTTCACAATTGGTTAAATAGATAAATTAGACCTATGAAATAAACTGGTGTAATTCAATGTCCTCCCAATCGAGCGTAATCCGGATGTTATCCTCTTCCACCAGCTCGGAGCCGCTCTGCACCTCGATAAACTCCACATCTGTCAGCGCCAGGATGGCATGCTTGGTCCCTTCAGGGATGCGGACAACATCGCCTGCCTTTACCTTATGCATCTTTTCATTGATGACGATGCTGGCCTCCCCGCTCACAAAGGTCCAGATTTCACTGCGTTTGTGATGAAGCTGGTAGCTGATATTTTTCCCCTGCTCGATAAAAATCCGTTTCGTCAGCACTTCATTGCCCTCATCATATTTCACATAGTCAATTACCTTGTAGTGGCCCCAGCGGCGTTCTTCGTACATCGGTCTTTGTTCATGAGATTTGAGCACTTCCTTGATGCGCGGGCTTTCCGCCTTATGCGTAACAAGAATTCCGTCAGGACTGGCGGCGATGATCAGATCTTTGGCCCCGATAACGGTAATCGGAATATCCAGCTCATTGATCAGGCAGGTCCGTTCGGAATCAGAGGTTACTACCCCTTTACCGACCAGATTGCTGCTCATTTCTTCGGTCAGCGTATTCCATGTGCCAAGATCCTTCCAGAAGCCTGCATACGGCTGAACGACGATTTTCTCCTCTTTTTCAACCACTTCGTAATCAAAGCTGATGGAAGCCATCAGTTTGTATTGCTTCTGCAGCTCTTCGTAGTTAAGCGGCAGACCCTTGCTCTGCAGAATATCCAGCAGATAACCGAGGCGGAAAGCGAATACGCCGCAGTTCCAAAGGGCGCCCTTGCTGATGAGCCCTTCTGCCTGCACACGGTCAGGCTTTTCCTGGAAGTGGCTTACCTGCAGGTAGCCGCTTGCCCCCGCCGCATCACTGGTAGGAATAATATATCCGTATTTTTCTGAGGCATGTTCAGGCACTACGCCCATCAGCGCCAGGTTCGCGCCGCTCTCCTCCATCGTCTGCTCCAGCCGGATTACCGTATCGAAGAAGGATGCCTCCACATACGGATCGACAGGCAGAATGGCCACTGTTTCCGCCGGGGAAACGCCGGCAATGGAATACAGGTAAGCCGCTGTCAGCGCAATGGCCGGGAAGGTATCGCGGCGTTCCGGCTCCACGATAATCGGCACATGACTGCCGAGCTGGCTCTGGATGGACTCCACCTGGCTGCGGCCTGTAGCGAGGTAGGATGAGCCCGTCATCCCTGCTTCATCCAGCTGTCTCCAGACCCGCTGCACCATTGATTCCGGTTCACCCGCCGGGCTTTCCAGTACTTTCAGAAATTGCTTGGAGCGAGAGTCGTTGGACAATGGCCAGAGCCGTTTACCTGAACCGCCTGATAGAAGTACTAGTTTCATGGGAACCCCTCCTTGGTATATGTGACGCGAAAATTTCGGATTGTTATTGGGAGCTGTATGTTGCAGGAAAGCAAAACCGTTTCTGTTGTAAGGGTCACTGCAAGGAATGTTTGGGCTTTCGGCCGCTGTTGTCTTCGGATTTCCTGCTTTGAACCGCTGGCCGCGGTAGAAATCGAGACAGCATATGCTTCCGAAGCGAGCTTTCCTGCGGAAAGCTTTCAGGCGGACGCTAACGCTCCTACAGCTCCAAAATTCCTCTCCGATCCTTTTTACAACAGGTAAGCTGTTTGCTGTCTCGCAGGGAAGGCTCCCTGCTAAAGATCCGGAATCGCCGCTTGGTTGAGCGGCAGCTAAAGATTAAGAGCTAAAAATTAAGTGCTAAAAATCAAGAGCTGTAGTTAGGTCAGAGTTTTGCACTATGCAAAAGACACTAGATTTAAAAGCTTACAAGCGTAAAAGCGTATAGCCTAACCTTTAAACCGCACCGGCAACCGGAGAATATCCGCTAAGCCCGCCCATCTGCGGACGGCCGACAGAATGATACTCAAGGCCCGTGCCCTCAATCTGCTCCTTCGAGTAGACGTTGCGCCCGTCGATCAGGATCTGGCGGCGCATGGTGCCGGACAGGTGATGCAGATCAATATCCTTGAACTGTGCCCAGTCGGTCAGCAGGCAGACAGCATCACTGCCTTCTGCAGCTTCTTCCGGCACACCGCACCAGCGCAGCTGCGGATGGTCGTACTGTGCACGGAAGTTGGATGCGGCGATCGGATCGTACAGCTTCACTGTAGCGCCCTCCGCTACCAGTGCCTCCACTATTTCGCGTGCCGGAGCCTCGCGTACATCATCGGTATTCGGCTTGAAGGCCAGGCCCCAGATGCCGATCACGGCGCCGCGCAGGCTGCCGAGCGATTCATGCAGCTTGGAGATAATCATAAACCGCTGGTCCTTGTTCACCTCGACTACCGATTTCAGCAGCTTGAACTCGTAGTCCACGTTGCCGGCAATCTGGATCAGGGCATTGGTATCTTTCGGGAAACAGGAGCCTCCGTAGCCGATGCCGGCCTGCAGGAACGAGGAGCCGATTCGCCGGTCCATCCCCATACCTTCCGCCACCATGGTCACGTCGGCTCCCACCTTTTCACAAATGTTGGCGATCTCGTTGATGAAGGAGATTTTGGTCGCCAGGAATGCATTGGATGCATATTTGATCATTTCCGCGCTGCGGATATCCGTTACGAAGATGTTTTCCGTGAAGCCCTGATGAAGCTGGCGCATAGTCGGCTCAAGCTGCGGATTGTCTAGACCGATAACGATTCGGTCCGGGTGCAGGGTATCGCGGATCGCGGAGCCTTCACGCAGGAATTCTGGAGCGGAGACAATATCGAAGGGGTGATTGGTGCGGGAAGCGATGAGCTTGCGGATTCGTTCATTCGTTCCGACCGGAACCGTGGACTTGGTCATGATGATTTTGTAGCCTTCCATGGCATCTGCAATTTCAGCGGCAGCCCCTTCGATATACTGTAAATCGGCTTCGCCGCCAGGCAATGACGGTGTTCCTACAGCCAGGATCACGATATCGGAGCGGCGTACCGACTCCTTGAGATCCGCTGAAAAGGACAGTCTGCCTTCACGCAGATTCATTTCAATCAATGCCTCAATGCCCGGTTCGTATATCGGGGATTCCATCCGGTTAAGCTTGTTGATTTTTTCCTCATCCTTATCGACGCAAATCACATGGTTTCCATTCAATGTAAAGCACACGCCTGATACAAGACCGACATAGCCGGTACCGATAACTGCCAGCTTCATACAATCATCCTCCTTTTAGGAAATTAACGTAGGCTTGCTCTACATACTGCTTGAACTGCACCATAAACGCCTGTTCATCGAACTTGCGGGCATGCCCCATAATCCGGCCGATATCCCATGCGTAGGACTCCACTTCGTTTATGGCCTTCAGTAAATCGTCAACTTCCTGATGCTGAAAAAATACGCCGTTCACATAAGGCACGATTGTATCCAGCGCCCCTCCGGCCTGGTAAGCAATAACCGGTCTTCCTGCAGCATTCGCCTCCAGCGGCGTAATACCGAAATCCTCTTCGCCCGGAAAAATAAAAGCCCGGCACTGTGACATAAGCCCCGTTACCTCGGAATCCTCCAGCCGGCCCAGGAAGGACACATTGCCCTTGGCCATGCCTTCCAGACGCTTGCGGTCCGGTCCGTCACCGACGATGAACAGCTTCAGCCCGTTGCGGTTAAAAGCTTCCACTGCGAGATCGATGCGCTTGTAGGACACGAGCCGTGAGACGATCAGGTAGTAGTCGCCGATTGAATTCGAGCTGCTGAAGCGTGCGGTGTTGATTGGCGGGAAGATAATATCCGCATCGCGGTGATAATAGTTCTGAATCCGCGTCTTCACGACGGAAGAGTTGGCTACGAACTGGTTAACATTTTTACTCGTCCGCTGATCCCAGGTCTTGAGCCGCTGCATGTAAATCTTCAGCAGTCTTTTGAACAGTCCGGAATTGGTCTGCCGCTCCATGTAAGTGTCATAATCCCAGGCAAAGCGCATCGGCGTATGGCAATAGCAGAGATGGAACGTCGATTCGGGCACCTGAATGCTTTTCATAAAAGCACTGCTGGAGCTTAGGACGATATCATATCCGCGAAAATCCAGATCACGGATGGCCATGGGATATAGCGGCAGCACCCCTTTAAAATTGGTCTTCACTCCCGGAATTTTCTGCAGCCAGGAGGCCCTAATGTCCGCGTCTTTGAGGTTGTCGGTCAATCGGCTTCCGTTAAACACGGTTGTGAAGATCGGAGCCTCCGGATACATGTGGTGGAATACCTCCACTACTCTTTCCGCCCCGCCCATTTGGATTAAGTAATCGTGCGCTATCGCAATTTTCATGTGAATCATCCTCAAAGTTTTATGGAGCCGCATCATCAAGCACAATCAGGTTGCCGCCAGCAGTCCTTTGTAGTAATCAACAATGTCCTTGACGGTATTCTCGATGACAAAATGCTCTTTCACCCGTTTCGTTCCATTCTCGGCCATCCGTCTGCGCTCCTCGGGATGTTCCAGCATCCATGTGATGGATTCTGCGAGTATCCCTGCGTCTCCAGGCTGGATCAGCATTCCGGTTACACCCGGTACTACAATCTCTACAGGCCCGCCTTCATTCGAGGCGATGACCGGCAGCCCGGCTGCCATGCCTTCAACAATGACCTGACCGAACGGCTCAGGCGTAACCGACGTGTGAATCAGCAGATCGGCTTTTTGCATTAATCCCTGTATGTCATCCACATGGCCCAGCAGACTGACATTGGTCAGCTCATTCTGCTGAATAGTCCGGATCAATTCCTGTTTGTATTCCTCTTCTCCGAACAGCGCATCGCCGGCCAGCCAGAATTTCACTCTGCTGTCCTGCTTGAAGGCCTTGGCTGCCTCCAGCACGACATGCTGTCCTTTCCAGTGTGCCAGCCGTCCGACCAGCAGCACGTTGAAATCCTTCTGGTCCCGTCTGCGGGTCCCTTCACTGATCGCCTTGGCGAAGGCGGAGTAGACCACGAGTGTCTTTTTCGTCTGCGGCAGCTCCAGAGCGCTCAGCGTAGAGTGCGAATTGGCGATGACCCCGTTTGGCAGCATGCGCGACATCGTGCGGATGGCCTTGGCGACCACCGGCTTTAAGTAAGGGGCTCCGATATGGTCCCGGATATGCCAGATCAGCGGCACGCCCGCTTTCTTGGCGGCGACTGCACCGTAGAACGCTGATTTCAGCGAATTGGTATGCACGCAGTCCACCTTCTCCTGCTTCAGCAGGGGAGCCAGCTTGCTGCCGTAGGCCAGCAGCTTGATAGCTGCTGCCGGAGCACCAAGATTGACTGCGTTGCGGCCGCGGCTGCGGATGCTCTCATCCAGCGGAATGACGCGGACATCAATGCCCTTTTCGCGCAGCCGTTCAGCAAGCGCCCCTTCTTCGGCCAGAATGACGAGCGGCTGCACATTTTCTCCGATATTGGTGAGGATATTGAATAAGGCAACCTCTCCTCCGCTCCACTTGGCGGTGTGATCAATATAGGCGACTTTTAGCATCCTGCGGCCACACCCTTTCCCAAAGTCTGCAGAAATACCGATTCAACCTGATCCCCGACATGCTGCCAGGTGTACTTCTCAAGTACATGGCCACGGCATTCTTCACGGCTCGGCAGGAGCTTGCGGTTGCTGAGCATATGAATCATACCCTCTGCCATATCGTCGCTGGCTGCACTCTTGAACAGCAGCTCCGGCCGGAAGCCCTGGAGAATTTCCTTGTTGCCGCCTACCGGGGTAGCCATAACCGGAAGTCCGGAGGACAATGCCTCGACGGTAATGAGCCCGAAGCCCTCCAGCGCCTGTGAGGGAACCACGAACATGTCGGCTGCCTGGTAGTAGGAGGCCAGCTCATGGTCAGGAATATATCCGAGCAGCCGGACCTTGTTGCCAAGGCCGTAATCGGCGATTTTTTCTTCAAGCTCGCCGCGCAGCGGCCCTTTGCCGCCGATCAGCAGAATCGCGTTCGGGAAGCGCTCGGACACCTGTTTCCAGGCATCCAGCAGCTGTAGCAGCCCCATGCGGTTCATCAGCCGCCGCACGGTCAGCACGGTGGTTGCCCCTTCCGGCAGATTCAGTGTCCGCCGTACCGCCAGCCGGTTGTTCGCCGGAACAAAGCGTTCGATGTTGGCCGCACCCGGGATCACGACAATCTTGTGCAGCGGCACTCCGTGCAGCTGATGCAGCATGTCGCGGAAGTACTCGCTAAGGACAATAAATTTATCTGCCAGCTTGTAGGCTTTGCGTTCGATGGACTTGGCGATGGTCGTCTTGACCCGGTGCTTGATGCCCTGGCCCTCGATCTTCATCTCTTCATTCCAGGGACCGTGGAAGGTCATGATGACCGGAATCCCCCGCTTCTTTGCCTCAATCGCCGGCCCTACGCCGTAAGGGGCAAAGTGCGAGTACAGGATGTCGATGCGTCCGCTGCCGCTGCCCATCAGGTCTGCCGCTTTACGCTGGAAGGCATCCCTGCGCTTCCAGATCGTCTCCTTGGGATCGCCCGCATTATGGATAATCAGATCCTTGGGAGTCGGCGGTGTCTCCTGGCTGCAGATCAGCGCATGCACCTGATTGCGTGTGGAGAGCTGCTCACATACAGATTTGAAATACGTGTTGAGCCCGCCGGGCTGCAGCGAGGGCCAGCTGAGGCCGGTCGTCATAATGTTCAGTCCGTCACTGTACGGCATAGCTTCTCTCCCCCTTCTTCCCTTTCTCCGCCTGGCCCTGCGCGTTATGCCGGGCCAGCCTGCCGGAGCTGGTTAATTCGTAAAGCTTGAAGCCGACCATGAATTCATACATCACCCAGAATACGGATACCGCAAATCCGGAAATGCCTTTCTTGAACAGGCCATGCAGGAAGTACTTCTGCAGGAAGCGTGCCGGCGGCCGCAGCAGCAGGTTTCTCAGCTTGAACGGCTTACCTTTCTCAAATGCCGCCTGTGCCTCCAGGTCGGTGTATTTGTTGAAGCGGGCCACATGGTCGTTGATGCTGCGGAAGCCCTGATGCCAAAGCACTCCGTTCAGCCGGACCGTCCGTTCCTCCTCAACCTCGGGCATCTCATGCACCAGGGAATTGCGGATGCCGTACTCCTTGCGGTTGTACAGGCGGACCAGGTACTCCCCTTTGTCCAGCCATCTGCCCAGGAAATCACCGATCCGGTAAAGCGAGAAGGCTACGCCCCGGTCTGTCAGCCCCGGCTTGCGATGCAGAATATCCTGTGCCAGCTCATCGCTGACCACTTCGTCGGTATCAATCAGGAAGACCCAATCATGGACGGCGCGTTCCACTCCGAATTCCCTTTGTTTGGCATATCCTGGCCACGGGTTGACGTATACCCGGCAGCCGAGGCTTTCAGCCAGCTGCACCGTCCCGTCCTTGCTTCCTCCGTCGATTACGACTACCTCGTCCGCGAAGGGCCGGCAGGACTGAATTGCTTTGGATATGCGAACTTCGTCATCCTGAGCAATGATGACAACCGAAATCGGGTAACTGCCCGGGCTGCCAAGCACGCTTGTTACTGAATCCATGAAGGTCTCCTCCTTTACTTAACTACTGGATCCGCGGGTTTCTTGCGGATGTAAGAATTCATCGTTGTCTTCATCCATTGGATGTCTTCCCTGCTGATCAGCAGGCGGGGAAGCTTAACTTTCAGGTTGTATCTGATATTAAGAATTATGAACAGGAAGCGCAGGATTGCCGATGACAGCATCGCCACTCCCGCTCCGAACAATCCGAACTTTGGCACCAGCAGGAAGAGCAGCGGGATTACCAGCAGCAGCCCCACCCCCTGCAGGATGGATACAAACTTCGGTTTGCCGAGCGCCATGAAGGTCTGAGCCAGAATCAGGGTGCCTCCGCTGATCGTTACCTCCAGCAGCAGCAGCCGGAATACCGTCAGTGCGGTGTTGAAATCCTTGCCGTACAACAGCGGGATAACAAAGGGGGCCACCAGCATCAGGAACAGTGCGCCGAGCAGGGTGCAGGTGGTGCTGATCCGGAAAGCCTTGAAGGTCAGCGAGATTGCTTCATCTTTCGAAAGCTCGGAGGCTTTCGGGAACAGCACCACAGTAATGGAATTCGAGAAAAAGTTGACCATCCGCGACAGGCTTACCGCCACGGCATACAGCCCCAGGTCGCCGGCCGCAGCAGGCCGGCGATAATGATCTGGTCAATGTATGTAGAGAACTGGCCGAGCAGGTCATTACCGTAAGAGCCAAGCCCGTAGGTGAACAGTCTCTTGAAATTACGGTAAGTGTTTCTCATCTTTACTTTGTAGGTACGCAGCAGGAGCAGCGTCATCCAGATGAACAGGGGTACCGAAGGAACCAGATAAGCCAGAGCGGTAGTATATGGATTCATACTGCCGGTAAGGATCAGAATGCCGATGACCGCCAGCGTCAGAAGCGGCACCAGATACCGCTGCCAGTTGAAGGTTTTGTAATCCCCCCTGAACTGAAAGGCCGCATTGTTGATCTGTGAAACCACAATCAGCGGGCACAGGATCATGGACACTTGCGCAAACAGCACAACCTCTGAACTGAAGGAATCGAGCCAGTACGGCAGAACGAAAATCCCTACTGTCATCGCTATTATCCCGAAACCCAGGCCGATCAGCAGCGCAACCCGGTACAGCACCCCGGCTTCATCGGGGTTCTTCTTGGCGTTGTATATCAGCGCCGACGGAATCCCGAAGCTCATGCTGAACGCCAGGAACTGTGACCAGCTCACCATCGCCGTCTGTTCCCCGCGGCCGGAAGGTCCGAGGTAGCGGGCGGTCAGCACGCCGGTCAGCATATTGACCAGCAGGATCAGCACGCTGACCATCATGGTTTTGACTGCGCCGAGCTGTTGTTCTTGCTCTTGGTAAACCTCTTGAGCGAGGACCAGACCGCGCTAGTGGGAAGTGATTTGGCGTTCGACTGCTGCATGCGGTGTTCCCTTCTTTCTACTCTCAATAATCTCTTTGGCGCCGAGGCCCAGCCCGATCAGCATCCAGATCAGGTATCCTTTCAGTCCCGGGAAGCCGTTATCGGATAACAGGCTGACTACCGCTCCTGTCCAGGCTGCCAGTGAAAGTCTGGCGTACGGCTGAAGACTGTCCTTGCTCGTGACCCTTTGGGCAATCTGTTTGATGACGACGCCCAGTGCGCCGAAGAAGAACAAGGCCCCCAGTACTCCGAAGGTGAGCAGCAATGCGATAAACCCGTTATCCATATTGCCGTACTCGCCAAGTTCGCCTCCGTTACCCAGCTTGGTACTCTGACCTACACTGCCGATTCCCTGGCCAACGGGGTTCGAGGCTACCAGTGGTACCATGTTCTGCCAAAGGGCGAGCCGCTCATTGTAGGAGTGATCCTCCTGTACCGAGGTTAATGTCTCCATCCGTGCGACCAGCCCTTCTGCACCCGGAAGCTTGGGTACGATCCAGAACAGTGCCGCGGCGACAAACCCCAGCTGGAGCAGCGTCTTCCACTTGCCTTTGGAAGGAGAGGACGCGATGTAGACCAGCAGCATGACCAGCAGCACCAGCCAGGCCGAGCGGACCAGGGTGGTCAGCAGGCAAATTACGACGAGCAGTACGCCGACCCAGCGCAGAGTGCCCTGCCATCTCCGCTCCAGAATCATCGGCACGAGGGCGAATACCAGAAAGGTAGCGGCCGGCCCGGGTGAATTCAGCGTCGAGAACACCCGGACTTCCAGCGGATACGGCGTTCCGATGGAGATCATATCGGCATTGCGCATCCAGAAGGCATCCCATGGCGGAACGGTCAGATACTGGATGATGCCGTAGATGGCTACCAGCACTGCAATGTTGGCAAAAGCGTACAGCAGCCGGTCAATATCCTTCGGCGTGAACCGGGTAACTGCAAAGAACGGAATCAGCAGCAGCGGTACGATGTAGTTCGCCAGATCGTACACCGAGCCCACGCCGTTCTTGGCCAGCCCGATCATTGCTCCGTAAGCCAGCGCCACCGAGAACAACAGAATGATCCGGGATGACGACTTGCGGATCCGGTGAATCTCCCGCAGCACCGGGATGGCAAGGGTTGCACCCGTCAGCAGCGGCGCCAGGCTGAGCAGGGATACGGAATGGTACACACCTTCCGACCAGTCGGCGATCCGCCGCAGCTCCGGGGCCACTGCCCAGATAAGCAGCGTGTAGGCAATCAGCTGTTTGGGCTTCAGCAGTGCCAGCAGGAAGGCGGGAAAGAGCAGCCCTGCCAGAATGGCTCCCTGCATACTGTCGGAGGCACTGAGCTGTGCACTGGCGAACCCGATTATCAGCGGAAGGCCAAGACATATGGCGCAGATCAGCGCTGTCACCGCGCCGGATTTCATCGTGTTCAGGGATGGCAGCGATATACTGCTCTCATTCTGCTCCGTCATCTTCGTTCCCCACCTCCTGCCGGCAACTGTAATTATTCAAGGCTTCTGCCCTTTACCCGGTCTTTCTTGCGCAGCTCCTTGAGCAGCAGAACCAGGAATTGGGCATCGTCTACAAGATATCTCTTCCAGAGCCTTCCCGGCTCCTGGCTTAGCCGCCAGAACCATTCAAGCCCTGTCTTCTGCATAAAGTCCGGCGCCCGCTTCACGGAACCGGAGAGGAAATCAAAGGTTGCGCCGACGCCGATCGAAATCGGAGCCTGGTAAGAGGTGTAATGGCGGTAAATCCATTTCTCCTGCTTCGGCGCGCCCACTCCGACGAATACAATGTCCGGCTGGCTGTCCGTCAGCATCTTGATGATGTGCCGGTTCTCCTCCTCGTTATGCTCAAAGCCGTAGGAGGGAGAGTAGCAGCCGACAACATTGATGCCGGGATAAGCCGCTTTTAAATTCATTGTCGCCTTTTCCGGTACGCCTTCCGCCGAGCCGAGGAAGAACAGCCGGTACTTCCTTTGCTCGAAGGCGTTGCCCAGACGGCTGAAGAGATCCGAACCGGATACCTTCTGCTTGAGCGGCTTGCCAAGCATCTTTGAAGCCCAGATCAGCGGCATCCCGTCTGCGACGACTGCGCCCGCCTCTGAATAAACGGCCTGGAACTCTTTGTCCTTACGCAGCTTGATTACATGATCGACATTGCAGGTCAGGATGTAGGACTGGTTCCTTTCCTGAATCGTTTTGTCGATGTAATCAAGCAAGTCCATGAAGTCATAGTTATTAAAGTTAACATCGAACATATTCACTTGATTCATCGTATCACTTCTTTTTGTGGGGAATCGGTTGGCTGTGAAGATCGATACAGGCAGTTCAGGTACCAACAGAACGGAATAATGAATTGGACCGTCGACAGCGTGTTATCTGAAAAGGAATATACTAGAAACGCTGCAATCAGGAGTGCGTAATAAGGTCTGACCCGCGGCGCCAAAGCTCTGTAAACCACAAGAAACACAGCCAGTAAAGAAAGCATTAGCAGGATGGCGCCGATGTACCCTCCATCGTAGTAAAACCGGATGTACTCATTATGCGGAACAACAAACCCGTAATAGAGTGTACCGTCATTGGCTACGGTGGCTGATCCAAGTCCCCGGCCCGCCCAGGGCGATCCGGCTGCCTTGTTCAGGAAAAACTCCCAGGCTTCCGTCCGGCCCGACAGGTCAATCCCCGTCTCCGTAGTCCGCTCAAAGGAGCGTTTTCTGAGATTATCCAGCTGAAGATAGACAGCTCCGGAGAGTACGATCCCCCCGCCCAGAAGCAGGAACAGGTACTGTGACTTGCCTTTTAAGTACTGGCGCGAGATGTCGTAGAAATAATAGAGAACCATTGGTACGAGTGCCAGCATCGGCCCTCTCGTTCCTGTTCCGACAAGAATCAGAAAGTTCAGGCCCAGCAAGGTGTAAAAAAGCCGGATATGCTGCGGGCTGCGCTTGATCTCTATGAAGCAGATCGCCACGCCCATGAATGCCAGCATCGCCAGATGCGGTGCAATGTTTGCTCCCTGGAGCCGTACAGCTCCTGTAAATTCAATGGACAGGAGGGAATGCATGCCTGCTATCTGCAGCAGTATCCCTATCCCTACACTGATTACAGGCAGACTCGCAAGAATACGGATCTGCTTGTCGGCTACCTCCTTCTTCCAGTTGATCAGGAGAAACACGAAGGGGAGCGACAGTCCGATAAAAGCTTTTACAGCAATGGAAGAGCTCATCTCCGGCAGCCAGATGGAGAAGCCGAAGGTGATAATCACCAGAATGAACATCGCCCACAAGGGGGGACTCAGCTTGAATCGCAGTCCGTTCACCAGAATGCAGGGTACCAGCAGCATCAGGATTACCAGCTTGTAAAGCGAGAGGATTTCGAAACCGAACATGCTGCCGCTGAACAAAAAGTTGATCGAGACCGCTGTCGTCAGCAGTACGAAATAACTGATAACATCTGGGCGTGAGATGGAGACAGTCAGTAAAATAATCAAGAGTACGGCCGCTACCGCAAATACCGGCTGGTAAATGACCGCGGTCCCCAGAAACAGTGCGGACACGAGGTAGAGCATTCCGTATGGCAAAGCGTTTAGTTTGGTGCCCCACTCAAAATTAGTCATTGTCTTCCCTCACCCCGCTGCAGATTCCCTTTTCCGGTTCCAAAACATATGAAGCGTCCCCCGAATGCTTTCCAGCCGGCACTTGTTCAGCAGCTTTCTGCCCTGGCTTCTGGAAAAGACCGAATCGGCCATGACGTACACGATTTTGGCGGCCGTTGTACCCAGCAGCAGCAAATTACCCTTTAGCCCTTCGCTTTTCATGGCGTTGGAGATGCCCTGGCTGTAATACCTTTTCATAATCCAGTCTTCGGTCAGACGCCCCGCTGCCACGAAATGGTCTACGGCCATCTGCGGGTGATACAGGATGGTGTGTCCCTGCCTCTGCAGCTGCCCGAAGAGCCAGGTTTCCTCACCGGAGATGAGGGAATCGCCCTTTCTACCGAGATCCAGCGGGAACAGGCTGATATCGAATGCCGGCTTGCGCATCGCCATATTGGCTCCGCACGGATGCAGCCGCTTCGGATATTCTCTGACCTTGCCTCCGAGATCAACGATGGTGTAAGGCAGCTCAAACGGCTTGATCAGCCATTCCGGGCGCTTGCTTTCGAAGATCGGGGCCACCTTTCCGCCCATGGCCATGACTTCCGGCCTTTCTTCAAAGGTGCTGATTATAGTTGTAATCCAATTCCGGCAAGGTATCGCATCATCGTCGAGAAAGGCGATGATCTGCGATTTGGAAGCCAGAATTCCTGTATTCCGGGCCGCCGACAATCCCTGTACCGGCTCCAGAAGATAACGGATATCCATTTCTGTACCATGACTTCCGATGAAGCCCTTGATCGCCGCTGCCGTACCATCCGGTGAATTATTATCCACCACAATGATTTCAGCCTGATGCAGATTCTCAAGTCCGATCAGCGACTGAAGGGTTTTTACCAGCAGGGCCGACCTGTTATAGGTGCAGATAATAATGGAAACCTTTGGGATGTCTCCGTACTCAGTCATCGGCAATCACCCAATTCCCATATTTTTAATAAGCGTCCTTGGAACCGAGCAGCATCAGTCCGGTTTTGAAAATGATCTTCAGGTCCAGCATCGTGCTCCGGATATGGATATAAGTCAGATCCAGCTGTACCATTTCGTCAAAGCCGACGCTGTTTCTGGCGTTAACCTGCCAGTATCCGGTACAGCCCGGCGTAACCAGCAGCCGCTGCTTGTCGTAATCCGTATACTGCGCCACCTCTTCAACGAGCGGAGGACGGGGGCCGACCAGACTCATGTGGCCCATCAGCACGTTCCAGAGCTGAGGCAGTTCATCAATGCTCGTCTTGCGCAGAAATTTTCCGATCCGGGTGATGCGGGGGTCATTTTTGATCTTGAACATCGCCCCGCTCACTTCGTTGTAAGCCTTAAGACTTTCCTTCAGCTCCTCGGCATTGGAAACCATAGATCTGAATTTATACATTGGAAACAGCACTTCGTCCTTGCCCACTCTGGTCTGCCGGAAGAACACCTTGCCTTTGGGATCCTCCAGCTTGATCAGGATAGCCACAAGAGCAAAGAGCGGCAGCAGTACGAGAAGACCAAGTGCGGAGAAAAGAATATCAATGATCCGCTTCATTACCAGATAGGAATCCATCCCTTTGCTTCCTTCTTTGGCATGCAGCATGTAAAGTTTCGGCAGGACGGCCTCGTAGTCTTCCGGCAGTTTTTGCATGCTCATTTCTCCTCATTCCTCCTAAAGGTTTAAATATATTTTTAGCTGCTGAGTGTGGTTTGTCCGGCTTTGCTGAGCCATTCTGCCATTGCATCCATCACCGGATAACGAAGATCATCGCTCTGGAGGGCAAATTCCAGTGTAGTCAGAATGTAACCGAGACGTTCACCGACATCATATCTGGTTCCGTCGAAGTTATAGGCATATACCCGTTCGCTCTGGTTCAGCTTCTGGATGGCATCGGTCAGCTGGATTTCGCCTCCGGCGCCTTTTTCCTGCAGATCCAGGTATTTAAAGATTTTTGGAGTAAAGACGTAGCGTCCCATGATTGCCAGATTGGATGGGGCTGTACCCAGAGGAGGTTTTTCCACAAAGTTGTTAACCCGGTAGAGGCGTCCGTCCTGCAGATCGGGTTCGATAATCCCGTAACGGTTGGTGAATTCATCCGGAATTTCCTGTACCCCGATTACCGAATTCTGTGTTTCCTCGTACTGGTCAATCAGTTGTTTAAGGCAAGGTGTATTGCCTGTTACGATGTCATCCCCGAGCATAACGCCGAAAGGCTCGTCTCCGATAAAGCGCCGTGCGCACCATACGGCATGACCCAGACCCATAGCTTCTTTTTGGCGGATGTAGTGGATTTCCACTTTAGAGGAACGCTGAACCTCTTTGAGCAGCTCCAGCTTTCCATCCTCCAGCAGTCTGGATTCAAGCTCGAACGCATTGTCAAAGTGATCCTCGATCGCCCGCTTGCCCTTACCGGTAACGATGATAATGTCTTCAATACCGGAAGCAATGGCTTCTTCCACGATATACTGGATGGTCGGCTTGTTGATAATCGGAAGCATTTCCTTAGGCATGGCCTTTGTCGCAGGAAGGAAGCGCGTTCCTAACCCAGCTGCAGGGATAATTACCTTCTTTACCTTTTTCATCATCGCACTTACCTCCTGATCGTTATGTGTAGGATTGTAAATCTTGGGACTTTACCGGGTCTGATTCATGGCGATGCCGAGAATATTCGACCCGCTTTGCTCAAGCAGCGCCTTCAGCTTACGGACCGCTTCGCGTTTCGTCTTGCCGTGTCTGGCCACCAGGATCACTCCATCGGAGAGCGGGGCCAGAATACGGGCATCACTGTATTCCACTGCCGGCGGGGTGTCGAGCAGGATCAGATCAAAGCTGCCCTTCAGTTCCTCCAGCAAGGCGCCCATTTTGTCGTTGCCGAGGAGATCCGGCGGACTGATTCGGGTCTTGCCTGCCGGAATGACGGCCAGGTTGGCCAGATTGCCGTATACGGCAATATCCTTCGCAGCCTCCTGACCGCTCAGGTAGGCAGCCAGTCCTTCACTGCCTTCCACCTCGAACACGGCATGCAGTCCGGGATGGCGCAGGTTGCAGTCTACAACGGCTACCTTCTTTCCGTCCTGGACAAAGGATACAGCGAGATTGGACAACACCGTTGTCTTCCCCTCCCCGCCTTCAGCAGAAGTGAAGAGAAGCACCTTGCCGCTGTCTCCCCCGGTCAGCCCAAGCTGGCGGATGTAGGTGCGGAGCGAGCGGAAGGATTCGGAGATATGCGAGGATGGATTCAAGTCTGCAATCAAGCTTTTATTCAGCCGTAACATAAGTACCCTCCCCTACTCTTGCTTTGGCGTTTGCCGCACTGCCAAGATCACGTTTACGGATGACCGGGATGCTGGCAATAACCGGCAGTCCGACATCGAATTCCGCTTCCTTCTCGGTGCGGAGCGTTCCATTCAGCGTTTCCAGCAGCAGGATGATACCGATAGCAGCCATTAATGAAATAACAAAGCTGATAATCAGGTTCATGGCGACGCCGCCGTTAGATGGAGCTGGAAGATCAGCCGGATCAGCAGGGGTCAGGAAGGTAACATTGTCCAGCATCATAAGGGACGGCAGGCTCCGTATGAAGCTTTGCGAAACCGCGTTTACAATGTTGGCTGCCGTGCTGTAGCTTTCGTCCTGTACACTCAGATTGATCACTGAGCTTTTCTCCGAGGATCTTACCTGCAGCTTCGCGGCCAGCTGTTCTTCCGTGAGACCAAACTCGGGATGATCGGCCACAACACTGCCCAGAATTGCGGGGGACTTCATAATTTCCTTGTAGCTCTCGATGATGTTCAGGCTGAAGTTCAGGTTGTTGAGATTGTTGCTCTCGGGTACATTTGCGGTATTGTTGACCAGCAGCTGTCCGGAGGCGGAGTAGACGGGTGTAACGAAGTTCTTGCTGACATAGAAGGTAGTAGCACAGGAGATCAATACAAAAATCGTTATCAGCCAGAGCCTCTTCTTAATCAGGTTAATGTAATCCAAAATCGTCTTTTCCACAGTAACCCTCCTTCCGCATTCATTACGTTCTGAAAGCATTCATGAAAGTTTCAGATATCTTGTGTCTTATTCTATCAATCTGTACGGGTTGCCACATGGCTCCTCCCATTACTTTAATGTTCACTTTCGAGTAAGTGAATTTGGTGCCTATGCGGGGCAGAATGGTATACTTTAGTACCATATCCCCGGGCAATCATTTCCGGCAAATGGAAGATAAGTCTACGGCAGCCGTCATTTCATCCTCTGAACCTCCAAAATTTCGTACATATTATGTCAGTTAATGAGAATTCAGACGCACGCAAACAGAACCCCCTTTAAGAAAGAGGGTCCTGTTTTTCTGTAATATCCTTGCATTTACACAAAACATTCTTAAATTTGCACAAAAAAACACGGACAATCCTGTCCGTGCTCTGCGTCTGTATAAGCTTTATAAAGTGCTGTTAATCATAGGACATTTCAAATTTCGTCAGTCCAACTGCATTGGCATACAGCGCCGCCTGAGTGCGGTCGGCTACCTGCAGCTTCGCCAGAATCTGGCTTACATGCTTTTTGACGGTGAATTCGCTGATGAACAGGCGCGAAGCAATATCCTTGTTGCACGCTCCCTGGCCGAGCTCGATCAGAACTTCCTTCTCCTTGGGTGTCAATTCGTCGGTAGGACTGCTGCCGCTCATCCGCATCTTGTCTTCCATCAGGCCCGGATCATAATACTTCCGTCCCTTATAGACCAGCTGGATCGCGAACAGCAGCTCCTCCGGCAGAGCCTCCTTCAGCACGTATCCGTCAACCAGCACCTCTTCCGCCTTGAGAAAATCCTCCCGGCTTGCCGAAGAGGTAAGCAGAATAAATTTGCTGGTGAGTCCGCGCGCCCGGGCAGTCTTGATTACATCTAGCCCCGACTCGTCTGCCAGCCGCAAATCAATCAGTACAAGATCAGGCTGGGTCTCTTCTATAACCTGAAGAGCTTCCTGGCCATTCGTTGCTTCGCCTGCAAAATGCAGATTGGGCTGCATGGAAATAACCGCAGCCAATCCTCTTCTTACCAACGGGTGATCATCAACAATGACGATATTCACTTGAATGACCTCCTGCCTAAAGTTTATGCATTCTTTAATTCAGCCACGCCGACAGGTATCGAAATCAAAATCCTTGTTCCTGCATTCTCGCTGCTGGAGATGTGGAATTCTCCGCCCAGCGACTGAGTCAGATATTGCATATTCTTCATGCCAAGCCCGCCGGTGGTATCTTCAGACGTAGTCCACAGAAGATCCGTATCAAAACCGATACCATCATCTGTAATGGACAGTCTGATCCATTTGGGCTTCAGAGACAGCTCGACATCCACCCGGCTGGCTGCGCCATGACGTATGGCGTTACCTGTCGCTTCGGAAATAATCCGGAAGAGCGCCTTGTGGTAAGGATAAGGGAGGCTGAAATCATCCCCCGTTATTTTGAGTTCAATTTCAACATCATTGAGCCTCGACAGGCTCTTCAGATGCGATCTGACCATACCCAGCCAGGTTGGCCCGCCGCTCTTCTTGGAACTGAGGCTGTAAATCGTAATCCGCAGCTCTTTGGCAACCCTGGTTGCCGAATCATGAATCAGGTCAATCTGCTCTTCAAGCTCAGAGTCGGACATTTTGCGCCAGGTCTGCTTCAGGGAATGGGTTGCGTATACGATACCGAACAGGCTCTGCGATACGCTGTCATGCATTTCATCCGCAATCCGGTTCTGCTCATTTGTGATGATCAGCCGGTTTTCAATGACACCCAGCTCATGCCGTTCCAGAATAATGGCACTCAGCTCTGACAGGAACATCAGCTGCTGAATATACCATCTGCGCCCTTCAAGTCCCTCTGAGGATTCCAGCTTCACGCCGATCATACCGACAAACCGGGTGCTCATTCTCACCGGCATCAGCAAAAAATCGCCGAGGCCCGGCATGCTTTTGAACACCGGCTCACGCTGCAGCCTCCACTCGTGCTCATGCTTTTCCAGCTCTGTGAACAGAAAACGTTCTTCTTCATGCTGCCATCCGGTCTGACGGCTCTGCGGAGCGGGCTCACCGCTCTTCTTGGCAAACCAGAATAAGGCCTTATCCAGTTTGGTCAGCTTCACCACGTAATCCGTTATGACCTGGCCGATGTTCATGAAGTCATGCTGGCTGGAGGTTTCGACGATGTGATAGAGCGATTTGATATGCTCCATGGTTTCGTTGGTCCGCGCGTTCGCTTCTTCCCGCTGCCGCTTGATCCTGTTAACCATCTGCATAACTATAACCGCAAGAACCAGGGCTAGAAACAGGTTGCCGTTCTGAAGTACTGCTTCTGATAAAGATTTGCCCGCAGCGTTCACAAACATATAACAAAATCCGGTTAAGACAGCAATGTAGCTCAGCAGCAAACTCCACCCGAAGTACACGGACAGCGACCCTGCCGCAATCAGAACAGGATTAAGTACGTAGAGCTTAAAAACACTGTCAAACCCGCCGGTCAGTAAAGTCAGTGCAATAACGCCGGCCATCTCTATGCTGACTGCCAGCATAAGAACCCGCGGTCTGGTCCGGAGCCTCCGGTAAATCATTACGAATACTTGGGCGATTAAGAAAAGCGAGATAATTAATAGGGATTTATAAATGACGGAAGGCCCCGTATGGTCCAGGAGGTACATCAGCGATGTGAGGGACAAAGAAAAGTATCTGTAAAATGCTATCATTCTGTCTTCCGCGGTTGTTTTGATTTTCATCCCACCACCCTATTCTCCACCTTTTTTGGAAAATGCGAGCTCATCAAAGCTTTGTTTAAAAGCATCATACATGAGAAAAATCACAATAACAAGTTTCTCTGTTTAGTGACAACGTTTTCTTTTCAAAAAAATAACATTATGGCCTAATTTTTTTTATGATTTTATTATATTTTTATTCCCTCACCTTATACCTGGCAATGGAAATCTCAGGGAGCCGGAATCAAGGGCATTTTTGCCCTTGATTTCGCTCTTTCCGGCGCTCGGGCCGGAATCAAGGGCATTTTTGCCCTTGATTTCGCTCATTCCGCCGCTTGCAGCCGGAATCAAGGGCATTTTTGCCTTTGATTTCGCTCATTC
>NZ_LRAC01000173.1 GCF_001517085.1 Paenibacillus sp. DMB5
AAAAAGCGAAATAAAGAGTAAATCTACGGCAAGAGTCGATTTTATATGGGAGACTCCGGAATTAGGGGGTCGCACCGTGATTTCTGGTGTTGAGCCTTTCAACGGCGCAGTTAGTGGGATATTTCCCCTTAACTGCTGGTGTTGAGCCCTTCAACGGCGCAGTTAGTGGGATATTTCCCCTTATATGCAGGTTTTCGGCCCTTCGGCGGCACATTTAGTGGGATTGTTCCCTTTACTGTCGGCGCACAGTCCTTCTGTACAATCCGCCGCATCACACTCAAAGTATCCTCTTTATCAAACCTTCCTTCATACACAAAAACGGCGGATCAGAGCATTTACGCCTCTAATCCGCGCCCGCAGCTTAAACCAGTTTTACCAGGCTGTAGTTTTTCTTGCCCTTGCGGACGATAATGAACTTGCCGCCGATAGCGTGCTCGGCGGTAATATCAACCTCCAGCTCATTAACACGCTCGCCGTTGATGGAGATAGCTCCCTTAGTAATATCCTCACGCGCCTGGCGCTTGGACGGCTCGATACCCAGATCGACCAGCCATTCCACGATATTCTTCGTTTCGTTAGTGGCGGTAAAGGTAGGCATTTCCTTGAAGCCTTCCTCAATTTCATCAGCGGTCAGGGAGCGGATGTCGCCGCTGAACAGGGCGGCGGTAATCCGTTTTGCCTGCTCCAGCAGCTCTTCGCCATGCACGAACCGGGTCATTTCTTCCGCCAGTGCCTTCTGCGCTTCCCGTTTGTGCGGCTCGGACTCCACTTTGGCTGCAAGAGCCTCGATCTCCTCTTTGCTGAGGAACGTGAAGTACTTGAGGTATTTGACTACGTCACGATCATCTGTATTCGCCCAGAACTGGTAGAACTCGTAAGGCGTTGTTTTCTTAGGGTCGAGCCATACTGCGCCGCCGGCAGTTTTGCCGAACTTGGTGCCGTCTGCCTTAAGCATCAGCGGGATGGTGAGGCCGAACGCTTTGGCTTCGTTGCCTTCTTTTTTACGGATCAGGTCCAGACCGCTTGTGATGTTACCCCATTGGTCCGAGCCGCCGATCTGCAGCTGCACATCCTCATGCTTGTACAGGTGCAGGTAGTCGATCGACTGCAGAATCTGGTACGAGAACTCGGTGAACGAAATCCCGCTGTCCAGACGGCTGGAGACTACATCCTTGGCCAGCATCGTGTTGATGCTGAAGTTTTTGCCGAAGTCACGCAGGAACTCAATGACGTTAATGTCCTTGGTCCAATCGTAGTTGTTGACCAAGCGGACCTGGTTGGCGTCATCATCGGAGATAAACAGCTTCTTCATCTGTGCAGTCAGCGCATCCACATTCTCCTGGACCTGCTCCAGTGTCTGCAGGGAGCGCTCGCTCTGGCGTCCGCTCGGATCGCCGATCGTTCCGGTTGCTCCGCCGATCAGGATCACCGGACGGTGTCCTGCCAGCTGAAAGCGTCTGAGCACCATAAACGGGATCAGATGCCCGATATGCATACTGTCGCCGGTCGGATCAACGCCGCAATACAGCGAGACTGCCTTGCTGTTCGTTAATTCCCGCAGCCCTTCCGCGTCTGTCTGCTGATTAATCGCGTCGCGCCATTCCAGTTCATCAATAATATTCAACATGTACAGCCCCTTTTTAGTGTTCAGGTATGGTTAGTGAGATACGTTGAAGGACGAGCATCATCCGGGGTTCGGCAAAGGTCTGCGGACCGCAATATCTGCGCTAGTGGCATACAGCCCATCGGCCCGGTAAACGCAAAAATCGCCCCTTGTCTATTTCAGACACAGGGACGATTGAATTAACCGTGTTACCACCCAAATTGCGCGAACAGCCATAATCAGCCGATCCGCACCACTCATAAGCGAGTTATCGTTCGCTTGATTCCGCTTGGCATTACCCAAGATACTCCAGAGTGTATTTCGCAGCCCTCGTGTGTACCGGGTTCCATCACCCCCCGGCTTTCTGTGACAGGGACTAAGCTGCTACTGCGCTCATTCAACGTATACAAACTATAAGATTACAGAAAGTATAGCCAATTCACAATTTGTTGTCAATCCGGCTGGTAACCGGATTAACATCAGGCATAACGCCAGCCGCCGCTGGCCGTTATATTCTCCGCTTCTGCCTCGGCATAGCCTTCGCAGATGAAGCCTATAACCTCAGAGCCGTCCTCAAGCTCCACCTTCCCAAGCCCAAGCGGCGCTGGAATCAAGGCTGCAAATGCGCCGACCGATTGAACCGGCATCTTCCACAGCTCAAGCTGAATGGACGCTCCGCCCTGAGCTTTTTTAATCAGCCCCGGTTTGGCAGGAACAGTCTGCAGTCTGATCATGTCATAGCATGGCGCCGTTCTCGTCTCGCGCCAGAAATAAGCGCCGTGGCCGGTCATCTGCTTTTCGAGCGGATAGCCCTGCATATGCAGGCCGCAGACGGCAATCGTAGTATATTGCTGTGCGGCAGCCGCTTCTGCATTTACCGCCACCTCAACCTCTCCAGCAGATTCTGCAGCTTCCCTTTTCTCAGCTGTATCCTTCAGGCCGGAATCCCCAAAGTAAAGTTCTGCCGTCCCTGCCAGAAGATGCTCGCTGTCTGCCAATGCGAACAAGGTGATCCCGAACGGCAAATCCTGCGCGGCTTCTCCCGCAGGAACGGCCACCGCCGACAGATCAAGCAAATTGCAATGATTGGTGTAGCGGCCCATATCTGAATTGGCGCCGACCGGATTGAGCTCCACCTGCTCTATGGTCCAGGTGCCTCCACAGGTGGGCATAACCAGGACCGCATCCTGCAGCAGCTCCCGGGATCTGGCCTTATACTCCTGCAGCCGGTGCATGGCCTGGAACAAGCTTGAGGCTGTATGCCGATCCTCTTTTCCCGACGATAAAATCTGTTCTGTTACAGGAAGCACGGAGGTGCGGTTATTCTCCACAAATTCACCCAGACCGGCCCAGCGCTCCGCTACCCAGGGGCCATCATACAGGATGGACGCCGCTTCGAAGAACATCGTACAGTCCACGTATTCTACCGGAATGCCCAACTCCTTCAGCGAATCACCCGCTGCTTGCCAGGCCAGCCGGTAATCCTCCTCATGAGGTCCATAGAAGCCAAGCGGCTCTGCCGGGAACAGCAGTCTGGCCGGAAGACGGCGGCCTGCCGTGGGATGCTGCGGGACCAGGGATCGGAGGCATCCAGGCCGCGCACCTGACGGTCAACAAGCAGCGCATCCTCCAGGCTGTTCGCGAACACCGTGACACAGTCCAGGCTTGCGCACGCCGGGACTACTCCCCGGGTGGGCCAGGCTCCCAGGCTGGGCTTATACCCCACAAGGCCGTTCAGTGCCGCAGGCACACGCCCGGAGCCGGCAGTATCCGTGCCCAGCGAGAAGGCTGCCTGGCCGCGGGCAACAGCAACTGCCGAGCCGGAGCTGGAGCCGCCGCTGATATATTCCGGTCTGAGCGCGTTATGCACAGCCCCATGCGGACTTCTTGTGCCGACCAGTCCGGTAGCGAATTGATCCAGGTTGCTTTTGCCTACAGGAATCGCCCCGGCACCGACTAAGCGCTCCACCACAGAGGAATGTCTGTCCGGTATATAGCTGAATTGCGGACAGGCGGCTGTTGTAGGGAAGCCCTCCACGTCTATATTATCCTTGACCGCAAACGGAATTCCCCATAGCGGATAGTCCTCCCTGTCCACATGGCTTAGAGCCTCCAGATAAGGCTGTATCCGCCCGTAGTCCGGCGGCTCAATCCAAATATTCAGCTCCTGATCCTGCTGTGAACGCCGGATAATTTCCCGGATAACATCTTCCGGCGTGAGCACTCCGCTTCTGTATTGGTCACGCAGCCATCCTGCAGACAGCTTGAGCGGCAATTCGGCCATATCCATGTTGTCATCTCCTGTTCTGCGGGGCCCGCTGCTTGTCATAAGGCCTCATCTCATGCAGCTTGAGAGCCAATTGAAGCTCAAGCATATCGTCCCCGTCATCTGAGTTTAAGTTCAGCAGCTCACAGGCACGTTCAATCCTGTAGGTCACGGTATTATAATGAGTGAACAATGCGGCTGAGGTTTTTTTTACATTGCGGCTGTTCTTGAAGTACTGGGTTAGCGTCTGCAGCAGGGATACGTTGTGCTTGTTATCGTAATCAAGCAAGGGAATCAGATACTGATCCCGGTAATCCCTGATTTCTTCAAGCTCCGGCAAATGGTACAGCAGCCTGAAGACGCCCAGCTTTCTATAATCTATGAACGGTTCACGGAAATCGCAAATCTCGCGGATATGATAAATCTTCTTGGCTGACTCATAGCTGAAATGAACCAGATCAGGACGGCTAACCTTGTCTCCGATACAGAAGACAAACGTATCTTTGGCACAAACCGCACTAAGCTCCGTAAGCAGTCGCTGCAGAGTGTCGGTGAGCGGTCTGTCCCCGTTATCAGCTATCGTAACTGCCAGCTCACCTTCCATGATCGTCATTTTTACATGCTGTAAATCCGGCCTGGTCCTGATTCTCTTCACCGCCTGCTGCAGCTGCTTCACTTCCGGCTTCATTTCCAGCCAGCCCACCACCGCTGCGGTCATTGCCTGATCAGGCAGCGGACAGCCGCAGGCCTCTGCTCTCAGCTTCAGATCCTCGCCGGCAACAATCCTGCCGCTGATCCAATCCTGCAGGAACTGATCCACGTACTTAAGCTCCACTTCTCTGCGGGCGTTCGCATTGATCATTTCCAGTCCGACCAGAACACCTACCCGGTCTATAGTCAGCTGATCCACCATAGTCAGCTCCTGATTCCATTCAAGCAAGATCAGCAGGCACTGGTTCATTTGCTTGTCATTGACTGCAGACACATAAGCCCTGATCCGCCGCTCTCCAAGGGTAATGAAGCAGATGCCCAAACCCGCCTCATCCCTGAGCTGAATCCAGACCGGTGACTGACTGTGAAATCCGAGCTCCTCCGCCTGCGGTGAACAGAACAGATGGTCCATATCATCCAGAAGCACAATCGGATTGTGCAGCATTCCGTCCAGCGAGCGCAGAAAGTCCTCGATACCGTCACCGTGCAGCAGCTGCTTCGACAGCTTCTGAAACCGGCTCTGGAGCTGGGAGAGCTCCCTGGCTTCCTGAACCAGCACACGCTCCATGATATCCCTGACCACATCAGAGAATGAAGTCGACGAGGGCAGCTCAAAAATCGGAAAATCCAGCTGGTCGGCAAGCTCAAGCGCCCTGGCCGGAATCTCATCAATAAAACGCTTGGTCTTGATGCCCAGGGCGGAAACGCCCTTCTGGTTCAGCTGCGGAATCATGTCTGAGATCAAATCCGGCTGGTCACGGAAGGGAAACCCGCTCGTAATCAGGAATTCCCCCGGCCGGACCCAATCTATTACATCAGGAACCTCCATCACATTTACGCGATTTATGTAACGGTGCAAGCCGCCCGCTCCGGCAAGCACCACTGCTTCCTTGAGATCGGGAATCAACAGAATGTCGCTGCAGGTCAGACCTGTGATTACATTGTTCGCCATGGAGCTCCGCCGCCTTTACTTTAGCTTCGAGGAATAAATATCTTCAATAATTGTTGTGCCAAAAAAGGAGTTCGGGGCCACCTGCGCTTCTGCCGGCAGAAAAATGCTGATCTGCTCGGAGGGTGAATCCCCCACATTGGCTACCGAATGGACAACGCCGGCCGGCACATGAAAGGTATCTCCGGCCCGGTAGCTGGTCCACTCGCCGCCGCTCAGCAGCTTAACCTCACCTACGGTAATATGAATAATCTCCACCACGTCGTGATAATGGGGAACCACCTGCCCCCCAACACCGAGCTTTTCCCATAAAATCGAGCTCATCCGAATCCCCAGCTTATCCGCCTGCGCCGCAGAGACAATCTCCCGGTGATACAGCTCGATATGGTTAGGCATCAGCTCCCATGTCATTTCCTCTGCTGTCAGAACCTCGGTTTCCTGTGTAAGCATATGTCATTCCTCCATAAGATTCATTTATTGATTTCTGCGGAAAATGGCCGCTACCGGTCCGCCGCCTGCCGGTCCCTGATGCTCCCCGCCGCCGGATACATAGATCATCGGATCTCCGCATACATAAGCCAGAACACCGCCGACAACAGCACGCGCATGACGGGTATGGTTGATATCAGAATCATCCAGCATCGTGTGGCGCCGTTCCCGTATATAGCCTGTTGGGTCAGCCTCCGCCTTGGCCAGCACCTGAATCAGCTCATCTCCGGCATGCGTCGATCATGCGCTGCAGTGCCGCTCCGTCAATGGAGTCCTTCATGACATCATGGTCAATATGATAAGGGCCCTCCGCTGCGGAAGAATTCCCGAATACAATGATCTCGCAGCAGGAAAGCTCACTCCCGGCAGAGGTCGAAGCAACCGCGCTGTAAAGCTCCCAATTCACGCAGATCTCTTCATCCCGGAGCCCCTCGCGGCCGACTTCGCCAAGCGCCACAGCCACACCAAGGGCCGAAGCGCCTCTGGAATACCCCATCGACTTATAGGTATCCTCAGTCACAAGCTCAGCCTTTCTGCTATGGGCTTCATGCATTTGTTCGGCAGTCAGAAGCGGGCATTTAATCTGTACAAAATGCACATCCTCTGCAGACGCAATACCGGCATCACGGACCGCACGCGATACCGCTTCAGCCACTGCATCCACCTGGCTCAGGCGCCCCAGCTCCTCCGGCAGGAAATCCCTCGTTCTGGAGACGCCAATCGCGAGCGATTTCAGCCCAAGTCCGGCCTCTCCCGCCTCTGTTGAGCCGCTGCGGCTCATTACAGTGAAATGCGGACTCAGGATACCTTCCGTCCCCCCTGACATGATATAGGACACAGCCGGCTGGCCGTCAGCGGAATAAGGGGCAAAAAACTGTTTCAGAGCCATCACCGCGTACCCCCGGGTAAAATCGTTGACACAGCCGTTCCCCTCGGTCTTGCCAAGAACGGCAACTACATGTGCAGGGTCGATAACCCCGGCCTCTATAGAGGATTTAAGGCCTGACGTATCATGCGGAGCACCGGCAGGCACTTTAATCACCGAGCATTTCATCATAGATCATCGCTCCTTGTCCAAAAGATGACTTTCTTCTCCAGCAGTCCGATACACCAGAACAGCAGCAGCCCGCAGGCCGCCGAAGCGATAATCGCCGAGAACATCACCGGGGTGTCCATATGATAGGATGAGACCAGAACTACGTATCCAAGCCCTTTATTCGCACCCACGAATTCGCCTACAATTGCTCCGACAATCGCCAGGGAGGTTGAGATTTTGAGTGCTGAGAAAATGTACGGCAGACTTGTCGGCAGGCGCAGCTTCCAGAAAATTTCCCACTTCGTCCCTTTATATGTAGAAAACAGCTCCCAGGCCTCATATTCAATCGCCTTGAGTCCTTTGACACTGTTCACCAGTATCGGGAAAAAGCAGATCAGCGTGGACGCCACTACCTTGGAGGAATATCCGGTACCGAGCCACACCACCAGCAGAGGCGCCAGAGCCACAAGCGGTGTTGTCTTGAGGGCAATCGCCAGCGGAAAAGCCCCCTTCTCAATCGGTTTGGAATGCACGAAGATAATGGCTGTAATAAATCCCAGAATGTTAGCCAGCATAAATCCGGCCAGAGACTCCATCAGGGTAACAAGCATATGCGAGCCTAATGAGGCTTCAACCGCTGATAAGACCGCAGTGGGTGCAGGCAGCAGATATACAGGAATGGAGAAGAGGCGTACGGCCAGTTCCCAGAGCACCAGGAATCCCAGGCCGAATCCGAGCGGATACAGGCTGTCTTTAAGCTTGGCTGTCATAAATGCTTCACCCTCTTTCTCAATTCCTTGACCGTATGGTGGAATTCCGGCAGCTCTTCCATCCCCGCCTCGCGCGGCGAGGGCAGCGGAACCCGGATAATATCCGTAACTCCGGCGGGCCGGGGCGACATCATCACTACCCGGTCAGACAGCAGCACCGACTCCTGGATTGAGTGCGTAACCATAACGATGCTGCTGAGGCTGGTTTCGGGGCTCTCCCATAGCCGGAGCAGCTCGAAATTCAGCTTCTCGCGGGTCAATTCATCCAGGGCGCCAAAGGGCTCATCCATTAAAAGCACCGCCGGATCAGCTGCCAGCGCTCTGGCGATCGCCGCCCGTTGCTGCATGCCGCCGCTCAGCTGGTGCGGAAAATGATTCATGAAATCCTGCAGGCCTACCAGGCGCAGTGCGCTTTCCGCCTTCTCCCTCGCTTCCTGCTTCGTGAACTTTTTCTTGTTGCCGAGCTCGAGCGGAAGCGTGACATTCTGGAGTGCCGTAAGCCAAGGCATAAGCACCGGCTTCTGAAAGACCATGCCCAGCGACAAGTCGGAGGAAGCATAAGTGACCTGCCCTCCCTTGTCGGGACCCAGCAGCTGAAGCATCAGCCTCAGCATGGTCGATTTGCCGCAGCCGCTCGGCCCCAAGATGGATATGAATTCATTCCGGTATACATCCAGATTCACCCGGTTAAGCACCTGCACCTCTCCAAAGGACAGGGAGCAGTCTGATAACGAGAGCATCACTTCACGCTCTTTGGATTCCTGTAAGGGACGATGTTCTGCAATGAAGTTCTTCTGTTCCTTAATTACCGCCGTCATAAGACCGCCTCCTATTCCAGGTATTCGTTCGTAAACAGTGACTTCAGATCCTGCTCTTTCTTCACAAAACCAAGCTCAATCAGACTCTTCTGCAGGGTTCCCCATGCCTCTTCCTCCGTCGATCCGAGCGGCAGCTGCTCCGGCTCCAGCAGCGGAATGCTGGCCTTCATCATCGCTACCTCATGCTCCAGATTCAGCTTGTCACCATACTTCAAACCGAATTCCGCCGCTTCCTCCGGATTCTTCAGCGCATAATCCCAGCCTTTCATGGATGCCTGCACAAAGCTCTTGACCAGCTCAGGATCTTTTTCAATGACAGATTCCGTTGTAAACAGCGTATCCGCATAGAAATTGATGCCGTAGTCATTCGGATCAATAATGTTTACCTCTTTGCCCTGCTCCTGCACAGCCAGCACTTCATTGATCACGTACCCCGGCCACGCCTTCACCTGACCTGTCAGCAGCGGACTGAGATCATATTTGATCGGCATTTCCTCAATTTGCGAGGTTTCGATGCCCGCGCTTTTCTCCATGGCCCGGAACGTCAGCTCCTCATTGCCGCCCAGCTTAATGCCCACCTTCTGACCGACAAGATCCTCCATCGTGGAAATACCCGACTCTTTGAGCGCGAACATTACAAAGGGGGTTTTGCGGTAAATCGTCGATACGGCTTTGACCGGCACTCCCTTTTCCCGGGCAATGATAATCTGGTCCGCACCGGTTACCCCGAACTCTTCACTGCCGGAAGCGACCATCTGCACCGACGGAAAATCCGATCCGCCCGGCCGGATTTCCACATCCAGTCCGGCATCCTTGTAGTAGCCTTTCTCCACAGCGGTGTAAAAGCCGGCAAACTGGGCCTGATGAATCCATTTCAGTCTCAGTACAACCTTCTTCAGCCCGCCGGATTCCTCCTGGCCGCCGTCAGCTTTGATTGTCTCATTGGAGCCGGAGCCGCAGGCGGTAATTAGCAGCATAAGTGACGATAACAGGACGAGCATTGCTTTTCTGGACATTTTCCACATATGATATTCCCCCGTTATGATGTAATTGTAATTAATAACGTTCAGCGGTAGCGGCCTGATACTGTTCCAGTGCTTTGAGGACCTCTGCGGAATGGCTGACGCTTCCGAATACGCCTCCCTGCATCTTGACCATTTCCAGCGCGGCCTGATGATTGCGGGGATCCGTAGCTCCGGTGCAATCCTCCAGGATGAGACATTCGTAACCCCGGTCATTCGCTTCCCGCATCGTGGTGTGAACACATACATCTGTTGTGATGCCTGTAAGAATCAGATGGGTGATTCCCCTGTTCCTCAGGATCAAGTCAAGATCCGTTGCGTAAAAGCTTCCCTTTCCGGGCTTATCTATAATAAATTCGCCGGGTGCGGGTGCAAGCTCCTCAATAATCTGCCAGCCGCGTTCGCCCCGGACAAGAATGCATCCCGCGGGACCCTCAGATCCGATCTCTGCTCCGATCTGTCTGCTGCGCCACCGTTTGTTGGCTGGCAGATCGGATAAATCCGGCTTATGCCCTTCCCTCGTATGAATGACGGTGAAGCCTTCAATCCGGCGGATACGCTCAAGCAGCTGCTGAATGGGCTTGATTGCCTTAGCCGTCAAGGAAAGGTCGTAACCCATCTGCTCTACGTACCCCCCCTTGCCGCAGAAATCGGTTTGCATATCAATAATCATGAGCGCTGTCTTCCGGGGATCCATGGCCCCGTCGTAAGGCCACACATATGGTGATGCCGAGATTTGCATAATTCGTTTCCTCCCCTGATTACGCACAATGGATTGTGTCATTTTATATAACATACATCTTTTCTTCTTCCTTATTGGTTAGATTATATTACAACAAAACTCATATGTCTTCGTTTTTATTACAAGATTATTTATATTAACTTAGTATTTTTCTATAATTATTACATCTTAGGTTATGTATATTAACATACTCCACACTCTTAAATACATTATTTGGGATGAATCTGGTATTTCAGATGGGATACATGTCTGCCCCAGAATGCTGTAAAATGAACAGCACAAAAAGCCGTCAGGGACACCGGTTCCCGGACAGCTTACTGTACTCTTCATTTTACTGCTTCATATAGCCGGATCAGATCAAAGGTAAGCACTCGCTGCTTATACTGGTTAAGCGTCTATTAGCTCACAGGACACAATGCTGCCTAGATCTGCTGCAAAAGACCATTCAGTGAATAACTGCTGCCTGCTTCAGCATGAATTACTGTCCGTTGACCCTGTAAGCGTACAGATACTGTGCCGGTTGAATGGATACGCAGCACGGCCCTGACCAGCTGCCCGTCCGCCCACTCGATGTCCGCTTCGATATTGCCTTTTGCCCGGAGCCCGGACACAGATCCGCTGGCCCAGGCTGCAGGGAGCGCCGGTAGAAGGCAGATTTCTCCCGGCCTGCTCTGCAGCAGCAGCTCTGCAATTGCAGCCGTCCCGCCAAAGTTGCCGTCAATGACGAAAATATTACTTTCCGCTCCTGCGATACCGGCCTTGGAAAAGGTGAGAAGGTTATCGAAGCACAGCCCGCTGATCAGATGGGAAATATGCTTGTAAGCCCGTTCCCCGTCATACAGACGGGCAAAGTAGAGTGCAAACAGCGCCGCAGTAAACTCCACATCCTCCAGATCATCCTGCTGCATCCGGTTCTCCAGGGTGATCCTGGCCGCTGCACTCAGGTCAGGCGTCTCTTCAGGCGTAATCTGGCTGGCAGGATATAACGCGCACAGATGGGAGAGATGACGGTGCTCCGGCTGGGCCTCAGCATAATCCTCGAGCCATTCCTGCAGCTGGCCCCGGCTGCCGGTCAGCAGCGGCGGCAGCTGGGCAATCGCCCCGGCCAGGCGTGCCCGCAGCTCTTCGTCCTGCTCCAGCAGCTCCGCTGCCCGCAGGCAGAAGGTAAACAGCTCGCGGATCAGCACCTGATCCAGCGTCGCGCCCATTGACAGCTGCTGAGATACCCCGCTGCCGTCAGGATAGAAGCTGTTCTCCGGCGAATTGGACGGTCCGCTGACCAGCCAGCCCTTCTGCGGATGAACCGTCATGTAGCTGAGAAAGAAGGCAGCCGCCTCTTTAAGGACCGGGTAGGCCTGGCGCTGCAGGAACTCACGATCCAGGCTGTATTCGTAGTGCTCGATCATCTGGACAGCAAGCCACAGCCCCCCGGTGACATTAAGCCCCCATGAGGTCTCCCAGCCGGGAGCGGTAAAACCCCAGACATTAGAGAATACATGGGCTGTCCAGCCCTCACTCCCGTAAAAGTCCTGCGCGCTGCGTTTTCCCGCCTGCGCCAGCCGCTCCAAATAACGCATCAGCGGCAGATGGCTTGCACCCAGATTCACGGCCTCCGCCGGATAATAATTCATCTGGGTATTGATATCTAGATGATAATCACAGCTCCAGCCCATCCGGCAGGCTTCGCCGTCATTCCAGATGCCCTGCAGATGCAGCGGAAGCGGCGAATCCGCCCGTGAGCCGGCAATCATCAGATACCGCCCGTACTGGAGGAACAGTGCGAACAGTCCCGGGTCACCGCTGCGCCCTCTTCAGCCAGCCGGCGGATGCGGCTGTCGGTCGGCAGCCCGTGATCCGCGGGTTCGCCCAGCCGGAGATTTACCTTGGCAAATTCTTCGCGGTAATCAAGGATATGATCCTCCCTCAAAGCGGCGTAGCCTTTTGCGGCAGCCTGGTCGAGATCACGGACGCATTGCTGTTCCCAGCCCGCTGCCTGATTGGGATAGTCTGTACTGGCGGTGAAGTATACGCTCACCTCATCCGCTCCCTTAACCGACCACCCGCCATCCTCCCCGGTCAGCTTGCCTCCGGTAAGCTCCAGTCTGATTCTCCCTTCAGCCCATACCCCGCAGGTACCGTCACTGTGTACCTGCTCGGTAGCCTGGCAGCGGAATTGCAGCGTATTCTCGTCCAGGCGGCTGACTGTGAAGGAATCCGTTCCGCCCCCGGTAACCAGCGTAAAAGACACGCCGCCGGGCTGTCCGCTCCAGATTCTCGCCGCAATCACATCATCGGCATGGGAGGCAAAGGTCTCCCGGAACAGTGTATATCCGCCGGGATAATAGCACTCGCTCCGGATGACTGCATTCTCCAGATCCAGCTCACGCCGGAACCGTACCCCGTCCTCCTCCAGCCCTTCAAACGGCAGGTCAAAAGAAAACGCCAGCTCACATAGCGCCAGATTCGTGCCGAAGTTCCGCTTCACAGGCTGCAGATACTGCTTGGCAAGCCGGTCGCCCTCTGCATAATTGCCGCTCAGAAAGTATCCGCGCATCTCTTCAAGCGCTTCACGGCCCCCGAAGGGACCTGGAATCACTTCCTCCCGGCCGGACCAGAAGGTTACTTCATTCATGCTCCAAACTTCCCGCTGCGGGGCGGCCATAATGACAGCGCCCATTCTGCCGTTTCCGGCTGGCAGCCCTTGCGACCAGCCTTCGGCAGGACTGGTGTACCACAACTTCAAATCACTCACTTGCACATCCTCCTGTCTCCTGACACCCGGAACCTTTGGATACTGGTCAGTCTAAGTGGAAATTTGTCATCTATTTCTTAATCAAACCTTGAAACGAGATTACTATATAGAACGCAATT
>NZ_LRAC01000174.1 GCF_001517085.1 Paenibacillus sp. DMB5
GCCCTTGCTTGGAATGAAATCTCCGGTGAGCAATAACGGCAAAGATCTTTCGGTCTTGCAGACCGCGGCAAATCGGCGTTGTTAAATAACCTGAATCTAGTGCAATGGCCTCCACTTCAAATCCAAAACGTTCCTGCTGGCGGTCCAGACGCGACAAATACGGCACGGAATCATGGACATTTCCGGGCGTGACATGGACATCCGTAATGAGATTGTATTTCAGATCTACCGTCCGGTGGTCCAGATAAAAAAAGCCTTCCGGTTTACCGTCGCGGATCATGTATCCGCTGTCGGGGTCGGTCTTGCTCACTTTAATTTCTTTTTCTTCTTTCACTTCCTCTCTAGGTTTTAAGGCTTTTTTCCATGGTTCTTCCGGTCTGCCTCTACGGCAGCGTTGAGCTCATCCACATAATCTTTGGTGTTTTGCAGTACCTGTTGTTTCGTGTACTGGTGTTTATTCGCATTCGCTTTAACGTGAGTAGAATCTGAGACAAGAACCCGTCCCCCCACCATCCTGTGCGAAATGGCCTGAAGCACAATCTCATCGAAAATATCTTGAAAAATGTTCGTATCTTTAAATCGGGTTCGCCGATTCCAACTAATCGTGGAGTGATCTGGAACCTTGTCGGTTAACCCCAGTCCAAGAAACCAACGGTAAGCTAAGTTTGTTTGGACCTCACGTTCTAACTGACGTTCGGAACGAATGCCGTAGAAGTACCCTAGGAAAATCATCTTGAACAGCACGACTGGATCAATTGCAGGGCGCCCGTTATCCGAGCAGTACAGGGGTCTAACCTTCTCATCAATAAACGAAAAATCTATATATTTATCCACCTTGCGAAGCAGTGGTCTTGGGGAACCAAATCTTCAATGGAAACAAATTCGAAAGCTTGTTGTTTTTCTCGATTGGAACGCAGCATCTTTGACACACCATCCGTTCTATAAATAGTTACCTATATTATACAACATTAACGCGGTGTCGTGTGAAACCAAGATCACATAAAGAAGGCTGTCGAGACTTTCTCGACAGCCTGGAAATGCGCTAAGCGCATTTCTTATGCAAGACTCTTCAGTTCTTCAGTCAGATAACGGAACGCCGCTTTATCTCCGGCCGCCAGCGCCGTGTCGATCTCCCGGTACAAGATGTCGGTACGACGCTTTCGCAGCGCTTCATCCCACACCATTTCTGCCGCAAGTCCTAGCATCACTTCATAGGTAGCCTTCATTTTGTCCATTCGATACACCTCCGCTGTTTAGAAGATTCCATATTCTTTTGCTTTGACTACATAACTTTCACTGGTCTGTTTCATCCGGAGCAGATCCTGCTCCGTAAGCTCGCGGACGATTTTTGCAGGAGAACCAAGACACAATGTATACGGCGGGATTTTTTTGTTTTCGGTTACAATTGAACCGGCTCCTATTAAAGCATATTCACCAATTTCAGCTCCGTTCAAAACAATTGCACCCATACCGATTAATGTGCCTTTGCCTATCCTGCAGCCGTGGATGATGGCGGAATGTCCGACCGATATCCCGTCCTCCAGGATCAGCGGCAAGCCATTGCCGACATGTCCTACAGCCCCGTCCTGAATGTTACAGCGTTCCCCGATCACTACCGGAGCAAGATCTCCCCGGAGCACTGCATTGAACCAGATGCTTGAATGCTGCCCTACCGTCACATCGCCTACCAGCTTGGCGCCTTCCGCCACGTATACAGATTCGTCAGTCCGCGGTATGTAATTCCCGTAAGCAATCCGCATATTCCTCCCCCTTACTTAGGCAGCCGCCTTGGAGTGGCCGCTTCCATTCCCCATGGGGTCATCATAATGACCGGGCCGTCCGGAGTCTCCCCCAGCCGGATCATCCCCAGATGAAGCATCATCCTTAGAACACGCTGTTCCAGAATGGAGGCCGCATCGTCATAGTAGAACGGTTTGATCAGCCAGCCTATTCCTTCCGTCAAGGAAGAGATGCTTACCCACTCTCCGGCGCTCTTACTAATCCAGTATACGATTGATGGAAGATTGGGAACAGCACCTTTATAGAGTTTTAACCAAAAGAAGAATATCTGCATCAGCCTTTCGGTTTTTCCTTCGGCGAGCAGTGTCTCTCCGGCAGCTGTCAGCTTCAAACGGAAGCCCTCTTCAGAAATATAACGGCGGTGTCTGGCATAATCATACAAAAGGGCCATTCTGGGCGGATAGTGCTCGCACGCTCTGCCGTAACCGAATCTCCACCCGCCTTTGCCAAGCAGCGGCTCGGGTATCTGGAGCGCATTCATCAGCCCCTGCTGATAACGTTTATAGAGTGCGCCCTCCTGGTTCAGCTCGGGCTCATTCTCTTTCACATAACGCATAAACAGCAGCAGATCGCCAGCCAGTAAATCCCCTTCGGACCGGTACACGCCAGGCTCACTGGCGTACACTACTTTTTCCCTGATATAACTGCCCATTTGTTCCAGGAAACGGCGTTTCAAATCCTCCGGAACCTGAAACAGATACTTGCTCTGCTGTGAGGTACCGCTGAACAGCCAGCCTCCATTTTTGAAACGGCTGACCATTTCACGATATCCGCCGTCTTTGCCGTCCGGAATATCAAAGGTTGCCTGTTTCGCTGCGGCCAGCAGATCCTCGAGACTAAAGTGGCTGCGTTCATCAAAAAGCAGTGTGTTCAGAAACCGCAATTCCTCCGGTTTACAGCTCCGGATATGAGAATCCATGAAATCCCGGCTTCCAAGCAGGATGAGAAGACTCTGGATCAAATCATGTTTCGAGTTTCGTTTGCAATCGCACTGGTAGCGTCCCGCTATCGCGGTAAGCTGGCCAATGTCCGCGTATGTGAGCATATCCGCCAGATTCATCATTCATCGCCTCACTGTTTTACTACCATTATGGGAAATACAGCCCTTTTTATTCCTTTTTTCTCAAAAAAAATAACCCGAAAGCTCGGGTTATCGCTGATTCTGTAAAATATGGCGTGTACAATTATACAAAAGCGCATTCCATTCCTGTTCGCTTTTCTCAATAATGGTCAGGGACAGATTGCCGAGACGTTCTGTGTACTTGTCTTTGTATAACGCTACATAGAGCTGGGCGAGAAATCCGCCATGGGAGATGACCAGTATATTACTGTCAGGGTAGCGGGCGGTAATATCCTCCATAAATGCAAGCCCCCGCAGCTGCAGCTGCTCATCGGTTTCCTGTCCTAGCTCAAGCAGATTCCAGTCCTTGCCCCATTTGGCCTCCCGCTCCAGCGCTGTCATCCCTTCCACCTGTCCGTAAGCACGTTCCCGGATTCGCTCATCCGGCTCGATCAGAGGGATACCCAGCTTCCCGGCAATGATCTTCCCCGTCTCTTCTGCCCGGGACAGACCGCTTGTTATGCAGAAATCCCAGCTGTAGGGTTCATTCAGCAGCCGCTCACCCAGCATTTCAGCCTGCCTCCGGCCTTCATCATTGAGCGGAATATCACTTTGTCCCTGTATTTTGCCTGCTGCATTCCAATCCGTCAGTCCATGGCGTATCAAGCCGACCAGCATCGCCTATCACCCTTCCATCCAGTATGTTTGCTTAATAATGTATCATGAATGCAAACAAATGTCTTCTTTTTGAAGTATTATGAACGTTTTTGAAGGGGTTTCAGTGCCGAAATCAACAAAAAGGTCCGCTTTACCCGGGGTAAAGGGACCTTGTCATTGTCTGCGGTAACGGTTCAGCCTTGTCAGCAGAAAGATCGACAGCGCTACGCCCAGCATGGATAATACCATCCAGTATTGCGGATGCGTCGGCCCCATGCTCACTACAAGCGGCTCAATAATTCCTCCTCCGGATTCCGTAGCAGGATAGGAAGAAGACCATTCCAGCGTAAGTCCGGCTACACCTGAATCAATAATGCCGCTCTGTGCCGAGCTTGTATTGGCGGGTGTTTTGAACATGGTGAAATATAAGAAGCTCGATAAAAACACGGCCAGAAAGCAGGCGATCCACAGGCTCAGCCTGCGGCGGAAAACAGCAGTATTGCCGGCAGTTTTCCCGTCCCCCGGCATCAGCCACGGGCTCTCCAGATAAATCCGTTCCATAACCTTCTGATTGACAGCCTCGGCGCGTTCAGCGCTGATCTCCAGCCTCAGGTCGTGCATAAGCTCGTTGCTCTCCTGCCAAATAGCCCATTCAGCGGCACAGTATGAACAACCCGCGATATGTCTTTCAAGCTCAATCCGCTTAGGATCAGTGGGGGGAGCATCCCACAACAGCGGAATGAAATCCTGCGCTTCCCTGCAGTTCATAGGCCTTACACCCTCTCAGCCTGCTCTTCCAGTTCAGGCTCATAAAAATAGGATTCGAGTTGGAGCTTCACACTGCTCCTTGCACGAAACAACAGTGATTTCACGGAGCTGACACTCTGATCCAAAATGACGGCAATTTCCTGATAGTCCATCTGATCATATTCACGCAGAATCAGCGCGGAGCGCTGCTTCTCCGGGAGATTATTGATTGCTTCACGGACCAGATTCATCCGTTCCTTGCGCAGTGCAGCCTGTTCAGGTGCCACCTCCGCCGGTGCTACAGGTGTATAGCCGCTCTCTTCGAGCGAGACATTTCCCGCGCGGTTCTTGCGCAGCTCACTGAGCACTGTGTTGCGGGCGATCGTGTACAGCCATGTTGAGAACGAAGCATCCACTTCACGGAAGGAATGCAGGCTCCGGAATGCTTTGTAGAATGTCTCCGAGCAGAGATCCTCTGCAATGAGCTCCATATGCGAATTCTTGAGCATATGATATACAAAAGCCAGTATCTTTCGCTGGTATCTCCGCATCAGTTCCGAATATAATTCTGTGTTTCCTTGCTTGATTAACTGGATCAACTGGGAATCCGTCATGGTGAGTTTAGCCCTCCTCGCCCTTGCACGATTAACCCGTCAGGTCCGTAACTGTATATACCGGCCTGGGGTAAAAAAGTTGCGGTGAATCCTCCAAATTTGCAATTCCGTAAATCCTAAAGTTAAAATCGGTAAGTTTAACTAAATAACGCAATACTTCCTATGTATATTCAGCTTTCCGGCAAATAAGAAATGCTGTATGTAAATACAGAAATAAAATTGCACATTCAAATATTTCCAAATGCAATCTATAAACATACTTAACCAGTATAGCATACATTCTATCAGGATGAAATTAGTAGACTTTTGTAAACCTATTCTTTACCATATGGCAGGAAAAGTCGAAATCCGGAGAAGCCGCTGGACTCAAATTAGTTTTAAAGAAAGTGTTGACAAAATGTAAACGGATACATATAATAAAAGTACAGTATGGTTTCTCTCCACTCCTATCCAAACACTGTACGATTCCAATATCCATTGTGAATTGTAGCCGCTTACTTTGTAAGCGGTTCTTTTTTTTGTTAAAAACCTTTTTTCCTCTGCCACCAGGCGGCTTCTGAAGCTCTTCAGGCTACAATCAAAAACAGCGCGTACCGGCTTAACCGGCACGCGCTGTTTCTCGTAGACAGCTTCTGTCTCCTGCACTTAAATGATCCTGGCAGCAGCAGTGCTGCTGTCTATACATATACTGTGTAATCTTTGTGCTGCAGAAGCACCTTGGCCCGCTCCATATCGTTCTCCTGGCGGAACGACAGTCGCATGATCCCGGGCACATCCTCACGGCTCTCAATAATCTGGACGTTGCTGAGGTTAATCCCCTGATCCCCGAGTTCAGTGGCGATGCGGCCGATAATCCCCGGATGATCGGGAACATCAATGTGCAAATCGAACAGCGGGGCAATCATACCCTTGCGTCGTTCCGGCAGCTGGCTGCGGAAGCCTCCCGCTTCATGGAAGGCCTCCTCGATGCCGGCGCCGTCCGAGCGCTCCAGCATCTGAATAAAGGAGGAAACCTCCTCATTCCAGTCCTTCAGAAGCCGCAGCATCACTGAACGGTTATTCAGCAGAATGTCGCGCCAGATAATCGGATCACTGGAGGCAATCCGGGTAATATCCCGGAATCCCCCTGCAGCCAGTGTACTGTAAAGCGAATCCTCTGAATCATAGGCATGAATCTGATTCACAAGAGCAACAGCGATAATATGCGGCAAATGGCTGATGGCCCCGACAATTTCATCATGGCGTTCCGGATCAAGCCGGACGATCTGTGCTCTCGTATGTAATAACAGGGATTTCAGTGCCTCATAGGCTTCCTCCGGCACTCCGGGCGGCGGCGTCAGCACATAGTAGGCATTCTCGAACAGCAGGGAAGAAGCGGCTTCCACACCGGAACGTTCCGAGCCGGCCATCGGATGGCCGCCAATGAAATGGACGCCGGGAATATCGAGGGAAACTGCACAGGCTGCAATGCTGGCCTTGGTGCTGCCGACATCCGTAATGATGCATCCCGGCTTGAGCGGAAGCTTGCTCAGCTGCTGCAGGTACTCCTCCAGCATGCCGACGGGCACGCACAGGAAGATATAATCGGCGTCAAGCGCCGCTTCCTCAACAGACAGAGTAGCATGATCCACTACTCCCCTGCTGACATATTTCACCGCAGATTCAGGACGGTGGGCATGGCCGACGACGGTCAGGCCCTCCTTGCCTTTAAAGCAAAGGGCCAGTGAGCCTCCGATCAGACCGACACCGAAGATTGCTATTTTTGTCGTCATATCTTTGTACTACCTGCCTTCTGTTATTTCGTCTTGTACTGAATCTGTTTAAGCCCGTACTTCCTGTTCAGACAGCGTCTGTTCCAGTGCACTGATAAAAGCCTTGTTCTGTTCCGCTGAACCCACAGTAACACGGATATAAGTCGGGTACAGACGGTGTCCGGCCCGGACAATAATGCCGAGACGCAGCAGGGCCTCAAATACCTCTACAGCAGGCTTGCGTACATCAACCATGATGAAGTTACCGTTAGCCGGGAAGGAATGAAGGCCCAGACGCCGGAATTCCTCCTGCAGCTGTGCAATCCCTTCACTGTTAAGCCGGCGGCATTCAGCCACATAGTCCTGATCAGCCAGAGCTGCCAGGGCTCCAGCCTGAGCCAGTCGGGAAGTGTTGAACGGCTCACGCACCTTATTGATCAGATTGATGATCTGCGGGCTGGCAACACCGTACCCGATACGCAGGGCGGCCAGACCATAAATCTTGGAGAAGGTCCGCAGAACCACCAGATTCGGATACTGCTCCAGCAGCTTGATCCCATCTGTATAGGACTCGTCTGTCACATATTCAAAGTAAGCCTCATCCAGCACCACCATTACTCCAGCCGGTACTGCATCCAGGAATTTAACCAGTGCGTTGTGCGGGACAATTGTTCCGGTAGGGTTATTCGGGTTGCAGATCCAGATGACCTTGGTTTTGTCAGTGACGCGGGCAAGCATGCCGTCAAGATCGTGGGTTCCGTCTGCCAGCGGTACTTCAATGGTAACAGCACCTTCAATGTCCGCATTGCTCTTGTATACAGAGAAGGTCTGATCAGCCATGATGGTCTCATCGCCGGGCAGGAAGAAAGCACGGCAGATTAGAGCAATAATCTCGTCCGAACCGCAGCCAAAAATGATATTATCGCTCTGCACGCCCAGATGTCCGGCCAGCGCAGCAGTCAGGTCAGCTGCTGAGCCGTCGGGATACAGGAACAGATTGTCGAGATCCGCGATAATGGCCGCTTTTGCACTCGGCGAAGCACCATACGGATTTTCATTGGAAGCGAGCTTGATAACCTCTTCCAGGCCAAGCTCTTTTTTAACCTCATCAATAGGTTTTCCCGGCTTGTAGACAGGGAGGTTAACGATATTCGGTTTCGGATTCATCTGTAGTCCTCACTCTCCATGAATAGTAACAGCCTGCTTCAGGCAGGCTTGACTGTTATGGTCTTAATTGTGACACAAATTCACGAATTTGCAACAGCCCGTCACTGCGGGTGGCCGGGTTTTCCAGGAGCGGTATAACCTCTTCCACCTTGCGGACAATCGCGCTGCCCACAACGACACCGTCACATATTTGTGCAAAGCGGGCCACCTGCTCGCCGGTTGAAATTCCGAAGCCTACGGCTACCGGCAGATCCGTTGCTCGGCGGACCGAAGCAATAAAGTCGTCTACACCACTGTGAAAAGATGACCGTTCCCCTGTCACACCCAGCGAGGATACGCAATATACAAAGCCGCTGGCGCCGGAAACGATCCGTTCGATCCGCTCACTGGAGGTCGGGGCAACCAGCGGAATGAGATTCACGCCTGCTTCACGGCTGCGGCGGCGCATCTCCTCCGACTCTTCTACAGGCAGGTCGGGAATGATCAGCCCGCTGATCTCATGTGTATCCAGCTCGGCAAAAAACGTATCCAGGCCCATCTGCAGCACCGGATTATAGTAGGTGAACAGGATGAACGGCAGCTTGCTGCCGTTCTGCCGGGCCTTCAGCGCGGTTTCCATACAGGTGCGGAGGTGAACCTTGCCGCGCAGCGCTCTGGATGAAGCCCGCTGTATGACTGGTCCGTCTGCCAGCGGATCGGAATAGGGAACTCCAAGCTCCAGCACATCCGCTCCCGCAGCCTCGAGCTCGGAGATAATATCCAGCGTAGTTTCAAGATCGGGATCGCCAACGGTAAGAAAAGGGATCAGGGCCGTTCTGCCTTCCTCTTTAAGCTTCCGGAAAGTCAGATCCATCCGGTTAGTCGTTTCAGTGGTCATTATAAATCCGCCCCTTCCGTATAAGCCATGATGGATTCCACGTCTTTGTCCCCGCGCCCGGAGAGGCAAATCACCACAATATCCTCCTTGCTGAGTCCGGGGGCAATTTTGGCCACATGGGCGATGGCATGCGCCGATTCCAGAGCAGGAATAATCCCTTCGGTTACGCATAACAGTTTGAGGGCGTCGAGCGCTTCCTTATCGGTAACGGGAACATACTTGGCCCGTTCGATGTCCTTAAGATAGGAATGCTCCGGGCCAACCCCGGGATAATCCAGACCGGCCGATATGGAATGGGCTTCAGTCACCTGGCCGTATTCATCCTGCAGCAGGTAGCTCATGGAGCCTTGGAATACCCCGTGCGTTCCTTTGCTCATGGTTGCCGCGTGGAAAGGGGTATCGACGCCTTTGCCGGCAGCCTCCACACCGATCATTCCTACACTTTCGTCTTCCATGAACGGGTAGAACATGCCGATGGCATTGCTGCCGCCGCCGACAGCGGCAACCAGCAGATCCGGCAAACGGCCTTCTGCCTCCAGAATCTGGCGCCGTGTCTCGTCGCCGATAATCCGCTGGAAATTGCGGACCATCATCGGGTAAGGATGAGGGCCGACAGCCGAGCCCAGAATATAGAACGTATCCTCAACATTGCTGACCCAGTAGCGCAGCGCTTCATTGCCGGCATCTTTGAGGGTCCGGGAACCGGAAGTCACCGGGATGACCTCGGCGCCAAGCAGCTTCATGCGGAACACATTAAGCGCCTGGCGGCGGGTGTCCTCTTCTCCCATGAACACTTTGCATTCCATGCCCAGCAGCGCCGCTACCGTTGCGGTAGCCACCCCGTGCTGGCCGGCGCCTGTTTCGGCGATAACCTTGGTTTTGCCCATTCTTTTGGCCAGAATCCCTTGCCCGATCGCATTGTTGATCTTATGGGCTCCGGTATGGTTAAGATCCTCACGCTTCAGATAGATCTTGGCCCCGCCAAGCTGTTTGGTGAGCCGCTCTGCATAGTACAGTGGCGTTTCACGCCCGGAATACTGTTTCAGCAGGCACTCTATTTCTTCCTGAAAAGCCGGGTCCGCCGAAAATTTGGCATAGGACTCCTCCAGCTCAATCAGTGCATTCATCAAGGTTTCAGGAACGAAGCGGCCTCCAAAAGAACCAAAACGCCCGTATTTGTCCGGTACTTGTATCATGATTGCTTCACCCTTTCCACGAAAGAAGTCATTTTGGCAATATCCTTTACCCCGCTGCTCTCTACTCCGCTGGAGACATCCACCCCATCAGGACTGTAATCTCTCAGTAATTCACCAACGTTATCCGGATGAAGTCCTCCTGCTACAAATAAAGGCAGTCCATGCCTTGCCGCAGCCTGCCGGAAGAACGGAATCCTGGACCAGTCAAAGGTACGGCCTGAACCGCCGCTGCCCTGCGGATCGTATGTATCCAGCAGCAGTGCGTCTACTGTCCCTGCATAGCTGTCCACCATGCTCTCGCCTTCAGTGCCTTCCGCTTGTCCGCTGCCGGCCACCGAAAGCGCCTTCCACACCTTAGCCTGGGGAAAAGCCAGCTTGACCTCCCTGCAGTAATCAGGACTTTCCTGCCCGTGCAGCTGAATCACATTCAGCGGAACAACGGCCAGAAGCTCCTGCAACTCCTTCAGTTCAGGATTCACAAAGACTCCGGCCGCGCCGGGAGCTTTGCCCGTTTCCCAGTTGGACAGTTCGGCAGCCAGCAGGGCTGCCTGTTCAGCAGTGACTCTGCGGCGGCTGGGCGCAAATACAAAGCCGATATAGTCGAGCGGCAATCGCTTCATAGATTTTAGCACTTCAACGTCCTGAAGTCCACAGATTTTTACCAGCGCTTCAGCCATGCAGGGCACGATCCTTTCCTGCAGAGACCGGTCCGAGCAGCCCGTGTACTGCTTCTTCTACGTTATCCTGACGCATCAGGTACTCTCCGACAAGCACACCGGCGGCACCGCTTGAGCTCAAATAATCAATATCTGCTGGACCGGCGATTCCGCTCTCACTGATTACAGGCACCTCTTGCGGCACAAGAGCCGCCAGCTCGGCTGTTGTCTCCAGCCGGGTCTCAAATGTGCGCAGGTTGCGGTTATTGATGCCGAGCAGCACATGGGGATTATTGATTTTACCGGTACTGATTACCAGCTCCAGCTCGCTTTGGTCATGAACCTCAATCAGTACATCCAGGCCGAGAGAAGCTGCCAGGTCAGTAAAGGAAGCCAATTGTTCTGAAGTGAGAATCGCCGCAATCAGCAGGATGGCATCCGCCCCCAGTATCCGCGCTTCGTAAATCTGCAGCTCGTCAATGATAAAATCCTTGCGCAGCAGCGGCAGACTCACCGCATCTCTTACCTGCTGCAGAAATGTATTGCTGCCCTGGAAATAGTCCCGGTCAGTCAGAACCGAAAGGCAATCGGCGCCCCCTGCCTCGTAGCCACGGGCTATAGCGGAAGGATCGAAATCCGCACGGATCAGCCCTTTTGACGGCGATGCCTTCTTAACCTCTGCAATCAGCCCCATCTCCCTGTTCCGGCGCTTTACCAGTGCATCTCTGAATCCCCTGGTAGCGGGCAGACCCGCTATGACCTCTTCAGCTATTGCTACAGAGAAGCTTGTGCCCAGGGCTTCAACCTCTTTTACTTTGGTGGCAACAATTTTATCAAGATACATAGTCAAGCTCCTTTGTCATGGCTTTCAGCTGCTCCAGCTTGAGCAGTGCTTTGCCGGAATCAATCATCTGACGGGCCTGCGCCACACCTTCATTCAGACTCTCTGCCAGTCCGGCAACATAAATACAGGCACCGGCATTAGCAAGGACAATATCACGGTATGGGGTAATCGCTCCTTGCAGTACATCCGTAATAATGGCGGCGTTCTCGGCTGCATCCCCTCCCAGCACAGCCTCCAGCGGATGGCGGCTCAGGCCGAGTTCTTCCGGCGTAATCTCATAAGTAGTGACAATTCCGTTCTTCAATTCAGACACCTGTGTAGGCGCCGAGATGCTGATTTCATCCAGGCCATCCAGACTGCTCACAATCATGGCCCGCTTGGAGCCCAGCTCCTTCAATACGTTAGCGACGATATCGGTCTTATTCCGGTCATAGATGCCCATCAGCTGCCGGTCGGCTCCCGCCGGATTGGTCAGCGGGCCCAGCATATTGAAGACGGTCCGAACACCAAGCTCACGGCGCGGAGCAGCGGCGTGCTTCATGGACGGGTGATAGATCTGTGCAAACAGGAAGCAGATTCCGATACTGTCCAGGCAGCGGCGGGCCTGCTCAGCATTCAGGTGAATGTTCACACCAAGCGCTTCCAGCACATCTGCACTGCCTGCTCTGCCGGAAGCGGAGCGGTTGCCATGCTTGGCGACGCGTACAGATGCAGCTGAGGAGATGATAGCAGAAGCGGTAGAGATATTAAATTTATGGATGCCTGAGCCTCCGGTACCGCAGGTATCCAGCAGCCTGGTGCGTTCTGTGAGCACCGGGGTTCCGAATCCGCGCATCGCCTCGGCAAAGCCGGTAATCTCTTCGACCGTCTCGCCCTTGATCCGCAGCGCGGTCAACAGGGCACCGATCTGTGCCGCTGAGGCGGTCCCGTTCATGATCGTTCCCATTATTTCACGGGCCTGCGCCCGGCTGAGGTTTTTTCCTTCGATTAATCCCGCAATTCCTGATTGTATTAACTGGCTTGCTTCCATAATGATCTTCCTCCTAAAAGTTTTATGGAGCATTCTCTGCTCGGCTCTTCTATTCTCACTGTTTCTCAGCTTACGGGGTATATTCGTACATGTAATCCTGATTGATTACCTGCGGCTCTCTGATCTCTGCCGGAAACATGGCTTCTGCCATCCGGATCGCCTTAAGCATCGCCTTTGCTTTGTTGAGGGTCTCCTCATATTCCTTCTCCGGCACCGAATCCCAGACGATTCCCGCCCCTGCCTGTACGTAGGCCCGGCCTTTGCGGAAGATAATCGTACGGATCGTAATACAGGAATCCATATTCCCGGAGAAGCCCAGGTACCCGATGGCCCCTGCATATGCTCCTCGGGCTTCCCGCTCCAGCTCGGAAATAATCTCCATCGCCCGCAGCTTGGGTGCACCGGAGACGGTTCCTGCCGGCAGGCAGGACAGGAAAGCATCGAAGAAATCCTTGTTGTCATCCAGCATTCCCGTCACGTTGGATACCATGTGCATCACATGGGAGTATTTCTCTATCTCCATAAAGGAATCGCATTTGACTGTGCCAAACTTCGATACCCGGCCAAGATCATTGCGGCCCAGGTCCACCAGCATCAGATGCTCTGCCCGTTCCTTTTCATCTTCCAGCAGCTCCTGGGCCAGTGCCCGGTCCTCTGCCTCGTCCGCTCCCCGCGGCCGGGTTCCGGCAATCGGCCGGGTTGCCACCCGGCTGCCGTCCACCTTCACCAGCGCCTCCGGAGAGGTGCCGACGATAATCTCCTCATCCATCTTGAGGTAGTACATATACGGCGAAGGGTTCAGCGTACGGAGCATCCGGTACACATGCAGCGGAGATACCTCAGTCTCAATATGCAGCCGCTGCGACAGCACTACCTGAAAAATATCCCCCGCCCGGATGTACTCTTTGGCCTGCTCCACATTGGCAATGTACTGCTCTTTGGTCAGGTTGGAATGAATCTGGCCCAGCTCAATATCCTCGGGTATACTGCGGCGGTTGACGTTTTCCTTGGGTCCTTCCTTCTGCAGCTCTTCAGCAAAGTCTTCCAGCTTGCCGTTCAGGGCTTCGTAGGCAGCCCGGATATCCGAATCCGTATCGCCGTCCTTAATGTGCAGGTTTCCTATAAGCAGGATCTGCTGCTTCACATGGTCAAACACTATGATGCGGTCGCAGAACATAAACCGGATATCATCCGTCCCGAGGTCATCTACCGCATGCGGGGACAGCTTCTCATAATATTGCAGCAGGTCGTATCCGAAGAATCCGATTGCCCCGCCGGTAAAAGGAGGCATCCCGTCCAGCTTGGGGCTGCGGTAGGAGCGGAGCAGCGCTTTAAGCTCTTCAATCGGTTTTCCGGTGAGCCTTCTCTGCTCCTCGCCTACTTTGACGTGGATGACGTTCTTTTTTCCCGAGATGGTCAGAAACGGATCACTGCCGATAAAAGAATGACGGGCCCACTGGATTCCGCCCTCTACACTTTCCAGCAGAAAGGCATGGGATTCACCGGCAAACCGCTGAAACAGCCGGATCGGCGTCTCCATATCAGCCAGCAGTCTTTTTACTACAGGAATCAGGTTATACTCCCGCGACAGCTTCACCACTTCTTCGATGCCAGGGTACGTCATTTGGAATACCTCCTTGGAATGGTCAAATCTATAATCCCGAATACAAAAAACCTCTACCGGAGTAGAGGTTGTGTAGGCAAGTATATGAAAAAGCGCACTGGACCAGGCATCATTTCTCCGAATTAGACAACATCGCCCTGAAAAGGATATACGGGTAGCGCAAATACTGCCACGATACACATCCATGGGGACATATGTAAAATAAACGGAATGCCTCAGATCTAACATCCTGCACTCATCTCAACTATACTCAACTAAGCTCAAACTAAACTCATCTTCTCTCGGCTAACTACACTATACATGATGACGGTGTTCATTGACAACCCGCAGCAGCAAATTATTTACTTGCTCTGTGAGAGATCAGGGCGAAGCTTCTTTGCTTCATTAAGGTAGACGTGGCGGATATCCCGCTGAGATTTGTCCGTATTGACCTGCACCATCAGACGGATACACTTCGGCAGGCCGCCCTTAACCGGGATTTCGACGGAGCACATAAGCGGCACCAGCTCCCAGCCTTCGATCTCGCGGATGGCCCGTGCCGGAAATGTAGCATCCAGATCACCGGTCACAGTAATCCATACGCTGCAGATATCTTCAGCAATAACATCATTGCGCTCAACAATTTCCCGGAGCAGGACTACAGTTTCACGTAAAATTTCATTTTCCTCATTATGGACAACGGTTGTTGCGCCGCGGATTCCCCGGTTTACCATGGGCTCCCCTCCTTCTTAAGCTGTGCGATAACCTCGCGCACGGCACTCTGCTGCACATCATTAACGATGCTCACAGCACCGATTGAATCAGGCACGATAAACGTCATTTTGCCTTCCTTGAACTTCTTGTCATGCATCATCGCTTCCATCAGCGCATCCTCGCTGTATTCCGCCGGCAGTCTTACCGGCAATGACAGCGCGGACAGCATGGATACGGTATCCTCGTAAATGCTGCGGTCCTTGCCCAGCTTAGCCGCCAGCAGCGCTGATCCGGCCATGCCGATTGCAATCGCTTCTCCATGCAGGAACACACCATAGCCGCCTACTGCTTCAATGGCATGGCCGATCGTATGCCCCAGGTTTAGAATGGCTCTCAGGCCATTCTCACGTTCGTCGGTACCGACACCCGGGCCTTGATCGCACATCCGCGCTCCAGCGCATAACCCAGTGCCTCGGCATCCAGAGCCAGCAAATCTGAAGCGTGCTCGCGGCACCAGTAGGCAAAGTCCTTATCGAGAATAAGGCCATGCTTCACCACTTCAGCCAGCCCGGATGACACCTCGCGGGGCGGAAGCGTACGCAGTGTGTCGAGATCATACAGGACCATAGACGGCTGATAAAAAGCTCCGATCATGTTCTTGGCCAGCGGATGGTTAACGGCTACCTTGCCGCCTACGCTGCTGTCATGAGCCAGAATAGTCGTCGGAATCTGGACGAACCCGATTCCCCGCATATAGGTAGCGGCAACATAACCCGCAAGATCGCCGACCACACCCCCACCAAGCGCCAGAACCGCAGAGCTGCGGTCCAGTCCGGCCCGGATGGCCGTTGTAATCACTTCTTCGTATACCGCCAGTGACTTGGATGCTTCACCGGACGGGATTACATGACTGACGACTGTATAGCCCTGTCCGCGCAGTGAGGCTTCGACCACATCCAGATAACGCGGGGCCACCTCACTGTCACTGACCACCAGCAACGGGCTGCGCAGCGGATACCCTGCATCCTGGCAGCGCGCACCGATTGTCTCCAGCAGTCCGCTGCCGATCAGGATCGGATAGGAGCGCTCGCCCAAATCCACCGTAATGCTGCGCATATCAGTAGCTCTCCAGCTGGGCCAGGTAATTGTTGTAGTTGGCTCTGATCTCCTCAAGCGAATCCCCGCCGAACTTGTCGAGGAAGGCTTTGGCAAGCTCCCAGGCTACAACATTCTCCAGCACGACACAGGCCGCTGGAACCGCACATGCATCTGAACGCTCTACCTGAGCCGTGAACGGCTCCTTGGTGTCGATGTCCACGCTTTGCAGCGGTTTGTACAGCGTCGGAATCGGCTTCATTACGCCGCGCACGACAACAGGCATTCCGTTGGTCATGCCGCCTTCAAAGCCGCCCAGCCGGTTGCTGGCCCGGTAGTATCCGCGGGACGGATCGTACATGATCTCATCATGCACCTGCGAGCCGCGCAGAACGCCGCTTCGAAGCCGATGCCGATTTCCACGCCCTTGAACGCGTTGATCGACATAACCGCTCCGGCAATTGCCGCATCCAGCTTGCGGTCATACTGCACATAGCTGCCGAGGCCGATAGGCAGGCCTTCCACGACACATTCCACAATTCCGCCGATGGAGTCGCCTTCCTCCTTGATCTTGTCTATGTACGCTTCCATCTTCAGCTCAGTCTCTTTATCTACAACTCTTACAGAAGATTCTTCCGTCTTGGCAATGAGCTCATCAATAGGCAGATCGTTTGCCGGCGCTTCAATCTCACCGATCCGGATCACCTGTCCGGCAATCTTGACACCGAACTCCGCCAGCAGCTGGCGGGCAACAGCACCTACCGCTACTCTTGCTGCCGTCTCGCGGGCGCTGGAGCGCTCCAGCACATTACGCAGATCTGTATGGTTATACTTGAGTCCGCCGTTTAGGTCTGCATGCCCCGGACGAGGACGGTTCACGCGCCGCTTCTCCTCGTCACTGCCGGGAATCGGCTCAATATTCATAATATTCTTCCAGTGTGTCCAGTCCTTGTTCTCCACTACAAGGGCTACCGGGGCACCTGTTGTATACCCGTGGCGTACTCCGCCGACGATCTGGGCCGTATCCTTCTCGATCTGCATCCGGCGTCCGCGGCCGTAGCCCTTCTGTCTGCGGTGCAGCTGAAAATTAAGCTCTTCGAAATCAAGTGTCAGATTGCTTGGCAATCCCTCGATAATGGCTGTAAGCTGGGGGCCGTGCGTTTCCCCCGCTGTTAAGTAGCGTAAACTCATGACGCGTTCCCCTTTCACACTTTTAAACTGTAAACCGCTAAAATATTAAAACTCTTGCCTCATTATAGTATAGCCTACACGCTTTGACAAGAAAGGATAAGCTCGGTCGGACGGCAGCCTTATACAAAATACCCCCGCAAAGCGGAGCCTGTGCATTGGTGCTGACTCAAGTACTTTGCGGGGGCGCTTTCATTTCAAAGAACAGCGCCGCCCGGCTCTTTCGAGCTCAGGCGGCGCTGCGGCACATCACGGTTCAGAGCTTCCACGTCTAGCTTCCGATCCTTTGCTGCGCCTCGGGAATGCTTTGCTTGCCTTCCTCCTGCCTGAGCAGGCTCTGCAGCTGCAGCTCTTCGACGCCAAGAATTTGCCCGCACTCGCGGACGGTCAGAAACCCGCGTCTGTACGCGGCAATGACCTTGCTTTTGTCCATGTGGATTAACGACCTTTCGCATAGCATACGGTACCTACTTTTCATTATCACTGAAAAGAGAATAAAGTATACCCGCTCCGGGCAGAACACCCTCTGGCGTGCGCAACCTGTTATTTTTTACGGTAAAAGAAGGTCTCCGTCGATTCAAACCCGTATTGGGCCGGGGTGAAAATCTGCTCTGTGCTGCCTACGAACAGATACCCGCCGGGACGCAGGCTAGCCGAGAATTTGTGATACAGCTTGTTCTTTGCCTCTTCTGTGAAATAGATCATCACATTGCGGCAGATTATCAGATCAAAACCGTCATCAAATTTGTCGAGCAGCAGATTCTGCTTGCGGAATTCGATATTTTTCTTGAGCGTTTCACTAACCTTGAACACTGGACCCTCCGGTGTGAAATAGCGGGCTGCAACATCCTTGGGCACATCCTTCAGGGAACGCTCCAGATAGAGGCCCTGCTTTGCTTTGGATAATGCCCCGTCATCAATATCCGTTGCAAGAATGCCGGTCTGGGTCAGCAGATTCTTGTCCGACAGGATCATAGCCAGTGTGTAAGGCTCTTCCCCGGTTGAACAGGCGGCACTCCACAGCTTCAGCCGGCGGCCGGAGCGCTGGAGCTCGGGCAGAATAACATCCCGCAGCACCTCCCAGCGGTTCGGGTTGCGCCAGAATTCAGATACATTGATCGTCATCCGGTCCAGAAATTCATAGAATAAAGCCTTATCCTTCATCATTGCGGCAAAAAAATCAGTAAAGGTATGATATCCGTTCTTCATCCGCAGTGTTGTCAGACGGCGCTTCATCTGCGCTTCCTTGTATTGGGCAAGGTCTATTCCTGTGCTTTGCTTGACGTTATGAATAAAGCCGGTATAATCCGGGTCTTGCGCTGTTGTTGTCTCTTCACGATCAGCCATCATTCATCCCTGCCTCCTACCGAAATTTACATCCAGACCGCGATGTCTTTATTGTAGTCAGCCAGTTCATCAGGAGCGAAGAAATTGGCGATTTCGCGTGCTGCGCTTTCCGGAGAATCCGAACCGTGAATCAGGTTAAGCGGAGTGTGGCTGGCAAAATCACCGCGGATCGTTCCCGGCAATGCTTCGCCTACTTTGGTTTTGCCGATCAGCAGCCGGGACAGAGCAACCACGTCATCGCCTTCCCACACCATTGCGAACACAGGACCGGAAGTAATAAAGCCTACAAGCTCCGGGAAAAAGTCCTTACCCTCGTGTTCTGCATAGTGCTTCTTGGCCTGTTCTTCCGTAACCTTAATCAGCTTGGCGGCAACCAGCTTAAATCCCTTATCCTCCAGACGGGCTACAATACGTCCGATTAATCCGCGCTGAACACCATCCGGTTTGATCATCAGATACGTCTTTTCCATAGAGCCACTCTCCAATTTCGCTTTTTATTTTCTGATATTATCAGAAAGCATGCCATCTGTGAACGCTTAATATTCGGCTCTCCGGCAGTTAATATGCCCGTCCGGTTACAAAATAGGCAATATCGCGCAGATTGCGTCTGGTCTTGTTGACGGGAAGCTGCTCCAGTGCGGCCAGCGCCTTGTCGATATAACGTGACGCCAGCTCCTCTGCCCGGTGAATACCGTCACCGGATAGAATCAGATCAATGGCACGGCCGACTCCGGCCTGTCCGCTGCGGATCAGCGCAAGCTCGTCCAGCAGCGGTGTACGCAGCCGGCTGTCTTCCAGACTGTAAATAACCGGCAGCGTAATATTTCCCTGCCGCATATCACTGCCGGGAGGCTTGCCGATCTGTTTCTCGGTTCCAGACAGATCCAGCAGATCATCCCGGATCTGGAAGGCCATCCCGACATTGTATCCGTAATTATAGAGCAGGCGGGCCGTCTCCGGCTCCGCGTCGGCAGCCAATGCCCCAAGCTCACAGCTGATCGCTATCAGGAGCGCTGTTTTGCGGCGGATGCGCCGCAGATAATGGCGGACACTTTGTCCGCTGTTGAAGAAATCGCGGATCTGCTCCATTTCTCCGATCGACATCTCCACCATCGCCTTGGACAGAATCTGGTGAATCCGCGGATTCTGGAGCTCCGAAGCAATAACCAGCGCCTTGGCATAAATGTAATCACCGGTGTACATGGCGATCTTGTCGCCCCACTTGGCCTTGACGGTAAGCTCTCCGCGGCGCAGCTCGGCATCATCGATTACATCGTCGTGAACCAGCGAAGAGCTATGTATCAGTTCAAGCGGAATCGCCACACGCTTAAGCTTCTCGAGATCATATTGCCCGAACTTGCCGCCCATCAGTACAAAGACAGGGCGCAGCCGTTTGCCGCCGGCCTTCAGCAGATGAAGCGAGGTTTCCGCCAGCAGTTCATCATCGCCCTGTACGCTGCGGTACAGCTCTTTTTCTATCTGGTCCATGTCCTTACTCAGCATTCCGAAAATTTGCATTCGCTTCATTCTTTCACCCGTGTCAGCAGATTGCGGCTCCATAACTCCATCTTCACTTCCTGCGGCAGCAGGCCCATCTCATAGGCATAGCGGAAATAGAGGTTCAGACCTTCCTGCTGCCTTTCCCCAAAATCATAACATAAATTACTGAAATAGCCGTCCCAGTATTCAGCAGTGCCGCCAATACGCGAACAGGCTTCCCGGATAATTGGTGCACGATTGCGCACACCGCGCTGTTTGCTGTCCACAAAAGCTGCGGCAATCTCGGCAATAGCCTCCGGCTTGTCCTTTGCCGCTCCGCGGTTAACGGCCCAGACGGCAAAGGTCATGCTGTGTCCCGTCCAGTCCTTCCATACCTGCCCAAGGTCAGTAACCACATAACCCTGGTCCTGCCAGGCCGCCTTGATCGCATGGTCGCCAATCAGGAGGCAGGCGTCCGCCTGATCCATCATGCTGTCCAGGTCAGGCTCAGCCGTAATGTACTCCGGTTTGCCGCCGATGGCTTTTTCCATCAAAATCTTCAGCAGATTCACTGAGGTGGCAGATGTATTCGTGACGGCAATCCGGCCGTTCCCTATTTGCTCTGCCGGAACTCTGGAGAACAGCAGAATCGACTTGACCGGCCCGTCAGCACTGACCGACAGATCCGGCAGCAGCAGCAGCCGGTCGCTCGCTTCTGCATAGGCGAAGGAGGATAATGCCCCGACTTGGATAGTCCCTCTGGACATCCCCTGATTAAGAATGGCAGGTACTTCACTCACCATCTCTGCCGGATGCTTCAGGGCAGAGGGGTTAAAATTGTGAAATACCGGCCATGAGTTGGTGTAGCTGATTTTACCGATTACCGTATGCTGCTGGTCCTTCATTCATCTTCCCCCCATCTGCGGAATAGGCTGTGTTCAATGCCGAAGCTGTCGAGAACCTTGCCGACCATGAAGTCCACCAGGTCATCCATAGTGCTCGGACCGAAGTAGAATGCCGGCATCGCCGGAATAAGCTTCACTCCTAGCCGGGACAGTTTCAGCATGTTCTCAAGATGAATGGCATGCAGCGGGGTTTCACGCGGCACCAGCACCAGAGGGCGCCCTTCCTTCAGCATCACATCAGCGGCCCGTGTCATCAGATTATCCGAGCTTCCATGTGCTACAGCAGACAGTGTTCCCATGGAGCAAGGCATAATAACCATCCCCTCCGTCCGGAAGGAGCCGCTTGCTATGGAGGCGCCGATATCAGCAATCGGGTGATAAAGCAGAGAACCGGGATGGCCCCTGAACTGTCCGTTCAAAAAGCCTTCCCGGTCTGTGACGTTAAAACCCAGCTCCTCCTTGAACACCCGCCAGCCCGCATTGCTGACCACAAGATGGACAGTGTATCCCAGCGACAACAGGGTTTCTGTCAGACGAACACCGTAAATCCCGCCGCTTGCCCCGGTAATGCCAACTACGAAATGTTTAGGTTTCGGCCGGGTCATCTGAACTGCACCACCAGGTCAATCAGAGTGAAGGAAAATACCACGATGCTGAGCACGCCGTTCATTGTGAAGAAAGCCGTCTGAAGGCGGCTTAAATCGCTTGGCGACACGATATGATGCTCATAGAACAGGATAATATAAGCAATAATCATGCCCGCCACATACCACCAGCTCAGGTCTGCCATAAAGAGCAGCGAAATGAATCCGATTCCGGTTAAAATGTGGAACGCCTTGGCAATAAACAGCGCACGGGCAACTCCAAAGCGGACTGGGATTGAATAAAGGCCTTCCCGCTCATCAAATTCGACATCCTGGCAGGAATAGATAATATCAAAGCCGGCTGTCCAGAAAACAATCGTGAAATAAAAGATCATCGCCGTCCAGTCCACATTCCCTGTAACCGCTACCCAGCCGCCCAGCGGAGCGAGTGCAATCGTCAGCCCGAGAATGAGATGGCAGGCCCAGGTAAACCGTTTGGTGAAGGAGTAGAACACAAGCAGAAAAACGGCTACCGGCAGAAGCTTGGCCGACAGGGGATTCAGCTTGAATGCAGCCCAGAATAATAAGAAGAAGGAAATGAATATAAATACCGATACTTCTCCGACCTTGAGCAGGCCGGCGGGGATGGCTCTCCCGGCTGTCCGGGGATTCTTCGCATCACTGATCCGGTCAATCAGCCGGTTCAGACCCATGGCTGCACTCCGTGCACCGAACATGGCGACGACAATCCAGCCGATCTGCGGCCATGACGGCAATTCGCCGAACATGACAACCGATCCCAGCAGTGCGCCCATAAAGGCGAAAGGCAAAGCAAAAACAGTGTGCTCAAACTTGATCATTTGCAGAAAAACGCCGACTTTTTTAAACATTACAGTTCTCCTTGAACCCAATATGTAGTGCTGCGATGCCTCCGGTCAAGGGGAAGGATTCCACTTTCGTCAGTCCGGTTTCACGGAAAATCACCGCGAGCTGCTCTCTGTCCGGGAAGAGGGCCAGTGATTCGGGTAGCCATTTGTATTGTTCGTACCGCTTGGCAAACAATTTGCCGAGAAGCGGAAGAACCTTTTCGAAATAAAAATAATAAATGCCCTTGAATGGCTGCTTCATCGGCTTGGACAGCTCCAGGCAGACGACCATTCCCCCGGGTTTCACCACACGCTTCATTTCGTTCAGCACTTGAACGAGATCAGGCACATTGCGAAGCCCGAAGCCTATCGTTGCGTAGTCAAAGGAATTGTCCCCGAACGGCAGGTCCATCGCATTGCCCTGTATTAGCGAAATACGGTCCTGAAGGCCCTGTGCCTCAACCTTGCCGCGTCCCACTTCCAGCATACCTGCACTGAAATCCAGGCCCACTACAGAGCCGGTCTGGCTTGCTTCAGCCAGCGCGATGCTCCAGTCACAGGTACCGCAGCACAAATCCACTGCGGAATCCCCGCGTTTCATCGCCATCTTGCGCATTGTGAATTTGCGCCAGGCCTTGTGGCGGCGGAAGCTCAGGATATCATTCATCAGATCATATTTACCGGCAATGCTCTCAAACACTGAATGTACAAATTGCTCTTTCGGCTGTGCCTTTGTTTCTCCCAGAGCGGATGTCTTCTCTATAGTCATTCTTTACCCCTCCACGGCTGCTTGTCCGGAAATTTTCATCTGCAGGAGGAAGCGGTCCAGAGCAGTGTTAAGCCCACTTACCAGATGCTCGTCCTTAATACCCTGTAGAAGTCCTTGAATGGACTGAATCGACTGGTGCAGCTTGTCGGTCAGCAGGGTATCGCATTTATATTTCATTTTGAGCTTTTTCCAGTCCTTCAGGTCCAGCTGCTGCTCCCGGAGCAGTGTTGTTTCTTCCTCGGCAGCACTTTCGAGTATCTTCCAGTAGCAATAACCATCCCGTGCCGCCGCCGGATCATTGCCTCGCCGCAGCTCGGAGCATATGGTTTCAGAGTGGCTGAATTCGGCCAGCAGCTTCTCCCACAGGCCGGCAAGGCTCTCTTCAATATGCGGTGTAAAAGAAAGGAACAGCCGCATATTGAGCTGTACCGAATGCCGCAGGTATTGTTCTGAGGAGAGCAGCCGCTCCTTCATTTTGCTGTACAGCCGGGCTTTCATCACGTTAAAATCGGCGATGGCCGAGCTAAGGCTGCCCACCATTCCGATTTGGCCGCTCTTGGCCAGCAGATGGTAGAACCAGCTGCTGAAATAGTCGCCGGCCAGCACCTTGAGCTGCCGGGAACGCATGACATCCCCGCCCGGGTCATCACTCACGTGCTCAATGCTCTCATGCGTGTCGAGAGCAAGCTGAACCAGACCTGTAACCAGCGTATACAGCTCCTTACTGCGGTCTTCACCCGCATTTCCGTAACTCAGAAAAATATATAACAAATGACTGCGACCATCTGAAAAAGGCGGCAGTTCCGTATGCCGCTGAATCATGTCGTAGTCGGTGTATGGTTTAGCTAATTGCGGTATGCGGTACGGTTTCATTTCAGCCTCCGAAGCCATTGACGTTATTACAATATCTTTGTTCACAATCTTGTCTATTATATCACATGTTTTTTTGTCACGCACATGGCACGTTCTAGTTTCTTTTACCCACATCAGGGATAAATGAACTGCTTGCGCCACAGCTCACTTTCACTAATACGGAAGCCCTCCTTCAGAACATCCGGCAAAGGGCGGTTGCCAGTATTCTGCAGCAGCTCCTGAAGCGGAGTGACCATTCCGTGCGGCGGATATCCCCCGCAAGCAGCAGACGGCGGCTGTCCAGCCATTTATCCTCGGCAACAATCCGCAGCAGCAGCTGATTTACGTTGTCCGTCTCCCGGAATGCAAAAGAAACCGCCAGTGCCATGTTCCGGTACAGCTCCTCCGGCTCGTGATCATTACCGGTTACCTTGAGATCAAGCGATAAAACCCCGTTTTTCCAGCCGGCGCTTCCGATCTCCAGACTGAAGGGCAGGCTGCTTAGCGTATCTACGATATTCTCGTCTGCAAGTATGGTTCCATCCCCGCCAAGCGTCTCCACCGCATGCTGCGGCAGGACAGCTTCAAGGGTAGCCATCTGCGGCAGAATTACAGCAGAGGCAGCGGTCATCAGCAACACCATTCCGATCAGCCAGCCCCGGTTCATAGCCTGCCCCCTTATCCATCGTTTCCGCCAGGCCGTGACAATATACGAACATGCCGGCTTGCCTATATCTAGTTATATTTTGAAAAAAAGCAGGCTATGCCTGCTTTTCAGCTTTCACTTTCCAGTTGTCCGTGCTTGCTCCAGATTTCTGCCTTGCCGCGGATTTTCATCGCTGAGGTATGATCGGTGAACTGGGCGATGAGCACCTCGCCCTTGTCGAGCTTTTCGGTGTGGTGAAAGCGAGTATCATGCCCCCGGGTAAGTCCGATGACCTGAACGCCGTTCTCCTTGGCTTTGACCACAATGTACTCGCTGCCTGCAGGTGCCGGACTTACGCCGTTGTTCTTCTCAGTCATGGTTGATCCCCCTAAAAATGTTGTGAGCCTGCTTCATGAACAGCTTTATACAAAGCTGACGTTGGAAGCATGTGCTTGGTTTAGACTTTGGAAAAACAAATGCCGCCTAAAAGGCGGCATCGTTATGACTCGGAAAGAATATAGGATCGATATGTAGAAATCTCTATTTGATTCCGTCTTTGAGCGCTTTACCTGGTTTGAAAGCAGGTACTTTGCTGGAAGGAATTTCGATTTCTTCACCAGTCTGCGGGTTGCGGCCTTTGCGTGCGGAACGTTCGCGCACTTCAAAGTTTCCGAAGCCAACCAGCTGCACTTTGTCACCGCTCTGCAGAGCATTAGTGATTGCTTCGAAAACGGCGTCTACCGCTTTAGTAGCATCCTTCTTGGGAAGTTCAGTTGCTTCTGTAACCACGTTGATCAAATCTGATTTATTCATGTCTTCTCACCTCCCTGAGTAAATTTCCGGTATCATACACTGTTTCCGTTTCAACGCAAAATATACGTGATAATCCCGTTAATTACTAGATACGGGCGCCTCTCTTCCTAGAAGCGCAACAAACTTATAGTAATACAGCCCACCCATAATTTCAAGGCGTTACTCAAAAAAGGAGCAGAAAGTAGCATTTCAATAGGCCCGTTACACTGAAATGATAGGCTAATAATGTTAGATTCTTCTACGAGAGTACAAAAAAGAGAGCGGAATGTCTCCGCTCTCTTTACTGCCGGCTGTCTTACCAGCCCGGCTGCTTTATAAAATGATGGCAATCAGTCCGCCAGAGCCCTCGTTGATGATCCGTCCAAGCGTTTCCTGCAGCTTGTAGCGGGCATTGTCCGGCATCATGGCGATCTTGCCCTGAATGCCTTCACGGACAATGGAATGCAGCGAGCGGCCGAAAATGTCGGATTCCCATATTTTGATCGGGTCGTTCTCGAAGTCCTGCATCAGGTAGCGCACCAGCTCTTCGCTCTGCTTCTCGGTACCGATGATCGGTGAGAACTCCGACTCCACATCGACACGGATCATATGAATGGACGGCGCTGTCGCTTTCAGCCGGACCCCGAAGCGTGAGCCCTGGCGGATCAGCTCCGGCTCATCAAGGGCCATTTCAGCCAGCGAAGGGGCGGCGATGCCGTATCCGGTCGTTTTGACCATCTCCAGTGCCTCTGAGAAGCGGTCATATTCACGTTTGGCATGTGAGAAATCCTGCATCAGCTGCAGAAGATGATCCTTGCCGCGGATCTCCACGCCAACCACTTCCATGAGCACCTGATCATACAGCTCTTCCGGTGCATAAAGGTCAATTTCCGCCACGCCCTGGCCCATATTCATGCCGCTGAGGCCTGCACGGTCGATAAAGTCATATTCAGTAAACTGGGCTACCAGACGGTCCACATCCCGAAGGCGGCGGATGTCTTTTACCGTATCACGGACAGAGTTTTCATAGGCGCTGCGCAGCCAGTGGTTCTCGCCAAGCACCATTACCCAGCTCGGAAGATTGACGTTGACCTCATGGACCGGGAACTCATAGAGTACTTCCCGCAGCACACCGGTCACATCATCCTCCGACATATTGGCGGCGCTGAGCGTCATTACCGGAATATCATATTTGGCAGCCAGCTCACCGCGGAGCTGCTGGGCCTCTTCACTGCGCGGACGGGTGGAGTTGATCACAAGCACAAACGGCTTGCCGACCTCCTTCAGCTCTGCGATTACACGCTCTTCCGAGTCAATGTACGAGTGCCGCGGGATTTCGGCGATTGTGCCGTCCGTGGTCACGACTACACCCAGTGTGGAATGCTCCTGAATGACCTTGCGTGTGCCGATTTCCGCCGCTTCCTGGAAAGGAATCGGTTCCTCAAACCACGGGGTGGAAATCATGCGCGGCCCGTTTTCATCCTCATAGCCCTTGGCTCCCTCAACAGCGTAGCCTACACAGTCGACCAGCCTTACATTTACTTCAAGGCCTTCCGCAACCTTGATCTGCACCGCGTTGTTCGGTACAAATTTCGGCTCGGTTGTCATGATTGTTTTGCCGGCTGCGCTCTGAGGCAGTTCATCCACAGCTCTTACCCGGTCTGCTTCGCTCGTAATGTTCGGCAGAACAATCGTCTCCATGAAGCGCTTGATGAATGTCGATTTTCCCGTGCGAACCGCGCCGACGACGCCAAGATAAATGTCTCCGCCGGTACGCTCGGCAATGTCCTTGAAAATATCCACTTTTTCCAAAAGAGATCCCCTCCTCATATTACTCCGAAGAAAAAATGCCTGAAGAGCATCGACTTCGCGTTCCGCCGGTAAACGGACCCTTGCAGGACATCCACCGGACTTTGGCATTGCCCGCCAGGGAGCCTAGCCTGCCTAAGCGGAACATTCTTGCCCCGCGCTAAACTCCGAATGCTCGGACATGCATTTGGACTAGTATCATCATATGTATCCGGAACGGATTTATGACCCGCAGCTGCGCATTTTATGCAGGAATTTCACACGCGGCAGCAATTGCGCACAGAAAGGGCGTCACGATGCCCGGAAACCTTCTCATCCAGCATATGAACGTAAAATGGCGGATAGAACCTCTCTGAAGCTTTCTCAGCCCCTTAAAAAATGGAAAGCCCCCTTGGTTAAGGGGGCCTTGCGAGCATTACTATGGAGTACGCGGTGGCTGCGGAACCGGCTTGCCGCCGATCCACAGATAGGGGAGGGATTTCACGGGCACATAGTAGGAAGCTGCCTCAAGCGCAGTCCGCAGGTCCTGATCTGCCTCCGGAGCGTTTCCGGCCTGCCCGATTACAGTCATTATATCGGCCGAGTAATCCACATACACCTTGCCCTCCACGTCCATGATGAATTCCAGCGGCTCGCCCGAATACACGCTGTTTAGTGTGACCGCTGACGTCCCTGCCAGCCTGTGATCGACAGCGTAGACTCCCGGATAATACTCCTCACCTGCCGGAAGACTTCCGCCGTGAGCAGACTTGTAGCGGTTGACCTGGCGCTGGACATCATTTACCTTCTGCACGGTAACCAGATCCATCAGCTTTACAACAGGTGCCGTCTCCTCATCGAGAATCAGAAAATAAGCATTCCCTCCCTGCTCAAATGCAGCCTGTGGGATTTCATCCAAATCCCCCTGCGAGTGCAGCTTCTCCAGATCAACCACAAATTTCTCATAACGCGGTGTGTCCGCATCACTGTTCAGAATCGGCAGCAGCCCTTCCCTCTGCTGATACTCCTCCACAGCTGCCTGTACGCGCCGGACACTCTCTCTGCTGCCGCCTCCAGGCTCCTGCTGTTCTTCGGGATACATGCAGCCTGCCAGGACACACAGCAGCAGCAGCGGCCGCGCCAGCTTCAGGATAGAGGAACCTATACTGCCCAGCCCCATGTTATTATCCATATCCATCGCCTCCCCGCCAGCTCAATAGGTGTGATGACTCGTATATTTAGTGCATAATCTAATCACCGTTAACAGTTGTGTCCTACCACAGCTCGTCCATTTCACCGCGCCGTGCAGCTTCCAGCCGGCGCCGCACTGCGGCCTTGAGCGGATCCTCAGGTACAGTAACACTGAGATCCTGCTGTACAGCAGTCTGGCAGGACAGCCGTACGCCCTGCTCCAGCAGGCTGCCCAGCTTGCGTCTCTCTGCCTCATCCGGAGGCCGTACCGCATCCGTGCTTTCCGGGCCGATTGTTACCTTGCACATCAGGCAGGCTGCCTTGCCGCCGCAGCGTGTCGGCAGTACAACGCCGGCTTTGCGTGCTGCCTCCAGCAGTGTCGTACCTTGCTTGACTACAGACCTGCGTTCATCCGGCTGAAAAGTAACCGTAATTCCTCTTTGCGATTTCATCGTGCAGTTTCCTTCCTGAATTCTGTTTCCGGCGGCTGCCCCAGCAGTCTGTTAAGCTCTGCCCGGCAGACGGGGGCGAGCCCGTTCTGCTCAACCAGCTGCTCAAGCAGCGAAGCATGCTGCTGCAGGCTGCTAAGCATCCTGCCGGCAATATTCCGGCAGCGTTCGGTTCTCCCGCGCAGCATATTGTATAGCAGCTCATGTGCCAGCGGCATCAGCCGGATCAGACTGCTGCCGCAGATCCCGCTGACAGGAGCATGACCTAGCAGCGAATGTAAATCCACGGTGTATCCAAAGGGCGGATTGCCGATCCGGAATCCGCAGACCAGCTCCACCTTCATTTCCCCCACTATATAACGGCTGCGTCTTGAGTAGCAATTGCCGCTGTAATCTTCCACGGGCCCGTTGTCCGCCGAATAGCAGCTGAGTGCCTCGTGAAGCGGTGCTGCATCCTCCAGATCAGCGTACAGATCAATATCGGCAGGCGGTCTGCTTAATGAAACATTATGCAGCATCAGACCACAGCTCCCTCCCAGCAGCCAGACCGGCGGCTTCTCCATCCAGCTTAAATCCAGTGCTTCTGCAACCTTTTTTAATGCTGTCTCCAGTATGTATGACATTCCCGTCCCTGCCATCAGTGCACGCCCCATTCCTGAGAAATCGTAAACGATAATCCAGAAATACATCTGACTGAGCCTGTTTGTAAATGCTTACATAATTGATGCCGCTCCGCTGAGCAGACCGATCAGCATGATGACAAAAGCAATGACCGATAATACCGCTCTGAGCAGACCCTTTGTCCTGCTGCGGGCAAATGTGATCAGAAATACGGATACGCCCATAATCAGTATCGCTATCAGCGACAACCACATCTTAGTCATAGGGTCCATAATTACTCTGCCTCCTGCCAGTTATATTGAATTGCAAATATTATAGCATGAACCATAGGCCGCGAAACCAATAAAGTGTAATCTGCAGCAAAAAAGAGCAAAAAAACCGGAATCTGCTAGATACCGGCTTCTTTGCTCCTTGAGTGACCCAAAGAGGCGAGCTATTTTTTCATCAGCATTTTCATTAAAGACTCCATTGTGCCGGAATTCGTACCGCCTTTTTTGACAGCATTTACGATCTCCTGCACAGTAGCCTCAGTGACCGGCACTTTAGCCATCGCTGACACCTGCTTTATCAACTGGCGGAGCTGGGCTTCATTCTGCGTGGTTCCCGGCTTCACCGTGCTCGCGAGCTTTTTGATTGCGCCTGGTGTGATGTTCTTCCCCGTCTTTTTGTTGATGGCATTCAGGGCATCCTTGGAAAAATCTTTGTTCACTCTTCTTCCCTCCTCCGTCAATCCCCACTACAACATATGAGAATATCCGGCAAAAGGTGAACAGTACTCAGGAATGCCACTGCTCCCAGGTTTCCTGTGAGATAGCTTCCATTTCAGTTTTGCGGTCACGGCCCATCAGGGCCTCCACTGCACTACGCGGGGTTCTGCCTTTAAACAGAACGTGGTAGATCTGGTCGGTAATCGGCATCTGCACGCCTAAACGGACAGAAATCGCATACGCAGCTTCCGTTGTACGAATCCCTTCCACAACCATCCCCATGGAATCCAGTACTTCGGCCAGCGGCTTGCCCTGTCCCAGCATCGACCCGGCACGCCAATTACGGCTGTGCTGGCTTGTTGCCGTAACAACAAGGTCGCCGAGTCCGGCCAGTCCGGAAAAGGTCAGCGGATTGGCGCCAAGCTCGACCCCTACCCGGGCAATCTCAGCAAGTCCGCGGGTAAGCAGCGCAGCCTTGGCATTGTCACCGAAGCCCAGACCATCAGACAGTCCTGCACCGAGAGCGATGATATTCTTCAGCGCTCCAGCCAGCTCGACACCGAGCTGATCGCGGTTGGTATATACGCGGAAATCGTTATTGATGAATAGTCCCTGTGCAGTAACTGCACGTGCTTCATCTGCAGAAGCAACCACCACGGTTGTCGGACAGAGGCGGACGACCTCTTCAGCATGGCTCGGCCCGGAGAGGACAACTATCTCTCCCTCCTTACAGCCCAGCTCCTCGGAAATAACCGTGGACATCCGTTTCATGGTTTCCGTCTCGAAGCCTTTGGTCGCATGGATGCAGAGCATATCATCCTTCCAGAAAGCCCTTAGGCTGCGCGCCACCTGGCGCATGCCGGAGGAAGGCGAGACAATCACCACTGCTTTGGAGCCGGAAACAGCCTGTTCCATATCCGTAGTGGCAATGATATTCTCAGGCAGTCGTATACCCGGCAGAAAGTGCTCGTTTGTATGGTGTTCGTTGATCTCGGCAGCTTGTTCGGGCCTCCGTGTCCATAGATAAACTTCCTTGTGGTTAGCCGCCAGCACAGAGGCCAGCGCAGTTCCCCAGCTGCCTGCGACCAGCACGGTTACTTTATCAGACAACACGATTCCCCTCCTTGGTCTTGGAGCCGATTTTGTTCTCTCTTCCCTGTGTCAGCTTCACGATATTGCTGCGGTGCCGCCAGAAGGCAAAGACTGCGATAATCAGACTGCCCCAAAGCTCCGGTGCCGTAAATTCAGCAAACAGCAGAAATACCGGAGTCAGCGCCACAAAAATAAGGGAGCCGAGTGATACATAACGGGTCAAGACAATAGACACAATGGCAATAACGCCCGCTGCCAGCGCAGGCCAGAAGAACAGTGTCGCCATGACGCCGATCGCCGTAGCAACCCCCTTGCCCCCGCGGAAATGGAAATACACCGGCCAGTTGTGACCGATAATGGCTGCAATTCCGCAGCGACCGCGACCCAGCTTCCCCAGCCGCCGGCCCATGTCCCCAGCCAGACAGCGGCAATGCCCTTCAGCACGTCCAGAATCAGCACCAGAATCGCCGGTCCTTTTCCAAGCACTCGCAGCGTATTTGTCGCCCCGGCGTTACCGCTGCCATATTGGCGGATATCAATCCCTTTAAGCAGCCGGGCAAGCAATACGCTGAAGCTGACAGAGCCAAGCAAATAGCTTACTACGATAACCAGAAGTTCAAACGCCACTACTCTTCTCCCCTAACTTTCGTTATCAGATTTACGCCGCGTAAAGAGGCGGATCGGTGTGCCTTCAAAATTGAACGCTGCGCGGATCTTGTTCTCCAGATAACGCTCGTAGGAGAAGTGCATCAGCGACGGGTCATTTACAAACACCACAATCGTCGGCGGCTTCACGGCAACCTGGGTTACGTAGTTAATGCGCAGACGGCGTCCTTTATCGGTAGGCGGCGGGTTAATGGCCACGGCATCGGATACAACATCGTTAACCAGGTGGGTTGTAATCCGCAGGGCATGCTGCTGCGCAACATGCTGTACTACCGGCAGGAGCTTCTGCAGGCGCTGTTTTGTTAATGCCGACAGGAATACAACCGGAGCATAGGTCATGAACAGGAAGTGATCACGGATTGTATTTTCAAAATGCTGCATGGTCTTGTCGTCCTTTTCCACGACGTCCCACTTGTTTACGACAAAGATAGAGGCTTTGCCTGCATCATGGGCATAACCGGCAATATGCTTATCCTGGTCGATGATGCCTTCCTGGCCGTTAATAACAACCAGAACAACATCAGCCCGCTCTATAGCCCGCATGGCGCGCATAACGCTGTATTTCTCAGTGCTCTCGTAAACCTTTCCGCGCTTGCGCATACCCGCTGTATCAATCAGGACATACTTCTGGCCATCCCGTTCAAAAGGAGTATCTATCGCATCGCGTGTAGTTCCGGCTACATCACTGACAATAACACGTTCTTCACCCAGAATGGCGTTGACCAGCGAGGACTTGCCTACGTTAGGCCGTCCGATCAGCGCAACACGGATGACATCATCGTCGTATTCTTCATCAACCTTATCAGGAAGCTTCTCCACAACCGCATCCAGCAAATCGCCGACACCTGTACCGTGGCTGCCGGAAATACCGATCGGATCGCCGATACCCAGACTATAAAATTCATAGATATCTTCTGCACGCTTCATGTTATCCACTTTATTGATCGCAAGTACGATCGGCTTGCCGGACCGGAACAGAATCTGCGCTACCTCTTCATCCGCATTTGTCAGGCCGCTTTTGGCCTCACACATGAAAATAATGACATCCGCTTCCTCGATAGCCAGCTCCGCCTGGACGCGGATCGATCTCAGGATGAAATCCTCACCGTCCACTTCAATCCCTCCGGTATCAATGACACTGAAGGATTTGCCGTTCCAATCAGAAATACCGTAAATCCGGTCCCGGGTAATTCCCGGTTTATCTTCTACAATGGCCAGTTTATCACCTATCAGCCGGTTAAAAATCGTCGACTTTCCGACGTTAGGCCGGCCTACAATGGCCACAACGGGTCTTGCCATATTCCATTCCTCCTGTCTTCCTTACGTTTCTCATCATAGCAAAAAACATTACAATTGGCTAACTCCATACAAACACAATCGGCGAACCCTCAGGATGAGGGCTCGCCGATTACTTTACCCGGTATGACACCACATATAAGAGCACATAAGTCACCTTATGCAGCATTCTTATACTGCTGTGCAAAGCTTAATTTAAGGGATTAGTTATTGCCCTTGAATTTGTCCAGCTTGTCGCCGAAACGCTCAGCCAGTGTGAAGCTGAGACCTTCGTTGCTGAGCGAAACGTTAGGATTGTTCAGAACTTCTTTTGGAGCTCTGTCCTGTCTCTCTCTGCGTTCAGGTTTAGCCGTAGGAGCCGGAGCTTCTTCGGTTTCCTTGATGCTGAGGCTGACGCGCTTCTCGGATGGATTGAAGTCCAGAACCTTAACCTGAACCTCTTGTCCTTCCTTGAGCACTTCGTGCGGAGTGCCGATGTGCTTGTGGGAAATTTGTGAGATGTGCACAAGGCCTTCTACGCCTGGAAGCAGCTCAACAAATGCGCCGAAGTTAACAAGGCGCTTAACTTCGCCTGTTACTACATCACCAATATTGATTTTGCCTGCAGCGGAATCCCAAGGACCTGGAGCAGCAGCTTTGATACTAAGGCTGATTTTGCCTTTTTCCGGATCAACTTTAAGTACTTTAACAGTAACTTTGTCGCCTTCGGATACAACATCGGACGGCTTCTCAACGTGGTTCCAAGCGATCTCGGATACGTGAACCAGACCGTCAACGCCGCCCACATCAACAAATGCGCCGAACTGGGTCAGACGTTGCACTGTACCTTCGATGATCTGTCCTTCAGTCAGTTCGGACATGATCTTCTGTTTGTTAGCTTCGAATTCTTCTTCCAGCACTTCCTTCGCGGAAAGAATAACCTTGCTGTTCTCACGGTCCAGTTCCTTCACTTTTACGCGGAGGGTACGGCCCTTGTAGTCGCTGAAATCTTCTACGAAGTGGCGTTCAACCATGGAAGCCGGGATAAATCCGCGTGCGCCGACATCAGCTACGAGACCGCCTTTAACAACGTCAGCCACTGTAACTTCGAAGGCTTCTTGGGAAGCAAAGTACTTCTCAAGATCTTCCCAGGATTTTTCGCTGTCAATGGCACGTTTGGAGAGCACAAGGCTTTCCTTATTGTCGTTGACGCTTACTACTTTGCATTCCACTTCCTGTCCAACTTCAACTGCTGCTGCAGCGTTGTCCAGCTGTACGGAAGAAAGTTCGCGAATCGGAATCACACCGTCGTATTTATATCCAATGCTTACATAAGCTTGGTTATCTTCGATTTTGACGATTGTTCCTTTCACGGTATCGCCTTTTTTCACAGAAATGATTTCCAAACCTTCTTGGCTAGTCACTTCTTCTTCGTTGCTGGCAACAGGTGCAGCGGTTTCCACAGCTTCTGTCGCTTCCACGGCTTCGTTGTTCTCAACATTAGCCGCAGCTTCCTGATTTTTAATTTCTTCAGACATGTGATTACCCTCCTCGATTCAAAACCCCATTTATTTAAACCCGCGTAAGAGCAGGGTTCAAAACAATCACTACTTGTATAACATTTACAGTATTACGATAGTATGTTCCAAAAAATAGCGGTTATGCCGTTATTCCTCAGTAACTGTAAACACCTTAAATTCACGGACCTACCTCGCGCTAGGCTTGCCGGTCCGGATCATCTCATGAATCCGTCCCATTATAACATCGGTGACTTCTTCCAGAGAATCACTGCCCGCTCCGTCAAAAGCGCTCAGATCAATGGGCTCCCCGTAAATAACGGTCATCCGGCGGAACGGTTTGTAGGAACCGATGATAGCGGCCGGTACAACTGCTGCCCCGCTGCGGAGCGCAAAGCTTGCTGCGCCCTTCTTCGCCACACCGGTATCAGAGTTGCGCGTTCCTTCCGGAAAGATGCCCATCACATGTCCGCCGCGAAGCGTATTAAGAGCCGTTTTAATGGATTCTTTGCTTACGCCGCCACGTTTGACAGGAAAAGCGCCAAGCTTCCCGATAAGCCAGCCCAGTACGGGAACTGCGAATAGTTCGGCCTTGGCCATATACTTGACCTGACGTTTCAGCTTGATCCCGATCGTCATCGGATCGAGCAGGCTGATGTGGTTCGCGCAGAGCAGTACCCCGCCCTCCTTTGGCACATTTTCTCTTCCCACAATTTTTAGCGGGAACAGTATGGCATAAATCAAGCGAAGCAATCCACGGCAAATTACATAAATCATGAATGATTTCTCTCCCCGTCAACATGAGATCTGCAGTGGGAGACAATGGCTTCCACGGCTTGATTGATATCCATAAAGGTCGTGTCCAGAAGAATAGCATCCTCCGCACGGCGCAGCGGTGATATTTCCCGCCCTTCATCAAGACGGTCACGTGCTGCAATATCGTGTTCAAGCTGCTCTAGAGTCACTGTTTCCGTGTCCTTCAGCTCTTTGTAACGCCGGAGAGCCCGCTCCTCCACGCTTGCCGTCATGAAAATCTTCACTTCGGCATCCGGCAGTACGGTCGTACCAATGTCGCGGCCGTCCATGACCACTCCCTTGCGGAGCGCCATCTGACGCTGCAGATGACTAAGCCTGTCACGTACCTCTTCAAGCTTAGAGTACTGCGACACCTGGCCGCTGACCTGCAGACTGCGGATGTGCGGGGTTACGTCTTCCCCATTGATCAGCACCTTCTGTACATCTTCCTCCGGAATGAGCTCAATGATCATATCCCGGACAATCCGGTTTACTTGGTGCTCATCTTCAGGCGGAATGCCTTCACGGAGCATATACCAGGTAATTGCACGGTACATGGCACCCGTATCAACATAAATGTAAGAAAGCTTGCGTGCTACCAATCGGGCAACAGTGCTCTTGCCTGCCCCGGCAGGTCCGTCGATGGCGACGTTAATTCTGTCGTAAGTATGTGTACCCTGCCTGTCCAACGGGGCATTCCTCCTCAAACACTCTTTCAGCCGAGAATCCGGCTGGCTGCAAATTCCCGAGGAACCTGCTGATCTTATCAAGAAAAAAGCAGGCATTGCCTGCGACTTATAAAATTATACCACAGTTTGGAACACAGTGCAAAACCGCATAAGGGGCTAAACGTGTAAAATTATACGAAAAAATGGTCAGCGGTTGCGGAAATCGAACTGCCGTTCGAAGCAAAAGCGGATAATTTTTTGCCGCTCAGCATCGGAAATCGACGAGAACTTCAGCATGACGAGATTACGTTTGTTGTCCAGCTGCTTCATCCGCACAATCTCTCCTTCAAAATAGGCATGCTCAATACTGCCGTTCCGGTAAGGCAGCAGCATCCAGCAGTTAAGCTTGTCCGCAACTGCAAATTTGACCTTGCCGTCGCTGAGAAAAGAAGTCCCCCCTCCGCCGACATCATCGGTACGGACAAGAATCCGGCTGCCAAGCGCGTCCTTGACGGCCAGTTCAAGCTCTGCGGTAACCCGCAGGAAGCTGCGGCGCTGGATTTTGAAGATATGTTCTGCTTCCGGCTTGCGGATTCTGATCATCCGGATCACATCCTCTTTAAAGCCGATTACATGGGTATTGAAATAGTTTTTGATCCCGCCCTCAGTCAGAAAATAAACGGAAAGCTCATCTCCCATAAACAGTTTTTTAAGCCGGGCTTTGCCGATCTGCATGGGAATTTCAATCAGAATCGCATCATCCTCGATGTCCGCAATCCTGGACCTGTATTCAATCTCAGCCTCAGCCGCATCGCTCGAAGCTACCTGTATGTAAAGATGTTCATTAATTTTGGGATACAATCCGGTCACCGCCACAGAGTTAGTAATTAATCACATTACCGATTATAGCATGGCCTTTTGACACCGGGTTAGTAAAAGTTGCTGAGAACCCGGCCAAATTTGTAACCGCAAAAAAAGAGGAGCGCTCCCGGCGGAAGCCTCCTCCTTCAGATTATATTAGCTTTGTTTATCCTGGGCCCCTGAGGAGGTTCTTACCTCCTCCACCGCTTCTTCATTTCCGTCAGCGGCATTGAGGTAAATCCGGTACTGTGAACCGTTGATTTTGCCTCCGAACTCATAGGTCAGCAGTTCGGTTGCATCCTCATTCTCAATCCAGGCCAGCCGGTGATACAGCTCCTTGAATTCCGGATTAAGATGCGTCCTGGCCTGTTCGAGGGATAAGCCCGGTTTGGGAATATCCCTCTTCTCTTGATGCTCCTTCGCATAATCGCTGGCCTGAAAGCCTGTAGGCTCCCCTGTATCCAGCCCGGTACGGACTGTGATTTTTTCCGGATAAATGAGCACCCCGTCCTGGCTGCTTACAAAGGTCAGATTTCCCAGATTATCATACCGGTCCGCGCTGACCGCCGTCATGCCGGGAAATCCTTTTTTCTCAAGGAATTCCGCTCCTTTAACCGCCGCCTGCTCCAGTGAGACCCTCGCCTCCCCAACCTCACGGTTGTCGTTGTAGCTTACCAGCAACCCGCCTTCTTTGGTGAAATTCATGGTGACCGGCTGCTGGTGATCCTGGCTGGTCACCGTTGCAGTATACGAAGCCCATTCAGTATCCTTCCCGTTTTCTCGGATGTCCACCTTTGCGTTAGCTCCGGCTCCGGCGAGTTTCACCGCCTTGGCTCTGATATCCTCGGCAGTGACCGGCTTGCCGCCGATCTTTTTCACAGACCGTTTATCATAGATACTCGCAACAGATGGCCCCCAATCCAGCTCAGGGTATGCCGCGACCCGCTTATCCACAGTCTTGAACCCGTCGATAATCGTGTTGTCCTCGGCTTTCTCCTCGGTAGCCAGCGCAGTTTCCACATCCATCCACCGCAGCTTTTTACCGATAACCTTCTCCTGCACCTCCTGAAGATCCTTAGAGATCTCACCGGAGTTTTTGTAGAGTGCCATCAGATTCGCCATTTCCCCTTCGGTTAACGGCTCCTTGGTAAAATCACGTACGGCAGCCTTATAGGAAAAATTGGAGATTTTGGACAGGAACTCCTCGGTTTCACTGAACGGCAGCAGTGTAAGCGGCAGCTGGTTGATTTCATTCTGCGCTTCACTGGTCAGCCGCCATACATTAACCAGGCCTTTGCGGTGCATCCCGTTAGATGCAGAATTCACGGCAAGGGTATTCCCGAGCTCACCATGAAGACGTTCCACGTGATAGGACAAATCATGAAAAGCACGCTGGTACTGGTTCTCCGCTTTAATCAGAATCGAGTTTTTCTCCTGGTTCTCCTGATACCCCCAGACCAGCGCTCCAACCAGCAGCAGCGCGGTAAGCGGGAACATTATGGCACTTAATCTTTTGTACATTGGGCTGCAAGACTCCTTTCAGTAGCTTATTGCCGTTAGTTTGACAATAACTGAGAAGAGTTATGCACCGATGCAGTAAGCAAAAAAAGAGATTACTTCCAGAGCAGCGCCCGGGTCAGGTACGCTCTTCAATATCAAAGCCGCTGCTGCTGCTGCACAGGCATTGCTTGAAACCGGTCTGGACGATCCCCTGCTCTTTGCTGCCTCTCAATATGTAAGATTCGCCACACTGTCTGCATACAATCCGTACTTTTACACGCAAAAAAAGACACCTCTCTCCTCTCTGGAATCCCTTAATACGGAACTTTCCTGTAGATTTAAGTGTGTCCATCTCTTTTAAAGGTTAACCTCTTCCTCACGCTTCAGAAAACGGAACGGTGAACGGCTGTTGGCCAGCGCCACCTTCCCCATGCCTCCATACCACAATACGGCCATCAAAGGCACAATGAACCAGATCCAGTAGTTGGACATAGTGGCGAGGATAAAATCGTATATTCCGTGCCATAGCCAGGGCAGCAGTAAGGACACCAGCAGTATCCCTCTTGGCTTCTTTCCCTTGGTGAACTTAGCCCGGCCCATATGATAGCCCATAATGACTCCGAACATCGCATGACCCGAGACCGGAAGCAGTGCCCTGATAAACATGGAGCCGAGCGTAGCATGGCTGTACCAGGCATACATTACATTCTCAATTGTTGCAAAGCCGAGCGAAATCGCTACAGCATATAGTATTCCATCATAAGGCTCGTCAAATTCGGTATGATTGTAAATCATATGGTACAGCACAAACCACTTCAGGCACTCTTCGACTCCGGCAGATATCAGAAAAGAATCCACATACGCTCCGCCTCCAAGCCCGAGCACCATGCCCCGCTGAATAATCATGACCGGGAAAACAATCAGCAGTCCCAGCAAAAATACCTTTATGACCATATGGAGCGGTTCCTGGTCGTACTTGTCTTTCAGATAGAAAAAAGTCAGCAGCGCAAGTCCTGGTGCAACTGCCGACGTAATGACCGATAACAAGAGCACCAAACTTCCTCCCCCGAAACTTTCTCTACCGTAAAACTTTTTACAAAAGGGGCCCGGCTGATGCCAAGGCCCGCTCTCCTCTTATTCCTGGCGTTTAAAATGTGTGCACAACAGCTCAATAGCGTTCTCAGCCATTACTGTCTTTCCATATTCGTCCAGCACAGCTTCTGTCACCGGGGATGAATCACCGAACTCGGACAATACGGCAACCAGTCCCGTGAGCACAGATTCTTCATATTCCTTCGGATCGAAGTAGAGGTACCATTTATCATTATAAGAATACAGTTTTCCCTGGGAAGTAATATTGCCGATGAGTACATGAGCCGCTTCGACCAGAATCTCAAAATCGCGGAATGCATACACAATGGAGTCGCTTTGTTCTAATGTAACTTCCATTTCGTAAATCTCTTCAGGCATTTCTTCTTCCCCGGCTCCACCGTATTGATGGTGATCATATTTTCCCCGGGTCACAATAACGACCATACCTTGCGCGGGCAATGCGAACACTTCAACGGCAAGCGGACCGGTAGCGTCAAAGCCAAGCTCACTGTACGCCTGGTCCATCATTTCCGTAAAAAGGTCATGCACCTTGGGAACTTCCTGCCACATATCTTCCTTCTGGATGCCCCGCTCGCTCAGGTCGTCAAAAGTGAGGAAAATCCGTATCTTATCTTGACCTAATCGCTCTATTCTCATGACAGGATCCTCCTTTTGCAAGCTCATTTAATATTAATGTATGATGAGTCCCGAGTAATGAGCCAAAAATGGTTACTATGTAAGTATGTTATCATTTTGGCGCACTAAATGCACGTAAATAAATATATTTAATCATTCATTACCACTATGCCCCCATTTTGAACAAAAAAAGAATCATTCTGCGGATGGAATCATCCCCAAAATGATTCTGTACTGCTGCCTTGCGGTTACAAACCGGGTATGACTGTATGCGTGTCCTTCAGAATCTGCTCCACTTCATGTTTTACATCGGGATTTGTACGGATGAAATCCTTCAGCATGTTCAGGTTGGACTCCCTCGACTTCAGCGATGTATCGTCTTTGTGTCCGGCCTGAGAAGAAGTCTTGTGTTCCGTTTTGTCTGCTTTGTCATGTGAGCCGTCAGCAGCCGTGCTGCCGAACCCGGTCAACGCCATGCCCACAATTTTGTCACGCGCTTTTTCCCCTGCACCCTGAAGCTGGCCGCCGGACTGCATGAGCGAGGACATCATGGCGCTGCGTTTTCTGGACATAATCATACTTGCGGCTGCTCCAAGCACAACTCCGCACAGAAATGACGAAGTATTCATATCTCTAACCTCCTTGTATGGTAAAATCATGCTTAGTGTTCGCGGAAAGATTCCCGCTCATACAGCCAAACAACAAGAAAGCGAGATGAAAAAAGTGGGTAAAGCAATCTCAGCCCTGCTGCTGGCAACCCTTTTGCTGTCGGCCTGCAGCGGCAACAACAACGAAGACCTTGCACAGGGCAGTACTGCGACAGCTCCGGCTGCAACTGCAGAAGTCTCAGCCGCACCGCCGGAAGATGCCGCAGGCACCATAGCTCCAAGCGCATCCTCCAGTCCGGCACCAGGTAATGGCACGGAAGCAACCATAGCCCCGGCAGCTTCAGCTGCTCCGGGAACCAGTACAGCCACTTCCCCAAGCAGTGAGCCGGCGGCTGCCGAAATTCCGCTGCTGTACCATATGAACAAAAATTACGATATTGTCCCCAATGAGGAAGGTACGGACAAAAAGGTAGTCCTGCTTACGTTTGATGACGGCCCTAAGGAAGCGGAGATGATCAATGCCCTCATGGATACACTGGACAAGCATCAGGCCAAGGCGATCTTTTTTGTTAACGGCTATAGGGTAAAAGAGCATCCCGAGCTGCTGAAGCTGCTGCATGAACGCGGAGGTATTATCGGTAATCACAGCTGGGATCATATCGTGCTGAAGGATAAAAGTTACGCAGAAGTGAAAAAGCAGATCGGGGATGTCCAGACCATCGTCAAGGAAATAACCGGAGAAGCTCCGGCTTTCTTCCGTCCGCCGCATGGTGCCGGCGGAGATGTCGGCAAGCAGGTAGCCGCCGAGAACGGAATGCTGTACATGACCTGGTCTGTCGGATCACTCGACTGGGAGATGAAGGAGAAGGATGCGGCAAAGACCGAAACACTGGTCAAAAACGTTACGGATCAGCTGCATTCCGGCAGCAATATCCTTATGCACGAGCTCCCCTGGACAACCCAGGCGCTCGACACACTTCTGACTACGCTTGAAGGCAAAGGCTACAGCTTTGTTGATCCGCGCAGCATCGAGCTCAAGCAGCGCTAAGCACAAAGCACTTACCCGATTCCAAAAAAAGGGACCCCAGGCACTATTGCCGGGGGCCCCTTTTTTGCGTTTACAATAATACCATACATAAAAAAACAAAAACGACGCCAACAGGCTGTCAGGTTCAGGCCTTCCCCCTGTCCTCACCTTGGCGCAATGTTAGCACATGAATCTCCGCCGGACTCCGCCAGCGCAAGGGAAGATGCGCAGTGCCGAAGCCCCGGCTGATCAGCAGCTTGGCTTGGGCTCCGCTGCCGTCTTTTCTTGGAATGCTGAACTTGCCGGCATTGTATGTACGGTAGAACGGATCGGCATGCATCTGCAGGCCGAACGGAAGCACAACCTGGCCTCCATGGGTATGGCCGGCAAGAATCAGGTCTGCCGGAACGGAATCCTGACTGGACAGCCACAGCGGGTCATGCACGAGAATGATCCGGAAGTAAGCAGCTTCCCGGGAAGGTACCGCCGGTAAAGGGGCATACCCCTTTTTGCCCCCCTGCCGCGGGAAGTCGACTCCGGTCAGCAGCAGCTTGCCGCCTTGATGCTCAATTAAGACATTCTCGTCCATGAGCAGCCTTGCTCCGCTGGCCCGGATGATATTATCAGCAAGATTAGTCTTTGCCTTGTAATCATGGTTACCATGAACCGCATATACCGGAGCAAGCGATGCGGCAAGCTTCATATTATCTGCAAGCCTGGTCAGCGGATTGCCCTTCTCCGTTATATCACCGCCTAGAAAGACGGCTTCCACCTTTCCGGCCAGCGGTGCAAGAAGGGCTTCGGGAAGCCGCCGGCGATGGATATCGGTAATAAACAGAATCCGGTAGCCATCAAATTCCGGCGGCAGGCCGGCAAGGAATATTTCCTCGGCAATAATGTTCCGCCCGAAAGCCGAAAAAACCATAATGGCGCCTATAATGCCCAGTCCAAGCAGAAGGGCAGCGGCGGCACCAATAATCCATGCGGCTACCATAAGGTTCTCAGCTCTGGTGCGCCCTCGACTCCCCACCAGACAAGGAATGCGAGCAGCAGGATGAACAGGGCACTCAGCGTGTTGACAAATATTTTGCTCCACCGGACACGCTGTGAAGGATAGCTCTGAGAGCGGGAGGGGGTCTCCGCTTCTTCCTCGGCGGCTGTCCTATGCTGCTTTTCCTCCTTCTCAGCGCCTCTTGCCGCATATCTTGCTTTTCTGGAGAGTCCTGCCGACGGCTTAGTTACCTGTCCGGAGTGTGCTTCAGTCGATGTCTGGACTGCTTTTGTTTTACTGTTAACACCGGCTGGAGGCCGGCTTTTGCGCTCAGCGGACTTGCGGCGGGATTTAACCCGGCTTAATTCCTCGTTCATGACTCCCTCCTGTAGCGGATGACCAGGCCCGAAAACAAGTCGATCAGAAAATGGCAAAGAATCGGCGCCCACAATGTTCCTGTGTGAATGTAAATATAACCAAGCCCGTAGCTGCTGAGGAATACCCACCCGGTCGGAATCCAGTGGCGGAGATAGCGGACGTGAATAACCGCAAATAAAATGCTGGTCCAGTAAGGGCCGAAAGCGTGCTGAATGGCACCGCGGAACAGCAGCTCCTCGCACACCGCAACCATCGCCGCAATGATAATAATATGCCAGAACGGGCGACGGCCGAACAGGAGCTCATTTATGCCTCCGTCATCCATGCTGTCCTGAGGTACAATATGTGTTAACAAAAAATCCACAACCAGCATAATGCCAGCCAGACCAAGGCCCCAAAGCAAAAATTGTGCGCTGTCAGGAAAATTTAATATGTCAATGGGATTTCTTTTCTGCAATAATATCCATATCAGACCGATAAATAAAGTAAGGCCCTGTGTTATATAGAGATTTAGCAGAAGCAGCTTGTCTGTCAGCTGCTGCGGGTCAGCCTTTTTGATCTTGATGTTGCCTAATTTGAATTTTTTCATCGTAACCTGCCTGTTCTAATTTGTTTTTACATAAGATAATTTCCCCAGAAGAAGGAGCACTAAATTATGAATAGCCGTAACTCCCGCACTCAAATGTTATACACACTGGGCTTTCTATTTTTCCTGATCTGCGCATTTGCCGCATTTTTTACGGGAGTGAAGGTTGGGGCTGACAAGACTGAGGCGAAATATGCCCACCTGACCGATGCTGAAGGGGCTTTGGAGGAATTCTCCGGGTCGTACCAGCAGCAGGATCTTGTTGCTTTCTATCATAACGTATTTTTGCCTTACCGGGAATTCAAGCGGAATTGGAATAACGAAGTGGATAATCTGGCACGCAGCACAGATGCCCGCACGAACGCGGCAACGCTGAAGAATCTAAGCCTCCTGGCTGACAAGCAATACGACAAGGTCAGTAAGGATTCCCTGTTTACCAGTTCACCGCTGCTGTCACAATCCCAGCTCAATATTCTTAAAAGCCTGACGCTCTTCTCACAGGCTTCGAGCAAGGTGACCGCAGGCACCTCCGGTTCTGAAACCGCCAAGGCGCTGAAGAATGATAATTTTACGGCAAGTGCCATCAAATTCGGGCTGCTGGGGCAAAAGGACTTCTATGATTCCATGCTTAAATGGGGTTCCAAAACCAGCAGCAGCATACCTGCAGAGACAGGGACGATTAAGACGCTCTCCTTTGTGGCCTGGAAAAAGATGCCACTGTTGCTCAAGAATTCGACTGTCGCGAATATCATGCTGAACCGCAAAATCTACGGTGCCTACGATCCGCAGGATATTACAGCCAAGATTGATGATATGATCTATTCCGGCACTGCCAGCTCACTCAGCCTGAAGGATGTCCAGTCCTCCATCACGCTGCTTATCTCTACTGGAGCTGTGCAGGAGCAGGACTTCATGAAGTGGCGCGAGCAGTATTACGGGAAAGAAGTTATGCCGCAGCTTCCGTTCTTTTATGAGTAGAGCCAGCTATTGCATCATAACGAAAAATAATGCTTACTTCAAGGCAGTCCAGGCAGAATAAGCCTATTGACACAGCTGGCATCACCATGTTACATTATGAAAAATTAATCAAGCAAAACCGATGAAGGAACAAAGATTCTGAATGTCTACAGAGAGCCGGTGGGTGGTGCAAACCGGTGGCGGACAGTGTTCTTTAGCGCTCCCGAGATATTGTATCGAACGAATAGTAGATGCAATCGGATCATCTCCGTTATCAGTGTGGCCTTTTCGGCCAATGAGGCTGCTTCCTTAACAGTTGCAGTGAATTAGGGTGGTACCACGACAACTCTCGTCCCTTACTACGGCAGTAGTATGGGGTTGGGAGTTTTTTTGTTACCCGGATTCATTACAATTGGTCTAAAAGGCCCATATCCTGCATTACACGTACAGCTGTATCCTTTCTCTTTTATGCGACAGCGCGTTGCCCCGTTATTTCGGCAATGTTTGCCAGTCTGTTTGACCGCTTCCGGTACTGCGGGTGCCTTTCGAGGGCATCCTTAGGCATATTAAGCTTTTTAACTTTTAAGGGGGATAAGAAACCATGTTTAAAGTATTAGTGTCGGATCCGATCAGCGATTTGGGTATTCAGCAATTGATGGACGCAAGCGATGTAGTTGTGGATAAGAAAACAGGACTGAGCGAAGACGAACTGATTGCCATCATCGGCGAATATGACGGCCTGCTTGTCCGCAGCCAGACAACGGTTACTGAGAAAATAATCGCTGCCGGCACCAACCTGAAAGTTATAGGCCGTGCCGGAGTCGGAGTTGACAACATCAAGCTGGAGGCGGCTACGCAGCGCGGTGTCGTAGTTATTAATGCTCCGGACGGAAACACCATCACTACCTGTGAGCATGCCTTTGCCATGATGATGGCGCTGGCCCGCCACATTCCGCAGGCTTACGCCAAAACCATCAACGGTGTGTGGGACCGTAAAACGTTCCTTGGCGTTGAGCTGCGCGGCAAGACACTCGGTGTACTCGGCATGGGCCGGATCGGCAGCGAGGTAGCCAAGCGCGCCAAAGCATTCGGTATGAGCATTCTTGCCTATGACCCGTTCCTGACAGCTGACCGTGCTGAGAAGCTGGAAGTGAAGCTGGCTTCGGTGGATGACATCGTGCGAGGAGCCGACTTCATTACTGTACACACACCGTTGACACCTGAAACACGCCACATGATCTCCCGCCCGCAGTTCGAAGTTATGAAAAAGGGCATGCGCATCGTTAACTGTGCCCGCGGCGGTGTTATTGATGAAATGGCGCTGGTTGAAGCGATCGACAGCGGCATCGTTGCCGGAGCAGCCTTTGACGTATTCGAGAAGGAGCCGCCGCAGGCTGACCACCCGTTCCTGTCGCATCCGAAGATCATTGTCACTCCGCATCTCGGTGCCTCGACCGTTGAAGCCCAGGAGAACGTCGCAATTGACGTATCGGAGCAGGTTCTTCATATCCTACGCAACGAGCCGTTCATCAACGCCGTCAACATCCCGCCGGTTGCTCCAAGCGTAATGAACAAGCTTCAGCCGTACTTCACGCTCGGCGAGAAGCTGGGAAGCTTCGCAACACAGCTTACCCACGGTGCAATCAGTGAAATCAACGTTGAGTATGCCGGAGACCTCTCCGATGTGGATACTCAGCCGCTGACCCGCTATATCGTCAAAGGTGTGCTGTCCCGCCACTTCGCAGGCGATGTAAATATCGTCAACTCGATGCACCTGGCCAAAACCCGTGACGTGAACGTTGTCGTGACGAAATCACCTAAGACCAAGGGCTTCACGAACCTGATTACCGTTACACTGAAGGCAGATCCGGATGAAGTGCGTCTGGTAGCCGGTACGCTGCTGCAGGGCTACGGTGAACGTATCGTCCAGGTGAACAACTTCCCGGTTGATATTGCGCCGGAAGGTAACCAGATTCTCATCTCCCACAACGATAAGCCGGGGATCATCGGTCTCGTCGGAACCTTGCTCGGTGAAAATGACGTCAACATCGCGTCCATGCAGGTAGGCCGTAAAATTGTCGGCGGAGCAGCGATCATGCTGCTTACTGTGGATAAAGCGGTGCCTCAGGATGTGCTGGTGAAGCTTGCCGGACTTCCGGAAATCAATACTGCGGAAGAAGTTATTCTGCTGTAGAAACAGCTCCTGTAAATAAATAATGCCCGTCCGGAACGCGCTCATGGCAGCGCTGCTCCGGACGGGCATTTTCCATTCAATTGGGTGCTTCCGATGTTAAACCATCCGGAAGACAGGTACTTTGCGCCCGTCCGAATCTGTGAAGCCGTACTTCTCTGCAAGCGCCCCGACCTGCTGCGGGATTCCCGATAGGGCCAGCTTCCCGCCATCCTGCGCCAGCGCAGCTGCCGCCCGGCCGATATACGCCGTAGATTCAGTATCCTTAAGCGCCTCCACCTCCTGCCAGTGCTCTTCATCCGTACCGAACTCTGCCAATACAAGCTCGGTCCGCATCCATCCCGGTGACAGCGGTATAACCGCAATCCCGTCTGCAGCAAGCTCTACGGACAAACCGTAAGCCATACGGTTCAGCGCATTTTTGGCCAGGTCATAATAGAAATTCCCCGTATATTTATCCCTGTCCCAGAATGTCGTATGGATAATCAGCCCGCCGCTGTCCTTAGTCTTGCGCATCAGCGGAACCGCATAATAATTTGTCATCAGCTGCGCCCTGACTCCTGCTTCAAACATATTGTCCCAGTGCGCCGGCGGCTGCTCCCAGAACGGTTCCAGGCCAATCGGCAGTGTATTTCCGCCCCAGACATTATTAACCAGGATATCAAGTCTGCCTTTTTCCTCGGCAATCTGCCGGATTGCCTTCTCCGTCTCCTGATCATTTGTATGGTCGCAGCGGATTGCGGCGGCTTCACCGCCGGTCTCCAGAATCTCTTGGCAGACCGTATCTAATGTCCCCTTAACTTGTCCGGCCTGCTGTGGTCCCGTGCTTCTGCCGGTGATATAAACAAATGCTCCCGCGCGGCCAGCTCGATGGCAATCCCCCTCCCCGCCCCTCTGCTGCCTCCGGTAACCAGTGCCACTTTTCCTTGCAGTGTCATCTTGAATCCTGCTCCTCTCCGGTTATCGTTCATAATATGCACTTCCCTGCTGTCTTTAATCATTATAACCGGTATATATGACACCAATTGACATATATAAATGATACACTTGTAATAAACTATACAATATGTATCAAAGTTAAGGAGAGGAGAACAAAATGAGGGCAGACCGTTTATTATCCATACTGCTTCTGATGCAGGCCCGCGGCAAGATAAGCACACGAGAGCTGGCCGAGCTGCTTGAGGTTTCCGAAAGGACTGTTATGCGTGACATGGAGGCGCTTAGTGCATCAGGTATTCCAGTCATAGCTGAAAGAGGCCGGGACGGCGGCTGGATGCTGCCCCAAGGCTACAGAACCACGCTAACAGGCATGAAGCCCCGGGAGATCGGCTCGCTGCTTCTGACGGCGGACACCGCTGTCCTGGAGGCGCTGGGGATTCAGGAGGACTTTTCTTCTGCAGTCCGTAAGCTGGAAGCAGCTGCAGCAGCCAAGCCGCAGGATTCTCCGCTCCAGCTTCTGACTCAGCGCATCCATATTGACGGTGCAGGCTGGCACCCTTCCGGCGAAGCTTACCCTTACCTCCCCCTGCTGCAGGAAGCGGTATGGACAGACCACAAGGTATTAATGGTCTACAGTAATAACGCCGAGCACAAAGAGCGGCTGATCGCCCCCCTTGGACTGGTAGCCAAGCGGGGCGTCTGGTATGTCGCTGCAGAATCCGGCGGTGAAATGCGAACCTACAGAGTCTCGCGGATCATGAGGGCCGAAATAACCAATGAAACCTTTACCCGCCCGCCGGGGTTTGATTTGGCAAGCTATTGGGAGCATTCCACAGCTTCATTTAAGGCAGCACTGCCCCGTTATCCTGTCTCCCTGCTGCTCAGCAGCTCGGGACTGCATTCGCTTCAACAGGAGCGGTACACAACCATTCTATCCACCCGGCAATCGGCCAGAGAAGACTGGCTGGAGGCTCAGGCGGAGTTCCATACCCTAGAATCTGCCTGTAAAATCATATTGTCTTTGGGACAGGAGGCTGTGGTAACCGAGCCGCAGGAGCTGGTAATCAGCCTGAGGACCGCTTTGCGGGAAACTTCTGCTTTATATGAAGAAATGGCCCGTTATTCCACTTCTGCCGGAAACGGGATTTGATGTTTTATGTCAGTTTTTACAATAGACTGTTCCCCCGTCAATCACCTATACTATACCAATACACACCATTTTTTTTAGGGGGAACATTATTATGGATTGGATGACCAAGCTTCCGTTAAAACAGAGAATTGTAGCCGGCTGTTATCTTGTCGCCGCATTGTTCGCTGTTCCGGTATTGATTACGATGGTAGTTATGGGCAAACTCATTCTCGGCATCATTCTCATTGCAGCGCTTGCAGGTCTGACTTATCCCCTTGCGCGCTTCATCGAGAGAACGCTTACATCTTCTTTTGACGAGTTCTCCAATGTCACCCACACCATTGCCAAAGGCGATTTTACAAGCCGGGCTGATGAGAGCGGATCAATGGGTGAGGTCAGCCGCTCCTTCAACATCATGATCGACAAGCTCAAGAAAATTTTGACCGAAGCCTCACAAATTACCCGGCACGTTATGGATGCCAGCAGAGGGATCGAAGACAAAAACCACAGCCTCAAAATAGTAATGGCCCAGGTTGCCTCCTCCTCAAATGAACTTGCTGTCGGTGCCAATGAAATCTCTGCAGATATCGCGGACATGACAGAATCGATTAAAGATATTGAGACAAAGGTAGCCAATTATACACATTCCACCAAAGAAATGAATAAACGCTCTATACATACGCTTGAACTGGTAGAACAAGGACGGCTGTCGGTAGATACCCAGGCTGAAGGCATGCGCAAAAATATCGAGGCTACGGGCAAGGTTGCCGGTACCATTGAGGCCCTCTCACAGAACGCCCGCGGGATTTCCTTGATTGCCAAGTCCATTACTGAGATCGCCGAGCAGACTAACCTTCTGTCGCTGAATGCTTCAATTGAGGCAGCACGCGCTGGTGAGCACGGCCGCGGTTTTGCCGTTGTGGCCCAGGAGGTTCGTAAGCTTGCCGAAGAATCCACCGCTTCTACCAAAGAAGTATTCAGCCTGATCCGCAGCATTGAATCCGATATCAAGCAGGCCGTAGAGAATATCGCCATCAATGAAGAGGTTGTACAGGTTCAGAATGAGCTGATCGTAGAGACAGCCCACATTTTCTCGCAGATTGTACAGAGCGTGCAATACATAACTGAGCAGATTGCTTCCTTCTCCCAGGAAAGTGACCTGATGCTGGAAAGCGCACTTAAAATATCCAGCGCCATCGAAAACATATCCGCAATTACCCAGCAGACCGCAGCCGGCACCGAGGAAGTATCTGCTGCAATGAATGAACAGATCAACGCCCTGCAATCCGTCGCCGATGAAACCGACAAAATGACGCAAGCTGTATTCCAGCTGCAAAAAACCATTCATATTTTCAAATTCTAAATATTTGGTTCTCAGGCCCTAAGGCTGCCGCTCACACAGAGCGGCAGTTTTTTTGGGATGTGCTCTCAGGTTTCACCAAATCGTTCTGCAATTCGTCAAATTTCGAATCTTTCTGCATTATTGTATTGACAATGATAGAGTTAAAAATATATTGTAAAAGTAAAATTAACCAATGAAATATTATCCATTGGACCTAACTTTATATGGCAAAATTCTCCGAAAGGAAATGACGCAAAGCCATGGATCTACAGTCTCAGTTTCTGGGACCAGGATAGCCAGGTTGCAGCCGGGACGTAAGCACCATTACGTTCTGATCGGCTATACTTGCAACTGGCCTGTGCTCATTTGAGTACAGGTATTCTATTGTCACTAGAGTCGCTAGAAAAATACACAACGGATAGGGTGGAGCATTTGAAAACAGTCGCAGATTATATGGCGGAGGCACTTCGCAGCCTCGGCGTAACACATTCCTTTGGTATTATCGGCAAATCTATTTGTCCTATAGCTCTTAAGATGGTTGATTACGGTATCGAATTTATTCCGGGCAGACATGAGTCCAGCTCCGGCTTTGAAGCCGCCGGCTATGCACTCAAAACCGGAGGTCTCGGAGTCGCCTTCGGAACCTCGGGTCCCGGAGGAACGAATCTGCTTACTGCTGCAGCACATGCCAAGGCTAACAATCTTCCTGTCCTCTTTATTACAGGGCATCAGTCAATTAAAGAGCTCGGAATTCCGCAGTGCCAGGATTCCTCTTCTTATCTGGCTGATCTGGCAGATATGTTCAGACCCGCTACTCTGTTTAGCAAGCTGGTAGAGCGCGGTGATCATTTCAGCACGATTTTCAATCATGCTATTTCTATTGCCCTCAGCGGCAAACGCGGTCCGGTGCATCTGTGCATTCCTTTTGATGTCCAGACAGAAATGCTGGAAGAATGCCGTATTGTTATACCTGAACGCGAGCCGCTAGTCAGCATCGGCAATTTTGAGCGCGTAATTGCCGCAATCAACGAATCATCGCGTCCGCTCATTATTGCCGGCAAAGGCGTCAACCGTTCCGGCACCCACCAGGAGCTGGTGCAGCTGGCTGAAACCTTCAACATCCCTGTCGTTACCTCACCGGGAGGCAAAGGAGCCATCGCCTGGGATCATCCGCTGTATCACGGTCCGGTCGGTGTGGGCGGCTGCAAGCACGGGGATGATCTGTTGAACAGCAGCGATCTGTATATCGTGCTCGGCTCACGCCTGAGTGATATGACAATCTGCAATCTCAAGGCGGAGAATCACCCTGCAATGCTGATCCAGTTTGATTCCGACCCTACCTTCGTCGGCAAAATCCTGAATTCACCAACCATTTCTGTCAGCGGGGATCTTCGTGACAACCTCAGCTACTATCTGGAGAATATCGACAGGGATACTGTGGTCAGACACGAGATTACTGTTGATGCCAATTACCGCGACGAATTGCCTGATCTGCCTAAACTTTCGATCGCTTCGGTCTTGAGCACTTTAAGCGATCAGATTCCTTATAACAGCTCGGTCTTTGTAGATGACGGCAGCCACGGCTTCCATGCCGTAAAATGGTATAACGTCAAGAAGCCGGGAAGCTTTATCTTTGATGCCTACTTCGCCTGCATGGGCAATTCCATCGGCATGTCGATCGGAGCCAAGGCTGCCGCTCCCGACGAAACCGTGTTCTGCATCACCGGGGACGGCTGCTTCATGATGCTAGGAGCAGAGATTAACACTGCTGTGTGCAAGGAACTCCCGGTTATTTTTATTGTAGTTAATAACATGCAGCTGGATATGGCCCTCAAAGGTATGGAAAAGACGACCGGCAGAATTGACGGCACTCTCTTCGAGGTTCCGATGGATGCGGCGAAATTCGGTGAATCTCTCGGAGCTGTAGGCTATAAGTGCGAAACGGCTGAACAATTTGCTGCGGCTATAGATGCAGCGGTAGCTTCCAACAAGGTAGCAGTGATTGAACTGCTCACCGACCGTGACGAAATGCCTCCGACAGCGCACCGTGTATTGAATCTTTAATTAACATCATTCAGGGGGTTTTTACGTGGAAAGTTCAGTGAACAGCGGACTTAAGCATTTTACGAATTTGTCCGGAGATTATGGCAATAAGCAGCTGGCGCCGATTAAAGAGCATTTTCCGGAGCTGGCTGAGTATATTATGGGCAACGCATATGGCGATATTTTTCAGCGGACCACGATCGGTGCCGACTGGAAAGAAATTGCTGTCATCTCTGCCCTGATCACGATGGGCCAGTATGAACAGCTGGGCGTACATTATGTAATGGCACTGCGTGTCGGCATGACAGTCGATCAGATCAAAGGCATCCTGCTGCATCTGGTACCGGCAATCGGCGCTCCGCGGGTAATATCCGCCTTCAACGTGCTGCTCGCAACCTTGGAAGAAATCAAGTAACTTTAGAACCGGCAGTCTGAATGTATATCTTTTGATTTGGGGGCTGGAAGGAATGGGCAGGTTTGTTCTGAAAGCAGATTCCGTGAGTAAGATTGTTCATATGCAACTGGAAGGCACCTTCTCCAATGAGGATGGCCTCAAAACAATGCAGGCTTACCAGCAGACAGTCAATCCCATCACAGCTTCAGAATATTCCCTGCAAATTGACTGCCGCAAGCTGAATGTCACAGCACCGGATGTGGTGCCTCTGCTGGAAAGCTGCTTCATTATGTATAAATCGGATGGCTTTCAGCAGGTGACTTTGGCGCTCGAAAACAACCCGCTGCTCAAGATGCAGCTCTCCCGGCTTGGCCGTAAAGCGGGTCTTGAGAATATGCTGATTGTTCCTTCTTTTCAAGAATAACAATTACTGTTCAATCCAAAAAAGCAACCTGCGGACAAGGTTTTCCTTGCTGCAGGTTGCTTTTTTCCTGTTGTATTTATGCGGTATTGAAGCCCGGTCCTGTGTTAATGCCGTGACTCATGCTTCTCCCAGCCCATACTCCGCTCTACGGCGTCCTGCCATACACTATAACGGCGTTCCCGCTCTTCTCTGTCCATTTGGGGCATGAAATCCCGTTCCGCTTTATTAAAGCTCTCGAGCTGCTCTCTAGACCAGACTCCTGAGGTCAATCCGGCCAGTAAAGCAGCGCCAAGCGCCGTTGTCTCCGCGTAAGTTGTACGGGTCACTGTGCTGCCGAGAATATCTGCCTGGAACTGCATCAGCAGATTGTTGCGGACGGCTCCGCCATCCACACGCAGACCGGTCAGCGGCATGCCGGCATCCTTCTCCATAGCACCAATGACATCACGGGACTGGAACGCCAGCGCTTCCAGTGTTGCCCGGACCAGGTGCCCCGCCGTTGTCCCCCGGGTCAGTCCGAAGACGGCTCCGCGCGCATACATATCCCAGTACGGAGCGCCCAGCCCGGTGAATGCCGGCACGACAACCACCCCTTCACTGTCCTCTACTTCAGCTGCCCGCTGCTCAGAGTCAGCCGGACCTTCGATCAGGCCAAGCCCTTCGTGCAGCCACTGCACCGCTGCCCCGGCCACAAACACACTGCCTTCAAGTGCATAATACAGCTCGTCCCCCATTCCCCAGGCTACCGTTGTCAGGAGTCCGTGGTTGGAGACAACAGCTTCCGTCCCTGTGTTCATAAGGATGAAGCAGCCTGTCCCGTACGTATTTTTGGCACTGCCTGCCTCAAGGCAAGTGTGTCCGAACAGCGCCGCCTGCTGGTCGCCGAGTACCGAGCGGATCGGAATCTCTGCACCGAACCACCCCGCATCCGCTATACCGAATTCACCGCCGGACATTCGGATCTCCGGGAGGATGGAGCGCGGAATACGCAGCTCTTGTAAAAGCTGGTCGTCCCATCTTCGTTCATGCAGGTTGAACAGCATCGTCCGGGAGGCGTTGGTCACGTCTGTAGCGTGCACAGCGCCGCCTGTGAGCTTCCAGATGAGCCAGCTGTCAATCGTCCCTGCCAGCAGTTCCCCGCGCTCTGCACGCTCTCTTGCGCCCTGCACATGATCAAGAATCCAGGCCAGCTTGGTTGCAGAGAAGTAGGCATCCACAACCAGCCCCGTTTTGTCTGCAATCTCCCGGTCCAGCCCCTGCCGCTTGATCTCCTCACATTGCTGTGCAGTCCGCCGGTCCTGCCAGACAATTGCCGGATATATCGGCTCGCCTGTAGTCCGGTCCCAGATCAGTGCTGTTTCACGCTGGTTGGTAATGCCGATAGCTGTAATGTCCGCCGCAGCTATCCCGCTGGCCTGAATCGCATCTCTTGCTGCAGCCAGCTGGCTCTCCCAGATTTGCTCCGGATCATGCTCTACCCAACCGGGCCGGGGAAAGGACTGCTTAATTTCATATTGCCCTTGGGCAACCATGCCGGCCTCCAGATTAAATAGTATAGCCCGGGAGCTCGTAGTCCCTTGATCCAATGATAAAATCATGAATAATGCCTCCTAAAGTGACGGGTATATGGTGTTCCACGATGAACAAGATTAAAGGAGTCCTTTCAACAAAAAGCACCTCTGCAATCAGAGGCGCTGTCAGTCTAAGTCCGGATTTACTGTTTTTCGACAGGAAGCCGTAGCGTAAAAGTCGTGCCTTCGCCAAGCTTACTGGCGGCAAAAATCTGTCCGTGGTGTGATTCGACGATATTTTTGACAATGGCAAGCCCAAGTCCGGTACCGCCCGATTCCCCGCGCACACGGGCCTTGTCTGCCTTGTAGAAACGTTCAAAGATAAACGGAAGGTCATCCGGATGAATCCCGGCGCCCTGATCACGGATCGCAATCTCAATATAACGGCGGCCTTCAAGCACAACAGAGGCGGTCAGAATCGAGATTTGTTTGTCGGCAGGCGTATGCCGGAAAGCATTGTCCAGAAGATTTGTGAGAACCTGCTCCAGCTTATCCATGTCAGCAGACTTCAGCACCAGCGGTCCTTCGGGTCTATGCAGATCCAGAATAATATCGCGTTCCTTGGCCCGTACCGAGAATTTACGGTAGATCCGGTCAAGCAGCTCACCCATATCAACCTGTCCCATCATCATGTCCGTATGTCCTGCTTCCATCCGTGCCAGATCAAGCAGATCCTTAACCAGCCGGCCCATCCGCAGAGATTCATCATGAATCACCTGCACCAGCTCATTTCTCTCCTCCGGGGAGGAAGCCATGCCATCAAGCAGAGCTTCACTGTAGCCCTGCATCATGGAGAGCGGCGTACGGATCTCATGCGATACATTAGCCACAAAGTCACGGCGCATCTTCTCCAGCCGCACTTCCTCAGTCACATCCCGCAGCACGGCTACCGCACCCCGGATATGATCTTCCGAATAGAGCGGAGCCATATGAACGGACCATACGCCCTGGCGGACATGCACATTGGCACGCTGATCTCCGCCCTGGCTGAGCGTATCCTTAAATAAAGGACGCAGCGGAAGCGGAACTGCGCTGAAAGCCGCAAGTTTCGACTCCTGCCCGGCATCGCTCTCCTCCTGATGCTCCAGGTTCAAATCGCTCCAGGTTTCCAGCAGCTTCTGACCATGGGGGTTGGTAAGGATGACGTGCCCCTCATTATCAAAGGTAATCACAGGGTCAGTCATGCTGCGAAGCACACTGGACAAGTGCCCTTTCTCATGATTCAGGCTGCGGATATTCTCTTCCAGCTCTGCAGCCATATGATTAAACGAGGTCGCCAGCTGGCCGATCTCATCACTGGTACGGAGATTCAGCCTGGTGCCGTATTGCCCGCGGCGGATATTATTAGCCGCTTCAATGACCTGCTGCATCGGCTGTGTAATTTTGGTGAACAGGAACAACGCAAAAAACGTTGTCAATGAAAACCCGATCATGCAGGCATACATAAATAAACGTTTGATCGCCCCGGAATTGGCGAAGTTGCTGTCGATGTAAGGGAGCAGAAACAGCCCTACTGTAATGAGTACAACAGCAACAAGGCAGATGATCGTAGCCCACAGCTTGCCGACCAAGCTTCTCCAGAAGCTCACCTATTTGGGTACCTCAAGCTTATAGCCAACTCCCCATACTGTGGTGATCATAGCTGCCGATTCCGGTGATACCTTATTCAGTTTCTCGCGGAGTCTTTTCACATGCGTATCCACGGTACGTAAATCTCCGAAAAATTCATAATTCCACACATCCTTGAGCAGTTCCTCACGGGAGAATACCTTGTCCGGTGATATCGCCAGATAATGAAGCAGTTCATATTCCTTGGGGGTCAGACTGACTTCCTGGCCGCCTGCCGTAACACGGTGGGCATCATGCTCAATAATCAGATGAGGAAACACAATATTGTTGCTGGAGTTACTCTCTTTGGATAAAAAGGCCGTTGCCGAAGAACGGCGCATAATCGCCTTGACCCGGTAAATGACCTCGCGCGGGCTGAACGGCTTAACCACATAGTCATCAGCTCCCATTTCGAAGCCCTGTACACGGTTGATTTCTTCACCCTTGGCGGTCAGCATCAGAACGGGAGTAGATTTGACGCCTCTGAGCCTTGTCAGTACCTCGATCCCGTCGATTCCCGGCAGCATCACATCCAGCAGGATCAGACCGTAATCATTGGCTGTAGCTTTGCGCAGAGCCATTTCGCCGTCTTCCGCTTCGTCGATTTCATAGCCTTCTTTTTCAAGATACATTTTCAGCAGGCGGCGAATGCGCTCCTCGTCATCCACCACCAGAATTCTATTCAGATGCTCAGCCATTAACAACAACCCCTCCATCAAATACAGTTGAACATTACCCTAGTACACATCACGCCCGAGGCATGGAATTTACATTCATGGGATTTACATTACTATAACGCAAAATAACACCGGATAAACGAATAATCAAAACATGCAGTTGTCTCAGATTCCTGTGACGAGGCTGCAGTTGTCCTGCTCCTAGCCCGTCTTAGTCCGTTCCCGCATAGGAATGAAGTCCGGCAATAATCAGATTTACACCTACCAGGGTGAACATCACAACCAGAAACCCGAGCACGGCCAGCCACGCAGATCTGCGCCCCTGCCAGCCGCGGGCCAGCCGCAAATGCAGATAAGCACTGTAGAACAGCCAGGTTACCAGCGCCCAGACCTCCTTAGGGTCCCAGCCCCAGAACCGGCCCCAGGCAATCTGTGCCCAGATCATGGCAAAGATCAGCGCCCCCAGCGTAAAAATCGGAAAGCCGATAGCAATGGCCCTGTACGTAATCTCATCGAGGTCATTCTCGTCAATTCCGTCCATCACCGGATGAATTGCCTTACCCAGCGGCTTGCGGATAATCAGCCGGAGAATGCCATAAAGGATCAGGCCGGATAAAAGCGACCAGATTACGGTATTGAATTTGCGCCCGGCATTTACACCATTCATCCAGGAAGGAGCTTCAAACAACGGCTCCTTGATGCCAAGAAAAGGCTGGAAATGCTCTGTTCCGCTCTGGTATGGTGCCACAATCGGCGGCATTTTATAGCTCACTTTCTCTATTGTACTATCTCCCTGCCCGGCGCTGTCAATCGTTACATCGCTGCGGACAAAAACAGATTCGTACCCGGCTCCGCGGAAGGCGAAGACACTCCCGAGAAATCCAATTATAACAATGATTGAGAAGAGAGTAAATTCAACCAGCCGCTGCTGCTTGCGGTCACTGCGTTCAGTACTGTCAAAATTCACGGTGCGCAGCAAATACATCAGACCTGCCGCAAAGCCGACAGCGAAGAAGGATTCCCCCAACGCCGCAAGTGTAACATGGATATTCAGGTAAATCGATTTCAATGAAGGAATCAGCGGCTGCACTTCCTGCGGAAAGACCGCTGCATAAGCCATCACTATTATAGAGACCGGAACCGCAAACACCCCGAGGATGATTTTGCGGTAGATGGCAAAAATGACAGTGAACGCTACCATAATCATCATCGATAAAAAAGTCATGAATTCATACATATTGCTGACCGGAATGTGGCCTGAGCCCATCCAGCGGGTGATGAAATAAGCGAGATGGCAAATAAGTCCGAGAGATGAGGCGATAAAAGCGATTTTGCCAAAGCGGGCGGTATGCTCCTCCGGCTTGCGGCCCGACCAGCGGCGGCCCATAATGGCGATCGTATACAGCATAAACGCACCGCTGTATAAAAAGAAGGCAACAATAAACACATCACTGCTGAAATCGAGCAGGCTCATGCCAGACCTCCCCCGTTGTCCAATGATTTTTCATCGACTATCAGGTCTCCCTTATGCAGAATGGCAACGATCTCACGGCGGAAGCCGAACCAGTTCTTGTTGGTATGCCCGCCAAGCACCAGTTCCCCGTCCTCTACACGCAGCCAGATGCGTCTGTGCTGCCAGTAAAAACCGAGTATAAGCCCCAGCATAACAATCCCTGCCCCGACCCATACAAACGGCATTGCCCGGTCTATCCGGATATTGAGATAAGAGGTCGATGCCGCAAAGTCAACATCGCTCATGTCCTGCACCTCAAGCTCCAGAAAACGCCCGCTGCCGCCCAGCCTGTCATTGATCGCCTGCTGCTGGAACTGCTCCTTATCTACCTGTTTGGGAAAATAAAAATACTGCTGGCCTTCTTCCGGCAGCCCCGGACCCGTAATCAGAAACAGGAATGCAGGCGCGTTCGGATAAGGCGATTTGGATACCGGCCGGCCCTCATCATTAAGGCCGAAATCCATATACTTCTCTTTCAGGGAGAGGGTGTACGGCCCTGACTGGAACGTACGTTCCGGATTCTTCATATCAAGCTTGAGTTTGCTGTAGCCTTCTCCGGTGGCTGTATTTACCAGCACCGGCTGCACCGAGCGCAGCACAGGAGTTAGGTCGTAATCAAACTGATACGCTTTCAATCCTTTGTAGCTTAATGGAGAATTTACTCTGATATCGTGGCTGGCGACCTCCGAAAGCTGAGGTTCCCTGGACGGGTCCGTGCAGTCAGCTGTACACTCATAGAGCACCGCCTTGGTCTCATAGAGCTTGGGCAGCACCTTTTTGCCGCGGAACTCCTCGGGCATTTCCTCATCACTGTAAAACTCCACTGTAAACTGCTCATTCTTCAGATAATACGTTGTATCCGGAATCCGCGTGGCCTCACCCTGCTGAAAAGCAAGATGCTGATCCATATTGAGTCCCGGCAATCCACGCGCCAGCACGGCAAGCAAAAATATAATCAGGCCAATATGTATTACATAAGGTCCCCAGCGGCTGAAACGGTGCTTCTCGGCCAGCAAAGCCGCCCCGTCCGTCTTGACACGGTAGCCCTTCTTCTTCAGCGGCTCTATCAGTCCTGCTACCCAGGCTTCGGGTTCAGCCGTCAGCGGTGTTACCAGAACAGCTTTCTGGCGGGTCAGAAACTGACGGTGCTTGCGAACCTTTTGGCGGGTAAGCGCCTTATATAGCGGAAGCACACGGTCCAGGCTGCAAATCACGAGCGAAGCGCCGATCATCACAAGCAGGGTCACAAACCACCAGGATTCATAGGTGTGCGAAAGGCCGAGTCTATAATATATATTCCCGGCTCTTCCGTACGTTTCTTTGTAGTAGGTAGAAGCATCAATGTTAAGAAAAGTGCTCTCCTGCGGGAAAATGGTCCCCAGCATGGAGCCAAGCAGTGTCAGTACAATCAGATAGATTGCTATTTTGACAGATGAAAAAAAGTTCCATACCCGGTCAATCAGACCCGGATTGACGCGCTGCGAGCGGCGGGCAACACCGTCGTAGCGCATCTCCAGATTACCCTCAGCTCCCAGCTCCTTCTCATCCAAAGGCTTGCCGCAGGCCTCGCACAGCACAGTTCCAACCGGGTTCTGATGGCCGCATTCACATTTGGTATTGCTGACCAGAGGTTCCTTTGAGGTCATGGGTCCACCAGCTTCCCGATTTGCGCCTCAAGCGAGTCCAGATCCAGCTGCCCGATGTGAATGCTGTCTACTTTTCCCTTTCCGTCAATGAAAAAGGTGGTCGGCAGAGGGGAAACGCCATAGCTGCGTACCGCATCACGTCCGGTATCCATAATAACAGGGAAATTGATGTCAACCAGCTTAACGAAATTCTCCACAGTCATTTGATCTTCCCCGACATTGACGCCGACAACAACTACCCCTTCATCCTTCCACTTCTCATACTGGGCCTGAAGAGCGGGCATTTCCTTCACGCAGGGACCGCACCAGGAGCCCCAGAAGTTCAGCACGACCGGCTGCCCCTTGTACTCGTCCAGCGTATGGGTCAGGCCGTCAAGCCCCAGCAGCTCAAAGGAGGGTGCTTTACTGCCTTCATGCGGTTTTCCGTCTCCGCCGAACACCGAAGTGCCGATTGCATAGCCTCCAAGCAAAAGTATCAGAACCAGAATTACGATTTGAATCGGCTTTCTCGCTTTGCCCACACGCGAAGCCCCCTTCTGTGACGCAATTCATACTTTAGTTGTCAGGTGTGAACATCCTATGAACATTATACCGAATATTGTCACAGTTTTAGGAGAGGAAATTGTGAACGTTATGTGTCTTTACGGGTCTGGTTCGTTTTGAGTGCCCCGGCCTTGGCAATCTGCTGCAGATGGTTAATTTCATCCTTGGTCAGATGGCGGTAGGAGCCGCGTTTGAGATTCTGCAGCAGAATGTCCCCGAAGGAAATCCGCTTGAGCCGGATAACCGGATGCGAGATCGCTTCAAACATCCGGCGGACCTGACGGTTACGGCCTTCATGGATGGTAATGCTGATCACCGATTCCTTGTTCTCCTCATCGACATCCTTATATTCCACTTCAGCCGGTGCGGTCATGCCGTCCTCCAGCTTGATGCCGGCCTTCAGCTTGTCCAGCGCCGTGCCGTGCGGTACACCCTTGACCGTGGCCAGATACGTCTTAGGGACATGGTGCTTCGGATGGGTCAGCAGATTCGCAAACTCCCCATCATTCGTCAGCAGCAGAAGCCCTTCTGTGTCATAGTCCAAGCGGCCCACCGGGTATACCCGCTCCTTGATCCCCTTCAAATAATCCGTTACTACCTTGCGGCCCTTGTCATCGGATGCGCTTGTAATGACACCCTTGGGCTTGTTGAACATAATGTAGATTTTATTTTCGCCCCGGATCAGTTTTCCGGCCACCTTAATAATATCCTGTTCGGGGTCCACTTTCGTGCCAAGCGTAGTTACGAGCTCCCCGTTGACCTCCACTTTACCGGCCAAAATCAATTCTTCACACTTGCGTCTGGACGCAACACCTGCTTGCGCCAAAATTTTCTGTAATCTTTCCATTTTCGACTACTCACCTCAGGTTAATGATAACCATCAGCGGGATAAATCACAAGTTCATTCCATGGAAAAAATGCTCCCGGACATGAATTATTATGAGGCTCGATTATGAGCGGCGAAATATGATAGCGTGAAGCCAGCTCCAGAATGAGCCTGCCTGCGGCAAACAGCTGCTCCCGGCGGCCCGGAAGCTGCGGAATTCCCTTTTCCTTCCCGTAATCCCCTTCCAGACAAATGTGGATATAATCCGGGTCCGTCAACAGCGGAGCGGCGTAAATTCCGCCGTCCGTCCCTACCCAAAAATCAAACCCCTTGCCGTTTATCGACGGACAGCGGGAATGATGCAGAATAAATCCTTTATATTCCAACGCATGCCGGCCTCCCTCCGTATTGCTGAAATAGCATATGATTGGGGGGAGGGCGGGGTGACGGGTTGGTTTCCTTAAAATCTTGCTGATGGGGGGGCGGATGGGCTGCAGCCGTAACTGCGGGAAGTTTTGGACTTCCGGCCGCTGTTGTCTGCAGATTTCCTGATTTAAACCGCTGTTCGCGGTAGAAATCTGCAGACTGACTATGCTTCCGTAGCGAGCTTTTCTCCGAAAAGCTTTCAGGCGGACGCTACGCTCCTACAGTTCCAAAATTCCCTCCGTTACTCCCGCCCATCCGCTGCGCTTGAAGGCAAAAACAAACCCTCACCCCGCTGAGGGTGAGGGTAGCATGAGGGCAAGCGGCTTGGCAGCGCTTGCCGGAACCGCGCCGGCAGGGTTAAAGCGCCTCTGCCTGTGAATTTACAAGATATAACAATAGCAAATTCCAAAGATTCGGCAGAGTGGCCTGCAAGTCCATGCGGTGATCACTACCTAATCCGCACGAATTGATAGAAGAAAGCATTTCCCATACCTAAGTGCAGATAAGACAACTAATTTACTCTTTTTTAGACAAATCCAGCATTTAGGTGTAAAAAGCACACTTAGATCATCGCAAAAGCATCATTTTAGCCAAAACAGGGGGAATTAGATGTCTTTTTTCCAACTAGGTCTGGCAACTGGGTGAGAACGCATAATGTAAGTGGTTTAATTCCAACTAATTGACGAGGACTGCCGGTGCCACCGTTTATGCAAGCACTCACTAATTACTAAACTCCAAGTTACAATAACTCACTCTCCGGCGCCTCACGGCTGCTATTTCCCCGTGATTTCCGCAGTAAAGCAGCTCACACCAAAAACTGGTGCCCGATTACCCGCAAATGCAGGTATCGGAACACCAGTATTTCATCCGACTGTGACAAGGTAAGCGGGATGAGCCGGCGGCATTCAGCCAGCCCTACTCCTGAACCTCTCCCAGCCCTTCCTTAACCATAACATCCTGCAGCGCGCTCAGTGCTTCCTCAGCCTGGCCGCCTTCGGCAATCAGGCTCAGCGTATCGCCGGGCTCCAGGCCGAGCGACAACACGCCGAGAATGGATTTGAGGGTAACCTTCTTTCCGCCGCTTTCGGCGAACACCTCGGTATCTTTAAACTTGGTAGCTGTGTTGACCAGCGCGGTGGCCGGGCGGGCGTGGATGCCGTCTTCGTCTACGATTTTGAATGTCTTTTGCATAACAGCTTCACTCACTTTCTTCTATTGGAATAGTTTAGGCCTGCACAGTGTAGAGCAGCTCCTGCTCCTTCACTGTGGAACGGCCTGCAGGCTTGATAGAGCTGTACTCGGCAATATTGGTAATGATTACCGGTGTAATGGTGCTGTAGCCCGCTTTTTCAATTTCGGCACGGTCGAATTCCATCAGCAGATCACCAACGGATACTTTAGTGCCGGCTGTCACTTTTGGCGAGAAATGCAGGCCTTTCAGCTTCACGTATCGATACCGATGTGAATCAGCATTTCAGCGCCGTTGTCGCTGACCAGACCAATTGCATGTCCGCTCTTCGACAGTGAGAACACAGTGCCGTTTACAGGAGATACTACCCGTCCTTCGGACGGCTGAATCGCAAAGCCCTTACCCATGATTTCTTCGGAGAACGCCGGATCATTCACTTCGCTGAGCGGTTTAACTTCACCGGTAATCGGACTGTAGATGTCTTCGGTAACCTTTGTAGCAGCTTCAGCTTCCAGCGCATCAGCAATCACAGCTGAGTTCGAAGAAGCATTTGCATCAGCCGTTGCAGCCGGAACCGCTGCTGCTGCAGCTTCAGGCTCATCTTCAAAGCCCAGAATATAAGTTACAATTGCAGCAACAGCAATACCGATGGCAAACCCGATGATGGAGTAGACAAAGGTCTCGCCGATAACCATCGGAATCCCGGACAAACCAGCCAGACCGCCGATCACATAAGCTTTTACTTTGAACAGACTCAGGAACGCTCCACCCACTGCTCCGCCGATCAAAGCGCCGATAAACGGCTTTTTGAACCGCATGTTAACCCCGTACATTGCAGGCTCCGTAATACCCATCAGTGCGGTTACACTTGTCGAGAGGGCCAAAGGTTTCAGCTTGCTGTTTTTCGTTTTCAGGAACACACCGAAGGTTGCACCGGCCTGGGCAAAGTTGGCAACCATCATAATCGGAATGATGTAGTCATAACCAAGGCTGGCAATGGAAGCAATCATGATCGGAATAAGCGCATAGTGCATACCTGTAATAATCAGCAGGGACATTGTACCGCCCAGCAGGAGACCGGCGAACAATCCGGTATTGTTAAACAGCCAGGAAATTCCGTCGGTAAGGCCGTTACCGATGATTACGCCAATCGGGCCAACAGCAATCAGGGTCAGAGGTACAATTACGAGCAGTGTAACGGTTGGAACAATAATCAGCTTGAGTGAAGCGTGTGTAACTTTATCTACTGCTTTTTCAACATAGGAAGCCAGCCATACCGCTATGATGATCGGGATAACCGATGAGGAATAAGTTGCTGCAACAACAGGCAGGCTGGCAAAAGTAACCGGCTCACCTGAGCCCAGCAGCGTCGTTATCGTCGGATGCAGGATAGCAGCACCGATTGCTGCGCCAATATACATATTGCTGCCCAGCTTGCGGGCGGCACTTACCGCCAGAATGATCGGCAGGAAGTAGAAGGCGCCGTCACCGATCGCCGAAAGAATGACATAGGTAGAACTGGTGGTACCCATCCATCCCGCCGCTACCAGCAGGGCAATGATCCCTTTGATCATACCTGCGCCGGTAATTGCCGGCAGGATCGGAGTGAAGCTTCCGGAGATGAAATCGAGAATGCTGCTCAGCACATTCTTTTTCTTCTTGGGTCCCGCATCAGCTGCGGCCGCACCGGACCGCCCTTCCGGGGCTCCCTTCATGTTCTTGACAAGCTCGTTATATACGACCGGCACATCGTTACCGATGATAACCTGGAACTGCCCCCCGTTAATCATTACACCCATAACACCAGGTGTTTTCTGCAGGGCGGCTTTATCCGCTTTATTGTTGTCATTAAGGTTAAAGCGCAGGCGGGTCATGCAGTGTGTAACCTGTTCAATATTCTCTTCTCCGCCCACCAGCTTCAATATGTCTTTAGAAAGTGCTGTTTTATCCATATCTATGTGCTCCTTCAATTCCGAGTTTTTTGGAACAAAAAAACCTAAACACCCATAGTATCGCGATTAGGCCGCACATACTATTCAGCGTTTAGGTTTTGCCTGCTTAGAGTAACAATCCCGTCTTGCTCTTATTCGGTTGTTTCATCGTTTCTGACAATCCGCTCAATGTGAATCGTCATGTACAAAATTTCTTCCTTGGACAAATTCCGCTTATAAATCTTGCGGGTGTAATCCGCAATCTTCTCTGCACAGGCGTAGGCTTCCGGATATTGAACGCGGACCAGATCGTGCAGTGTATGATCCCTGTCCCGGTCGTCAACTGGTGAGCCCTGAACCACCCGCTGGGCAAAAAACTTCAGATGCGTCAGAAAGCGGTAATAGCTGAGCGACTCCTCGTCGAGCTCGATCAAAAAGCTGCGTCTCACGATATTCGAGATGTCCTTCACGATATTCGTGATGCTGACCGTTTCACGCATTTCTCCGTTCAGCTGGGCGTTGACCAGATGCATTGCGATGAAAGCGCACTCGTCTTCAGGCAGCAATACGCCAAGCCGGTCTTCGATAATCTGCAGCGCCTTGAGGCCGATCGAGAATTCCTTGCGGTACATCCTCTTGATCTCCCACAGCAGCGCATTCTTCAGCTGAAGCCCCTGACGGTGCCGGTCGATGGCGAAATGGATATGGTCCGTAAGCGAGATGTACACACTATCGTGCAGCTTCTCACCCAGCACCGTCTCCGCATAGCGGATCACTTCATCAGAGCATTCAACATATTCAATCGGAATGTCCGACAGCAGCGTCATAAGCTTTTGTGAGACCTCTTTGTTATCCAGTGAGAATACCTTTTCAATCTTGTCCTCATCAATAGCGTCGCCGGTATGCTTCTTAAAGGCAATTCCCCGGCCCATGATAACCAGCTCATTCTGGCTGGCATCAAGTACGGTCACGACATTATTGTTGAGCACCTTCTCAATTTTCATTCCATCACCTTACGCCGTCAGAGTAGTAAAAAGGCAAAACCAAAACAGGCACTTAATACTCAATGCCAGCTTCTGGTTTTGCTGAAAGTTCAGTAACAATCCAGTTTTAGTTTTCCCGTAAATGCATATTATCACATTGCCGGCAGATTGACAACATTATTATGAAAACGTTTTATAACACTTCACCATTCGATTCAATCACCTGTTTGTACCAGTCAAAAGAATCCTTTTTGCTGCGTGCGAGTGTCCCCTTGCCCTCATCATCCAGATCGACATAAATGAAGCCGTAACGCTTGGACATTTCCGAAGTGGACATGCTCACCAGGTCAATCGGACCCCAGGCTGTATAGCCCATCAGCTCAACGCCGTCCTTGACAGCTTCTTTCATCTGGATAATGTGCTGCTTCAGGTAGTCGATCCGGTAACTATCATGAATAGAGCCGTCAGCTTCAACATGGTCGATAGCGCCCAGCCCGTTCTCAACAATGAAGAGCGGTTTCCGGTAACGGTCATACAGCGTGTTGAGTGTGATGCGCAATCCTACAGGATCAATTTGCCAGCCCCAGTCGGAAGCTTCGAGATAAGGGTTTTTGACGCCGCCGACCAGGTTGCCTCCGGTCACATCACCTTCCGGTCCGGCTGTTACAGTAAGTGTCATGTAATAGCTGAAGGAGATGAAATCAACAGTGTGCGCTGCAATGATCTCGTCATCCCCAGGCTTACGAGCGATCACGATATTATTTTCGGCAAAATAACGGTTCATGTAGTTCGGATATTCACCGCGGGCATGCACATCGGTAAAGAACAGGTTCATCTGGCTTTCGAGCTGGCTCTTACGGACATCTTCAGGGTTACAGGTATGCGGGTAGGATTCAAGACGGGCCAGCATGCAGCCGATCTGTGCACCCGGAATGATCTCATGACCCAGCTTTGTCACCCGCGCACTTGCCACAAATTGATGATGCAGCGCCTGATAGATGGTCTGCAGCTTGTGCTCAACCTTGTCGGACAGGATGCCGCCGCCGGTGTAAGGGCTCATTGTCATCACATTAATTTCGTTAAACGTCAGCCAGTATTTCACCTTGTTCCGGTAGCGGGTGAACACGGTCTCGGCGTATTTTACATAATGTCCAATCACTTCACGGCTTGCCCATCCGTTATATTTCAGGGTCAGACCAAGCGGAGTCTCATAATGGGACAGCGTTACCAGCGGCTCAATACCATATTTAAGCAGTTCATCAAACACATTGTCGTAGAACTGCAAGCCAGCTTCGTTCGGCTCGGCATCATCACCGTTCGGGAAAATCCGCGCCCAGTTGATCGACATGCGGAATACTTTGAAGCCCATTTCGGCGAACAGGGCAATATCCTCTTTATAACGGTGGTAGAAGTCCACTCCTTCACGTTTAGGGAAACGCTCGCTGAGGTCACCGGCCAGAATTTCGGCAATGCGCTCAGAGGAAATCTCCATCGAGTGGTCGCCTTTGCGTAGCGCCTTCGGCACATGGGCAATCATATCGGCGGTGGACAAGCCTTTGCCGTCCAAGTCAAAACCGCCCTCAAGCTGGTTGGCTGCCGTAGCGCCGCCCCACAAAAAATTGTCCGGGAATCCTGTCTTTGCTGTAGCCATGAACATAACCTCTTTCTGTTATTTTATAGGTATGATGCCCGGAAACAAGAAAAACCTAAACCGTTAGTAAAGAAATTGCCACCTCCAAATAGAGAAGACAAATGCTTTACCATCAGTTTAGGTTTTGCCTGGCCCGGCCAGTAACAATCCATTAAACGATGAATTTAAGGATTATATAATTACGTTAATCCTAACACAGCAATTCCTGAATTTCAAATCCTCATTTTCAACAAGCCCAGCTCCGGCTTAGCCGAAGACCAATAAACATACGGCAATGGCGGCAATGAAGCCGACGAGGTCGGAGAACAGGCCTACCTTGAGCGCATAACGTCCGTTACGGATTCCCACAGCGCCAAAATAGACTGTCAGCACATACAGTGTGGTGTCTGTGCTCCCCTGAATCGTCGATGCAATCATACCGATCAGGGAATCGGGCCCGTGGACACGGATCAGATCGGTTGTATAGGCCAGCGAGCCGGTGCCGGTCAGTGGACGCAGCAGGCCCAGCGGCAGCACCTCCGGCGGGACGCCGAGGCCTTCCAGCGCCGGGGCAATGAAGCCCATAAGGAAATCCAGCGCCCCGGAGGCACGGAACACGCTGATGGCAACAAGCATGCCAACCAGATGTGGAATGATGGCGATTGCCGTGCCGAAGCCGTCTTTGGCTCCTTCTACAAAGGATTCGTACACCGGTACCTTGCGTGTAAAAGCATATAGCGGGATAAAGGTGATCATGACCGGAATCGCCCAGGCCGAGATGAGGCTGATTAGGTGTAACAAGCTAGGCTCACCCTTTCATCGAGGTATGCGGGACAGCGGGACCTCCGGCGGCGTGATCCCCTGGCCTGACTGCCGGGGGCTTTGGCGGCCTGCGCAGCAGGGTTAGCCGGCGGAACAGCCTGTCCGCGCCAATCGCAGCAAGAGTGGCTACAGCAGTTGCCGCCAGCGTCGTGCCGACAATGCCGGCCGGGTCGGCTGAGCCGTAATTAAGCCGGATCGCAATCAGCGTAGCCGGAATGAGCGTAATGCTCGCGGTGTTCAGCGCAAGCAGTGTGCACATGGCCGGAGTCGCTGTCTCCTTGTCAGGATTCAGCGTCTGCAGCTCCTGCATCGCCTTGATGCCCATTGGCGTTGCCGCATTGCCCAAGCCAAGCAGATTTGCGCTCATATTGGACAGAATATAGCCGATCGCCGGATGGCCCTTGGGCACATCCGGGAACAGGAAGCCGACTACCGGGCCGAGCAGCCGGGCTATTTTGCGAAGCAGGCCCGCATCCTCGGCCACCCGCATCATCCCCATCCAGAATACCAGTACGCTAATCAGGCCAAAGCTTACAGTGACCCCGTTTTTGGCTCCGTCAAAGACGGCGGCAGTAAAAGCATCCATCCGGCCGTTCACGGCTGCAAACACAAAGCCGATCACGATCATCCCCAGCCAGATCCCGTTAATCATCCCGGTCCCTCCTCCTACCCGGCTCTCTTCCCCGGTGCTCTTATTATCTTCCCATCTGCAGCAGCGCCCGCAGAGCGCTTCCCAGCGCCTGAAGCCAGTTGTCTGCCGGATATGCGGCAGTTCCCGCCGGACTGTAACGTTTCATATACATGGATTCCTCCGGAGGGAGCGGTCCGGCTCATAGACCGGTACCCGGCCAATCTCCTTGCCTCCGAGCTGCAGCACCACAGCGCCCTTCAGGCCGAAGCTGCTGCCCCGGACTATCTTCTCCCCTGCGGCGGCCGGCTCCTCGTTCAGAACCAGCTTGGTCGTTATTCTGGCCTCCTCGCCCTGACCAAGCGGGTAGGCAAATTTGCGGGACGTAACAAAGCTGTACCCGCTGATGCCCTCCCCTCGTTCAATTAAGGTTTTGAGCGGATAATGATTGAATCCGAAATTAAGCAGCGCGGCATGATCATTCCAGTCATTGCCGTCATTCAGCGTCACCGCTACCAGCTGCTGGCCGCCGCGGGTAGCGGAGCTGACCAGGCAGCGCAGCGCTTTTTTGGTATATCCGGTCTTAACCCCGTCCGCACCTTCGTACAGGCGTAGCATTTTATTTTTATTGGCCCATTTGTAGTCCCACTTCTCATACGGATTATCAGCCGTCTTCTCCTGTGTCCCCACAATTTCCTTGAATACAGGATTATGCAGCGCATAGGCGGTCAGTACAGCCAGATCGTTGGCACTGGAATAATGCCCTTCTGCATCCAGCCCGTGCGGATTGGCGAAATGGGTATTCTTCAGCCCCAGCTCTTCCGCTTTGGCATTCATCAGATAGACGAACCCCTGCTCAGACCCGCCGACATGCTCGGCGATTGCTGTTGCCGCATCATTTCCCGAGCGCAGCATCAGCCCGTACAGCATATCCTCCAGCAGCATCTCTTCGCCCTGCTTTAAATACAGTGAGGAGCCTTCCTTGGCAAAGGCGTTTTTGCCCACCTTCACTTTGGAAGCCAGATCCCCGCTTTCTATCGCCACGATCGCCGTCATGATTTTGGTCAGACTGGCAATCAGCATCGGCTCATCCCCCCGGCTGCTGTACAGGAGCCTTCCGGATTCCACATCAATGAGTGCCGCCGCCCTGGCATGGGTTGAAACAGAAGCGTTTTCCGCAGATACCGGATTCACCGGGACAAGCACTGCGAGCAGCAGGCACATTATCAGAATTAACGACGGCTTCACAGTAATTACAGTTAATGGTTTCATGTTCATCCTCCGGTTTTGATCAGTTCACCTGTCCTTATCCTCCTGCCTGTACAAGTGTATGCTGAACGCCGGGCAGGTATGTCCTCCCCGGGAAAGCAAAATAACCCCGAAAAGCGGGGTGCGCTGTCTTGACCTGCAGGCTGGCTCAGGTTCTTACCAGGGCCTCCGTAACACAACAATTTTCTTACTCCAAAAAAGGACACCGCCCTAAACAGGCGGTGTCCCTGATATGCAGCTTCTCATTCCATACGGGCACATTCCGTTATAAGCCTCTAATGGGCCGATGAACTCGGATGCGTGGTTTCTGTTTTAACAGTTGTCGTTTTTACTTCCGGTGTCCCTACAATTTCTGCTCCGACCGGCGTCCCGTTGTTGTTCTGGAACATATTCTGGATTTTGTCGATCAGGTTGGGAGCGGAGTCAATAATCTTCTCGAACAGGTGAGTCTGGTTATCCAGCGGCACAATATGTACCCCTTCTCTGCCTACCACGAGAAAAGCGATCGGACGGATCGATACCCCGCCCCCGCTGCCTCCCCCGAAAGGAAGCATTTTTACGCTGCTGCCGCTAGCGTTGACGCCCGGACCGTCATCCTCTACCCGGAAATCGCTGCCCCCTGCGGCAAACCCGAAGGCCACTTTACTGATCGGCAGAATGACACTGCCATCCGGGGTCTCCACCGGATCTCCGACAATCGTATTTACATCCACCATGCCCTTGATATTTTCCATTGCCGTCTGCATTAGTCCTTGGATCGGATGGTCGCTCATGTTGATATCCTCCTTTGGCTTATAAAGACTTCTCAAGTCTTTCACAGGTGATATCATCCCCCATGTGCAGCATTTGTATGTAAGATGTTTCTTAGAATAGGCTTGTCCAGCCGGTATTAGCCCCCGCGTTTAAGCAGACGTATCCAGCGGGACAGCCCGCCCTCCACCTTGGCAATACGCCGCAGCAGCTGCAATCCTGAATAGAGGACATAGGCAACATTTAATTTTCCGGTGCAGACAGCCTCTGTAGCAAAACACATCTCATCCCGGAACACCGGGACAACGAACATCCGCGGACTGCGCTGCAGTCTTACCATCTGCGACAGCCAGCCGACAAGGCCCCATTTCAGTCCGGACAGTACGCCCGTTGCTGTGGCAGTATAGGCGGCATCGCCCAGCGAGAAATCTGTCGACCAGTCGAACCGGGTGATGCGGACATGGGATAATAGCGCCTTCATCCATGTTTTTAGCCCCTGAGTCGCCTTAAGCACTTCTTTCAGCTCCTCTTTCCAGACCCGCAGCTTCTCTTTGTCGATTTGCTCTTCGGAATCCGATTCCTGACGCACTGGCTTGATTCCGCTCTCCTCGAGCTTTACCTTCACGCCGCGCGCAATTCCCTCATAGACCAGTTTAGGCAGCTCAAAATGGAACTTAACCAGTCCGAACAGCGCTTTGATATCGAATTCCACACGGTCATCCTTGCCGATTCTGTTTAAACGGAAGTGAAAATGAATAGAGGAAGACAGCACCAGTACAATTGCCAGCAGCAGCAGGGCTAAGGGTATAACAAGCCATAAAGTCACGGTTTTACCTCCAAGCAGCCTTTTTGTAGAATCCTTGGGTTAGTATGGCAAAGTGGACTGGAAAACATTCGGACAGACGCAAATAGCGAAAAAAATAAGCGGGCGGGCCTTAAAATTCACTTAATCGTAGCCCTGCACGCAGCACAAACATAAAAAACCGCTGCCCCATAAGGGACAACGGCTGTGAGAACTGAAGTATAGGAGCCTTATTGTTCAACATCCACATCATCAAATGACATCTGGCTGTCCAGCTTGTTGAACAAAAGCTGGGTTTCCTCTTCCAGACTGTCGGAAGTATCAAAACTCGACGGCTCCGGCAGCTCCTTCAGGCTGGCCAGCCCGAAGCTGTCCAGGAATGATTTGGTCGTTCCGTACAGAATAGGCCGGCCTACGGCCTCAGCCCGTCCAACCTCATGAATCAGATCCTTGTTGTTCAGCGTATGAATCGCCCGCTCCGACTTTACGCCGCGGATCTCTTCGATTTCCACCCGGGTAATCGGCTGGCGGTAGGCCACAATCGCCAGTGTCTCAAGTGCGGCCTGTGACAGGGAGGACCGTGCCGGCGAGTAAGCCAGGCGCTCGAAATACGGGGCGTGATCCGGCAGGGTAGCCAGCCGGTAATTTCCGGCAATCTGCACAACCTGCAGTCCCCGCTCCTGGGATACATACTCCTCTTTCAGTTCCTCCAGTGCCCGGGTCGCGAGATCCGGACGCTGCTCGGTAATTTCGGCAATTTGCCGGACGGACAGCCCCTCATCCCCGGACAGAAATAGCAGGCCCTCAATAATTGATTTCAGCGTTTTGTAATCCACTGAAGTCCTCTCCTCCTCTCCACTCCATTACAATGTCATCAAACAGCTTCTCCTGATAGCAGAAGATCGCCTTCATCTTCATCAGCTCAAGAATCGCCAGGAAGGTAGTAACAATCTCATGCCGGTCCATGCTCTCATGCAAAAGCGCCGAAAACCGCAGTCGGCCGCCCATTCCCTTGCGCATCAGCGCCTCCGAAACATCACGGATCCGGTCCTTCACTGAAATTTCATCACGGGTAATCCGCTGATAAGACGTTCTTCTCGCCGCTTTGCTGAGCGCCTTGCGGAAAGCGGCGATCAGATCAGAGGTATGCAGTCCCTTGAGCGTATGATCAAGCTGGGCCGGCACAAAGGGACCCAGATCCTCCGGCTCCTTCGTAAAGATGAGGCTGCGTTCGCTTTCCATATCCATGAGCTGCACGGCAATGCTTTTGATTTTGCGGTATTCGATCAGCCGCTCCACCAGCTCTGCACGCGGGTCATACCCGTCGTCCTCGTAATATTCGAAATCTTCAATCTCGATCACCGGCGGCTTGGGCAGCAGCAGCTTGCTCTTGATCGACAGCAGCGTTGCCGCCATGACGAGGAATTCGCTCGTAATATCCAGCTCAAGCTCCTGCATGCTGTGCAGGTATTCCATATACTGCTCGGTGATCTCGCTGACCGGAATGTCCTGGATGTCGATTTCCGCCTTGTCAATTAAGTGTAAGAGCAGATCGAGCGGACCTTCGAACGTCTCCAGCTTGTACAATACAGTCACGCGATTTCCCCCTGCAAAAAAAGTAAAGTGCAGCGCCGCTAAAAGGACGCTACACAAGTAGAAAGATTTCTTATAGTCCATGCTTTCTTCTTATACATATAAATAAGCACGAATCCGGTTAATCCGTCAAGAGGGGAGAGCTTATTCCGCTTACTTAAACAGCTTGTTGAGGTTGGCCATCTCGATTGCGGAGGTAGCTGCGTCCCAGCCTTTGTTGCCCGCTTTGGTTCCGGAGCGCTCAATTGCCTGTTCGATATTCTCGGTAGTCACCACGCCGAAGATCGTCGGAACGCCTGTCTTGAGGTTAATGGCTGCCACACCCTTGGCAACCTCGTTGCACACATAGTCATAATGTGTCGTGGAACCGCGGATCACTGTACCCAGAGCGATTACCGCATCGTATTTGCCGCTTTCGGCCATTTTCTGGCAGATGAGCGGAATTTCAAATACGCCGGGAACCCAGGCCACATCTACCTCATCATCAGCAACCCCGTGGCGTTTGAATGCATCAAGTGCGCCGGACAGCAGCTTGCTCGTAATAAATTCATTGAAACGTCCTACCACTACACCGTAACGCAATCCTTCAGATACTAAATGTCCTTCAAAATAATTCGGCATTGTTCTTCATCAACCCTTCATTTGTAAGTTGGTTTTTTATGGTATTGTTAAGCTTTGGAATCTTCATTCTGTTCAATATTGTCAAAAGACAGCAGATGGCCGAGCTTAGCCTGTTTGGTATGCAGATAGCCTGTATTGTCTTTGTTCTCCGGCATCTGGATCGGCACACGTTCTACGACCTCAAGGCCGTAGCCCTCAAGCCCCTTGATCTTGCGCGGATTGTTGGTCAACAGCCGGATCTGGCGGACTCCAAGATCCTTGAGGATCTGCGCGCCAATGCCGTAATCCCGCAGATCGGCCGGGAAGCCCAGCTTAAGGTTGGCATCAACGGTATCCAGTCCTTCTTCCTGCAGCTTATAGGCACGAAGCTTGTTGATCAGCCCGATGCCTCTGCCCTCCTGGCGCATATAGAGCAGCACGCCACGTCCCGCTTCTTCAATCTGGCGCAGCGCCGCTTCAAATTGAGGGCCGCAGTCGCAGCGGTGCGAATGGAAGACATCGCCCGTCAGACATTCGGAGTGTACGCGCACCAGCACAGGCTCATCACCGGAAATATCACCTTTGACCAGAGCGACATGCTCCTTGTCATCCACTTCGTTCGTATAGGCAATGGTCTGGAACGTGCCGAAATCCGTCGGCAGGTTTACGGACACTTCACGGGTGACCAGCTGTTCCTTCTCATTGCGGTAATGGATCAGATCCTGGATGCTGATCAGCTTGAGATCATGCTTCTTCGCAATGTCCACAAGATCGGGCAGACGGGCCATCGTTCCGTCCGCCTTGACCACTTCACAGATAACGCCCGCCGGGTAAGATCCGCACATGCGGGCCAGATCAACAGCAGCCTCGGTATGGCCTGAACGGCGCAGTACACCGCCCTTTTTGGCAATCAGCGGGAACATATGGCCGGGTTTGCGGAAATCTGCCGGCTTCGCATCCGGATCCATCAGGGCTTTAATTGTCAGGGAACGCTCGCCCGCGGAAATTCCGGTGGTCGTACTGACATGGTCAACCGATACGGTGAAGGCAGTGCCGTGGTTATCTGTGTTGTGGGTAACCATCGGCTGCAGATCTAGCTCCTCCGCACGCTCCGCCGTGATCGGTACACAGACGAGACCGCGGCCTTCCGTAATCATAAAATTAATAACCTCGGGCGTGGCCCGTTCAGCCAGGGCAACGAAATCCCCCTCATTCTCACGGTCCTCGTCATCGACCACGATGATAACCTTTCCGCGCATCAGATCATAGATGGCGTCTTCAATCCGGTTCAAAACACTGTCTTGCATGCCGTTCTCGCTCATAGTCCTGTCCTCCTGTCAGCTCTACGCAGCAATACCTGCCGCTGTAAAGCAGAATAGTCTGAAGATAAGAAAGTAAATACTTTGCTTATCCTTATCATTCCGCAGAGCCGGACACCGCCCGGTTTAGGACGGCGCAGCCGCTTCTGCTTGTTATACAAACCCGTTCGCCGCCAGAAAATCACGGCTGATCCGGGAGCTGCTCTCTTCTTCCCCACTGCCGGCTCCTCTATAATGCAGAAGATGATCGACATATTTGCCCAGCACATCACACTCGATATTGATGCTGTCGCCCGGGCGCTTATGGTTCAGCACTGTTTCACCGAGCGTATGGGGAATGATTGATACGGTGAAGGCCGAGGATGAGGTGCTTACTACAGTCAGACTGATACCGTCAAGCGTAATGGAGCCTTTGGGGATGATGTATTTAAACAACGATCCCTTGTCCGGCGTAATTTCGAACACGACTGCGTTCTGGTCACGCTTGACGCTGCGGATTTCACCTGTACCATCCACATGCCCCTGGACGATATGCCCGCCGAAACGGCCGCCGGCCGCCATCGCCCGCTCCAGATTCATCCGGCTCCCGCTGCGCAGCTCCCTGAGGTTACTGTTGCGGTAGGTTTGAGGCATGACATCCACGGTAAAAGAATGCTCGCTAATCGATGTCGCCGTCAGGCAGACGCCATTCACAGCCACACTGTCGCCGATTTTCAGATCACTCATGATCTGCGAGGCGCCGATATTAAGCACCATCATCTCCCCGCCGCTGCTGACACCGCGCAGTATGCCGATCTCCTCAATCAATCCGGTGAACATGTGATCCCCTCCTGAAAGATTACTTCTGTAACACTAGATTTATCTGTAATACTTCCTGCCAAAACATCCGCCTGTACTAGCGGACCGGTGTACCGCTGATACAGACATTATCCCCGAGGACCTCAACTTCCAATCCCTCAAGTGTGATTGCTTCTTTCATCAGTGCCACACCCGGAAAATCAAAGGTTCCCGGAGCTTCGGCTCCGCCGCCGACAATCTTCGGTGCATAGAACAGAACCACCCGGTCAACCAGCCCGCTCTGCAGCATCGAGCCGTTCAGCGTTCCTCCGCCTTCGAGCAGAATGGAGCCGATCTCCATCTCGCCAAGCGTGATCATCGCCGCCTTGAGGTCCACCCGCGGCCCGTCGCCGCAGGTTATTACCGATATGCCCGCTGCTTCCAGCGCCGCTTTTTTAGCGGGATCGGCTGCCGTTGTCGTCACGATAATCGTCGGCGCCTGGCCGTCCGTGACGACGTTAGCGTCCAGCGGAGTCCGCAGGCCGGAGTCAATGACGATGCGCACCGGATGAAGCCCGGGAACCTCAAGCCGTGTAGTCAGCGAAGGATTGTCTGCAATTACCGTGCCCACACCCACCATAATCCCCTGATGGCGGTGCCGCAGCGTATGTACAATTTCCCGTGCCTGTCCGTTCGATATCCATTTGCTGTCACCGGTCCTTGTAGCAAGTTTACCGTCCAGCGTGCTTGCGCTCTTCAGGGTTACAAACGGCTGCTTCGTCAAAATATACTTGATGAACCGTTCATTGAGCCTCAGGGCGCGGCTTCTCAGCAGTCCGACCTCGACATCGATTCCCGCTTCACGCAGCATCTCAAAGCCCCGTCCCGCCACCTGCGGATTAGGGTCTTCACAGGCAACGACGACCCGCGCAACCCCTTCGTCGATCAGCCGCTGGCTGCAGGGCGGCGTCTTGCCGTAATGGCTGCACGGCTCCAGCGTGACATAGGCGGTGCTCCCCTGCGCCTTTCCCGCAGCCATGTTAAGCGCATGCACCTCAGCATGGCCTGTGCCGCGCTGCAGATGTGTACCCAGGCCGATCACAGCACCGTCCTTTACGACAACACAGCCGACAACCGGGTTAATGCCGGTCTGTCCCTGCGCTCTTTCCGCCATATCAAGCGCAAGCGACATATAAAACTCGTCATTCATAATATTCATGATCTGCCTCCAATCTCTGCTAATGGCCTTCAGGCCTGAATAAACAAAAAACCCGTCCTCAATCTCCAGGTGGAGTTCAAGACGGGATATACGAGAGTTTACCGGCAATTCAAATAAAATGATGCGTAAATAAGCCCCTTCACCAGTGATTGTGAAAGTTCGCACATATTATTAGGGAATACACCAGTGCGCCTGCCCGTTCAGTGGCAGTACGCTATTCTCTCCTTCTTCCATCCAGACTATACTGTCGGTCCCGGATTTGCACCGGGTCCACCGTCCGTACCAAAGGATACGACGCGGGTAGCGGACTAAGCACGCGCAGGCTGTAACAGCCAATACACAGTGACATCACCGCCGGTAGGGAATTACACCCTGCCCTGAAGGATCAAACCAGTATGAAATTAGTATCATCGAATACTGCACGTCATTAACAATGACTAAAATAAAGTTAGCACTATACGGTCAAAAAAGCAAGCAGATCGTGCATACCTACAGCCAGGCAATGCTGCCCGGCATAGCCTAAAACCATAGCTTGTACGCCATCTAAAAGTCTATGCTTCCCCTTGCTTGTTAGCTTTCAGCAAATCGCGGATTTCTGTCAGCAGGGCAATTTCCGGATCAGGTGCAGGGGTCTCTACAACCTCAACTTTTACAGTTTCCTTCTGCTTGAACCGGTTGGCCACCTTGACTACCATGAAAATTGAGAACGAAATAATAAAGAAATCCACCACGCTCTGCAGGAATATCCCGTATTTCACCTCGGCATCAAGGTAGGTAAAAGTGAGCTTTTCAAGGTCAATACCGCCGCTGAGCAAGCCTGCAAGGGGCATAATAATGTCGGCTACCAGCGAGGATACAATTTTGCCGAAGGCGCCCCGATGACTACCGCAACTGCCAAATCCAGCACATTTCCCTTGATCGCAAAGCTTTTAAATTCCTTCCACATTCCATTTCCCCCGATAATTTGATTTTAGTTATTATAGCATTAAAAAAGCAAAGCCGGGAACTTCCGGTTCTGCTTCTTTTGCGCTGCAGCCATAACTGGGCCTATACTACTGCCGGTGCAGCTCATGGTAAGTCTCCCGGATGAACGTGCAAAATACGGAAGAAGGATAGTTCTGTACACGCTCATAAGCAATCTCTGACTGCTGGCGTGCTTCCTCCAGCTTCCCGGCTCTGGCATAGATTCTGGCTTTATAGGCATAGGAAGTGAATACGGCCGCGCGGTCCAGCGGATGGTGGACATCATCGGTAAGGGTAACTTTGGATAACAGCTCCAGCGCCTCCTCATCCCGCCCCAGATAATACAGGGCTGTTCCCGCTGCCAGGCTGCGGCTGGATAAATACCTGTCCCCTTCTGCCTGAAACTGTTCTCCAATCCTCAGAGCATCCTCGTACCGCTGCTCCGCATTCGCCTGCCTCATCTGGGCCAGCTTCAGCAGCTGTACGGACAATCTGTCCTCTGACAGCTCAACATACAGCCGCGATTTCTCCAGGTAATGTCCCGCTTCCTCCAGGCTTCCGGCCATGAGGGCAAGATTGGATAACACACGGTAAAAATGGTCTGTCAAATAATATACGCCTTCTTCACGTGACAGTGCAATGGCATCCAGTGCCGCTTTCCGGCTCCCGCTGTAATCTCCCAGGGCGGATAGAGTAACGCTCTCTGCGTAATGGAGGTCCAGCTCGAACAGAAAATTGTTGCCGACTTTTTTGCTCATATATTCTTTCCTGACACGCAAAATAAGCGCAAGACTCTCTTGATACCTGCCTTGTGTAAACAGCAGCGCGTAGGTCAGATACTGGACTTTAGCGCTCTCCACAAATAATCCGAACCGTTCGTAGATCTCAGTAGCCCTTGCGACCGCCTCTTCCCCTCCTGCACTCCCTGTATAATAGCAGGCAGCCACATAGAACTCCATCAGCCGGGCGGCATCGACCGTCACCGGGAGCTTTGCATCCAGCAGCGGCTTTACTCTGGAGACAACCGCTTTATAGTTTTTCTGCTTGAACTGGACTTCAATATCGCGTACCAGCCGGGCCAGCTCAGCACCCTGATCATCCTCCAGGAAGTAACCGGCGTCTACTCCAAGACGCTCAGCCAGAATCTGCAGGCTGCGCATAGAGGGCATGGCACGGCCGTTCTCGATCTGGCTGAGCATGCTTTTGGTCATCGCTTCTCCGGCCAGCTCGCTCTGTGTAAGCCCTTTGGATTGGCGTAATGCTTTTATTTTATCCCCGATTGTCTGTTTAGTTGTCATCTGTTTAGCCATCCTTATGTCTGTCTTTCTACCAGTATAACTTAATTTCCCGGTAAGAAAAAATAAAGTTTAATAAAATTTAACTTTATATTGCAATTACATGCTAGCACACATACAATATGTTTAATATAATTTAACTTTCGTTTTTAAGGAGTGCTGTTTATGGTAAAGGAAAAAAGCTTTTGGGCTGCTCCAGGCAACCGGAATATGCTGCTGTTCTTTACAGCCAAGCTCGCTTCAATTCTCGGCTCCGGTATGTACACTTTTGTAGTGGGGCTGTATATCCTGAAGCTCACAGGCTCCGGGAGCAGCTTCGCCGTTACGATGGTCTGCGGAATGCTGCCGCGGATTGTACTCGCCCCCTTTGCCGGCGTGATGGCGGACCGGATGAACCGCCGCCGGCTGCTGATTTACTCAGACCTCGGCGCCGTATTAACGCTGCTGCTGGCTTATCTGACAGTCTCGCTGAACGGAGTCACACTGCCGCCTGTTTACGTGACCCTCGTTCTGCTCTCAGTCTGTTCTACCTTTTACGGCATTGCCGTCTCCTCTTCCCTGCTCCAGCTTGTAGAGGCAGATTCTCTCCAGCGTGCCGGATCGCTCAATCAGATCGCCGGCTCCATTGGCGGCCTGCTCGCACCTGTTCTGGGCGGCATGCTGTATGCCACCGTTCAGCTGGAGCTGTTCCTGCTGCTTAATGCTGCAGGCTTTGCGGTCTCTACCCTCATGAGCTTCGGCCTCAAGTTCAAACCGGCGGCAAACTCAGATGCTTCCGCTCACGCGCACAAGCCATTGCCGGATAAGTCTGCCGGCCGCACTGTGCTGACTGAGTTCCGCAGCAGTCTGGCCGGCGGAATATCCTACGTCTTTAAAAAGCCCGTCATCCGCTCCGTTATGATTATCGTCTTCTGGGTCAATTTCTTCGTCGTTTCCCTGAATGTAGTCCTGCCTTATGCCGTTGTTCAGACGCTATCCCTCAGCTCCGGACAATATGGCACCATTAATGCGATGCTCGCCGCAGGCATGCTGGCGATGTCGCTGCTGCTGACCGTCCGCCGCCAGAGCAGCAGTCCGACCAGTTCATTGATCCGCGGCCTGCTTATGCTCGGACTGCTGTTCCTTGCGCTGGCCTTGCCGCTGATCGTTGATTTAAGCCGTACCGGGACTTTTATCTATCTGATGGCCATGCTGTTTATGGTCGGCTCCACCGTAATGAATATCAATATACCGGTGCAGGTGTATCTTCAGAAGACGGTTGAGTCTGCCTATCTCGGAAGAGTATTTGCCGTCGTGGAGACAGCCTCCGGGGCGATCGCTCCGGCAGGAATGATCCTCTACGGGGTGCTTGTAGACTCGGTTCCTCCCTCCATCCTGCTCGGAGTTTCCGGCTTGTCAATCCTGCTGGTCACTTGGCTCGGCTCCAGAAGCCTGAAACGCGGCATCGGACAGGAAGTAACGCAGCAGCGGGAAAGCGCGGTGCAGCTTCCTACCTGAGGCTACATCATGAATGCCGCCGGAAACAATAAAAAAGCCTGCGGCATATATCGCCGCAGGCTTTCTGCTGTAGCTGACCATGGGATCAGCACATTTGAATTACTCCTGATTACGTCTGCCTCTGAACACCCGGTTCAGCACAATACCTGCCGCAATCAAGCCAAGCCCTGCCAGATAGATCGGGAGCGGACTGCTCTCGCCGGTCTGCGGCAGCTGGCCGTCAACCCCGGAATCCGTTACAGTCCCTTTTGGAATATTGTCATCATCGATATCGATATCCGGAGTATCCGTATCAGGACTGCCGCTGTCAGGGTCACCCCCGCCAAGCGGAATCTCATCGTCAACCGGAATTTCTACGGTTCCTCCACCAGGGGATTCCGGTGAAACTGACGGCCCCGGTGTTGCTGCCGGAGGAGTAATTGCCGGACCGCCCGGAATCTCATCATCTACAATAATTACACCCGGAACTTCAGTACCCGGCGGCGGCGTACCCGGTGTTCCTCCAGGAATTGCCGGTGAAGGAGCAGGAGAAGGTGTTACTCCTGGTCCAGGTGATGTCGTAGCGGTAGGTGCCGCTGACTCTGTAGGTACCGGTGATACCGTTGGTACCGGTGATGCTGTCGGCGCCGGTGATCCGGTTGCAGCCGGGGTTTCCGTTGGTACAGCCGTCGGTGATGGCGTTACCGTCGGAGTTGGTGTAGCTGTCGGCTGTACGGCAGTATTGTATACGGTCAGGTTAATCCCTGCCACCGAGCTTATGCTCACCGGATATTCTCTTGTATCCAGCACATAGCCGCTCGGCGCCGCTGTCTCAATCAGAATATAGCTGCCCAGCCAGATGTTATTGAACACTGCGCTGCCTGCCGCGTCCGTAGTGCGTGTGTTAACCAATACGCGCTCAGTCCCGTTAAGACGGTAGAGTTCAAAGGTCGCGCCTGCCAGCACTTTACCGGTGTTCTGGGCGTCCAGCTTGCTGACGGTCAGTGTTCCCCGCTCCCCGCTGCCTGTGCCCGAGCCGCTGGATACACCGACAATGACCTCTGTCGTTGTATTCTTTTCAACATTAACAACATTATTTCCGGTAAATTTCGCGGTGTTGGTCAGCTTATCGCCTGTCTTCGCTGCAATCAGCGACTGGTACTCCAGGATATAAGCCCTGTCAATGTCACGGGCAAAGCTTAGTTCAAAGCTCTGTCTGCCATTGTCATCGGCCAGTACCTGCAGGGTGTAGTCCACACCTTTTACCAATGCCGTGCTGCTCTTCGTAATATCGCCGTTTGCAGCAGCTATTCCTTCATAAAGACGGAAAGAATCCGGCAGTAAAATCTGATTAATACTTGGCGTATCAATAATCTTGGCATCCTTAACATGGGACTGGCTGCGGTTCACCGCAAGGGTCCAGTCGATCTTTTCCCCGTTCTGGAGCCCGCTCTTCAGGACATATTCCCCGCCGTGCGGAATTGATACCGATGCGGTCAGATCCCTGGATACCTTTTTCTCACCGTCCAGCAGATTCGCCGTGTTGACTACAGTGCTGCCGATAAGCTGGCCGGCCAGAGTAGTCTTAAAGACAACGGCATACGCTTCGCTGATGCTTTTAGCGAAAATGATTCTAAGCTTACCATCGTTACCTGCGTAGTAGGTGTAGGCGCTGCTGCCCAGTTCGGCACCCAGCGTATAATCTCCCTTGGCATCCACATTCAGCTTATAAACCTTCAGTGAATCCGGGATCAGTCTCTGCCCGGCGGTCAGCACATCGGATACAACAGGAAGCTTTACCTCTTTGGCGGTATAATTGACGCCTACCGTCCAGGTCAGCTCCTTGCTGGAAGCATTATACACTCCGGTTTTGAAACCGTTGTTCTTCCACTCACTGCGGGGAATAAACCTACCGTCCGCACTTGTACTCTGCTTAATACCTTCAATATCTGTCCAATCAATCTTGGCTGTGTTAATAAAATCGTCGGTGTTTCCGTTCAGCCAGTCATTGCTGAAATAGGTAGTGTAGCTGATGGTGTAGGACCCGTTAATCGGGCTTTTGAATTTAATTTTGAAGCCGGCATTAGGCAATACCGGTGTAGCGTATTCCAGCGTATATGCTGATTGATCAAGTACTGTATTGCTGCTGTTCCGTACAACGATTGTTTCCGGGATCAGCTTTTGGCCGCCCTGAGGAAAGAGGTCTGTAACCACAACATCCTTCATCGGATGGTTATCGCCGTTCAGTGTAATTTTCCAGTTCGCAGTATGTTCTGCATAATTTGCCCCGGAGAATGTTTTGTAGACGATAATAGGCCTTACAAGCTGCGTTGCCGATTGGCTGTACGTGCTGTCTGAAACGGTATTGGTAACGGTATGGTCCTTGAATACCCGCCCAACCGCTTCGGTTTTGTATTCAATCCGGTATGCAGAATTGATGCCGGCATTGAATTGCAGTTTGAAGCCCTGCTTGTTCTCCACTCCTGCAATGGCAGTTACTGTGTAATCCGTATTCTCAGTTAACGCAGTCCCCTTGGTCGCTTTTCCTGAAGAATCCAGCGTCACCGGATACACTTTAAGCGAAAAAGGCACAAGCTGCTGGGTGTCGTCGAACAAATCCCTGAGTACGGCACTCTGCTGCGGAATGCTCTTCAGGTTGTAATTGTATTCGATGGCCCAGGTAATGACCTGGATGCCCCAGTCGTAATGAACCGCTTGTTTCTTCAAGCTGCCGCCGCGCTCTACATTGACTGTCGCCGAAGCACTGGCCGGATCACGCCCGTCTCCTGTAAAGGTGGCGGTATTCGTGTAGCTCGCCTCATCCCCGGTAATTCCCGTTGTATACGTGATGCGGTAAGCTCCGTTAATAACAGGATCGGCAAAACGTACTGTAAGCACACCGCCTGCAACTTCGGCAGAATACTTGCTGCCATCCACCACAGCACCCTGCTGCACTGTGCCGTCAAGCTGCACATTCAGCTGGTAAACAGCCAGCGTCACAGTGCTGTCCAGCGTCAGGCCGGCCGGGATCGGGTCAGTGAGCAGGGCATTGGTTACCGGCTCGAGCCTTTTATTCACATCCACCGTCCAGTCAATCCTGTCGGCATTGAAGCCGCTGGCCCTGCCTGTCTTGGCAATCGTTGAGCCAACCTCAGGCTTGAACGTAACCGTTATGGTCTGGGCGCCTCCGTTAACCGGGAATATAATCTGCTCGGTCGTGCTTCCGCTGACCTTGGTGCGGTCAAACTTTGTGTTCACCCGTAGCGTTCCGTGCACATTGCCATGATTCTCAATGTAACTGCTGAAGGTCATCGCTACTTCATGTGTGGCTTGGCTGACAGTAAAATCGCCCGCCTGCCCGTCATCTGTAACAAGTGTTCCGCTGATGTCATTGAACAGCTGGAACTGTTCAGGCAGCTTGAAGGTAAAGGTGTCTCCGGCGCTGTAGCTATGTCCGTCGGGAAGCGCCCACGTATAGTCCAGCGTCACATTCGAGTTCACATCATAGACACTGTCCGTAACGGTGCTTCCGTCAGGTCCGTAAACGGCCATGGACACACTGGTAATGATGTCCGTCTCATGTTCGATCGCTTCTGCCTTAACCTGTGAAATAAACCCGATTCCATAAGCGTATTGCACAAACAGCATAAGAACCGCAATAGCCAGACTGAACCTCTTTTTTATCATTCCCCGGTATCCCCCATTCCTAAAATTCATTTCAGCTCTCACCAAGGCTTCTGTTTAAGATGGCGCCGAATCCGCTGGTAATGGCACACTCCGCCCAAAGGCCAGTTATGTATATCGGTCAAAAACCGTCCATCTTATGTAAACAAGCAGAATTCCTTCCTTTTCTGGTCAGCTTGAGCGTTATATACTTATATCACCTAAGTATAGAAGCTTAGAATCAAAAAATGTTTAAAACAGGAATATTTATTTTTTGAAAAGCAAGCTTTAGAATAAGGGAGCGAAATTTGTGGATCTGACTAGCTTTTTGGGACGAAAACACGAGAGCGATTTCATTATGTTCACGGCTCCGCATTTCCTGGCCCTGGCTGCAGCAGCTGCACTTTGTGTGCTGCTGTTCGCAGCAAGGTTTGCACTGCGCACCCGCCCGCTTCTGCGGAACCAGGTCCGCTGGCTGCTGATTATCGTACTGCTGGCTTCAGAAGGCGGGCTGCATGCATGGTATCTGTCCCATGGCATCTGGAGCAGCCGCCAGTCACTGCCGCTGGAGCTGTGCGGAATTACATTGCTGCTGTCAGCGGTTATGCTGCTAACCCGCAGCCGGCTGCTCTACTCTTTTCTGTATTTTGCCGGGATCGGCGGGGCCTGTATCGCTCTCCTCACGCCTAATCTGGTCTATCCTTTTCCGCATATCCGTTTTCTCCTGTTCTTTACGGCGCATGCGGCAATCGTGCTGTCCTCCCTGTTCATGACCTGGGCTTACGGATTCCGGCCGACCTGGCGGTCGCTAATGTTTACCATGCTCTGCCTTAACCTGATCGCTGTCATTGTTTTTGCGCTGGATAAGCTGCTTGGCGCCAATTACATGTTCCTGGCTCATAAGCCCGGCACCTTCTCCGTTCTCGACTACTTTGGCCCTTATCCTTATTACCTGCTGGTGGAGGAGGTATTTGCTCTCGTCATTTTCCTCTTGATGTTCCTGATATTCTTCAAGCTGCCGGAGATGGTCAGAAGCCGGAAGGCTTCCCGGAGCAGAAATTTATAAACACGGTTGTACAAAAAAACAGCACCGCCCTGGAAAAACCAGTGCGGTGCTGTTTCATCATCCGAAAAAGGGCGTTGCCCCGGAAGAATTAAGCTTCGATAATTTCGACCGAAGTCATTTTGTCGCGTCCCTGGAAGCTGTCAACCAACTCCATGCCTTGTACAACTTTACCGAATACAGTGTGTACTCCGTCAAGGTGCGGCTGCGGTGCATAGCAGATGTAGAACTGGCTTCCGCCAGTGTTTTTGCCGGCATGCGCCATAGCCAGCGTTCCGCGCTCATGCTTGTTAGGGTTGATCTCGCAGTTGATTGTGTATCCAGGACCGCCTGTGCCGGTACCGTTAGGACAGCCGCCCTGAGCCACAAAACCCGGGATAACGCGGTGGAATACCAGACCGTTGTAGAAGCCGTCGTTAGCCAGCTTCTCGAAGTTTGCCACAGTATTAGGAGCATCGTTTTCAAACAGATCGATCAGCACTACGCCGCCGTTTTCGAGTGTAATTTTCGCTTGCTTTGCCATATGTAAATGACCCCTTTCAAATGTTCAGATGTACAACACGTTTATTAGTTTACTATGAAACTGCGCACAAAGCAAAGCAAGCGGGAAGGGTTCCCGCTTGCTTTGCAAACGCGCTCAGCCGGAAGGGCTGCTGCCAGAGCCCGAAACCTACTTCGTTACAGCCTTCTTGGCAATGCGTTCAGGTACAATATCGTTCACAACGATGTCACCATGACTCTCACGGCGTACAACCAGATCGCTCTGGCCATTCTGTACGAAGACCACAGCCGGACGGCGGATCCGGTTGTAATTGCTGGCCATCGAATAGTTGTACGCGCCGGTGCAGGCAACCGCGAGCAAATCTCCGCTCTTAACAGCAGGAAGCTCAACATCCCAGATCAGCATGTCGCCGCTCTCGCAGCATTTGCCGGCGATGGATACTGTTTCTTCGCTCTCTTCAGTGGCCCGGTTAGCCAGGAGCGCCTCATATTTGGATTCATAGAGCGCCGGACGCGGATTGTCTGTCATGCCGCCGTCAACGGCCACATATTTGCGCACACCCGGAATCTCCTTGTTCGTGCCCACTGTGTACAGCGTAGTTCCGGCATCGCCTACGATGCTGCGGCCCGGCTCTACCCAGATCTGCGGCAGCGAGCTGCCGATTCCGGCGAAATGTGTCTTCACAGCATCTGTAATGGCTGCGACATATTCCGATACCAGAAGCGGTGTATCACCGTCTACATAACGGATGCCGAAGCCTCCGCCAAGGTTGACGACAGGGAAATCAATGTTCAGCTCTTCCTTCACCTTACGGGTGAAATCAGCGATCCGTTCAACAGCAAGCTGGAAGCCCTCGGTTTCAAAAATCTGTGAGCCGATATGCGAATGAACGCCAAGCAGCTGCAGATTGGCTTTGTCAGAAGCCTGCTGTACAGCAGCATAGGCAGAGCCGTTGCCGATGTCAAAGCCGAACTTGGAATCGGTCTGGCCGGTCGAAGCATAGGCATGGTGAGCATGAGCTTCAACGCCTGGGGTTACGCGCAGCAGCACATTCACGGTTACTTCCTTGCTGGCCGCAATGGCCTGCAAAAGGCTCAGTTCCACGAGGTTATCAACTACAAAGCAGCCGATGCCCGCTTCAATCGCCATTTCAATCTCATCCGGCGTCTTGTTGTTTCCGTGGAAATGAATACGCTCAGCCGGGAAGCCTGCCTGCAGCGCAGTGTACAGTTCCCCGTCCGATACTACGTCCAATGACAGCCCCTCTTCGTCAACAAGGCGGCACATAGCCATGATTGAGAACGCCTTACTGGCATACGCTACCTGGAACCCCAATCCGGATGCTCGGAAGGCATCCATATACTCGCGGCAGCGCTGGCGGATTAATTGCTCGTCCATTATATATAGCGGGGTACCATATTCCGCCTTGAGTTCGGTCACATCACATCCGCCGATTTCCAGATGTCCGGCATCATTAATCCGGCTCGTCCCGTGTAAAAACATTGTCCAGTCCTCCAATTTCCGTGGAACGTTTTGATTCCACCCTGTCTATTGTATGAAATTTAATCCCCGGTGTTCCAAAAACGGGCTCCAGGCTCTATCCCGGACTTCACAGGGGCTATTTAGTGTATTCAGTATAACAGACAGAGGGAACGTCATAGAATGGACTAATTTGCAGTTGATTTGTATTTTTTGTACGCCTATTTTTCGTTCTCCTGAACAGGCGGCATTCTGGTATTATCCCGTGTTTTGTTGAACGACGGCCTTGATTTGGAGCTGAGCACCGGCTGACGTACCAGAATAGCCCCCATAGCTTTTGCATTAAATGGTATAAACGGCCACAAATATGAGGAGTTATAGGACCGGTGAGTGGTCAGCAGAATAACCAGCAGCGTTGAGCCGATCATAAAGCCCTGTACCTGAAATGCAGCCACGGCCAGCAGCAGCGCAAGCCTGACAATCCGGTTAGCCAGACCAAGCTCATAGCTCGGAGTCGCGAACATCCCGATTGAGGCGACAGCCATATACAGTACAACCTCATTGACAAAAAGCCCGGTCTGTACAGCAATGTCGCCGACCAGTATAGCAGCGATCAGCCCCATTGCCGAGCCCAGCGGTGTCGGCGTATGCACAGCGGCCATGCGCAGCAGATCGACCCCCAGCTCAACGATCAGGAACTGGGCCAGGATCGGAATCTTCGCCATTTTCTGCGGGCCGATGAAATCCAGCATGGCCGGCTTGAGCTCCGGATGGATGACCATCAGCATCCACAGCGGAAGCAGGAACATGGAGGCGAACACGCCGATGAACCGTACCCAGCGCAGATAAGTTCCCATGAACGGGGTCTGGCGGTTCTCCTCGGCATGCTGGCAGAGATCAAAGAAGGTTGTCGGCAGGACGATAACGCTCGGCGAGGTATCCACAAAGATCACAACCCGACCTTCCAGCAGATGCGAAGCCACGGTATCGGGGCGTTCCGAATATCTTACGAGCGGATACGGATTCCAGCCTCTCCCGACGATCGCCTCCTCCAGCTGCTTGTCAGCCAGCGGAATGCCGTCAATGTCTATGCTCTTGATTTTATCGGTGACAGCCTGTACCTGAGCCTTGTCCACGATATCGTCGATATAGGCTACGCATACATCCGTCCTTGTACGCCGGCCCACCTGGTGCATCTCATATTTCAGTCCGGGATCACGGAGCCTTCTGCGCACCAGTGCCACATTGCTCAGCAACGTTTCGGTAAAACCGTCGCGTGCCCCGCGTACAACACGCTCAATTGAAGGCTCATCCGGGCCGCGTGCCGGATAGGCACGGGTATCCATGATGATGACCTGTTTTTCTCCCTCAATGAAGAATACGCTCATGCCCGAAAGCACCTTGTTGATGCTCTCGCTTAATAGCTCGCCCTTTTCCACCTGAATGTGAGGGATATACTCGGTCATAAAGCTGCTGAGCGCACCGGTGGATACCTCGTCAGGCGTCAGATAGGTCAGCCGCTTCAATATTTCGTCAATGATCGTGTCCTTGGCGAAGCCGCTGATGCAGAGCAGCGCTACCTTGCGGCCCCCGAAGGCCATTTCCCGGAAGACAATGTCAAAAGAAGAACCAAGGCCCAGCACCTCTGTCAGCGTCTTTTTGGTGTCCTCCAGATGTTCCGGAATATCATCATTTCCCTGCCAGTAGATAATGGACTGCTCGAGTGAGTCCGAGCGCTCAGAATCCCGCTTCTTCTGCATGGGATCTTCTTTTTTCTCCTGCGGCTCCGCAGCCTGCTTTCGCTGCTTCTTCCCGGTCTCCCGGGCCTGCCGGCTGTTATTCTCCTGCTTACCCTGCTCTGCTTCCGGCTCCTCATCCTCCTCATCCGGCTCCTCGCCGAACAGTCTGGCGAAAAAGCCCTTTTTGCCGCTTTCCGGCTCTTCGGTACCAAGCTCACCGGATATCTCGGCATCCTGATTACCTGTTGCTCCGGGGTCCTGAACACCGGAGGTTTCGGCCCCTTGTGTGCCTGCCCCCCCCGTACCGGAGGCTTCTGCCGGATCACTTTCATCGCCAAACAAGGTGGACAAGAAGCCTTTCAGGCCGCCGCCCGTCCCTTCCTCAGCCTCCTGCCCCTCATCGCCTTCTTGCCGGCTGTCCGTCTGGCCCTCTTGCCCACTGCTGCGCTGCTCTGCACTCCCTGTACTCTCAGACTCTTGTTTATCCGCGGATGAAGCACCCTGAGACGCAGCGGAGTCTTCCTCCTGCCGGGCATCATCCGGTTGGGTATCCTCTGGTTGGGTATCCTCCGGTTGAGTATTTTCCTGCAGGACATCCTCCTGTGGAGCACTCCCCTGCGCTGCAACCTCCGCGGAATCAGATATGCCGGAAACCTCCGGCTCCTCCTCCCCTTCTGTCTTATCCCCCTCCTGGTCCGGAGTACCGGCTCCAACAGAAGCCTGCAGATCATGATCCCCGTAGCCGGTTGCCCCTTCATCTACGCCGATATCAGTACTGCCGTCCGCCTCCCCTGTATGCTCCGGCTGCTCTGTGTGCGTCTGTTTTTCCTCCTCCGCACCGTTTCCCTGCAGATCCGCATGCACAGGAGCAGAAGCTTTTTTGCGGTCCGTCTCCACCTGATCCCCGCTGTGTATATACCTCATCACTTCATAACCTCCTAAAAGTTCAATATGCCGCTGATGCCTCGAAGCTGTACCTTACAACAGCCGGGTTAACGCTGGTAGACAAACCAATCGAACAATGACCCCGCAACCTTGCCGCAGACCATTGCCATCAGCAGGCCGAACAGATAATGCGTCATATGCAGCCGTTTGGCCAGAATGGGCAGCACGTTCAGTACCTCCGTCAGGGCAGCGGCCAGCATACCGACAAAAACCCCGTCAAGCAGGCCTACTCCCAGCTCAGCCAGCGGACCGGCCGCTATCCTCCAGTTCCAGAAATCACTTACCGTTCCGAGCAGCGAGCCTCCAACCATCGCTCCCTCATACCAGTGCACCTTGTTGTAGGAGGAAGTCAGCTGAGCCAGGCGCGGAACCATATCCAGTACAATAAAAAGGGCAATTACACCCCCGCCGACGGCGATTCCGGCCGCTACCCCCAGCAGCAGATGGAGCCCGAGGGAGAGTGGAGCAGTCATGGGGCTCCCCTCCTTTTTGCGGAAGAGCGTTGACGTTGCTCCAGCTTGCTGTATTCCTCATGCACTACGTAATGATCAATATTTTTTTGGTACAGGAACATTTCCACTTCAAGCGGTGTCGGCTCCTCGTTCCATTTTTTTTTGAACAGGTGATTGAAAAAAACCACCATCCCGAACCCGATTCCCAGGGAATAGGCCACCTGAAAGACATATGGATGCTCGTCACGCCGCCCGGTCAGCATTTCCACAATTCGCACATGCACCTCCTGCATGCTGACATCGGCATGGAAATTCATGATTGTCAGCGCCGAGCCGAAGAACAGCAGCAGCCAGACGAGCATAAACAGGGCAATGGACGGCTTGCGTGCCTCGAGCGGGCCTTCAATCTGTACAATGGTCCGCCCCTCCCCGATCGGCTGGATGTCGGCCCCCGGAACAAGCTCATGAATCCGCGGGATAATGGTCAGCAGATCTATTAGAATCAGATTCCCGTCGCTTTGCTCCGGCTGAAGCAGCAGTATCGGGTCCAACTGCTCCCTAATATCCGCAGCAGCAATCAGGTAAGCCACATCCCGCAGCATAACACCCCGGCCTTTGGGCACCGTGACCCTGTTCTTCAGCTGTATGTAAATCGCAGGTGCCGGCTTATCCTTCATCTTCATGCACCTCCTCAAAGGATGACAGCAGAATAACGGTAGTATGGGAGAAACGCCTTATTTTTACTCCAGAGAAGCAGATTTCATCTTTGAAAAAACAAAAAAAAAAGATGCCTTCCCAGCCATTACGGCTGCATGAAGACATCCTCATATTGCAGAAAGCCCTGGAGTTACTCTCCTCAGGCGTATTTGTATTTGGTTAAGCAGCCTGCTTCAGTTCTGTCTGCTGCTGTTTGGCCTGCTGGCTGGAAATGTAGAACAGTGCCGTCCAGATCAGGGCAAACCCCACAACCTGCGCCATCGTAACAAGCTGGTGATAGACAACCCAATTGATCAGAATCCCGGTCATCGGGAAGCTTAGCTCGGCCAGTGTGGCAAAAGAAGCTTTGGTCGTGTTCAGTCCTTTGTAGTAGAGCAGCATACTGAGCAGTCCCGGCAGCAGCGCCTGCAGCAGCAGGTTAATAGCTACTAGCGAAGTAGCTCCCAGTCCGCCGTTTACCTGCCATGGAGCCCCTTCCAGTGTAGTCAGGGTGAACAGCAAAGGAAGTGCAAGAATGAAACGCAGGGAGGTTACGGTCTCATAGCTCATGGAGCCAAGCAGATAACGGCCCATAACGGTCGATCCGCCCCACAGGGCAGCAGCGCCCATGGCCATCAGGCTGCCTACGCTGACAAAGTTGTTAACATGGCCGAAAGGAATCGTCCAGCCGAAGGTCAGCAGATAAGTGCCGGCCAGTGCAAGAACAATCAGCAGTCCGAAGTTGCGTGGAAGACGCTCTTTCAGAATAACGGCTGCCAGTCCGATGGCGAACACGGGCTGGAGCTTCTGCAATAGCAGTACGGCATTCAGATCACCGCTGGACAATGCCTTGGTGAACAGGATCGTTGCCACGGCGGAACCGCCCCAGGACACAACGAGCAGCGCGCCTGCCTGACGGAGCCCGATGGACTTCAGCTCGGCACGATGGCGCCAAAGGACCGGTGCGGCTGCGAGAAAAGTACAACATGCTCCAGCAGAACGATCTGCGAAGAGGTCAATGATTTCAATAAAATAATCCGGAACAGCGGATCAACGCCCCAGAGCGCCGCCCCGAGCACAACCAGCCAGAAGCCGCTGCGGATTGGCGATGTGCGCATACCTGATGATGAAGCTGATACGTTACTCATAATTCATTCTCCTTGTCGATACAAACCCTCGATAAGAGACCAAAAAGCCCCCGAACTACCCTGTTACAGCAATTATCGGGGGCATTTTCAATAAAGACATCAGGAATATACCTGTTGCCTTCATCTATGATCCTCTCCCATCCGGACTTTACCGTCGGCTCTGGATTGTCACCAGATCAGTCAATCCCGCAGTATATGCAGTGATTGAGTCGCGGGCTTAGTTCGCTTTGAACATCACCGCCGGTCAGGAATTTCACCTTACCCCGAGAATCTTGTATTCCGTTATTTTTTTCACAATCTCAGAATAACTCTGTTCTGCCATTTCGTCCAGTCTTTTTATGAAAATTTTTGCTTTGTTTCATATCAGCATAGCAGGGCTTGTTCAGAAGATTGAGATATTTGGAAGAATATACTGAATTATTAAGGTATAATAAATCTATCTGTTTTTTCCATACTCCAGTATATAGAAAGAGGGTAACTGTGAAAAGATCAATCTGGTTAAATTTGCTGTTTTCTATAGTAGCCGTAGTTCCTATTGCCTTGCTGGCATTTGTCGGCTATTTCATTGTTGCACTGCTGGGCGGGTTCCGCTTCTATGCTCCGCTCACTGCCGTGGTCGCTGCTGTACTGTGCGCCTATATCGTGTGCTCTATCTTCGGCTGGTTCACATCCCGAACCCGGGGCATTGCTTTTGCATCGTTCCTGGGGCTCTGCCTGCTGGCAACCGGCGGGTATGAGCTGAACAAGGCTTATGTGAACAGCCTGGCTGAGGTAAACGAGCAGGAGGTCTCCCTGCAGCAATATCAGCCTTTTCATCCCGGGTCCAAAGTTGCCCTGCTGGAACAGCCGGCTTCCTATAAGATTACAGACAATCCGCCGCGGCTAGACGGAGCTACTGCGCTGTATCCGCTCTACTCCGCATTTGTGCAGGCCGTATACCCGGAGGATGAGTATGACCCGTACGATTTTGCAGATAATCCGGTCGTGTGTTCTTCCACATCTTACGCGTATCAGCGGCTGCTCTCCGGTGAAACGGACATTATCTTTACCGCGGCTCCCTCGCTTGCCCAGGAGAAGGATGCCAAGCTGGCCGGCCGCGAGCTGGTGCTTACACCGATCGGCCGTGAAGCCTTTGTCTTTTTTGTCAACAAACGCAATCCTGTCAGCAGCCTGACCACAGAGCAGATTATGGACATCTACTCCGGGGAGCTTACGAACTGGAAGCAGGCCGGCGGCCGGAATGACCGGATCAGAGCCTTTCAGCGCGATGAAGGGAGCGGCAGCCAATCGATGCTGCAAAAAATCATGAAGGACCGCACCCTGATGCAGGCGCCGTCTGATGATGTGATGGATCTCATGAGCGGGATTATCTCCCGGACTTCCAGTTACCGCAACTATAAAAATGCCATCGGCTTCAGTTTCCTTTACTACGCCTCTCAGATGAACCGGAGCGACGAACTCAAGCTGCTTGCCATTGACGGTGTTGAGCCGGACAAGGAAAGCATCCGCAGCGGTGCATATCCTTATACTGTTAACTTTTATGCTGTAACAGCGGGTCCTCCTTCCGCCAAAATGCAGGCCTTTCTGGACTGGATCGTGTCTCCGGAGGGACAGGAGCTGGTGGCCAAGACCGGCTATGTACCTGTTAACTGACCGATGATTGTCCCATTCTAAACAGTGGTATGAAAAGGGAGTGCTCCGGCTGTCCGGAAACACTCCCTTTTTGCGCCGGGTAGCCGGGCTGCGCGGATAATGGTAGATTCGCGCTCGGGATGGCTATTTCAAGGGGATTTTTCCCTTTGATTAAGCTCGCGAGCGCGCTGTCCGGCTCATTCAAAGGGATTTTTCCCTTTGATTTGGCTCACTGGCGCTCTGTCCGGCTCATTCAAGGGGATTTTTCCCTTTGACCTTCCTTCCTTCCTTCCTTCCTCCTCCTACCCACTTGGGAAAAATTCCTTTACGTTGGAGATACTAGCTAGACGAAGCGAAGAGGATTCCCCCATCCACTCATCTGCCCAAAAATCACATTGGTCATGGGCACCTGGCCAGAGAAAGAAAATGAAATTTTTTACAAATCGTGAAAGTATAGCTTCCATTCTCTCAATTTGAATCTATCTGTTTGAAACATATAAAAAAAATCGGGTAACACCTTTAATTTGGTAATTAGAAATGATAGCGCTGTTATTCTATAATCATCTCGTATTCAAGCAAATATGCTCATAGATCCACCATAATGAAAGGAGGCGGCAGCGGGGAAGTTTGAACGCCAGGGATTCATTAAAGCATGTACTCCAGGAGACATTGCAGATGTGATAGCAAGGAATACTGCGCAATACCGCATTCCGGAAGCACATTATCAAGCATTGAAAAAAATTAAACTCTAGGAGGTAATACCCATGTTCAAATTTAAAAAAGTAGTGACAACACTTCTTACCGCTTCAATGGCTTTTGGCATGTTTGCAGCAACCGCAGGTGCCGCAGCGACTGATTACTGGCAGAACTGGACTGATGGCGGAGGAACTGTAAACGCTACCAATGGTTCTGGAGGAAATTACAGTGTTAATTGGTCTAATACAGGTAATTTTGTAGTGGGTAAAGGCTGGAATACCGGATCGGCTTCCCGGACAATCAACTACAATGCCGGTGTATGGTCGCCCTCTGGCAATGCCTATTTAACCCTTTACGGGTGGACCCGGAACACACTGATCGAATACTACGTTGTAGACAGCTGGGGCACCTACCGGCCTACAGGCAATTACAAAGGTACCGTAACCAGTGACGGGGGCACCTATGATATCTATACAACAACCCGGACTAATGCGCCTTCCATCGACGGCACTGCGACGTTCACCCAGTTCTGGAGTGTCCGTCAGTCGAAACGGGCAACCGGCAACAACGTCGCAATTACTTTCGCCAACCATGTGAACGCCTGGAAAAGCAAAGGCATGAATCTGGGCAGCAGCTGGTCCTACCAGGTGCTGGCAACGGAAGGCTACCAGAGCAGCGGCAGCTCCAATGTAACGGTATGGTAAGCGGATAATCACAGTTGACCGAGAACCGTCCGGTTTAACCGCCGGACGGCTTGCTGCCGGTGAAGAGCACGGCAGTCTGCGGCAGAATAAAGGAGAATTGTTCATGAGCAAACTGTGGCTTATCCCTGCAATCGCCTTATTGGCCCTGCTCTGCGCCTGTTCGCAGCAGCAGTCCGCTCCTTCTGAGCCCAAGGAGGATCCTCTCGGGGAGGACAGCTTTGTATTCATTCAAGGCGGATCCTTTATCAGCACCAAGACCAACTACGCTGGTCATGGCCCCTCTCTCTCTGATTTCTATATCGGCAAGTATGAGGTTACACAGCAAGAATGGATGGAGGTCATGGGCGGCAATCCGTCCTTATTCAAAGGCAGCCGTCTGCCGGTTGAAATGGTAAGCTGGTATGATGCTGTGGAGTATTGCAATAAACGGAGCATTCAAGAGGGCTTTGAACCCTATTATCTTATAGACAAGGAGACCCGGGACCCGGCCAACAAAAGCGTCAACGATCCACTGAAATGGACGGTAAAGCCAAATGCGGGAGCTGACGGTTACCGGCTGCCGACAGAGGCAGAATGGGAATATGCCGCAACCGGCGGCGGTTTAAGCCAAAGCTATACGTACAGCGGCAGCAACACCGCGGATGATGTGGCCTGGTACTGGCGGAATGCCGGCGACCGTTATTTGACAGGGGACTGGCTTTGGCCGGTTATTGAACAAAATAACAATAAAACCAAACCCGGCGGCGGCAAAAAACCGAATGAACTGGGGCTCTACGATATGTCCGGGAATGTACGGGAGTGGTGCTGGGACTGGTACAGCGAAGGAGACGCCGGCGGCGGCACCTACCGGATCGTAAAGGGCGGCGGCTGGATCGGTGATGTAAGCAACAATGCGGTTTCGTTCCGCGGCAAGTTTGAGGCCAGCGGATACGGGCCGGATCAGGGGTTTCGGGTGGTGCATGCGGTCCGTGAGGAACAGCAAATTCCTAAAATTGTAAAAGAACCGCCAAGCATAGGCCTGGCGGTTATCATCTTCACTCTACTTCGGCTCTTCCGATTTACAGTCTCTTCCCTCACCGGAAACGCGGGGCCTTCTCTCTGGTTAAGCCGTTTACTCCGGGTCCGAGGCCTGCCGGGAAGCAGGCAGGGCTGACAGCAGCCGCTTGCGCTTTTCCCGGTCGGGGTCGGTCTGCACATGGATGTCCTGCCCGAAGATCATCGTGGCCCGCTCGCCTTTAACGTAGGCAGGCCAGTCCAAGCCGGCCGTTTCCGGGTTGCTGCGGTGCGCAAAGGCAGTCCAGGCCGCCTGCATCTGTCCAGCCAGCGCAGCCATCTCAGGGCTGACGGACACCCCATACTGATGCAGCAGGTCTATCGTATTAAAGACATAATAAATCTCCGCCCCATGGATAGCCTTGTCCAGCAGCGGATGGCCGGGAATGGTCCAGTCGAATCTGTACATCCAGACAGAAGCATGAGGCAGCTGCCGTTCGGCAAACGCGATGGAGCTGTCCCAGAAGTACAGGTCCGTCATTAACGCGGCCTGCCCTTCCCAGTTCTTGGGATAATGGCTGGCCAGCTCCGCCAGGTTACCGACACCCAGCATCAGCTCCAGTGCCTTCAGCGACTGGTCAAAGCCCGCCCCTTCCCGGTCGCCCCGGAAGAAAAGATGGCCCTCGTGCAGATTCGTTCCGATCATCAGCGGAATCCCGCTGGCTGCGCCGCCGGCCACCGCTTCAGCAGGCTCCACTGGCAGGGTCGCCGGATCAATGAGCGGCTGGAACAGCATGCTGAGCGAATCGCCGGAGAGCTTGTAGGCCATCTTGGCGGCTGCGGTCAGAATGTCTTGCGCAGGTACCGCCTGCAGCAGGTTCACGTCACCGCCAAGCTCGGCCAGGAAGGCCTCAGCAATTTGCGCGCCCAGTTGCGGCTTCAGTGTCTGTGCCGCCCCGCTCTGCATGATTGCGCCGGAGAACAGCCCCTTCGCGGCAGGCATCGCCAGCAGTGCCGCTATGCTCATACTGCCGGCTGACTCACCAAATACTGTCACCCGCTTGGGATCGCCTGCGAAGCCGGCGATATTATCCTGCACCCATTGAAGGGCCGCGATCTGATCAAGAAGCCCGAGATTGGACTCAAAAGGGCCAAACGGGGACAGGTGCAGGAAGCCGAACGGCCCCAGCCGGTAATTGACAGTAACCACAATGACGTTTCCCGCTTCTGCCATACTTGCGCCGTTGAACATCGGCTGGCTGCCCGCTCCCGTCAGGAAGGTGCCGCCGTGAATCCAGACCATTACCGGCAGCAGCTCCTGCCCGCCCGCCGGCGCCCAGACGTTCAGATACAGGCAATCCTCCGAGAAGACCGGCTGTGTCCCGCCGAAACGGATGCTGCTGGAGCTTGGCGGCTGATGTGCAGCCGGCCCGAATTCCACAGCCTCCCTTAAGGTATCCCAGGGCTCCGGCGGCTGGGGAGCACGGAATCGCAGCTCCCCGACAGGCGGTGCAGCAAACGGAATGCCGCGCCAGACGTTCACTCCGCCGCTTTGAGCCCCCTGTACTTTTCCGTATATCGTATCCGCAACGGGTCTTGTCATTTGCTTATCATCCTTTCAGACCTACTCCTTGGCTTCTTCTTTTTCTGCCTCTACACTATATAGTCCCGAACGGAACCGGAACCATTGAAAGATATGGGTAACGATAACCTTGAGCACGGCATATCCCGGAACCGCAAGAATAATGCCGAGTACACCGAACATTTTTCCGGCAAAAATAATGACAAAAATAATCGTAATCGGATGGATCTTCAGCGATTTGCCCATGATCTGCGGTGAGATGAATTTGCCTTCAATAAGCTGGACAGCCGTCCAGACGAATATCATCTTCAGCAGCATAAAAGGCGACGTAACCAGCGCTACAATCAACGCCGGTGTAATTGCGATGGCCGGACCCAGATAAGGGACCACTGCTGTACAGGCAGCCACAATCGCCAGCACCAGCGAATACTCCAGCCCGATAATCAGATAGCCTATGTACAGCAGCGCACCAATACAGCAGCTGACGATGATCTGTCCCCGGATATAAGACGCCACCTGGCTGTTCATTTCCTTCATGACAAGGCGGGTCTGCGGCTGCAGGGCATTCGGGATGAAACGCATCAGATAATCAGGTAGACGTTTGCCGTCACGCAGCAGATAGAACAGGATGAACGGTGTAGTAACCACGGCCAGAACAATCTCCGTCAGCGCACCGACGAAATTGCCGACCCCGTTCACTGCATTATTCAGAAACGAGGTGGCCCATGTGGTCGCCCGGTTTGTCAGATCCCCAAAATCAAGGCTGGTACCTACCCCTACGTTTTCCTGAATCCGCCCGAACAGCTCACTGCCGGTCAGATTAATGAACTCATCTTGAATCTGGGTGCTGTATTTCGGGAAATTATCGATCAGCCCGATCAGTTGGGTGCGGATAATCGGAATTACCGTCAACAGGATAAGCGTGACAATCCCTGCAATAGCCAGGTACAGGATGACAATCCCGTAGGCCCGTTTAATCTTGCTTCTTGTCTCCATGCGGTCTACCAGCGGATTCAGCAGATAATAGGCAATCCCCGACAACAGCAGCGGGGCAGCCACCGTGTGCAGAAGCGCGGACACCGGCTTGAAAATAAACGGAACCTTGGAAAATACAAGAATGTTAATGCCGATCAGCAGAATAACCAATAAAGACACAACAAATCTGTTATTCAGAAAAAATCTTTTAAACCGCTCAGGCCATACGTGCAGCCTCTCCATTAATACACTCCCCCCGGCAACGAACCTTCAACTTATATTGTGATAAAATGCACTGATATAAGCATAGTCAACGCATGGCCTGCAAGTCAAATTTCAAGGGTGAAAATTGTTCTTGTTAATCAGCCCCGGATTCCTGTCCGGGCTGTGCTATGTACGCCATTGATTGCTCTGTTCCGGTTATAGTGCTGGTACTCCGTTACTTTTTCTTCTTGCCCTTGGTGCCTTTGGATGAAGCCGCGATAAGCTGCCCGTCATACGTATAAACGATATTCTCCTCAAGCCGTTCCCCTTCCAGCAGTCTGCGCACAAGGGCCTTGCCCGATTTCGGGGTCATTTCACGGTACCACACGCCGTCCGGGTAGGAAATGACTACACACGCATCGGAGCATCTTCCGTTGCAGCGGGTAACGGTCGTATGGATGATTCCTCCGGCACCCTGTTTATCAATTTCTGCTTCGATTGCTTCGGCTACCTCCTCACCCTTGTTCTTTTTGCAGCTGCTGCCGTTACAGATCAGCAGGTGGTTCACTGTCCCTTGCAGATTCCATGTCGTCACAGGCAATCCCTCCTTATACTACTCCCTTTTACCCTGATCGCAGATTAGATTAAACTGCTCTGAGTACCTTTCTCTAACGATGGGGATAATACCTTTAGTTTCCGCCCCGGCGGAAGCCCGAATCTCAGGAACAGGAGGAATCAGAGGTATGAAAATCATCGGAATCTATATGGTACTCGCCCTGCTGACACTGGGAATGATTGTTAGTGTAGATATGATTGCGGGGACCAGTATGACCCGGTCTCTGCAATCGATTATCTCCGTGTTTGCCACGACAACCTTGCAGGAAGCCTGCTGTATGATTGTGTTCGCAGGCCTCCCCGTCTTTTTTGCCGCTGCAGATCTGTTCAAACCCCGCAAGTCCACCCGCAATTAACCCTAACGGTACCAGCCGAACCTGCGCCGGACCCGGTGCACAACGAACAGCAGAATGGGAATGACGGCGCACAGGAAGGGCAGGATATTCTCCAGAAATACTTTTCCGTCATTCATATGGGCAGGGTAATTCTCCGCACTGACAAACGAGCTATACAGCACCACCGAGCACACGGGAATAACCAGCTTGCGGGGTTCTTTGACATGAAATAAATCCGCTGTAATGGATACAGCCGCATAGCAGTAGATGGACATTTTGAAAAAGACCCCGATGATCAGCGTCAGAATTACAAGCGCATCGAGCCTCTGCAAAAAATTAGCTACATTGACCAGTGTAATTGTCGTGAACATCGGGAAGGTAGTGCGGCTGTAAATATCCGGGCCCAGCACCGACATTTCAATCGCATGTGTAAAACTGAGCAGCAGCGCACTCAGGGTAATGGCACCCGCACCGGTTCTGCCGGCCTTATTCCTCGCTTTGAAATGGGGCAGAACAGCTGTAAAGCACACCAGCTCCCCGTAAGGGAAAATCCAGATATTAGGATATGCCGACTTGTACACCTCAATCCATTCGCCAGGATGCACCGGAAACAGGTTTTTAAACTGGACCAGACCGGCAATAATTACAACGAAATTCGAAATCATTCCCATAATCACAATCAGCCAGAAGTAAATTTCCGAGGTTCTCGAGAATACCTCAATGCCCTGGTACAGGATATACATTACAGCAATGATCATGATGGAGTTGATAATAAAGATCGGTGTCCGGTCATACGAAGAGGAGATCAGCAGATCGCCTGCCTCCCGCAAATTTCTGCCGCCGTTGTAAGTCAGAACCGGCAGGTACAGCAGGCTGAGCGGCCAGCCGATCCATTTTCCGAGAATCTTCCGGGTATACCCGCTAATGACGAGATCCGGGAACTGCCGGTACAGGTAAGTGTAGAGCATGAACAGCAGGATACCGCCCGGAAGCGCCGCCAGGATGGAGATCCATACCGCATGACCGCTCTCCAGGCCAATCGGGACAACTACCGCCGTCCCCAGTTCAAACAGAACGATCATGGCAAACAATTGAAACGGACCAATGACTTCCTTTCGCATATAATGGACCCCCGTTCCTAGACAGACGTTTATTTTTTGGTTGGAATATACGGCTTGAGCCGCATTCCTGTACTGCGGATGAATGCCTCCACCTGAAGATCAAGCTCCCCCTCGGCAAAAACAGAACTCCAGTCCTGCTTCACCTTCTCCCATTGCTCAGGATGGATACGCTTCAGCTCGTTACCAAAATTGAAAATATCCGATTTCATATTCTGTGCAGCCTCGAACGCCAGCCTCACTTCGGCTGCAGTCTTCTCCTCAACACTTTGTTCAAGTGCCTCCATCTCCTCCTCCTTGCTCAGATCCACAAATCCTCCGGTCTCATTAATAATCCCTTCTTCCCGTATACGGACATGGAACACCGGCTTGCCGTCCTTAAGCTCCACTTTTACCCCGGTCTTGGAATAGAAAATATTAACGGCAATATCCTCCTCCGTGTCCGGAGAGTCCACATTGATATTGGTCTCATTGATCTTATCGAGCACCCACTGCGTGCCCCTGGATTCCGGTCCGTTCAGCCAGCCAATCAGTTTCTCTTCCTTAAAAACGCCTAATCCGCTCATCAGCGATCCAACCATAGGATCAGACTGCTCAAGACTACTCTTTTTCTCCCCTTCCACAGCATTTCCGACAATTTGTACCCCGTTAATGGTAAAATCGCTTGCGCCGGTTATCCCGTTGATCACTTCGAACACAGTAACCCTGCGGTTCTCGCCCCATACCCTGGACGTGTTTTGCATTTTCTTCAGCAGACCCATGGATGGCATCGTTTCAAGCGTTGTCAGCAGTTTAAGAACAGAAGCAGCATCCGCATCCTTGGACACCAGCACCGCTGAGTTCAGCCGCAGCTCATGCGACCGTTCGAAAATATCAAAGATACTGGTAACTCCTTTCCTGGCCAGCGATTCCCCGATGATCACCAGCTGGGTATGGGCAAAAAAAAGCTGGCGGGTGGCCCGTCTTGACGCTTTGCGGAGTGCTCCAAAGATCGTGCGGTCCGTTGACGAAACAATGACGATCGGCGGCTGATTACTGGTGGAGCCCATTGTCTGCGAGGATGAAGACGGGTTAATAATCTGGAAGGTCACCCGGTATCCCGGCTTGCCGTCCAGGCTGTCAATGCCGATTCCGCTGACGATGGCCAGCTCATTCAGCTCACGGCTGTTCCAGCAGCCGCTCAGCAACATAGAACAGCCTAGGCAAACAGCGAGCAGCAGTGCAAGCTTACTTTTCATGGCGGCTGTCCTGGCCAAGCTGAGCGGTGGTTCCCGGCACCTTACTGTTCTTGCTGATCAGACGGCGGCGGGTCTTCATGAAATGCAGCGGTGTCCGCAGGAAAATATCCTTCTGATCCCCCGGTGCAAAGGGAGCTACCGGAGACATATAGGGCACACCTATGGAACGGAGGCTGCACAGATGGGCAACCAGGATAAGCCCGATAATGGCAATTCCGTACAGTCCCATATAAGCTGCAACAAAGGTGATCACAAAGCGGAGAATGCGGATGGACAGGGCCATGTTGAAGGCCGGAGTCGCAAAGCTGGAAATTCCCGTAAGGGAGACGACAATGACCATCGCAGGAGAGACGATCCCTGCTTGGACTGCCGCCTGTCCCAGGACAAGACCGCCGATAATCGAGACAGTCTGGCCGATCTGGGAAGGCATCCGGATACCGGCTTCACGGATGATTTCAAAAGTGACCTCCAGCAGCAGGACCTCAATAACGACCGGGAACGGCACCCCTTCCCGCTGCGACGCAAAATTAATCAGCAGCGGTGTCGGTATCATCTCCTGATGAAAGTTAAGCGCAGCAACAAAAATCGCCGGCCCGAACAGGGACACCAGCAGGCATATGAACCGGAGCACCCGGATAACAGAGGTAATATCATAGCGCTGGTAATAGTCCTCAACCGTGTGAAAAAACATAAAAAAAGTAGCCGGAAGAATCAGCACAAACGGAGTACCGTCCACAAAAATGGCAATTCTCCCCTCCAGCAGATTTCCGGCTACACTATCCGGGCGTTCGGTATTGTAAAGTGTAGGGAAAGGCGAGTAATTATTCTCTTCTATCAGCTGCTCAATATATCCGGATTCCAGGATGGAATCGACATGGATGTCAGCAAGCTTTTTGCGGATCTTCTGCAGCGTCTCTTCCTTGGCCAGGCCATGAATATGGGCAATGGACACATCCGTTTTGGTTACCGATCCCATCGTCATCGTCTCAATCCAGAGATTCGGGTTTTTAATCCGTTTACGCACCAGCGCTATGTTCGTCCCCAGCGACTCGGTGAAGCTGTCTTTGGGCCCGCGGATATTGACCTGTGTTGTCGCTTCAGTAACCGACCGGCCTTCGCCGCCGCTTGTGGTTACGCTGATGCCCTTATCCAGCTTGTCAAAAAGAATGATGGTATCTCCGGACAGCAACGCTTCCAGCAAGCTGTTCTGGTCTTCTACCACCTTTTCTTTACCGATGCTCAGCGCTTTTTCCTTGGCAAAAAGAAAGAGGTCCTCGGCAGAAGGAGCCTTCTCCCTAATTTCTGCAAAAGACAGGGCATGAGTGACATATTCATCTACAAGCACTTTATCTACAAGCCCATTTATAAACATAACAGCCACATGGTTCTCATGATCGAGGGTCTCATACTTACGTATATTCAAATCCGGGCTGTTGCCGAGCCTTTCATGGATTTGCTTGAGAGTGTCCTCAAGATCCATTGAAATAGGCGGACCCTCATGCCCGCTGTTCGAGATCTCCCCGGGATTGGATTGTGTTTGTTGTTTAGGCATGTTCAAGCACCTCCCCGCTTACTATTCGCCTGCTAAACTCTTTTTATGCAGCTTATGGAATGAACGGGAGGGTATGGAGACCCTGAAAAGATCAAAAAGCTGCCTGCCCGCAGAATACCTGCAGGCTGACAGCCAGGATGATTCTCTATTCTGTTATTGTCTGCTAGTGGTCATCAATTACGCCCAGCGCTTTATTTTTCTCTTTGAACCGGTCATTATGGGAAGACACATAAGCGTATTTGGGAGCATCCGGATCCATATACAGCTTGGCGCTGTTCAGAGCCAGCACCGCATCCGTAAATGTCCCGGCGATCAGGCGGACTTTACTGTCATAATCAACGAAATCTCCGGCGGCAAAAATACCGGGCAGATTCGTCTCCAGCCTGGGACTGACCTTGGCCCACCATTCACCCATCTCCAGACCCCAGTCGCGAAGCGGGCCGAAGTCGGCTTTTAGCCCGTGGTTCACAATGACCGCATCTACAGCGAACTGCTCGCTCTCGCCGGATTCGACATGGGTGATTGTGACCTGATCAATAGTTTCGCCGCTATTGCTGTGCAGCTGGCTCACTGTATAAGGTGTGCGTACCTTGACCGATGACGCCTTCATGCGGGAGATGTTCTTCTCATGTCCGCCAAACTGGTCTCTTCTATGAACAATTGTGACGCTGGCTGCGATGCTCTCCAGCTCATTCGCCCAGTCCACCGCCGAGTCACCGCCCCCGGAGATCAGCACATGCTTGCCGCGGAACGGCTCCAGCTCCTGCACAGTATAATGGAGATTGGTTACCTCGTAACGGTCAGCTCCCTCAATCTCCAGCTTGGCCATCTGCAGAATGCCGTAGCCGATGGCCAGAATGACTGTCCGTGTCCAGTGCTGCTCGCCTGTAGCCGAGGTCAGTATAAACGTACCATCCTCCTGGCGCACCTGCTTAATAATCTGCTGCCCAAGCACAATAGTCGGTTCGAACGTGCGGGCCTGCTCCTCCAGCCGCTTGATCAGATCACCGCAGAGGGTCGGGGTGACACCGCCTACATCCCAGATCATTTTCTCGGGATAGATCCGCATACGTCCGCCCAGCTCTTCCTTGGCTTCGATCAGCTTCGTCTTGAGATCTCTCATCCCGCTGTAAAAAGCTGTATACATCCCGGCAGGTCCCCCGCCGATTATTGTCACGTCGTATAATTCCAGTTCCTGATCAATCATGTTATCCCCTCCGGTTGAATGGTGGCCGAGCAGCCTATGACTTCGTACGTGCCAGCAGATACAAAAAATAAGGTGCGCCGATGACGGCGACTACGATGCCGGTCGGAATCTCCGACGGCTGCAGGATCCAGCGGCCGATCGTATCGGCCGTAATCACCAGCAGAGCGCCCAGCAAAGCTGAGGCCGGCAGCATCAGCTGATGCTTGGGTCCGACCAGCCGCCGCGCCAGATGCGGCCCGACAAGGCCGACGAAGCCGATTCCGCCGCTGACGGCCACGCTCGCGGCAGCCAGACCCACGGCGGCGGCCAGCAGCTTGAACTGCTCTTTATTGACGTTAGCTCCCAGGCCGACCGCTGTCTGTTCACCCAGGTTGAGCACATTCATTACCCGCGCCTTGTAGATGACGTAAGGTACCAGGATGACAATCCAGGGCAGCAGAGATAATACAAACTTCCAGCTGGTTCCCCAGATGCTGCCCGCCAGCCAGGTCGCGACAAACTGATATTTGTCGGGATCAAGGCGCAGCGTGAGTACAATCATCGCGGCGCTGATCCCGGCAGCAACGGCAACACCGGTCAGCAGCAGACGGATCGGCTTGATGCCTTCATGCCGCTTGTAGGCCAGCGCATAGATCAGGGCGGCAGTCAGGCCGGCCCCGGCAAACGCAATGACCGGGAGAAAATAAACCGGAGCCGCATTGGTCGTCGGATAAAAGGAGACCATCAGCATGACCATCAGCCCGGCCCCGGCATTGATGCCGAGAATACCGGGATCCGCCAGGTCATTGCGGAAGACGCCCTGCATAACCGCACCGGAAACAGCCAGTCCGGCTCCGATCAGCAGCGAGATGACGATACGCGGCAGCCGGAAATCAAACAGAATCAGCTCCTGCTTGTCCGTTCCTTTCCCCAGCATCGTATTCAGCAGCTCCAGAGGCGTTAATCGTATGTATCCCGTGTTCACACTAATTATAAAAGCAATTACAATAAGTACAGCTATCGCTGCCAGAATCGTCAGCCCGCGTCTGCGTCTGGCGGATTCATAGGATAGTACGGTTGTTTTCTGCATGGCTACAGCTCCCTTCTTTCCTTACGGGCCAGATACAGGAAGAAAGGCACGCCGATCAGGGCGATGATGGCACCGAATGGAGTCTCATGCTTGGGTATAATCATTCTTGCCGTCAGATCGGCGAAGATTGCCAGCAGACTGCCGAGCACAGCCGAACAGGGAATAATCCACTTGTAATCCACCCCGACCAGATAACGCGTCAGATGGGGGATAATCAGACCGATGAAGCCCACTGCCCCAACCACTGATACAGATGCTCCAGCCAGAATCAGCACGATTAATGCCCCGGCCAGCTTGACCAGCCCTGTACGCTGTCCAAGCCCTCTGGCGACATCTTCACCGAGACTGAGCATAGAGATGGATCTGGACAGGACGATTGCTCCGATAATCGCTCCGCCGATCCACGGGAACATGATCTTGAGCTGGAACCATTTCGTTCCGGCCACCCCTCCCGCATACCAGAAGGCCAGGTCTTGTCCGATGTTAAAATATAACGCGATCCCTTCACTGAGCGCCGAGAGCAGCGCACTGAAGGCCGCGCCGGCCAGCACCAGCCTGGCTGGAGTCAGCCCGCCCCGGGACAGGGAGCCAATCCCGTAGACAATTCCCGCCCCCATGCCTGCGCCAATAAAGGAATACAGAATCAGATACATAAACGGAAGCTGCGGGAAAAAGGCAAAACATACAGCCAGCGCGAATCCGGCACCGGAGTTAATCCCCATAAGCCCCGAGTCCGCAAGCGGATTACGGGTCATTCCCTGCATGATAGCGCCCGCAACGGCAAAGCTTGCACCGACCATCGCCGCGCCGAGCACCCGGGGCATCCGCAGCTCGCGGATAATCTGATGATCCGTCAGATCCGGATTAAAATGAAATACAGCGGTCCATACCACGGACAGCCTGATATCGGCCGCTCCAAACGACACTGAAACTGCAATGCCGAATACCAGGGCAATCAGACCGCATATCAAAATCAGCGTTGCCGCCCACGGGCGTGAACGAAACTTCACAGGATCCGCAGTCCGGGTCTGCCCTTCGCCGGCAGTTGCCTGATGATTCATGAATCTCTCACCCATTCTTTTGAAATTGATTCTCATTATCACTATAGTATAGTATTGTAAGATAGATTGCCATGGTTTGGCAATGGACAAACCCAAAGGTCCTTCCAAAAAAATCTATTGCCAGCCTTTTCTTCTGCCGCTATGCCTGCGAAAAAGCCCCGTTGTCCTCTGCCGCAGCAGACAATAACGGGGCACTGTAAAGCGCTTACGTTTACACATTTTGCAAGGCACCGCCGAATATTTTGCGGATCATCCCCTGCAGTTTGCCGATATGCGGGACAAACGGGCTTTTATCATACACATAATTGGACTGGGTTACCAGCTGCGAATAGACCAGAAACAACTGCGCTGCCAGCTGCCTGTCAATCTGCTGCTCCTGCCTGATTACGAGCTCTATTTCCTCAAGCGCGGCATACAGCCTGGCAAAGGCGGACTCATTGATCATTTTCCGGCGCAGCGGCTCCATGATATCGGTTACAAGTGCATCGACGGACTTCATAAGCGCCTGAATCTTCTCATCCATACGCAAGCCTCCTGCTGCAGTAGAGTAGATGATGACTTCTACCATTCTATGTACGCTGTAGGCCGGGCAGACCTTCTGCCTGCCCCTGCTCCGTCTGCCATGAACTGTCCGTTACCGTGTATATTCTTCGTACTCCTCCCTGTCGCTGCGTCTGCTGCCTGTGTGTCCGTAATACATATATTCGTCATTCTTCAATTTATAAATGGCCCCCATGCCGCCAAACACAAACAGCAGCAGGATCATAAGCCTGAAGGCATAAGTAAATGCACCGATATAAAAACAGACCCCGATGGAAACGATGAGCAGAACCAGCAGCCCGAGCCCGATGCGGGAAAGTACTTTTTTCATCAACTAGACCTCCGTTTATTGGTTACAAGCTTATTTAATAATGAACCGCACGAGCCTGCGGCAGTTTTTCTTTGCCAGAAGTAGAAAGCACCATAAGATAACCGCTCAACAGAGTAAGTACAGCCGAATACAAATCTTCTATTTTTGCCATTACCAGCAGCTGAAGATAAGCTTCAAGGCTAAGGAAATAGGCACCATAGCTTAGAATATCAAGAAATCCCGTTGCGAATAAATACACTCCGTAAAGCCTGTAGCAGATTTTGAGCACACTGAAATATGTAATATTGCCCGTTGCCTGGTTGTCCATGTTCATCTCCTTGTCCTCTCAAGCCGCACACTGTAGCTCTTATACCCTTCCTCACCAATTTCCAGGCAGTTCATCTGCTCGCCATAAGCGCAGCCGCCGTCTATACCGATTTTGTCGCCGTGCGGGCTGAACCAGATGCCGGGTTCTTCCTGGAACTCGGAGGTTGGGGTGTGGCCGAATACAACGGTTTTGTCTGTACTCGTTACCGGATGATTATAGAACGGCTCCCTGATCCAGATAAAATCATCATCCTTCTGCGTTCTCCAGTCCGCCAGCGCCGGATCGATCCCCGCATGCACGAACAGATGGTCCTCAGTCTCATGATACAGCGGCAGCGAGCCCAAAAAATCCAGATGATGCTTGTACGCCTTCCTGATCCAGTGCTTGATCCGGATATACTCCGCCCAGCCCAGATCCTGCTGCACAAAATCCGCATCCGCCCCTACGTAGCTGGCGAGCGTATAAAACCCGCCGTTGTTCAGCCAGTGCAGATCGAGCTTGTCCTCATCATCGCTGAGCAGCGCGTCACAGGCCATTTTGTCGTGGTTACCCTTCAGGACAACCGCCCCAAATTCCGTATGGAGGGACATCACCTGATCCACTATGGCCTTGCTGTTCGGCCCCCGGTCCACATAATCGCCGATAAGCGCCAGCTTGTCCCGCTCCGGGACATAGCCCGCTTTTCGCAAAAGCGCGTTAAATTCCCGGTAGCAGCCATGAATATCGCTGATCACTAAGGTTCTGATGATCTTCCACTCCTTCCCAGTCATTATCAGAACCTTATTATAGCATCAAAAGCTACATGCGCATGGGTCTTTGCGCCAGACTGTCCCACCGCCAAGGTACCGAATGGCCATGCAGATGCATTCCGCCGTACCACACATCAATCCCCTGTGCAGCCACCCGGTCCTCTATACCGTCCAGCACCTGTTCGCCCAGCGCTGTAGCTGTTACTTTGCGGTTCAGAAAATCAGGCACCTGCCGGAAATCCCAGTTGTCTGCAGCCTCCGCACCATCAATTTGGATTAGCGGGTTCGCTCCTTGTACCATCCCCCGCAGATAGAGCCAGTATTCCAGATCGCCCATCCCGAGCACATGCAGCTCATCCGTCACCTGCCGGAACAGCTTCATTGGAGTGTCAGCTCCGCCGCGCACCTTGAGCAAGGTTGTCTGCTCCACTATGCCCAGTCCGTTCTCCACAGAGGGCAGACGCGACAGATGGGCCTGAAATGCAGTATAGGCAAAAGGAAGAGCAGATGCCTGCAGCTCTGCTTTTCTCAGCTCGAGCAGATCGGCCATCGGCTCAGGGGAAGAGGCGGTATAGGCCTGCCACAGCTCGCTGCCCAGCTCCAGTTCCTTAGACCCGATGCTCCGCCATGTTCCGTTAAGCGTACTGAGCTGCTCCGGTGTCAGCTGGCCCAGCCCGTGAAACAGCTCTATTCCGGGAAATTCCCCGATGCAGAGCAGGCTGAGTCTGGTGCGGCCTAGTCTCTGGCCCTTGAACCAGTGCAGCAGATAGGCCAGCATACTCTGGTCGAACAGGTCATGCTCAAACCAGAGCACCACTTCCTCATAGCGGCTGTAACCGCGCAGCTGCTCCTCCTGCTCAGCACAGCCGGCTGTATATTCCGATGACGGAATGCCCATCGACTGTTCGAGTATTTTGGCGCGGAAAGCCCGCTCCTGTTCACCTGCAGGATTTACAAAATTCGGTCCTGCCGAATACACCTCTCTCCAGACCAGCACATCCCCCTGCACGATGCCCTGCTTCAGCATATTCCCCACACTATCACCGTTCACAATATGCAGCATGTTCCTGCCTCCTTCATATAAACTGTTGAACACCGAAGCCAGGTCGATGACAGGAAGTGCTCCGCGGAGCTTGCGCCGCGCATCGAAGAGCCGCTTTTTGAGTGCGGACAGCGGAATGTCCAGATAAGCGGAGATTTCCTGCAGGGAGTAGCCGTAGAAATAGAACAGCTGCAGCGGCACCCGCAGCCGGTCGCTCAGCTCCGCCACCGATTGCTGCAGAATGCGTGCGCCCTCTTTTTGCTCGGCAAGCTCAGCTACTGTCTGTGACCCATCCGTCAGACGGGATGCCTCTTCCAGTGGAAGACTGGCATGCCGTTTACGCCGCAGCGCCCGCTGGCACTGTCTGACGACAATCGTCTTGAACCATCCCGGAAAAGCAGCCGGTTGTTCAAGCCTGCCGATATACGTATAGGCTTCCAGAAACGCCTCCTGCACGGCATCCTCCGCCAGATGCACATCTCTCAGCCTGTCATACGCCACCGCAAACGCCATCCCGCGAAAATGCGCCACCAGCCGCCCGAACGCTTCCGTATCCCCTTGCTGTGCTTCCTCAATCCACCGCGATTCCATGCCTGCCGGACCTCTTTTCACATGTTCTTATCTATAAGTGCCGTTTAGGGGCTAAAAGGTTACCTTGTGTTGAATAAATGTAGCATATGGAATGGGATGGGTAAAAGGGCGTGGGAGTGGACTCGGAGGCGGCGTCAACCGGGGTAAGGTTTTGAGGCGTGTGGAGTGGAGGTAGTGTTAATCTTCCTGCATCTGAAAGCATCTGCTTCTTTGCGAAATGTTTTTCCGGAAAAGAGGGTCTCTAACCTGGCTACATGCTCCGGATCAATCCGGTCAGCCTTCAAACAGCCAATAACGATGCTCTCCAGTGCCAAAAAATTATCCTGCCGGTAGCTGGCAGAAAGCTCTTCAAGCAGTTGTTCGCTCAGGTATGAAGATTTCCGACATTCGTCGTTGACTCTATCATTGATGTACTTCCATGTCATATGTTCCTTAGCGGAGGGATGAATCTCCAGTGCGGGCAGCAGGTTATAGAATTGAACTGTTTGCTTTTTGCTTAGGTGGCCGTGCAAATCTGCTTGTTCCCCTATTTCTAGTATAGAAATGAGTCTGTTAAGTTGGTTTGTCAGTTGGTCTTCTTTTATAGAATGATCCTCTAAAGCATGCTCAATTTGTGTTAGAATCGTTTCGTTCATTCGCGCCTCCCTTACTTCTCCTCTTCAAAAATCTCCCTAACCTGCCGCTCCAGCTCTGATTCCTCTTCCCCTAAATCTTTAGCTGTGACCATGTACACATTATTATGTACGATCTCCACAACCTCTGCGTCAAAATAAGCTTCTTCAAACCTTTCAAGCAAAGCCTCCTGCTCATCGGCCAAATCCTGTGCATTCTCAAACTCGTACACATGCAGGGTCTGGTAGGTAAGAGGAAAAATAAAGGTTACTTGTGCGTTCGCAGTTTGGCTGATGATTGTGGCGGGGTTCGCAGCACTTGCTTCTTTAAAAACCATTTTATTATCATCCAGCAGCTTGTTGACATCGCTCAGTCTCATACGCACATCTTCGGTCGGTTGTGGATTGGATTGACAGGCAGTTAGCAAGAAAAGAGTCAGAACAATCGCGCTGAAGGTGTTGAATGCTTTTTTCACAGTGGTATTTCTTCCTCCCTCTCTACTAGATCTGGTCCTTCAAAATATAGTGTATGCCAGTATCAAACACCGATTAATGGAGATATATCAATTGAATAGGTCAGCAGAAGCTGATAAAACAAAGCAAAAATGAACAAAAGCAGCATTGAGATAAATATGTATTTTAAGATAAGGAGCTTAACAGCATATAGAGGCATTTTTTTAACAGAGATATTATATAAGCTGTTTCCTGCAATCATCATAAAGCATAACGGGATCAGTTTAACCGGAAGCAGGTAATACCATTGAGGAACGCCTGTGACCCATATAGATATGCAAAATCCGCATAAATACACCGGAACGTAATATTTAAGTCTCTCCTTAATTCCCTCCACCTCCGACATTCTTAACTATGTGTAAACTGTACCTCATGATATTACCGCTCCACATCGAAATAAAGAACATTCTGCTTCTGGTCAAAATAAAAATGGCCCGTGTAGCTGGAACTCTTAATATAGGCATCAAAATCATCGCTGCTGCTCCAATGCTGAAGCCTGCCTTTAAAATCATATTGAAGTTCAGGAATGATCAGCTCGTTCTCCCAGGCATAGTCCTGTTTAAGCGCTGCAGCGGCAGCTTGGCTCAAAAACACATAGCCCCGCAACACATAATTAGTCGGCCCAAAATCACCGCCGATGGTGCTACCGCTCCAATAGACTTTTTCAATGCCTGTCAGATTGGGGAAACGATCGCTGATCGGTTTAATATCGGTCCGATAGCTAATCTCGGCTTGACCTGAGGAATACCCGGAGTACAGTGAAATACCGATAAGCAGAACCAGTATGACACTTAATGAGAGCAGCTTTTGCATCGTGTGAACTTTTATATTCACTTTCTCTGCCTCCTTTTATTGCTTAGCTTGCCTTGAAGCCCAATACAATTTCCCCGTCATGGAAAAATTCAATAACAAATGAAAAGTCAGGGCAGATGACCCATGTATCGCTTCCGACTGCCAGGATATCATCCAAATACTTTTCTACTTGTCTAAGATTTACTTGAATACTCGGAGATTCTGTATAGTTCCAAAGTACATTTACTTTCAATTCATGAGCACTCTCTATCTTTGAGCTTAGTATTTGTATAGCTTCTTTAATGGAGTCTACAGGATAATGTTCATTAACAAGTTTCCGGTCAATTCTCCCCCACTGTGTAACTGGGTACACCCCCACCAAGCGCTGAAGTAATGACTCTGTCTGACTATCCGTTTCAATAACAACGTTTCCAGCCAATACCTCTATAAGCTCTTCGAATAAAGTCATTGCATTGCCTCCAGCATTTTCATCGTATAAATTGGAATGTCACAAGTTGAAATAGGCTGTAATTCGGGATCATCTAAATGCAATTCATGATCTGTCAGGAAAAAATCATATTTTTTCACATTAGAAATCCTGCTCGCCTTGCCCTCTTCCAAAAGCATTTGCCTATAGACCACGCCTTCGTCATCTGCTTCGAAATACCATTTTTGCCCGTCTGAATACAGCAGCAAGTAGATCATGCCAGCCCCGCCTCAACGTCTATTTCAAGTAACTCTCCAAACATCTGCTCAAAAAGTTCTCTACGCTCTTCTAATTTAAGTGCCCCTGGATCAAAGTTGACCCGCACCACCGCTTCTTCACAGTCCAAAGCTTCAACAGCTTCTTCGTCCAGAGAAATTTCGATTGAGTCAGGTTTTAGCAGCACCTTTTCGATTCCGCCGTATTGCGACTGGGATTCATCGTTGTAAGTAATATGGATTTTATCAAAGCCCAGCGCCAGGTCCTGTTCATCGGGATGCAATGTTTTTTGGAGGAGAATATACTCTTGCGGCTCATATTGGTCGTCAGCGAAGCCTATCATTAGAACATCATTCTCATCATCAGCCTGTGCATATATAAAACTTGCAGTAAATGTGCTCATCCTCTCCGCCTCCGTGGTTCCTAATTTATTCAAATAAAAGATTCATTGTAAATAATTTCAACATCCATACAGGGTAACCCTTCTCTTGTACGGATTTGTAGTCAGAATATGGTGAATCAACGTAGAAGTAGACGAAAAAAGAGCAGCGTTCCTCCAATTAAGGAAAACACTGCTCTGTTGTAACAATATTTAATTAATTCCTTCGCTCTGCTTCCAGCCTCTCTCTGATAAAGTCAGCACATTCTTACCAGCTCGTGCAGATGCTCTGGCGCATTAGAGGTTCTTTTTATAAATAGCACCTTGCTGCAACGGGTTAAATCCCTCAGGCCAAATAGTCGATTCATCGAAAAAAGCCTCTAGCAGTTTCGCACGATCTAACCCGCCACATCTGAGTACAGCGCCAAACAGCACCGCTCCCTGAAAATCAGCATCTCTGACATTTGCGCCAGTTAAATCTGCTTTTATCAAAGATGCATTCTTAAAGACAGCGTAGAGGCATGTTGCATTTATTAAGTTGGCACCATCCAAAACCGTATTGCTCATTTCACACATAATCAGTGAGGCCCCGGTAAGATCCGCTTGTGAAAGATTGGCGCCGCCTAGATCAGCATTTCTTAAAATAGCTTTACGGAAACTCGCTCTCATCAAATCGCAATTGTTCAAAATTGCCCTGTGTAAATCATAGCCATCTAAATTTGCTTCAACAAGTGAATCTGCATTCACGATAATTGGATTTTCGTCTGCTAATGTATGTATCTTTACTATATCTGCCTCCTCCTTTAACTCATTCTGCCGAGCTCATCTACAATAGTCTCTCGCACTGACTCAGGAGTTTTATTTTCCAGTGTTATAAGCCGCAAAAGCACACTCATTGTCTGCCGGAAGCTAATCGGACTTAAGCCGACTTCACCGTGGGCGCCCGTATGAATCACAATTGTTCCTGATGGCAGCAGGAAAGCAGGATCTTTAGATAACGTATGGATTTCATCAAGCATTGCAACAATATATTCTTTCGGAATCCCGCATCTGACGACCTCTGGCTGTAAAGCAATTACATGTTCAATGATCTCATCATCGTTGCTGCCGATCCCGGCTTGAACCACCAGTTCGCCAGAATCTGACGGAAAATATGTAATCCCGATACAGGCGTAATTGCTAACCATCCGGGCAGCCAGTACAAGCTCTACTGTGAGATTGCATTGCTTTTTACATGCACAGTTTATCAAAGGAAAGGCACGCTCGACTCTCTCCCTCGCTGGGTAGGCCTCAAACGGAGGTTCATTCAGCCAAACTCGGGCACGTCGATAACTGCCAAGGTCTTTGAAGTTCATCAGCATATTGGTTCCTCCGGGATGTTGTTGAATGCATTCATTCTTGTACTTGGTTGTATCCGCCTTTATTCAGCAACAACTCTTCAAAATCACACGAGGCCACTGCTTTATAACCTCTTTCCCATAATCCTTCGAGCAGGCGTGATATTGTAGTAATATATGTTTCTGTGTGAATACCTCTACACGGTTCAATTTCAATTAAATATTTCGAGAACAAAAATCCGTCAGGGAGTACTTTCCTTTTCTGTTCGTTAAAATCATCATTTCTAATAACATCGAGATCACAAATACCATGGACTAAACTCGAATACGGCCCCGGTTGGGCACCAATAGCTCCGCTAATATCAGACAATACGATAGCTCTATCAAGGTCAGTGTCTAAATAAATTTTGCAAAATAGATTTAAGTTGTTATGTGGCATCTTTTCACCTCATGATCACCGTCCGATTACAAGTTAATAATTTCATCACGCATCTTAAATAGCATCTCAGCTTCATTCATTGTTAACGGAAACAAATCACCATCTCCAAAAAGATTCTTCTCAGCTTCGTCATAACTGTCTGCGTATTCAAAAACGTATGATTTTAACCCCCTAATAAAGGTTAACTTTAAATACTTTCTTTTAGATGTATAAACGACGGTATTATTGATTAATACTTCTTTGTAGTTCAGTTCTTTAAGCAGTGAGATTATTTTAGTTTCCGTTTCCTTCCTTATGCGCCTCTGTTTATTCCAAATCCGCATGTTAATTATATTTATCATAATTCACCCCTAGAGCAACTTCTTTCGCTTCACTTATCTTCCCCTCGTCTAACACCGATGCATCCGAATTGTTCTGTTCAATCTTTTTTTATAAGCAACCCAACTGTATCTGCAAAATCCCGGTTCAATTTCTTTTGTTCTTCCACTGAGAAATGCAGCCGGTTTATCTCTTGTAACTGCCAGATTTTTGTCGAGAGATTAATTTTGTTGTAGCCTTTATTACTCATAATTTCGTACATATTCAAATCTAATATGTAATTTTTCATTTAAATCAAATTCCCAGTAAGCGAACACATAGGAAGCAAAAAACTTGTCAGTATCCCGTTCTGATCTTGCGGCTTTAACGAAAGATACTTCGTGATTCTCTACTAGCCAACCGCTTAGATTTTCAATATTCCATCCGCGTTTGTTGTCAAGATACTCATTTCCTTCTCCAGTATCAATAACGAACTCTTTTCCAATTTCGCGTGCTTTCTCCATTACATATTCAAGATACTCATCATTATCCCCCATCTGTGGCCATACCTCCTATACCCAATCTTAATAACCATAGAACATTAGAAGAATTCCCCCTAAAGCTCAGTGCAAATTACGTATAGCCACAATGACACCACTAATCCCGGCGCTCCATCTGACCATTCCAATCCAACAATTTTTAAAACCGGCCACATGTATCACACTCTAAAAAAGCTAATCATCTAATACGAGGTCTATACTGACTAGATTCTGCCTAATGCTCTATCTGCTTCTATTTGAAGCTGAAACGTCTTAGTCCCCATGTATTTCCGCACAGCTTCTAAAATCGACTTGTCATTTCCGAGTATCTCTAACACGGTAACTGAAAAAACGTTTATTAAGTGAGCATCTTCATCATTGGATATTCCTTCAAAATATTCAAAAATGATTTCTAACAGATTGATGTTCCTTTCCTCTTTTAACAATTTTATTATTTCAGGCATGAAGATGTCCTCGATTATGACAGTTTCTAGTACCTCATCGTGTAACGTAATTGATTCTCTATACGCAGCCTCAGTTGACGGTAAGAGCTCTAACATTTTTCTCAAAAATACTTCTGTCTTTTTATTCATTAGCACCGACTCCTCAGTTAATTGAGCGCTCCTACTTGAATCATAATACCGTATCCGCAAATAATATAGCTCTAAACGGACCCAGATGACCTTATTTTTGCTAAAAACCCCCTTTGGGGATTCTAACGGACTCAAATGCTCTTATCTGCGGTGATTTACGCCAATAACGTCTGATTGAACGGAAATAACGGCGCTGGGGTCCGTTAGAAATCTGAATAGTGGTCCAGAGTAAAAATAAGGGCTGTATGGTCCGTTAGCAGCCTACGGCACCTTCTTCAGCTACTGAAGGAGCGAAATCTGTGCGATGCAGCGTGGAATCAGATACCAGGTGCGTAAACCGGTTGCGCTAACTCCACACTCTACATTCCAAAAGCAAAAAAAACCGCCCCTCCCGAGGCGGCTTAAACCATACCGTATACTGCACCCGTCACAGAAATTTCCAAACCTTGCTTCAATCAGCTTACAGTTTGCATTTGGGCTTAAAGCTTACATGTTGCTCCACTAAAGAGCCTCAGTCTATTTACCTGCTGGTAGCTCACGCCTTACCAAATCTGGATACCACAATCCCTGTCGTTTCAGCTCGTATTATCGTTGTTACACGCTCTCAACTCACCTGTACGCACTGCCCCAACCCTGCATTCACTTTTACATTTTTCCTGTCGGCTCCCAACCCGCCACGCTCCACGCCACGCCTACTGGGCAATCTGCTCCCGGATGTTCGCGAGGATCTTCTTCTCCAGCCTCGACACCTGCACCTGCGAAATGCCGAGGCGGCTGGCGACTTCGGACTGGGTCTGGTCGCGGTAGTAGCGCAGGTAGACGATCAGGCGCTCGCGCTCGGTGAGCGCGCCGATGGCTTCGCTCAGCGCGAGCTTGTCGAACCAGCGCTCCTGCGTCTCGTCGGCGATCTGGTCAATCAGGGTGATCGGGTCGCGTCGTTCTCGAAGACGGTCTCGTGGATCGAGGTCGGCGGCTTGTTCGCCTCCTGCGCAAACACGATTTCTTCCGGTGTTACACCAAGCGCCTCGGCTACCTCGCCGATGGTCGGCAGGCGGTCCAGCGTTTTGGACATCTCGTCCTTCATCTTGCGCACCTTGTTGGCCATCTCCTTGAGGGAGCGGCTGACCTTCAGGGTCCCGTCGTCGCGCAGGAATCGCTGGATCTCGCCGATGATCATCGGCACGGCATAGGTGGAGAACTTGACCTCATAGCTGAGGTCGAATTTGTCGACGGACTTGAGCAGTCCGATACAACCGATCTGGAACAAATCATCCGGCTCGTATCCGCGGTTCATAAATCGCTGCACCACCGACCAGACGAGCCGGATGTTGCAGCTTACGAGCGTGTCGCGGGCCAGATTATCCCCGGCCTGACTGAGCGCGATAAGACGTTTGACCTCCGCATCGTCCAAATAGGTCGGCGGAGCTTTTTTTGATTCTGCTTCCATGGCTCCAACCCCTAATTGTATAAAGCTTTTTTGGAGACGATTGTTTTCTTCATGGAAATGGAGGTGCCCCGGCCCGGCTCGCTGGTCACTTCGAAGGCATCCATGAAGTTCTCCATAATCGTAAAGCCCATTCCCGACCGCTCCAGCTCCGGCTTGGATGTATACAGCGGCTGCTGTGCCAGCTCCAGATCCTCAATCCCGTTACCATTGTCCTCAATAGTCAGATGAACGGTTTCATGCTCGATTCTCGCCGAGATGCTGACAATCCCTTCCGGGTTGCTGTCATAGCCGTGGATGATGCAGTTGGTGACCGCTTCCGATACGACCGTCTTCAGGTCATTCAGTTCATCCATGGTCGGATCAAGCCGCGATACGAAGGCCGCTACCACCACACGCGCGAACGATTCGTTCTCCGAGAGGGCGGCAAACTGGACACTCATGAAGTTAGCAGCTTCATTCTTTGTCATAACGCAACCTCCAAATCCGAGAGTGCAGCACTCTCGTCGTCATATAGGGACATGATTTTGAACAGGCCCGACATTTCCAGCAGCCGCTTCACAGGAGCGGTGGCATCGCAGACTGCCATTTTGCCGCCCTTGCTGCGGATTAGCTTGTACCTTCCAAGAATAACACCGAGACCTGAGCTGTCCATGAACTGCAGCTCCTTCAGGCTGAGAATCAGATGCTCGACCTGGCCCCGCATAATGGCTTCATCCATTTCCATCCGAACATAATCGGCTGCATGATGATCCAGCTCTCCATACAAACGGACAACCAGCACGCCCCGGTGATGCTCCATCTCCACATGGGAATTCATACTTGCCACTCTCCTCTTCGTTGCTTTCAAACCACCCTGTAACGACTTCTTTCCCCTACAAGGACAAGGTTTTCTACACGGCAAAGAGTGATTCCTGCCTCACGACAAAACTAGAAGAAAACCCCCATGAATCTACAGAAGTCACAGGGGGAATCTACAAAATCCAAGCTATTAATCAATCGTAAACAGCGAGCCCGCCGTGCGCTTGAACAGCTTCCAGAAGCCGGCCTTAGCCACTTCCTCGCCTGCCTTCAGCTCATACTCCTTAATAACACTCGTACCCTGGTAAACCACCAGCTTGCCGATGGTCTGATCTGCGGCGACCGGCGCCTTGATGTCTTTCTGCAGCACCACTTCGTTGCGGATGCCTTCCTGGGTCACGCCTTTTTTGAGCAGTACGCTATAGGTTTCCTTGGCGGTAATCGGCAGCTCTTTTTTCACACCTTTTTCAATCTTCAGGGTGCCGATGGCATCTCCGGGTTTATAGATCGTGTGCACCTTGTATTGGGAAAAGAGGTAGTCGAACATGCCCGACACCTCGCTGTTGCGGGTCTTGGTGTTCGGTTCACCCAGTACCACGGCAACGGCGCGCAGCCCGTCTCTGGACGCAGTGGCCGAGAGGCAGAACTTGGCTTCAGACGTATATCCGGTCTTGAGGCCGTCAGCGCCGGTATAGAAGCGCACCAGCTTGTTCGTGTTGACCAGCCAGAACGGCTTCTCGGTATCCTTGCGCAGATAGTCCTGGTAGGAGCCGGTATATTTGATAATTCGTTCATGCTTCAGCAGCTCGCGGCTGATGACGGCAATGTCATGGGCGGAAGAATAGTGGTTCTCCGCAGGCAGGCCGTTACAGTTGGCAAAATGGGTGTCCTTCAGGCCGAGCTCCTCTGCCTTGCTGTTCATCATGTCGACAAAAGCGCTCTCCGAGCCGGCAATCTTCTCTGCCATCGCCACGGAGGCATCATTGCCGGAAGCCATCGCGATGCCCTTAAGCATCTCGTCAACGCTCATTTCTTCGCCTGGCTCCAGAAAGATCTGCGAACCGCCCATCGATGCGGCATATTCACTGGTCCGCACCATGTCGGTCAATTGCAGCCTTCCTTCATCCAGCGCCTCCACCGTCAGGAGCATTGTCATGATTTTGGTGATACTGGCCGGCGGCAGCTTGTCGTGACTGTTCTTTTCATAAATAATTGTGCCGGTGCCCGCATCCATCAGGATGGCAGAACGCGCATTCGGGGCGAGATCAGCAGCAGCGGTATTGCCGGTACTTTTTGCTTTTTCCTCTGCCGATGCTCCCGCAGCCGCTCCCAGTACAGAAACAGCCATACACAGCACAAGCGTCAATACACGTATTTTTCTCAAAATAGTTCCCCTCCTGAACATTACCTTCAACTCACAGGTACTGTATTCCAGTCTGGTCAGAAAGGCAGGAAATTATTCCATTTATCCGCACAAAAAAAGGGCCTTCCCTGCATCCTCGCGGATTCTGCAGAGAAAGCCCTTTGCTGTTCAATCCATTCAAGACGGGAGAGCGTTAGCCTCCGATTGCCATTGCGCTGAAGATAACCGGTCCGACAACAACTGCGGTAGAATCGGCATCCTGGTTTTCAACAATCAGCTGATAGTTTTGCACACCGGCCGGCACGTTAACATCTACCATATGCAGGGAGATAATGCCATCATCGACAATATCCTCGGCAAATTCTGCCCGCGCATAAAAGATTTCGGTGCCAGCACGCCAGATGCGAACCAGAATGTTAGGGAAATCGAGCGGAATATCCACACCAATCGTTGCCTTGAGCTCAACCTTGTTCGGGAAATGTGCCGGTACCGCAGGGTCAATATACACTCCTACTGCAGCGATCTGTACACCAGCTGGGGAAATCGGAACAGGGATGGAAACTCCGTTGGTAATGGGCGTAACGACATGAGCATTGTAATCCAAGAGGGTTTTTACCACAATCTATCACTCCTTTTCATAGTTATGCTTCAGTATATGAAGGCTATGAAAAAGAGCTTGTGCACTTTGAGTGCTAGAATTGCCTAATTATATAATAGAATTATCTGCGTGCAGCCCCGTATTGTACGGCCGTCCGGCTGCCGCCCCGTCCCAGATACAGCCTTGACAGCTGGGGTGAACGCCCTGCCCATTTAGCCGCCAGCAGCGGCAATACTACACCTATCAGGGTAAACGGGATCAGCCCGTAGTCTGCTCCAAGCAGAAATTTCAGACTGTAGTTTAGCGGCAGATGCAGATACATAATCGCAATCGTGTTGCGGCCAAGCCTGCCCATGAAGCCAAGCGGCAGCCGTTTGGACAGCTGGAATACAGCAGCGCAAATGGTGAGCGAAATCAGCAGCGGTAACGCCAGGTCAAGTACCAGCGCATCATACACCTTATACTTCATATCAAGGCTGTAGCTGATGACTCCGCGGCGTTCCAGCCACAGCACAAATCCGCATAACGGCAGCAGCAGAAGCAGCACGTAAAAGCGGCTGATCAGCGCAGGAATGGCCTTTTTACCATAATATCCGATTGCATAGTAGGTAACAGCAAGCAGAGCAACGTCAATGTTCCATGGAAGGTTAAAGTTCTTAAGCGGCGTCAAAGCGATGATGTGCGACAGTAAATAGGCGGAGGCGATCAGGAGGAGTTGGGTGCTGCGGCTGTACCTGACAATGTATCCAAAGAGCAGCTGCGTGAACAGGAGACAGGTGATAAACCAGAATACCCCGTAAGGTCCGGTCAAGGTGAGCCCGCCGTAGAGCAGCCTGGCGATATTCCCGAGGAATCCGGTAAAATTGAGGGAGTACAGCAGCATCCCTGCCGCAATCAATAACCCGTAGGCAAAATAAGGCGTCAGCAGCCCCTTCGTCCGCTTCACTGCCCAGCTGGCATACCGCTGCGGCGGGGCCGGCTTAAACACCAGACCGCTAAGCAGAAAGAACAGCGGCATCCGGAACCAGGAAAGATAATGATTGGCGGCGGCATCGCCGGAATGTCCCATCACTACAAAAATAATACTGAAGCCCTTGGCGGCATCAATCCATAACTCACGGCGTTTATCCACTTTTTTCTTCCAACTCCTCCCAATCCAGTTTTATTTTTAATATAATTATAGAATGATTGAATTATTTGATCAAATTTTAATGAATATTTTCATCATGTTTCAGAAAGTTAACTTCTGCTAACAACGATTCTTACATGCAAAAATAAGTCATTGAGCCTAGAACCGGGACTTTCACCGTTGTTTTCGCGTCCAGGCCTGCTTTCAGGCCTAACGAAGGGACTTCTCCCGTTGTCTAGGTCCATTCCCTCATCATGTCCAGAACAATTAAAAGCCCTTCCTTCTTCCTAAACGGAAGCGAAAGGGCTTTGTAAATATGCTTACTTATTGTCTAATTGAATCTGGCCACTGTGCATCTGCCGGCGGAAGCTCATCTCCTGCGGTCAAATAGATCCGGTCTACCCGGAGCTGGGACTCGCAGGCCAGTATGGACAATACATGTTCGCCTGAGCTGATCTCCAGGTCAGAGATATGGCACCAGTAGTACACTTGAGCGGTATTGTAAGTATGCAGCACTCCCCCGCCGAACTGCTCCGTCAACGGCTGTACTGCACCGTCAAGCGCCAGGTAACAGGAATCAGACTGGAAGTTATGATGTCTGACCAGCAGCCATGCGTGGTAGACGCCCGGGGTATGGACGTTGATCCGGTAATGCATGCCCGGTGCGGCAGCAGGCTCCTCCCACTTCATACCGGCCTTGGCAACATGCATTGCGAAGCCTGTTCTGCCGTTCGTTTCTGCCTGGAGGTGGCTCCAGGTCAGGTTCTTATCATCTGCTGCCGGCGTCAGGTAGGCATTAGCAGAATTCTCCAAGGCATATTCAGCCTCGATGGCAATAACGCCTTTCTGCTCGGTAAAGCTGCCTGAACCGAAGGCTTCGATGACATTCTTCTCATCCGTACGCTTCCACAGGCTGTCATAACGTGCACTTCCCAGTTCCGTCTGAGGTTTAGGCTGGCACTTCTCGAAGATCAGATCAAACCGCTCCTCAAAAAAGGCTCTGTCCGCATACAGGACCGTCGGCAGCGTGACCTCCTCCTTTTGCGTACTGTAGAATCCGCTGCACAGTGCCTCTACTTTCTGCCAGTCCACCTGCGGGCTTTCCGCGCCGTAGCCGGCGGCCGGCTTATGACCTGGTGCACTGAAGGCCGGGCCCAGATTAGATTCAACTCTCTCACTGGTATACAGCACAAATTTGGAGAACGTTACATAATTATCGGCCATGTACAGCTTGAGCGTATGCGTGCCAGCCTCCATATGCGGGAGCTTCACCAGCAGCTTTTCCCCGTTATCCATAATGCTCTGCTGCCAGCTGCCCTTCCACTCGTCATTCGTCTCCGACTCGGCCAGCACCGGCTCCCCGTCATCAATGCCTACACCGAAACGGATGCGGCCTGTAGAATTCAGCGTCAGGAAGCGGTGGACTTCCAGAACGTATTCTCCGCCCTGCTCCACGTAAATGTCATACCCGACGGATGCATTGTCCTGAAGCGGCCCTTCCGGCGGCTGTCCTGCAGGATGCCAGGCCATCAGCGCAGCTCCCTCGTACCGGGCCATGCCCGGCACCGGTAACCAGGCAGACTGAACATCCCCGGCATTGTTCGTTACATTCAGGCTGTAATGGTAGCCTTCAGCCGGGATAGACACATAGCCGTCTGCTTCAATATAACCGGTGAAGCTGTCCGGAACAGCCGGAGCGGCTAAAGCCTCCACCCTAACAGAGATGACAGTTCCGTTTCTGTGATCTCGGATGACGATGAGTCCACGTTTCCCGGCATGCGCTGCAGCTTCTTTTACCGTTACGAGAATCCGCTTCTCGGTTTGCAGCGTTCCTTCCGTCTCAGACAGGGTGATCCACTCTTCCCCCTCTTGAATCTCAAGGGTGTACGGAATGCTGCCCGCCCCCTGGTTGCCCAGCTCAATCCACTTCTCCCTCCGCCCATAGACGGAGAAGCGCAGCGTTTCCTCCCCGTTCCAGAGGTCGGCACGCAAGCCGCTACCGCTAATCTGCAGCGCCGGCTTCCGCACCGGATACAGCGCAGTCGGCGGAGGCGGGAAGCTCTCCGGAGTCAGCATGCCCTCCCATTTGCCGCCGCTCAGCTTCCGGTCGTAGAAATGCAGCATCCGCCGCTTGTTGTCCAGCATCTCGGCCGAGAGCTCTGTATACCGGTCAGCTGCCTGCATGTTGCCGCGCTCATAGGACAGCACGCTGCGGTCGGCGTAATAAAACTCATGGTTGGTATAGTATGAGGCGTGAATCTTCATCAGGAACAGCTGGAAGAAGGCGGCACGCTCCTCCTCAGGCAGACTATACAGAATGGCATTGCCGCGTCTGTACAGATCCTCCAGGAGCATCAGCCTGCGGCCGGCTTCATCCCCGTGTGCAGTTTGCGAGAACACGCCCGGCTTCATATGCTCAATCTTTCGCACATTAGTCGCCTGGGCAAAGGCTGTATACAGCTCTGCAGCCACTGCTCCATGTCCGCCGGAGAAATTGGAGTTGATCCATTGCTCTGTGAACACCTGCGGGTCCTTCGTAATACCTTCCGCTTTACCGGCTTCCCAGCCATACCGCACAAAATACTCCAGATCCTGCTCCACCGGCTTCAATCCGCCGACATTCAGCACCCACACTTTGCGGATGCCCGACTCCCAGGATTTTTTCAGTTCATTTCCTGTCTGCGCTAGCGGGATTGAATTGATGAACAGGTAGCTCATCCCTGTACCCGGAGCGGCCCAGTAGGAGCCGTGGAAATACAGCCCGTTCCCCCCGCTGCGGCTGCGTTCAGCTGCCGAAGGATAACGGCGCATATGGCCGAAATTATCGTTCGCCCAGATCAGGGTCAGATCCTCCGGCAGCTCCAGCCCCTGGTCATATAGCGATAATACCTCTTTATAAGGGACGAAGGTCTGCAGCGCTGCCAGCCCTTTTTCCTCACCCAGCACCTCTATAAGCAGCTGCCGCTGATCACGGACCACCTGTCCGAGCAGCCTGACCTTGGCCTCCTTCTTCTGCTCCGGGGTCAGGGAATCGTCCTCATCAATAGCCCGGGTATGGAACCCCGAATCATGAATGCCCCGCATCCCCATCGTGAAGCAGACCTCATAATTCCGGTTCTGCTCGATGCTCTCCCGCCAGTATTCCAGCAGTATTTCCCTGTTACACCCTTCAATGGAATAATCATATTCGGCATCTGTGTAGCCTTTACTTTCAAGCCAAGGCGTCCACTCATTCTGGTTACTGCGCAGCAGCATATCACAGTGCGAGGTGCCGACAACAATACCCATCCGCTCAGCCAGCGCACCGTTCTCCGGATTGCCGTTGAAATAATTGACATGCATCGCCGGCCAGATATAGTTCGCCTTCAGGCGGAGCAGCAATTCGAAGATATGGCTGTAGGCCACCGGCCCGATCGTGCCGTCCGGTGTATGCAGCTTAGCCCAGTCTTCCAGCTCCTCTTCATCGTTCAGGAAAATGCCCCGGTACTGCACAGACGGCCAGTCGGCCTTGCTGAAATTTGCCGATACACTATACGAATCTTTGGTCTTAACCGGGACATCCCCCCAGTAATGCCAAGGAGATACGCCTATCGCCTCACACAGGTCATAGATGCCGAAGATCGTGCCCCGGCGGTCCGTCCCGGCAATGTAGAAGACGCTATCCACAGCCTGCTGCAGAAAAGCTTCCCAGCGCCAGACTCCTGATTCATCTTTTAACTGCTCCAGAGACAGCTCTTTGTTCTGCAGAATTGCAGGAAGCTGTCCGTCCTGCTCCACCGTGGCGATAATGATGGCGCATTCATGAATCTCGGCCGAAAGAACCGCCTGACAGCCGAAGACCCGCCCGATGTCCGTAATCAGATTGGCTGCGGCGATCTGTACGGCACTGTTTTCCTGATCAGACACATAGATATGTACCGGCTTGCTGCTGGTGAACAGCTCCAGACGTTGGTCTGCTGTATGGATTGTATTCAAGGTAGATTAGCCTCCTAATTGCTGGCGGCACGATGGCTGCCTGCTTTCTGTGGGTTAACTATACCTCAAGATAGAACAACAATCTTTTATTATGTTGCTTTTATCGCCTTTTGTTGTACTATATTGCTATAAAAGACGGAGGTTAAATCCATGGGCGCAGATCTGTTTGTTCCGCATCCTTTATTCTACATTGAATATATGAAGCATGACGCCGGCCACCGGATGCCTAATGTTCACTACCATAACTGCTATGAGCTGTACATTCTGGAGGAAGGCCACCACAACATGCTGATCAATGATTCCATGCTGACGCTGGCGGTGCACGATACGGCGCTGTTCAAGCCCAATCTGTTCCATCAGAGCTACCGGAATAACGGCTGCGCCAGAACCTGTATTTACTTTACGGACCGGTTTTTACGGATGTATTTTACGGAGAAGGCCATCAGCTCTCTACTGGGCTGCTTCGACAGAGGTGTTATTTCGATCGACAGGGAGCTGTTTCCCCGGGTTAAAAAGCTGCTGCTGCTGCTCGAGAAAGAGGATGTTGCCGATGGAGGCAACCGTATCTTCATCTACCTGGCCGAGATTCTGGATATTCTGAACCAGAGCAAAAGTGTGCCAAGAACCGCACAGACCACAGCCTCCCCCGATCAGATCGACCTGATCCTATCCTACATCAACCAGAATTATGCTGCCATCCGCAAAATCGAAGAGATTGCCGGGCAGTTCTACATCTCCAAATACTATCTGTGCCACATCTTCAAGGAAGCGACCGGGCTGACCCTCGTTCACTATATTAATAACATTAGAATCCAGCACGCCTGCAATATGCTTGTAAATACTGACCGTTCTATTCTGGAAATCGGACTGGCCTGCGGCTTTAATTCATCCATGTATTTCTGCAAAACCTTCAAGCAGGCGCTGAACGTAACGCCGAGTGAATTCCGCAGGAAGGCGTTGTAACTGCTTGTATGTAAAAAAGAGCAGCCCCCCTCCCCCGACGGGAAGAAAGGCTGCCCTCTTTATTGTGACCCGCCTGCTATATGGCACAGCGGGATTAGTATAAGTGGCAGGACACCTGATGGCCGGTATCCAGCGTGCGCAGTACCGGCGCCTCCGACTTGCATCTGTCCATGGCATAAGGGCAGCGCGGGTGAAAGGCACAGCCGCTTGGCGGCGTCTCCGGGTTCGGCACGTCGCCGGTCAGGACGATCCGCTGCTTTTTCTGGCCCGGATTCGGCACCGGGACAGCGGACATCAGCGCCTGCGTGTACGGATGCAGCGGCTTCGCGAACAGCTCCTTGGTCGGGGCCAGCTCGACAACCCGACAAGGTACATCACAGCCACGCGGTCGCTGATAAATTTCACGACCGACAGGTCATGGGAAATGAACATATAAGTAAGGCCGTATTGCTCCTGCAGATCCTGCATCAGATTCAGCACCTGGGCCTGGATGGATACATCCAGTGCAGATACCGGCTCGTCGCAGACAATGAATTTCGGATTCAGCGCAAGCGCCCGGGCAATCCCGATCCGCTGCCGCTGGCCGCCGGAGAATTCATGGGGAAAGCGGTGGGCCTGATAGGGGGACAGGCCCACAACCTCCATCAGCTGCTCCACCCGGCTTTTCAGCTCGCCGGAGGAGGACGCGGAACCATGGGTCCGCAGCGGCTCCTCCAGGATACGCTGGACAGTCCAGCGCGGGTCAAGCGAAGCATAAGGGTCCTGGAATACCATTTGCATATCGGTCCGGAAGCGGCGCAGCTGCTCTGTGTTCAGGCTGCGCACATCCGTGCCATTAAACATAATCTCGCCGTCTGTCGGCTCAATCAGCCGCAGGATCGCCCGGCCGGTCGTGGACTTGCCGCAGCCGGACTCGCCGACGACAGCCAGCGTTTCACCCTGCTCGACGGACAATGTAATTCCGTCCACCGCCTTGACGGAACCTACCTGCTTGGAGAAGAATCCTTTGCGGATCGGGTAATGCTTTTTCAGATTGCGGACCTCAAGTAATGTGCTCATAGGACACCCTCCTCCTGCAAAAGACACCGGCAAGTATGACCCGGCTGGATTTCTACCAGCTCAGGACGTTCTACCCGGCAACGGTCAACCGCCACCGGACAGCGCGGAGCAAAACGGCAGCCGGCCGGCAGGTTGGCCGGATTCGGCACCTGGCCGGGAATCGAGTTCAGGCGGTCGCTGTCTCCGGCAAGCTGGGGCAGCGAAGCCAGCAGTCCCCGGGTATACGGATGCAGCGGATTGCTGTAAAGGGTAGCGACATCCGTCTCCTCGACAATCTGGCCGGCATACATAATGACGACCCGGTCACACATCTCGGCAACAACGCCGAGGTCATGGGTGATCATCAGGATGGACATGCCTTCCTTCTCCTGCAGCTCGCGCATCAGATCGAGAATCTGCGCCTGGATCGTTACGTCGAGTGCCGTTGTCGGCTCATCGGCAATCAGCAGCTGGGGGTTACAGACCATCGCCATCGCGATCATCACCCGCTGGCGCATCCCGCCTGAGAGCTGGTGGGCATACTGCTCGGCAATCTTTTCCGGACGGGGAATCCCGACCTTGCGCAGCATTTCAATTGCCCGCTCGTTCGCTTCCTTCTTCCCCAGCTTCAGATGGTAACGGGCCGACTCGGAAATCTGCCGCCCGATCTTGAACACCGGATTGAGCGAGGTCATCGGCTCCTGAAAAATCATCGCAATCCGGTTGCCGCGGATATTCCGGACCTCTTTATCCGGCATCTCCAGCATATCCTTGCCCTCAAAACGAATCTGGCCGGAGGCGATCCGGCTGATCCGCCTGGGCAGGAGCTGCATGATCGACAGGGAGGTGATGCTTTTGCCGCAGCCGGATTCACCGACAATGCCCAGCGTCTCCCCCTTGCGCACTGACAGACTGATGCCGTCCACCGCACGGATTGTACCCGCAGCTGTTTTGAACTCGGTGCATAACCCCGATACTTCCAGCAGTTCTGCCATGATTGCCCCTCCTTTATTTCTGTATCTCGCTTATATTAAAATTCCGTATAGATTAAACTGATGTTTTTTATGCTTTGGGATTGCCGTGACTCCAGAGAATGTTTGGACTTCCGGCCGCTGTTGTCTGCAGATTTCCTGATTTAATCCGCTCTTCGCGGTTGAAATCCGCAGACAAAGGCGGTCGCTCACGCTCCTCCAGTTCCAAAATTCCCCTCCGCCACTTTTCCCTTAATTTAAATATTCAAGTTCAATCTATACGCTTATTATTTACTTTCTTCTACACCCAAATATTTGAGCGCAGTGAGCGCATAGACTTTGGCGCACTGGATGATCTGCCAGACCGGCGCTTTTTCATTGAAATTGTGAATGGTCGACAGCTCAGCCGGGCCGTACTGCAGCACCGGAATGTTATGGGTCCGGAAATGGCGCGCATCGCTCGATGCCCATTGCAGTACACCGTAGGCTTCCTCGCCGCTGACTTCGCAGATGCTCTCCACCAGGTCGCTGACAACCGGCTCTTCCGGAGCCGTCCAATTCGCGTTACCCTGGAAGCCGAAGCCTTTTACCTCGGATTCAATGCCTGCTTCAAGCAGCAGGGACCGGGCACGGTCTAGCACATCACGGTAATCCACACCAAACGGCACGCGGGAATCAACCTGGATCGTACAGCGGTCAGCTACAACGTTCACCTTGGTTCCGCCCTGAATCGTTCCGATGTTCACCGTTACGTGATCGAATACCTGATAAGCAACTTCACCGTATTCTTCGCGCTGCTTCACATAGTCCTGCGAGATGCGGATGATTTCTTTGACCTCTTCAGGAATATCCGGCTTGATGTCCCACAGGCGCTGCAGCGCCTCGATTCCTTTGGCTGCCTTGACGATCGCGCTGTCCCCGACGACCGGCGACAGGCTGCCGTGGCCCGGCGTGCCCTCTACGGTGAATTCGAACCAGCAGCTGCCCTTCTGCCCGATGGTCGGATTGAGCGGACCGGAAGGCTCGGCGATAACTGCCGCCGTTCCAGAGATCAGCCCGCGCTCCAGTACCCAAGGTACACCCAGATGGCCGCCAGTTTCCTCGTCCGGCACGATCAGCAGCGACAAGTCACCTTTTAGCGGAACACCCAGCTTGGCCAGCAGCGTTGTAGCATAAATAAGTCCGGCCAGCCCTGCTTTCATATCGGAGGCACCTCTGCCGAGCAGGTAACCGTCGACAATATCGCCGCAGAACGGATCAAAGTCCCAGCGCGAGAGGTCACCGGCAGGAACAACGTCGGTATGTCCGCAGAAAATCAGATTCTTACCGGACGGCTCCGCTGCTCCAGAACTCAAAGTAGACACAAGGTTCAGCATCGTATCGGTCGCCGGATGGATCGTTGTATCGATGCCGGCTTCCTTTAAATAGTTGATAATAAAAGCGCTGATGTCGCGCGAATCGCCCGGCGGATTCTCCGATGGGAAACGGATCAGCTGTGAGCACAGCTCCAGGAGCTGGTCCTGCTCATCGTCAATCGCCTGCAGTATCTTGCTTTTCCAGTCTGTCATTGCCTGTTGCGCTCCTTTGTGTCCTCGTGCTGGCACACCCGGCCAGGGAGGCTTCCTCTAATTTGTAAAAATAGAGCAAGCAGAAACGGCTGTACCGTCCTTTATAGGACGGTACCGTTTCAGCCTGCCTTCTTATTGTTCAAACGACAGCGGGTAGAAGCGGATAACCTCATCCGGATAGAACGCATAGCCGCTGATCTTATTGCTCATGCCGACAATGCGGTTATATTCGTACAGGTACGCCCAAGGCGCTTCGGTAGTAATGATCTCCTGTGCCTGCTCGTAGAGCGCAGTCCGTTTGGCCGCATCCGTCTCTACGTTCGCTTCTTCCCACAGCTTGTCTACCTCAGCATTGCTGTAGTTGATGTAGTTGGAGGAACCTTTTCCGTAGAGCAGGAACCCGAGGTGGTAGCCAGGGTCATTGACAAAAGAGGTCCATTTCGAGATGTAGGAGGTCAGGTTGTTCGTTTTCTGCTGCTCCAGGAACTGGGCACGGGCCAGCTTGTTGATGTTCATCGTTACACCGATTTTGGCCAGCTCCGCCTGAATCAGTACCGCATCATCTTCCCAGTCGTCAAAACCGGAGCCCAGCGTGAAGTCAAAGGTGAATCCGTCTGCATAGCCGGCTTCAGCCAGCAGCTCTTTTGCTTTATCAAGGTTATGCTCGTAGACGAAGCCTGCATCGGTGAAGCCCGGCGTGTTGCTCGCTACAGAGCTCTTCATCTGCTTGGCCTGTCCATACATAACGCCGCTAAGCAGCTCATCGTATGGGATCGCATAGTTGATCGCCTGGCGGACTTTTACATTGTCAAACGGCTTAACGTTGTTGTTCATAGCGAAGAACAGAATCCGGTTACTCGCATTGGAAGCAACGGTCAGATCCGTATTGCTCTCCAGGGAGGCTACATCCTTGGGAGGAATCTCAATCGCCATGTCCACGTCGCCCTTATCGAGCAGCAGCACACGGTTGGAGGCTTCTTTGGTGAACTTCATAGTAACCTTGCTGAGGCTTGGCGCACCCTGCCAGTATGACTCATTGGCGGTAAAGACCGCTTCTGTAGCCGGGTCCCATTTCTCAAGCGTGAACGGGCCGGAGCCTGCTGCATTGGTCTTGAGGTAGTCGGCTCCTTGTGCTTCTACCGTCTTCTGATCCACGATGGAGAAGGTATACATGGCGATAATCTGCAGGAAATTATGATTGGCATTAGTCAGTGTAATTTCAACTGTGGAGTCATCCACTACTTTGACGGATTTGATCGCGGCCATTCCATAGAGGAAGCTGCCGGAGCTTGAATTCGCCACACGTTCAAAAGAGTAAGCAACCGCCTCGGCGTTCACCGGATTACCGCTCTGGAAGGTCACACCTTGCTTCAGCTTGAACGTGTACACGGTATTGTCATCCGATACTTCCCAGCTCTCAGCCAGCATCGGCTGAATATCTTCAGTGTTGGCGATGTTGGCGCCATCTTCGGTTTTGATTCCGTAGGTAACCAGCTGATCATATGCGGCAAGTACAAGTGTATCGGAGGTAAGGTCATTGGCTTCCGCCGGGTCAAGCGTGGTGCCGCCCTCGGAATAGGCAACCGTCAGATTGTTTTTGACTGCAGCAGCTGCCGTTCCTGTATTCCCTGTAGCCGCTGTTGAAGCGGGGTTTGTCGGATTGGCGCTGCTTGCGCAGCCGGCTAGCATGATGGAAAATGCGACGAGCGTTGACATCAGTTTGAATCTTTTCATCAGTAGTTCCTCCCTTTTCTATATCCTGCCTGCAAAATAACACTGGTGCTGCTTGTTGATCATTTGCCGCCGGGCGGACGGATACTGCACCGTGCCGTGGGCTTCCCTGATCTATATTTACCGGGATTCTGCGGAGCCGGGAGAACCGTTCTCTCCAGCTCTGCTTTATTTGCCCGTACGCAACCGCGGGTCAAGCACATCTCGGAATCCGTCACCGAGCAGGTTAAAGCCTAAGATTGAAGTGGCAATGGACAGTCCCGGAAAAGTCACCAGCCACCATTGCCCGGAAATAATGTATTCCCGGCCTTCGGAGATCATCGCACCCCATTCGGCAATTGGCGGTTTAACGCCAAGCCCGAGAAAGCTGAGACTGGAGGCTGTCAGGATGGCAAAGCCCATCCCCAGGGTCGCCTGCACCATTAGCGGTGCAAGGGCATTGGGCAGAATATGACGGTACAGGATGACTGTATTTTTCACGCCGATTGCCCGGCTTGCTTCAATATATTCCTTCTCGCGGAGCGAGACGGTCTGCCCGAACATCAGGCGGGCGAATTCCGGGATACCGACGATCCCGACGGCGATCATCGCAGAGGTCAGGCCAGCTCCGATCGAAGCGGCGATCGCCATGGACAGGACCAGCGACGGGAAGGACAGCAGAATGTCCATCAGACGCATGATAATCGTTCCGGTACGGCCGCCATAGTAAGCGGCAATTCCGCCGAGCGGCACGCCGATCACGAAGGAGATGCCGACCGCAATCAGACCGGTCCAGATACTGATTCTTGCCCCGTAGAGCACCCGGCTGAGAATATCACGGCCGAAATTGTCGGTTCCGAACCAGTGGCTGGCCGAAGGAGCCTGAAGCTTGTTCGCCATATTGGTCGCATAAGGATCATGCGGGGCAATCCATGGGGCAATAATGGCAATGACCGTCCAGATTAGAATAAAGGTCAGCCCGAGGGCAGCAAGCCGGTTACGCAGCAGCAGGGACCATAAGGTTTTGGGCTTGGCGGCAGCCTCCGGCCTGACCGGTTTGCCCTGTGCAGGATGTGCTGGCTGTGATGAATGCGCTGAATGTGCTGCAGTGCTCAACGTAAGTCTCCTCCTTTCTCAGAAGCGGTTCTATTCATAGCGGATCCGCGGATCAATGAAGCCGTAGATCAGATCGACAGCCAGGTTAATTCCGCAATAGAGTATGGCACTGACCAGGGTGAACGCCTGGATCGGAGCATAATCCGCAGCCAGAATGGAATCCGTGACGTAACCGCCGATTCCCGGCCATGAGAAGATCGTCTCTGTAATAACCGCTCCGCCCATCAGAAAGCCGAATTGCAGTCCAAGTACAGTTAATGTAGGAATCAGTGCATTAACCAGTGCATGCTTGTACACGACGGCTGATTCCCGCAGGCCTTTGGCCCGTGCCGTGCGGACAAAATCCTGATCGACCACCTCCAGCATACTGGAGCGGGTCATGCGGGCCACGATGGCCATGGTACCTGTGCTCAGGCAGATCGCCGGGAGCAGCAGGTGGGCCAGACTGCTTTTAAGAGCAATGATGTCTCCGGACAGGATGCTGTCCAGCACGTACAATCCGGTCAGATGCACAGGCGGGTTAAGATCACCGCTGATGCGGCCCATCGGCGCCGGAGCCCACCCGAGGATGGAATAAAAGATATAAATGAACATGAGGCCCAGCCAGAAGATCGGTACACAGGCCCCGATCAGTGAGAATACCCGGGAGATGTGATCCAGAATTGATTCTTTCTTGGTAGCGGCAACGATGCCCACAGGAATCGCCACCAGAATCGCAATCAGAATGCTGGCCAGTGTCAGTTCAACCGTAGCCGGGAAGCGTGAAGCCAGATCGCTGGCTACCGAATGTCCGGTATGATACGCATAACCGATATCTCCCTTGAACAGCTGCCCGATGTAGGAAAAGAACTGGATGTACAGCGGCTTGTCCAGCCCCATATCCTGGCGGATTTTGTTCACCGTCTCCTCTGGCGCCTGTTCCCCGGCCAGCATAATTGCGGGATCCCCCGGCAGCACTCTTGAGAGAATGAAGGTGATGACGATAATGCCGAGCAGCGCCGGAATCATCTGCACCAGTCTTTTTAATGTGTAAGCAAACAATGAATCAACCCCCTTACGGCTTCTGTAACTATCCTTCCAGTCTTGTACGGAGCCTTCTCTTTACAGCAGAACCTGCGGCCCCATGTCAGGTACTGTGCTGTTTCCTGCTGTTCTTTAGTGGTTGTGCTAATTCTACATAGATTTCAACGCCTGCTCTACGTCCCGTTTAAACTAAAAAAAGCACAACGTTTGTCGGTTGTGCACTACTGCAACGCGTGAACGTCACTTTATCTGACATTGCTTTCCGTAAAAATTCCATTCCCGCCTATTTTTCCTGCAGGTAGTAGTAGATCAGGCATAAATGGCATACAAACTGCTCGCGCGGATCATTCAGATCAAAGCCCGTAATATCGCGGATCCGCTCCAGCCGGTATTTGACCGAATTACGGTGTATGTACAGGCTGTTGGCGGTGTCAATCAGACTCCCCCGGCACTCCAGATAATGGTAGAACGTCAGCAGCATGTTGCTGTCATGCTCCTTGTCATACTGCAGCAGCTTGCCCAGCTTGCGCTCGAACAGGCGCTCAAAGCCCGGTCCGCCAAGACCCTCCAGCAGATGGTATACCTCCATCTCCTCATAGCGGGTAACACTGCCGGTGCCCTGTCCCAGCCGTCTGGAGACAGACAGTGCCTTACGGGCCTCGTTATAGCTGGTGTGGATGTCCCACAGATATTCCGGTGTCCCGACGCCGGTCCGGTAATTGGCGAGGCCGTTGCTTTTGTCCTGCAGCCAGCCCTCCAGTGTCCTGGACCAGGACTCCTGTATATCTTCAGCCGCGCTAAGCTTACGCCCCTCTGGCGTCGGCAGGAACAGTACAGCCCGGCTGGAACGGTACTCGGCATGGGGGGTGACGCCGCGCTTCTTCGCTTCCCGTTCCAGCAGCCGGTTGACCGTCTCCTCGCTCGGCGCGCTCTCCCCTTCAATGACCGCCACCTCCCATTTATGCTCGGGGTTCATGCCCAGCTGTCTTGCCCGGCGCTCCACCTCATGGCGCGTTGGCAGGGGCGGGGTCAGCAGCTCGTCGATGAAATTGCCGCGCAGCCTGAATTCCGTGTCCTCGGCGACCTTTCTGCGCATCAGCTCCAGTGCGAACACTAGCCTGGCCTGTTCGATTCCTACCTCCTCCATATCGTCCAGCTGCTGCTTATCCACCAGCAGCTTGGCCACGGTGCGCCGGTCTACATGAATGCTCCAGTTCAGCGGCGCCGCCTCCTGCTGCCATTCATAATCTGCCGGGGAGGAGACGATAATCTTGCGCTCCGGATCGACCAGCGCCACCGGTGCCTTCAGAAACTCCGCCACGTTGTCCGTCACTGCCTGGATACCGCTGTTCTCCAGCACCATCGTTGTCAGTGTACGGTATACCTCCTCAGCACGGCGCAGGAGCATCGCCTGCCGGCCGAGCAGCAGCTCCGTCACGGGCTGGGTTATATCCGTATAGGGGATCTCCGGCGGGATCTCCACAATCGGCAGACCACAGGCGTTGCTGGCGTCAATCGCGCTCTCGGGAATCTCCTTCAGGAACCTGGCCGGCTTGATCGCCAGTGCCGCCGCGCCCAGATTATCAAGTGTATAGATCAGCTCCGCCAGCAGCGAAGGGTCGTGACGGATCGAGTATGCCGTAGTCAGCAGCATGACGCCCTCGCTGATCCAGCCCTTCAGGTCAGGGACCTCCATAATATCTACAAACCGGACAACCCGGTCCAGCCCCTGCTCACCGCTGATCACCTTCGCTTTGCCTAGCACGGACAGCTGCATCAGTTCTCTTAATGTAATTCCGCGTGTCTTCAATGCTTCTGCCTCCCTCTGCTGTCTACAGTATTTCATGATTTTTCCTGAAATATGCCGCGTTAATTGCTCATGTTAGTTTATCAGACATAAGCCGTTTACCACAGGAAAATATAGCAAATTGCATATATTCTCAATCAGTAAGTAAGGTTGTGTTTGCTGGGAGGGGCTTGCTGCGGGAAGATTCTGCTTGCCCTTCATTGCGCCGAGCTGAGCTATTCCGGCGGATCAGAGGCATTTTTGCCTTTCATTTCGCCGCGCTGGGCTCTTTCGGCGGAATCAGAGGCATTTTTGCCCTTCATTTCGCCGAGCTGAGCTATTTCGGCGGAATCAGAGGCATTTTTGCCTCTCATTTCGCCGAGCTGAGCTACTTCGGCGGAATCAGAGGCACTTTTGCCCTTCATTGCGAGCCGGGGAGTGCTTCTGCCGGGCCAATTGCACCTTAGCCATGCATGTACACTCGTTAGTGTATGTGCTCTCATCAGACTAAGTGGAAAATCACCATCTAGTTTTGGACCTCACGCAGTTCTCCAGATTCTAGTTGGAAAAACAGCACTTAATTATTCCAAATTCACCTTGAAAGGCATATTTTTCATGAAATAAGTGTCATTTTTCCAACTAGATAGCTTGAATGATGCCCAATGGTGAATTTAAGTAGCAAAAATCCAATTCGTTTGTTCGGATATCGGTTTCAACCCTGAGCCCGTCAGGAAACCTCAGCGTACAGCCGCGCGGGACAACCCGATAGTTAGTTGAAGCCCGCTTTTTCCGACTATATCAATAAACCGCAGCTCTGCCACACTCCTCATACTAGGAAACTTAATATTACTCTAAATCGGCACTCCGCTCCCCGTTACAGCGAACACTTATCCCCCGCCGCCAAAGCGTGATACTATCTCTAACAGTTCTCCCGATTTGCCCAACATAAGCCTTAACGTTTCTTAACAGCAAAAAAAGCGTCCCCGCAAACGTTCCGGGGACGCCTTAACTGCATTGTTGGCTGCGGAGCTGGCACAACAGCTGCCAATATAGCTTACACAGTGAGAATATCACCAGACTATTCTTAGACCGTTCATGTCAAGTACCATAACGTAATCGGCGTTGAGCACGCACACAGCATGCATGCGGCACGCATTCAGCACGCATTCAGCACGCATTCAGCACGTATTTAGCATGCTTCGTCATACACGCAGAAGATATACTTGGCTTGGCTCGATCTTAACTCGTTCTTAAATCCATCTCAACTCGTTCTTCACACGCACACCGTACATAGTTTGCACGGATGCGGGACATACCTGGCATGCGCCTGGTACCGGCTTAACGTGATACATTAGCGTACCGCAATCAGCGCCGCATCTGGTCCGGCAGAGCTGCGGCTGATGCCACAGCCGCGCCGAGTGACAGGATCGGGTCAAAGGCGCGGATGCCGAGCTGTTCCTCCAGCTCGGCCGCAAGCCCGATGGTGGCGAAGCCGGTGCACGCCAGCACAATCGCATCGGCTCCGCGTTCGACGAGCCGCGCGGCGCCGGCAAGCGCGCCGGCCCGTCCGGCTGGCGTACCGAGATCCAGCGTAGTCGTTACGCCGTCAGGGCGGTCCATGCCGATATAGGCGTCACCAAGAATACCGCGGATCAGCGGCGGCACCTCCGTAAGGATTGTCAGGACACCGATCCGGCTGCTGCAGGTCAATGCCAGGTGCGCGGCACAGGAGCCTGCGCCGAACACCGGGACCTTGACCGCCGCCCTTGCTTCAGCAAGGGCCGGATCTGCGGCACAGCTGATGCCGATTGCCGTGCAGCCCTCTCCCTCAAGCTGCCGGGCGAGTTCAATAATCTTCGGCACCGACTCCGCTTCCGTCTCGTCATTGTACACACCCCGGGGCTGATCCGGAATGCAGCGGCTGAGCACCGGCAGGCCGTAGCGCTTTTCAACAAGCGCCCCGTGCAGATGGACTGCATACTCATCCTGCAGCGTAATTACACGTATCATTCCAAGCATCCTTATCTCCCCCTGTTCAAACATCGCAAATACTCCGCTCCTGTGGCTGCTCCCGGCCACAGGAGCTAGACCGTCTGTCTGCCTGGATAGACAACTCCTAGCTCTGCTTACCTGCCGCAGCTATAAGCAGTAGTGCCGCCTATATAAGCTGCCCGGCACGCATAATCAGCTTATCGTCAATATATACATCCGGCTTCATGACTACCGCGTCGATATGTACGCCGGCTGCAACCGTTCCGCCAAAGGTATTATTGCTGCCGAAAGCCACATGGATCGTACCGTAGACTTTCTCGTCCTCCAGCACCACACCGGTAATTCTCGCCTTATTGTTTGTGCCGATGCCGAATTCCCCAAGCAGGCGTCCGTCGCCAGAACCAAGCATCTCGAGCAGTTTGTCTCCGTCTTCGCCTTCAGCTGCGGTCAGACGGCCCTCCTCGACGGTGAGCACCAGCGGGCTGTCCAGCGCACCGATCCCGGCAATCGAGCCGTCGACTTTGATCTGTCCGGCAGCAGTGCCCTCGAACGGCGCGATAAAAGCCTCACCGGACGGCAGATTGCCGGATTCACCCGGATTCAAATATAATCCGGTGCTCAGCACGCCGTCCCTGCCGTCAATCGAGAAGCGGAGGCTAAGCCCGTCCTTCTCTACGCGGACCTCACGGCCTGCGGACAGCAGCGCGGCGACCTGCTCGGTCAGTTCCTTTACCTGCGCATAGTCTGCCGTAATCGCACCGTGGCTGAACATATCGTCTGTCATCCCCGGCATGGTCGCTACCCGGGTTCCAGCCGCGGCCGCCTGTTTACGGGCTGCAGTATGTGTCATCGAATGTGTTGTTATACATACCGCCACATCCGCCTTGGCCATTGCTTCGGCAATTGGAGCCGGCGGCTCTTCACCGGATTTGCTGCGCGGCTTCATAACCAGCAGCATGGACTCGGCCCCAAGCCGCTTACCTGCCTCGTAGACGGATTCGGCAAGCTCACGCTTGTCGTCATCGGCTACAACGGCTAGCAACTCTCCGCTGCGCAGCCCCAGGCAATCCTTAAGAACATTCATGCTGATTCCTATTCTTGCTTCACTCATGTTAACTTCCTCCTGATTACACCATTTCTGCTATCAGCTTGCCCATCAGGGCGTTTGACAGTACAGCGGGCACTCCTGCTGAAGCTGCCCACTGTCTATGCTGCTCTACATAGCCCATACAGTCAAGTACCAGCACATCAGCTTCACCCCGTAGCCGCTCTGCGGCAGCGCGGAAATCAGCTTCCGTGCCGGTGTACGGGGAAGCCGCAGCAAAGGGAAGCCTGCCGCCTGCCGCAGAGAACTTCTCATTCATACTGTCCTCCTGCTCCGGCAGCGGACCAATCAGCCCCAGGCGGCGGCCGCCCAGCATGGCCTGGACGACAGGCGGAATGATCCGGTCCGGCTCCAGCAGATGGGCACGTTTCGTATGCAGCCCCGGAAAAACACCGGTGCAGAGCAGCAGAATCGTAGTGATCCCCTCTGCTTCCATTGTATCAATCTTCCCCTGCAGCACCGGTGCGATCCGCTCCCGGGATATAACAGCTGCTGACCCGTCCGCCATCCGGGTAGTCAATACGTACTCCCCGGCCTGCGGACTAAAAAGCTCACGCACCTGCTCAGCGGTATAGCCGTCCAGCACGCCGGCCTGTACCAGTGCGGCCCGCCCGTCCAGCTGCTTTTCGATAATAGGTGCCACATCCGAACGCGGTGTCTGGCCGATTGTAATCATGCCGATATTGTTCAAGCTGTTCCCTCCTGACAATCCCTGTCTCTTTATCAATTCTGTCCTGGTACTCCAGTTCCCTAAATTCTTCTCCGCCACTCTTCCCGCACCTTAAAATCCTATATACAAATGGCGCTGAACCGCTTCAGCGCCACCGTCTCCTATACTGTTAAAGGGAAGCCACTGCCGGTCTGCCCAAAGTCTGCAGCACATTCATTGAACCGTACAGTTCATTAATGCGTGCGAACTCTTCCTCGTTATAAAAGGCGCAGGTCCCCTGGGTCACTTCTTTGGCCGTTTCAATGGCAAAACGCACCGCCTGGGCGATATCGACTTCATGGCTTGCGCCGGTGCCGCAGCCCGGAACCATGGACTGGGCAGTAATAGCCAGCCCCACAACCGGTGCTGATGTGGCTACCGCAGGCTGCAGAATGGAGTTGATATGGTACAGCCCATTCCCGTATGGCGTAATGTCCTGTGTCGTCACAGGAAAAGTAACCGGATACTGGCCGGTTGTCATTTCTTTTATCCGAAGTAGATCCTCGCTAACCCGCAGAATGTAGCCTTCCTTGACAGTAGGCGAGATGGCAATGCCTTTGTGGTTGACCACTCTGTTGCCCTTGGTCGTGTCAATGGACAGCACGGCTTCCATCTCAGGCAGCACCTCATGCTCATTCATCTGCAAAATGTCTACCGGGGAATCCATGAAATCCACCGGCTCATGCGGCAGCGTCGGCGCATCCGGGCAGATATGCGTTGTAATCAACACATCCCCCTTCAGTACATCCCCTTTGGCCTGCATGTCCGCGAGCTTGAGTGCTGCAGCAACAGCTGCAACTGCCCCGTCTGCATCAGAGACGATCCCGATCCGGCTTGGACGGGCGCCGATTCCGCCGAGACGGCCGACAATGCCGAAAGTAGGCGCGCTGCCTCCGTTAAGCTTACCCTCGCTGCCCGGAATTGTAATTTTAACGAATTCTGTGCTGCCCTTTTCACCCTCTACCTTTTTAACAATGACCTCGATTCCCGGATAAGCTGAGAATAACTGCCTGATCTGCTCCCCGTTCACATAAGCGCTGTCCATTGTGTTCATTACCGTAATCGTTTGCTGAAGTGCCATTAAAATTCCCTCCCTGATGTCGGTCTTAAGATTGTAATGTTAGCATTTATACTATCGCAAAGTCAGAAATGTCCACAATGTACCGCCCTGCCAAAACTAACGCAGATTTCTTGTCCTTAGCAGATAAACCTTACGTCCCGCGTATGCTCTTTACCGGCAGCAACGGTTATAAAAGAAGTAGACATACCCTTTTGGGAGCAGGCATGATATGGTAACTAATGAAGCATACAGGACAGACAGAAGCTTCTACTCTAGGATTTAACTCAACTTTCGCAGCTCAAATCTCCAAACAAACCCTTGATATAGCTGGGTAAACCGGAGATC